>CANMRT010000001.1 GCA_947500415.1 uncultured Roseicyclus sp.
GAGAACGGCTGTCGCGGGCGTGAGTGGTGGGGATGGGATTGAAATAATCCGGGGTGATCAAGCCGAGTCGGAGCGACGCGCAGGCGGAGAGATTCGCGGATGTTGGCGAATCTTTGGTGGAATGGTGTGCCGCTCAGGCTTCAGAAGGATTCAGACGCCAGACGGAAAGGTTCAGCGCTCCAGCAACGCTCACCCACAGCAGATACGGTGCCATCAGCCAGCCAGCCAGCGTGTCGACAGCGAAAAAGCTAAGCATGGACCCCAGGACCGCTAGCCAAAGGCAAACCAGCACAAGCATTCCGGCCCGGATCCGTTCAAGCCCAAAGAAGACCGGTGTCCATAGCGCGTTCAAAGCGATCTGCATCGCCCAAAACCCCATCGCGTGGGCATTGCCATTGACCACCGCCACACGCGACGCAGCGTAGGCCGAGGCGATGTAAAGGATTGTCCAGGCGACCGGGAACAACCAATCGGGCGGCGTCCACGTCGGTTTGGACAAGGCGCGATACCAGGGTCCGGGCGGAAACATCGACCCTGTAGCCGCTGCCGCGCAGCATGCGCCCAAAAACAGAAGAAATACTGTCCAATCCATAATCCGTACCTATAGCAAAGCGCGACCTGGTCCAGCGATCATTCCGCAGGCGGCTATTGCACCAATCGTTCGCTGAGCCCCAAAGTCGGCAGTTCTCCAGTCAACTGCGCTTCGTAAATCGGCAAGCTCTCGATCACGCGCATGATGTAGTTGCGCGTCTCCGAGAAAGGAACATCCTCGATCCAATCCAGAACGTCGTCTGCATCACGGGGGTCGCCAAACCGTTCCAGCCACTGACGCACACGGCCCGGACCGGCATTGTACCCGACGGACACAAGAATGGGATTGTCGTTGTAGGCCCCAAGCAACCCGTCGATGTAGTTTGATCCGAGCAAAACGTTGTAAGCCGGATCGTTGCGGAGTCTTGAAAGGGAGAAGTCGATCCCCAGATCGCTTGCGGAATCCTGACCCGTGCCCGGCATCACTTGCATCAAACCGAGAGCACCCGCACCAGACTCAACCACTGGGTCAAACTCGCTTTCCCGCCGCGCGATGGCGAGGGCGAAGGCTCGGGGAATGGGAAGGGACACATCCTCCAGATCAGCCAAGGGGTAGTAGGCGCGGAAGATCTCGTGGCCCGATTGCGCCGCGCGCTTGGCCACGACCAACGCGAAGTGCGGCTCTCCCAAATCAAGCATCAGATCGCCCATCATACCCGCTTCGCGTTCATTCAGACGCTCGGTGATGTGGGTAAAGAAGCGTTCTGCCAGTGTGCGTTGATCGGCGGTATAAAGCAGCATCGCGGCATGGAAGACAGGCAGATTGGTGAATTCAGCCGTCGCCCAATTGCCGTAGTCGCGGTCACCGAGGAATTCAGGGTTCACTGGATACCCGCCCCGTTCTTGCGCCAACTGGCCATAGAAGCTGGATTGATACTGCGCGCCAAGGGCGTAGGCCTCAGCGGCTTGTTCAGCGTTTCCTGCGGCTTCATGGGCGCGGCCAAGCCAATATCCTGCGCGCCCGACCGAGATGGGCGAGAAGACAACTTCACGGAAGTCCGAGAAATGGCGGATCGCTGTGTCGTAATTGCCCAGTTGGAAGGCGCAATATCCGGCAATCCATTCCAGATCGGCAAAGCGAATGTAGTCATCCGTCGGATCAATCCGATTGGAAGATGCATACTCATAACAGGCCGCGTGATTGCCTTCACGCATGACGTCCCGCGCAAGATCAGCCCGTCGGCGGCCCCACGCCGCTGGTCGGCCAAGGTCCTCTGCACTGCCCGAGTGCTCCATCATCAATTCGGCTGCCGTGTCCCAATAGCCTTCGGCCATGCGCCAGATAAACCGCTCATAAGACAGGCCAGGATGATCGCGCAGAGATGCCGGCACGGCATCGATCAGTTCATTCACGCCGGCACGCCGATCGCGCAAAGCCAAACGGGCCTCGGCCATGGCCACCCACCCTTCGGGAACAAGCGAGAACATCGCCCGCGCTCGCGCCTCAGATCCTTCCCAAAGGAGGTGATCGAGCCGTTCGATGTGATGCGCTTCAGTCAGGATCGAACCGTAGGCGCGGTTGAGGGCCTGTGCCTGAGGGCCGGTCATTACAAGTGACGTCCAGGCTCGGACCACCTCGGCTTCAGCCGCGACGCGATCGCCCGTCTCTTCCAATGCCCGGGCATAGGCCAGTGCGCCAGCGCCGGTTTGCGGCAGCTCATCCGCGAAGAAATCCAACACGTTTTGCGGATCGCCGCCTTCGGGGATCGAAGGCTCCCCCTGTCTGCGCATATAGGGTAGGCCGGGCCAATCGGGATTGCGGTCAATGAAAGAGATATACTCGCCAAAGTCGCCTTCACCCCTGCGCAGACGAGTCCAGGCCAAAAGATCCAGAGCGATGGGATCGTCAAGATCCTGAGCAGCCTCTGACCCACCCGCCAAATCGCCCGCATTGTAGGCTTCGAGCGCGGCGGCCAAAGCCTCTGCATCGGATTGTGCGGAAACATGTGCGGGAACCGTTGCAAGAACGGCGAGGAAACATAGGGGTATCAGGCGTCGCATGATGGCGGCGTCTCCAAATTCGTCAAATCCCCCGATGGCGCAAGATAGGGGAGATACGCAAAGACGCAACTCACGAACTTGGCAATTCGGTGAATGGCGCGTATTGGGACGGCACTTCGTCCCGAAATCCACATGGAAACAAAGGAAGCGCGTGATGTTCCAAGGCTCTCAAGTCGCACTGGTCACTCCGATGGCAAACGGATCGGTGGATTTCGACGCGCTCAAACGCCTTGTGGAATGGCACGTAGCCGAGGGGACTCATGGCTTGGTGCCGGTTGGCACTACTGGCGAGAGCCCCACGCTGACCCATGAAGAACATGAGGCTGTGATCCGCTGTGTCGTGGAAACGGCAAACGGGCGCTTACCTGTCATGGCAGGTGCGGGATCGAACAACACGACCGAGGCCCTGCGTTTTGTGGAATTCGCCAAGGAGGTCGGTGCGGATGCCGCGCTTGTGGTGACGCCTTACTATAATAAGCCAACGCAGCGTGGGCTGATCGCGCATTTCAGTGCACTGAACGCGGTTGGCATTCCGATCTATATCTACAATATCCCGCCGCGCTCGGTCATCGACATGACGCCTGAGACGATGGGTGAATTGGCGAAGCTTGAGAATATCGTCGGCGTGAAGGATGCGACCGCTGATCTGAGCCGGGTGCCGAAAACGCGCCTGACCTGCGGGACGGAATTCATCCAGCTCTCGGGCGAAGATCCTACCGCCGTGGGCTTCAATGCGCAGGGTGGGCATGGGTGTATCAGTGTCACGGCCAACGTCGCGCCGCGGCTTTGTTCCGAGATGCAGACGGCCACGCTGTCGGGCGACTATGCGACCGCTTTGGAATATCAGGACCGGCTGATGCCGCTTCATGCCGCGATTTTTGCGGAGCCAGGGTTGGCCGGGGCGAAATACGGGCTGTCGGTTCTGGGTCATTGCAGCGACGAGGTGCGCCTGCCGCTGACCGATGTAAGCGCAGAGACCAAGGCGCAGATCGAGGCGGGGATGCGCTATGCGGGGCTGATCAACTGAGGTTGCAAGGTTGCAACTACACCTTAAGCCTCTGAATTTGTTAAAATAAGGCGATCTTGTTTACATTTGATTAACCAAGATCGCCCATCTCGCGCGTGCGTCAGATGCAGGCGGACTAGCCGTCGGGACCGCAAACCCCTATATCGCGCCCATGGCCAAGCAACCCGACAACCCAAACTACAAAGTCATCGCCGAAAACCGGCGGGCGCGCTTCGATTATGCAATCGAAAGCGATCTTGAGGTTGGGATCATTCTGGAAGGGTCGGAGGTCAAAAGCCTGCGCTCTGGCGGCTCGAACATCGCGGAGAGCTATGCGGAGGTGAAGGACGGTGAGCTGTGGCTCGTGAACTCCTACATCGCGCCCTACAAACAAGCCAAGACGTTCCAGCACGAGGAAAAGCGCCGCCGCAAACTGCTGGCCTCCAAACGCGAACTGTCACGCCTTTGGAATGCCACGCAGCGCGAGGGCATGACGCTTGTGCCGCTGGTCATGTACTTCAACCACAAGGGCTTCGTGAAAATGAAGATCGGCGTCGCGAAGGGTAAGAAGAACCAGGACAAACGCGAGACGTCGGCCAAGCGCGATTGGAACCGGCAAAAGCAGCGTTTGCTGAAGCAGAACGGCTGAGGTTGCTGGGAAAACAAGCAGCCTTTCCCCCTGCCGATCATTTCTTATGCAAGTTACTGCACCTTCCATGGGGCCACCCTCGGCCCCAACAGGAAGGGACACACCATGGAACTCATCATCTCTCTGATCGCAGGCGCGGTGGGCGGTAACGCTGCCGGCGCTGTTGCACCCCGGATCAACCAGGGCACGATCATCAACTCCATCGCAGGTATCGTTGGCGGCGGCTTGGGCGGCACGATCCTGTCGGCCATTGGCCTTGGCGGCGTCGCGGAAGCGGCCGCGGGTGGTGGCATGGATATCGGTGCGATTCTGGCGCAGGTCGCCGGTGGTGGCGTCGGTGGCGGCGCGGGTCTCGCGATTGTCAGCGTCATCCGCAACATGATCGGGCGCTGATCCCATTCCTCCCAAGGCGTGGGCGACTGCGCCTTGGGGGTCCAAGACTTGCGCGACTGGCGCAGCAAGCGTAGGCCTATCTCGTCCATAAAGCAGACGGGGATGCATCATGGCTGGCGTGATTACAGGCGACGATCCGAGAACACTGGTTTCGACCGATTGGCTTGCCGCGCACCTTAATGACCCCGATCTTCGCGTAATCGACGCCTCCTACTATCTGGCCGAGATGGGCCGTGACGCGATAGCGGAATACGATGCGGGCCACATTCCCGGCGCGCGTTTCTTTGACATTGATGAGATTTCTGACGCTCGTTCCGCGCTGCCCCACATGGTCGCGCCGGTGGAGAAATTCATGTCGCGGATGCGGGCCATGGGCGTGGGCGATGGCCACCAGGTCGTGGTCTACGACGGCATGGGCCTGTTCTCCGCCGCGCGGGTTTGGTGGAACTTCCGCCTGATGGGCAAGACCGATGTGGCCGTTCTCGACGGCGGTTTCCCCAAGTGGCAGGCCGAGGGGCACCCGGTTGAAGATATGCCGCCCGTTGTGCGCGATCGTCACATGACCGTTCAGCGACAGGCGCATCTTGTGAAGGACGTCACGCAAGTGGCCTCGGCCAGTAAGCTTGGTGATTGGCAGATCGTCGATGCACGCGGACCGGGTCGGTTTCGGGGCGAAGAGCCCGAGGCGCGGCCCGGATTGCGTGCGGGTCATATCCCGAATTCCAAGAACGTCCACTACGCCACGCTTTTCAACGCCGACGGCACGATGAAAGAGGGCGACGCCCTGCGCGCGGCGTTTGAGGCTTCGGGTGTGGATGTCGACAAACGCATCATCACGACTTGCGGGTCCGGTGTGACTGCCGCGATCCTGATGCTTGGCCTGACAAGGCTCGGGAACCTCGACGTATCGCTCTACGACGGGTCCTGGGCAGAATGGGGGCAATTCGAACAACTCACGGTCGAAACCGGATGAATGTCATTCCCGCGGGTACCGAAGTTCCCTTCACGATCACTTATCTTGAGATGACCCAGCGCCCTGTTTTCGGGGTCGCGCAGTTGGATGGTGACATCCGACTGGAGCGCGCGATTGATCCGCCGGTCTGGTACTTCCTGTCCCTCTACGATGCCGTGGGGCGCGAATACGAATGGCTGGACCGGTTCGAGCAAGCCGAAGAAGACCCCGCCGCCCTACAGGCCTTTGTGCGCAGCCCGGACGTCGTGATCTGGACCGCCATTCGGAATGGATGGCCTGCGGGGTTCTTCATGCTGGATTGGCGCGAGGCGGGTTCATGTGACCTCGCCTATTTTGGACTTGTCCCGCAGGCTGTTGGGACGGGTCTTGGACGTCCCTTGCTGCAAACCGCGATTGCCATGGGATGGGAGCGCACGAGCGTTGAGAAGATGACGGTAAACACCTGTACCCTCGACCACCCGTCCGCCTTGCCTCTCTACCAAAAGATGGGCTTCGTACCGGTCGAACGCGAGGACCGCACACGCGTGCTGGTCTATGATCGAAAGGCCTGAGGCTGATGTTTGAGTCTCTCTCAACGCCAAAGCCGGACAAGATCATCGAACTGATGGGGATGTTCGCGGCTGACCCCCGGCCCAACAAGGTTGACCTTGGCGTTGGCGTCTACCGCGCACCCGATGGGCGCACCCCGATCATGGCCGCCGTAAAGGCTGCAGAACAGCGAATTTGGGACGCGCAGGACACCAAGGGTTATGTGGGCTTTGCCGGTGACGCCGCGTTCCATGCCGCCATGAAACGCCTGATCCTGGGCGATGCTGTTCCCGCAGATCGAGTCGCTGCTTGTGCTACGCCGGGTGGCACTGGCGCTGTGCGTCAGATCCTCGAAATGGTGAAAGAGGTAAGGCCTGACGCACAGATCTGGATCTCTGATCCGAGTTGGCCAAACCATGCCGCGATCGCGGATCATTTGGGGCTGAAGCGATGTACCTACCGCTACTATGATTGGGCCACAGGTGGCATTGATCGCGCCGGTGCCTTCGCCGATCTATCCGCCGCGCGCGCTGGCGATCTGATCCTGCTTCACGGCTGCTGCCACAACCCGACGGGTGCGGATTTCACATCGGACGATTGGGCCGAGATCGCTGCCATTTGCAAACGCACAGGCGCGATCCCGTTCATCGATATGGCATATCAAGGCTTCGGGGATGGGGTTGAGGAAGACGCGGCCGGAACGCGTTTTCTGGCGGCGAACCTGCCGGAGTGTTTGATTGCAGCCAGCGGGTCGAAGAACTTCGGCCTATACCGAGATCGCGTCGGCATCGCTGTCGCTGTGACCGCTGCCGGCGCGGCGCGTGACGCGGCGGTGTCGCAATTGGTGGCGATGAACCGAATGGCCTATTCCTTCCCGCCCGATCACGGCGCTCGGATCGTCGACGTGATCCTTTCAGACGAGGCGTTGCATGCGGAGTGGATGGATGAGCTGACGCACATGCGGGTGTCGATGCAGGCCAATCGCAAGGCTCTGGCTGACGCTCTGCGGGACTTGTTGGGCTCGGATCGCTTTGGGTTTTTGGCCGCGCACAAAGGCATGTTCTCATTGTGTGGGATTACGCCTGAACAAGCGATTGAGCTGCGGAAAAAGTACGGCGTCTATATCGTCGAAGATGGGCGGATGAATGTGGCAGGCCTGACCCAGACCAACATTCCGATCGTCGCAAAGGCCATGGCGGCGGTGTTGCGGTAGGGCTTGCCTCGGGCTCGGATTGGGCGTATCCGGCGCGCCTGCCCATTTGGGCCAAGTCTCCGACTACCTTGTCAAAACGGAAATGAAATCAATGACTAAACTCCTCCCCGGCGTTCTCGCCATGGCGGCCATCGTGGTCGCGTCGAATATCCTTGTGCAATTCCTCTTCGGCCAATGGCTGACCTGGGGGGCTTTCACCTATCCACTCGCCTTCCTTGTGACCGACATCATGAACCGCGTTTATGGGGCTTCCATGGCCCGGCGCGTTGTTTTTGTTGGCTTTTTGGTGGGTGTTGCCTGCTCGCTGATCGGGACGCAGATCATGGGCGAGTTCGGGCCGCTGGTGACGTTGCGCATCGCTTTGGGAAGTGGGATCGCGTTCCTGACGGCGCAGTTGCTGGACGTGGCCATTTTCGACCGGTTGCGGCATGGGAATTGGTGGCAAGCTCCTGTTATTTCTAGCTTAATTGGGTCTTCCGTCGACACGGCACTGTTCTTCTTCATCGCGTTCTCGGGCGCTTTGAACTCGGTTCTACCCGGCGATGTGGCCTGGGCGAATGAGGTTTTGCCGATCCTGGGCGTTGGGCCGGAAGCCGCTTTGTGGGTCAGCCTCGCCATCGCGGATTGGGGTGTCAAACTTGCCCTCGCTTTAATCGCGTTGATCCCATTCCGCCTCATCACACGGCGGTTTGTGGCACAGGTTGCGTAATTTCTTTTGACATCCACAAAATCTGTGGCAGGCTGGGGATAACAGCAACCAATCGAAAGGAGGTGATCCAGTGTCTAGAAAGGTATTGGAGACGTGTGACGGGACAACTTGGGAGGCGCGCCTCTAGGGCAAACCCTTGGGCTTAGGCCCATCCCAAGGTGGTATATCCTAACCGATCCCACCTCCTGAACTTTCGAAAGGGCTGCTCACCTTGGGCAGCCCTTTTTCGATGGAATATGCGTTCAACTGAACGGAGATGCGTTCACTTGAGCAGAGTTTTTGCGAAAAATGCGTTCATCTGAGCAGATAAAAATGCGTTCAGATGGACGGGCCAATATGTGCTCAGCTGAGCAGAGTTTGACGAGGATGCGATGCCCCTGCGCGTGACGGATACGATCACAATCGAGGATTGGGAAATCACGGAGCACTTCGTGCGCGCGAGCGGGCCGGGCGGGCAGAATGTGAACAAGGTGAATACGGCGGTCGAACTGCGGTTCGAGGCGGCGCGGTCGCCTGCGTTGAGCGACGCAGTGAAGGGCCGGCTGCGCCGGATCGCGGGGCGGCGGTGGACGAAGGACGGGGCGGTGATTTTGCAGGTCTCGGAGGAGCGGTCCCAGGCGCGGAATAGGGAGATCGCGCGGGAGCGGTTGGCAGAGCTGGTGCGGCGGGCTTTGGTGGCGCCGAAGAAGCGGCGGCCGACGCGGGTGTCCCTGAACCAGAAGCGCAAGCGGGTGGAGGCGAAGAAACGCCGCGGCGAGGTGAAGGCGCTGCGTGGGTCGGTGGGGGAGGATTGAGGGTTTGTGCACGCGTGCACAAGGGGGTTAAAGCATTGGTTTTGTTGGAGAAGTGGGATTTCGAATACGTTTTGATTAACCTTTGGTTGTTACCGAGCGTCGCCGAAAAACATTACCTAGGATGAAGCGACCCCCCAACTCATTGAATGCAATATTGAGCCTTAAGGAGTGTAGAGACTACGAATTGTTTCGGACAGCTCGAATGCTTCCATCTCGCCAAACTCACAACAAGAAGCCAAAATACGCGAAATTATCTCCTGCTTCACACCTGCAGTGCCGCCCGAAAGAGCCTTTTTGGCAAATGCATGAAATACATCCTCGAGATCATGGCCGTTGATGAGGTGGCGGTAGTCAAAAGGTAAGCTTGAACTGACGATTGCAGCTTCAGCTTCAAGTACTTCGCGCATGTCAGTCAGGCCTGATGTAGCTAGGACCCTAGTTGTATAGTCGCCTATATTCACTCCTATACAGCCGCTTTTGAATGTCAGCGACTTTGCTGGACTAAGAAAACGGATCGGAAGACTCAAGCGGTTGGCCGCCCAACGGAGAATGAATATACTCGTGACAGTTTCTACAATACTATCGTACTGCTTTTGATCCAAGTTATATCCCCAAATCAATGAAAACGCCTTGCCAACCACTCGAGGGCTTACAAAGTAACTTTCAATACAAGAAAAGTCCGTAAATATTACCTTTTCAAATTCACTCGAGCGATTTTCCAAAATGTCAAAATCCGCGTCGGCAAGAAAGTAAGCATTCCACGAGCTGGAATCTTCGAAGCTATTCTGGATGATTGCAGCAGCAGTTAGAAGGCGCTGACGATTCCCCGACGTCATATCAAGACTGGCAACGTCTTCGTCCGGAACATCTACCGTACAAATGGGTTTAATGGAGACATTTTCAATTTTGAGTTCCGAGAGTAGCCATGACAGGAAACGCATGTCTGAATGGCCCTCGACAAATAGGTCTCGCAGTGAAGGCTCTCGTCGGTATAGAGTTGCTAGCTCCTTAATTTCCCTTCGACGACCCGACATCTAAGCATTCAGTTCCACAACGCAGTCATCGTGGTTCGAGAGAATCTCAATAGAATGAGTCGCAATAATGAATTGTATATCACTATCGTATGCTATTTCTAGAAGTGCGCCCATCAACTTTCTTTGCCATTTGACATTAAGAGAAATTTCGGGCTCATCAATAATGAATACGCCTCCGGTTGAAGTTCCCAGCAAAACATTTGCTAGAAGAAGTAAAAGCTGACGCTCTCCAGAAGATAGATGGGTAGGTGTAAGTTTATTTAGATCAAGAGTGCGAATTTCAATACCGTTATCGACATCTATGGAGAGCGATTTTCGGTTAAAGAATGAATTGATTGAGTCTCGAAATTTTACAACCCGATTTCCGACGCTCTCAATATCCGAAATTCTTGACTCTAAGCTCTCCAAATAAGGATCAAGTATGTAAGCAACAAGACTTACCTCATCCGGAGCTAACTTTGATATTAAGTTGTAAAATTCATTAGAAGGAATGCCCGCGAACAATCCAAGATCGACAAGGTCTTCCGTACGCTCCGCAATGCTGGAAATTCTGGATTGAATGGCGCTTCTGGCACTATCGCGATTCGCTTGGTCAGCAGCGCCAGAGGAAATGCGCTTCACAATTTCTACATATATTTGAGAGGCGGTCTGCTGGTTCTCATTGGAGGCCCTTAGCGCTTGCCGGCGCATCCATTGCATTACTCGACTAATTGAAGAATTTAGGCGTACATCAGAATTTGCTTTATCACGATATCTACGCTTCTTTATGCGTTGATAATCATGGATCGTTAAGTGAAGAGAGAAATCGTCTTCCGCAAGATCGTCATCATCAAATATATCACTATTCAGATTGCGATCGTCCGATAGAAAGAAGCTTGTTGCACGCCCTCTCTCTAGGCGGTCAAAGATTGCTTGTAGTCTACCTTCGTCAACATCGCCACTGGTTACTCGAATTTCATCGTCGTCCATTCTTGCGCTGACAGTGACACTATCTACTACAATATCGTCTTTTCGCAGAATGAGTGTGTAGGGACCCGGACCGCCTTGAGGTCGCTCCGCTGCAAGGCTAAAATTGTTCGCGAATGATATTTTAAACCTTTTGAATTCAGTCCTGGCGACGAACGAGCGGTGGCCCTTGGCGTCGGCTTTTGAGAGCATGTGGTGGAGGAGTGACAAAATCGTAGTTTTGCCCGTACCATTGTCACCGTACAGAAGCATTAGTTGCCCAGGATGCTTCCCTCCTATTTTTGGAATTTCCAGATTGTAATCTAACTCGCCAAAGAGCCCATCAATTTCAATGCGGCTAATCTGAAGGCCGTCAGATAAAACGTCTTTTCCTTTCAAACCACAACCTCCACCCGTTCCTGTTCACCCACGCCAAACACTCGCTTATAGCGCTCGATCTCTCCCTTTGGCCCCATGGCTTTCTCGGGGTTGTCGCTCAGCTTCACGGTTGCTTTGCCATTTGCACTCACAGCTTTACACACCAAGCTGAACGGAGCCAGCGCGTCGTTGTCCACCAGCCCTCGGAAGTCATTGGTCAGCAGCGTGCCCCAGCCGAAGCTGACGCGGACGCGGCCGGAGAATTGTTTGTGGAGGGTCTCGATCTTGTCGACGTCTAACCCGTCGGAGAAGATCACCAGTTTTTCGCGGGGGTCTTCGCCGCGGGATTTCCACCAGTCAATCGCGGTTTCGGCGCCGGTGGCGGGGTCGCCGCTGTCGATGCGGATGCCGGTCCAGCCGGCGAGCCAGTCGGGGGCGTTTTCGAGGAAGCCGTTGGTGCCGTAGGTGTCGGGCAGGATGATGCGGAGGTTGCCGTCGTGTTCCTCGTGCCAGTCGGAGAGCACGTCATAGGGGGCGTTGGCGAGGGCTGCGTCATCGGGGGCGAGGGCGGCATAGACCATGGGGAGTTCGTGGGCGTTGGTGCCGATGGCCTCCAGATCGCGGTTCTTGGCGATGAGGCAGTTGGAGGTGCCCGCGAAGCTGTCGCCGAGGCCTTCGCGCATGGCTTGCACCGCCCAATCCTGCCAGAGGAAGGAGTGGCGGCGTCTTGTGCCGAAATCGGCGATGCGCAGGTCGGGGGTCTGTTGCAGGCGTTCGATCTTTTCCCAGAGCTTGGTCATGGCGCGGGCGTAGAGGACTTGGAGTTCGAATTTGCCCATGCGGTTTAGGACGGCGCGGCCGCGGAGTTCCATGAGGATGGAGAGGGCGGGAATTTCCCAGAGCATGACTTCGGGCCAAGACCCTTCGAAGGTGAGCTCGTATTGATCGCCGACACGTTCGAGGTGGTAGGGGGGGAGTTGTAGGGCTTCGAACCAGTCCATGAATTCGGGCGAGAACATCTGCCGTTGGCCGTAGAAGGTGTTGCCGCGCATCCAGGTGGACTCGCCGCGGGTGAGGCGGAGCGTGCGGATGTGGTCGAGTTGTTCGCGCAGCTCGCCTTCGTCGATGAGGTCGGCGAGAGGGATGGATTTGGTGCGGTTGATGAGGGAGAACGTGACCTGCGTGTCGGGTTTGTTGCGGAACACCGACTGGCACATCAGGAGTTTGTAGAAATCGGTGTCGATGAGGGACCGGACGATCGGGTCGATCTTCCATTTGTGGTTCCAGACGCGGGTGGCGATGTCGACCATTGGCTCTCTCTCCGGTTGCAAGGCGGTTAGAGCAACTGTGCGTTCAGGACGCAAGGCGAGGTCAGTCGATGTGGCGAGCGAGCATGGCCAGCGATAGGGCATCGCCTCGGGCGTAGGCGCGGTTTAGGGCTTCGGCAAGACGGTCAGCCTCAGCAAGCAGTTGGTCGAATTCTCGGTAGAGCCCTTCTTGCCCGCGCACAGGTTCATAGGTCAGTTCATCAAGGCGTTGGGCGAGGGGCAGGGCAGCGGCGAGATTTCCCGTTCGGATATGGGCAGACATCACGGCGAACAGGCCGTCCTCGACATAGGGGTCGGGGATGCGTGACAGGAGAGGGTTCAGGTCGCCGCCCCGGATCTCGGCGATCAACACCGCAAGAGTTGTAACCTGCCGAACGAAGTCACGGCGTTCGGTCAGCTGGGCAAACTGGGCCATTGAGTAGTCCAGCCCGGCCTCCAGATCGCCATGAAGGGTCCAAAGCAAGGCATAAGCCCCCTCCATGGCATCGTCTGATTGCTCAGGTTGGATGTTGGAAAGATGCTCCATCGTCACGCGCATTTCGGCTTCATCCCCTAACATCGCGTAGGCGAATGCCAAGACAGCCAAGGCATTCCGAGGCCGGTCATTTGTAATGTTTTCGAGCACGGTTTCACCGATGGCGCGTGCCTCGGCTGCGTGACCTTTGGCGGCCAGAACAACAGTCAGTTGGGAGAGAAGAGTGGCCCGTATGTTGGCGTCACCGATGTTTGAAATGGCCGCCATAATAGGATCCAGTTCGAGTTCGGTGTCGTCATGTTCGAGCGTCGCCAAGAATGCGCGCACGGCGTGGAAGGCGGCCAGGTCATAGGCATCCTGCGAGGAAAGCAAGGCAAGGGTGCGGTCCAGCGAGGCCCAGTCGCCTGTTTCGGCGAAGTAGACGGCAAGCACTCGGACGCCTTGAGACTGCGGCTCTGGGGCAAAACCTTGCAAGAGGGTAAAGGCACGTTCCATATCACCGGCGCGGGCAAACAGCGCGGAAACAGACGCCGCTGAACCAAGTTCGGCAAAATCAGGATCGCGGGCGTAGGCCGCGAGTGATAGCTCCGCCATGCGGAGGGTCAGGACGGGCGCGTTTACGTGACGCATCGTGGGTGGGCGGGCGTGGATTTCAGAGAAGTAGTGCCGGGTCGTTTGAGGCGATATGTCCCTGATGTCCGCCTGTGCGAGGTAGCGTTCGAACGTGTGCGTGCTTTGTGCCAGGCCCAATTCTTCCTGAAGCATCGCAATGCTGATGAGGGTTCGCGCCCACCTTCCATTGTGCGGCTCGCCGGCCACAATGTTCTGAGCGACGTCAAACACACAGGCGCGAGTGGGCGCGGCGAGGCATTCTTCGGGTGGGGTGGCCAGGACTGCGTGCGAAGAAAGCATCAGGGCGATTGCAGAGAGGGCAAGGCGTTTCGTCATGCCGAGCGCATACCTAAAAATCACAACCAAATTATGACGGCGGAACCTTGACCGACGAAATTGAAGTAGAGGCAAGCCGCCTGTTTCGGGGGCAAAACCCCTTCGGATGGGCCAAAGGCTGCCTGTTTTTCGGGGTTTTTGCCTCAATTCTTAGTTTCAGGAGAAATCATTGGATCGAATGAGACCCGCTCGTTAGCGTTTCATTAGTCTGTCCGGGCTGCAGAGCACGCAAAGCGCCGTTTGACCGGGAAGCCTAAGTATTCCAGCGAGAATAGGGACACCACTATGAAACTAGTTATCGGACTTGATGGTCAGAGTTCGGGGGAGAAGGCCCTCGAATTCGCCAAGAGTGTCGCGGCAAGCAGCGAGATGTGTGAGCTGATCGTCGTGTATGTGATCGAATGGTCGCCATTTTCCTTCCAGACGGCGGAAGAGAATGCGGAGCGTCACAAGCGGCGCGAGGAAGAGATTTCCATTGCGATGGAGCGGGTCGTGGAGCCTGCGGTGGCGACGTTGCAGGCGGCCGGGCACAGCGCGCGTGCGATCGTGAGGCACGGGGACGTGGCCGACACGATTGATGCGATCGCCCATGATGAGGGGGCCACGCAAATCGTGGTGGCCCGGTCCAGCGCGGGCGGTTTTTCATCCCGTATTTTCGGAAGCTCAACCGCAAATCTGGTGATGAACGCGCGCGTTCCCGTCACCGTCGTCGCATAAGGAATTGGTCCGATGAGAAAACTATACGCAATTCTGTTTGCAATCGCGGCCTACGTGGCCGTTTCATTGCCTGCCGTGGCGCAAGAAGCAGCGGCAACACTGGATGAGCGCGTCAACGCGGCGTTTGCCAATGCGACGGGCTGGTTCGTGAATTTCATCTTCATGTCGATCCCGGGCACCAACTTCCCGTGGATCGTTATGTGGCTGGTGATCGGTGCGACCGTGTTCACCATCTACTTCGCGGCGGTCCAGTTCCGCTTCTTCGGCCATGCCATTGGCCTGGTGAAGGGCGACTACTCTGATCCCAACGATGCGGGCGAAGTGAGCCACTTTCAGGCGCTTGCTACGGCGCTTTCGGGCACCGTGGGTCTTGGCAATATCGCAGGTGTTGCTGTGGCAGTCGGCATCGGTGGACCGGGGGCCACGTTCTGGATGATCCTTGCGGGTCTGCTGGGCATGGCGTCCAAGTTCACCGAGTGTACGTTGGGCGTGAAATACCGCAACGAATACCCGGATGGCACCGTTTCGGGTGGCCCGATGTACTACATCTCGAAGGGGTTCAACGAGCTGGGCCTGCCGGGTGGCAAGATCCTGGCCGTGTTGTTCTCGGTCTTCTGTATCCTTGGCGCACTGGGCGGCGGGAACATGTTCCAGGCCAATCAGGCGCACGCGCAGATCACCCAGATTACCGGTGAATTCCCGGGCTGGATCACCGGTCTGGTGTTCGCAGCGGTCGTCTTCGCGGTCATCGTGGGCGGGATCAAATCCATCGCGCGGGTCACGGAGAAGATCGTGCCGTTCATGGGCATCCTTTATGTGGGTGCGGCGATCATCGTGCTGATCGTGAACATCGACATGATCGGCTGGGCCTTTGGCCAGATCTTCGCAGGGGCCTTCACCGGTTTGGGCGTTGCAGGCGGCTTTGTCGGCGCGCTGATTCAGGGCTTCAAACGGGCGGCCTTCTCGAACGAGGCGGGCGTGGGCTCGGCGGCGATTGCACACTCAGCGGTCAGAACCAAAGAGCCGATCACCGAGGGCTTCGTGTCTTTGCTTGAACCGCTGATCGATACGGTTGTGATCTGCACCATGACGGCGCTGGTCATCATCATCAGCCAACAGCTGATTATCGATCAGGCGACGGGCAACTACATGCTGAACGAAGCCGGGACGGCCATTGCGACGGTTGACGGCAACGGTGGCGTCGCCCTGACGTCTGCGGCGTTCGGGTCGGCCATCGGCTGGTTCCCGTTTGTCCTAGCGATTGCAGTGATCCTGTTTGCCTTCTCGACGATGATTTCGTGGTCGTACTATGGGCTGAAGGCTTGGACGTATCTGTTCGGTGAGGGCAAGACGACGGAACTGATCTTCAAGCTGATCTTCTGCGTCTTCATCGTGATTGGTGCGGCGGCGAGCCTTGGGCCTGTCATCGACTTCTCGGACGCAGCGATCTTTGCGATGGCTGTGGTCAACATCTTCTGCCTCTACTTCCTGATGAAGGTGGTGAAGGCGGAGTTGACCTCCTACGCGGCGCGTCTGAAGTCGGGTGAGATCAAGAAGTTCACCCACTGAGCAAACCAAGTCTGAACATCAGGCAGGTGCCGGAGCCATTCCATTGGCTCCGGCATTTTCTTTTTCCGCCCGTAATTGAGGCGGCCCGTTTGCCGCCCGGCGGGACGTGGCCGAACGGCCCAGGCCCTATCGGCTATTCCCAGCGCATTCAGCCTATCGGCCACCTTTGAGCGACAGACATCCGCCCTTGCGACGTGGTCAGCATGTGGCGGTGTATGGGCCGGGACCCCCTCGGCCTGACCTGCCCGATCGCTTAGGAGGTTCAAGATGAAGACCGCGAAAACGATTGTCACAGCGACATGGGTAAGTGCCGCGCTTGGTCTCACGTTGGCTGCTTGCACGGGGACAACTGTGGCCACCAGCGGCTGCAGCCAGATTGAAATGGCCAACGGCATCACCGGTGCCGATTGCGGCACGATGACGACATCAGAGCTGGCTGCTTTGGCCGCAGACAGTTGAGGCAAGGGCAGGGCGCGTGAGCAGGCGTTGCCGCCCGCCCTGCCTTCGAAAGTCACCCGGCCTTGGGCGTGTTCACGCGTTTGCTGAGTTTGGCGTGGCTTTCCACGCGCTCACTGTAGCGATCCAGAAGGTAATCGCGGTTGTCGCGCGTGAGGTGGGTGAATTTCACCAGCTCTTCCATCACATCGACGACGCGGTTGTAGAGGGGGGAGGGCTTCATCCGGCCATCTTTGAACTGGTCCCAGGCCATCGGCACGGAGCTTTGGTTCGGGATCGTAGCAAGGCGCATCCAGCGGCCAAGGATGCGGAGTTGGTTCACGGTGTTGAAGCTTTGGCTGCCGCCGTTGACTTGCAGCACCGCCAGCGTTTTGCCTTGCGTCGGGCGCACACCGCCCATGGAGAGGGGGATCCAGTCGATCTGGGATTTCATGATGCCTGTCATGGCACCATGGCGTTCGGGGCTGACCCAGACGAAGCCGTCGCACCAATGGGCGGCATCGCGCAGTTCCGCGACTTTGGGGTGGGTGTCTGGTTCGCCATCCGGCTGGGGCAGGCCTTTGGGATCGTAAAGCCGTGTTTCGGCGCCCAGGCGGCGGAGGAGACGGTCGCATTCCTGAGCAAGTGCGCGGGAATAGGAGACCTCGCGCAAAGAGCCATAGAGGATCAGGAAACGCGGCGGTGATTCAGTGTCGCGCTGGGGGAAAAGCTGATCAGGATCCAGGGCTTTGAACTGGGCCTCATCGAGGGCGGGGAAAGTATCATCGGTCATGGGCCTCGTGATGGACTGGGCAGAATTCGAGTGCAACTGCCTGGGCAGTCAAGGCCGTGGCGTTGGTGGTTTTCCGGTGACGGATTCAACAAGTGCCGCGACGGCGCGCGACAGGCGCCCTTCGGTCCAGCCACGGAGATAATAGTAACCCGCTGTTGCCCCGATCGCCGCCCCGATCGCGTCCACGATCAGGTCACTCATCGTATCGACCAATCCCGATTTCTGCATGTTCAGGCCGAACAATTGGTCCATGGCAAATTCAAACACCTCCCAAAGTGCCCCGATGGCCATGGCGAACGTGAACGCGAAAAGGGCACCGAGGCCGGGGGCCAGCGCCAGTTTGTCGCCGCGCACAAGCACGACGACCAGGACGGTGCCAACCATACCGAAGCCAACGGCTGATCCAGAATGCGCGGCGATATCCCACCACGAGAGCCGTTCGTAAAAATCGAACGCCTCACCCAGAAAGACCGTGGCCGTTATGAAGATGGTTACGGCGGCAATAAAGCCTGCGGGCAAACGCACGCCTGTCCACCTGCTGCTGACGATCGGGATCAACGTGAGCGTGATTGTAATCAGGGCGATAAAAACAAGGCTCCACTGGCCTTCGAGCACACCCCAAAGGGCGACCAAGAGCAAAAGGCTCCAGACTGCATAGGTAACGGGATGCTGACGTTCGATCATGGTTCCTCAGCGCGGATTGAGGCCGTTTTCCAGAGGGTGCGCAACCAAACGCCCCTTGCCAAGCCCCGTGTCACAGCGTTCTTGGAGGGGATTGGGCAAGAGGCATGCGGATATCACTATGAGCGGAGTTTTTTTGGTCGCGGTGCCCGGGTTGGAGGGCCCATTGGAGGACGAGGCGCGTGCGCTTGGGTTTGATGGCGTGCGGCGTGTGGCCGGTGGGGTTGAGGTCGCTGGGGGGCTGAGAGAGGCGGCGCGGGCAAATGTTGGGCTGCGCTGCGCGGTGCGCGTGTTGCTTCGGGTGGCAGAGTTCCGGGCGATGCATTTGGCACAGCTGGATAAACGCTCGAAGAAGGTGCCGTGGGCCACATGGCTGCGCGAGGACGTAGCGGTGCGGGTGGAGGCCACGTGCCGGAGGTCGAAGATCTACGTCAACAAGGCCGCGGTTCAGCGTGTTGAGGGCGGATTGAAGGCGGCGGGCATTGCGGTGTCCAAGGAGGCGGAGATCGTTGTGAAGGTGCGCATCGACGATGACCTTTGCACAATCTCGGTGGACACAACGGGAGAGGCGCTGCACCGGCGCGGGCATAAGGAATTTGTTGGCAAGGCCCCCCTGCGCGAGACGATGGCGGCGGGATTCCTGCGGGTCATGGGATTTGACGGGACGCAGGCGGTTGTGGACCCGATGTGCGGATCCGGGACGTTTGTGTTGGAGGCCGCCGAAATTGCCGCTGGGCTGGTGCCCGGGCGCTCGCGCAGATTTGCGTTTGAGCGAATGGTTGATGGTGGGACCCTCCGGGGGGCGTTTTTCGGCCAGGATGAAAGCAGGGGCGAGATCGCTGGGCCGAGGTTCTTCGGGTTCGACCGCAATGATGGCGCGATCCGAGGCGCGCGCGGGAATGCGGAGCGGTCTGGGGTTTCGGATGCGGTGGTGTTTGAGCGGGCGGCGGTGAGTGATCTGTCCCCACCAGAGGGGGTGGCGCCGGGTCTTGTGATGGTGAACCCGCCTTATGGGGGGCGGATCGGGGACCGGAAGTTGTTGTTTGGTTTGTACGGCGCGCTGGGCGCGGTTTTGGCCGAGCGATTTGGCGGCTGGTCCGTGGGGATCGTGACGAGCGACGGTGGGCTGGCGAAGGCGACGGGGCTGAAGCTGGAGGCCTTCGGGCCGGTGGATCACTCCGGGACGAAAGTGAATTTGTGGCGCAGCCCGGTCGGGATCAGCTAACTGGCATGACCAGAAGGATGGTGCCGTATTGCTGGAAATTGAAGCCAGGAAGCGGACCGATGTGATAGACACCGGTGCCGGTTTGCGTCGTGCTGTCGAGATCGAGATGCATGGCAAACACGGTCTCGGTTCCCGGGTCGAACCCGCCGCGCTCGTCTAGGGTGATCGTGCCGCCGAAGAGAATGCATTCGTGCCCCTCCGCGCAGGCGCTGTAGCCGTCATCGAACGTGGGCGGATAGCCGGTCGCCGTGACGTCGCCCACGAGATTGACCATCCCGAAGCCAGCGGTGAGCCCATAGCTGCCGTCAGCGTTGCGTGTGATCTGGAGGGTCACGCTGTCGCGCAGGCCGACCGATACATTGTGTGCGGTTCCGGCGAGCGTTTCGACCTGTTGCGCGGGCGACGCGGCGGGCCAGAGCAGGATCAGCAAAGGGAGAAGGGAAGGCAAGATGGCGCGCATTGGATATTCCGGTCCTTGGTGTGACATCGCACGGTAACACCACAGCGTTCCGATGCGAAGGGAGGCAGTGGCCTAGGCCGACGTGCCCCAGGACAAGCGCCACCACGTCGTATCGTCGGAAAAGACGATGTCGAAGGAATTCCAGTCGTCCTCGACGATAAACGCGTGGCTGGGGGTGGCAAAGGTCAGCTCGAGCGCGGTTTTGAGCTGTGGCAGGTAGTCCTTGGCCATGGCATTGGGCGCCAGCGGACGCACGGGGCCCTCAGGAAAGAGCATGGCGCCGCTGACAAGGTCGTCTACCGCGCGCGATTTGTCGAAGAAGGCTGCGGCATCTCTGGCGTCGTGCAGCGGTATCCACGCGGCGACATAGCTCGCCTCCCATCCCGGGCGGTAGCGAAAGGCCCAGTTAACGCCTTCTGTCACGCCGGTTTCCAATGGGTCACATTCCCTTAGCCAGTTCAGCGCTGGTCCGTGATGAGCATCGGAGTTTTGTTCGAACGTTCTGCCCAAACCGAATCTGGGCTGGCGTGGGTTAGGTGCAGACATGCTTTTCTTATTGCACTGGGAAGTAATCCTCGCAGGTGCCCTCGCGGTAGACGTCCGCCGTGCAGCAGTGCAGGCCGCCGCCGAAGGCGTAGGCGTCGCGGAGCTCGACCGGGACGACCTCCATGCCGAGCTTGTCCATCTGTTCCATCTGGTAGACCTCTGACGCCTCAACGCAGACCGTTTTGGGGTCGAGGACGAGGACGTTCATGGAAAGCCAGGTGGAGGAATAGCAGAGCGGCGGGGGCGCGTTATGGGCTGGTTGCGCGGCGTCCACGATCTCCCAGTCGTTCTTCTCAAACAGCGCGCGCTGATCGTCGGGGAGGCGACGCTGCGGGTTGTTGAGGATCAGGCCGGGGCGGAGCGGTGTGAAGGTGGCGTCGATGTGGATCGGATAGGGGTCGCCGGGGAAGTTCACGGTGTGCACGCGGTGATCGGGGAAGTGGCGCGCGAGCCATTCGATGCCCTTGAGATTGGTGGTGAAGCCGTGCTGCACGACGAGGTCTTTGCCAAAGCGCAGGACGTCGGCGGCGTCGAACAGAGGCTCTTCCTCAGTGGTGACGAAGAACTTCTCAACCGCCCATTGCAGGCGCTTTTCCACACCGATTTTGTCGGAGAGGTAATCCGGGTGGTAGTCGGCGTCAGTTAAGCGTGGCTTGGGCGCTGCTTCATGCCGGAAGTTGGGGTCTTCGTTCCAGTATTGCTGTAAAAGAGGCCGGTAGTTGAGGTATTCGAACCAGCGGCAGCGGTAGGACATCGTTGCCTCAAGAATTTCTGAACCGACGGTCAGGAGCACGTCGCGCGGCGGCATGCAGCCGAACTGACTGTCGGTGTGAAAATCGGGCGTTGTGACGGGCTTGGAATGGTCGATGCTGTCGGGGCGGTCCACGCGGATGCCACGGTCGGTGAGCTGCTTGGCGAAATTGTCCAACAGCTCATTCGCGCGGTCGATGGTTTCCTGCGGACGACGGCCCCATTGGCCGCGCATGTCGCTGTCTTCCGGCACCTTGGCGTCGAGCGCAGGTTCCTCGGGCGGGATATGGCAATCATCGGCGCGGCCCACGATGACGTGGTACAGCGGGTCCCATTCGTTCCAGCTGTTGACGATTGTTTTTGCGGTCATGGTCCCCTCCCACTTGTATACAGCCGTGACGGTTTAGGGGGGACTGAGGCCTTCGGCAATGGAGATTGCGACACTTCGAAGTATGTGCGCGGCCTAGTAGATTTTCAGCCCCAGTGTCTGGCCGATATGGGTGAGAGTTACATCCTCGAACCGAGCGGGCCAGGGGATATCATTGGCGTGCGCGAAATCCCGCGCCCGGTGCAGATAGGCGGCCGCGTAGGCTTTGTGGGCTTCGATCACTCCATCGCGGGTTGGGATCAGCGGGGGAAGTGAGGTGAGCAGGTCGCGTTGTTCATCGGAAAGGAGGCGGTTGAGTTGGAGCGCGCCGCCGCGAAACGGAGCGTTGGTTTCCGCGATCAGAAGCTCGATCAGCAGATTGCGGAGATGGCCGACGCCCGCGATGCCGTTGATGTATTCCGCGCGCCCGATGGCGAGGGGCAGAAGGCCGAGGATGCGGATGAATTCCTCAAATTGCCAGGCCAAAACGCGGGGGTTTGGGGCCGTGTGAGTCGTCGTTTCCGGTAGGGTGTTGCTGAGCCCGTCGTGATCGAAAAGCACCGCGATAGTGTCTTGTGCGTAGCGGGACAATTGATCGGGTTTCAGCATCAGAAGGTCGATGCGGAGATCGGGAGCGATGATGGCGTTGATCAGCGTTGGCGCAACTTTGCGGTCACGCCAGAGGATGAGTTCGCCAAGCTCGGCCAGTGTGCCTTTCCAGAGGGCGGAGAGGGTATCCGTCGCGCCATCGGCGGTCACCACAACGAAATCGAGGTCGCTGTAGACATCGGCATGGCCAGTCGCATGGCTGCCTGTCAGGTAAAATGCGCGGATCGACCCATTCTGCATGAGGCCGGTTGCGAGATCAGATGCGACCGGTGGGATCATGCGAGCATGACCCCGGCCCCTTCCATGCCTGTGCGCGCCGCATCGAGTGAACCGTCGAAGTCGATGGCGCGGCAGAGGTCGGTGCGGACGGTGACGGTGAACCCCAGTTTGGCGGCGTCCACTGCGGAGAAGTTCACGCAAAAATCCGTGGCGAGGCCAACCATGGTGAGGTCGGTGATGCCGCGCGTGCGGAGGTAACCTTCAAGGCCGGTGGGCGTGGTGTGGTCGTTTTCGAAGAACGCGGAATAGCTATCGATGGCGGGGTTGTAGCCCTTGCGGATGATGAGGTCGGCGCGGTCGACGGTGAGGTCGGGGTGAAACTGCGCGCCGATGGACCCTTGGATGCAGTGATCGGGCCAGAGGACCTGGGCGCCGTAGGGCATTTCGGTCATGCTCATCGGCTCTGCGTCGTGGCTGGACGCGAAGGAGGAATGGCCCGCCGGGTGCCAATCCTGCGTGAGGATGACAGCGGAGAAGTCGGCCATCAGGGCGTTGATGCCGGGGACAATCTCGTCTCCGCCGGGCACGGCCAGCGCGCCACCGGGACAGAAGTCATTTTGTACGTCGATGACGAGGAGGGCTTGGGTCATGGGGCGTCCTTTCCTG
Organism: uncultured Roseicyclus sp.; assembly: GCA_947500415.1. Lineage (GTDB taxonomy): Bacteria > Pseudomonadota > Alphaproteobacteria > Rhodobacterales > Rhodobacteraceae > Gymnodinialimonas. The sequence goes on from CANMRT010000001.1 coordinate 23,003, forward strand.
CACAGCCCAAGGTAAGACGGGACGGACCATTTGGAAACCGGAAGTGCGCGGATATTGACCCGTATCAACGCGCGGGTGGCCCGGGTGCGGTATCGTTGTTCGTTGGCAATCCCATACCGGGAATGCGGTCTAGGAGGACGATTCATGAAGGTGTTTGTTGGGTACGCGACGACGGAAGGCCAATCGCGGAAGGTTGCACGCTGGGCGAGCGACCGCTTGGTGGATAGTGGACATTCGGTGGAGCTGTTGGTGCTGGAGGACGGAGATGATCTGGACCTGAGCCGATTTGATCGCGCCATCCTGATCGCGTCCATCCATGCGAGCCACTACCAATCATCGCTGGCCGAATTCGTGACACGCCATGACGCGTGGCTGGAGCAGCACCCGGCGCTGTTTCTGTCCCTGTCGCTGGCCGCGGCGGGCCATGACGCGGAAGATTGGCGGACATTGGACAAGATCGCCGCGGATTTCAGCGCCGCAACGGGGTGGACCCCGGGTGTGATTGAGCATGTCGCGGGCGCCTACAAACCCAGCCAATACGACATACTGAGACGGTTCATCATGCGGCGCATCATTGCTGCGAAAGATCCGGAGACCGACCCGAACCTGGATCATGAATATACCGATTGGGACGGGCTGGCGGACCGGTTGGATCAGTGGATGGTCTCGTGATGAGAACTGTTGTCTTGTTGTCGTGACACGAATCAGGTTAGCATGACCTCATGAAAAAGGTTGAGAGAATGCAGACGGGCCTGCGGTTGGAAAAGCGCATGGTGAAGGTGCTGAAGGGCACGGCGGAATATCTTGATATTTCCATGAGCGAGTTGGTGGAGTGCATGGCGCTGCACGCTTTCGACGGGAAGCTGGTGTTCGGCGAGGAGACGCGCGGGAAGATTTTGGCGCTGCGGGAAGTCTATGGGCTGGAGCTAACCTCGGCCGACGCCCATGGGCTGGAGGAGGAGTTTCAGTGAGTTACGACCATATGCTCGATACGATCCTGTCCGGGGAGATCCCGTGCACCGGGTTCAGCCATGCAGATCATCTGGGGACGGCCCACGCGGCGCTGCGGCGGTGGGAATTCTTTGAGGCGGCGCATCGGTTTGCGGATGGGATCAGGGCGTCGGCGACGGCGGCGGGCGCGCCGGAGAAGTTCAACGCGACATTGACGCTGGCGTTCCTGTCGCTGGTCGCCGAGCGGATGGGCGACGAGGATAGTGAGACGTTTGTGGCCGAGAACGCGGATCTGACGATGGAGGCTGTGCGGCGCGCCGGGTATGGTGCGGACAGGTTGGCGCATCCCAAGGCGCGGGATGTGGGGTTGCTGCCTCAATCCGCCTGATTGAAGCCGCGCCCAACTGGGCGTATCTGACACCCCATGCTCACCGTTGCCGCCCTTTATCATTTCGCCAAAGTGCCGGACCCTGCCGCCGTGAAGGGGCCGTTGGCTGCTGTGGCATGTAGCGCAGGGGTGAAGGGCTCGCTTCTGATCGCGCCGGAGGGGATCAACGGGACGATTGCGGGGTCGCGCGAGGGCATCGATGAGGTGTTGGTGCATATTCGGGCGCTGCCCGGGTTTGCCGGCTTGGAGTGGAAGGAGAGCCATGCGGCGGAGGCTCCGTTCAATAAGCTGAAGGTGCGGTTGAAGAAAGAGATCGTGAGGATGGGCGCGCCGGGGTTGGATCCGGCCTCGGTCGGGACGCATGTGGACCCGAGTGATTGGAACGCGTTGATCAGCGCGCCGGATGTGGCGGTGATTGATACGCGCAACGATTACGAGGTGGCGATTGGGACGTTTGAGGGGGCAGTGGACCCGGAGACGGCAAGCTTCCGGGAGTTTCCGAAATGGTGGGACGAGAACAAGGAGCGGTTCGGGAACAAGCGGATCGCGATGTTCTGCACGGGCGGCATCCGGTGCGAGAAATCAACGGCGTTTCTGAAGGCGCAGGGGGTGGAGGATGTTTTCCACCTGAAGGGCGGTATCCTGAAGTATCTGGAAGAGGTGCCGGAGGAGGAGAGCCTGTGGCAGGGCGGATGCTTCGTGTTCGATGAGCGCGTGGCAGTGGGGCATGGTCTGGAAGAGACGGAGCACTTTCTGTGCCGGGCGTGTCGGCGGGCCTTGATGCCGGAGGACCGGGCACGGGACGGGTTCGAGGAAGGGGTTTCGTGCCATTTGTGCTTGGCCGAGCATTCCGAGGCGGATCGGGCGCGATTCCGCGAACGGCAAAAGCAGATCGAATTGGCGAAGGCGCGGGGCGAGACGCATTTGGGCGGATGACGGGAGACGCTCGCTTGAAGCGTCGCCCCTCCCACCATCCCGTTAGGTGCCCTCAAATTCCTTGAGTGCTGCCATCTCGAACGGGCGCAGTTCGCGGTGCGAGAGTTGCCGGGCCGGATGTTCTGGATCGGCGAGCTCGGGGAAGAGCTCCAGCAATTCATCATAGAGCGCTTTGTCCTGCGACATTTGATAGTCGCCGATGAAGAGGCTTTCGCAGGGCGCGCCCTCAGCGAAGATGATCTGGTGGCGATCGAACATCATGTGGAAGTAGGTCACCAGGGGGCGCGGGGCGCGGCGGATCTTCCCGCCATCACACAGGTGTTTTGCCGCGCAGAGGACGGCGTTCGCTTCAAACAGCATCTCGCAACTTGGAGCCTCCAACAGCATCCGGTGGCGCGGTGAGACATAAAGCGGGCGGTCGTTGCCAAGGGCATCAGGCGCGAAGCGGATCGGCGCAAGGTGACCGTCGCCGCGTACGGAGCGGTGGCCGATCCAACGCAGGGTCTGCGCGCCGTCGAGCATGGTGAGCACCCGGTCACCGGGTTTGAGGTGTTCGACCGCAACCGGGCCTTTGTCGGTCGCCACGCGCGTGCCCGCCGCGAGGCAGATGACCGAGATATTTTCGGTGGGGATGTTGAGATAGGTGAATTGCCGGGTGGTGCCGTCTGGCAAGGTGACGGTGACTTGCCCGCCGGTGGGCGAGAACGGCGAAACGGTTGCGCCTTCGGGAATGATCATGGCGTTCACGCCCGACCCGCCCTGCACGAAGGTGGTGTTCACGGAAGTGACGATCAGATCGTCGCCTTCGCCGCCATCGAGGTTGCCGGAGCCATCCTCGCCAAAGAGGGTGTCGTTACCTTCACCGCCGGAGAGGTTGTTGTTCCCTGTTCCGCCGCGGAGGATGTCGTCGCCTTCGCCACCTGAGATATTGTTGTTCCCGATGCCGCCGATCAGCGTGTCGTTGCCGCCGCCGCCGTCGATTTGGCCACCGTCCGCACCGTCGTCGGTGAAGGTGTCGTCCCCGGATCCACCAATATAGCCGAAACTGTCGAGGCCCACCGAACCGCCGATGATATTGTCGGCATCATTGCCCTGAAATGCGACGAAGTTGCTGAAGGAGCCACCGCCAAGGTCACTGTCATTGAAGGTAGTTGAGGTGCTGGTGGTCGTGTCGACAAACGTGATCGACGACCCGGTCATGATGATCTGCACGGTGTCGGGAACCGCAACGGCATTGATCGTGCTGTCATTGGTCACATCGTGAGCCGACCAAAAGGACGGGTCGAAGATGTTTCCGGCGTTCAACGTCAAGAATACAGGCATGGTCACATTACCCCGTGTCATGCCCCCACCGGGGACGAGCGTATGTTGCCAGGGGACGTGGGAAACGGCTGCACTCCGCCTCTGCCGCCATGGAGCGACGAGTCGCCGATTTTCCTGCGGTCGGGCGAAAAACTGCCGAACTTGGTTAACGATACCCGACTGAATTCGCTCAAATTATGTGCGATGGGCCCGTTTGATACCGGCAAGCAGGATCGGGATCGCGAGGGCGGCGACTCCGGATGAGATTAGAATCACGGTTCGAAAATCGGTGAATTGCGCGATGAGGCCGACGGCGGGGGCGGCCAGCAACCCGCTTATCATCAGGGTGTTCCAGTAGATCGCGGTCGCCTGTGCGGGGCGGTCCTGGGCGAAGCTTTGAATGTAGCTGATGCCGAGGCTGGCGAAGAGGCCATAGTAGAGGCCTTCAAGCGCCGAACCGAGTGCCATCTGAGGCAGGGAGGCGACCTGTGACAAGAACATGATCGCACCGACGGCGAGGATTGAGCAGGCCAGAAGGGGTGCGCGGAGGCCGAAGCGGGCGATGAGGAACGAGGTGGAGAAGATCGCAAAGACCTCAACAAAGGTTTTGACGGTGAAGGCCATGCCGGGGGCGAAGTCGGGCAGGCCAACCTCGCGCACGAAGAAGAGGGGCAAGGCGGAGAAGGTCAGGCCGTGGGCGATGGAGAGGCAGAAGATGAAGGCCGCGGCGAACCAAAGGTCGGCGGGCGCCGAGGTGACGTTGGCGGGTGGTTTGGGTGGTGCGGGCGCGGTGATGTCGCGCGGCAGGCCGATGGTCCAAACGAGAGCCCAGAGGAGCGAGAGGGCGATGGCCAATTTGAAGACGATTGTGGGATCGAACGCGCCTGCTGCCCAGAAGCTGATCGCGGGGCCGATCATCCAGGCGGTGGACGTCGTGGCACGCATCCAGGCGTTGAAGTTTTGGCGGGGGATGCCATGACGCTCGGCCATGTGGCCGCCGGTTGCGAACATGCCGGAGACTGACGTGGCGCTGAGGCCGAAGCCGAGAACGCCGAGGGTGAGCATGATCGGCAGCGTTGGGGAGAAGGCCATGGAGAGGCTGGCCAGAGCATAGCCCGCGACGGCGATGCCGATGATGGGGAAGACCCGCGCACCGCCGTCGATGCGTTTTGCGAAGAGGCGATTGAGAACAACTGTGAGAGTGACGGCAAGGGCGGCATAGACGCTCAGCATCCAGGGCGGTTGGCCCAATCCTTCAACCATGAAGAACGGCATGAACGGCACGATTGCGGAATTGCAGAGCGTGCTGGTGAACAGCAGCAAGAGGAACGGGGCGAGGCGCATACGGCATGCATGGAGCGTTGCCGCCAGCTCCGCAAGAAAAAGCCCCCGACCGCGAGGGCCGGGGGAGTTTGGGACACGTCTGAGGGACAGAGTCTTCCTTGGAGGGAAGGAGGGGAGAGAGCGCCGGGGGAGGGAGGAGGAGGGGAGGGAGGAGAAGTGGCGCTCTCTATTCTAGAAACTGGGGATCCGGACGCCCAACCTGCAGGGGAAACGGGGGCTAGGGTCGATCAGGCGTCCGGGGTTTCGACCGGTTAGGGCCGAACTGGGAGGCTGGAGAAATTACCAGCCGAAGGTGAAGACCAGGTCACCGTCGCCGCCATTCTGGGCGATGGCACCGTTGGTGTTGTTGCCGAACTGGAAGAGGCCGCCGGCATTGCCACCGCCACCCTGGGCGATTGTTCCGTTGTGGCCGTTGCCTTCCTGGTGGATGACGCCGATGTCGCCACCCGAGGCTGCGTTGGTCAGAACCTCAACCGGGTCCGCACCGTTGGCGAGCTGGTAGCCGATCAGACCCAGAGCGATCAGGTCACGCTCTTCCTGGGTCTGGGCCGAGATGCCGAAGCTGATCTGGCCATTTGCAGCGGCGGGAACAGTCGTGGCGGCAGTGGCGGCGACGAGCGTGGCGGCGATGAGTGCTTTCTTAAACATGGCAGTGTTTCCTTTTGAAAATGTGGTGTTTGAAAATTGAAGGGGTTGAAAAGAGGTTTGGGTTTTAGAGGTCGGCGGGGCAGCGATACTCACGCCCGTCGATGGTGAGGGTGAATTCCGCATCGAGGCTGGAAGCAGACCCGGAGGTCATCATGCGGCTTAGCGTTACCGTCTCACCGGCGCGGGCCGAGAAAGGGCCGCCCTGGTTCATGCGAGTGCCGGGGCCTTCAACGCGCAGGCTGTAGGTGCCGGAGACGGCCTCAGATGCCTGGACGACGGGGGCGAGGGTCAACATGTTGCCCTGAGCCTCGGCGGTGATAACGCAAGCGACCGGAGCGGTGGCTTGGGCGTGGGTTTCGCGGGTCATGCTATCGGTCTCAGCGGAGATCGCGGTGCAGCCGAGGACGGCCGAGCTGATCGCGGCGAGGCCGAGAGCGGTGCGGGATTTCGAAAACTTGGTCATTGGCCTGTCCTTTTCAAAAAATCTGGTTGGGGTGGATCAAAGGTCTTGGGTGGTAATCCGGGGGCGGGAGTGAAGGGGAGAAGGGGATCCCGCCCCCGGATCATTCGGGCTTAGTTGCTGATGATCAGGCCCGTGTTGCCGATGCCGGACTGGTTGATGACACCCGTGTCACCGTTACCGTTCTGGATCACGGCGCCGACGTTCAGTGCACCCTGCTGGGTTACGATGCCGGTGTTGTTGACACCGTTCTGCTGAACAGCTGCGGCGTTGAAGTCACCGGACTGGCCGATTGCGCCGAGGTTGCCGGCACCAACCTGATCAACGATCAGCAGGTTGAAGTTGCCGTTGGTGACGCCAGTTGCGCTGTTGTCCCAGCCGAACTGGTTGATCGTCTGGTCGTTGCAGAAGCCGGTCTCGGCCAGGCCACCGCTCAGGTTCACGCCAAACTGGTTGATCTGCGACATGCCGCAGGCAGATGCAGCGCCGGCAGTGGCGATCAGAGCGAAGGAAACGGCGGCGGTTTTGATAAGTGCAAATTTCATGGGTCGAAGTCCTTAAATAAAGTTTTGGTTCAGGTGTGTGTTTCAGTTCAGGTTTGTGTCTGGCCCGGTGGGGTGTGCCCCGTTGAGCCGATGACCAGAAATTGGCCCCAAACCGCCCTGTCAGACAATTTCAGCGAAAAGAAAGGTCATAACCGGCCAATGTTATCGAATGTCATCGATCTTAGTATCTGAAATATAACAATAAATTTGACGATACGGTTTGCATGACGCGACGTCGGAAATTTGGCCAATAGCACTCTGACATGGGGGTGAAATGGCGATGTTATCGGGTGTCAGAGGCCCGGGTAAGGTTTCCCCGCAATAATGCGCAGAGGGTGTAAGGGGAAAGATTCGGATGAAGGCCCCCTTAAGGTAAGGCTGCCCTTACCTCTGACGGATGATTCGAATCGATTTGGGTTTTGGGTTTAGCCGGGAAAGGTGTCGTTCAGAATCGACCACGCGGGCATAAGTGCCGGAATCATTCCGTTGAGCGACTTCAAAAGCCCTGTGTCTTGCCATCCGTCGGGTAGATCCCGGCTCAGCGCGAAGGCCTTCCGCTTGAGAAGCTCGGCATGGGGATGGTCTTGGTCGAAGGGTTTGGGCACGCGCTTGAGTGGATCAGGCCCCCAATCGGAGAGAGATGCACCGGAGGCCTCCATCGCGTCGGTCAGGTCGTCGCCGTGGCGGTCGACCATATTGCGGTAGGCGGTGAGGCTGTCTTTCTCGAGGTGCATCACACCCATGCCAAGCATCAGGTAGTCGGGGGAGCTGCCGAAGAACCATGCGGGTGTTGGGGTCTGGGACGGCTGGGTCCACATCAGGTGGAGGTGGGTGTTGTAGGGCGTCTTGTCCTTGGAGAAGCGCACATCGCGGTGGATGCGGAAGACCTTAGGCTTGTGGGCGCGGCCTGTGTGCTTGGCGAGGTCTTCGGCGAAGAGGTCCGCGAGGAGTTCGGCGGGCTTCTTGATCTCCGCGTTGTAGGCGGCTTTGTGGGCCTCGTAGAAGTCGCGGGTGTTGTTGGCGCGCAGTTCGGTGAAAAACCCGTTGGCGCGGATTATCATCTCGGCAAAACCGTCGGACATACTGGGACCTCCAATGTTGGTTCTGTGCATCATAGCAGTTCACCGAACGATATCCCGAAGGTTGTCAGTCGTTCGAGCCATACAAAAGGTGGTCCGCTCCGTTGTGCATGAGCAGATCAGCGGCGCTCAGCAAGATCAAATGGCCATCGTCAGAAACGATGTGGGGAGGGATATCGAAGCTATCCGTTCCGAGTCCATTGGTGAGTAAGCGTCGTCCGAGGGCATCGTATTCCTCTGCGCCACGCATGCAGAACCATGTGTGATCCGGAAAGTCTGAATACACCGCGACAAGGCCCTGCCGATCGCAACGGGCAGTCATCATCACAATGGCGCCCTCTAGGTCGATCGTGCGGTTTTCGAAGCTGGCTGGGGTGTCTGGCGGTAGCATGGCATTCCGGGCAAGCGCATCTTGCAGGTCCGCTAAGTCCGTCGCACGCGCCGTCAGCACTTGCTGGTCGGTGAGGCGGAGAATCCAGACCAGGGTTTCGCCGTGTTCAAAAAGGACTGGCTCGCCTGGAACAAGGCTCATCAGATCAAAACGCGCTGCGGCACTTTCGGCGCGTAGATCCGCCGAAGGTCCGAGTGTCCGACCCAAGGCAAACAGCACAGCGCCAACAATGACCAGTCCGAATGCTATCGTAGTGTATCGGAGGGCCTGTGCCGATGCCGAGCGATCCTTCAAAAATCCAGATTCTCCACACTCAGTGCATTTGCCTGAATGAATTCCCGCCGCGGCTCCACCACGTCGCCCATCAACTTGGTGAAGATGTCGTCGGCCTCAGCCAGATCGTCGATCTTCACTTGCAGGAGGGTGCGCGCCTCTGGGTCCAGCGTGGTTTCCCAAAGCTGGTCGGGGTTCATTTCGCCCAGACCCTTGTAGCGCTGCATCTGCTGGCCCTTGGCGCCTTCGTCGAGGATGGCTTGCAGAAGTTCCGTGGGGCCGTGGATGAGTTGCTCACGATCCTTGCGGGCGAGGGTAGCCGGGTCGCGGTAGACGGTGCGGGTATCCTTGGAGACTTCGGCCAGCTTGCGCGCCTCACCTGAGCGGAGGACGGCGCCGTCGAGGGTGCGGATTTCTTCCACGCCGCGCAACACGCGGGAGAGGCGGATGCCGTGATCCTGGGTGATGCGCCCCTGCCAGCCGCGCTCATATTCGACGGCCACGAGGTCGAGGCGTTTGGCGACGTCATTGGCCACGCCCTGAAGGTCGGCGTCGGCTTTGCCCGCATCGAACGCGCCCGCAATGGCGGCCTGTTCGACGATGTGACGGGGGTAATGGGTTGGGAAGGCATCGAGGATGCGCTTGAAGTTGCGCGCGCCGTCGACCACGCGGGCGAGGTCCTGACCCGCGATTTCTTCGCCAGAGGGCAGGCGGAGGCTGGCGCCTTCGATGCCTTGGGCCACGAGGTAGTCCTCAAGGGCCGCTTGATCCTTGAGGTAAACCTCGGACTTACCGCGGCTGACTTTGTAGAGCGGTGGCTGCGCGATGTAGAGGTAGCCGCCTTCGATGATCTCGGGCATCTGGCGGAAGAAGAACGTCAGAAGCAGCGTGCGGATGTGCGCGCCGTCCACGTCGGCGTCGGTCATAATGACGATCTTGTGGTAGCGCAGTTTTTCGATGTTAAACTCATCCCGGCCGATGCCGGTGCCGAGCGCCGTGATGAGGGTGCCGATTTCCTGCGACCCGAGCATCCGGTCAAAGCGCGCACGTTCGACGTTGAGGATCTTGCCGCGCAGGGGCAAGACGGCCTGATTGTGGCGCGAGCGGCCCTGTTTGGCGGAGCCACCGGCGCTGTCGCCCTCCACCAGGAAGACTTCGGACTTGGAGGGGTCTTTCTCCTGACAATCCGCGAGCTTGCCGGGGAGGGAGGCGACATCCATGGCGGTCTTGCGCCGGGTCAATTCGCGCGCCTTACGGGCGGCTTCGCGGGCGAGGGCGGCTTCGATGATCTTGGAGACGATCACGCGCGCCTCTTGGGGGTGCTCTTCGAACCACTCCTGCAGCTTCTCGTTCACCAGGCCTTCGACGGCCGGGCGAACCTCGGACGAGACAAGCTTGTCTTTGGTCTGAGAGCTGAATTTCGGGTCGGGCACTTTGACGGACAAGACGCAGGTCAGACCTTCACGCGCGTCGTCGCCGGTGAAGTTCACTTTCTCCTTCTTCGCGATGCCAGAGGACTGCGCGTAGAGGTTGATCGTGCGGGTCAGCGCGCCACGGAAGCCCGCCAAATGGGTGCCGCCATCGCGCTGCGGGATGTTGTTGGTGAAGGGCAGCACGGTCTCGTGGTAGCTGTCGTTCCACCACATGGCGACTTCGACGCCGATTTCGTCCTTTTCACCGGTAATGAAAATCGGCTCTTCCATGGCGGAGGTTTTGGAGCGGTCGAGGTAGCGCACGAATTCACGCACGCCGCCTTCGTAGAAAAGTTCGCTTTCCAGCGCGTCGGCGGGCCGTTCATCACGCAGGATGATGCGGACGCCGGAGTTCAGGAACGCCAGTTCACGCAAGCGATTTTCGAGCGTCTTGAAGACGTAATCGAGGTTGGAGAAGGTCGAGGTGGCCGCCATGAAGCGCACTTCGGTGCCGGTTTTGCCACCGGCATCGCCGACCACCTCCAGATGCTTGACGGTGTCACCATGCTCAAAGCGCGCAATGTGTTCCTTGCCATCGCGCCAGATGCGCAGTTCCAGCCAATCGGAGAGCGCGTTGACGACCGAGACGCCAACGCCGTGCAGACCGCCGGAGACCTTGTAGGAATTGCTGTCGAATTTCCCACCCGCGTGCAGCTGGGTCATGATGACCTCGGCGGCAGAGACGCCTTCTTCTTCGTGAATGCCCACGGGAATGCCGCGGCCATTGTCGCTGACGGAAACGCTGGAATCCGCATGAATCGTGACGGTTACAGCATCGGCATGGCCGGCCAGGGCCTCATCAATACCGTTGTCCACGACCTCGTAGACCATATGGTGCAGGCCCGAGCCATCATCGGTGTCGCCGATATACATGCCGGGGCGCTTGCGAACCGCCTCCAACCCTTTGAGAACCTTAATGGAATCAGCGCCGTACTCTTCCGGCTGCGGGGTTTGCTCTGCCATGTGATTTTTGTCCCGTTTTGTTGCGCAATATATACGCATTTCACCGGGAGATGTCACGCAATTGGCACAAGATTTGGGGGATAGTCCGCTCGGAGCGATGCACAGGGTTCGCACGAGATTTCGGAACGAAAAAACGGGGCACGATGTGCCCCGCCTTATCTGCCTTCCGTGCTGGCTGCCAAGTAGCCGGAAAGCTAACTGGAGTAGTGTATTAGTGTGCCGTTTGAGTGAGCGTCGGCTGTTCGAAAAGCGCCTTCGCCTCGGCCAAAATCTCGGCGTCCTCATCGAACAGCTCTTCAGCCTTTTGGCTGCAACGGGCTGCCAGTGCTTCCAGGCGGCGACGACGCGCGATGCGGCGCAAGCGCTCGACAAGTGTGATGCGCGTGGAGGCGCTGCTGAAATCATCGAGGCGTGGCGCTTGTTCCAAAAGATCCTGAAACATCGACTTCATCTCGGTCTGGGTGACGGGCTTTTGTGCGGCGGCGGCTTCGAAGCTGATTGTGTGCAGCTTTTCTTCGCGGTCGAATGCGAGGTCAAACATGGAACATCCCCTAGTACACTGTGTGCCGTTGGCAGGCAGCACTCTTTCGATGACCTTCACGTAAAGTCTGGGCGCACGATATTGTCTCGAGGGTCGAATTTGTGGATTTACACCCTTGGTAGGTAAGCCCTTCGGGCGGGCGATTCCGCCCGCTTGAGGCGCCAGGATCAGGCACAGGACGCCGTGAAATATCACGGTTCTAGCGGCCCTCCAACTTAGGGTGGAAAGACCTGTTTTTACGTCCTTTTGTGGATTTTCTTCCGCAGAAAAACGGCCACGATCGCGCCCCAACAATGCCCCATTGCGTTGCAAAAACTCATATTCAAAGGAAAGTAATATGCCGTTTAAAAAATCTATTCAGGTGCTTGCCTTCGCCGCGCTGGCGTTGACGCTTGGCAGCCCGATCGCTGCACAGACCCACGGCGGGTCTGCGCAAGTATTCCGTGTGAATGGATCACCGGAAGACGTAGCGATGGCGCAGTTGTCTGCGCAGGGCTACCAGGTTCTGGAATTGCGTCGAACCCTTCTGGGGCGTGTGCGGATTCTGGCCGTCAGAAATGGGTTGGTTCGTGAGGTCGTGGTGAGCCGTAGCACAGGCGAGGTCCTGCGGGATGCCACGCTTGGCGCGGCGGAAGACGTGCTTGGCTCAGGCAACAGCGGCGGCAACGGGAACAGCGGCGGCAACGGGAACAGCGGCGGTAACGGAAACGGTGGCGGCAACGGGAACGGTGGCGGCAATGGAAACGGTGGCGGCAACGGAAACGGCGGCGGTAACGGGAACGGTGGTGGCAACGGAAACGGTGGCGGCAATGGAAACGGTGGCGGCAACGGGAACGGTGGCGCCAACGGAAACGGTGGTGGACGTGGCGCATAAGCCTGCGGAATCTGATCCCAGAGCGTTGCGCCCGGATGCCTGCTTTTTGGGCCTATGGGCCGCAGACCCTAAGTGATGCCTGTTTCGATCCCACGTGGCTTCATGCTTGCCGTCCTCGGGTTCCAATTGGCCTGTTCCGCCATCTTCTTGAGCGGCCTATGGGGTGAGGTCTTGTTCCTTCGCTCCCGTCCTCTGCCGTTCGTCGTGGAGGAAATCACTCAAATCCTTGCAAGTGTTGGCTTGATCCTTGGACCGGCCATCACGGTACTGTTCATCCGGCGCAGTCAAGCGGTCATCGAGCGGCTTGATCAGCAAATCGGAGCAGTCTCCGGACATTATCAGCTTCAGCTTCAACAGCTTTTTGCCGAGTGGGACCTTTCCAATTCGGAATCCGAGATTGCGATTTATGCGATGAAGGGCTTTTCGAACGCTGAAATCGGCGAACTGCGCGGAACATCTGCCGCAACAGTCAAAAGCCAGATGAACGCGATTTACCGCAAGTCCGGGTTCGCGAACCGTCAGCAATTGATCGCGTTTCTCGTGGAGGAACTGCTAGAAGGTGTCAGCGCGGCACCGGAGCAACCTACGCCGGACCTCAAGCGCGCTACGAGACTGCTTGAGTTCGCGAAGGCCAGCTAGGCCCAACACCATCTCTTCATTCGGACTGCGCGCAGGCCACTTATGATGGCGTGGCTTCATCCACGATGCTGCCCTCTGCGCCCTCCAGCACTTCAAAGTGCTGCGCCCGCTGCCCCAACTCCGCAAACAGATCCGGTCCCGTTCCGGTCATCCAGGCCTGAGCCTCCAACGCGCAGATTTCATCGAATAGGGCCGCGCGGCGGTTTGCGTCCAGATGCGCCGCGACCTCATCCAGAAGAACCAGCGGGGCGGTCCCGGTCTCAGATTTCAGCGCGCGCGCATTGGCAAGGATCAGGGAGATCAGGAGGGCCTTTTGCTCGCCGGTAGAGCATTGCTTGGCCGCAACACCTTTGTCGCGGTAGATCGCGGTCATGTCAGCACGATGAGGCCCCACGAGCGTACGCCCGGCCACGATGTCGCGGGGGCGAGAGTCCGCGAAGGCGGCCTCGAACTCTACGATCGTATGGCAGGGCGTCTCAACCTCGATGGAGAGGTCTGCGGCAGGGAAGGCGGTGGCCGCGCCATCCTGCGCCGACGCGATGCGCTTGAGCGCCTCTTCGCGGCCCGTAACGATCCGCACCCCGGCCTCGGCCATCTGAGCCTCTAGCGCGCGATACCAGGCGGGGTCCCGGATATCGTCCTTGAGCAGACGGTTGCGCTCGCGCATGGCCTTTTCATAGGTGAGCACGGCTTCGGCGTGGTCCGGCAGGAAACTGAGTGTGATGCGATCAAGAAAACGCCTACGTCCGTCCGCGCCTTCCATCCACAGACGGTCTTGCGAGGGAACAAGCCAAACGATGCGCAAGAGCTTCGCCAGCGCGAGTTGCGGGGCGGTTTTGCCGTCAATCTGGGTCGCGCGCGGCTGGGAGGGTTCGGCCGTCAGCGCAATTTCGTGCCCTATACCCGGGCCTTCAATCTCGGCACTGACTTTCCAGCCGATCTCTTGTGGGCGGCGGATGATGTCGTCAGAGGCGGCACGCCTGAGCCCGCGACCGGGGCTGAGCAGGGACACCGCCTCCATTAGGTTTGTCTTGCCCGCACCGTTAGGTCCGAACAGGGCCACGGGTCGCCCATCAAGCGTCAACCGTGCCCTGCGATGGGAGCGGAAATGCGAGAGGACCAATGACGCGACGAATACGCGGCTCATCGGCTCCCTCCTTCATCTTGGCAAATACAACTCCCGCCGGAGGCAATGAAGTCTCTGGCGCGGCGCAAACTTACACGCGCATCGGCATGACGACGTAGATCGCGCTTTCGTCGTTGCCTTCGCGCATCAGTGTGGGCTCGGCGGGGGAAGAGAACATGAAGACGGCGTTTTCGCGGTCCACTTGGCTGGCGATTTCCAGCAGGTATTTCGCGTTGAAGCCGATCTCCAGCTTTTCGTCGCCATAGGCCACCGCAAGCTCTTCTTCCGCGTTGCCAGCGTCGGGCGCGTTCACCGACAGGACCAGGCGATCTTCGTCCAGCGCCATCTTCACGGCGCGGGAGCGTTCTGAGGATACGGTTGCCACACGATCCACGGCCTTGGCGAAATCGCCTGCGTCGACTTCCATCCGGCGGGTGTTTCCCATGGGGATCACGCGGGTGTAGTCGGGGAAAGTGCCATCGATGACCTTTGAGGTCAGAGTGATGTCGGGCGTCGCAAAGCGGATCTTGGTTTCGGACACGGACACTGCGATTTGCGTATCGTCATCGTCCAACAGCTTGCGAAGCTCACCCACGGTTTTGCGGGGCACGATGACGCCGGGCATGGAGTCGGCGCCATCGGGCAGCTCTGTGTCGATGCGCGCCAGACGGTGACCATCTGTTGCTACAGCGCGCAAAGCCTTGCCGTTGTCGCCATCGGCAATGTGGAAATAGACACCGTTGAGGTAGTAGCGCGTTTCCTCGGTTGAGATCGCGAATTTCGATTTGTCGAAGAGGCGGCGCAGGACTGGTGCGGTCGATGAGAAGTTCGCGGCATATTCCGTCGACGCCATAACCGGGAAGTCTTCACGGGGCAGAGTCGCCAGTTGGAACGACGAACGACCCGCTTCGATCGTCAGGCGACCGGCGGCGCTGTCTTCAGACAGGCTGACCAGCGCGCCGTCGGGCAGCTTGCGGACAATTTCGTGGAAGGTCACGGCGGACACGGTTGTGGCACCGGCACGTTCGACCTGCGCGGGGGCCTTGTCGACAACCTCGATATCGAGGTCCGTGGCGCGGAAGCTGACGCTGTCGCCCTCGGCTTCGATCAGCACATTGGCGAGGATCGGAATGGTGTTCCGACGCTCCACAACAGATTGCGCCTGAGAGACCGCACGCAGAAGGGTGGCGCGTTCGATGGAAAGCTTCATGTCCCTGGCTCCGACAGATGACGGGGCCGCGAGAATGTCTCGGACCCCATGCATTGGCAAGTTGTTTTAAGTAGGTTTGGGCGGGGGCCGCCCCATGGTCAACCCCCTGACGGCTTATGCTTCGAGCATCCGGCGCAGAAGTTCGGCGTCTTCGGCGATTTGGCTGTCAATCTGCATCAGCTCTTCAATCTTGCGCACGCCGTAAAGGATCGTGGTGTGATCGCGACCACCGAACTTCTTGCCGATCTCGGGCAGGGAGCGCGTGGTCAGCTTTTTGCAGAGATACATCGCCATTTGCCGGGGCCGCGCGATGGCGCGCTGGCGGTTCTGGCTGATGATGTCGACCTGGCGGATTTTGTAGTACTCGCAAGTCTTGCGCAGGATCTCGTCCATCGTGACCTTGCGGTCGGAGGCGCGGAGAATGTCGGCGAGGTTGTCGCGGGCGAATTCCTCGGTCACTTCGCGGCGTACGAGATCACCGGTCGCATAAAGGCGGTTCAACGCGCCTTCCAGCTCACGGATGTTGGACGCGATCTTGCGGGCGAGGAATTCCAGCACGCCATCGGCGAATTCCACATGGGAATACTTCTGGCGCAGGATGTCGGCCTTGTGCTGAAGAACGCTGAGCCGCAGCTCGTAATCGGTGGGGTGGATGTCCACGACAAGGCCGCTTTGCAGGCGCGAGGCGATGCGGCCATCAAGCTCTTCCATATCAACGGGGGCGCGGTCACCGGAGATGACGATCTGTTTGCCCATCTCGACCAGTGCGTTGAACGTGTGGAAGAATTCCTGCTGGGTAGAGGTCTTGCCAGCGATGAACTGCACGTCATCGACCATCAGGACGTCGACGTTGCGGAAGGTCTCCTTGAAGTCGAAGGTGTTCTGTTCGCGGAGCGCGCGCACGAAGAGGTGCATGAACTGCTCGGCAGAAAGATAAAGGATCTTGCCGTCCGGGAAGCGATCCTGAAGTTCCCACGCGATGGCGTGCATCAGGTGGGTCTTACCAAGGCCGACACCGCCATAGAGGAAAAGCGGGTTGAAGGTGACGTCGAGCGTTTCGGCCACACGGCGGGCGGCGGCATGGGCCAGCTCGTTCGGTTTGCCGACAACGAAGTTGGCGAAGGTCAACATCGGGTTCAGCTTGGTACCGGGCAGGTCGTTGGCTTTGGCTTGAATGGCCTGGGGGCGCGGGGCAGGTGCGGCAGGCATCGGTGCGGGGGCCGCTGCGGCCATGGCAGGCGCTTGCGGTGCGGGTTGTTGGGCGACGGAGTTTGCGGCAGGTGCGGGTTGGCGGGCACCGACAGCGAATTCCACACGGTCTGCGCCGACGCCGTGCGAGGCCAGATGGCGCAGAATCAAATCGCCGAAGTTGTTGGAGACCCAAGACCCAATGAAACTGGTGGGGACGTGAAAATGCGCGGTGCGTTCATCGACGCGATCGAACGAGATCGGTTCGATCCACGCAGAAAAATTGTTCTTGCCCACAACTTGCAGCAGTTCCTGCCGCACCTGGCCCCATGTTTCGTTGGTCATTCTCTCGTCCAGTCCTTCTATTTCGCCCCGGCGTCTACCCGCGCCCGGTGCATCACCACATTCTGCCTGCGCGCCATGCCGCAATACCGCACAAAGCGTTGCCAATCCGTTGGGAGACCAACGGATTCGGCCGACGTTCGCACTATAGCTGCACGTGGGAGGATGTGGTTGACGCCAACACGGTACACTTACGCATCCCTACTCGGGTTACGACGTGATCCCTGCCTCCCAATCCGAAATTCCGACCCTGTCCGATCGTGACGATGAAGATGCTGTCCGTCATCTTCGCCGTCTAAATTTCGAAACGGGGCTTAGCGCCCCTCATCCGCCCCCCAAGGCGTCTGACTCGCCTGAGGAACGTATCGGGAGTCGCGCAGACCTCGCAACATCTCTTCGCGCTTGACTCTGCACCTTTCGAAAATCGAATCTCTCGGGCCCGATTAGACCCTTGTCAGCGTTAAGCTTTTCCCGATGAAAAAAGGCGCCCCGGTGACGGAGCGCCTTCAAAACAAGGGTCATTTGGTGGCGATTACGCGCCCATACCCTTAACACGGGACGCCAGGCGCGACATTTTCCGCGCAGCGGTGTTCTTGTGCAACACCCCTTTGGTGACGCCGCGCATCAGTTCGGGCTGAGCTTCTTTCAGGGCAGCTGCAGCAGCGGCCTGATCGCCGGACGCGATGGCTTCTTCGACGCGGCGCAGGTGCGTACGGATGCGCGAACGGCGGGCTTTGTTGACGGCAAAACGGGCTTCGTTCTGGCGGGCGCGTTTCTTGGCTTGGGGCGAATTTGCCATGATGTGTGATCCTTCATCGGAACGGTTGCAACGGTTTACGCGCGGGAGTGTCCCGACCCCGGGTTTTCTACCGGGTGGATCTGGCCAAAGCGGGCCTCACACGCATGTCTGGCGCGGCGTTTAAGGGAAAGTGCAGCGGCTGCCAAGCCCTTACTTGCCGCGAGCTTACTTATCGCGGAACTGCGGCTCGCGTTTGCCGATGAACGCGGCCATGCCCTCCGACTGATCTTCGGTGGCGAAAAGCGAGTGGAACAGGCGGCGTTCAAAGAGCAGACCTTCGGAAAGGCTGACCTCTTCGGCGCGGTTCACGGCTTCCTTCGCGGACATCGCAGCGATCATGGATTTCTCGGCGATTTTCGTGGCGGCGGCCATCACCTCTTCCATCAGCTTCTTGGGTGGGACGACGCGGCTGACGAGGCCGGAACGTTCTGCCTCTTCGGCGGCCATGAAACGTCCGGTCAGATGCATGTCCATCGACTTCGACTTGCCGACCAGGCGCGTTAGGCGCTGTGTGCCGCCCATACCGGCGATCACGCCCAGGTTGATCTCGGGCTGACCGAACTTCGCGTTCTCTGCGGCGATGATGAAATCGCAGGCCATGGCCAGTTCGCAGCCACCGCCGAGCGCGTAACCGGCGACGGCAGCGATGACAGGCTTGCGGATGCGTTCGATGTTGTCTGCGGCGGCAGCGAAGAGATCCTCATACACAACATCGGTGTAGGATTTCTCGGCCATCTCGGTGATGTCAGCCCCGGCGGCGAAGGCTTTGTCCGACCCGGTGATGACGATGCAGCGAACCTTGTCGTTGGCGTCAGCTTTGGCAAGCGCTGCCCCCAACTCCTCCAACAACTGTGTGTTCAACGCATTGAGGGCGTCGGGGCGGTTCAGTTTGATGAGGCAAATATGATCTTCGACGTCGACGATCAGGGTCTCATAGGCCATGGATTGGTGCTCAGCGGCTGTTGAAACGAGCCTTGAGGCTTAGCACCCATGGCGGGGGGTTCAACCTATCTTTGACAGGCCGGGCAGTAGAAGCTGGACCGGCCTGACTGCACCTTGCGGCGGATTTTCTGAACGCAGTCTGGGGTTTGGCAGGATTCGCCTTCCCGCCCGTAGACGCGAAATGTGTGTTGAAAATATCCCAGTTCGCCGTTCGCTTGCCGGTGATCGCGCAAGGAAGAGCCACCAGATTCGATAGCTTCGGCCAGCACATCGCGGATAATCGGAACCAAAGCGGCGACTCGGGCAGGGGTAACGCGGCCCGCATGGCGCAGGGGAGAGATGCCAGCGCGCCAGAGCGCTTCGCAAACATAGATATTGCCGAGGCCAGCAACGATGCGCTGATCCAGAAGCGCGGATTTGATTGGGCTGCGTTTGCCCGCGAAGGCGGCAATCAGATGATCTTCGTTGAAGGCATTGCCCAATGGTTCAGGTCCAAGGTCGCGGATCAGCCAGTGGGCGTCTTGCGTGGCGGTGTCCATCAGGTCCATCGCGCCGAACCGGCGGGCATCGTTGAAGGTGATCCGTGCGCCAGCCTCGGTGTCGAGCACGACGTGGTCATGCTTTTCGGGCGTTGGGTGTTGGTGGTGAAACTGACCGAGTAGATCGCCGGACACGGTCATACGCCCGGACATGCCCAGGTGGATCAGCAGCGTCTCGCCCGTATCGAGATCGGCGAGGATGTATTTTGAGCGGCGTCGCAGCGCGGTGACGGTTGCGCCGGTCAGGCGTGCGGCCATATTTTCCGGGAACGGCCAGCGCAGATCGGGGCGATTGATGGATGCCTTTGCGATGCGCGCACCTTCAAGGGCTGGTAGCAATCCCCGGCGCACGGTCTCCACTTCGGGAAGTTCGGGCATTTGTGGCGCTCATCCTGTTTGCGAAAGCAATCAGCCGGTCATGTCCGGCATAGGATGTCGAGATAGTCGTCTTTCGCCCCTTGGTGAAGTCCATGCGGTAGTGATTGAGTGGCTCGATCCATGTGACCTTCCGCAAATGCGCCCATTTCAGGAGCCGAGGGCGGCGTGCAAAGCGGTAATCCTGCAACCCCGTTTCGTCGTAGCGGATGCGGCTGGTCCACACGATGTAGCAGGCAATAACAGAAGCTACTGCCCCGAGGATCGAACAGATACGCAGCGTCAAGTCGTCGTCCGTAAGGAAATAGGTGCCTGCCGAGAACAGGGCGAACAGCGCGATGCACATGCCGATTTGCAAGTGCCGCGCGCCCTCTCGGACCCGTAGGACAATCCGCCCATCCTGATCGACATGGCCTTCGTTTGATCCGAGGGACATTATCGCGTGAAACAGGCCCATGAGAGGCGCGCCGATCAGGAGCGTTGCGACGATCTTGAACATAAGGCTGGGGAGGAAACCGCCTGCCGCCAGATCCGAGCGTGCGTCTGGGGCCCATTGGTCAAGTTGTGTGGCGATGAAAATGAAAATCGCAAGACTCGTGGCGCAAAGGGCAAGCCATAGGCGCACGCGCCGGGTTTTCGAGTGCCGCTTAACAGTCAAGGGCTCGGGTCCCATTGCAACCCCTGCGTCAATTGCGAGTTTGTCTCCAATGGGTCAAAGCATTACCTGCAATGACGACAAGAGTGAGGCGATGCGATGAACGAAAATGGCAAAACAACGCATTTTGGCTTTCAGGACGTGGCCGAAGACCAGAAGGCCAGGATGGTGCATGGGGTCTTCACCAATGTCGCTTCGAAATATGACGTGATGAATGATGTCATGAGCGTCGGCATCCATCGTGTCTGGAAAGACGCAATGATGGATTGGCTGGCGCCACGTGATGGCCAGCGTTTGCTGGATGTGGCCGGTGGCACGGGCGATATTGCGTTCCGGTTCCTGAAACGCGCGCCGGGGGCCCATGCGACGGTTTTCGACATGACGCAAAGCATGTTGGACGAGGGTGAAAAGCGGGCCGAGGCGGAGGCGATGGCCGACAAGCTTGATTGGGTCTGCGGTGACGCGATGGCGCTGCCCTTCGACGACAACAGCTTTGATGTCTATACGATCAGCTTTGGCATTCGGAATGTTGTGCGGATCAATGAGGCGCTGGCCGAGGCGTATCGAGTGCTGAAGCCCGGTGGGCGGCTGGTGGTGCTGGAATTCTCGCAGCTGCCCAATGACGGGATGCAGAAGCTCTATGATCTTTATTCCTTCAACGTGATCCCGCGCATGGGTCAGGTGATCGCCGGAGATCGCGACAGCTATCAGTATCTGGTCGAGTCGATCCGCAAGTTTCCGGATCAGGAGACCTTCGCGGGCATGATCGCAGACGCCGGATTTGAGCAAGTGAAGTATCGCAACCTGTCGATGGGCATTGCTGCGCTGCATTCGGGGTGGAAGCTCTAGGTGCGCGGCCCTCACAACATTTGGCGGCTGGCGCGGACGGGTGCCACGTTTGAACGCACCGGCGCCATGGGCGCGGTGTTGGAGGCGATGGACGCTCCGCGCGTGATCCGAGTTGCGGCGCGCGTACTGGGTTGGCCCCTGAAATGGTTTGGGCTGCGTGGTGATCCGACGATGCCGCCGGTGCCGCGCGCGTTGCAGGCCTTGGGCCCTGCCTACATCAAATTTGGTCAGATCCTGTCAACGCGGCCCGATGTGGTCGGCCCCGAAATGGCGCTGGAATTGCAGGTCTTGCAGGATAAACTGCCGCCGTTTCCGACCACCGATGCGCGCCGTGTGCTGACGGAGGAATTGGGGCAACCGCTGGAGGAAGTGTTCAGCGAGTTTTCCGAGCCGGTCGCCGCAGCCTCGATCGCGCAGGTGCACCGGGCAACGTTAGCGGATTCGGGGCGAGACGTTGCGGTGAAGATCTTGCGGCCGGGGATCGACAGAGCCTTCCGTAAGGATGTGGACGCCTTTCACTTGATGGCCACGTTGATCGAGACGCTGTCGCCATCGTCCCGCCGCTTGCGCCCGCGTGATGTCATTGACCACTTTGAAGGGGTCGTCAACCAGGAGCTGGATTTGCGCATTGAGGCGGCGGCAGCGGGTGAATTCTTTGCCAACACCGAAGGTGACGAAGGTTTCGTGGTGCCGAAGGTCGAATGGGGTCTGTCTTCGCGCAAGATGATGGTGCTGGGCTGGGCCGAAGGTCTGCCGCTAAGCGATCTGACGGCGATCAATGCGGCGGGTCACGATAAGGTCAATCTGGCGCGGACGGCGTTGCAGATGTTCTTGCGCCACGCCCTGCGGGATGGATATTTTCACGCCGACATGCATCAGGGCAACCTGAAGGTCGCGCCGAATGGTGATCTGATTGCGCTGGATTTCGGGATCATGGGGCGGCTCGATGAATATACACGCCGGGTTTATGCCGAGATCCTGATGGGTTTTATCCGCAAGGATTACCGTCGCGTTGCGGAGGTGCATTTTGAGGCGGGTTACGTGCCTGCCGACCGGGACATCGACGAATTTGCGCAGGCCCTGCGGTCGGTGGGGGAGCCGATCTTCGGGATGGAGGCGAGCAAGATATCCATGGGGCGGCTGCTCGCGTTCCTGTTCGAAGTGACGGAGCGTTTCGGAATGGAAACCCGAACCGAGCTGATCTTGTTGCAGCGTACGATGGTGGTTGTTGAGGGGGTTGGACGTTCGCTGGATCCGGATCTGAACATCTGGGCCGCGGCGCAGCCGGTGGTTGAGGACTACATCGCACGCAATCTTGGGCCGCAGGCCGTGGTGCGCGATCTTGCACGCACGGCTGTAGTGCTGTCGCGCTTCGGACCGCGATTGCCGCAGTTAGCCGAGGCGGCGCTGATCGCGCAGGCCCACCCGGAACGGCCAAAGCGAGATAATCGCTGGCCTGAACGATTTGCCTACGGCGCGAGCGGTGTGGCCGTCGGGCTGGCGGCTGCCCTTCTGTGGGCGATGGTCTGATCAGTCCGCGCGACGCAATCCCTGAACCGTGTCAGCCTGCACGCTAACGCCATTGGCCATCGTAACCCAAACGGCGCCGTTCAATGTCTGCGCCTCGGTGATTTCGCCAAAGACGAAGGCAAAACGTTCTTCCAGCAGTTCCTCGCCCCGCCAACTTTGCGCGGACAGCGTATAGGTGCCGTCGGGTAGAGGCTGCCCATTATCGCCGGTGCCGTCCCATGCGAACGGCTCATCACTCAAAACGACCGGAGTGCTGGCGACGACATTGCCGGATTGGTCGCGCACGATAAGTTCCAACCGGTCGGCCAAGGGTGACGGCGCAAGCTGCACATCAGTCGGTTGGCCGGTGAAGTTCACGGGCATCTCGGCCCGTGCCTCCATCCCGATCCAGCCTGAGAGCTGGCCCATGTTCATGGCCGTAAACGCACCCTGCAATTCGCGCAGGAGGTCGTTGGTCTGAACCTGCTGCTCGACCCCGGAAAAAGTCGCCAGTTGTGCCGTGTATTCGGTGGAATCGGCGGGGTTCAGGGGATCCTGGTTGCGCATCTGCGTTGTGAGCAGCTGCAGGAACATGTCGAAATCCGACGTGATCGCGGAGGCGGTGCCGCCAGCAGCATTTGCGGCCGCGGCCCCGTTC
This sequence comes from uncultured Roseicyclus sp., assembly GCA_947500415.1. Classification (GTDB taxonomy): domain Bacteria; phylum Pseudomonadota; class Alphaproteobacteria; order Rhodobacterales; family Rhodobacteraceae; genus Gymnodinialimonas. Next base: position 46,001 of record CANMRT010000001.1, read on the forward strand.
GGTTGCAAGGTTGAAAGGATGTCCATGGCGTTGATCCTATAATCTGAGGTCCAGCGCGCCGGAGTGATTGCGCGCGTTTGTAGAGGGGGTTGAGGTGGAGGCGTCCTCCTCAGTGGTGTAGGCTGAGGGTGTGGGCGTACCACGGTCATCTGTTTCGGAACCGCCACCATCCTGCGAGATATGGACCGAAGGGGCGTCGATCCCGGCGTCTGCGAATTCCTGAGCGAGCAAGTCGAGATGGCGGCGCATAAGCTCCGCTGTTTCTGGCCGCTCAGCTTGTATGGTGAGCGTCAGGACGCCCGCGACTTCATTCATATGAATCCGCACACGACCGAGTTCCGGCGGATCCAATGCGAGTTCAATTGGTTGGCCAGGTTCCAGCGCGCGATCCTGGAGCGCTGCGGCGATTTGTTGAGCCGCGAGTGTCGGAAGGTTGGCGCTGGGTGTGACTATTGGAGCGGACGGAGACGGATTGATGGCTTGCGGAGCATGGTTTGTTTGCAGCGTCACGAAGTGCTCGATCCCCATCTCGGAAGTCGGAGCGGTTCCAGAGCTGGTTTGAGTGTGTGGCTGTGCCGACAGTGCATTGTAGGACGTTGGCACGATGGTCTGCGCCGTGGCGATGGGTGGCGCCAATACTGAAGGCGTATCTGCGGACGTACTGCGAGGTGAGAGCTCCGGCATTTCTGGTGTGATTAGTTGGGGCGATTGTGGTTTAGGACTGGTCGCAGTTGAGTCGGGTTGCGCAACAACCTTGAGCTGCGCAGTAACGGCCTCAATCCTCACGCCAGCGGGCTCTGGTGCGCCCGTTCCGGATGCAGTGTCGGGACGTGTTGAACCTGCGGTGCCTTCTTGTGGCTGTGGCATGACTTCGGGTTTTACGACTTGGAGAGGTCCGATTGGAGTCGTGGGAACGATATTGGTCCCTGCAGGTTGCGAAATGGGGGAGTGAGGAACACCCGAGTATCTGGTTTCGACTTTGGGGGGTGCCGGCGAATTGCCGGAAAGGTTGGTGCGATCGCCAATCACAGGCGTTGATGCTGCTAGGGCTTGCGTCGTTTCTGCTGGAAGTGCGACGGGCAACGTCGTGGCTGCGGCCGGACGCACACTTCCGAGAGTGGCGAACGACGGAAAACGACCCTGTTGTTGTGAGGCGTTTTCGCTATCCAGGGCAAGTTGAGTCGGTTCAGCAATTCCGGGCATCTGAGATGGCAAAATGGATCCTGGGACCGGCACTGTGGTCGTCGCGAGCCTTGGGCCAAGGCCATTCCTTTTTGTGGCATCCAGCGGGTTGTCTTTGGTCGATTGTTCAGCCTGCAACCCTGCAATAATCGGTACAACTGCTGCTGGAGCGCGCGCTGCGATACTTCGAGGCGACGCAATGCTGGGGGATGAAGTTTGCGCCGGAACGGGGTCTGACCAGTTCGCCCGCAGAACGTTTGACGTCGTGCCGTTGGAAGATGCGTCGGGCGGGATTGTGAAGGAAAGGGCCGCAATACTTGGCAGCGCCTGCGGGGTTCGCGCCTCACCGGTCGGTTTTTGGGGTTCGGTACCGTCGGGTGTTGGTGTCCCACTGGGACCCGGCGCAATGCGCGGCAATTCTGGCTCAGGCGCTTCGGCGCCTTGCTGTTCACCAGACAACGCGGTGGGAGTTGGCACAGGCTCGCCAACAGTTGGGGAGCCCTCGGCTGGTTCAGCCAGCGAAAACACCGCGCCAAATGGCGAGTGATCGCCTGTGTCCTCGGCTTCGATCAAGGAGCTTGTTTTCGCATGGCCCCTTCCCGTGGATAGGAGGCCTTGAAACAGATCATCCATTCTGGCTGTCCGTGGAAATTTCGGTTGCGAACTGCCTAAGCGACCGACCCTTACGATTTCTTTACGCACATCTGGCACGTTTCGGAAAAATCCTTCGAATGTGAGAGAATTCCATGACGGCGGAAATCACCATTGGTGCAGCTGCACCGAGCGCAGAGACACGATTGGCCCCACAGCACGACGTCTTGCGTGAAGTCGCGCGTGATCTGGAGGCAGCATTCCTTGCGGAAATGTTGAAACATGCAGGCTTCGGCGCATCGCGTGAGAGCTTCGGCGGTGGCGTCGGGGAGGAGCAGATGACATCATTGCTGCGCGCGGAACACGCCAGTGCTTTGGCTGATCGAGGCGGAATTGGCCTAGCAGAATCGATCTTTCAGTCGTTGGTCCGGCAAGCTGAGGCGGGGCAATGATGGGTCTGCGCAAGCCTGCATTGGCGGCGGTAACAGAGCTGCTGGAAATTCAGAAAACTGCCCTGCTGAATGGCGACCTTGAGCGCTTGAGCACGATGGAGGAGTCGCTTGGCCGCGCTTTGAAGCGACTAAAATCGGTGGGAACGTCGCATGAAGAGCTCGCGCGGGTTCGCGAAAGGGCTGGTCGGAATGCGGTCCTGCTTCGTGCAGCGCAAGTCGGCCTCGCATCAGCCAGGGCCCAGGTGACGACACGCAAGTCGGGTGGGTTCACAACCTATGATGCGCACGGCCAATCTAAAGAGAACTTTGCGTCCACCGCGCGCACTTTGGCGCGGCGATAACGTCACCTTTTGCCTCAAATCCAAGGCATCTGGGTGGTTGTGATTAGGACATTGTTCATCTGTTTGACAGCAAATCGCCGACGCACCCATCGCGGTGGCGTAGGCTGACACACCCCAGCCTGCAAACGTCAGAAAGACGGCTCATCCGGCACGCGAAACGCGGCGCCGCCTGTAATCCGGCGTGAAAAGCACGCCCCGGAACTTCTAGGAAAGGGACGACATGTCCAGCATTCTGACGAACAACAGCGCCATGGTTGCGCTGCAAACCCTCAAATCCGTCAATTCGAACCTCGCGCAGACACAATCCGAGATCTCAACCGGTAAGTCTGTCGCCTCGGCCAAAGACAACTCGGCCGTGTGGGCGATCTCAAAGGTCATGGAATCGGATGTGAAGGGCTTCAAGGGCATTCAGGAAAGCCTGAGCCTTGGGGAATCTACCGTCGCAGTTGCACGTAACGCATCGGAGACGGTGACCGACCTACTGACCGAAATCAAAGGCAAGATCGTTGCGGCGCAGGAAGAGAACGTTGACCGCGACAAAATCCAGACGGACATCGATGCCCTGACCGACCAGATCAAATCTGTGGTTGGCGCAGCACAGTTCAACGGCCTCAACCTGGTTCAGGGCACAGAGGAAGTGAACATCCTCTCGTCGCTGGATCGCTCCGGCAACGGTTCCGTTTCCGCTTCGAACATCTCTGTCGATCGGCAGGATCTGAGCACGATTTCCGGCACCTATGGCGCGACGGCCATCACTGGCGGTGATCTTACGGCCCTTGCGTCCGTGAATGGTGCAGCGTCTGCCACCAGTGGCGCGCAGGCCGGCCTGAACGCTCAGGTGCAGATCACCGAGGGCTCCGGTACAGGTTTCGCGGATGGCGACACCTTCAGTGTGACAGTCGGTGGCTCTGTCATTACCGTCACACTTGATGGCACCGAAGACTCAGATGGTGTGGTCAGCCTGCTGCAGGGTGAAATCAACGCCCGCGATATCGAAGGTGTGACTGCGACGGCCGGTGCCAACGCTGGTGAGTTGGTCATCTCCAACACCAATGCATTTGCTGAGGTTGATATCGAGGTCGCTTCGACGCTGAACGACACAGCGGGCGGTGCCGGTGCCAACCTTGAGGCGTTGAACGGTGACACGGGTCTGACGCAGACCACGGGCACCATCGCACAGCGTGCCGAGGCAATTGACTTCAGCGCGGCTGCCAAAGTTGAAGAAGGCACTGGCTTCGAAGTTGCCGTGGCTGGGTCTACCTTCCGCTATATTGCGGGCAAAGGTGAGAATATGGAGGATGTCGCCCGCGGTTTGAAAACTGCGATCGATGCAAATCCACCTGCCGGCGTGACCACGAAGGTTCAGCAGGACGCTGATTCTGGCGCCTATTCGTTGGCCATCGACTACGACAATGCATCCACCACCACGATTGCACTGAGTGCATCTTCGGGCGGTGAGGCATCAGGCGGTCTGTTCGGTTTGGACAACATCGATGTCACGACCAATGATGGTGCCGATGCCGCGTTGGATAACGTTGAGACGTTGATCCAGAATTCCATCGACGCGGCCGCTGAATTCGGCTCGGTTCAAGGGCGGATTGAGACCCAATCCGACTTTGTTGGGAAGCTCGTAGACTCGCTGAAATCCGGGATCGGTACGCTGGTGGATGCGGACATGGAAGCCGCATCGGCACGTCTGCAGGCGCTCCAGGTGCAACAGCAGCTGGCGACCCAGTCGCTGTCGATCGCCAATCAGGCGCCGCAGAACATTCTGTCACTGTTCCGGTAATCGGATCCTGATCGGGGCGCGCTTGATCGCGCCCCGGTTCGTCCAAAAACAGACATTCAAGCGGCTTGATCCCTTTCGACCCCGAAAGCCGTCCAGACGCCCCTTAAGGAGCATGTCCCTTGATTTCCACCTCGCTCGCCCAATCCGCCTACGCAGCAACGGCTGCGCCCGTGCGCACGGATCGCGGCACCGAATATGCAGCCTTCCAGACTGTAACGACCAAGCTGAACAAAGCGACACGACCAGACGCGCCCATGGCAGAGCGTGCCGCAGCCTTGCACGACAACCGAAGGTTATGGACTATTCTGGCGTCCGATCTGGCCGATGAGGATAACGGATTGCCGCAAGGGTTGAGAGCACAGTTGTTCTACCTTGCGGAATTTTCCCTTCTGCAATCACGAAAAGCGTTGGACGATGTCGATGCGGTCCAAGCTTTGGTTGATATCAACACATCCGTGATGCGCGGGTTAAGCGGGCAGGAGACGCAGACATGAGCGGGCTTGTCCTCAAACTTGGTCCCAAGGAACGGGTCCTGGTCAATGGCGCAGTGATCGAAAATGGTGATCGTCGCACGCGGTTGTCGATTGTCACACCCGATGCCAACATCCTGCGATTACGCGATGCCATTCACCCCGAAGAGGCCAATACCCCCGTGCGACGCGTTTGTTACATTGCGCAGCTGGTTCTTTCAGGTGATGCAGATATCGACGACGCCAAAGCGCAACTTCTGCGGGGTATGGAACAATTAAGCCAAGTCTTCACCGATGCAGACAGTCGCGCACTTTTGTCGCGCGCGACGCAGCATTTGGTCGAAGGGCAGGTCTATCAGACACTGAAGTCCCTCCGGGGCCTCTTGGCCCGTGAAGAACGCCTTATGGCGGCGGCGAAGCCATGACTTTTCAACCGGTCCTGCCGTTCGGAGGATTTGCCGGTTGGAGGTTCCTTCAATCGAGCCTGGCGAGCCAGCAGGCCCAGTTTTCCGAGACCCCAGTTCAGGACCGTGACCGGGATTACTTTCGCGAGAACATTAACAAAGTGACGTCGGCTGAAGATTTGGTTGGCGACTACCGGATGCTTCGCGTTGCATTGGGCGCCTATGGTCTTCAGGAAGATTTGCCAAACCGCGCCTTCATAGAGAAGGTCTTGTCCGATGGCGTGGACAGTGATGAGGCCTTGTCGAACCGGTTGGCAGACAAGCGATACCGAGCGTTTTCGGAGGCCTTCGGTTTTGGCAGCACGTTGCCGCCCCGCACCCAAAGCCCGACTTTCGCAGATCAGGTTTTGGTGCGATTTGACCGGCAATCGTTCGAGGTCGCAGTAGGCGAAGTCGACGGCGATATGCGCCTTGCATTGGCGGCGTCCCGCGAAGTACCGGACATCGTGGCCGCCGGAGGCTCGGACGCCACAGCATGGTTGACCGTCATGGGGAATCCGCCCTTGAGACAGGTCTTTGAAACCGCTTTCGGTCTTCCTTCTTCCATCGCGACCATCGACTTGGACCGCCAAGTCGAAGCTTTCCAAGCAGGAGCTGAGCGTACGTTGGGTTCATCTGAGTTCGCACAGCTCGCTGATCCGGAAACCCTTGATGACTTGTTACGATCCTTCACAATCCGGGCTCAGTTGAACGCTGGTATTTCGGCAACGACGCCGGGTGCTACTGCCATCACCCTGCTTCAGAACCTTGCCTAATCGGCGTTACCGGTGTTTCGACGGCAACTTGGCGGGTGCGAGAACCTTTGCCAGCGCCTCAAAACTCGCCTCCGGCCCGTCCGGCGAAGGTTGGGCGATGAATGCGTCGAGGTCGGGCCAGATTTTGACCGCACCATCAGTTATCGGATCTGAGCCAGGCGAATAGAGGCCGGTTTGAACCATCATCTCTGCCTTGTCGTATGCGGACAACAATTGTCGCGCACCCTGGATCAGCTCATTTTCCGTTGCGTTAGCTGCACCGGGAAGGGACCGGCTGACCGAGCGTAGAACGTCGACGGCGGGATAGCGCCCGCGTTCGGATATGTCGCGAGACAACACGATGTGGCCGTCTAGAACGCCCCGCGTCACATCCGCGACGGGACCCTCCATATCGGACCCTGCCACCAAAACCGAGAAGATGGCGGTGATATTGCCCTGAGATCCGGCGCCGGGCCCAGCACGTTCGGCCAGGCCCATGATAGATTGTGCCATAGATGCTGGGAAACCAGAGGGGCCGAAAGGTTCGCCTGCTGCGGCCGCCACATCGCGTTGGGCTTCTGCAAACCGGGTAATGGAATCTGCGAGCAACAAAACGTTGCGGCCTTGGTCGCGGAAATATTCTGCGACTGCCATCATTGTATATGCGGCGCGTGCGCGTGTGGGCGCTGGTCTGTCCGACGTTGCAGCGACGACGACTGCACGCTTCAATCCTTCCGGTCCCAAGGTTTCCGCCACAAAATCCCGCACTTCGCGCCCGCGCTCGCCGATCAGGCCGATGACAACGACGTCGGATTGCATTTGTTGAGCGAGCGCCGCGATCAGACGTGATTTTCCAACACCTGACCCTGCGAACAGACCCACTCTTTGCCCTTCGACCACCGGTAGAAATGTGTCGAAGACAGCTTGTCCCGTCGCAAGCCGCTGCCCAAACCCGCGCCGTTGCGTGGGCGAGGGCGGCTGGGACATCAGTGGCATGGCGTGTGTACCTTGAAACAAAGCGCGCCCGTCCAAAGGCGCGCCATCAGGGTCGATGATACGCCCAAGCCAACTGGCGTCCGGAGTGATGGTTTGTGGGCCGATGTGGGACACGGTCATCCCGAGGCGAAGGCCCTCGGTGGGACCTTCTGCCATGACACGGGCGGAGTCGCTTTCCAAGGCCAGGATCTCTCCTGTCAGGTCGGGGCCGAAACGAACACGATCCCCGAGGGCTGCACTTCGGTTCAGGCCAGAAACGGACACGCTGGATCTGCCGAGAGCGGTAATTGTTCCCACTGCGCGGGAGGGCCTTAATCCCTGCAATTGCGCCCTCAAAAGGCCAATGGCGTCGACTTGGGTCATCACGGATCCTCCGTTCATCGGCGCAAAGCGACGCCTCAATTACGGAATGTAAAGGAATCAGTCTTAAGCCTTCGTGTAGCCGAGATGGGAGAAACCCGGATGTTCGATAGGCTTGAGATTTTTCAACTGGCCGGTGGGCTCGCTCGCCACTCCGCTGCGCGACAGGCAGTGGTGGCGCAAAATATCGCGAATGCGGATACGCCTGGCTATCGAGCACGGGACGTTGCCGATTTCGCCGAGACATGGCGGAACATGACCGCCGAAAACCGGAGTGGTCGGGGCGAAATGCCCATGCGTGTTCTCGATGCTGGAACTCCGTCCTCACCGAATGGCAACAGTGTTTCTTTGGAATTCGAAATGCTCCGCGGGATCGAGGCGCAACGCGCCCACGATCGGGCCTTGCGCGTCTATGGATCGGCCATGTCGATCCTACGCACGAGCATCGGGCGATAGGGGGTGGTATGACTGATTTTTCAAACGCCCTATCGGTTGCTGCGTCTGGCATGCGCGCACAGGCGCAGCGTCTAACTCATGTTTCAGAGAATATCGCAAATGCTGATACGCCGGGCTACCGCCGCAAGATCACGAGCTTTGAGGTCGAACGAACGATGGGTGCCCCTGATGGTGCCGTAAGGCCAGGTCCGGTGCGGCTGGACCAAACGGCTTTGCCTGTCGTCTTTGACCCCTCGCACCCGATGGCCGACGCCACCGGCAGTTATGAGGGCTCCAATGTCGATCTTGTCATTGAACTCGCCGACGCGCGGGAAGCGCAACGATCCTATGAGGCCAATCTGCGGATCTTTGATCAGATCCGGCAAATGTCCTCATCACTCAACGAATTGCTACGACGCTAACCCCCCAACATCTGAGGAGAACCCCGGATGGACATACGCCAGTCCCTTGCCGCGCAGGCCTATCAACCCTTGCGCCAAACAGCCCAACCGACGGAAACGCCTGATGGCAATGCGTTCACCCAAGCGGTCTCCAGTTTTGCGGAAACGGTCGCCCAAGGCGAAGCACAGGCCCATGCCGCAATGACGACGGGTGCTGACCCGCATTCGCTGGTCACCGCATTGGCGCAGACGGAATTGGCTGTCGAAACCGCCGTGACAATCCGCGACCGCGTGGTCGAGGCGTATCAGGAAATCCTGCGGATGCCGGTCTGACCTGATGGATGAAATGCTTTTCTTCGACACGATGCGACAGGGTCTATGGGTATCGGTCGCGATCTCGACGCCCATCCTGGCGGCAGCATTGATCTCCGGCATTTTGGTGGGTCTGTTTCAGGCCTTGACCAGCGTGCAGGAGATGACGCTGACATTCGTGCCGAAGCTGGCGGCAATCGTTGTCGTTTTCTGGGCATCGATGGGGTTCATGACGCAGTCGCTCACCACGTATTTCGCAGACACGCTCGTGCCGATCATTGCGGGGATGTAGCCGATGGATAATCCCGGATATACCGCGTTGACCCGCCTGTCTGGCCTCGCACGCGAGATGTCGGTGGTGGCCAACAATATCGCCAACATCTCAACCACCGGCTTCCGTTCCGAGGGCCTTGTTTTTGCTGAACACATCACGGCCACGGGTCGTGGCGAACCAACGTTGAGCATGGGGAGCGCGATTGGGCGCTCAATCTCGGCGCAACAGGGCGCGTTGGAACAGACCGGCGGCACGTTCGACTTTGCGGTCGAGGGTGAGGGCTTTTTCATGGTCGAGGACGCGCAGGGTCAGGCTTTGACGCGCGCGGGGGCGTTCATTCGCAACGACTTTGGAGAGTTGGTCACACCCCAAGGCGCGCGGCTGCTGGATGCTGGAGGGGCGCCGATATTCGTACCGCCCGACGCGCGATCCGTCGCTTTGGCGCCTGACGGAACCATCTCAGCCGATGGCCAACCACTTACCGTTGTGGGCCTTTTCATGCCGAATGATCCGCTGGAGTTGTCGCGGCAATCCGGCACGCAGTTTACCGCAGAAAGTGGCTACATCCCCGCAGAAAACACACGTGTCATGCAGGGGTTTCTTGAGCGGTCGAACGTGAACGCAGTCGCCCAGATTTCCCGCATGATCGAGGTGCAGCGCGCCTACGAACTTGGCCAAAGCTTCATGGATGCCGAAGACAATCGCATCCGTGATTTCCTGCGCACCGCCGGCCAGCGCAGTTGATCCAGAAAGGATTTGAGAGATGAGAGCCCTTGATATCGCCGCAACCGGCATGAGCGCGCAACAACTGCGCGTGGACGTAATCTCGAACAATATCGCCAATATGTCGACAACTGGCTATTCGCCACGCCGCGCTGACTTTGCTGATTTGCATTACCAACAATTGACCCGCGCCGGTGCGATTAATGCTGCGGACGGCACCGTTGTTCCAGCCGGCGTTCAGGTCGGCCTCGGGGTGCGTCCAGCGGCAGTCACGGTCACGTTTCAACAAGGGACGGTTGCCGCGACGGGCGGTGATCTGGACGTCGCCATTGAAGGCCGTGGTTATCTTGAGATCACGCTTCCCAGCGGAGAGAGCGCCTATACACGCGATGGTGCACTGCAACGCACGGGTGACGGTTTGATCGTGACCGCCGACGGGTTCGAGGTGAACCCGGGCATCACAATTCCAGCGGATGCTCGTTCGGTTGAGATCAATGCTTCTGGCGAGATCTACGCCACGTTTCTGGGTGAAGTTGAACCGCAGTTGCTGGGGCAGCTTAACCTTGTCGGGTTTTCGAACGACAGCGGGCTGGAAGCGATTGGATCGAATCTGTTTCTTGAAACCGGTGCGTCAGGTCCTCCATTGGCGGGCCAACCGGGGGAGGATGGCTTGGGAACGCTGCGGCAAGGATATGTCGAGCAATCCTCCGTCGATTCCGTTAGGGAAATCACCGATCTGATCGAGGCGCAGCGTGGTTATGAGCTGAACGCCAAGGTTCTGACCGCAGCCGACCAGATGCTCGGCGCAACAACGCAGGTGCGGTGATGCGTATGCTGTTATTTCTTTTGGCGTTCGCGTTTCCCGCCAATGCCAACGAAACCGTAGTAGCGGCAGGCACAATCCGAGGGGCGACCTTGATCGGACCTGCAGACGTCGCCCTTGTCGAGGGGGCAACGCCCGGCGCGCTATCGGACATGGCAGATGCCGTTGGCATGGAGGCTCGGATCAATCTCTACCCCGGTCGGCCCATTCGCTCAGGTGATTTGCGTCCACCCGCCATCGTGGAGCGCAACGAGATCGTCTCGCTGCGTTACAATCATGGCGGCCTTCTTGTCATAACCGAGGGACGCGCCCTGGATCGCGCGGCTGAGGGTGAAGCCCTGCGTGTGATCAATCTTGCCTCTCGTCAAACCGTCACCGCCGTCGCTTCCGCGCCTGGCCTTGTTACCGTTGGACCCAATCGATGATTGTAAGCTTTTCGAAAATCTTCTGTGTGTGTGCCGTTAGCCTTGCGCTGACGGGCTGCGCCCGCCTCAGCCAAATCGGGCAAGAGCCTGAGCTGACTTCACCGGCAAATGGTAACGAGGTTTTTGCGATGAACGTCGTGCCTATTCCGGACGCCGCCGATGTTCCTGACCGCGCCGAGGGAGCCTCACTTTGGACGTCGGGCAGGGCCTCCCTTTTGGGGGACCGTCGGGCGGGGCGACGCGGTGACATTCTGACGGTCGTTATCGAAATCGATGACAGTGCCGAATTCTCCAACTCGTCTGAGCGAGAGCGTTCGGGGTCAGAAGAGCTGGGCATCCCGAACCTGTTTGGATTGCCGCAGCGGATTGACGGACTGCTGACGCAGGGCGGGTCCCTTGGCGAAGCTGTGGACGTTGGCAGCACGAGCCGTTCATCCGGAGAAGGGGCTGTGCGGCGCAATGAGGAGCTGACCTTGAGGGTGGCGGCAACCGTGACGGAGGTCCTGCAAAACGGTGTTCTGCGCATCGAAGGCAGTCAGGAAGTGCGCGTTAACAATGAGGTGCGGGAACTCTTGGTGTCCGGTTACGTGCGTCCTGAAGACATCTCGCGTCAGAATTCCATTGAATACGACCGCATTGCAGCGGCCCGGATCTCATACGGCGGCCGCGGTCTGATCACTGAGGCGCAACGCCCGCGCTACGGTCAGGAAGTCCTCGATACGGTTCTGCCGTTCTAAGCAAGGAGACAGGTCCAATGATGCGAATGTTGCTATCCGTAGTATTGCTGCTGATTGGTATCGGCGGAGGTGTCGGTGCCGGTATTCTGCTTGGCGGTCGGGAGGAAGCTTCGGATATCGAAGCGGTCACTGAGGATGCCGGTGATGGCGAAGCCTCTGAGGAAGACGGAGAGTATCCTTCTGACGAAGAAGAGCAGGCAGAGCAGGAGCCGCCCCGCGTTGAGCAAACCGGCCAAGGCACCGAATACGTCCGATTGAACAATCAATTCGTGGTCCCGATCGTTCGCAGCGGAGCGGTAAGGTCGCTTGTGGTTCTTGGTCTGACGGTAGAGGTGCCGACAGGTCAGAACAGCCTGATCTTCGATCAGGAACCGCGGTTGCGCGATAGTTTCCTGCGCGTTCTGTTCGCCCATGCGAATGCGGGCGGTTTCGACGGCGTCTTTACGGAGGCAGAGGCAATGGAGCCGTTGCGCGAAGGCTTGCGGGAAGCTGCGCAGGGGATCCTGGGACGAAGCAATGCGTTTGACGTCTTGATCACTGACATAACGCGCCAAGACGCGTGAGCTAACGCAAACGACGGCGACTCTCTTCCAGTTTTGCCGCCGTCGCTTTCTTTTTGATCATTTCTGCCAGCACGAGGTCCTTGCCGACAGCGCGCGCGGCCTTGGTCTTTTCCTGTTCGTAAGCGACCCTTGCCTTCGCAAGTTCTTGAAGGGTCGCAGCTTGCTGCATGCGCAAACGTTCGGCTTGGACCATCAGTGTTCCGGAAAGTGAAGGATCGTCGCTGGCGCTCATCAGGGCTTGTCGGTGTTGAGCCAACCGCTCCACGCGATTTTCAATCGTCCGAACCCGCTGGTTTACTTTGGCAACAGGCGCCAGCGCCTTGTCAGCCAAAAGGGCTGTGATGGTTTTCAGGCGCGCTAATCCTTGGAGGGTACGATCCATTACGATTTGCGGGCCTTTCGGCGCATCAGATCGGCGAAGCGAATGGCTGCTGCTACAGCTCGGTACTGATCGGGAAGGATGGGCGCGCCAATTTCGATGCTTGCATGAAGCGCGCGTGCAGTTGGCGGATCTGAGAAGATGGGAACGCCGGCCTCTTGAGCGGTCTCGCGAATTTGGCGGGCAACTTCGTCCACTCCTTTTGCAACGCAAGTCGGGACACCGCCTTCGGACCGCTCCCATTTCAGGGCAACCGCGTAATGTGTCGGGTTTACTACGATCACATCGGCTGTCGGGACGTCCGAGATCATCTGATTCATGGCAATGGCTTGGCCCCTTTGACGCCTTTCCTGCTTGAAATGCGGGTCGCCTTCGGAGCTCTTCGTCTCATCCATGATTTCCTGCCGGGACATACGATTGCGCGTTTGCAGCTGGCTCCATTCCCAAAACCAATCTGCCACGCCGATCACGGCGGTCATGCCCGCAATGACGATCAGAAAATCCAGAGAAAGCTGGCCGAGCATCGCCAGAATTTGCCCAGGCGACGCATAGATCGAGACCAGGATCGCTTCTGCCCGGGCCCACAGGTAGATGGCCAGGAAAAGCGAAACAAGGAACAGTTTCGTCGCCGACTTTGCAAACTGGAACAGCCCTTGGGCGCCAAACTTTTGCTTCGCGTTCTCCAATAGGGAAATCCGGTTGGCCTTTGGGGCAAGTTTGGACGGTGTGAACAACAAGGCCCGTTGGCCGATCAAGGCGCACAAAAGCAAGCCGGCTGGTACAAGTGTGACCGCAGCTGCAGCCACCAATGTGCCGGACAAGAGCCCTACGGCAGGCCCGCTGCCTCCGGGATCGAGAAGTGTGGGCGCCAAAACCTCAGCACGTCCCAAGCTGGCATGGGTCAATAGGCCAATATGTTCCATCACCCAAGGCGCCAGCATCGCGCCTGACAAAAGGAACCCACCGTAGACGATCGCGGTATTCAGATCGGCAGATCGAACAATTTCACCCTTCCTGCGCGCCTCGTCCAGTTTGCGCGGCGTCGGGTCAAATGGCTTATCTGAAGGGCTTTGAGTGTCTTCCATCATCGCGCTCCCAGCGGGGCTGAGAGCGCGCCTTCGAATGCTGTTAGCCAGATTGGCAGGATGAAAGGCGTCGTGATCAGCAACAGGACCAAACCGCCCCAGGTAATTGCGGGCGCGCCAACAAACGCGACCATCAGTTGAGGCATCGCCTTGTTAATGACACCCAGCGCGACGTTGTAGAGCAGCGAGGCAATCATGAAGGGTGCGGCCAGCGACATGGCCAACGCGAAACTGTCGCTGACTTTCGCAACGCCCCAACCCGCAAGATCGCGCGCACCGGGTAGGTCACCAAACGGCAGAATGTCGTAGGATCGCATAAAGGTTTCGACCAGATGGATGTGCAAACCCGACAAAACCGCCAGGGTCAGCCCGCCGAGCATCCAGATCGCCCCCATAGCCGGAAGTGGATCCGGTGTTGCGCCACCCATGATCTGGCTAAGCGAGGTCGATTGTGCGGCGATGGTGCCCGCAATCTGAAGCGCGTGAACCAAAAGGCGGAGGGCGAGGCCAAGGATTAGACCTGCCATCGCCTCCGAGAAGAACGCTGTGACAGGAGGCAGTACACCGCTTTGCCCGACTGTGGATTGCAGGCCGGGGGTCAGGAAAACTGTGAAAGCGAAGGCTGCACCAAGGCGAATGCGCATTGGGATCATTTGCTCGCCGAAGCCCGGCAAAACGATGAAGCATGCTCCCACACGTAGAAAAACCGCGACACCGGTGGCGAGCCAGAGTTGGGAGATTGCCAGTATCTCTGAAAGCAAATCCGTCATGGTGCGGCGAGACCAACGAGCGATGGTTTGGCCTCCAACCCGATTTCCTCGAACGAAAGAACCGGGTTCGGGATGCCGCGCGCGGTGAGGACGGTACGCAGGAAGCGTCGTCGCATGGCAGATGTGACCACCGCCGGATAGGTTCCCTTCGCGCTGGCTGTGGCGACCTTTTCGCTGACAGATTTGGCAAGTGCATTAAACTCGTCAGGCGGTAGGGCGACTTCGGGTAAACCGGCTTCACCCCCAATCTGATAGCGCAAGAAGACATCTTCCCAATCGCTGGACAGTTGCACGAGCGGCAAGGTGCCGTCGGTCCGTTTCATCTCAGAAATCAGCTGAAACCCAAGACGTTGGCGCACATGTTCACAGATCATTTCCGGCTGGGTGGTTGAACCGCGGGATTCAGCAATGGCTTCTAGGATAAGAGGGAGATTGCGGATCGAAACTTGCTCCGCCAGCAGCAAGCGTAAGATCGCATGAAGTAGATCTAGCGGAACCTTGTCAGGGACAAGTTCACTTAGCAGCCGACGGTTTTCCTCAGACCGTGTCCCGTCGGAGAGGGTGACAAAGGCATCCAGCTGACGCTGGAGTGTTTTGAAGGTCATCAGGCGAGAGAGGTTGCGTTTCAGAACTTCGAGCAAGTGGGTGGCAAGCACCTCGGACGGTGTGACCACTGTCATGCCAGCCAACGCTGCCCGTTCACGATCAGCCGGGCTGATCCATCGCGCGGGAGCTCCGTAAACAGGTTCGGCGGTTTCCTGGCCGTCGGGAAGATCGACGGCGCCGTCCTGGGTGAGCATCAGCACATGTGCAGGTTTCAGAGCTGCGGTAGCGTGCTCCACACCGAGCAATCTAATGGAATAGGTTCCGGGTGGAAGGTCGCCCCGATCGGTCAACCGCATCTCTGGCAGTAAGACACCAAAGGCGCGAGCAATATGTTCGCGCATGTTCTTGATGCGCGCATCAAGGCCGGTAGCCGGGTCGAGTGCCAAGCTTACGAGATCGGGCGCAAATTCGACGTGGATGTCGTCGACATCCAGCAAATCGCCAGTGGTGCTCGACGGCTCGTCCGCTTGTTCGAGTTGAGGAAGGTCTTGTTTTTCCTCGGCCTTCATTGTGCGCATGCGCCACCATGCAGCCCCGCCCAAAGCCAGCGCGCCAATCATGAACGGAGC
Source organism: uncultured Roseicyclus sp. (assembly GCA_947500415.1). Taxonomy (GTDB): domain Bacteria; phylum Pseudomonadota; class Alphaproteobacteria; order Rhodobacterales; family Rhodobacteraceae; genus Gymnodinialimonas. The sequence continues at coordinate 61,482 of CANMRT010000001.1, forward strand.
GATGGGTAAGCCAGGAACCAAGGCGAAAATGCCCATCAATAGGCCGACTGTCGCGAGGGCAGAGGGGTGTTTGCCCAATTGCGTGAGCAACGCTGTATCCGTGGCGCCGGTCGCGCCGCCACGCGCCAAAAGCAAGGCAGATGCAATCGCGATAATGACCGCTGGGATCTGGCTGACTAGGCCGTCACCGACCGTTAGGATCGTGTATGTCTCGAAGGCCTGACCTATAGGCATGCCGTGCATCGTGGTCCCGATGATAAGGCCAACCACGAGGTTTAAAAGTGTGATGAGCAGGCCCGCAATTGCGTCGCCTTTGACGAATTTCGAGGCTCCGTCCAATGAACCGAAAAAGGTGGTCTCAGCCTGTTCACGTTCGCGCCTGGTTTTGGCTTCGGTGTGGTCGATGGCGCCAGCTGCCATGTCGCTGTCGATGGCTAATTGTTTGCCCGGCATCCCGTCCAAGGCGAACCGCGCGCCGACTTCTGCCATGCGGGCCGCACCCTTGTTGATGACAATAAAGTTCACGATCAGCAGGACACAAAAGATCACGAGCCCCATGACGACCGAGCCGCCGATCACGAACATCGCGAAGCCTTCGATCACGCCGCCGGCGGCATCGGTTCCAGTGTGGCCTTGGCCGATAATCAGCTTGGTCGAAGAAACGTTGAGCGACAGGCGAAGCATGAGAGACGCAAGCAGAACAGTCGGAAAAGCAGAGAAATCCAGTGGCCGCTCGATAAACAGCGTCACCGTGAAAATCAGAATGGCCAAACCGAATGAGGCAGCAAGGCCGAGGTCGAGGATGAAGGATGGGACGGGCAGGATCATCATTATGATCACTGCCATCAGTGCTAAGGCGAACAGGATTGTGGGTTGGAACAACGCTTTTGCCGACATCAGAACGTCGCCTCCACGCGAGCGAATACTGCGCAGTCATTTGTCGCTTGGAGCAATTGGGTGGAATTGGGTCCGAAACGCATTCTGCGGTTTCCGATCATTAAAGTTATTGTGGCGTGGGTCGTGCGAGCAGCTCAGTTACGGTTTGGCGCAGATTTCGGCTGTCTGTTACGACCGCATCCAATGCAGCGAGGTCTTGCGGCGGGGATGCACTTTCCTCGCCGCCGCGTTCCAGCATGCGCGTTGCAATGTCTCCATGGGGTCCATTGTGCAATTCGGCCAGTTCCGGCCAATTCCCATTTTCCCACGCTTGCAACAGTTGGTCGGGTTCTTCGCCCTCAGCGTCTTGTGGTGCTGGAAGAATGAGAGGACGACGTACGTCACGAAGGATCTGGGCGGCTTCGTAGAGACCGGCCTCGCGCAGTAGGGCAATCGCCGAAACCTGTGCACGTCCCGCATCCGATCCTTGTGGGCGCCATTCGCGACCATAGGAATGAGCCAAAACCAGTAAGCCTGCGGTATCTCGCACGGCCACCCGTTCCGAGATCAAAGCGGTCAGTGCTGTTTCTCGCGCGGTGCCATCGCGTTCTGGATTGCCGATCATCGCGAGTGCTGTGTCCAGCGATCCAAGTGATGCGTGACCAAGAAGGATTTCTTGCCAAAGGCGATCGGTCTCTGGCCCATCGCCAGTTTCCCGCAGCAAGGCCTCTGCCGCTGTCAGCCTTGTGAGTGTGGGCCGGACGCCCGCTTGTCTGTCGAACGCCAGGGCTTGGGCCATGGTTGCGACAGGATCACTTTCGTTGGTCATGAGCATGTCGGTCAGCGCGTTGCGCGTCTCACCGGAGGAGCCCGCAGGGGACAGACCAAGATCCAGATCAAGTAGTTGTAAGACTGCATCCGACACCCGCCCACCGCGAGCAAGAATGTCGCGGATGTTTCGCGCGGCTGGGCCGTGCCTGTCATCATGAAGCGTTCGTGCCAGACGCGGTCCGATGAGGTCGCGTAAATGGGTGGGCAATTCGGCATAGGCTCTTTGAATGGCGGCAAGATCATCGTTGGTTAGATCGACCATGATTGCCCCGCCGTAGTAACGCCACAATAGCTCCCCCTGTGAGCAATCCGCAGGGGACTCCACTTCCAAAAAGCGGGCAGTTTGGGCGCCGTCCACAAGTGAGGCGACATGTAGAACGTCTTCAGGGGGTTCGCGCAATTGGTTCAGCCAATGGCGCGCTTCAGCGCCGAAACCGTGGTACAAATAGTAGAGCGCCAGGTCCTGCGCGGCTTCCTCGGAAAGCTCGTCACGGTCGTCGTAGAGTGCCAAGCGTAAAGCCCCCAAGTCTTGTTCGAAGCTAGTGGTATCTGCCCAATCGCGCGCGTCGAATGGCGTGTTTTGGCAAGCCTCTTCCGGTCCAGCAGGTGTGAGAGGCAGGTCAATAACCAGCCTTGGATCGATTGCTGTTTGTGTTCGGATCGGAAGGTCTGCCGGAGAATCCGTCGGTTCTGGAGGTGTTGGAGCTGTTACGAGTTCAGGTGTTGGAGGCTCGGGCGTATCCAACTGGTTCGCATTGTGCGGAAGCTCTTCAGGGCGTTCTGGGATTGGATCTCCGAAGGCGTAAGACTCACCTAGAGAGGAGTCCAATAGACCTGAAGCTGCGGCGCGCGCCAGCTGTTCAGCCATGATTTCGGCGGCTTCCTCTAGTCGTGGGTTGGGAGCCGCTTCGGGAGCGAGTTCAGGCTCGTCGATAGCGGGCAATTCGGGTGTAACTTCCGACAAGAGTGGCAGTTGAGCCGGCGCGCCCAAGAGTGCGGCGAGGTTCGGCAAAGCATCTGCAGAGCGTTGCCGTGCATCCGTTGTTTCCACTGTTTCTGGCTCGTCAGCCAATGGCGCCTCAGGGTCGGGGTCGGCAATATCGATCACGAGGTATTGGCCTTGATGGCGGAAGCTGGAGATCGCGCAGTCGCATGCGAGCTCTAGTGTCAGGCTTTCGCTGGCAACCAATCCTTCTAGCCGGTTGCGTTGGATCAGCTCGAATGCGCCCGAGGTGTCGAATCCGTCAACGGATGGCGACAGGCTCAGTAACCAGTCGTTGTTTTCCTGCTGTTCAATCGACCATTCGCGATCGGTGCCGATTGGCAAAACTAGTCGTGTAAATCCGACGTGGTCCCCGGATTGTACGCGGAGTGTTTGTGCGACGGCCCCAGTTGCACCCAACATAAAGATGGCAATGATCGCTAGAAGCTTCATGCTGCTTGCTTGAGGCCACGCAACGCCTCTTCCAGTGTATTGAAATTCGGGCGCATGTGGTGCGGCGCGTTCTGGCGGCCCACTTCGATGCAGATGTTGGTCGCATGATTGTGCAGGTTCGCAATCAGCACTTCGCGGATCATGAGGTAGAACTGATGATCCTCCTCAATGGCGCCCTTCATCTTTGCAGCAAACGGGCCGACAAACCCGTAAGCCAGAAATACGCCAAGGAATGTGCCAACCAGTGCACCACCGATCAACCCGCCTAGAACTTCAGGCGGTTGATCGATGGACGCCATAGTTTTGATGACGCCCAAAACGGCGGCGACAATACCAAGGGCTGGAAGTCCATCGGCTACGGTTTGCATCGCGTGGCTGCCGTGCATCTGGTGGTGCACGTTTTGGTCCAATCGCTTGTCCAAAACCTCTTCGACTTGGTGCGGATCGTTGTAGTTCATTGCAGCGGCCCGCAGCGTATCGCAGATCAGGTCAACGGCTTCGTGGTCGCCAAGCACTTTGGGATACCGATTGAATATCTCAGATTCTTCGGGGTTTTCGATATGCTCTTCAACGGCAACCGCATTCTGGCGTTGAAGGCGTATTAATTCGTACAGCAGGCAAAGCAGATCGTGGTAATCTTCGTCCTTCCACTTCGGACCTTTGAATACCTTTTTGAGCCCATCGAGCGTCGCCTTGATCGTCCCTTTATCGTTCGAAATCAGAAAGGCGCCCAATGCGGCACCCAGGATCATCATCATCTCAAACGGCAACGCTTTGATGATGATGCCAAACTTTCCGCCGGCCAGCTTGTAGCCCCCGAAGACCATCGCAAATACAACGACGATTCCAATGATTCCGAGCATTGCGGGTTCTCCTGCAGTTACCCTTGGCTTGGCAGCCAGGACTTAAGATTCGGTGTCTGGGCTCGATCCGGCTTCGGGATGTTCCAAGGTCGGCGCGGCCGCGTTGCGCGTAGCGATGACCACAGAGACTGCGTAGGCGTAGGTTGGATCTAGCTCGGCCATGATCGCGGCGCTTGCTGCGGGTGACATGCGGGTCAAGAAGCCCGCTGCAAAGTTCGGATCCATTTGAGCGAAGAGCGCCGCAGTCTGGTCGGGGCCCATCGTTTCGTAAACTTCTGTAAGACGAGCAAGATCACTTTCTGCGGCTGTGTCCGAGACTTGAATCAGTGCTTCGAGACGAAGCTCTGCCGCTTCCAATTCGCTCAACCGTTCTTCGATAAGAACTTGTGCTGCTTCGACCGCGCGTTCGCGATTGTCGAGCTCGGCCTCGCGTGCGATTAGCCGGTCACGCAGCGCAACGACTTCATCCATTGCGGCGCGAATTGGAGATGTTGGGCCGATACCCGAAACTTCCATCTCTGGGTCTGACGCAGAGGCAGCTGAAACAATTTCAAATTCCATCGTGCCAAGCCGCAACAGGACAGATGCCGCAAAGAGCGTGCCCAAAGTCAGCAAGATGCTGCCACGTTTCCACCGCTTCGATTTCCTTGGTTTGGCCATGGCTAACCTCCAGCGAGCTTGCGATGCCGGAACAGCGGCGTTGCCACGGAGCCAGGGGGCGTGGTTTGCTCATGCGGCACGCGACGCGTTCCGAAGATTGGGGTCACCTCGCCATCTTCTGGTAGTTCCAGTTCATCCACTTCTGGCATAGGAGCGCTGTCCGATGGCCCTGAGCTAATTTCTTGTGGGATTTGGGTCGAGATCGCCTCTTCAGCGAAGTCGTGGCAGGCAGCGATCATCATCTCCAACTCAGTTGATATTTCTTTTGCCTGATGGACCAATTCGTTGAGTTGTTGACCTGCTCCGTCGGAGCCTGCCTTGGCTTCGCGTAGGGCTGCTTTCATCTCATCAACTTGGCTGGACATGACAGCGATTGCGCCACCGAGCCCCTTGTCGAAACTGGTCAATCGGCTGAGGCGGCGCGACAAAACCATGCAATAGCCCATGGCCCCCAGGCTTGCGACGATCACCAGAATGTCGGCTCCATAATTGATCAAGAAAGTCATTCAGTTCACCAGAAATTGTGTGACGAGAAGATCCCGCACCCGACCGGTGCCGGTAACGACTTGAATCCGGCGAAGCATTTGAGCGCGCAGGCGTGCAAGGCTAGTCGGTTCGCTGAGTTCCGAGACTGAAATCACACGCAGGTATGAATTTAGGACATCCATTACCCTTGGACTAAGCTGCGTCACTTCTTCAAGATGGCTTGGCTCGACTTCCAGCGCGGCGGTGAAGATCAGGTTCTGGCCGGCCTCTTCCGCCCCAAGTGAAACAACCAACGTCTCCAACTCAACGAAGGCGACCTCAACGGTGGCAACACTATCTTCTTCATGGTCGCCACTGTTTTCGGCATTGGATTCTTCATCGGGCGCGCCACTGAGAGGGCCCTGGGTTGCGGCCCAAAAACCGCCGCCGCCACCGCCCGCTGCCAATAGCAAACCCACAATGAGCGGAACCAGTAAGCCCTTCTTCTTCTTGGGTTCTTCGATTTCATCGGTATCGGCCATGATTCTCACGATCTCGTTTCGTTCTTCAACGTTTTAGCCGCAAGGCACTAACCGATTGTTAAGCCTGCGGCGGCTAAGAGAGACGCCAACGGGCCAGAACGGGTCGATATGAATGGTGATGCGGTGAACACGCTGCTTGAAGTTTGGAACGGCATGGACGGGCGTCGTCGCGGGTTGCTGATCGGTGGCATCGCAGCGCTTCTGATCGTCCTTGTGATCTTGACGCGGATCGCCTCCCAGCCGTCGTACACTTTGCTCTATAGTGGACTTGATCCCGCCGCTGCCGGAGAGGTGGTTGAAGCCGTTTCCGCTAGGGGCGTTGCGCATCGTGTTGAAGGCGATTCGATCCTTGTGGACAGCGCGGAAAGAGATGCGTTGAGGTTGGCGTTGGCGAGCGAAGGGCTGCCCGCGAATGGCCCGCAAGGCTACGAATTGCTGGACTCGTTGTCAGGTTTTGGGACGACGTCGCAAATGTTCGATGCGGCCTATTGGCGAGCTAAGGAGGGGGAGTTGTCGCGAACCATCATCGCGTCGCCAGCCATCCGTGCCGCTCGGGTTCATATCGCAAATCCATCGTCTGACCCTTTCCAGCCCGCACGCGAAGTTACAGCCTCCGTTGCAATTAGACCAGCTGCTGGAGGGTTGGCGCCAGGCCACGCTCAGGCGTTGCGTTATCTTGTTGCATCCTCAGTCCCCGGTTTGAGCCCTGAGAACGTAACGGTCGTCGACGCGGATTCTGGTCAGATCATGGGGGCTCAAGATCAGATGACCCCTGCCGCAGACGCCGCCAGCCGGGCCGAACAACTTCGCACCAACATCGAGCGACTGCTGGCCGCGCGGGTCGGACCCGGGAATGCCGTCGTGCAAGTAGCGGTCGAGTTGGAAATGGCGCGCGAAACCGTTCTTGAACGCGTGATCGATCCCGATAGCCGCGTGATCGTCGCCACCGAAACGGAAGAACTCGACAACACGAGCCGTGATGGCGCAAACGCAGGTGTTACCGTCGCATCGAACCTGCCGGAAGGTGAAGGCGCTTCAGGCGAAGGATCCTCCGCGCAAACCACGGAGTCTCGTGAGCGAGTCACCTTTGATTTGTCCGAATTGCAGCGGGAAACTGAGCGCGAACCTGGCGCTATTCGCAGGATTACGGTTGCTGTCCTCCTCAATGGGATTGAGGAGACTGGCGCTAATGGTGTCACTGAGACGGTTCCAAGACCCGAAACGGAGGTGTCCGCACTAACCGATCTTGTTCGGTCTGCCGTTGGTTATGACGAATCCCGAGGCGACGTCGTCACTGTTCAATCCATGGCATTTGATGCCAACGCAATAACAGATCTGACTGAGCCCGGACTTGCAGATCGCTTCAATATTGACGTGGGCCGCATCGTACAAACAGTGCTTCTCGCGGCTGTTGCTTTGGGAATTGTGTTCGGGTTGCTTCGCCCGATGTTGGCCGGCGCGCAGCAACCGTCAGATGACCCGCTCAATTTGCCGCCGCTTGAGTCGAGTGCCGGCCTTCCTGCCCCGATTGCGGACTCTCCGTTCGATCCCAGTGAAATCCCGATGGCAATCGATCCCACCTTTGCCAGTGCGCCGGAAGTCATTCCCGAAATGGGCAGCATTGAAGCCGCCGGCCCAAGGGCACCGGAGAACATCGGCGACGCCTTTGATCGGGCCCTGCCAATGATGATGGCAGGAGCCGTTTCAGAAGAGACAGCGCAAAACCTCAATTCGATGGATCCGGTGGAACGCCTTCGATTGCTCATTCAAGAGCGAGAAGAAGAGACGGTCCAAATCTTGCGAAATTGGATGAACGAAGAAGATGAGGCCCCGCAATGAATCGTCTCTTGATGCTTGAGGACTTCGCGGCTGGGGCGCCACAGCTTTCAACCGAGCCGTTGCAACCGGCTCCTTTGCAGGCGGCCGATGAAAGCGCCTCGTTGCAGGCATATGAAACTGGGTACAAAAACGGGTGGGCAGATTGCGCCGTTGCCGAAGCAGAAGAGCGAAAATCTGTTGGTGCAGACCTCGCCAAGCGTCTTCGGGAAGTTGAACTGACGCATGCCTCCGCCCGTAAAGAGGTCTTTGCGTCCCTTGCCCCCTTTTTTGAGGAACTTGTCGCGACCATGCTGCCGCGTCTTGCTGCAGAAGCGGTGGCGCCCGTCGCAGTTGCAGAACTGAATTCGCTGCTGGAAGGGAATGCATCCGCAGACGTACAAATCCTGGCAGCCCCCGGATCCTGCGAAACGCTGCAGCGGCTAATCGATTCAGAGGGCCTCGAAAACGTATCTATCCATGCGGAACCGGCTTTTACCGATAGTCAGGTGTCCGTTCGTGTCGACGGAGAACGCCGAGAAATCGATTTGTCCGAGGTGACCGGCAAAATCACGCAGGCGGTCCGTGCCTTCCAATCACAATCCAACGAATACGCTTTGGCGCAAGGAGTTGCCTGATGACCGATAGAGCCGCGCAAGGACGTGCATCTGCCCTGCATTCTGTACCCATTGAGATCCGAGTGTGTGTCGGCAAAGCGCGTCCGCGGCTGTCAGACATGCTCGAGATGGACCCTGAAACTGTCCTTCCGCTCGATAGCCGGATTGACGACAAGGTTGGTCTTTGGGTTGGCGACAAAATGATCGCTGAAGGCGAATTGGTGGAGCTAGACGGCGAACGAGAAGGGCAACTGGCAGTACGTGTCACTGAATTGATGGACCGCGGTGATGCTGCGAGCTGAACGCTTCACGCTTCTTGCCACCTTACTTTTAGCAATGGTGTTACCAGGAACGCTCTGGGCGCAAGAGGTCACGCTAGATCTCGGTGATGAAGGAAGCCTGACCGCGCGCACATTCCAATTGATCGCCCTGATCACTTTGCTGAGCCTCGCACCCGGCTTGGCGATCATGGTCACTTGTTTCCCGTTCGTGGTGACAGTGCTTTCCATTCTTCGACAGGCCATTGGGTTGCAACAATCGCCACCCAATATGCTGATCGTTAGCCTGGCATTGTTTCTTACATACTTCGTGATGGCCCCGGTTTTTGAAGAAGCTTACCGCTCTGGCATTGAGCCCTTGGTTGCCGGCGATCTGACGGTCGAGCAGGCGATTCCAATGATTTATGAACCATTTCGTGGATTCATGATGAACCGTGTCGACGACTCGACATTAGTCAGCCTCGCGGAACTGCGGCCCGGGACGGCGATAGATGATCCTGAAGCCTCAGTCCTGATCCCGTCGTTTATGCTCAGCGAAGTTGAGCGTGCGTTCCAGATCGGCTTCCTGATATTTCTGCCGTTTCTTGTCATCGACCTCGTGGTGGCCGCAATTTTGATGTCCATGGGGATGATGATGGTGCCGCCGGCAATCGTATCACTGCCCTTCAAGCTCGCCTTCTTTGTTGTCGCAGACGGGTGGGCTCTTATCACCGGCGCATTGGTGCGCAGCTATTTTTGACCCTCCAGGCTTAGAGGAAATTTCATGGTTCAGATCCCACTAACACAACCCAAGAACAGAACGTCCCGCGAAGAGAAATTGAGCGTCTTGTCGGCAATTCTTGGCCCGGAGGCCTTCGCGAAGTTAGGTGCCCGGCACCCTGTCGAAGGAACAAGCCAGGATGCGCTGGCCAGTGAAGGGAGCACCCAGCGGGCGGAATGGCATCGCAATCGGTTGTTGGAACGTTTCCGCACCCAGTCTCAAAGCGACGCCTTAAGCGATGTCGCGGACAAGAGAGTTGAAAGCGACCAGGCTGGGAAGGCACGGGTTATTATTCCGCAAGCACGTACAACAATTGATCAACAGCTTTCGCGGCTTGTGTCTCTATCTGAGCTTTCAAATGAGCATCCTGCAGTAATCGCGCGTGTTGTTTCACGGATGCCGCGCGAGGATCGAGTAACAACGCTAAAGGCGCTGCCCGGCCCAGTCGCTCGTTCGGTGGTAAAGCGATTGCGGTGATGTCAAACGCAACACCGGGTCGACCGACGTATGAGTGAGCGGTGCTCCATGCAGTGTTTTCAGACCGGTTGGCTCGGTTATGAAACCAATTCAGGCCAAAAATCTTTTTCGTTGTGCCGGATTGGGCTTCGGTCGCGGCGTCACTAATTCCTCTGGAATTGCAGCGCCGAATATTCGCACTGCAATATCACGCTTGGCTTCTTCGTGTGTAAAGCCGGGCGTGAAGCAGCAACCACGAGTTCGAGTAGTTTTCCTTGGATACTGGTTTCGTGAGAATCTTTCGAAACCGTTTTCCAGGTAGCAGCCAACGGCGAATGCTCAACTGGGTTAGAGGACAAACTATGAGTATGCACTCGCCGCTTTGCCGAGACGTTTTCGAGCAAACGGGTCCGCTGATTACCTGACAATAAATTCGGCATGAAGGGCTCCAGCGGCTTCGATGCTCGACAAGATGTCAATCATATCCCTGGGCGATACACCCAGAGCATTCAACGCCCCAACAACTTCGGAAAGTGAAGTGCCGCCAGGCAGTTCCGCAAGGCCCGTTCCGGGCTCTTCGATCAGCTCCGCATCGGTGCGAGGCAATATGACCGTCTCGCCTTCTGCGAAGGGGTTGGGCTGAACAGCAATGGGATTCTCTTGGATCCGGAGAGTGAGATTTCCTTGTGCGACAGCGACGCGGCTGATGCGAACGTCTTCACCCATCACAATAGTACCGGACCTTTGGTCAACGACTACTCGGGCGCGGGTTTCTGGCTCTACCAAAATGTTCTCGACGCGCGTTATCGCGTGGGCCGGGGAGGGTGCTCTCGTTCGTTCAATGTCAACGAGCACCGTTCCGGCGTCCAACATGGCAGCGACAGACCGTCCAAATTCCACGTTGATGGCAGCCTCGATCCTGGCGGCAGTCGTGAAGTCTGGTGATCGAAGTGCTAGCCTGATTTGCCCCAGCGAAGTGAAGTCAAATTCTACTTCCCTCTCGACGCGGGCACCTGTCGGTATCACACCTGCCGTTGGCACGCCTTGTGTCACTTGCGCTCCGTCACCTTCGGCGGTCGCCCCACCCGCGATTACGGCGCCTTGGGCGACCGCGTAGATCTCACCATCCGCAGCAGTAAGTGGTGTCATTACCAAAGTGCCGCCAAGAAGGCTGTCGGCGTCGCCAATCGCCGAAACTGTCACATCAATTTGCCCACCCTGACGCGCAAACGGAGGTAGGGTGGAAGTTACGATAACCGCCGCCACGTTTTGCGGTCTGAATTGCTCGCCCGTGACATTTACGCCCAACCGTTCGAGTATGTTCACCATGATCTCTTCAGTGAAAGGCGCATTGCGCAACCCGTCTCCTGTACCGTTCAGTCCGACCACAAGGCCGTAGCCGACCAAATCGTTACCACGCACACCATCGAATTCGACAAGGTCCTTGATGCGAATTGGAGTCGCGGCCACGGCATATGTGACGAGCATTGCGCCACAAAAGCTAAGAAAAAAGCGGATCACCTAAGGAACTCCGTCAGGCTAAGGCGCGACATGCGCGCGGTCAGAATATAGAGGCTTTCCAACTGTAGATTGACCGCTTCCAACTCGGTCGCCGTCCGGTATGGATCGGCATCAAGCAATCGCCCGTATTCAAGCTCAAGCGCTCCACGTGCTGTCTCGGCTGATACCTTGGCATCTTCGATGCGCGCTTCTTCACTGCCAAGGCGCGCGCGCAATTCGATCAAACTAGCCTCGCTTGACAGAACCTGTTGCCCGGCACGGGCAACGAGGGCTCCTCGTTGTTCAGATGAGAGGCCAAGCGCTCTATCCGCAGCCAATGCGGCGATAGCCAATCCGGCCAAAGTCTCGCGAATGGCTGGATCAAGAGCCGTCACACCGGAATTTGCGATATTCCCTTCGCCGAGGAGGACGCTCTCAGCTGGCCCATCGCCGCCACGCCAGGCAAAGGTTTCGTATCCACCGCCGCTATCGTTGAACCAAGAGACTATAGCTGCTTCGATACTGGCCGCGTCAGTCATGCCAGACGTCACGGTTTCGAGCTCTGAGAGAATGTCAGTGGCTTGCGCAAGCGGGGCGGCTTCAAGCGCGTCGGCGGCAAACACACTTCGACCAGACAGGCGTGTGTTCAGTGCGTTGACGGCTTGTTCGAAGCGATCAGTCGCGTTGGTCAATGTGAGCTGCGCATCCGAAGTGTTTCCGGTACCAGACATCGCGAGCAACGAAGTCCCAAATCCTTCCAATTCGACGGCCACACGTCCGAGCGCGGACTGCCGGCCTGCCGCGGAAATGGCCGCGTTGGAGATCGAGGCCTTAAAGGCTTCGTTCAACCGCAGGCCACGAGTAATGTCAGCCAAAGTCGAGAAATCGCCAGCAACTGCGCGCCCCTTATCGGAGGCCTGTCCAGAGGCCAGTTCTGACGTCAGGCGTGCAAGATCGGATCTCAGACCAGCGCCTTGCCTGCGCAGAGTATTAAATTGCGCCATGTCTCCGAATGTGAAGGAACTCATTGTGCGATCCTCATCAATTCGTCCATCAATTCCTCGGCCACGTTTATCACTCGGGCATTGGCTGCGTAATTCTGTTCGATCTTTAGCAGGCGTTGTAGTTCGTCATCTGTATCAACGCCGCTCGCAAATTCGGCGGTTTGCAGCACATTATGAAGGCTGGCCGAATGGCTAAGAGACGTTTCAGCGGTGATGCGAGAGAGGCCGGTCAGTGATAGAGTCTCAGCCGCAAGTACAGACAACGAACGGTTTGTCGCTGTGAACCCTCCTGATGCGGTGGGACGCTTCGCTGCGAGCGCATCAATCTGTGAGAAGAGAAGTGTTGCATTGCCAGTAGGACCCTCGGCAACGGCCTCCATCCCATCGCGCAAACGCCACACTGCGCCGCCCTGGTCTGGCAAAACGGCTGAGTTTACTTGCAATCGCCCGGCCAAGCCAACTTCGTTCAACGCATCTGCCGCGTTCCCGGAATCCGTAAATAGACCGGGGTTGCCGGCGGTAACTGTCGGATCCAGGCCTGCCTGATCGAACCGTTCTGTCAAATCGCGTGCCACTGCATCGATACGTGCCTGAGCTTCGGGGCCAAATGTGTCCCGAACCTGAAACAGGGCGCTTAGTTGGCCACCCTCAAATGCCGGGTAGGACCCATCCAGGCGCAGTGAACGGCCATCAATCGTAAGGCCAGAGATATTGCCGTTTGCAAGTGAAAGATGGGGATCCATGCCGGGTGCGGGATCGAACCCAAGTTCTACTGCTCGGTGGCTCAGGAGCACGTGGCCATCATCGCTATAAAGCTGGAGGGTTCCGTTATTTTCTCGGCGAGATTGAAGTGGAATGTACGGTGCGATCTGCTCGATCAATTGCGCCTGTGCGTCATATAGGGCGGCGATCTCGCCACCATTGGCTTGAGTCGACAAAATCCGTTTGTTGAGGTCCGCTAGCCCTTTAAGTGCGGTATTTATTCCGGAAACGGCGCGCCCTATCTCGGTGTCCGCGCGGTGACGTTCATCCTGAATGCCCGTGCTGATCTGGTTGATCGTCTCAACCATGCTTTGTGCCGATTGCACCGCTCCAGTCAGATTGGTGAGATTCCACGGCGCGTTTGCGGCTGAGACGAGTTTCGCTTCGAATTCAGCGACCCGGCCGGACAGACTGCCAGGCTGATCTGGCGTGCCAAACAAAGCCTCAAGCCGAGTTGCAAAATCCACGTTCGTTTGGCCAGCACCGAGAGCTGCCGTGGCCAAGCGCCGTTGCCCGACCAAAATGGCATCTTCCTGGCGCGATACGCCCAATACCCGCACGCCAGATCCTTCGTTTCCGATGACCCGACTGCTCGTTTCCAGCCGGCGCGCACCGTACCCTTCCGTCAGCGCATTCGCGATGTTGGAGGACACAATGTCGGCGCGACGGGCTGTTGTGGTAAGCCCGCTCAGCGCATTGGACAGAGCTGAAGAGATGCTCATGGTGAGGTGTCAGCCAAAGGTTGTTCGAACATCATCAGCGGATGATGTTCGTGGTTTCTTGAAGCATTTCATCCACGGTCTGAATAATCTTTGCGTTGGATGAATAGGCGCGCTGAGTTTGGATCAGTTGGGTCAATTCAGCGGCCACGTCCGTTGCAGATTCCTCAAGAGCGTAGGAAACAACATCGCCTGTTGGACCGTCACCGGCATCCCATAGGAAGAACGACCCACTTTCGGCGGAAGTCGAATAAAGCTGGTTGTCGTGGGACAACAATCCATTGGGATTGGGTAAATCGATCAACGGGATCTGGTAGACCGTCCGCGTGATACCGACATCAAAATTGGCATGTACATAGCCATTGGCATCAACCTCCACCGAGACAAGGTTTCCAACAGGAGACCCGTCTTTCGAAATCGCGGTCGGTGCAAAGTTGTCGGACAGTTGGGTTAAGCCGGATCCCGTTCCCTGCGCGCCGATATCGATCTCGATGGGGCCGCCGAGCACATCTACGGTAAACGCCCCAGTTGTAGAGTTCCACCCACCGCCAACGGGGGGGACGCCCTGGATAACGTTCTGGATCGTGCCGCCGCCGTTCCGGCTGTCGTCGAATTCGACTGTGTACTCGCCAATGACGGCTCCGTTTTGCGCGGAGTCACTTAGAACCATCGTCCACGTGTTTGATGCAGGATCGCCGCTTGGCGGAACGGTTGGCGTGAAGGCCACGTCAATCGATTGCGATGTTCCGAGGTTGTCGAAGTATTCGATCGAGAGTTGCCGTGTGTCACCCGCAGAGCCCGAGGTCGTGTCGGTGCCGGGCAAGTTCACACCCATGGAAATACGGGTCGTCGGCTCGGACGTGAATTGGTTCACATTGACCTGCACCGGCTCCAGTCCAGCCCCTGTGTCACGAGGAAAGGACGGAACTGTACCGTCAGCATTCGCGGGCCATCCCATCAGGGTTACCCCGGTAGACGTGCGTAAGTATCCTTCTGCATCTGTTCGGAATGACCCGGTGGTGGCCAAGAAAAGCGGTAAGTCACCAGCTCCATCCACGCCAACCGCAGCACCAGTCGTAACCGGGAGGAAGCCACGACCACGCACCGCCAGATCCGTTGGATTATTGGTGGTTGCCAACGCACCAGGCTGATCAATCAACCGTTGCGTCGTGACACGCACGCCGCCTGCGGAATAGATCCCGCTGCCGGACTCGATAACCATAGAGTGGAAATCCGCAACGGCACGTTTGTAGCCGTTGGTTCCGGAGTTTGCGATATTGTCGGCAATGGTAGCCAAACGGCTGGCATTGACCGAAAGGCCCGCCACGCCCGCATTAAGCGAAGAAGAAATTGTCATCACATGCACCTTTCTGCTGCATCTGGGATTTGCACCAAGTTTGGCGATCAACGCTTAAGGTCGCCCTAACAGATAAAATGCGAAGTGTTTTCAGTAGGAATTCCGCAGCAAGATAATCTCTAAGCGATCGTTTCGTGGGGCAATCCCGGGTTCAACAATTGGCTCGCGATCTGAATGTCCGGTTACGCGGGAAACACGAAGGGGATTTAGCCCTCCCGCCTCAAGCAACGCGCGCATCATCTGGGCGCGGTCTGTAGTGCGTTGCCAACCACTGACGCTGGCGCGGACGAGTGGTTCAGCGGCGATGTGCGCTTCAATCGCCACGCCGTTGCTGACTGTACCAAACAGATCCGCCATCGTGATCGCTAATTCTGGCAACCAAGGTTGCGGCATTGCGGTTTCAGGATCGAAGATTGGCGCACCTGGGCGTGAGAAAATTTCGATCAACAAGCCTTCGTCGGTAAGACGAGTTTCGATATGTGGACGCGCCAGTTCACTGACGACGCTATCTCCACCTTCCCCGGTGAGAGAGCTTTCAATTTCGGCAAGATCTGCGGTTTCCCGTTCAGCGTCGTGGTCGGTTCCCTGCAGGCCGAGGGCTTGCCGGCCTTCGGTCGGTTGCAAGCTAGACGCTCCGGTCCCGTTTTGCGTCAGAACTTCTTCCGAAAACGGACTATCGCCACCGAACGCCCCGTCACCACCGCCGGACACACGGGCCACCGGAACGTTCGGACTGAAGTAATCCGCCAACCCCTTGCGCTGGTTTTCGGTCGTTGCGTTGAGAAGCCACATCAACATGAAAAAAGCCATCATGGCCGTCACAAAATCCGCATAGGCAACTTTCCATGCACCGCCATGATGCCCGCCATCGCCGGACACCTTCTTTCGCTTGATGATAAGGGGGCGAAGCTCGTTCCCAGCCATCCGACAACTCCTGAAAATCAGAGTTGGGTCTACAGAAAAGCCGTGAACAGAGGCTTAATCAGCGCCATCTGTTGCGACGAATACGTTCCTCAAAGGACATCCGTGCCGCGTAGGCATCCAGATCGAGTACCATCGGAACCGAAAGACCATTTTCGTAGTGCACGAAGTCGGGGGCTGTCCGTTCAAACCCCATTGTTGCGTAGAAGCGCGCGAGCTTCGGGACGCAATCGATAAAGATCGCTTTCACGCCTGAGGAGTGCACAAAGCCGGCGATGGCTGCGAATAGGCGAATATAGGCGGAGCCGCCGCGGTATGCCTCACGGATCGCGTATTTCGTAATGATAGATGCGTCCTGCACGGCAAACGCGGTGTCGTTTACCCCGTATATCTCAATCATCGGCCCGAAATCGCTATCTCGGCCCAAGTTGACTCGCACAGTCCCGATCGGCTGACCTTCATGAAGGGCTAGAAAGCTTGTGCCGGATTTGTCGAGGTCGTCGATAATTGTCCCCTCTTCGGTATCCGCGTAGGGCGACGTGCGCCCGAATTCGAGGCAGTAGACGTCATATCGGACCTTCTGAGCCGTGCGCTGCTGATCGAGGGTTGAGCAGCGCAGGATTTCGAATGTTCCAGCATCTTCCGTATCCACGTCAGAAAGAAGATCAACATTCTCTTCGGTCCGGTGGCGCATCAGCCCCGCGAGGTGGCGCAGCACTTGTGCAGCCTCCGCAGGGGACTCTTGTTGAAGCCGACCTAAGGCTGCACCATCTATAGACAACGCAGAAACTGGACCGACGGCGCGGAGCGTTGCATTGGCACCTTTGCCTGTCAGAAACCCGATCTCGCCAACGATGTCACCGGGGCCAACTTGAAGGCGGATGTCATTTCCCTCAGACAGAATGCAATCAACGTCACCTTCGGTGATAAGCAGGATGTCCGACGCAAAGACACCCTTCAGCCGAAGGGGAGTGCCGTCGTCGAATTGCACCCTGCGCGCTACGCCTTCTAGCGCCTCCATCATCGCAGCATCCATCACTGGCTTCCTTCCGTTTCGATACGTTCCCTTAAGCCAGTGAGGGGTGATTTCTCCGCTACGACGCGGTCGAAGACGGCCTCGCTATCCGGCCATTCAGTGCCCAGGATGCGGTCGAGCACGCGTGTGCCAAGGCCATAGTTTCCTGTGTAACGGCTGTGGTGAAGGGCATGGTAGACTGTTGAAGTCAGCACAGTGCCCTTCAGTTGCATGAAGGCTTCGCTTCGGATTTCGTAATTCGCGTGACCGTAGGAATTGATGATCAGATAGATCACGAACCAAGCCGCGACGCCAAAGAAGTTCAAAGGCAACAACAAGCCTAGAATGGCCATCCCACCGATCATCCCAATGTCGAAAATCAGCTTTTCCGCGAACGAGAACGACAGGGCTGTGAACGGGCTGGAAAGACGGCTTTTGTGGTGCTCCGCGTGGATCCAGTGAAGCGATTTCACATGGAACGCCCGGTGGGATGCGTAGTGCCATATCTCAGCCCACAATGCGGTCAGCAAAAGGGTGTAGATAGCGGACCAGACACTGCGCGCATCGAATAATCCCAAGAGCAACGCTGCCAATAGCATGATCGCGTGCATAGGTGTGTGAAGCGAGTTCTTCAGCTCGCGCCGCACCTGCGGATCTTTGATTGGCAAATCGTAGATGCGGTCGCGCGACAGATCGACTTCGTATTCTTCTACACAAAGCCAGAACAGCGCCATGAGGTGGCCTATGACGGCCACCAAACAAAGTACCGTAGCTTCAAGCGCAGTCATGTCGTCCCCAGTTCAACTATCAGATAGCTGGGCACAATCTGCGCGATTCGATCAAGTCTGATGGATCAAACGAAGTCGATGTGGTTCCAGAACGGCATTTCACGAAGGCGCTGGCCTGTCGCCGCGAAAATGGCGTTTGCCAGTGCTGGAGCGGCGGGTGGCACGGGAGGTTCGCCGATGCCGCGGATCGCTCCGTTTTCCAGCCCGCGGACTGTGACCTCTGGAGCTTGGTACATCCTCATGCCTTCGGCTGAATGGTAGTTCGTCTGGTCCGCGATCCCGTCCGTATAAGTGATTTCGGAGTTGATTGCGTGGCCCAAGCCCCAAATGACGCCGCCCTGTACGATGTTCTCAAAGTTCACGGGATCGACGACACGCCCCACATCCGCAGCAACCCAGACCCGGTCCAGTCTGATCGCACCATCCACATCAGTGACTTCGACAATCTGCGCGCATGGCACGCCAAAGGAATGTACCAAGGCCACCCCACGCCCGGTGCCTTGTGGCAGGCTCTCACCCCAATTTGCCATCTCCCCGACCGCTTCTAGCGTCAGGCGACTGACCTCATCCAACGTGCAAAGCCGGATGCGTTCTTCCAACGGATCGGCGCCGGCTTCATGAATCAATTCGTCTAGAAACCCTTCGGCGAGGAATCCGCCCACGGACGCGCCCACTGATCGCCAGGAAGAGACCGGTGAAAGCCCTGGCACAGCGTAGGTCCGCACACGATTGTTTTGGAACGCGTAGGGCTGCTGCCAAACGCCCGCTGGCAATTGCGTGTCCGGCCCCATCGCGCCAAACCCGATGCGCCCCATTTGGGAACCAAGCACCGAAGGGGCTGCGATCTGAATGTCAAATGAAGTTACACGCCCGTCCCGCACCGCACCCCTGCTGCGGGCAAATGTGATCTGTCGCGGGAAATCCTGTGCGAAATCCTCTTCGCGGCTGTATGTCAGTTTGACTGGGCGCCCTCTGAGTTGGAGTGCGATCTCAGCGGCCTGTTTGACATATTCGAATTCGAGACGGTGGCCGAAGGACCCTCCCGAATATTGGTTGTGCAGGATGACATCGTCAGCACTGTGTCCGGTTATCGCGGCAACCTGCTGTTGAAGAATGCGGGGAATTTGGTGTCCGGTCCAAACCTGCACGGTGTCGTCTTCAACGAGAACGATGGCATTGAGTGGCTCAAGCGGTTGGTGGGCGACATAAGGCGCGCGGTATTCGGCCGATACTTCGACGGCATCAGCCGGGATCGCATCAACGTCACCGTCATTGATCCACTCGCTGTCCAACGTCTCATCAGAAATGCCACTTTCGAGCGCTGCCCAATGGTCGGCTTGCTCGGCGGGGTAAGGGGCCTCTCCCCAATCAAAATCAATCGCGTCGAGCGCTTGGATCGCGTACCACGTGTTGGAGGCGACGACGGCAACGCCGCCGGTGATTTCCACGATTTGTTCTACGCCCGGCATACCCTCGGCCGTACTCGCATCAAACCCGTTGAGGGCACCGCCCTTGCGGGGGTTCATCCGAACCGAGGCACGCGCCATGTCGGGCAGGTCAATGTCCAGGCCGTAGGTCTGCGTACCAGTTGATTTTGCCAGGATGTCTAAGCGTGGCATCTGCTGGCCGATCAGTCGCCATTCCGACGGTTCACGTAGCGGAGTGCCATGCACGGGCTCAATTCCAGCCGCCTCCGCGGCAAGTTCTGTGTAAGAAATTTCTGTTCCATCAGGCAGATGAACTGCGCCGCCTTCTGTCCGCAGATCAGCTACCGAAATTCCTGTCCGTGCGCTGGCCGCAGCTTTCAGAGTTTCCCGCGCCATGGCGCCTGCTTCGCGCAGTTTGACAAAGCTATCGGGCACAGAGGTTGAGCCGCCGGTGCCCTGTAGGCCCACAACCTTGATGACGGACTCCATTGTGGCCCGCATCGCGCGTGCACCAAATCCTTCATCCCATGGCAGAACAGGCGCGGCGTCACCGGCCATTGCCGTATTCCAATAGGCAGCAGCCGGCCTGCCAAAGTCTGTTCGGAAATCACCCCAGTTCAGGTCCATCTCTTCCGCAATCAAGGCCGCCTGCATCGAGGCAGCCCCTTGGCCGATATCGGCATGTGGCGTGATCAGCGTGATGCCACTTGCATCAATCCGGACCCACGGATTGAATGTGGCTTCACCTTCCGCGAGATCTGCGAGGTTAGGGTTTTCCGGTGTCCGTGCGACGAGGTAGGCCCCGAAGGCGACGCCACCGGCAACGGCAGCGGACCCTACGAGGAAGGCACGACGCGTGTAGGTTTTTAGCTTTCCCATGCTTCAGCCCCCCATATTGCGCGCTGCAGTGTGGATCGCGGCACGAATGCGTGGATAGGTTCCACAGCGGCACAGATTACCCGACATCGCGAAATCGATGTCTTCATCCGAAGGCTCTGGAGTTTCAGACAAAAGTGATGCTGCTTGCATGATCTGACCGGATTGGCAGTAGCCGCATTGAGCGACTTGATGCTCGACCCAGGCAGCTTGTACCGCGTGCAAAGCCGCTGGATTCCCAAGGCCCTCGATGGTCGTGATCTGTGTGCCTTCAAGATCCCCAACTCGCGCCTGACAAGAGCGTTCTGCATAGCCGTCGATGTGCACCGTGCAAGCACCGCATTGGGCCACACCGCAACCGTATTTCGTGCCAGTAAGCCCGAGTTCTTCGCGCAATACCCAAAGCAGGGGCATGTCGGGTTCTACATCAACCTCGCGCGCCTCACCGTTGATATTCAGTTGCACCGGACAGCTCCCTTGATTGGTTCATTTCCGGAGAGGATAAGTCCATTAGACAGATAGTCAATATTTGTCTATTTATCTTGTGCTGTGGCCTGAAGGGCAACGGCTTTGAGCGTTCCGATGAGGCCCACAAGTGTCTCTCGATCCGTTGCTTCGTGCTTCAAGCTCGTCATGGTGGACTGCACAAAGGCGGCCACGGATTGAGTGGAATGACCATTCGTTTTCAGAGCCGATTCAAACGGACTGAACAGTCCCTCGAGGCTCTGCTGCATCAGAGCACCGGCTGAGGAAATAGCGTCTTTTCCCGCATCGTGGTCCGCTTGTGCCACGTCGCTGGCATCCGGCATGGCTGCGATATGGTCCCACGGCTCGAAGACATTGAATTCGAAAAGGGCGTCCAGCTTCTCCGAAAGACTGTTCATTTCGGCCCAAGCCGCTTCAGTCTTTTCGCGCTGACCTTCCATATAGAACAAGACTGTACCGTGGATGACCTCATTCTTGTTTGCAAAGACGTTGTAGAGTGTCTGACGGACGACACCGGCTTCTTCGGCAATATCTGCCATAGTGGCACGCTTGATCCCGTATCGCGCAAAGACACGTACGGCCGCCTCGGCAATTTGTTTTTCGCGATCCGTCATTGGGCGACAGTTTTACGGGAAAGGTTGATCTGTCAATGGAGCGCGGTTGCGGCTATGTCGCCGCGTCCATCTCCGCAAAGGTTGCTTTGGCAAGTTTGATGGCGTGGTTCGCCTTTGGAACACCGGCATAAATTGCCACGTGGAGGAAGGCTTGCATGATTTCCTCCCGTGTCGCGCCGGTCTGCGCCGTGGCTCGGACGTGCATAGGAATCTCTTCGAAGTTCCCGCACGCCGCCAAAAGTGCAAGCGTTAGCAGCGAGCGGTCACGCCGCGTGATTGTTTCATCCGCCCAGACCGAACCCCATGCGCCCTCGGTAATGAGCTGCTGGAAGGGTTCATCAAATGCGGACTTCGCGGCCTCCGCACGATCCACATGGGCGTCACCCAGTACGGCACGCCGCACGTCCATTCCTTTGTCGAACCGGTCCGTCATTGTCGCTACTTTCCTTAGTAGGGCAGGCCCACATAGTTCTCGGCCATAGCTTTTTGTGCCGCAGCACTTGAGCGCAAGAACTCAAGATCGGCAATTTGCATCTTCAGGTCGAATTCCGATTGCTCTGGGAATTGGTGCATCATGGTCGTGAACCACCATGAGAACCGTTCAGCCTTCCAAACCCGCGACAGAGCTTTGGCCGAATACGATTCAAGCCCGTCGGAGGAACCGTCCTGATAGAAATCGACCAGCGCGTTGAACAGATAGTTCACGTCAGAGGCTGCGGTGTTCAGGCCCTTCGCCCCAGTTGGCGGGACGATATGAGCCGCGTCGCCGCACAGAAATAAGCGCCCCCATTGCATCGGTTCTGTCACGAAGGACCGAAGTGGAGCGATGGATTTTTCGATAGACGGGCCTGTCACCAACGTCTCAGCCTGGTCTGCGGGAATGCGGCGCTTAAGTTCTTCCCAGAAAGCGTCATCGCTCCAGTTGGCTGGGCTGTCATCAAGGCTGCACTGAATGTAGTAGCGACTCAGGTTTGCATTCCGCATGGAACACAGCGCGAAACCGCGCGGCGAGTTCGCGTAGATCAATTCGTGGTTCACTGGCGGTGTTTCGGATAGGACTCCTAGCCAACCGAACGGATAGATTTTCTCGAAATCCTGACGAACCGCATCTGGTATTGTTTTGCGGCTAATGCCGTGGAATCCATCGCACCCGGCCACGAAATCGCAATCGATACGCTGCATCTCGCCGGCCACTTCGAAGGTCAAAAATGGAGCGTCCGACTTGGCATCGTGGATGACAACGTTCTCAACATTGTGAATCACTTGTCCACCGGAAGCATCGCTTGCGTCGTACAAGTCACGCGTAACCTCGGTCTGGCCATAGACGACCACGGGCTTCCCAACAAGTTCAGTGAAATCGACACGGAACATCTGATCACCATATGAGATCAGCGTGCCATCATGGGTAAAACCCTCTGCATGAAGTCGGCCAGCACATCCGGCCTGCTCCAACAGTCCGACAAGACCCTGCTCTAGGACGCCCGCGCGAATGCGTCCCAACACGTGCTCTCGTGTTTGCCGTTCGATGACGATGGAAGAAATGCCCTGCCTATGCAGCAGTTGGGACAAGAGCAGCCCAGATGGACCGCCACCAATAATTGCAACCTGTGTCCGCACGTTTGGCCTCCCTATCGGGGACGATAACGCACCGCTTTGGGACGGCAATAGAAATTAGAGTGCCCCAAATGCTCTTCAGCCCTGTTTCGGCAGGAAAGCTTCTACGGCGGCGGAGGCGATAACGAGGGTTTTGCCGGTGTCGGGGTTGGTCACATCCAGCCCACCAAAAACCGCCTTAACCTTTGCGCGTCCACGCGGAAGACGTTCTGCTAGCGCTGCGCAATCGACCTGTTCCGGGTCTTGTACGCCTATGGTCACTAGCACGCGCATTTGGTCGTGGGACACGCCGGTGGCCTCAAACAAGGGGATCGCGGAATGGCGGATGGCATCCTCAATCGCGCGCGCGGCAGCCTTGGTATAGTCCATGCCATACTGGTCGTTGCCCATTCCCATCTCGATGATGAAACGTTGATCGTTCATGCCACGCCCTCCACGTCCAGCGCGACGGAGATAGCGACATTGGCGATGACAGTGGGATTTCCACCATCGTTGCGCGGTACGTCCAGCCCGCCCTTGCGCGGTACGACAGTAATCTGACCGTACGGGAAGATCGCTGCGATTTTGTCGGCGTTGAGCGCCTCTGGGTCCTGCACACCGACTTCGACGGTGATCTGCATCTCGGTCTTATCTTTGCCGAAAAGCTCAGCCAGGTTGATGGAGTTATGCCAAAGTGCGTCTTTCACGGCTCGTGTCGCTGCTTCAGTATAGTCCTGTCGACGCAGCGAACTGCCCATCCCGAATTCTGTCAGCAATCGTTTGGCGGCCATGGAGTCCTCCGTTTCCTGAGCCTCTAGCCTATCAAGCCCGGACAGACAAACGCCGCCCCGAAGGCGGCGTTTGCAGCGTGGTGTGAACCAATTAAGGCGAAATACGGAACCGTGCAAAACCATCCGGACCGTCACCGGCAGGTTCGATGCTGACACCTTCCACGCCATCGGCATAACCCGCGCCCGCAGGTCCAGTGTCGAACAGGACGGTGGTGCCTTCCATAGGTGCGAAGGTCCAGTTTGCATCGGCGGACGGGCTGACTGTCCCTTGTTCCACGATGTAGCGAACGATCACGTCGCGGTTGGTATCCGGTCCCTCAAATACGGTCGTCTCTGGCGATGCACCGGGGAAATTGCCGCCGCCGCCTGCACGGTAGTTGTTGGTGGCCACGATGAATTCCTGGGCGTCGTCGATAGGTTCGCCATTGTAGGCTAGGTCAACGATGCGGTGCGTGTCTGATACGATCTCACCGTCATTGTCGTATCGCGAAGCCTGGCTCAGATCGATGCGGTAGGTCACGCCGTCGATGACGTCGAAGTTGTAGGACGGGAAGTCGGGGTTCAGCAGAACCTGATCCTCAACGCCCGGTTCGATCTGGTTGAACATGCCTGCGCTACGTTCCAGCCATTCACGAACCTCGGCCCCGGTAATCCGGACCGCACGAACCGTGTTCGGATAGAGATAAAGATCCGCCACGTTTCGAATGGCAACGTCGCCCGCCGGAACGTCTGTGAAATACTCCGGACCACCGCGCCCACCGGCTTTGAACGGAGCGGCGGCGGATAAGATCGGAAGCCCCTCATGCTCCGTCCCTTCCATCATCTGTTCAATGTACCAGACCTGCGCGTTTGAAACGATCTGGACGGAGGGATCATCGGCGACCAGCGCAAAGTAGGAATGCAGCGGGGCATCGGTGCTGCCCACAGCGCGACGCACGTAGGCAAGTGTTGCGTCATGCTCTTCCTGCACGGCCGCAAGGACAGTTTCATCACTTTCAACCAGCGCGGTAACAGACCGATCTTCCTCACGCCGTGAGATTGGGCGTGCCTCTGACATGTGTGTTCCAACACGCCAGCCAGAGCCATCGCGCTCCAGCATAAGGTCGATCAGCCCCATATGGCTGCCCCAATAGCCACCCATCGCAGCCGGGGTGCCCATGATCGTTCCAGCCTCAATATCCACACCGGGCACGTCCGCGTAGTCCGGCCCCGGGAACACGCGGTGGTGATGACCGGTCAGGATTGCGTCGACGCCTTCAACCGCTGCAAGCGGGATGGATGCGTTTTCCATCAGGTCCACCGCCTCGGCCCCACCGATGCCGGAATGGCTGAGCGCGATGATGATGTCCGCACCCTCTTCGCGCATCTGTGGGATCCAGGCCTCAGCCGCCTGGACTATGTCGCGCGTTTGAACGTTGCCTTCCAAATGGCGACGGTCCCAAACCATGATCTGCGGAGGCACGAAGCCTATCAGGCCGATGCGGATCGGATGGGTCTCGCCTGCTCCATCGGTGATCTCACGTTCGAGGATCGTGTAAGGCTCAAACAGCAGGCTGTCTTCCGTGGGTGTCGCACCCAATTCGCGGGCGACATTGGCCAACACAACTGGGAAGTTCGCGCCCTGCATCGAGTTCATCAGGAAATCGAGGCCGTAGTTGAATTCATGGTTTCCGATTGTCGCGCCATCGAAGCCAACGGCGTTCATAGCGGTGATGATCGGGTGCGCATCACCCTCAGACATGCCGCGCTCGTAGGCCATGTAGTCGCCCATCGGATTGCCCTGCAGGAAATCTCCGTTGTCCAGCAGCAGCGAATTCGCCGACTCCGCACGGACGTCGTTGATCAGTGAAGCGGTGCGGGCCAGACCAACGGTATCGACTTCCCGGTCGCCGTAGTAGTCGTACGGAAAGATGTGGACGTGCAGGTCAGTGGTTTCCATGATCCGCAAATGCGCCTGACCGGCTTGTGCGCGGACCGAGAAAGGGTGAAGCGCGATGAAGCCAGCGGTTGAGGCAAGAAATGCGCGGCGGTCTATGAGCAATGGCATGAATATCTCCCGTGTGTGTCGCTCCCCGTTTTGAACGGGTTCGATGACGGTTGAGTGTCAGCCAGACGAAGCTGTGGCTGGCGATCCCCAACGCCAGACTCAGGAGACTACCACGAATTTCTCCGCGCGCGGATCGAATGAAATCCGTCGGCGAAAACGGGCCGATACTTCAGACCAATTCAGCGTCCGACATCACTTCAACCAATGCAGGGCCATCCACGGCAAGCGCCTCGGCGATGGCGCTTTCCAGATCGCCCCTTTCCGTCACTTTGGTTCCGTGCGCGCCGCAGAGCCGTGCAAAGGCGGCAAAAGACGGGTTGACCAAGGACGTCTCCCAAACTGGCCATTCGCCTGCGCGTTGTTCCTTGGAGATTTTCCCAAGCTCATCGTTGTGAAGAAGGATATGAGTAATATCCATCCCGTACTTCACGGCAGTCGTCAGCTCCATCGCGTATTGGCCAAAGCCGCCATCGCCAGAGATTGATATCACTTTACGTCCACGGAATTCCTCGAAATCCTGCGTCGCGGCCCATGCACCCATGGCAGCGGGAAGCGAGAACCCGATCGAGCCCAGATAGCCGGACATCATCACCCGCTGACCCTTGGTCTCGAAATAGCGCCCGAAGGAATAGGTGTTGTTACCCACATCCACGGCAATCAATGCGTCTTCAGGTACTAGCTTGGAAAGCGCATCAAAGATCGCCACAGAATGCACACCCTTTGCGCCTTCTTCCTTCAGTCGGTTCCTTTTCTCGTCACGCCACATCTGCCACCGTTCGGCCAGATCGCTAAGCTGATCCTCCGCATCCGCAGGCCGGGTTATGCGTGGTGATATGGCCTCACAGAAGGCACCGATCTCACCCCAGACGGGCAGGGTGACAGGGTGAAACTTGCCCAACTGCATCCGTTCAAAGTCAACCTGGATCGTGGGTTTGCTGCGCTCGATCCCGGTGTGGTTTGAGAACGAAGCGCCGAGCACAATCTGCAAGTCGCACTCGTTCATGAACCAGCTGGCAATCGGCGTGCCGGAGCGGCCGAGGACACCTGCAGCGTTAGGATGGCTATCGGGGATCAGGCCCTTACCCTTGAACGTCGTCACCACAGGCGCACCCAAAGCTTCTGCCAAAGCGATAATCTGATCGTGCGCCTCCCATGCCCCGTGGCCAATGATGACCATTGGTCGTTTGGCTTGGCCAATCAGGTCCAGCGCCGCATCAACATCCGCGTCCGACGGTTTGACAACCGGTCCGCTGATGCGCCCCTCCGGGCTCCCCGCATCGGCGTCGCTTGGCTGGGTTTGAACGTCGTCTGGGAAGATCAAGTTTGCCACATCACGTTCGATCAGCGCGGTCTTCATGGCGAGGGACACAAGTTCTGTATGATTGGACGTGGACAGCACGGGTTGCGAGAACTTGCTGACCGCTTCGAAAGCCGATTTCAAATCAATGTCCTGAAATGCCCCGGGCCCGAACACCTGCGTCTGAACCTGCCCCGTCAGCGCCAGCACCGGCGCACGGTCCACCTTGGCGTCCCACATTCCGGTCAGAAGGTTTGTCGCCCCCGGTCCAGCAATCGCAAGGCAGGCCGCCGGCTTCCCGGTCAGCTTTCCGTATGCCGACGCCGCGAACGCCGCGGCGCCTTCATGGCGAATGCCGATATAGGACATCTCCCCATCGACCGTCCGTCGCCGGATCGCATCCGCCAGCCCGAGGTTGGAATGTCCCACCATTCCGAACACGCGCTTCAGGCCCCAGTTCACCATCGTCTCGGCCATCGCATCGGTGACCGTGCGCTCATGCTCGGGCTCTGGTTCAAGACCAACAAAAACCTCACCATCTCGCACTTCCACAGGGTAGGTCGTCTGCCCGGTATCCTCATGCCCACCCGGAGGTGCCCCGGTAAGTGGGTCGAAGTCCCATCCATGCCACGGGCAACGGATCCAACACTGGCCCTCTACACCCTTCTCAATAGTGCCCTCGCCCAATGGCCCGCCTTGATGCGGGCATCGGTTGTCCATCGCGGCCCATTGGCCGTCGAAGTGGGATAGGCACAGCGTCGTTGTCCGCGCGGTTACAGTCTTCACGCGCCCTTCAGGTAAGTCCGCAACCTGCCCAACCGAGATCCAGTCCAGTGTTTCATCCGTCATCGTGCGGCTCCTCGGTTGGGGTGAGTAGGTCGAAGATCTTTTGCAGGATCGTCAACGAAAGGAAGAAGGCGACAACCCAGATCAGCAGCTCGTAAGGCGCGAAATCCGTTCCTCGCAGCCAGCGTGCCAAGAGCCCACCCTGTGGGCGCAATGCTTCAATACCGAATAGGCCGTCACGATCCCAAAGGCGGAAATCCCAAAAGCGCGAGATGTAGTAGAACCATAGGCTGAGCACTGTCGTCAGTCCAAGGAACACGACGCGCCGGATCATTCCACCACCGTTACAGTATCGGCGTCGACCGTCAGCACCAGCAAGTCACCATGGCGGGTGACGTCACCCTCAAGCGTTACGTAGAGGCCGACGTAATCCAACAGGGCAGGGGGCATCGTCTCGTCACCTACGCCCGCGATCATCAGAAACTCTGCCCCTTCCACGGGCTGAGTCGTCACGAAGACGGGCGGCACCCCACCCAGCAGACAGAGGTTCGCACAGGCCCGGTGGGAAATGCCGCGACCGGGACGCATGGCACCTGCTTCGCACTTTCCATCGCAAATCTCGCCCGTGATTTCCCATCGCCCTAGTGGTTCCGGTTCCGGAACATCGGGGATCACGCTTTGATCGTCTGCCGCGCGGAAGTTATTTCCGCCGTTCAGCTGCATCATATCCAGATCGCCCCGCTGAAGCAGGATGCCGGTCGCCTGCACGAGCTGACCTTCCAAAGCGAGCGCTCGGTCGACTGCGCCGTTCTTGCCTTGACCCGACAGCATCAACGTATGGCCGACGGGGATTGCCTCCGTGCCTTGCGTCACGTGCAGAACTGGCGATGGTGTCATCTCCAGAACGCCGATAACGGTTTGCGGTCCAAAGTCGAACCGCAGCCGACCGTCACCCGGATCATCCTGGGTCGAGGCGATGGCATAGCCAAGCACACCAGCCCCGGCGAACAAAACCAGACAGGCGGCCAAAAGAAATAGTCGCAAGCCGGGCGGCACCGGCAAGTAGCCCACAAAGAACGGCTCATCGCGATTGCTCATGTCGTCGCCTCTTGTGGCGCAGGGGCAGGATCAACAGGTGTTCCAGGCGCGTTCGGCTCGGGATCAACGAAGATATCATCGCCCTCTAACTTCAGTCTATAGGTCGGAACCTTCTCGGTGAACGGAGCAGGCGAGCAGCCTGTGCGCACGTCGTATTGGAAGCCGTGCCAAGGGCAGGTCACGAGACAATCGATAATCCGACCCTCTCCCAATGGCCCGTTCTGATGTGCGCATGCGTTTGAGATCGCACTCAACTGCCCTTCATGCCGGAACACAGCCACGCGCTTTCCACTCGGCAATCGCACAACAAGCGCACGCCCCTCCTCAATGCTAGAGGCCTTGCCCACGTTCACCCAATCGAGGCCAACACCATTCGTGTCCACGCCTCGCTCTTTCAAAGCAGCCACAATGTGAAGTCCGGCGACCAGCAATGCACCGGCGCTGAAAATCACTGCCACCGTGTCGTTCTCACGCGATTGGAATGCCCCCAGCGCCACATGCCCCACCACTGCCGCATAGGCCGGGTAGATCAGGAAATGGATCGCCTTCCACACCGGAGGCGTCAGGAACTTCAACCAAAAGTCGTGGCTTGTCGCGGCTAGGATCAGCAAGCAAAGCAACGCGAAAATGCCCAGTACTTCGAACGGGAACCCAAGCGCCTGGCCATAACTCGTGTTGGCGAACAGCACAGTCTCCCAACGCTCCGCCCCCTGGAAAAAGGCAAAGTACCAGCCGAGTACAAAATACGCGTGGGTCAGCGCAACCGCCGCTGTCATCACCCCGAAGTGGCGCCTGTTATAGAGAAGCGCTAAGAAGCGTCGATCAAGGCGCGCGAGCGGTCCGATACATAGTATCACGGTCAGCATGACGAACGCACAGGTCCCGAAAGCACGCGCGTTGGCGATCGGTGGGTTCACAGGAAATTCGTGGTTCAGCGCGCCGGGTGCGACAGAGATAAAGAGCCAAAGAAACAATGCGACCCCCGCGAGCATGACCGCGTCATAGACCCACTTGCTATTATTCCACTGGACGGGGGTGTACTTGACGCTCATTCGCTTGCCTCCACTGGCGGTGACAGGCGGGTTGGCGCGGCATCAGCGGGCCAAGTTTGACGGATGGTGAAAGCCGTCAACAACGTGACCACCACGATCGCTGCCATCAAAACGGCGGCCACACCATGCGCGCGGCGGGGCGGGGCATAGCGCGCGGCATGATCGGCTTGGCCCGTTTCTTCTCGCATCCAGCGCCACAGCACCAATGGCCAGATCAACAGGATGGCCGGGATCAACAGCGGGCGGAACGCATATGCTCCCCTTGCATCTTCATCAATCCGGTCCATGCCGATTGTGAGGAACGCTAACGCCACGAAGGCCCCGATCAAGCAATAGGTTTGCGCAATCGATATGAGAGCCGCGGCTGCGCTCATGTCATCCCGCCGTAGGCCACGCCCGACAAGTCGGCCATTTCGCGCTTCCACGTGGTCAGGTCATCCTGGTTGAATTGCGACAGATGATCATGCCCGCAGGCCCGCGCCATCACTTGCATCAACTCAACAGACGCATCGAAGAAGTTCGCCAAGCGCTGGGCAGATTTCTCAACCACCAAACGGCTTACAAGGTTCGGTTTCTGGGTGGCGATTCCGACAGGGCAATTGTTGGTGTGACACGCGCGCATGGCGAGGCACCCAATCGCTTGCATAGCCGAGTTTGAAACGGCAATCGCATCAGCCCCCAACGCCATCGCTTTGATGAAATCGACTGGCTTTCGCAGGCCGCCGGTGATCACCAGCGAAACGTCACCGCGCCCAGACCTGTCCAGATGCCGCCGTGCCCGAGCCAGCGCTGGGATCGTCGGCACGCTAATATTGTCGCGGAACAGGATCGGAGCTGCGCCGGTGCCGCCACCACGTCCGTCGAGGATGATGTAATCGACGCCAACCTCCAGCGCCGCGTCGATATCCTTCTCTATATGTTGCGCGCTAAGTTTGTAGCCGATGGGGATGCCGCCTGTCCGGTCGCGCACTTCATCCGCGAAGTCCTTGATCTGCGACGGATCAGTCCATTCCGGGAACCGCGCCGGTGAGATTGCGTCTTCACCAGCCTCAATCCCGCGCACCTCGGCGATCTTGCCCTTGTTCTTGGCGCCAGGCAGGTGGCCGCCCGTGCCGGTCTTCGCGCCTTGCCCGCCTTTGAAGTGGAACGCTTGCACCCGGTCGAGTTTGTCCCAATCGAACCCGAACCGAGCCGAGGCGAGCTCATAGAAGTACCGTGAATTGGCTTCTTGCTCTTCGGGCAACATACCACCTTCGCCAGAACAGATACCTGTTCCAGCCATCTCGGCTCCACGGGCCAGTGCGATTTTTGCAGGCTCTGAAAGCGCCCCAAACGACATGTCGGATACAAACAGCGGGATTTTTAACCGTAGTGGCTTCTGCGCGTTTGGGCCGATCACCACGTCCGTGCCAACCGGATCGTCGTCGAGCAACGGCGGCTTATGCAACTGCGCAGTCAGCATCTGGATGTCATCCCAACTGGGAAGCTCATCGCGTGGTACACCCATCGAGTCGACGACGCCGTGATGACCCGTCTTGGACAGACCGTCCCGTGCATATTGTTGGATTAACCCGTTGTGCGGCTCTTCGGCCGTTCCGTGGGAAGTATCGGCATAGAGGCCTAGATACGCGTCTCGGTTGAATGGCTGAGGATTGTCCTTTGCCCAAGCGGCGATCTCATCCGCATCAACAAGTACCTTGTCACCGTCCAACCAGGACTTGAACTTAGGCAGCTTTTCTTCATTCGCGTATTCGGACACGCCGGTATCCAGCCGATAGTCCCAATCATGCACGCCACAAATCAGGTTTTTGCCTCGCACGAACCCGTCGGACATCAGCGCCCCACGATGCAGGCACCGTCCGTAAAACACCGCTACTTCGTCGTCGAAACGCACGACGACCAGATCGACCTCTCCAACCAAGGCATATTGTGGTTCGCGGTCTGGCAACTCGCTAAGGCGGGCCACGGTGGTGTTGGTCATGCTGGTTCCCTTCGGTGAACTGGCGAAAGGACGTGCGGTGCAATCCTTGCCTGCATCCTGCATGGCCCGCGCGCGGGCGTCTACGGTTTAGCGCGCGGATTTTGTTCACATCTTTCCGTTACGGGCCCTCACGCGAGGCTGGGCAGCCAAAGAACAATCGCAGGGAAGGCCACCAAAAGGGCGATTGTGATTGCGTCGGCGATGAAGAACGGGGTCACGCCACGGAACACGTCCTGCACGCTGAGGTCATCGCGCACACCGGCCACAACAAAGCAGTTCAAGCCTATGGGCGGTGTGATCAGACAGAACTCGGCCATTTTCACTACCAAGATCCCGAACCACACGGCGCACATAGGACCTGACATGCCAAAGGTGCTGTCGGCGGCGGATACATCCAGCCCACCGTTGAGCGCCATGACCGCCGGGAAGACAACCGGCAAGGTAAGAAGCAACATCCCGATGGCGTCCATGAACATGCCCAAAACGGCATAGGCCAGAAGGATGCACACAAGGATCAACATTGGTGACATCTCGAGTGCGGTGATCCAATCGGAGAACACGCCCGGCAGATCGGCAAATCCCAGGAAGCGGACGTAAATGAGGACACCCCAGATAATCGAGAAGATCATCACCGAAAGCTTCGCTGTTTCGATCAATGCATCCTTTAATTCAGGCCAACGCATGCCACGGTAAAGTGCCATGCAGAAGACGATAAATGCACCGATGGCTCCACCTTCAGTCGGTGTGCCCCAGGCATCACCGAAAGGATTGTAGACAAAGAAGATGATGATCACGACGACGGCCACGATGGGCAATGCAGGTGGTAGCGACGCAAAACGCTCCCGCCAGGTAAAGCCAGTAACAGGCGGGCCGAACCCTTTGATCGTGAGTGCCATCACTACGATAAGAACGGCGTAGACGAAGGCCGAAAATACCCCGGGGATAAAGCCTGCCAACAGCAGCATGCCTACGTCCTGCTCCACAATGATTGCATAGATCACAAGGATGGCGGATGGCGGGATCAGCGAGGCGAGAGTTCCGCCTGCAGCAACGACGCCCGCCGCAAAGCGCTTGTCGTAGCCGACCTTGAGCATTTCAGGAATCGCGATGCGGGCGAAAACAGCGGCCGTGGCCACCGACGCCCCTGACACGGCCGCAAAACCTGCGGTCGAGAAAACCGTCGATACGGCAAGGCCGCCGGGAACCCAGGCGATCCAGCGTTTCGCGGCCTCAAACAGCGCGCGCGTTAGCCCCGCATGGTAAGCAAGGAAGCCAATAAGAATGAACGTCGGGATCAGGCTCAGCGCCTGATTTGCGACTTTTGCGTGGGGCACCTGACCGGCAGTTTTGACCGCCACTTCCAGTGCCCACCAAATGTCTTCAACGCCGAAATCGCGCCGAGCCCAATTGATCAGAAACAGCCCGATTAGGCCGGCGATGGCCGTGGCATATGCCACGCGCATGCCAAGGAAGACCATCACCAGCATCCCGCCGGTAACCCAAAGGCCGATTGTGGTACTGTCCATTAGTCCCGCCCCGCCAGTTGCTCAGCCTCAGCTGCAGCTTGTTCCTCAATGGATTGCGTAAGCGGAACCGCGGCGGGACGTTCCAATCCTAAGAACAGGGCGCGTGCATAGGCCCACACTTGCAGGGCGGCGCGCAGGACAAGCACCACGAAGGCCAGCACCACAGCAAGTTTGGCCGGCCAGATCGGCAGGTTGATGTCGATGGAGCTGTCGCGGCTCCAATTTGGGCGAGAGAAATCAAAGCTACGGTCGAAGTGTGCCCAAGCGCCCCAAAGCAGTAGCGCGATCAACAGGAAAATGAAGACGGTCATGACCAACTCCACTGCCCAAAGTGCGCGGCCCCGAAACAGACCTATGAAGATGTCCATACGGATGTGGCTGCCACTACGTTGCACATACGAGATGCCGAAGATCGCAATGAACGGCATCGCCATCTCAATCCAATCCACGTAGCCGCGCAGTGGCGATCCGAAGAATTCGCGCCCGCCAACCGAGAAGACGGCAAGAAACATAAGGCCGAAGGTGAAAAGCCCGCTGACAACTACCATCGCCGTTTCGACCGGCAAAAGCATGCGGTCAAAGCGGCTGACAAGGCTGTCATCCGCAAGCACCGAGGAGGCACTGGACATAACGAATGTATCCCGAGGTTGATGAGACGGCTCCGACCCAGCTGGCCAGAGCCGTCGAAGGCTTTAGTTGCCCTGTGCTTCGGCGAGGGTTGTCAGCACCAGGTCGTAGAGTTCCTGAGCCGGCAGTCCCTGAGCCGCCATTTCCTCAATCCACGCCGCATGGAGCGGGGTGGCAGCTTCGCGGAAGGCATCCAGTTCGGACTGCGCCATTTCGACCCGCTGAACGCTGTTCTCCTCAAGGACACTATCCCACCGCTCGATCAATTCGGCGTAGTTTGCCAGATAGTGAGCAATGGACTCTTCTACCGCGCCATCAAGGGCCGCACGATGTTCGTCTGACAGATCTTCGTAGGCGTCGATGTTAACTACCACGGGGCAGTTCACGGTGCCGGGGTTGAGGTTCGCAGTCCACCAATCGGCTTCGTTGATCGTGCCGAAGGAAAGGTGTGCGTGCTGGGCGAAGGCGACCGTGTCGACCACGCCACCTTGCATCGCCTGATAGGCTTCGGTTGCGGTCACCGAGGTCGGCACGCCGCCCACGGTTTCAAACGCGCGGCCGAGGCCACCGGTGGCGCGCACCCGCATGCCGTCGAAATCGGCGAGCGTTGCTGGTGGTTCACCAGTACCGACAAGGTTGTATTGTGGCATTGGCGACGTCATCAGCAGCATCGCGTTCCACTGCGCCATTTCCTCTGCCACGGCGGGGTGGTTGTAGACGGCTGTGGCGACAGCGACTTCTTCCTCCAGCGTGTTCACGCCAAGGAACGGAAGCTCCAAAACGGTGATCGCGCGGTTCTTGTCGGCGTGGTAACCGGCGCAGAACTGAGCCATTTCAAACGCGCCAATGGAGATGCCATCGAGGTTTTCGCGGTTCGAGCTGAGACCACCGTAAGAGATGTTCAGTGTGAATTCACCGCCGGTGCGCTCGTCGAGCAGTTCAGCCAGACGTTCCACATGTTCGGTGAAGGCGCGACGCTGGCCCCAAAGCGAGACGTTCCATTCGACCGCGAAGGCCTCAGAACCGATTGTAATGGCAAGAGTTGCGAGAGCCGTACGGCTCAGAAGCTTTTGCATGATGTCCTCCCTAGATGTCATGCGATGTCATCGTGACGCGAAGTATTCGGCCAATTAAAGGCTCTGTTAATGAAGAAATCCGCGCCGCGTCAGCAGATTGCCCTGCGGATTTACGCAGACTTATAGCAGGGCGTCCTTATCAAGGCCAAGCTTAACGATCTTTTCGTTCAATGTACGTCGCCCAATCCCAAGGTCGTCTGCAACATCATCCATGCGTCCACCATGGGTCGTGATTGCGGTAGAAATCATCTCGCGTTCAAGTTCGGCAACGGCAGTGCGCAGGTTTTTGGACAGTGTTTCTTGCGCAGCGTTTGGTGCGATTGCCAGCGCGATGGAACCTCCGCCCTTTCGGGCTGCCAATAGGCTTCGTTCCGCTACTGTTCGCAATTCACGAACGTTGCCCGGCCAGTCATGGGCCAAAGCTGCAGCAAGATCTGCGGTTGTAAGCTCAGGGGGCGCGATACCGTAGACTCGCGATGAGGCATCCATGAAATGAGCAAGCAACGAGTGCAAATCATCGCGTCTTTCCCGAAGCGGGGGAAGGTCCAGCGTAAACGTATTCAGTCGGTACAGCAGGTCTTCTCGGAAACGCCCTTCTGCCACCGCAGCGTCAACGTCTTCATTGGTGGCAGAAATCACGCGTACCTGCACGGGAATTGGATCGCTCGCCCCCTCCTGCATGACCACGCCATCTTCCAATACTCTCAGAAACCTAGCTTGTACTTCAGGTGGGCAAGCACAGACTTCATCCAGAAACAATGTGCCGCCATTGGCCTGAAGCACACGCCCATCGGCTCCACCAAAAATACCAAACATATCGGCCACAAAGGTTTCAGCCGAGAGAAGCGCACAATTTACTGCCACATATGGACGGTCGGCCAATGGACCCAGGTCGTGTAGTGCCCGGGCCACCAGATCTTTACCGGTACCCGTTTCGCCAAGGATCAATACCGGTGCCGTGACGTCTGCAAGATCAATTACGTCCGCACGCATCTTCCGCGCCGCATCGGAATTTCCTACAAGAACACGGTCCAATCCCGACATCTGCAAGAGGCGCAGTCGCAGCCGCTCATTACTTGCCCGCATGCGTGTGCGCTCCGCCGCATGGCGCAAAATGCGGAGAAGACGGCGCGGTTCGTAGGGTTTCTCGACAAAGGAATAGGCGCCGCCCTGCATGGCTTCGACCGCCATCGGGATGTCACCGTGGGCCGTTACCAAGACCATTGGAACCGCACGTTCGGGCGGCAAAGCTCTTAGCAATTCCAAACCCGTCATGCCCGGCATTCGCACGTCAGAAAGGATCACATCGGGATCAAACTCGGAAATCGCATCAAACGCTCGATCGGCCCGTGGGATGTCTTTGACCCGCCAACCGTCAACTTCCAGCAAATCCACCACCGATTGACGCATAGCGCGGTCATCCTCAACCACGAGCACACGCAAAGGCGCGTCCGGCTTCATTCGGCCGCTACCTTTTGTGAATTGTTGGCAGGCAGTACCATCCGGAAAATGGCACCCGAATTGCCATCTCCGTTTCGGGCCTCTAGCCGTCCACCATGGTCGTCCATGATGCCGGATGAAATCGCCAGGCCTAACCCCATGCCTTGACCGCTAGCCCGAGTTGTTACGAAGGGTTCACGTAAATCCACCAGCGTCGCCTCCCCCAACCCGTGGCCATTGTCGACAACCTCGATCCATACGTTGCCACTGTCTTCACCATAGCGAATGTCGAGCATGGGTACTTCAACCTCCTCCATCGCATCCACGGCGTTTCGCATGACATTGGTTAGAACCTGTTCCAGGCGTAGGCGTGAGCCGCGCACCAAAAGCGGATGTCTTGGCGTTGAATGATTGACGTGCAGTTCGAGTGCTTCAAAACTTGGAACCATCAACTCCAATACCGCTTCCACGCTCTTGCGCAGGTCAAGGTCTTCGAACGGCTCTTCGCGAGAGCGTGCGAAAAACTTCAGCTGCTTAGTAATTCCTTCCATCCGATCAACTAGGCCGCCGATCGTTCGGGTTAGCCCACTTTCGTCGTTCTTGATCTCATGAGCCGCCAGTTGGTTTCGCATTGCCGCAATAGGTTGGCCAAGCTCATGGGTGACCGATGCGGAAAGTTGGCCTAGCGCCGCCAAACGGCTCGCGCGTTCTAGTTCGCCGCGTGTTTCATCTAGCCGCTGTTCGGTACGCTGGCGCTCCTCAATTTCGCGGGCCAAGGCGAGGTTCGCGCGACGTAGTTGCGCCTCTTCTTCTTCTGATCGTTGAAGCGCGCGACCCAAACGTCGGCCGCGCTGGTATTGCGCCAGCAACAGCGCAAGAGCTGTGACAACGAAGAAGGCACCGGTTGCCAGCCAAGCCCTAAGAACTGCTGTGTCATTCCGCCCAAGATAGTGAAGCTGCCAAGCATGCGGCAAGTCCGCACCAACGACGTGCAAACGCCTGGCGCCATCAATGCGCGCCCATGCGGTGTTGGGATCTGCGTCCCAATCCAGCGGATCGAGCGGTTGCCCGGCAAACTGACGCGCCTCGTCGATCCGTAGCCGCTCTGGCTCAGTCAGAGCATCAAGCGTGCCGTAGCGCCAAGCCGGTTCCGAGGACAGCAACACGACATCGTGGTGGTCAGTCAAAAACACCTGCTCTCCCGCATCGCGCCAAGCTTGTTCGAATGTAGCCAGGTTCAGTTTCAAGGCCACGACGCCAAGCACATTGCCTGCTTCATCCCTCACAGGGTCCGCAATGAAATATCCAGGCAAGCCGGTCGTTGTGCCGATGCCGTAAAAGGTTCCGGTTTCGCCTTCTAGCGCACTCTGGAAGTATGGGCGGAAGTTATAGTTTTGCCCTACGAAGCTGCCAGCTTGTTCGGCGTTGGAAGCTGCAATGGTAAGTCCGTCCGGCTGCATCAGGTATATTGCGTCCAGACCCGCTGCTTCTGCGAAATCCGCCAGCCGTGTATTCAGCGCGCCCAGCGTGCCGTCCTCCAACGCTTCAATCACGAACGGGTCGACGGCAAGCACTTGTGTGAGGTGTTCGAACCTTTCCAGCTCAGACAAAACGGTGTTGTGGTAAAGCGACATCCTCGCTTCGGCGCGCTGCAACTCCTGTGCCGTGAAATAGCGATATGTGGCGACCCAAGCAGCGGCCGCCACGCATAACGCAACGAATGCCGACACGAGTAGTGTTGTACGGCCCTTGCTGACTCTGGTCATTCCGCTGTTCGTCTGGTCCACTGTTGCGGCCCTTTGCTCCTGAATGTTTGGGGTAGCAAAATTGATTTGCAAAAGACACCGCATCGCGAGCCACTAGCCATGACGCTTGGTCAGTAAAGCACGGAGGGCACCGAATGCGCGCGCTGTTGATCTATTGCCATCCTCAGCAGGGATCTTACACCTCAGCCGTGCGCGACACGGTGGTTGCGCGTCTCGATGCTGCGCATTCAGAGGTGAGATTGCGCGATCTCTATGCGGAGGGGTTCAATCCCGTCCTCACGCCGGACGAGTGGGATAGTTACGGCGGGATCGAGAAACGCGACCCTTTGGTTCAAAGCCACGTAGACGACCTGCTTTGGTGCGACACGCTGATCTTCATTTATCCGACTTGGTGGCATGGGCTGCCCGCTAACTTGAAAGGGTGGCTTGACCGCATCTTCCTTCCTGGCGTGGCTTTCCTGTTGCCGAAATCTGAAGGTGACAAGGTGCGCCCAGCCCTCGGTCACATTCATCGCCTGGGCGTGTTTACGACCTTTGGCACCAGCTGGTGGCTGAATTTACTACTCGGCATTCCAGGGCGGCGGACTCTCATGAGTGGGGTTGGTTCTCTACTATCGAAATCAGCGCGCAAAACCTTTGTCGCACGTTACCAGGTTGATGCTGCAAGCCCTGAGGATTTGACGAAGCATCTGCGCCGCGTTGAGGCCCAGACGGACCGTCTGATCAGATCATAACCTTAATTATTCGACGCGCGCCCAAGTTTGCCCGCCGCAGATCACGCCGCCCAAGACGCATCCTGATACACGCAAGGCATTCGGCCCACGAAACCGCAGTCGCGCTTGATACACACGCCCGGTTTCCACGTCCAAAAGAGTGCCGCCAGAAAATTCAGAGCCATCCCAACGCATGTCCCTGACCAAAACCGTGCCGAAATACTGGGGGTTCACATTCTGTCCTCCGCCACCGGTCAGCGTGCCGCAAAACGAGTCACCACAGGGCGCAAACTGGACAATTCCCCATGATCCGTTCCTCGCCCCTGTTTGCCAAACACCCAATAGGGCGTCGGGAGACATAGCAGTTTGCGCATTGGCCGATAATGGCAGAACGAACAAGGCAAAGAGCATTGCAAACCTTCGCTTCATGGCGTGGGCTCCCCAGCATGTTTCGGCACCGTAATGCTGACACAGGTCGTGCTGTCATCACTCTTCGCGGTAGACACCTCAAAACCTCCACGGTCCGCTTGCTCTTGCACGATGGCAAGCCCAAGACCTGATCCTCCAGACGCTTTTCCCTTGGACCATTCTTCAAAGGAAAGCTCTGACGCGCCCGGATTTCGGATGTTGAATACGTAGCCTCTGTCTGTCATTCGGCCGTCCAGATGCAATGTGCCAGGCGATCCGTGCGCTATGGCATTCGACATAACGTTACAAAGCACCCGCATCAAAGCGAGCGGTTCAGTCCGCAGCGGCGCGGGCGATACGTCTGCTTTCACAACCAATCCGCGCCCCTCCGCGTCTTCGGTAAACATCCTGACCAGAGTTTCCCCGATCTGTTCAGCGCGCACTTCGCTTTCGTCTGTCTCAACACGCTCTTGTATGGCTAAGGATTCAGCGTCCGCCGCAGCCTCCGAGATATAGCTCGAGGCCAGTTCATCCAGATAATCCAACGAATGCTTGAGGTGATTCCGCGCGTCCTCCGGCATCTCCCGCGACAGGGCCGCAAATGACGTCCGAAGCGATGAAAGTGGCTGTCGAATATCGTGCGATGCAGTAGCAAGGCGCAAGTTTCTGTCCCGTGCAACCTCGACTGCGGCCCTATGACTTTCCTGTGCGGCCAGAAGCTCCTCACTGATGCGGGCCTTTTCAATGGCCCGGTCCAGCGCTTCCTGCACGGCCAGCTCACGATCCGACTTCAAGATGAAGATGTTGCGAATGAACAGCGCCCCGAACCCAATGGTAATTGCAGCGATCAGGATCCTATTGATGGTAACGGTCAGGGTCTGCCCCCCATATGCAGCCCCTATCGCGATCGTGCCGCCGATCAAAACGGCTGTCAGCAATATCCAAATCAGGTTGCGGATGATCGTATCGTATCCGCCGCGCAGCTTGGAAAAGGTGGAGACCGGAAAGAAATGCGCAATCGCGACCGTGCACCCAGCCACGCTGAACAGGAGGTGCGCAAACTCTAGAGAGCCTGTGCGCCCTAAGGCCCACATTCCCCACAACGCAACTGCGGCAATGCAGAATGGCCCCTTCATCCAAGCCCATGTGTGGTCGTGCGGAAGTGTCTGCGCAGCAACCAGGTAATTGATCGAAAGCATCCCGTAGCCCAAAGTCACCAAACCTTGCGCGCTGATGTCCACGCCGGACCAGACGATCCCGGTGATGTTTTGTTCGAAGAACGCGATGTAGAGCAAACCTAACAACACAAGCATCGTGTAGAGCGCCCAGGTCCATTGCCTAAGGGACACGGCAATCGCCAAGAGTACGGCCACGACAGTCAGGTTGCCGAGGAAGAAAGCAGCAGCAGCGACTGCTCCGGCGGCTACGTCGCCCAGCGGTTGTTGCGGTACGTCGAACGTCACCGCGAAACCCGCAGGTGCCAAGAAAGTTGCGACCCCTGCGACAAGCAAACAAACAGCGATAAACGTCTTTGTCACAACGACCTCGTCCGATACGCTCTCACCGGCGTCTGTAAGAACGCGGGAAATCGAGTGGCATAATGATGAAACGTTACACCGGAATGCTTGCCGACGATCATAAGATTGTTCGTATGGGTTTGAAGACCGCTTTGGAGCAGGGCGAAACCATGCAGGACACGCCCTTGGAAATTGTGGCCGAAGCTGATGATGGTTTGCAAACCATCGAGGCGGTGAAAGCGCATCGGCCAGATCTTTTGATCCTGGACGTTTCCATGCCCGTGGCATCCGGTGCCGAGATTGTCGTCGATATTCAGCGTTGGAGCCCGGACACCAAGATCGTCATCTACTCTGCGGTCACGTCGCCCGGCCTTCTGGCGCATCTGATCGAAGCAGGTGTCCATGGCGTTTTCGCGAAAGGCTCTGACGCCAGCAACATGCTTGACGCGCTCCCTCTCATTCTGCGCGGTGGTCGCAAGGTCGACCCAGCGATCTTGGAGCTTGTGCGGGGCGCGTCTGAGCCTGTGCCATTGACCGCGCGAGAACGCCAAACCCTCAACATGGTGCTTGCGGGACGCACGAATGCCGAGATTGCGGACCTTATGGGTATCAGTCCGAAAACCGCAGAAAAGCATCGCGCCAGCATGATGGCCAAACTCGAAGTCCGAACACTGGCTGAGTTGATGGCGAAAGCCTTGCAGGACGGCCTGATTGAGCAGCACGGGTTGGTGTGAACGCATAGCGTCCTCCATTGGATTGTGTCTCGAACCTACGGAAATACCAGATCGCACCATATGGGGACTCACCCCCATATAGCCGGTGATGCACGCCCTGTACGTTTGGTTCATCGGTCACTCAAGGTGGCCACAACTGAACCCAAACCAAACAAGTTTTCCATAGGACCAAATCAAATGACCCCTTCGTTCACCAAAGCTTTTCGTCTCGCCACAGCAGCCGCTGTCCTCGCAGCTGCGGGCCTGTCTGCCGCCACGGCCGCCGCTCAGACCTTCCAGCCCGGCTACATTCAGACCTTGACCGTTTCCTCCACCCGCGGTGGCAGCGAGATGGATCAATTCTACAATCCCAACACCGGCTCCAGCGCCGCAATCACTCGGGTGTGTGTCGTCAACCTTGGCGGTGTCCCGCGTGCCTTCACGCACACTGTTGCAGGCATCAATGCACTGGTCGCCCAACCCGGCAGCCAAAGCTGCGCGAACTTTTCCGCCGAAAGCCGTGTCGCTTATGGCATGGTCGACGGGACCGAACCCGCACAGGCCAACCGTGCCATGGTCATGAACCTTGGCGCCTTCGCCGGGGGCACAGTCACATTCGTTTGGCGTTAAGAAGGGCAGGCCTTTCTGTCGCCTGCTCCGGGGCGACTAGGGCCGAAGGGGCGCGCAATTATGCGCGCCTCTTTTTTTGTTAGCGCCAGTCATCCAGATCACTTGAGAAACGGCGCGGCATGAGCCCGGACTGAAACCAACTGATGAAGCTATGAATGGAATAAACAGGCCGCCCAATGTGGCGGCGAATATCGGCTGCAAAAGGCACCATGTTTGTGCATTCCAATAGCACCGCACCGGTTTTCGGATGCTTCGTGACAAGCTGCTCCGCGGCCTCCAGCAGATCGCCCCGGCAGGCATCAAAGTCTATTTCGACCTCATCCCCCAAGACTGCGCGTGTGAACTCTCTGCCCGCATCTGTCCCCATGACCGGCGTGCCTTGGGGAACACGTGCGGCGTCAAGATGTTGCGCGGTCAATGTGCGCTCAGAAATCGTTAGGATCGAAACATGCTGATCCCGCGGCAAGGTCGCCGCAATCATTGGCGCTTGCATCAGGGATGAGGTTGCAACCGGAACCCCCAAAGCCTCCGCCAGTTCGTCCTGTAACAACGCAAGAAACCCGCAGTTCGTGGCAATCCCGTCGCAGCCCATTTCGACCAATTCGCGACCGGCAGCTATGAAATCCTCCAGCCGCGCCGTCGGATCACCGCGCACCACGTTGTCTGGGGTCGCCCCGCGTACCACGCGATAATGAACTGGAAATGGCCAGCTAAGTGCGTTGCCGATGTCGCCCGGGATGCGCGGAAATTGGGTTTCCAGCATCAGGATGCCGACGCTGGACCCGAACACCGTCTTTCCACCGCGCGTCTTCGTGCCGCCAGAACCTGCCATCTCAGCCCGCCTTCACATAGATCTGTGAGAAGGCGTCCCGAACCGCCTGGATCGCATCTTCTTTTCTCAAAGTGATATGGCCACGCAACGCTTCCAGACCTGTTTCGATTTCCTTTCTGGCAAGGGTCTGAAGGATCGTTCTGTGCGCCTGCATCCGCCCTTTTGAGGTACCGGTTTCGCGATCCATGTTCAGCCCGATCATCCGAACATAGCGAATGCGACCGTTGATGTTGTCCAGCATCCGCTCCAGCTCAGCGTTTTTTGAAAGCCGGATCAGCGACATGTGGAATGCCTCATCCATCTCAAGCAGCGTAAGCCGATCCCTGGTTTGCTCGTAGAGTGGTTCAGAGCCGTCCAACCGCGCGATCAATTCCTGAATGTCCGACGGCGCAGCTCTCTCCATGGCAAGGCGCAACCCCTCGCATTCGACCGCCGTACGAGCCTCGTAAAGGTCGAGGATCTGTTCAGGCGTGAGCGCCCTGCAAAAAAAACCCTGTCCGGCGGTGAAGGTCATGTATCCTTCTGAGACCAAGCGGTTCAACGCCTCCCGCAATGGCGTTCGACTGACCGATAGTGTCTTCGCCATAGCACCTTCGCGGATGCGCTCTTCTGGCCGGATTTCAAAGTCCGCGGCCATGCGCCTGAGCTGCGCCGTCAGGCGATCCACATTGTTGTCAGTCATTAGCGCGCTC
The DNA here is from genome assembly GCA_947500415.1 of uncultured Roseicyclus sp. GTDB lineage: Bacteria > Pseudomonadota > Alphaproteobacteria > Rhodobacterales > Rhodobacteraceae > Gymnodinialimonas. The sequence goes on from CANMRT010000001.1 coordinate 105,134, forward strand.
ATCCCTTCGTCATCGTCTCACCATGAAAACCAGTATTGCATAACGCAAGGTATTTTAGTCTGTATACAGGCCTGAACGCAGTTTGATCTGGGAACGATGATATGTCTAACGCAATGAATGGAGCCGATGCCTTGGTAGCCATGCTCAAAGCACACGGCGTTCGGCATATCTTCGGTCTTTGCGGTGACACCTCGCTTCCGTTTTATGATTCCATGCGATCCCACGGCAGCGACATAACGCATGTCCTGACTCGAGATGAACGATCTGCCACCTACATGGCCGATGCCTACGCCCGCGTGACCGGGCGGCCCGGCGTTGCAGAGGGCCCGTCGGGAGGAGGTGCCACATACATCCTGCCGGGGCTGATCGAGGCCAGTGAATCGAGTTATGCGGTGTTAGGGATCACAACCGACATCTCGGTCGGAACCTATGGCAAATACCCCCTGACCGAAGTCGACCAAAATGCGTTGATGGCGCCGGTGACCAAATGGAATCAGGTCATCGTGCAAGCCGCGCACATCCCCCGCATGGTGCGCACGGCCTTCCGCGCGATGACGACGGGGCGTTCTGGCGCGGCGCATCTCGGCCTGCCTTACGACATTCAATACGACCCCGTGGATCCATCAGACATTTGGGCCGATCCCAAGCATCAGTCCTTTCCAGCCTACCGTCAGGCCCCGGAACCCGGTGCCGCCGAGGCAGCGGTTGAGGCGATCCTGTCCGCGAATTCGCCTCTGATTGTTTGCGGCGGCGGCGTGGTGATTGCTGGTGCCATGGACGAATTGGCCCGTATGGCAGAACGGTTGGACATTCCTGTTGCAACCTCGATATCTGGCCAAGGGTCACTTGCCGATACGCACCCCCAATCGCTTGGCGTCGTCGGGTCAAACGGTGGCACCGACCAGACTTGGGAAGCGATGGAGGCCGCTGATCTGGTGATCTTCATGGGGTGTCGGGCAGGTTCCACCACCACGGCGCGGTGGGAGGCTCCGAAGCCCGGCGCTCGCATCGCTCATTTTGACAGCGACCCAATGGTTATTGGGGCGAATTATCCCACCGAAGTGGGTGTTGTTGGCGATCTGCGGCTGTCGTTAGCTGCGGTGAACGCAGTGCTAGACGCGCAGGGGCAGGGCGCATCAACGTTTGGCGGTGCGAAAGCCGTGGCCGACATCAAGGCGCGCAAGTTTGAGCGTTTCGAATGCCTCGCCCAAAGCGATGAAGCTCCGATCCGCCCCGAGCGCGTCGTCGCCACCCTCAACCGTATCCTCCCCGAGGGCGCCACGGTTGTCTCGGACCCCGGCACAAGTTGCCCGTACTTCTCAGCTTACTATCAACAGACACAGCCGGGTCGTTTCTTCATCACAAACCGAGCTCATGGCGCGCTAGGATATTCCCTCTCCGCCTCGCTGGGCGCGTGGTTTGGGCGACCGGGATCAAAGGTTGTGGGGCTTATGGGCGACGGGTCATTCGGGTTCACATGTGGCGAACTTGAAACCGTTTCTCGCGCGGGGGCCGACATCACCTATGTCGTGTTCTCCAACAGCAATTTCGGATGGATCAAGGCCAGCCAAATGGCCGACAAAGGCGCGCGCTACTACAACGTCGATTTCAACCGCGTCGACCATGCGGCCGTTGCCACCGCCTATGGCGTCAAGTCTTGGAAGGTTGAGGACCCGCAGATGCTGGAGCGGACGTTGGCCGAAGCGATCGCAACGAACGGCCCAACCCTTGTTGATGTTGTCACTCAACCGCTGGAAGAAGCTGCAGCCCCCGTGCGCCGCTGGATGGGCTAACCGTCGGTCAGCGCCACGCCATCCGATTGCGTCTGGGCAATTTCATCCAGCAACAAATCCAGAAAAGATTGGCCAAGCGCGGAAATCGGTCGTTCGCGAGACGTAACCACCACCATGTCCATCATGATCTTGGGCTGAAACGGGCGGGTCACGAACCCGCCAACTTCATCATACTGCGGCAACAGCGGATCAAGCAGCGCCACGCCCATCCCTTCTTTAACGAAGCTGAGGATGTTTTTGAACAGATGCGAATGCACGCGCACCGACCACGGTACGCCCGCTTGGTCAAAGGCTTCGCGTGTGCGTCGATGGCTCATATGATCTGGCCCCATGGCGATAAATGGCTCCCCCGCCAAAAGCTCCGGCGTCAGAATTTCGTGCTGCGCCAAGGGGTGTTCAGGTCGCATCGCTATGACCATTTCCAAACTGAACGGACGTGCCTGCAGCGCGTCGTAGAGCAGGGGGATTTCGCAAATCCCAATCTCGAACAGACCGGCGACCACCCATTCCTGAATTTTCGGCGAATACTGCGATTGAAATGAGATCGACATATTCGGGCGGTCTTTGGCGAAATGTGCGATGAGCCGCGGGATGAACCCGAAGGACAGCGCGTGTTGCGAGGCAACCTGAAGCTGCCCGCCCTGCTTGTTCTGCAAATCAGTCACCGCTTGGTTGACGTGATCCAGACCGCGCACAACAGTGTCGACTTCCTGATAGAGTACGCCTGCCTCGGGCGTCGGGATCAGTCGTCCGCGAACCCGTTCGAACAATTTGAAACGGGTTTCCCGCTCCAACTGTGCAATCAAATTGGACGTGCCCGGTTGCGAGATCCCAAGGACCTTCGCAGCCCCCGTCACGGTGCCGGTGTCGTAAATCGCGTGAAACGCCTGAAGCTGTCGGAATCGGATCGCCATAATCCATATTATCACTTTTCCTGATGCCTATGCCACAATCCGGTATTTGAAATGATGCAATCCGATTGGCAGAGTTTCGTGTGCGCCGCGAGATGCAGCGCGCTCGGGGGAACTGCATGTCAAACGATGATCCCAAAATCACGGGAATGAAGCTGTGGCACCTGTCGCTGCCCGTGAACGCACGGCGGGATCACGGCATCGGGTCAGTGGAACATGCAGTGGAAATTGTCGTCGTCCGATTGACAACGGAAGATGGGATTGTTGGCTTTGGCGAAGCCTCGCCCTGGGTCGTGTTCACCGGTTCCGTCGAAGCCACTTATGCGGCACTCGACCGCTACATTCGCCCTATGGTTATCGGACAAAACTTGGCCGATCACGCGGCGATCATGGAACGGGCCCAATACGCCGTCGCCCATTGCACCGAAGCCAAGGCGGCCCTCGACACGGCACTTTTTGATCTACGGGGTCGCTTGACCGGGCGACCCGTCTGGGCGCTGCTCGGCGGGCAATACCGCGACCGCATTCCATTGTCATGCTCGATCGCGGATCCCTATTTCGACAAGGATCTGGCGCTCATGGCGCGGCTTCGCGCCGACGGAGTGCGTATCATCAAGCTGAAAACCGGCTTTAAAGACCACGCCTTCGACATGATGCGGTTGGAGCACCTGCGGGCTGACTTCCCCGAGTTCGACATAAGGGTCGACTACAACCAAGGCCTGCACCACGACGTGGCCATGTCATGTGTCAGGGACGTGGCCAGTTTCGCGCCGACCTTTATCGAACAGCCCGTGAAGGCGCATCTGCACGATCTCATGGCCCGGCTGCGCGACAGCATTGATGTCCCGCTTCTGGCGGATGAGAGCATCTTCGGACCGGAGGATTTGAGGCGCCTCGACCACATCGCCGATGGTGTCTCCATCAAGATCATGAAGGCCGGTGGCCTGACACGCGCCCAAACCGTCGCCCGCATGGCGGCCGCGAAAGGCCTGTCTGCTTATGGTGGCGACATGTTCGAGGCGGGCTTGGCGCATCTCGCCGGGACCCACATGATCGCAGCCACTCCGGAAATCACTTTGGGATGTGAATTCTATCAGGCGAGTTACTTCCTGCGCGAAGACATCTTGGCCACCCCGTTCCCAGTCGAAGACGGGAAAGTCGTCGTGCCGGAGGGACCCGGCCTGGGAATAGACGTCAACGAAGATCTTCTCGACAAATATGCCGTGAGGGCCAGCGAATGAGTACTCTAGTACGTCGCCGCTGCCCGCGCGGCCTGATCGTATTGCCCAGCCATCAGGCGAAGAATGCGGCTCAGACGACTGACCTGATCGCGCTCGATTCCAAGCTCGTCCAGCGCTTCCAACAAAAGAGAGTTCCGAATGTCGCGATATCGCGCGCAAACGTCTGCGCCCGCCTCCGTCGTTTGAACCGTCTTTTCTTTCCCTTGCCGTCCCTCGGCAACCAGCCCCGCCTTGCGCAGCTTTTTCACCGAATAATTCACAGTGTGCGTGTCTTCGATATTGAGGACAAGGCAGATGTCGGCGAGCGTTTTGGGTCGCCCACGGTGGTGCGTGGAATGCAGCACCAACACGTCCAACCCCGACAGATCCGGATGCCCCGCCAGGGCAATCGCCCGCATCATCCAGCGATGGAATCCGTGGTTCGCCAGGGTCAGGCCGAATTCAAATTCGGAGACTTCGGGAAAGCCGCTGTCTGCGAGGTGCGCGGAAGAAACGACGTGGCTGAGATTTGTGTCTGTCATGGGGACGATCCTGAGCAACGCGAAGATAATGTCAACAAATTGTTGACGAAATGTGATTCACGGCCAAGGATGCGAGTCGAAACGATGGAGGGCGGCGTCATGCGGCCAAAGATCAGAACGCGAGGAGGGCGGGCATGAGTGCCGTGCACCCCACCGTTGTGATCGGCGCCGGGATTGTCGGGGTGTCGAGTGCCATTTGGCTCAGGCGTTCAGGCGTCGAAGTCACCTTGGTGGATCGCGGCGCGCCGGGGCAGGGGACGTCTTATGGCAACGCTGGCGTCATAGCGAACTGCTCAATGGTTCCGGTCACGTCTCCCGGGTTGGCCTTGAAAGGGCCCAAACTGGCCCTGGATCCGAACTTCCCGCTCTTTGTCCGCTGGTCCTATTTGCCAAAGATGCTGCCGTGGTTGGTGATGTACCTCGGCAATGCCAATGACGCTGACACCCGGCGCATTGCCCGTGGCTTGACGGATATCGTAGGCGACGGCGTGGAACAGCACCATGCTTTGTCCGATCGAACCCGGGCCGCACAATGGGTGACGGATAGCGACTACACTTTCGGTTACGCTGATCGCGCAGCGTTCGAAGCTGACTCTTACGTCTGGGGCTTGCGACGCGATGCTGGCTTCGACCCGGAGGTGCTAGAAGGCGTAGAAGTGCGTGACTACGAGCCGAACCTCGGCTCGCAGGTCCAATGCCTCGCCGTGATGCGCGACCATGGCCATATCCGTGATCCGGGTGGATACGTGGCCGCCTTGGCTGAAGAATTCCAAAGCCTTGGCGGCAACTGGCGACAGGCGGATGTGAAAGACTTCCGTTTTGAGGGCGACAAGGTCGTAGCAATTGAAACCACCGATGGCCCAATCCATTGCTCGGACGTCGTGCTCGCCACGGGCGTCTGGTCCAAGTCTTTGATGAAGCGTCTGGGCCTGACCATCCCGATCGAAAGCGAAAGGGGCTATCACATTGTCTTTGAGGGTGCCGAAGGCGGCCCTTCGATGCCGATCATGGTCGCGTCTGGCAAATTCGTTGCGACCCCGATGGAAGCCGGATTGCGCTGCGCCGGGGTTGTGGAATTTGGTGGGCTAGAAGCAGGCCCCTCGCGCGCGCCCTTCGCACTCCTGCGCAAACAGATCGCGCAGGCTTTCCCGAACCTCAAGGCCGCCAAAGAAGTCGAATGGCAGGGCCACCGCCCAGCACCGTCCGACAGTTTGCCACTGATCGGTCAGGTCGGCCAAACCGGCGTCTATGTGGGCTTCGGCCATCATCATATCGGCCTGACAGGTGGGCCTAAAACCGGTCGCTTACTTGCGCAAATGATGACCGGGCAAACCCCCAACATGGACATGAGCCCTTATGATCCCGCACGTTTCGCGGGCTGAAAGATAACAACAAGAGCAAATCAAAACAGCACTTCAACAAGGAGAGAGAACAATGAAAACCACACACATCGCGGTCTGCATGGCCGCCGCAATGGTCGCCTTCCCGGCCGCTGCCGAGACCTGGGATATGCCGATGGCCTACTCAGGCTCCAACTTCCACTCGGTCACAGGTGCCGAGTTTGCACAATGCGTGACAACCGGTACGGGTGGCGAGATCGAGATCACGACGCACCCGGGCGGCTCGCTCTTTGCCGGCGCGGACATCAAACGCGCGATCCAGACTGGTCAGGTTCAGATTGGTGAGCGTCTGCTATCGGGTCACCAGAACGAAGACGCGCTGTTTGGCTTTGACTCGATCCCTTTCCTCGTAGGCTCTTTCGATGAGCACGACATGTTGTGGCAGGCCGCCGAAGGTCCGATCCGTGAGCTTCTTGAGGGCCAGAATCTGCACCTTCTGTATTCCGTGCCATGGCCGCCACAGGGGCTTTACTTCAATCAGGAAGTGAACTCCGTGGCCGACATGGAAGGCATCCGTTTCCGGTCCTACAACAACGCGACCAACCGTCTGGCCGAGCTGACGGGCATGTTGCCCGTCCAGATCGAAGCGGCTGAGATTTCGCAGGCATTTGCCACAGGTGTTGCCTCGTCGATGGTGTCGTCCGGTGCCACGGGCTATGACCGTCGCGTCTGGGAAAGCCTGAGCCACTTCTATGAGGTCGATGCCTGGTTGCCGCGCAACTACATCATGGTGAACGGTGACGTCTGGGAAGGCACATCCGAGGCCAACCAGAACGTCATCAACGCCTGCGCAGAATTGGCGGAATATGCCGGCACGTGGCGTGCCCGGGAATATACTGGCTTCACGCTGGCAGGCCTTGCTGCCGGCGGAATGACCGTTCAGCCCGCAGGTGAGGATCTGATGAACGAGCTTCGCGCCATCGGTGAAACCATGACAGCCGAATGGCTGGAAGCCGCAGGTCCCGAAGGTCAAGCGATCATCGACGCCTACCGCGAAGCCGCAGCTGCTGCTGCGTCTGAGTAAGGCCTACACAAAAGATCGGGGCAGGCCGGACCACCCGGCGTGTCTCCACCAGCATTCCTCACACGGGTTCTTCTGCCATGGGCGTCCTTCGCACCTCTCTTGACTGGCTTTACCGCATCTCTGGCGTGATGGCCGCCTTGTGCCTCATCGGCATCCTGCTGATGATCGTGGCCCAAATGGTGGCCCGCTGGATCGGCGATATCTTCCCCGGCGCCCCGCAATATGCGGGCTACCTGATGGCCGCCGCCAGTTTCCTTGCTTTTGCCAACGCGCTGAATGGTGGCGCGCACATCCGTGTATCGATCCTGCTGAACGCGGTTCCGCCCAAGATCAAATGGGTGCTTGAGGTCTGGTGTTTCGGCATCGCAACCGCGGTAGTCGCCTACTTCGTCTACTACGCTTATTGGTTCGTTTACTGGTCGTGGCGCTTCAACGAAGTCAGCCAAGCACAAGACGCGAGCCCTTTGTGGATCCCCCAATCGGTCATGGTCATCGGTGGCGTGATCCTTTTGATCGCCTTCGTCGACAACCTCATCTCGGTCCTCTTCAAAGGCGACCACCGCCTCGGCAGCAATGTCGTCGACCAAAGCTTTGGGGAGTAGGGCGATGACCGAACTTTACGCAATCATCCTATTCCTTTTCATCCTGTTCCTGCTGCTCGGCACCGGGGTCTGGGTTGGCGTTGCGCTTATGGGCGTGGCCTGGGTGGGCATGGAGTTGTTCACGACCCGTCCCGTGGGCGACACGATGGTCACAACCATCTGGGCCACGTCTTCAAGCTGGACGATCACGGCCCTGCCGCTGTTCATATGGATGGGAGAGATCCTGTATCGAACCCGACTGTCGGAGGACATGTTTCGTGGCCTCTCCCCATGGCTCGCTCGGTTGCCAGGCGGGTTGGTCCACACGAACATCGTTGGCTGCACAGTCTTTGCGGCAGTCTCGGGGTCTTCTGCCGCGACGCTCACAACGGTTGGCAAGATGTCGATTCCAGAACTTCGCGCTCGGAACTACCCAGAGCACATCGTTATTGGCACACTCGCCGGCGCGGCGACCCTTGGCCTGATGATCCCGCCTTCATTGGCGCTGATCGTTTATGGCGTGGCGGTAAACCAATCCATCACTGAGCTGTTCTTTGCAGGCGTCTTCCCGGGCCTCGTGTTGGCGCTGATGTTCATGGGCTACGTGGCCATGTATTCCGTTCTGTCGAAAGGTTGGCAGCCCACGATCGAACAGGTCATGAGCATTGGGGAGAAGTTGAAAAACTCCGTCTTCTTGATTCCGGTGATGCTTCTGATCCTGATCGTCATCGGCTCAATGTACACAGGTTGGGCCACTGCAACCGAAGCCGCGGCAATCGGCGTGATCGGCGCACTGGTCCTTGCCGCAGTCCAGGGGTCTCTCAACTGGGCCAGCTTCCGCGAAAGCCTGATGGGGGCCACGCGCACGTCTGCCATGATCATGCTTATCCTTGCCGGTGCCGCCTTCCTGAAACTCTCGATGGGTTTCACTGGCCTGCCGCGCGCACTGGCGGACGGCATCGCCGCGATGGAATTGACGCGGTTTGAACTCCTGATGATGCTCCTCGTTTTCTACATTGTCTTGGGCATGTTCCTCGATGGTATCTCGTCGGTCGTCCTGACGATGGCTGTTGTGGAGCCCATGGTGGTGGAAGCCGGGATCGACCTGATCTGGTTCGGCATCTTCGTGATTGTTGTGGTCGAGATGGCCCAAATCACGCCACCCATCGGCTTCAACCTGTTCGTCCTGCAAGGGATGACGGGGCATGAGATGGGCTACATCGCCAAGGCCGCTTTGCCGATGTTCCTCATCATGGTCCTGATGTGCTTCATCCTGATTTGGGTGCCCGATCTAGCGATGTGGCTGCCTGAGACGATGCGGTCCGGCCCGTCATGACGCTGATTATCCGGGCGCTGCAATTTTGCGCCCGGCATGGCCGATGGGGTTTGGTAGTTGGGCTGGTTTGCGGACTGGCATTGCCTGGGCTGGCAACTGCGATGCGGCCATGGCTTCCGCATATGGTGGCGGGTCTTCTGGTCGTTACGGCCTTCCGGATCGGATACCGCGCCTCGGTGGGCCAAGTCCGCTCTCTGCCACGTGTCCTGTCCGAGGTTTTGGTCCTGCAGTTTGGCCTTCCGCTATTGGCCTACGGGATTGTGCTGGCCTTCGGACTAACGGGCAGCATTGCAGCGCTCGCTATCGTCCTCATGCTTTCCGCCCCATCGATCAGCGGAAGCCCCAATTTTGCAATCTTGATGGGTCATGACCCAGCGCCAGCAATGCAAATTCTGGTCGTGGGCACGGGTTTGTTTCCGCTCACGAGCATCGCAGTCCTCTTTCTGATCGGCCCGGACTTGGGGATCGAGGACGGTGCGCTTTCAACGGGGGTGGGATTGATCATTGTGATCTTGGCCGCGACGAGTGTTGGTTTTGCGTTGCGGGCCCTTTTGCTTCCCGATCCCAGCGACACTCAATTGCAAAGCCTCGACGGCCTTGGCGTGCTTGCGTTGGCCGTGATCGTTGTGGGGTTGATGGCGGGCATCAGGCCCGTCCTCGATAAATCGCCACTTGCGTTGGCGGGATGGGTCGTTCTGGTGTTTGTCGCGAACTTTGGTTTGCAACTGGTGGCTTACTTGGCGACCCGCAATATTGTGCCAGATAAGCGAGCCCCGCCGCTCAGCATCATTGCTGGCAACCGAAACGTCGCGTTGTTCCTGCTGGCGCTTCCGGCCGACGTGACCGATTTATTGTTGGTGTTCATCGGCTGCTATCAACTGCCTATGTATCTCACCCCACTCCTAATGCGCCGGGTTTTGAAAGATTGCTAAGCCACACGGTCAAAGCTCTTTCGACGATCTGACAAGACGCTCGCAGCAATTCGCAAGACGACCTCCGGCATCCGCGGACGCCTTTTATTGCTTCGACCTGCGACTGCTGCCAACCACTACACAAGATCATGCCTGAAAAGCGGACGATTGTGCGGCATGAAGGGACGACCAACTCCCCGAGCCTTCCATCACCGCCTTGTCGGAAAAGGCTTAAAATTACACGGAAAGTCATTATATCTATCAAAACAAGAAGAAATTTACCGAAGGGACATTTGATGGCTGATCTGGATGCGCAGGTGAAGGAATCGCAGGCTCAAGTGAGCGAGGCGCAGGCCAAGATCGCGGAGCTGACCGGCAGGATCGAAGCCGCGCGCAGCAAGATCAAGGATGGCGAAGATGCCTCTTTGGACATCGAGAATGCGTCGCTTGAGGATGTTCACGCCCACACCAAGGTGATGGATGCGAATATCGCCGAACTGATCATGGGTCTTGATGACATCACGTCGGAATTCTCCAAGGATTTCGACGAGATGCGGTCCAAGACCGGTTGGGAAAGCTTTGTCGGTATTTTCAGCAGCGCCAAGGCCGACAACATGCGGCAGGAGCGCGTGCGCACGGCCAGCATCGACGACAAGTTGCAGGACCTCATCAGCAAGTCCGACGTGATTGTTCAGCTGCTGCAAAGCCAGTTGGCCACGTTGGAAGAGCACAAGGCGAAGGTTGGCGACAACCTGACCGAGACTTTGGATGAGCGCGAGTTCACGGTTGGCGAATTGGAAGCCGTGCGCGCCGAGATTCAGGGCATGGACCCGGCCATCATCACGATGGAAAACAAGATTGCCAATGAGACGGACGCCGCCGCGCGGACCAAGCTGGAAACCGAGCTTGCGGACCTCAACTCCAAATACAACGAGTTGGTGCAGCAGGAGCAGGTGAAGCTGGCGAAGTCGCAAACGCTGGAACGCTATATCGACAAGGGCAAAACCTGGGTCGACTCGCTGCAGAACCAGGCGGCGACGCAGATGGTGCTGATCAACAAGTTGCAGACAGACACCAAGCAGCGCGTGGTCCTGTATGACGCGCTGACCAAGTCGTTGAAGACAGCGCAGCAGCAGGACGTCGCCCACCGTATCAACGAGATCGGGGTAAAGACGGACCAGGAAGCGCAATCTGCTATGGCGGGGATTGGCGCGGCCACGAACCAGAAGATGGCCGATATGCTGGAATCGCATGAGGATCACATGGTCTTTGCCCGCGATGTGCTGGAGGCCAAGGCGAAGGCGGACGAACGCTTTGCCCGTCGCTTTGCGCAGATCGTCGAAAAGCACGACAAGAACCTTTACGGGGGCTAAGCGCCACGGCGCGGTCGCCTGTCCCGGACCCGCGCGCTGGAATGCCTGCGCGCGTCCCCATCCCATCCTGACAAGGAGTTAGAATTTGGCTGTTGATCCGTCGCGCACCCATGTCGGCCTGTCCGACCTGTTCGCGTCCCGACGGTATTTTGCCAAGTTCGAGAAGATTATCTCCTACCTGCCGCGGGTGGCTGCGGTAATGAAGGCGGACGGGGCGCTGAAGGACGAGGAATTGGATATTCTGTCGGCCTATGTGCAGAGCATCGCCTATTCGTTCCACGCCCTATCGATGAAATATCTTCTAGTGGGTCGCGACACGGGGCAGTTTCTTGGCGCGTTGGAAATGGACACGGTCGAAAGTGGCTTTCCGGTGTTCAACGAGTTGATGATCATGGCCAGCGACGCACAGCAGGCGGACCGGCGACTGGCAAATATGCCAAGCACCAAACGCCTGAAAGCGCAGATGGTGGAGCATATTGTGGGGGAGCGGCAGATCCCCACGAAGCTTCAATTCGCGCTGTCGCAGCGGCTTTATTACGAAGAATTGCAATCAGGTCAGCTGTTCTGGGCGCAGAACGATCCCGTCGCCATCTGGCAGGGCGGGGAAGGCGGGCGCGCGCGCTATCTGGTGCATTGGGCGGTCTATGACAGTCAGGTCAATCTGCCGACGATCTACCTTATGGAGTTGGAAGATACCGGGCGCACGGCGCTGCCCCGCGATGAACGTCGGTGGCCCGAGGTTCAGGCGCATCTGATGGGTCAGGCCTTGGGTGGGTTGAAGCTTCTGACGATTGCCAAGGGGTTTGACGAGACCTTCGATGATCTGCACCCCAAGCGTCTGCGCCGTCTGCACGTGGGGCCAATGTACAGCCATGCCTATACCAAGCAATCGGGGCCCATCCGCGACGTGCTGGCAGACGCCAAGGCACCCGAGGGTCAGGATTGGACGCTCGCATGGACCGATGAGGTGCTGGAAAGCGAAAGCGTTGTGACGGAAAAGTCGGGCTGGTTTGGTCGCGTGGAGCGCGAGATTTTCGCACTTGATCCCTTTGCGGGTCGTGGTGGCGACACCGGAGCGACGCGAACGGAACGCAGTATTGTTTTGCCGGAGCGACCGTTTCAGGTTCTCGCTGAAAAGAACCCAGCCGGTTTTGGAAGCGTCACGAAATACGTCGTGAACGCCAATGGACGGGTCTTTAAGAACTAGAAGAAGCGGCGGGGTCTGCACGCCCGCGCGCCATGAGGAGGAAGCATGAGCTTGACTGCCGATACGATGGAATTGAGCGAAGACGACATCGTCAAGCATTACGGTGCGGCGGTGGCCATGCTGGAAGGTTTCGACCACACGCCACGCATCGGCAAGGCGCGCGCGCAGGACGCCAATTCTGAGCGATCCTCCGGCGTGGGCACACGGCGCCGCTTTCGCTCCACCACGCCCGGCCTGGTGACACGGTCCACCGCGCGGCCCGAAGGGGTGCAGTTGATCGAGAGCATCCGCGCGGCGGTCAGTGAGGATCCACTGGTCAGCCCCCTGCAGGCGACGCTTCTGCATCAGTTGCGCCGGGCGCTGGCGATCTCGCTGGCGGTGGGGGAGACCTTTGCGACCTCTACCGGGTTGGCCGATCTGCGGCGCGCCAATCTGGCGGGGTCCTTGCCTGCCGATCGCAAAATGGAATTCACGGAACTGCTGGCGGCCGAGGCGCTCGCCGTCACCCATGTCTTTGCCAATGCAACGGCCTTCCTGCTTGGTCCCCACGCCAGTGAGGTCACTGTCGAAGTGGGTGAGGTCGAAGAGATCCTGACCGACAACGCGCAACTGGCGCTTCATGGATGTCTGTGGGAGTTGGATCAGGACGTGGCCGTTCACGCGGGCGATGACCCGCAGCTTGTGGCCACGGTCATGGCGTTTGCGGAACAGGTGATGGAGAAAGTCGCGCTGCGAGCGCAGAATGCGGGCCGCCTGGCGCCGTTTACGGGCGCGAGTTGGCGGGTTGAGGCAGACAAGCTGACGATCCGCGGGTTTGAGCCGGCCAGCAGCGCCAAATCCACGACACTCACGATGACCTTCAAGCAGCCCCATGAGGTCGTCGGCAATCACATCGCGAAATATCAGGCGCTGAAGCTGTCGAAGATGCTGATGGCCTATGACTTCGACCGCCGCCTGAACCCCTTTGCAGAGCTGGGTGGCTTCATCTTTACCTTCATGGGCGACGGGAAACCTGGCACCGGTAAGACCACGCTGATCCAGATGATGGCAGGCCTTGTGCACGGCTATTGTGAGACGGCGGGCTATCCGTTTCGCTACCAGAACCTCAGCACCGACAATATCGACAGCTATCAGGGTAAGTCGGGCCAGAACGCCAAGGCCTTCATCAACAACATCATCGATCCGTCGGCCATCGGGTTCGGCACGATTGATGATATCGACCAGTTGGCGGGCAAACGCGGCGACAGGCAGTCGTCGGCAGGGCAGTTGGAAATCACCGCCGTGCTGATGGAAAGCTTCGCCGGAGCTAACACGGTTGTGCGCGGTAATTGCACGTTTGGGATGTTCTCCAACTACCCCGAAAATGTGGACGACGCCTTGCGGCAAAGGGCGGGGGCACGATTCCTTGTCGACGGGCCGATCACGCGGGATGATTACATCGACATCCTCAGCCTGCTGATGGGCAGGAACCACGACATCCCCCTGGGCGACCATGAGGTCTTCGCGGCGCAGGAGATCAAGAAGGCTGTCGCGGCCTCCTTCGAGAGCCATTCGCGCCCCCACGAAGAGGGGCTGATGAAGGTCTTCGACAAGGTCGATCAGACGGTGGGCAAGCCCGATACGATTGCCAAGCTCGGCACCTATCTGAAGGCCATTCAGGAGGCCGATGAGCGGTTCACGGGACGGGCGATCAAGAACATCACCGATGCGGTGAAGGTCCGCGCGATGGATTTTGAATTGCCCGATGAGTGGATGGAAGAACCGGACCTGTTCCTGTTCATGGACTACGACACAAAGAAGGGCATGATCGAAGAGCTGCGCCAGCCTATCACCGTCGACATGGTGATCCAGGAGATCAACCGCTACGCCGACAGCGAATTCCGCTATGCCGACAAATCCGATGAGGTCGCGATTGCCAATGCCGTGCGTGACATGCAGCGGATGGAAGAGGCTAAGCGGCGGTATCTGGAGCAGCAGGGATGATGAAGCCCTCTGACAACTTGCCAAGGGTGGCCGTATGGAGCGTCTGATCTCCTCCGGCCTTATGTTTGGTAACCTGTTCCATGTGGCCTCACCCGCTTTGGTTGAGCGCTACAATCGTGCGCTGAAGCATCTGACGGGCAAGCAGACGAAGCTGACGGATTTCTATATCGACATCTCCGGCTATTCGCCCGAGGTCGGGTTTGAGTTGGAAGACCCCCTTTACCTGAACCACGACGGGGTGAACCGGCAGTTCATCATCCTGTCCACCGCCCAGAAATACGCGCCATTGCTGGAGGCTAAATTCTCCACCTGCCGCGGTGTTCTGCGCCAGTTTTTTGCTGAGAATGAAGCAGCGCTGTTTGCGTTGACGACCCGTGACGCGGTGGCGGGTGAATTGCTCAATTCCGTCTACGACCTTTCAAATCCTGCGCGGCTACTGGATATCCGGCGCATCACGATTGAGGCCGATACGACCGGCGGGGCGATCCGTCAGGCGACCAAGCTGGACGGAAAGATCAAGCGGTTCCTGAATGAGGAAGACGCGTGGTTTGATGATGTTCTGATCGCGGAGATGATCGGGCTGGCGGGCGAAACGGGCGACATTGTGCGCAACCCGGTCAAGCTTAAGGGGATGAGTTTCGAGCAGGGCAATTTCTGGACAGCGCACTTCGGCGGTGCGTTTATCTTTCAGGACGTCCCACACCCGGCAATCTTTGCCTCCAATGACAAATCCGTTTTCGAGCCGCTCGACATCCCTCACGCTTTCGACATGACGCAGCGCGCGCAAATCGCCAAGTTCCTTGAGTTGAATGGCCTGGTGGAGCCGATTGTGAAGGCACGTGGAGTCGATGCCAGCGCGGTCCTGCGCCAGAAGATGGACTTCATCCTTGTCGATGCGCTGGCCGATGCGGACGTAACCTTGAAAGGCCGGTCGCGCAGTGAAATGCGCAGGCTGGCGCGCGCCCATGTCGGGCAATTGCCGGAAGAGTTTCACGACCTCGCCGCGCTGCTGAATTGGGCGGAAAGCGGCGGGGCCTGGCCAAGCATCACCTCTGACAGTCCGGTCTATTTCTACACGCTGCGCGCGGCTGACCACAAAGACGTGGCCCTTGTGAACATGCTTCTGGCGGAGTTGACGACTCGGGATTTCCGGCAGCTGTTCATCTGCCACAAGGCGCTCTTCTATGAGAAATTCGCCGACTTCTCGGATGCGAAGAAGGACTATGTGGTCGAATTTCTGCGTAACGAATACCAAACTGATAAGGTGGGCGCGCGCGAGGCATTGTTTGGTCACGAGCCCGCGATGGAGGAAGAGGTCAGACGTGTCGGACCGTGGGGCTAGCGAAAGGAGCGTTCGATGTTTGCTTTGATGCGTCTGGCTCTTGTCGGCTTTGTCGTTCTGACCGTGATCTACATTGGCTTGTCGATCTACTCCCGCTCGGTCCGGCGCAAACGGTTGATCCGCGAGTGGGAGGAAGAGCATCCGACCGCTGACCGTGACAGCTTCGTGGATGAGGGGTTGGAGGATTACGACAGCTCACTCCGTCGCAAGCTGATCCTGGGCGTCTATATCGTGCCGGTCTGTGTCGTGATCTTCATCGTCTACGTGACCAATTTTCAGTAGGGGCGGGTGCCATGAAATACATCAAATGGTTTTTCGCGGTGCTCTTCTGGCTACTTGTCGCGGCCACGTTTCACTACACGCTTCCGCAAAACGACATCGTGCGCATCACCGGGACCGAGATCATCCGCAAGGATTTCTCGGGCCTGTCGCGGTTTTTCTATGCGCAGGCGGACAGTGGGGACAGCGAAGCCGTGAATCGCGATTTGCGCCTGATCAACACAACCCGCGCGAACGGGCGTGTGATGGTTTATCGCAATGAGGATACGGGGTGGAATTGGCCGCCCTATTTCAAATTCGACAGCTCTAACCTTCAGGCCGAGGCGAGCGAATTTATCTCCACCATCGACACGCCGCGATGGGTGGCTGTGCGCCACTACGGTTGGCGCAACCCGTTTTTGTCGATCTACCCCAACGCCATCGGGATCAGGCCGGTGGATGGCCCCGATGCAAACCTTGGCCTGCCATGGTTAAACATCGCAATTCTGGCGACTTTTGTTGCGTTCGTCTTGGGTCTTCGCCTGTTGTGGCGGCGCTTCCGCATGTCACGTATCGACCCTCTTGTGGACAACGTTCAGGATGGGGTCAGTGCCACCGGAGAAGCCCTATCGCGCCGGCGTTCCGGGCTCCGACGCTGGCTGGATACGTGGAAAGAGAAGCAACGGTGAGTGGTGTCGCCGTTAGCTGACGCAAGAAGGCTCAGTCCGTCTTCTGCCCGACGCCTGGACCAAACTCACAGAAGGTTCGAAATAAAGCGGTCGACAACTCTGCTATAGATCAGGTCCCATTGACCGCAGTAATCTTTAGAGCTTCTTCGGGCTCTGCGTCGACCCTCTGACAACGATCTCGGCATCCAACGCAAGGGGTTCAGCGCGTTGACTGGATTTGAGCCAGTCCACAATTGGGTCAGAGGCCTTCACGCCCATGTCCGCCGCAAGTAATTTGATGCTCGTCAGGCCCGGCGTACTGACGGCGGACCATTCCAGATTGTCGAAACCCATGATCGACATATCCTTGGGCACCGAGATCCCCAATCGCATCAACTCGAATAGCGCGCCTAGCGCTTGGACGTCGGATAAGCACAAAGTTGCAATAGGCAGCTGCGATTGGGCGGCCATGTCTGTCACACCGTTTGCACCGCCCGCCACATCCATGGTGACCGGATGAAAGAGAACGTCGCACTCTTCCGCTACAGACTTGATCGCATCAATCCGCGCGACAATTCTGTTGTTAACCACTCTAGGTCCATGGATTACCGCGATGCTTTCGTGCCTCAGGTTGGCAAGCTACCTGAAGGCATTGGCCGCAAGGGGGGCTTTGCCAGACACCAGGAGGCCTTCGACACCAAGATCAAGCAATCCGAACGCTTTGTGTACCTCTTCCTTTGGTTATATCCAGATCGGCATGGAGCCGTTCGGCGACCTCGGCTCTGGCGAGCAGGACCGGTCCGACAGCACCCAGGCCACGCTGGACCTGCGCTACCAACAGATCGAGGCGGCCGAAACTGCGGGCAGTCAATCTACGGTCAACAGCCAAAGGCGGGCGGCGGAATCTCTGGAGACGGCGCTCACCAACTGGACTTTGGCGAAACAATTCGCGCGATGGCGGTCCGACAAGACCATGGCAAGCGGCTGGTCCATGCAGCGCGCGGTGCTTATCGCGATCATGTTCGTGGCGTGCGTTGTGTTGTCCGCGATCCAATTCGCCCAACCTAACGCATTCGCGGTACTGGCGGAGTTCCCTACTGACGGCAACTGACGGCTGGCTTTGGACGACTGGATCAAAGACGGCTTCGATTGGCACCGCCGCGCGGGCCGAGGTGTGTTCGACACGATCACCGCAGGAATGCGCAACCTTCTGGACGTTATCGAAGTGGAGTTTGTGGATGCGCCGTGGCCGGTCGTGGCCTTTGTTGTCCTCATGCTCGCCTATCTGTCGGCAGGCCCGCGCGTGGCGATCTTCACCGCAGTGGCCTTGGCCTACGTCGGCCTCTTGGATTTCTGGGAAAAGGCCGTGACTACGGTGGCGCTTCTTGGCGTGGCGGTCTTGATCTCCATCACGCTCGGCATTCCCTTCGGCGTCTTCTGTGCGCGCCGGCCTCGGGTCTATTCCGTTCTCCGCCCGACCCTCGATTTCATGCAATAGATGCGGGGCTTCGTCTACCTGATCCCGGTTGTGGCCTTCATCGGCTCAGGCAAACCGGCGTGGGTCGTGGCGACCATGATCTTCGGCTCACCGCCGGTGATCCGCTTCACCGAGCTTGGCCTGCAACAAGTGCCTGAAACGGTGCGCGAGGCCGCTTTGGCGTTCGGTGCGACACCGCGCTATCTGCTGCGGCGGGTCGAGTTGCCTTTGGCGGCCAAGACCATCATGGCAGGGGTGAACCAGACGATCCCGCTGTCCCTGGCAATGGTTGTCGTCGCGTCCCTGATCGGCGCGAAAGGCCTTGGCGAAGACGTGCTGGAGGCGTTGCAATTCGCCGATGCGGGCCAGGGTCTGCTTGCCGGTCTGGCAATCCTTTTCTGCACATTGATCTCGGACAGGATCGTCGCGGGGCCGTGGATAAGTTGTGCATCTACTTCATTGGCGGTTGTCGTTCCCGCCAATGTGGATCCGTCCCTCCTTCGTAATCCAGACAGTAGCCAGATTGCCTTGGTCTAGACCTTGGCTGGCTGCGTCGACTGGCGCCATACCTTCAAAGAAGGTGATCTGCCGGGCCGTTCAGCACGCTGAGGTAGTGTCGCGCTGGCAGCTTCCTCAACGGACCCACGCGCTTGGTGTAACGGATGCACTGGAATTAACCCTTCATCAGGGGGCTTGACACACACCCCGATTCCAAAGATTTATTTTTCGACAAAAAATAATTAGCTGCTGATGGCGCGTTGGGAGAAAAATGTACCTCGGAATTGATCTCGGGACATCGGGTTTGCGCCTATTGCTCAGCGATGATGCGGGCAGAACCGTCGATACGGCGTCTGCAGATTTCTCGGTGCAGAACCCGCACCAGGGATGGAGCGAACAGCACCCCGACGCCTGGGTTGACGGGCTGCGCGCAACCCTTGGCGTGTTAAAGCACCGATCCGCCGCTGATCTCGCGAAGGTGCGTGCGATTGGTCTGTCCGGTCAAATGCACGGAGCTGTTGTCCTTGATGCTGACGACCGTGTCCTGCGACCTTGTATCTTGTGGAACGACACGCGCTCCGCAGCGGAGGCCGCAGAAATGGATGCCTCAGCGGATGCGCGGCGGATCTCGGGGAACATCGTCTTCCCTGGCTTCACGGCGCCAAAGCTGATGTGGATGGCGAAACATGAACCTGATCTCTTCGCGCGCATCACCAAAGTCATGTTGCCAAAAGACTACCTGCGTCTTTTCCTGACAGGGCAGCACGCAACCGACCTTTCCGATGCGGCAGGCACCGCGTGGTGCGATGTGGGCGGCCGCGTTTGGTCTGACGATCTGTTGGCAGCCAGCGGAATGCGCGCAGACCAGATGCCACGCCTGGTCGAAGGGTCTGAACCGTCGGGCCAAGTCCGGGCGTCTATTTGTGAAGAATTCGGCTTGCCGAAAACGGCGATAGTCGTAGGCGGTGGTGCGGACAATGCCGCTGCGGCTTGCGGGTCGGGCTGCGTACAAGAAGGGCAGGCCTTCGTGTCGCTTGGTACATCCGGCGTGATCCTTGCAGCCCGTGATCGTTATGCGCCGGACCCTGCCACAGGGGTGCATACGTTCTGTCATGCTTTACCGGATAGATGGTATCAGATGGGTGTGATCCTCGCGGCAACCGATGCCCTGAATTGGCTAAGCCGTTTGGTGGGTAAGGAAGCCGCTGATCTTGCCGGGCGCTTGCCCATGCGGCCTGAGCGCCCCAGTGCGGTTCAGTTCCTTCCCTACCTTTCCGGCGAGCGCACGCCCCATAACGACGCTGAGATACGCGCTGCATTGATCGGGCTCGATATCGCCCACGACCGCACCGAAATGGTCGCGGCCGTGATGCAGGGCGTAGGTTTCGCACTGCGCGACTCGTTAGAGGCCTTGCGTGGCACAGGGGCCCGGATCGACACCTTATTGGCGGTCGGCGGCGGCACGCAGTCGAATTACTGGCTCCATGCATTGGCCAGCATCCTCAATGTACCCCTCCAACGCCCTGCAGAGGGCGAGTTGGGCGCCGCGTTGGGCGCGGTTCGCCTGGCAATGGTCGGCGACGGGCACGGCGTGAGCGACACGATGATCAGACCTGAGGTCCAGCAAACAATCGACCCCGACAGCACTCTCTCTGCTGCATATGACGCATCTTACGCCCAATATCGGGCTCTCTATCCCAACATAAAGGCGGCCATTTCATGAGCTCTCGTTTCTTTGCCGGCATCGATGATATCCCTTTCGAAGGCGCGGACAGCACCTCGGCTCTGGCGTTCCGGCACTACGATCCCGACGAGGTCGTTATGGGCAAGCGGATGGAAGACCACCTGCGCGTCGCCGTGTGCTATTGGCACAACTTCGTCTGGCCGGGCACCGATCCCTTCGGTGGCCAAACCTTTGACAGGCCTTGGTTTCCCGGCGACACGATGGACCTCTGCCGGTTGAAGGCCGACGCGGCCTTCGACATGTTCCGCCTGCTGAAAGCCCCTTACTTCTGCTTCCATGATTATGACGTGCGTCCCGATCACGACAGCCACGCAGACAACCTTCGCGACCTGCAAGCCATCACCGATTACTTCGCAGGCAAGATGGAAGAGACGGGCACCAAACTTTTGTGGGGCACCGCGAACATGACGTCGAACCGCCGCTTCATGGGCGGCGCCTCGACCAACCCCGACCCGGAGGTTTTCGCCTTCGCCGCCGCCACAGTGAAGGCCTGCATGGATGCCACCCATGCGCTAAATGGTGAAAACTACGTGCTCTGGGGCGGTCGTGAGGGGTATGAAACGCTGCTCAACACCGATCTGGGCCGCGAGGATGCGCAGATGGGCCGGTTTATGAACCTGGTGGTGGAGCACAAGCACAAGATTGGCTTTGAGGGCACGATCCTGATCGAGCCGAAGCCGCAGGAACCCTCCAAGCACCAGTATGATTTCGACGTGGCCACGGTCTACGGCTTCCTCAAGCGCCACGGTCTTGAGAATGAGATCAAGGTGAATATCGAGCAGGGCCACGCGATCCTGGCGGGCCACACGTTCGAGCATGAGATCGCGACGGCGCAGGCCTTGGGCATTTTTGGGTCCATCGATATGAACCGGAACGATTACCAATCGGGCTGGGACACCGATCAATTCCCGAACTCGGTCCCCGAGGTCGCGCTGGCCTACTACCATATTCTGCAAGGTGGCGGCTTTACCACTGGCGGTACGAATTTCGACGCCAAGCTGCGCCGCCAATCCGTCGAGCCCGAGGATCTGCTGATCGCCCACATCGGCGGCATGGACGTTTGCGCCCGCGCCGTGAAGGCTGCGGCCGCGATGATCGAGGACGGCGCGCTTTCCGGTCCCTTGGCAGAGCGCTACGCGGGCTGGGATACGCCCGATGCACAGGCGATGCTGACAGGCGAAAAATCCTTTGCCGAGATCGAGGCGGACGTTTTGGCCAATGACCTTCAGCCAATCGCCAAAACGGGACGGCAGGAGCTTCTGGAAAACATCGTCAATCGCTACGTTTGAATGATGTCACTCCGTTCCGCAAAGCACGTGTTCAAAGGCGGGTTGGTCGCTCTCGCGCTGACTACGCCTTTGCCCTTGTTCGCGGAACCGGGCGAATTACTGACCTTCGACTTGGCCAGCTTCTCAGACTTCGCGCCAGACCGTGTCGAGTTGGGGCAAATGTTGTTCTACGATCCGATCCTGTCTGGCAATCAGACCGTCGCCTGCGCGACCTGTCACCATCCACAGTTCGCAATTTCCGACGGGCTGTCATTGGGCTTAGGTGACGGTGGTGTGAATTTGGGCCCTGAGCGTCACGTTGATCCTGACAATATCCCAGAGCAACGCATCCCCCGAAATTCTCCCGCGCTTTTCAATCTTGGGGCGGAAGAGTTTACCGTGATGTTTCACGATGGTCGCCTTGAGGCCGACCCAGATCGGCCCAACGGCATCCGCACCCCGTTGGGTGACGCGATGGCAGAAGGGTTTGCCTCTGTCCTGTCGGCTCAGGCAATGTTCCCAGTCCTTTCGGCGGACGAAATGGCAGGTCACTACTCCGAAAACGCGATCTCCCAATCCGTCAGGCTGGGGCACTTGTCGTTGGATGGCGGGGCTTGGGAACAAATCGCCGCTCGGGTCGCAGAGGTGCCCGAATACCGCGCAAGGTTTGAAGCCATCTACGGCACAGGCCACCAAGTGGGTTTCACGGACATCTCCGATCTGCTGGCCGAATTCATCGCCGTTGAATGGCGCGCCGACGACAGCCCATTTGACCGATACCTTCGTGACGATACGGCTTTGTCTGATCCCGCATCGCGTGGCATGGATCTGTTCTACGGGGAGGCCGGATGCGCTTCTTGTCATTCTGGGCAGTTTCAAACCGATCACGCATTCCATGCCATCGCGATGCCGCAGCTTGGCCCCGGCAAAGCTGCTCGGTTTGAAGATCATGCATTGGACGTCGGCCGGATGCGTGTGACAGGCGATCCTGCTGATGCCTATGCCTTCCGCACGCCGTCGTTGCGCAACGTCGCGCAGACCGCGCCCTATGGGCATTCCGGTGCCTACAGCACGCTAGAGGCCGTAATCCGCCACCACCTTGATCCCGTCGCGTCCCTTTTATCCTACGACCGAGACCAAGTCATTTTGCCTGATCTCGCAGGGGCCGACGATTGGCGCGTTATGGATGATCCAGAAAGCCTCGCCGCGATTGCGGCGGCCAATACGCTTGAACCGATGGCGCTGAGTGACGCGCAAATCAGCGACCTGATCTCCTTTCTCGAAGCGCTGACTGATGAGACGTCGATTATCGGGCGCTACGGCATACCTGACGCGGTTCCAAGCGGTCTTGAGGTGCCGCGCTAGGGTCGCGTCAGGGTCACATGCTGGTTCGTCGCAACATCGGTGAATGTGTCGACGGACCCATCGGGCCAGTGAACGGTGACGTCGACCAGATCAACATCACCCAAGCCGAAGTGTAGCGGGCCAGCGCTTCCGCCCGCATGACCACCACCAACAGTCCGTTCCAGGCTCCACTGCCGATCAGGCGTGCGCACATCGACAAAGCTGCCAACTGCACGCGGGTTCGCGCCCGGTTGCTGAATGTCGACCGACAACCATGCCCCCGCACCTTCCGTAACATTCTGGTATAGCTCCATCCGCGCGCCACGGTTGACCACCGCAATGTCGAGCAATCCGTCCCCGTTCAGATCGGTAAGAACTGCGCCGCGAGAGCGTTCCATCGTCGCAACTCCCGCAAGATCGCCGCCTTCGACAAAGCTACCGTCTGCCTGCCCGATCAGCAGGTTATTCGGATCATCCATGGCGCTGCCAGGCATCTGCTCCACATTCCCCTTGGTGACGAACAGATCGACGTATCCGTCATTGTCGACGTCACCAAAGGCCGGGTGCCAACCCGTTGAGGGGCGCCCGTCGCCCCCGGTGTAGGGGCGATGCGCGGTCACACCCTGATCGAAGGGTGCGTCGGTGAAGGTTGGTCCATCCGTGTCGGGATCGCGCAGTTGCAGGCGTTGATCGCCCATCGAGGTCAAATAGACCTCCGAAAAGCCATCGCCGTCGATGTCCTGGGAGGCGATGCCCATGCCCCACAATTGATGGCGCATCCAGCCGTCTTCCTCGGTGTAGAGCCTGGGCTGTTCTTCCATGGCCCATAATTGCTCGGCCCCGCCCCGCACGTAGTAGTGCCGGTCGTTAGAGATGCGCAGGTCGGCTTGGCCCCGTCGGTCCCAATCGGTGAACAACATGGACAAGGCGCAATATCCGGGTTCCAGTCGAACCGGGGCTGGGTACTCTGAACCTTCGGGACGGTAGAGCACATTGGCATCACAGGTGCCAAACGGCCCCTCAGGGTCTGAGCGATCCACGTAGTTCCCGAACGCAAGGGTAGGGTGGCTTTGGCCGTTCTCCCAGACTGCGGAAAACGCAGTTGTCCAACTGTCGTCGTCTGGGTGGGGCAGGGGGTCCAAAGCTTCAAACGCGCAGTCAGCTTGGCCGCGGAAAATCTGGTTACGACCAACACGCAGGACCACTAAATCCAAGTGCCCGTCGCTATCGATATCTAAGGGATAACTGCCGATCACGTTGGTCACTGCCAACACGCTGTCCACTGCCTCAAGCTGTAAGTCACCGTCGCTGCGGTTCAGAAACAACTGGGCCGGGTTCTCACCTCCGGCCGCGAACAGCTCGGGCAGACCGTCGCCGTTGCAATCAAAGCTCGACAACCCACCGCCCACAAAGAACTCCCACCCACCGCCATAGACATGGGGCGCGATTGGGCGCGGTTCGAATTGCGGTTGCGCTGAAACAGGAAGCGCTAAGCAAATCGAGACGCAGAATGCCTCAGGCCGCATCTCGGGACAGCTCTTTGATTTTCAGGCGGGTCACGGCCTCAATCGCATAGGCTGCCGCGCCCTTCGCCCACATAAGATCGCCCCAATGGTGAACCCTGATTTCAGGCAAAGGGGCATCTACCTGAACCACGCTGGATTTCACCCATTCGAGCAACCGGTCTCCGTCGAAGAAATCAAGCGAGGCTTGCTCGCCCGACAAAATCACAAGCTTCGGATCGAAAATGTTGATGACATTGACCAGACCCATGGCAAGCATCCGTCCCGCACGTTCAAAAATGCTGCGAGCAGTGGCATCGCCAGCCTTCGCGTGGGCATAAAGAGCAGCGACACTGTCATGGGGCAGGCCTTGGCCATGCACAGAGGCCTCCCGTAAAAGGGCGTAGTCGCCGACGTAGGCCTCCAAGCAGCCGCGCTGACCACAGCGGCACATGGCGCCCTCTAGCTGCACCTTGGTATGTCCCAACTCGGCGCCGCATCCGCGCTCTCCGCGATAAATCTTGTTGCCGATCACGATCCCCATGCCAACGCCCTGCTCGATCGTGATGACGATGAAGTCGGTCTCGCCCCGGCCTTCGCCGAAATGCTGCTCGGCCTTGGCAACAAGGTTCGCATCGTTGTCGACGAACACGGGCATGGGCAACACTTTGGCCAATGCCGCGCCAAACTCGACGTTGCGCGCCTCCAGGCTTGGTGACCAATAGATATAGTTTCGTTCAGCATCGATCAGACCGGCCATGCCCAAACCAAGTCCCGCAACGTCATGCATGTTGCGTTCGCAGGCGGCACAGGCGGCGTGCAAGCCGTCGCGTACGATCTTGGCCAACTCGTCTGTGGCCATACGGCGTTCGGGGATTGGTTGCGTGAATTCGAAGACCGTTTCACCCACGAAATCCAACAAGACGATCGATAACTGCCGGTCGGCAATCTTCATGCCCGCAATCAGGAAGGCGTTGTCGCACACGGTTAATGCAACGCGCGGACGGCCGCGTTTGGCGCTACCGGGCGACGGCTCAGGGTGAAGCTCCTTGATCAAACCGGCTGAGAGCAACTCGGACGTGATGGCCGTGACCGATGCAGGGCTAATCGAAGTGGCTTTGGCAATATCAATCCGCGCGATCTGATTGGCGTTGCGAATCGCCTCGAAAACCTGGTGCCGACCGCTTTCTCTTTGGTCTTGCATGCTGTGCAGACCCTCCCCTTTGCCCACCTGAGCACATACGAAATACACAATTCAATCAGGGGAGTCTTGGCATTTCGAAGCCCCTTATAGGTAGGCATAGCATATTTAATTTGTGTCATGAAAA
The DNA here is from genome assembly GCA_947500415.1 of uncultured Roseicyclus sp. Classification (GTDB taxonomy): domain Bacteria; phylum Pseudomonadota; class Alphaproteobacteria; order Rhodobacterales; family Rhodobacteraceae; genus Gymnodinialimonas. Next base: position 130,844 of record CANMRT010000001.1, read on the forward strand.
AAATATGCTAGAGCTTAGGCAAGCGCTTGGCCGAATGGACGAAGAACGCAAGGCCTGCGCCTCAACGATGGGAGGACATCATGAATATCAAATCACTTATGGCCGCTGGCGCCATGACGATGATGGCCGCTTCGGCCACCTTCGCCCAAGACATCACCGTTGGCGTGAGCTGGTCGAATTTCCAGGAAGAACGTTGGCAGACTGACGAAGCAGCTATCGTCGCAGCTCTCGAGGCAGCAGGCGCGGGCTACCTTTCGGCAGACGCGCAGTCTTCTGCGTCCCGTCAGCTGTCAGACGTTGAAAGCCTGATTGCCCAAGGCGTCGATGCGCTGATCATTCTTGCACAAGACGCAGCAGCCATCGGGCCAGCGGTTCAGCTTGCAGCAGATGAGGGCATCCCGGTTGTAGCCTATGACCGCCTGATCGAAGATGATCGTGCATTTTACCTGACCTTCGACAACGTCGAAGTGGGTCGCATGCAGGCGCGTGAAGTCTTTGCTGCTCAGCCCGAAGGCAATTACGTCATGATCATGGGTTCGCCCACTGACCCCAACGCAGACTTCCTGCGCGGCGGCCAGGACGAAATCCTCGCCGATGCCGTCGCATCCGGTGCAATCACCATCGTGGGTGAGGCCTATACCGACGGCTGGCTGCCTGCGAATGCTCAGCGGAACATGGAACAGATCCTGACGGCTGTGGACAACGAGGTCGACGCAGTTGTGGCATCCAACGATGGCACCGCCGGTGGCGTTGCTGCGGCTTTGGCCGCCCAAGGCATGGACGGCATCCCGCTGTCCGGACAAGACGGTGACCATGCCGCTCTCAACCGCGTGGCACTTGGCACCCAAACCGTCTCCGTTTGGAAAGATGCCCGTGATCTGGGTCGCGCAGCGGCTGAGATCGCAGTTGCATTGGCCGGCGGCACCGCAATGGCTGACGTCGAAGGCGCACAGGAATGGACTTCGCCCGGTGGCGTGACCATGACCTCCATGTTCCTGACGCCCGTGCCGATCACCGCAGACAACCTGTCTGTTGTTGTTGATGCGGGTTGGATCGAGTTGGAAGCACTTTGCCAAGGTGTTTCTGACGGTCCTGCACCCTGCAACTGATTTCAACACTGCAATAGTGTTAGAATAATCAAGGCGCCCCATCTCAAACGCGGGTGGGGCGCCTTTTCTCTGTCTTTTCGGATCGCCGGAGCTGGCCATGACCGACACAACTGACCTGTCGCCGCCCCCTGCAGAGACCTCCGTTTTTCAGAAGCTTGGGATTGATACCAGGCTACTTGGAATGGTCGCTGCCTTCGTTGTGCTGTGCATTGGCTTCAACCTGATTACCGAGGGCCGCTTTTTGACGCCCCGGAATATCTTCAACCTGACGATCCAGACGGTATCCGTCGCAATCATGGCCTGTGGCATGGTCTTTGTGATCGTGAACCGCCACATCGACCTTTCAGTGGGCGCATTGCTGGCGACCTGTTCGGCGATCATGGCCATGACCCAAACCGATATTTTGCCCACTATGCTGGGGTTAGGCCTCAACCATCCAGCCACTTGGATTATCACGATCATCTTCGGCCTGCTGGCCGGTGCCATTATCGGAGCGTTTCAGGGGTGGATGATCGGATATCTCGCGATCCCTGCCTTCATCGTGACGCTCGGTGGCTTTCTTGTTTGGCGCAACGTCGCCTGGTTTCTGACCAACGGCGCAACAATTGGCCCGCTGGACTCAACCTTCTTGGTGTTTGGCGGAACCAATGGTACCCTCGGTCCAAGCTTGTCTTGGGCCGTGGGGGTCGCTCTTGCCGCGGCCGCTGTCCTTGCGATGTGGTCCGGCCGTCGCGCAAAGATGCGCCACGGGTTCGACGTGAAACCGATCTGGGCTGAGACTATAATGTCGATCTTCGCTGTGGCCTCCATTCTCGGCTTCATTGCGGTCCTCAATTCCTACCAGATCCCGACCCGCCGGCTTGAGCGGATGTTTGAAGCCCAAGGTGAGGTGATGCCTGAAGGGTTCACGCAAGCCTACGGTCTGCCGATCTCGGTCTTTATCCTGATCGCTGTAGCCATTGTGATGACTGTCATCGCGCGTCGCACGCGGCTTGGGCGCTACATCTTCGCCACTGGCGGCAACCCCGACGCGGCAGAGCTGTCGGGCATCAATACGCGGCTTTTGACGGTGAAGATCTTCACCATCATGGGTATGCTTTGCGCGCTTTCAGCAGTCGTCGCTTCGGCCCGCCTGGCAAACCATACAAACGACATCGGAACGCTGGACGAACTCCGCGTCATCGCTGCCGCCGTCATTGGGGGCACGGCGCTATCGGGTGGTGCCGGCACGATCTACGGCGCGATCCTGGGTGCGTTGATCATGCAAAGTTTGCAGTCGGGAATGGCCATGGTCGGCATGCCAACGCCCTACCAAAATATCGTTGTAGGCGTCGTGCTTGTCCTGGCTGTCCTGATCGACACGATCTATCGCAAACGCTTGGGGAAGCGCTGATATGACCACACCACTCGTTGAAATGCGCAACATGTCGATCTCATTCGGCGGCGTGCGTGCCGTGGATGATGTCAGTGTCGACCTCTACCCCGGCGAAGTCGTGGGATTGCTGGGCCACAACGGTGCAGGAAAATCCACGCTGATCAAAATGCTCTCGGGCGCCTATACGCCGGACAGCGGCGAGATCTTCATCGACGGTAAGAAAGTCTCGATCACAAACCCACGCGAAGCGCGCTCACATAATGTGGAGACGATCTACCAAACACTGGCACTGGCCGATAATTTGGACGCCTCCGCAAACCTCTTTCTGGGGCGGGAATTGACCAACGCAATGGGTCTGGTTGATGACGACGCGATGGAGGCTGAGACTCGCAAGATCATGGGTCGCCTGAACCCGAACTTCCAAAAATTCAGCTCTCCCGTCTCGGCCCTTTCAGGCGGTCAACGTCAATCGGTCGCCATTGCCCGTGCTGTGTATTTCAACGCCCGCATCCTGATCATGGATGAGCCGACAGCAGCCTTGGGCCCTCAAGAAACGCAAATGGTTGCAGAGTTGATCGAACAGCTGAAAGCCGAGGGCATTGGTATCTTCCTGATCGATCACGACGTTCACCAGGTCATGAGACTTTGCGACCGGGCAAGCGTGATGAAGAACGGCCAACTCGTTGGGACAGTAAACACCTCAGACGTTACCGATGATGATCTTCTGGGGATGATCATTTTGGGCAAGGCACCTTAAGTCTCAGCTGCCTCGAAACCAGTTCCAGGGCGATCTAATCAGCGAGCTGAATCTGGCGATAGATTCGTTGGATTGAAGCCGCGATTTCCTCCGGTGCCTCTTCCTGCAAAAAGTGCCCCGCGTCGGTTTCGACGGCTGTGGCTTGCGGGAAGAGGGCTTGCATATCCGCCAAACCACTTCCGAGCCTGGGATCGCTCGCCCCCCAAACAATCTCAACCGGAACGTCAACAGCGACCACGTAGTCCTCAATGGTCTGCAAAAGTGCAGCCTCCGGCGCGTCCGGCGAAAACACCGACATCCTTGCTATGGCGAGCGGAGCCTTTGCATTGCCGCTTTCCTCCACAGGGCGTCGGTAAAGGTCCAGTAGCTCCGGTGGCAACGATTGGGGATCATTCTGAAAACTCGGCAGTTGATCGTAGATAGATGCGACCCTTTCCAGGATTATCTCGCCCACCACCGGAATGCGGATAAGCCTTAAAATGGCGGGCACTTCGCGCGGTTCATCAAGGGCTGCCAGCACAGTGTTCAAGACGACCATGCCTTGCATCAAATCCGGCGACCGGGACAGCGCGCCTGCCCCAATGGGGCCACCCCAATCATGGCCGACAAAGATCAACTCTGTCAGCTCAAGCTCCTCCAGCAGAGTGTTCATCCAAGCGATGTGGTTTTCAATCGAATGCTGACTGGCCGGGACCTTGCTGGAAAAGCCCAAGCCCACAAGCGTCGGCATGATAAGGCGAAATTCATCGCGTGGCAGGGTCTCCGCGATCCGGCGATAGAGGAAGCCAGAGGTCGGCAGTCCATGCTGAAGATACACGGGGTATCCCGTTCCAACTTCCAGCACATGAACCATGATGCCAGGCGCGACCTCCACGAGGTAGCTTTGAAAGTCGTCGTCCACAAATTGCGCTGCGTAATCGGGCAGGGGGAACGCTTCGAATTCGCCAGCGTCCAAGGTGACAACCCCTGTACCCGTAGGCGTTTCAAGCGTGCCATCGCGGGTTATGGCAAATCCCCAAACAACCCCAGCCGCCAATAGCGCCAAAGCGCCGCGCTTCAAAATCTTCTTCAACATCCTGCGTTCCCTAGGTTGATCGCGCGCTGCGGCAGAGGCCCGGACATCTAAGCCGGTCTTGGATTGCATCGCCTTGGGGAACATCTAAGGTGTTGGAAAAATGCTGTGTAGATGGCGAATTTTGAACATGATGTTTCAGAATTCATACAAAGGTTTCATTATGCCCACCCCTGACGCCCTTTCTTTCAATTGGAATGATCTGAAATTCTTCCTGGCCGTCGCCCGAAGGGGAACGCTTCGCGGTGGGGCTGACGCGATTAACGTGAACCACACGACCGTAACGCGTCGCTTGTCGCTGCTAGAAGATCATATTGGCGGTCGCTTGTTTGATCGCTCCAAGCAAGGGTTCGCTCTGACGCAACTCGGACTTGATCTGCTGCCCTACGCGGAACGGGCCGAGGACGAAATTACCTCACTTTCGCGTCGACTGGTTGGTCGCGATGCAGAGCCTGCAGGAACTGTCGTCATCACCTTGCCCCATGCGCTGGCAATGACCTCGATCATGGACGACATGGCGCGGTTTTCCGATCTGTACCCGTCAATTGATCTGAACCTTCGGTTTACCAACGATATCGCCGACCTTGCCCGGCGTGAGGCTGACGTAAGCATGCGTGTCGCTCATCACGTCGATGACGACGTCGTCGGGCGCAAACTGGTGCCATGTTCGCAGGCAGCCTACTGCACCCAGGACTACGCTGCGCAGATCACGGACAACCAAGGCGAAGGCTTGCATTTCATAGGCTGGAACGAGCCTGCGGGGGCAACTTCGGCAGATTGGATCACGGCCAGCTGCTATCCGAAAGCGAGGCTGAAACACCGCGTCTCAGACTTGATCCCCCATGTGACCTTGGCCGCCTCTGGGCTGGGGATGTCGTATCTTGCTTGCGCGCTTGGGGACCGCCATGCCGATCTTGTTCGCGCACCCTTTCAAAAGCCGCTGCCTTACCGCGACCTGTGGCTTTTGCTGCACCGTGATCTACGCAATACGGCCCGGGTAAGACTGTTTGTGGACTACCTGGCCGCCGCCATTAAGGCGCGCCGTGCTGAGTTCTGGATGCCTGACACACAGAGTGCTTGAACTTGCGCACAAGGATGAAAACGTAGTTGGTCTATGACGTAGACTTATGCTCCGACGGACGTGCCTCGCGGAAATCGGATCGCGGAGGTGCCAGTCATTCGGCATCCATCCAACGTTCTGCGTGTCAGCGACAAGCCTTCATCACGCCGCGAAGCTCCGCCAGTCCCCTCATGCGACCGATCAACGGATAACCGGGCAGGCTGCCGCCCAAACGGTCGTGCAACAACGCATGACCATGGTCTGGCCGCATCGGAATGTCGTGATCGTCCCGCCCCTCTGCCTTCCGCCGTTGTTCCTCAGCGATGAGCGCGCGCACAGTCGAAACCATATCAGTGTCCCCGTCGAGGTGTTCAGCCTCAGTGAAACTGCATTTGCGACCGCAAGCTTTGCCGTTGCGCACCGTATTGCGCAGATGCGCGAAATGGATGCGATGTCCCAGCCGCGCAATGAAGGCCACTGGATCGAAATCCTTAGCGACGCCAAGTGATCCGGTGCACAGAGTTGCGCAGTTCGACGGGCTGTCTACGGCATCCATGATCAATTCGTAGTCCGCTTGACTGGACAGGATCCTGGGCAAGCCGAGCAAGGGAAAGGGCGGATCATCGGGGTGACAACATAGCCTCATGCCCAGTCGCTCCGCCGTCGGGATGACTTCGGAAAGGAAATCAACAAGGTTCTGCCTAAGGGTCTCAGCTGTCAGCCCGCCATAGACCTCCAGGCGCTCTTTCATATCGGCAAGGGACCATCCGTCATTTGCGCCAGGCAGTCCGGCGATGACGTTATGGATCAGCGCTGTTCGCTCCAGGTCACTAAAGGCAGCAACGCGGGCCTGCGCTTCATCGAATATCTCGACACTGTAGTCGTGCCGTGCACCCGACCTGGAGAGGAGAAAGCAGTCGAAAGCAGCAAAATCGACCAGATCAAAGCGCATCGCATGCCCGCCATTCTTCAACGGGTAGCTTAGATCAGTCCGGGTCCAATCAAGCACGGGCATGAAGTTGTAGCAGACGGTTTGAATGCCACATTCCGCGAGGTTTTCGAGGCTCCGTTTGTACGCAAGCAAATGCTCGGCTACGGGGCCAGTTTGCGACTTGATCGCTTCAGAAACCGGAAGGCTTTCAACGACCGCCCACGTCAACCCGGATGGTTCACCATCGAAGGTTTCAATTTCGCGCTGTCGTTTCCGGATCTCCGTTTTCGTCCAGACGTCGCCATTGGGGACGTGGTGCAGGGCCGACACGACGCCGGTCGCACCCGTCTGCCGTATGTCGCCAATGCTGACCGGGTCGGTGGGCCCGAACCATCGCCACGTCTGTTGCATTCTAACGGCCCTTATTGTTCCCGACGTCCCAAGACCCAGCATCCAATGGGACCAGCGCGCCTCGATGTCCCACAACCTGTCGCGCCAGATTGCAGCCGCCAACAATCGCCGACGCCAATTTATGTCCCTGCATTATGCCTGCGAGAACCCCGGCATTGAAACTATCACCAGCAGCGGTTGAATCGACCACGCGGGCTGCAGGCGCCACATCGACAGACCCGCGCTCGGCCCCATCTTGAAACATGACGGATTGTTCCCCGTCTTTCACAACGACTTTTTGCACACCAAGTCCGACGTATCGCTCAAGCGTTTGCCTGGGATCGCGATCTCCGAACCACTCAGCTTCATCGTCGAAGGACGGCAGGACCACGTCGGCACAGGCAGCCGCCTGCATCGTCGTGTCCCTCATATCGTCGGGGGACGACCAAAGGCGTGGTCGCAGGTTGGTGTCGAAGGCCACGAATTTGCCGGAAGCCCGGTGATCGCGCACGGCATCCAGGAAAGTGGCGCGGGTTTTCGCATCGAGAATGGCTAGAGTAATGCCAGAGAAATAGATCAGGTCCGCGGACGCCATGGCATGATCAATCGCACCACGATCGGAGGCCAATTGTCGTGCAGCGGAGCTGTTGCGCCAATAGGTGAAACTGCGCTCACCCTTGGCGAGATGGATCATGTAGAGCCCGACGGTTTTCCCCGGACACCGCGTGACATGTGTCGCATCGATCCCGCTTTCGCGCATGAAATCCAATAGGTCATCTGACAGTTGGTCGTCGCCAATCGCGGTCAGGTAGGCGACGTCCAAGTCCGCCGCGATCCGGGTCAGATACCAGGCCGTATTGAACGTATCGCCCGCAAACCCAAGCGAGAATTCCCCTTCCGTTTCGGCCGGGGCAAGCTCAGCCATGCATTCACCAATCGAAAGGAAACGCATGGCGGCTATAGGAAATCGTCGCGGCGTGGCGTGAAGCAATCCACCAGTGTTCCGCTTTCAAGACAAACGCAACCGTGCGTCTGACCTGAGGGGACGACGAAGCTCTCTCCGGGGCCAAATTCCTTCTCTACGTCTCCTAGGGTGAAGCGAAACCGACCGCTTTCGACGTAGGTTGATTGTACATGCGGGTGGTCGTGCAATGAGCCGACCGCACCGGATGCCCCGAAACGGAACGCGACAACCATCAGGTCCGGATGATCCGACAGGACCTGCCGCGTTATGCCGTGTCCGGCGGAAACGATCGGAAAATCGGACATGGATCGCTCATTTCTATGGTTATGAGAACAGCATACCGCCGTTGAGGTCGTAGTTGGCCCCAGTGATGAAGCCGCTGTCGCCACAGGCAAGAAACAGCACAAGGTTCGCCGCGTCGTCCACATGACCTTGCCGCTTCAAAGGGGCGTTGGCCTCAAAGCCGCGACGGCCCGCATCGGGCGTGTGGATATTGTGGAAATCGGTATCAATCATACCGGGGCACAGCGCATTCACGCGGATATCGGGGCCAAGTTCTTTGGCAAGCCCCCGTGTCATGGTCATCACTGCGCCCTTGGCTGTGGCATAGGCCACGGCACCGGGCCCACCGCCATCTCGGCCAGCTTGGCTTGCAAGGTTGACGATTGCGCCCGATGTCATCTTCTCAAGGCAGGCTTTGGTCATAAGGAAGGTGCTGGTCAGGTTTAGCCGCATGACGGCTTCCCAGTGATCCAACGGCATCTCGGCAATGGTTTTGCGCGCGATCAGCCCGCCCGCGTTGTTGACCAGCACGTCGATGCTTCCGAAGGTTTCGTGCGTTTTCGACACCAGCGCCTCGACATCTGCGGTTTCATTCAGATCACCCTGCATGGCAAAGGCCCGCCCGCCAGCCGCAACAATCGCCTCGACAGTTGCATCGGCGCCAGCGGAACTGGAGAAGTAGTTGATCGCGACACTCGCGCCTTCCGAGGCGAGTTTGACAGCCACGGCACGGCCGATGTCACGGCCTCCACCGGTCACGATTGCGGTTTTGCCTTCGAGTTTCATGTCGGTTTTCCTTTGTCGGTATGCGGGCGTCGCATAGATGTGGATGGGTTCAGGCTGTTTCGGCGTCTATTCTGGGAACGCCCCGGGCATAAGCGCTTTCGGAAGCCACAGGATGATCTCGGGAAAGGCGGCCAGCAGGATCAGGATGACCAGCATCGGGGCCAGGATGAAGACAACTTCGCGCAGGACCTGCACGACGTTTAGCCCGCCGATTGCCGCAGAGATCAGCAAACATAATCCGTAGGGCGGCGTTACAAGCCCGAAAGCAAGCGAGACGATACCAATGATCGCGAAGGCGATGGGGTCCACGCCGCCCGCTTGGGCAACAGGCATCAGAACAGTGCCCAGGATGATGATCGTGGGGATCGCGTCGATAAACAGACCGAACAGCAGGAAGAGCAGCGCGATCAGCAGCGCTGTTCCAAACGGCCCAAATTCCCAAGCTGTCAGAACTTCAACCAGAAGGCGGGGCGCGTTGTAGAATGACAGCAGCCAACCAAAGGCGGAAGCAGTGCCAATGGCAAATAGTGAAATCGCGGCAAACCGGGCGGTGTCGTACAGGATATTCCCAAGGTCCTTCGGCGTGACCGTCCGGTAGACAAACATACCCAGGATCAGCGCATATCCCGCGGCGATAATGGCACTCTCGGTGGGTGTCACGATACCACCCACGATGCCACCAATCACGAATATCGGTGTAAGCAGGGCCAGCGCTGCCCCTTTCCAGGCCGCCCAGAACTCAGTCCAATTCGGAGTGGCGGTCACTGGGTAGTTTCGGACCTTGGCGAAGGCATAGACCGTACCCATCAACGCCAGGCCGATCAACACGCCAGGGATTGCACCCCCCAAGAACAGCGCCCCGACCGAGATTTGCATCACGCCGCCCCAAACGATCATCAGGATCGACGGCGGAATGATCACCCCCATGACCGACGAACACGCGGTGATCGCCACTGCAAACCGGGTGTCATAGCCTTCACGCTGCATCGCAGGGATAAGGATCTTACCAATGCCCGCCGCATCGGCGGTGGAGGATCCCGAAATACCAGCAAACAGCATGGATACGGCCACATTCACATGCCCTAGCCCGCCGGGCATCCAGCCCGTCAGCACACGGGCCAGCTCGATCAGGCGGTCAGTGACCTTGCCCGAGTTCATCAGGTTTGCGGCCAGAAGAAAGAAGGGCACGGCCAGCAGGATAAACGAATTGTAGCTTTGAAACATCCGGTCGAGGACGATGAAGGGTGTCAGCCGAAGCTCCAGCAAGACTACGGGAATGGTCGCGAGCCCCAGCGCGAAGGCCACCGGAATGCGGATGAAGATCAAAAGCAGGAAGGACGCGATCAGCATGATCGCCGCGGTTGCGGTGTCGAGGATCATGACTGCGTATCCTTGCGGTAAACGAATTGCGCGATTTCTTCGATCAGGCGATAGCCCGCGAGCAGAAACCAAAGACCACCGGCAATCGGGACGGACACATGCGTGATCGCAAGGTTCGCGCGCATCATGACGGATCGCTGGTTGCCGCCGAATTCGGTGTATTCAATGCCGTAGATCAGAAACAGCGCACCAAAGATCATGATCGCGAAATGGACGGTACCGTTCTGGATAAGGCGGAAGAACGGTCTGCGCGCGTCGGGTGTGATCCTGACGTCGAAATGCGTGCCATCCCAGACCGCCACGACAGAGCCGATCATGACAATCCACACGAACAGAAACGTCGCCAGTTCCTCGGTCCAAAGGAAGGTTGGGATGATGCCGGTGTAGCGCGACAGCACCTGCATTGCGACGGGCACAGCCAGGGCCGCCATCAGCATGCCAAGCGCAAAGCGAAGGACCAGGCAAAAGCGGTCGAGTAGAGTTCCAAGCATGTCCTGCCCCAATCGGAACGCGCTGATCGCGCCCGCGTCAAATGGCGAACCGACGGGCGAGGTGCATCAGCAACCCCGCCCGCCGACCGGGAGATTACATTCCGCGGATGGCTTCAAGAAGCTCGGTCGCACCAAGTTCGGCGGCGTAGGCATCCTGCACTGGCTGAACCAGTTCCAGCATCTGCTCACGTCCCTCGAAGGGGTGCACTTCGATCTGACCGGCGTCGATCATCTCTTGCAGGATCTCACCGTCCGCACCGCTTTCCAGTGCGCGGCCAAATGCACCCGCTGCGGCACCAGCTTCCATGATGGCGGCCTGAAGATCTTCAGGCAGGGCATCGAAGGTCGCCGCCGACATGACGATCGGGCGCACGGTGATCGTGTGCTGCGTCAGCGAGATGTGGGGGGCCACTTCGTAGAAGTTCAGGTTCTGGATCGAGGCCGCCTCGTTCTCGAACCCGGCGATCACGCCAGTCTGAATCGCATTGTAGACCTCGTTGTAAGCAATCGCCGAGGGGGCTGCGCCCACAGCGTCGAAGGTCTGCGCCTGGATCGGGGCACCCATCACACGCATGCGGTGACCGGCGAGCTCTTCCATATTGGTGATCGGCGCGGCCGAGGCAAGATTGCGCACACCACCACCATGGTAGCCGACGATAACAATACCAGCCGCCTCACGAAGATCATCTTCCAGCGGCGACAGAACATCCGACGCAAGCACCGCATCCCAATGCTCCAGATCGCGGAACAGGAACGGCATGTCCATCAACGGGATCGACTCGGAGAAGACGGCCATGTTTGACGGGGCAAGGATGGTATAGTCGACCGCGACACCTTGGTTGAGGTAGGTGACATAGTCGGACTCAACGCCAAGCTCGCCGTTCAGGCGCATGTCAAAGGTGACGTCGCCATCATAGTTTTCGGCAACCAGGCGCTCGAATTCACGCAAGGTTTGTGTGAAGGCATGGTCCTCGTCGAACATGCTTGCTCCACGTAGCGTGATGTCCTGCGCCTGAACCGGTGCGAAGCTGCACAGCACGACAGCGGTCGCGGCGATTGTCTTGGTTGAAAAATTGAACATTCGTTCCTCCCAGATGAGTTTCAATTTGGATAGGTCCGGCCACGACTTGGCCGTGTTTGGTATCGAAAGCAGACGTCTCCCTCTGCCGTTCCAGCGATCGCTGGATCGCTGACGATTTCAGCCTCCCAATGACGCCACTCAAATGTTAAACTGGGATACTAGTCAACAAAAATCTACTGAAAAGATCTCACTCCATGTTGCTTTTTCCTTTTGAAACATACCTATAAGTGAAAACTAGTATCCCAATTTTGTCTGTTATCCTGTAGTATTCTCTGCAATGGTGTACTCGAACCTCGATGGAAAATGGAAAAGATGGCGGCGCTCGACACCCTCAATAGAACTACCAGCAGCGATGTTGTGTTCGACGATCTCTACGGACGAATCACAGGGTTGGACTTGCTCCCGGGGACCAAGATTTCAGAATCGGAAATCGCGAAGTCGTTCGGCTTTTCGCGGCAACCTGTAAGGGAAGCGTTTACTCGTCTCGCGAAACTCAATCTTCTTCTCGTCAGACCTCAGCGCGCAACCATCGTCCGGCCTTTTTCGCGCCAGCTCATCTCGAATGCGCGTTTTGTCCGGGCGGCGGTAGAACTGGAAGTGGTGCGCGCCGCCACATTGGATCGGGATCGGTCGGTCGACGCAGACCTGAAAAGCAACCTGCGCGCGCAAGAGGGGGCGATCGCCGCCGAAAATGTCGCCTTGTTTCATGAGCTGGACTACGAATTTCACCGGCTCCTGTGCGTGGCCGCGAAGCAAGAATTTGCATTCGACATCATCGCCGAAAACAAGGCGCAGGTGGATCGGCTTTGCATGTTGGCGCTGACCAGTAAGGAAGCAATGGACGTCCTGTTCGTTGACCATCAATCCCTTCTGGCTGCCTTGTTCGGCGAGGACACAAAATCAGCAAATGAGATCCTGAGGACGCATTTGGATCGGCTCACACCAACGATCGAGGCCGTTTACACCACCCACAACGCATTCTTCGACGACTGAGATCAAAAGGCCATAGTTGCAAGCCACTGCTCACAGTATCGGCGGCAATTGCATCTACCCACCCACCAGAACAAGCCGCAAAGTCACAATCTCATAAGGGGCAAGCGGCACCGTGACCTGCCCATTTTCAAGCTCCATGACCGCCCCGAAATCTTCCAGCAAGCTGACGCGTTCGACGCCGGCCACGGCGTCCGAAACCCTTAACTCCACCGGCCCGCGTGAGTTGTGCGCCTCGAACAACCTGACGATGACACCGTTGCCATCCTCCGCTGGTTTCACCGTCTCGATCACCGCGCGGTTTGAGAGGCACTGAACCAAGGGGTGCACGAGTGCGCCATCACCCTGTCCCGTCATGACGCGGGGCGGGTAGTTCAACGCATATGCCTCTGCTCGGACCTCTACGCGCGTATCATTCACGTGCGGCAGCAACGCGTAGGTAAACCGATGGTGCCCCTGGTCAGCCCCGCTGTCGGGCATGGTCGCGGATTTAATCAGACTCAGCCGCAAAACGTCTCCGCGTACGTCATAGCCGTATTTGCAATCGTTCAGCAGCGCGACACCGTAGTTCCCTTCGCTCAGGTCCGCCCATTTCTGGGCCGGCACTTCAAACTGCGCGGCATCCCAGGATGTATTGCGATGGGTCGGGCGGTCAATCTGGCCCCATTGAATATCAAAGGTCGCGCGGCTGGCGCGGATATCGACCGGGAATGCCGCTTTCAGCAGCAAATGCGTCTCGTGCCAATCCACATCCGTCTCGAAATCCAACCGGGCAGAGCCTCGCCGCAGGATGATCTTCTGGGTGATCCTGCTCTGCCGAAAGGCGCGTTCTACCTCTACCACCGCCCGCAGCGGCCCGGACTCCAACACTTCAATCCTTGTCAGCCCGCCGACCAGCTCGCCGCGATCCTCGAAGAAAATGTCGATGTCCCAAGCATCCCAACTCACGGGGCGATCCTCGAACAATTCCAACCGATTGCCGAGCGTTCCGGGCTTCAAGACCTCCCGTTCCGCACGTTTGTCATAGAGCCGCGCGACCATCCCGTGATCGCCAATCTCGACGCGCAATTCATCGTTCTCCAACACCGCACCGCCTGCCTCCGCGAAGGCGGTCGCCCCGGAAACCGCAGCACCCTTCTCCACCTTTTGCAGCGCGCGGGGGGAGAGCGCCGTGCCCGCGGGCATTTCCACCAAGACCCCGCCGTCGACGTCCTGCGCGGGCAACGCCGTGCCATCCTCGGCTGCGGGGGCATCCAGAAGAACCTGCCGCACGCCTGGCAATGGCGCGCCGTCCAGCACCAGCCAATCCGCGCCTTCCGGCATCAGTGCGGCCCCGGCGCGGGCCAAAGCGCCCTCGACCTCCACCATGATCCAATCGAAGTCCGCCCGCGCATCCTCGAAAACTTCGCCAATAGATGTGCCCGTCAAAATGTCGTGGAACTGGTTGGTGCACAGCCTCTGCCAAACAGCCGTCAGATCATCGGGCGCATGTCCCCGCTCCATCGCCAAGGCCATCGCAAGCTCCGCGTCATGCAGCGCAACCTCGGCCTTCCGGTTGGCGCGTTTGATCCAGCCTTGGCTGGTGAGAACCCCGCGATGCCCCTCCAGATAGAACTCCCCCTGCCAGACGGGTAGGCCCTGCGCATTGCGCTCCAACGCTTCAAAGAACGCACGCACGGTTGAAGGGCGCACTTGCGGCGCGCCCGGCATGTCGCGCCAGACCTTGGCCTTGCGGATCAACTCGTCGGTCGGACCGCCGCCGCCATCGCCATAGCCGTAGCAGATCAACAGATCGCGGACGCGGTCCTTGATAGTATTACGCGCCCAGGTGCCCACGACCTCTTCCGCCGTCAGATCGCTCTTGTAGTTCGTCGGGAAGGGCAGGTGCTGGACCTCGCGCGGGGTGGTCAGGAACTGCGCCATCACGCGGCTGCCATCGATCCCCTCCCACCAGGTGGTAGAGGCCGGCATCTGGTTATACTGGTTCCAATTGACCTTGTTGGTCACGAACCACCGCAAGTCCGCCTGTTTCATCAGCTGCGGCAGGCAGCCGGGGAAGCCGAACGTATCGGGCAGCCACAAAACCGGCGTCTCCGCCCCCGCGACGAAGGTCTCATCACAATAGCGGCGCGCCAGCGCGATCTGGCGGACCAATGCCTCCGGCCCCGGCATGTTGGCGTCAGGCTCCACCCACATGCCGCCCAGAACCTCCCACCGGCCCTGCGCCACGCGGGTCTTGATGCCCTCGAAAATCTCCGGAAAATCCTCAGCCGTCCAATCGTAAAGCTGCGGCTGCGAATGGCTGAACTGAAACTCGGGATGTTTCTCCATCAACCGCAGCACATTGGAATAGGTCCGCGCATTCTTCTGCCGGATCTGCGCGATCGGCCAAAGGTAGGCCACATCCATATGGGCATGGCCCGCCGCGTGAAGTCGGATGTCCAGCGACGGCCCCGCCTTCTCCAGCCCCTCCAACAACTTGGCCGTGGCGGGCGCAACGGAACGGCGGAAGTCTTCCCCCATCGGATCGCGCGTGTCGAGCGTCAGGAAAGCCGCGTCCAGCGCCGTCAGGATGCCATGCTTTTCGGGGCGGTTGTCGTTTAGCTCCGAGCACAAATCCAATGCCACCTCGGCCATCGTCTGAAATCCCTCCAGCGCCCGGTCGATATCGATCACGCTACACTCTTTCATAAGAAGTTGCGTACGGTTCGACGGGTCCGGCGGCCAACCCGATAGTCCGGTCCAGCCGTGGATCAGCAAATCGTGGGGCAGCCCATCAGCAAAGCGCGCCGGGATTTCGATGGTGTGATGATAGCGGTCGGCAGAGGCGATGGCCTCCCCATCAATGTAAAGCAAACCCTCAGGATGCGTGAAGATATCGCCCGCCACCCCCAACGGCAGATGCAGCGCAGGGTGTTTCCAGCCTTTCGGCACCGTGAAGCGGGAACGCAGGACAAAATGCAGATCCTGCCCGCCCCAGTAAGCGTTCCAATCGAGAACCGGCCCCCCGGCATCGCAGGCAAAAACGCTCAGGTCGGGCTTTGCCGTCGCATCTGGCAGGTGTTCCAGAACAAACCGGTCAATCGGCGCGCGGCGCGCGGCAACCATGGGCGTGATTAGACGTAGACGCTGCGCGACCTTCTCTGCCGTCAGCCGCATCCGGTGGGAAGGCATCTATCCCTGCCTCAATGTGAAGCCCGGAATGTCCCCGCGATAGACGGTCTCTGGCGTGCCGCCGATCTGGGCCAGCGCATCCAAAGCGGCCCGCGCGTCGCCCGCATCCCCCCAATCACGGTCCAGATCCGGCCAGGGGATCGAGTCAATTAGCAGCCGCGTGTAGGCGTGCTGCGGATCACCGATCACGTCCTTGGGCGGTCCGGCTTCGACCACGTGACCGTGGTACAGAACCATGACGTAGTCGCTCACGTGATAGGCCGTGGCAAGGTCGTGGGTGATGTAGATGATCGAGATGCCGTGCTTGTCCTTGAGGTCATGGATATTGGCAAGGATCGTCGCGCGCAGGGAGGCGTCGACCATCGAAACCGGCTCATCCGCGATCAGCAGCTTGGGGCTCAGCATCAGGGCGCGCGCCACGATCAAGCGCTGCCTCTGCCCACCTGAAAGCTGGTGGGGGTAGCGGCCCAGAACCAGCGACGGATCAAGACCCACCGCTTCGCACGCCTCATGCATCGCGGCATCGACATCGCCCTGCATCCCGAAGTTCTCAAACGGGAATTTCAGCGCGTGGTTCACGCGATAGAACGGGTTGAAACAGGCATAAGGATCCTGGAACACCGCCTGTACCTGCTTGCGAAACTCCAGCCTTTCGGCGGCATTCATCTTGTTGATGTCATCGCCCTTGAAGTTCACCGATCCGGTGGTTGGATCGTTGAACCCCAGCATCAGCGAGCCCATCGTGGATTTGCCCGACCCCGATTGCCCGACGATGGAGATGATCTTGGGCTCTTCCCCATCCAGCGCAAAACTCATCGGATGCAGCGCCGTCACCGCGCCGTATTGCTTGCCGACGCCATCCAGCTCCAGCAGCGGCACATCAAGCTTTTCCCCTTTGGGCGGGGCGGCTTGCGCGTGCAGGAAACTCTCGCCGCCGACCAACGGAACGCTTGAAATCAGCTCTCTCGTATAGGGATGTTCCGCGCCTTCAATGATCCGACGCACTGGCCCGAACTCCACCAGAACGCCCTTCTTCAGCACGGCGATATCATCCACCGACTGCGCCATCAGCCCCATGTCATGGCCAATCAGGATCAAGCCCGCGCCTATTTTTTCCTGCATCTCCCGCAGGGTCTGCATGACGTGGCGCTGCGTTATGACGTCCAATGCGCTGGTCGGCTCATCCGCGATAATCAGGTCCGGCGTCAGGCAGGTGCCGATGGCGATACAGACGCGCTGTTTCATGCCCCCGCTCAACTCGTGCGGATATAGCCGCCCAACAACCTTTGGGTCCAACCCCACACCATCCAGCGCGGTGTTGGAGCGTTCCAGCAACGCGCTTTGCTCCATCGCCCCTTCGTGTGCGACAACCGCATCCCAAATCTGGCTCTCGATCCGCATCACAGGGTTAAGCGAATTCATCGCCCCCTGCGGGATGTAGCTGATCTTGCGCAGCCGCACGCGGCGCATGCCTTCCTCATCCAGATGCAGGACGTTGGTGTCGCCCTCCAACGAGTTCAAATGCACCTCGCCCGAGGCGACGAAGCCGGGATTGGCCAGCATCCGCATCGCCGCCAGCGCGGTCGTGGTCTTGCCCGATCCACTTTCGCCGATGAACCCGATCCGGCGGCCTTTCTCGACGGACAACGTCACATCGGTCACGGCATGGACCACGCCCTTGGAGGTGGGGAAATCGATATGGATGTTCTTGATGTCGAGCACGCTCATGGTCACAACCTCCTCAACCGCGGGTTAGACACTTCGTCGAGGCCAAGGTTGATCAGCAAAAGCCCGATGAACATCACCATCAGCAGCACGGTCGGGAAGCCCCACCACCACCACATGTCCCGCGTCAAAGCCGCTGAATCGATGGCGTCATAGATCACGCGCCCCAACGTCGGCACACGCTGGGGGCCAAGACCCAGAACTTCCAATCCCACCGCCGTCACGATGGAGGTTGTGACGTTAGCGATGAACGAGCCGAAAAGGTAAGGCACAAGGTTCGGCAGCATCTCCCGGAACATGATATGCCGGTTGGAGGCCCCCGACAGCCGCGCCATCTGCACGTAGCCACTTTCACGCATCGAAAGCACCTGCGCCCGGATCAGCCGTGTGGGTGATTGCCAGACAAAAGCGGCGATCAGTATGGCCATCATCGTCAACGTGATGTCACCAAAACTGGCCTGCACGACGACAAGGATCAGCAGGGGTGGGATCGTGATCATGACGTCTGATCCCACCCGGATCACATCATCGATGCGGCCCCCTGTATAGCCTGCCGTGAAGCCCAGGAAGATACCCAGCGACATGCCAATCAGGCTGGCCAGCATGCCAACGTAAAGCGAGTTCGGCGCGCCCACGATCAGCAGCGCCAGCAGGTCACGCCCCGCCACATCGGTGCCAAGGGGGCTCGACGCCAGCCCCGCCTGACCGCGCAAATTCTCGAAGCCCGGCGGCGCCTGGCTCGGCATGACCGCGCCCGTGAACACGAGGTCCGTGTCCCAGAAGATCCGCCCGAAGATGCCAAGCGCGATGATCCCCATCAAAAGTGTGATGCCCCAGATAAGCTTGGGGTTGTTCCACGGATTGTCGAACCGCTTCATCCGCTTGAGCTGGCGCTTGGTCAGCCCTGCCATATCGGGGGCGGCGGTTTCGGGCGCTGCGGCGTTTGTCTGGTCTGCCATGGCGTTACGCTCCCAACCGGATACGGGGATCAATCAGCGGGTAGAGCAGATCGACAAAGAACACCGCCAGCGCCGTCATCAGGATGATCACAAAGCTGACGCCTTGAATAACTGGGTAATCCTGCGTCAGGATCGCGTCATAAAGCAGCTTGCCCATGCCCGGATAGGCAAAGATGCGCTCCACCAGAACCTGCCCCGCCACCAACATGCCGATCTTCAGCGCAAACGCCGTGATCTGCGGCAGGATCGCGTTTCGGATCATGTATTTGTACAGGATGTAGCGTTTGCGCAGGCCCTTGGCCTTGGCCAGCACCGTGTAATCCTCGCCCTGCACGGTGATCATCAGGCCCCGCATCCCCAGCGCCCAGAAGCCGAACGTGACCAACACAATCGACATCGCAGGCAGGATGCCGTGATGGGCCACCGATCCGATGAAATCCAAACTCCAGCCCGGCTCCACCCGGATGCCGTAGGCCCCTGTCAGCGGGAACCATCCCAGCGTGCTGGAGAAGACATACATCAACAACAGCCCCGACAGGATCGGCGGCATTGAAGTGAAGACCATCGCCGCCGGGATCACCACCTTCCACGGGCGCGGCGTGTGTTCCCACACCATCAACGCGCCCAGAAGGTTGCCAATGATGAACGTCAGGATCAGCGCCAGCAGCATCAGGCCAAGCGTCCAGGGCAGGGCGGTCGCGATCATCTGTGCCACAGGCGTCGGGAAGCTGGCCGTCGACAGGCCGAAATCGAAGGTCAGCGTGTTCTTGATATACAGCCAGTACTGCACGATCAGCGGGTCGTTGAACCCGAAGCGTTCGGTCAATTGATCCAACAACGCACCGGAATTCTCGATCGTCCCCCCGCCCGAGGCCATCCGCCCCAGCATCGCGTCCACCGGGTTGACCGGCGACAGGCGCGGGATGATCCAGATCAGCGTCGCAGCAATGAACACCGTCAAAAACAGCGTGAAGACGCGGTTGGCGAGATATCGGGCCATGGTCCCTCTCCCTTATTGATCCGGATCGTCTGGTACCGGCGGCCGCTGCATACGGCCGCCGATCTTAGTCTTAAGATGATCCCGTCAGATCACTCCGCGCGGGTCAGATTGTGAATGATCTGGTGGCCGCTGTTCCAATGGAAGAACGGGTGGTTGTAGTAGTTGTTCGCTGTCGGCCACCCCTCCCAATAGGTCGTGGAGAACGGCATCAGCTTGAACGCCTGCACCAGCGGGATGAACGGCATCTCAGCATCCAGGTGCTGATAGGCCTCGGCCACCATGCCCGGGATCGCCGGATCACCCAGCGCCATCGTCTCCATCTCGTCCACGATCGCGGAATAGGCCACGGCCGCTTCCGTGTCCCAACGCGGCGTGTTGTTGAAGCCGGGGCTGCGCTCACCAACGGGGACCACATCGGCCACCGTATAGCGGCCCATGGAGGCCCAGGGTTCATTCACCGACCCGCAGGACAACCACGAATAGCTCATCGTGAAGGCCCCGAACGGAAGCACTTCGCCCCAGAACACACCATTCTCCACCGGCACCGACCTTGCGTCGACGCCCGCACGCTGAAGCTGCTCAACCACCATGTCGATGGTCCGCGTATATTCGGTCGACGCCGAATTGACGTGGATCTCGACAGACAGCGTCTCGCCGTCCTTCATATAGTAGTCGCCTTCACGCACCCAGCCTTCGCCCTCAAGCAACGCTTGCGCCCCCTCGACATCTGCCGTCGCCGGCAGGCCGTAGCCTGCTTCGACCACTGCATCGATGAAGGGCGACATGGATCCGAACTGCGCAAACATCGTGCTGGAGGCCGTGGTCGCGCCCTCGGCGGCAATGTTCACGATCTGGGTGCGGTCGATGATCATCGACACGGCGCGGCGCATATTTGCGTTGTCCCAAGGCGCGACTGTGGTGTTGATTTCCATCTGGCGGGCGCAAGGGTCGGCCACTGCGAACGGATAGCTGTCATACCAGGCAATCGCGTCGGGGTTCTGGGCCTGAATGGCCTCGAACGTGCCAACGCTCAGGTTCTGGGCCGCATCCAACTCGCCCGCTATCATCAGCTGTGCACGGCTTTCCTCGCCACCGGATTCAAGGAAGATAACACGCTCCGGTTCAGGCATCTCCATGAAGCCAGTCTCAGCCCCCCACCACGTCTCCGCCCGGTCCCAGATCGCCCGATTGTTGGCGCTAGAGGCATAGACGTAAGGCCCGGTGCCGATGGGCGGGAAGAAGGTAAAGGTGGCTGGGTCATCCGCGGCGCTCCAGACATGCTCGGGCATGATCAGGAAGCTGCCGAAGATGCGCACACCGAAGTTTTCGACGGCAAAACGCGGGTTGGGATTGTTCAGCGTGAATTGCACCGTGTGGCTATCCAGCGCCTCGACGCTCGCCACCTGACCGCGCAGCGTCGCAACTTCGCGCGCCGTCAGTTCCTCGTTTTCCAGCGCCATGTTGACGGTGAAGACAACGTCGTCGGCGTCAAAGGCTTCGCCATCGGACCACGTCACGCCTTCACGCAGGCTGATCGTCCAGACATCACCATCGTCGTCCGATGCCGCCTCGGTCGCCAGCCACGGATCCATTTCACCGGTGTTGTAGTTCAGGATGAACAGCGGCTCCCACATTGCCTGATGGGCGCCGTGCATCCGGCGGATGCCGGTGCCGTCTGTCATCCAGTTGAAGTTCTCCGGGTCCGGGATCGTGCGGTCGAGATCGAAGATCACCGTGTTTTCGCGCGCGACATCCTGCGCAAATGCACCGCCTGTCAGGGCCAGCGTCATCGCGACCGTGCCGAGCAGCATCTGGGTTGTCTTTTTCATCAAGTTTCCTCCCTGGGGTCTTGGTCAGTTTTTCCCACCGGCGTCCCGGAGGGCTTTGGTTTATCTCACGTAATCCATCACCATGACGCGGGTATGATCGGGCAGATCAGCGCGTGTCAGATCAATGGTATGGGCACAGGCAAAGTCGACATGGGCGTCGCGGAAGTTCGCCAGAAAGCTCTCGATCCACATCGTGTTGCGAGGCTTGTAGGTCAGCGTGCGGAAATGCATCGGAATGATCAGCTTCGGCTTCACCCGGTGAATCATCTGCATAAGGTCCGGCAGCTCGATGGTCAGGTATCCGCCCGCCAACGTCAGAAGCAGATCGGTGTCGGCAAAGAAATCCTGCTGCGCCTCGGTCAGTGGGTTCCCGACATCCCCCATATGGGCGATCTTCAAACCGTCCAGTTCGAAACGATACATGCCGTTTTGTCCCGGCACGTCGTGTTCCGGGTGATGCTCCCACTCCATGGCCTGAATGGCGTGAACGGTCAAACCGCCCGCCTCGCCCACGCCGCCCGCCTTGGCGACATCGAGCGCATTCATCACCAGCGGATCGCCCTGGATCAGATCAGCGCGACAATGGGCGCTGTCATCGTCGGACGAGATCAGGACCACATCGGCGCTTTCCGTGATCGGCGCGTATCCAACACCTTCCGGCGTATAGGGGTCGGTGATGACGGAAAAACCGGAGCTGTCCGTCAGCTTAAACGCCGCATGTCCGAACCAGGTGATCTTCATCGCTGCGTTAACTCCTTGTTCACACGTGACGCATTTTGATGCGGATCAAGGTCGAAAAGGCGGTCGCAGACGGGCTGAAAAAGTCTGACCACTTGGACGCTTTTTTCGCAAAAAGTGTGACCAAGTGAACGCATATGCGACCAGATGAACGCATTTCCCATCAATTGTTCCCCACGACATGGGGGCTGGACGTGGCAAGAATGTCGTCATTCTCGGGCCGTGGATGGTGCCGCCAATGCCCGCTCGGGTCACTGCCGCGCGCGATGATCGCCTCGACGCCACGCGCCCATTCAGGATCAATAATCTGGCTGTCCGGGCTACAATAGCGCAGCGTCAGACCACAGCGGCGGCGGGCGGAGCGATT
This sequence comes from uncultured Roseicyclus sp., assembly GCA_947500415.1. Lineage (GTDB taxonomy): Bacteria > Pseudomonadota > Alphaproteobacteria > Rhodobacterales > Rhodobacteraceae > Gymnodinialimonas. Next base: position 153,304 of record CANMRT010000001.1, read on the forward strand.
GATCTCGGACCCATGGACCAACATGTCGGCGTGAAGTGAAACTTGCCCTTCTTTCAAGGCGTTAGTGAACGGATTGCCATAGGATTCGGCGTCTGCGATGCCTTTGTGAAAGACACTGTCTGCGCCCATATCCGAAGTTGCGATGACGCCCCTGTTGTGGGTGCCCGGTATGAACCGCATCGCCGCGTTTTCCGCATCTGCATCGTCAATGGCGAGCCAGACGGTCACCGTGCGCGCCGGAGACAATTTCCAGAACGAGGCGTCCTGATGCCAAGGCACTTGTCGCGAACCCTCTGGTTTCTTTGATAGAATCGCGCTCGCCCAACAGATGATGTCGGGTCCCACGATGTCTTGTACAAGATCCAGAATCCGCGCGTCGGTGGCGATATCCCAGATCCCAGCCATCCGCGCCTGATAGCAGTTGATGCCATAAGCGCCATCGGGGCCAAGATCGTTCATCAGGCGGTCAAAGTAGGCGCGGACATGCTCCATTTCATCAGCGGCAAACACCTGAAACGGCTGCACAAATCCATGCCTATTATATTGCTCAATGTCCAATGCGCTCAACCGCGTGGCGCGTGACGCCACCGCCGGTCGAAAGCTCAGGTCAAGCAACGTGCCCGCCAGTCCCATGCCATATTCCTCCCCGTCCCCCCACGCTATTTCAGCAAGAGGCCACAGGTTGAGACCCGGCGTTGACAAAAACATGTACAATATTGACAATAGTGCCGACTTTGCACGTGCAGAAAACAGCATAATCCCATGCGATTACCCCAAAAGGTGTTCAAAATTGATACCTACCTACCTGCAGAGGAGGCCTATCATTTTGTCCGCAAGGATTTGCCCGAGACACCACCCGTCATTGAACATAGCCACGATTTCTACGAGCTGTTTTTGGTGGAGCAAGGCAGCGTTCACCATTGGATCAATGGCCTGGAAGAACGGTTGGAGCCCGGCCAACTGACGTTCGTACGCCCATTTGATTGCCACGCCCTTCAGGCGGCGCCAAACACGGGTGCACGCATCTTGAATGTGATGTTCCGACGCGACAGTGCGGATCACCTGCTAGAGCGCTATCATTCTGAACTCGTTGGACGTTTCTTTTGGTCGCAATCTGATTTCCCAATGTCCGTCCGGCTCGCAGGGCCGCAAAAAGAGCGGGCGGTGAACGCGATGCTTACGTTGCAATCCAGTCACCGCAGCTTGGCGCGGATCGAGCATTTCTTATTGTCGATGATGACGCACGTTCTTGATGCAACGCACCGCGCCCAAGACCAGGCACCATTCTGGCTTATCAAAGCGGCCCATGCGGCCCGAGATCAACGGGTGTTTCGCCAGGGAGCACAAGGGATGATCGTCGCAGCCGGCCGATCACAGGCCCATGTTTGCAGGGAATGCAGACGACATCTTGGACTGAGCCCAACGCAATATGTGAACCGCATTCGCATACAACATGCCGCCATGATGCTTTCGGGCACTGCGCAGCCGATATCCAACATTGCGTTGGATTGTGGGTTTGAAAACCTCAGCTATTTCCACCGGTTGTTTCGCGAACAATATGGCACCACACCACGTGGTTACCGGCAGAGACACATGAAACCGTCAACGCTCGAAGATTACCCAATCTAATTGGATTGCGTCGGCACCCCCCCTGCATCAAAGACACCGTAGGATGTCTCTAACCATATTCGGATTGGAAAGTGGTGCGCTGAAGAGACTGTGAATGAATTCTTAAGTATATGAAAATGCTATTCTAAAATAGTTGATTGGCGAGAGATGTCCCCAGACACCTTTGCGATGGACGCCCTAGTCTTTTTAGTCGGCACCCTGATCGGGCAGAGACCTGGGATGTTGCTAGCATATCGCCTCACAGACATCGGCAAGTTGGTGCAGCATGAGCTGAGCCGAATGACCAAGGTGCGGATCCAGTTGGCATTTGCTGCGGCGACCGCAAAGGCCTCATCCGAAATAACCGGATTGGTTACGCGTGATCGCGCTCGACGGCTGCAAGCGCTCCGACTGAAAGGATAACGGCGATAATAATTCTTGTGCGTCAACCTAGCGAAACGCCGAAGCCAAAGCACCCTCCTTCCATGGCGGCCAAAACCGTGTAAGCGGGCGTGGCGTTGTCAAGAACAACAGTTCGCCTGGAGAAAAGGAATACGGTCATTGATCCGACCAGCTGAGGTGTTTGCGCCGTTTGTGATCGATTGTGCTGCGGAACGATGGTTTCATCTCCGACATTTGAGCTTGCGTTTTCGCTGCCGATCGCAAGCGTCCAAAGAGCTTTGCCTCAAATGCAACGACAAGCGAGGGTTGCCAAAAAAACCGAGCGTAGCCGACGATGCCATTGCGGGATCAGGACAAAGACAAAGCTGCCGTCACACCGCATTGACGTCGAAGGTCCATCCTGCATTGGGAGGGTGGGCCGGCAAGTGTTTGACCAACTGCCCGAATGCGTCGAGCGCTCAATCGACTACGTCGTAAACAAGGCTAATCGGGCCCCCCCAATGCCCGGCCGTGTGGGCGAAATCGCGGTGAAATCGAAGCTGACTTTGCCGACGGCTTGCTTGAGCAAGAGGTCGGCAGCAAACCGGGCGAGTGCAGGCGCCATCATGATCCCGTATCCGCCTTGAGCGGCCAGCCAGAGGAAATCCGGAACGCGGCTGTCAAAGCCGACAACCGGGGCCTTGTCGGCCACGAAGCTGCGCAAACCGGCCCAGGAATGTGAAATCCGGCGCACCGGGATCAGCGTTTCGGTTTCGATCCAGTGAGCGAGATGGGCGATATCGAGTTCCTCAGGTCGCACGTCCTGCGGGTGCGTCGGCGTCGCGTCGCCTGGCGAGGCCATAAGCTTGCCGGCATCGGGTTTGACATAAGCGCCGGACGCCGCGAAATCGACGGCGGGGCTGGCGGCAAGGTCGAGCCCGTCAGGTGCATCAATGATGATGCCGGTGCGGCGCATGGGCACTAGCCCGATCGCTTGCGCCCCGGCCAAGGCTCCAACCTCATCCGCCCAGGCTCCGGCCGCGTTGACGATTGTTCTTGCCCGGTAGGTTTGATCGTTGGTTTTGGCCTCCCAGACTCCGGCGTTGTGCAAAAGGCTCAGCACGGCCTTACCGGTCACGATCGTCCCGCCACGCCGCCGGATGCCTTTGAGATACCCTTGATGCAGGCCGGAGACGTCAATATCCTTCACGTTCGCCTCATAGACCGCCCCGACGATCCTGTCAGGCCTCAGGTAGGGGGCCAGCTCCAGCGCCTCTTTAGTGGTGAGTTCGACCACTTTCGCATCGGGTTCCGAAAGGGCCAGAAGTGCTGGTAGTTGATCTAGGCCCTCCGCATCGGCCACGGTCAATGCGCCACGTGGCGTCAAAAGCGCGGTATGGCAGAAACCAATCGGGGGTGACGCGAAGAAGGTCGCACTTGCGGCGTTGATCTGGCGAACGACAGGGCCGCCATAATTCCGTGTGAAGAGTGCGGCGGACCGGCCGGTGCTGTGATAGCCAAGAGACACCTCGGCTTCCAGAACAAGAACCGTGCTCGCATCGGCGAGTTCATACGCTGCCGACGCACCGGAAATGCCGCCCCCGATCACGAGAAAATCATGGATCATGTGGGTCGAGCCCTTTTCTCGCGACGCCGACCATTCAAATGGCAGGAACGCTACAAGGCGCTCATCCCCACGCGAATGCAAGAAAAATGAATTTCTTTGACATCTTGAAAGTTTTCTTGCCTACTCGCATCAACTGACTGGGAACCTTTCATGTCCAAACCCTTGCGCGATCGCCTGACCGAGGCGCTGCAAACCGCTTCAAAGGCGGATCGCGCGATTGCGAATTACATGCTGTCAGACATGGGTGGGCTGCCCTTTGAGACGGCGGCCAGCTTGGCATCCAAGGTTCAGGTCAGCGAGCCGACCGTGGGCCGTTTCTGTCGTTCCATCGGCTATGACGGGTTCAAGGATCTCAAGAGAAACCTCAAGAATGACATGGGCGATCAGCCGTGGCTGATCGGTGACCGGCTGCGGGACTTGCAGGAGCGCACGAAGGCCGGAGAGGATCAGCTTAGCCGTGGGCTAGAACTGGAAATGGCCGCGCTCGTGGCGGTCTACGAGGCCGCCCATAGCCCGGCATGGCCCCGCACCGTCAAGCGTTTGGCAACCGCAAGGAAGGTCTTCGCTGCCGGGTTCCAGACCGAGCGCGGCATGGCGCAGATCTTCGTCAACCAATTGCAATACCTTCGTGACGATGTGTACCTCTTGGATCTGGGCGGCGGTAACTTCGCCGAACTGTTGGCGATGGATGGCGATGACGCAGCACTCGTGATCTTCGAGGCGCGCCGCTATTCTAGCCACGCCCAGATGCTGGCCGAAGACGCAAAGGTCGCGGGCATCCCCGTCATACTGATTACCGACCCCTATTGCGACTGGGGTCATGACGTGTCGGACGCGATGTTCGTCGTGCCCACTGCGGTCAATCTGTTCTGGGAATCGACCGCGCAGATGGCGAGCCTCGCCAACCTTCTGGTCAATGGCGTGTTCCTTGAGCTCGGACCCGAGGTCGAGGCGCGTATGAACAAATTCGCCCAACTCTACGGACGTTTCACCGGCCATGTCGGAGATGCGGTCCAGCCGCGCACGGAGGGCCGTCGCACCACGTAAGTCCGCCAAATCCACATATAACAGGGAACTATTCCATGCGATATTCGACCAAGACCCAGCTTCTTACAGGATCGGCTATCGTAGCGGCCGGTTTTATGTGTGCCACCAATGCCATGGCGCAAGACGTGACCATCGCATTTTCCGCAAGCGAGCTTGGCGCGACCGCCTACAATCCGGTTGCCGCCAGCACCCTAAACACCGCGACCTCGCTGATCTATGACCGGCTGGTGGAGCAGGATGCTGACCAATCCTATCACCCGCATCTGGCGACCTCCTGGGAGGAAACCCCCGACGGGATGGCCTGGACCTTCTCCCTGCTCGACGGCGTCACCTTCCACGATGACACCCCCTTCAACGCCGAAGCCGTGCAATCCTGGATTGCGAGTTATGAAGGCACGGAAAACGAATATTTGGTCGAAGCCATCGGATCGGTCGATGTGATCGACGATCTGACGGTTCGGTTCAACATGGACCGACCCGAGCCAAACCTGCTTTACAATCTCGCCAGCGCCTTCATGGGCGTGCCTTCGCCCACGGCCTATGCCGCGCTTGGCGATGATTTCGGCGTGACAGGCGCGGTTGGCACCGGCCCTTACGAGTTGCAAAGCTTCGAGATCGGGCTTGAGACGGTGCTTGTCCGCAATGAGGACTACACTTGGGGCTCCGATCTGTCGGAAAACACCGGCGCCGGTCATATCGAGACCTTCACCTTCCGCGAGATCCCGGACCAATCGACTGCCTTCCTTGAGTTGCGCACCGGCGGGATCGACCTTCTTCTGGGCGTACCCACCGACTTCCTGCAGATCCTGGAGGCCGAGGCGAACATCCAGATCATCCAGATGCCCGGCACCGGGATCAGCTACATGCCGATCAACGTCACTGCGCGCCCCTTCGACGACATTCTTGTCAGGCAAGCGACCGGCATGGCGATCGATCAGGACGGCATCGTCGCCGCGATCTATAATGGCGTCGGCGCCCCGGCGCGCAACTTTCTGATCTCCTCCCTACCCGAGGCGAACGTCGACCCAAGCCTGAACGTCATGTACGACCCCGCAGGCGCCGGTGAATTGCTCGACCAGGCCGGTTGGGTCATGGGCGATGACGGAGTGCGCATGAGGGGCGATGAGCGTCTGTCCGTAAGCCTCTACACCGCCAACACCACCGAGCTGACCCGCCTGACGCAGGTTGTGCAGGCGCAATTGGGCGAGATCGGGATGGAGGCGACGATCACCGTCTTCGATAGTTCAACCATTCGAGATGAATACCGGGCCAATGGCCACCAGCTGGCTGTGCGCAGCTATGACTGGAACAATTCGGACATTCTGGACTGGTTCTTCAGCGGTAATCGCTTGGGCTACCCCAACGTATCGATGTGGGAAGACGCGGAAGGCCAGCGCCTGAACGACGTGGCGATGACCGAAAGCAGCACTTCGGCAGAGCGGATCGCGAACTTCACGGCCTACCACGAATACGTTCTGAGCCAGCACCTCTTCGTGCCGATTTACCAGCCAACCCAGAACATCGCGTTCAACAGCACGGCGATCAGCGTGCCCGATCCGGTGCGTGGATCGCGGTTCCGCGGGCAGTCCTTCATGGACATCCAGGTCGTCGAATAGACCCCTGAACTCCGAAGAAAGGAGGCTCCGGGATGATCCTCAGATACACGTTCCAACGTTTGCTGATGCTGATCCCGGTGTCGTTTTCGATCTCGGTGGTGATCTTCATGATCGTCTACCTGCTGCCGGGCGATCCCATCGACAACCTGCTTCGCGTCGGGTCCTCGCCCGAGGACCGGGCCGAGTTGGTGGCGCAATATGGGCTCGACCGCAGTTTGGTGGTTCAGTATCTTGTCTGGATCGGGAACATGTTCCAAGGCGAGTTTGGCCAAGCTATCGTCCTACGCCGCCCTGTTGCCGATCTTGTAGCGCAGAATTTGCCCTACAGCCTAACGCTTGGCGGTTTGGCCTTCCTCTTCTCCTCCACTGTCGGAATGGCGCTTGGCACATTGTCGGCGGTCGTGCGCAATCCGATCCTGGATCGGTTCATGCGCGGGTTCATCCTGTTGGGATCGACTGTGCCCGGCTTCTGGTTAGCGCTTCTGCTGATCCTGTTTTTCTCGGTTAACCTGGGTTGGTTTCCGGTATCGGGCGCAGGTGGCTGGAAATCCCTCGTCCTACCGGTCCTGACCATCGGCTTTGGCGGCGTAGCATTGGTCGCCCGCGTCACGCGTGTCGCCTTACTGGACGCGGGGCGAGAGGATTTCGTGACGCTCCTGCACGCCAAGGGTCTGTCCTCGCGGAAGATCCTGTTCCGGCACCTTATGCCCCATGCGATGCTTCCCGTTGTCACCATCTTGGCGCTCCGCATCGGCTGGATCTTGGGTGGCGCGGTTACGGTCGAATTCGTCTTTGGCCGCCCCGGCCTCGGCTCGCTTCTGATCCGTTCCCTCGGGCAGAGAGACTACCCCGTCGTGCAGGCCTGCCTGCTGATGCTGGCGCTGGCCGTGATGCTTGGGACGCTCATCGGCGACATAGCCCAAGCCTCCATGGACCCCCGAATTCGCGAGAAAAAATCATGAACGTATCAAAAATGGCTGTTCGTTCGCTGGATGCCTTTGCCCGGATGAGCATCGGGCGCGCTTTCGCCTCAGGCATTGGCATGGTCGCTGGCGGCTTCCTGATCTTGATCGTGCTGGTGGCGATTTTCGCGCCTTGGATCGCGCCGTTTGACTATGCCGCGCAGAACTTGATGAACGCGAACGCCGCCCCTGGCTGGCTGCATTTGCTCGGCACGGATGAGTTCGGGCGCGATGTGCTGAGCCGGGTGATTTTCGGCGCGCGGACCTCGCTTTCAGTCAGCGCCACCGCGATCGTAATCTCGATGGCAGCCGGCATGACTCTGGGCGCCGCTGCAGGTTATTTCGGCGGGTTGTTCGAGCGTGTAGTGATGACGGTGGTGGACCTGACATGGTCCTTCCCCGATATCCTGATCGCGCTGATTTTCGTGGCGATCCTCGGGCCGGGTTTGACATCCACCACTTTCGCCATCGCCATCGCCTACCTTGCGCAATTCACCCGCCTGACCCGTGCCCAGATCGTCCGCCTGAAGCGTGAGACGTTCATCGAAGCCACGATCAACCTTGGCGCGAAGCCCTCCCATATCCTGCTCAAACACCTGATACCCAACGCCATTGCACCGGTGATCGTCGTCGGCATGCTGGCCATTGGCGACGGTATCGTGCTGGAGGCAACGCTTGGCTTCTTCGGTCTTGGCGCGCAGCCTCCAACCCCAAGCTGGGGCGCGATGATGTCGTCTGGTACGGCGCAGCTCTTCCTTAGCCCCTGGGTTATCATCTTCCCTGGCGTGGCGGTCGCCATTACCGTGATCGCCGTGAACCTCTTCGGTGACGAGTTGATCCGCGCGCTTGATATCCGCGACCGGCTGCGGGGAGCATGAGCATGCTCAGCGTCCGCGATCTGGGTGTGGCCTTCGGTACCGTTCAGCCGCTTTCAGGTGTCAGCTTTGCCGTGGGCAAGGGCGAGACACTTGGCATCGTTGGCGAAAGCGGCTCCGGCAAGTCGCTGACCGCGATGAGTGTTATGGGCCTTCTGCCGCTAAGCGGGGGGCGCATCACTGGCGGAACGGTCGAGTTTGACGGGCAGGACCTGACGAAACTGTCTGAGCGCGCCTATCGCAAGCTGCGTGGCGGGCGGATCGGGTTGATCACTCAGAATCCGATGACCTCTCTCGACCCGTTGCAAAAGATCGGCCCGCAAGTGGATGACGTGGCCAAGCTGCATCTGGGGCTCGACGCCACCAAGGCCCGTGCCCGGACCGAGGAAATCCTCGGCACGCTTCGCATCCCAGAACCCGCGCTGATCTGCGAGCGGTATCCACATCAGATGTCGGGCGGTATGAAACAGCGCATTGTCATCGCCATGGCGCTTGCTGCTGATCCTGACGTGTTGATTGCAGATGAGCCAACCACAGCGTTGGACGTGACGGTGCAGGCCCAGATCATCCGGCTTTTGGATGACCTGGTGAAGGAGCGCGACTTGGCGCTGGTCCTCATTACCCATGACATGAGCGTCGTGGCCCAGACCTGTGACAAGGTCGTGGTGATGTATGCCGGACGCGCCGTGGAACATGGGCCTGTCGAAGAAATCTTTGATCGCCCGCGCCATCCTTATACTCAGGCCCTGATCGCCTGTATTCCGCGCGGCTTGGACGGCGCAACGCGCCTGACGGGCATCGAAGGCACGGTCCCTACGGTGGTGAACTACCCCAACGGTTGCCCGTTCCATCCACGCTGCCCGCGAGCCGAGGCGATCTGCGCCACCGATCCACCGGATTTCTCGGTGCACGGTGACAGCGCCGCCGCCTGCCATTTCGCGGAGGTCGCCGATGCCCAATCTGCTTGAGGTCCGCGACCTGTCCAAACAATTCACCAGCGCAGGCGGCCCGTTCCGCAAGGCGCGGTCGATGCACGCGGTCAACGGCGTCTCGTTCGACCTGCCTGAGGGGCGGGTCATCGGCGTCGTGGGTGAAAGCGGCTGTGGCAAGTCCACGCTGGCCCGGCTGATCCTGCGCCTGATCGAACCCTCCGGCGGCGCGGTGAACTTCGACGGCGACAACCTTCTGGCGAAATCACCTGCGCAGATGCGCAAGCTTCGCGCCCGAATGCAAATGGTGTTTCAGGACCCCTATTCCGCCATCGACCCGCGTTATACGCTGACCCGTGCGGTGTCCGAGCCGTTCGATGTGCAGAATGTGACGCCGGACAAACCGATGGCCGAGGAAGTGGCGGACCTGCTGGAGATGGTCGGCCTCAACCCCGGCCTCGCGGCCAGCTATCCGCATCAGATTTCCGGTGGCCAGAAGCAGCGCGTGGGTATCGCGCGGGCCCTTGCCCTGCGCCCGTCGCTTTTGGTGTTGGACGAGCCCACAGCCTCGCTCGATGTGTCGGTGCAGGCGCAGATCATCGGCCTGCTGGAAGACCTTCGGACCGATCTTGGCCTGACCTACCTGTTCATCTCCCACGACCTCAGCCTTGTGAAATACTTCTGCGACGAAATCCTTGTCATGTATCTAGGCCGCGTCGTGGAGGCCTTGCCGGACACAGCTGCCCCGGCTCGGCATCCTTATACAAGAACCCTCATGGAAAGCACGTTCGAGCCAGACCCGAAGAAGCGCCGCCTGATCGCGCCGTTGGAAGGTGAAGTGCCGAGCCCGTTCGACCTCCCCCCCGGCTGCGCTTTTGTCGACCGGTGTCCCAATGCCAGCGCGCTGTGCAGACAGGAAATGCCCGTTCTGTCCACGGCAACCGGCCACGCCGTCGCCTGCCATCACCCGATCTGACCACGAAGGACAAAGACTTGGGGTTCAAGATACTTTCCGCCGAAATCTCTCATGAAACCAACACGTTCAACATCCGCCCCACCGATCTGCAAGCCTTTCGCGACCGCTACCTTTTGGAGGGCTCGGCGGCGATTGGCGCGAAGGGAGACAAAAACACCGAACTGGCCGGGCTTCTAGACGTCGGACGTGCCCATGACTGGGACATCACTCATGTAATCAGTGCTGCCGCTGGACCGGGTGGACGTGTGACGCGCATGGCATTCGACGCGTTGATGGCTCCGCTGCTGGAGGCCGCCGCGACGCGGGAATGGGACGGCGTCTTTCTGATACTGCACGGAGCAATGGTCACAGAGGACCATGATGACGGCGAAGGTGAAATCTTGCGTCGCCTGCGCGCCATTGTCGGCGCCGACCTGCCTGTCGCGGTCACGCTTGATCCGCACGCCAATGTCACCAGCGCGATGTGCGATCTGGCGCAGATCCTGGTCTCATTCACCACCTATCCGCATGTGGATGTCCGTGCCACGGGCCGCCGAACGGCGGAGCTGCTTCACCGCACGATGGCCTCAGAAATTCGTCCGCATACCCTTCGCGCCCATCGGCCCATGCTGGAAGAGGCCAATGGCGGGCGCACGGATATCGGCCCGATGATTGAACGGCACGCGATGGCCCGTGCGTTCGAGGCACGCAAGGGCGTCTACGCGATCAGCATCAACGGGGCCTTCCCCTGCGCAGATATCGCCGAGGTCGGCCCGACCGTTCTGATAGTAGGTGAGGATGACGCCGTACCTCTCGCAGCGATGGCTGACGAGTTGGCTAACGACATCTGGGTGCGGCGCCACGAGGTCCTAAATAACTATTTGACCCCGACAGAGGCCGCCAGAATTGCAGTGTCCTGGCAACCTGGCAGTGGACCATTGGTTATCGCCGACTATGCAGACAACCCTGGCTCGGGCGCCTATGGCGACGCCCCTGCGCTGTTAGAGGCGATGCTGGCGGCGGGCGTTCAAGAGGCCTGTTTCGGTCCGCTGATCGACGCTGAGGCGGCGGCCCTGTTGCAAGATGCTTCCTTGGGAGAGGACGTCACCCTCGCCATCGGCGGCAAGACTGCGCCCGAATTCGGCGGCGGGCCCCTGGACGTGACTGGCACGTTGATGTGGCGCGGCGATGGTCGCGTTGTCGGCGACGGCCCAATCCTAGGCGGACAGGAACGCAGTTTCGGGCCGACGGCGGTGTTGCGCATCGCGGGCATCGACGTCCTGATCGTCTCCATCGCGCACCAGATGCTCGACCTGCAGCAATTCCGCGCATTCGGCATCGAACCCAGCGCGAAATCTGTCGTCGCCCTCAAATCCATGCAGCATTTCCGCGCGGCATTCGCGATCATAGCTGGCCGGATCATTGTCTGTGACACGGGCGCGCTTTGCACGACACAATACGATCTGTTGCCCTACCAGAACGTGTTGCGGCCGATCTTTCCGCTGGACAAGGATATGGCAATCTAAGCTCAGAGATCAGCCGCTCACTCGGCACGCACTGGTGTGATTGCCGACTTATGGAACCACCTATTGGATGCGGAGTTGGCAAATGCCCCTGTACAACATGGGCACAGGAGCATCCGTTTTAAAGCGGTTCCTTTTATGGTACTGACGGCCCGTTGCTGCCATTGGAAATCGTGCTTGTGTGCTTCGGTTGCGCCCGCATACCGGTCATTCGCTGCGAATGTATGATCCCGCAATTAGGTCTAAACTCGAAAAACTTCACTTAATCTGTATGGGTAAATGTCGAATACTTGAGATCAAATCCAGATTGGCTTCTCAAAATGGATATTGGAGTTTGCATCCCTCGGGTTCGGTCATTTCCGCTTTGCCATGAGGTTTTGTGCTTCAATGTCAAGTTGGATGAGATGAGATTCAACTCCGTCTTTACGACCCGAAAGCGCGTCAAAACATCCAAGTTTCAACGAAGTTGCTATGACTTCTTCATGCTCGAAAGCGCCCTGCGACACCACGGAATGTGAAGGTTGGAGCAGCCCCAAAAGGACGCAAAACCGGGCGCAACCGACGCCCGGTTTTCTTTCCGCTTGCCTTCCTCAAAAGGACTGCAGAACCGAAACAACGGCCGAGCGGTATTCGCCCCGCGCACTGCGGGTGTTCGAGTTCAATGCATCCGCGGACCCATTGCCAATCGGGATCGACAACCCGACCGCGAAGCGGTTGATTGTTGGGTCGAACGGGGCCCCAATTGCACTGAGATCAAGGTTTGTACGCGAATACTCAGCACTTACAACCAGCGGGATCGAAACGCCGGCTTGGGCAAGGTCGTAGGAGCCGCCCAGCGTAAGGCCGGTTGCCGAAATATCTGAGGTGAGACCAAGATCACTCAGATCAAGATTTGCAGCGCCAACGGAGCCATAAACACCGATTCCATTTCCGATACCGTAGTCTGCGCCCAACGAATAGGTTGTGGCGTCCACGTTAACGGTGACTACCGAGATGTCCGTGCGGATCACGCTTGCGAACACATCAAGTTCTGGCATCACCTGATAGGAACCTGAAAGGCCATAGTCCTCAACGTCGACGTCAATCCCGAATGTTTCGCCGATATCGGTCATGCCGTAGAACGCTTCGACATGACCTTGGCCGAAGTCATACCCCCCGAAAAGGCCGTAGCTTTCAGCGTCAATGCCAACCGTGATCGGACCGATGAGAGAAAGGTCGAGGTCGTTCATCTCATAGTACAATCCGGCGAACGCACCGCCGACAAAGTTGTAGCGCGGTTCAACCGATAAGGTCATCAAATCGACGCTGGGGCTTGCCCCCCCGCCCGAGATTTCGAGTTCGCCGGTTGAGATGCCAAAACCCAGACCAACTGAGAATTCATCGGAAAAGCGCAGATCACCATCGGCATCGAAAGAGAAACCGTTGAGGTTCACATCCGTTCCAGGGATGTCGTTGATAGAATTGGCCGAGTATCCGATTGTGACCGTGCCGTCGAATTCGACGCCTTGTGCGGTTGCGGTCACAGGAATGGCAGCGAGTACTCCAACAAAAATGGCGGGACGGATCATATCCAAGTTCCTTCAAAAAGGGGCTGTCGTGGGCCAGAGCCGGGGGCAGCAGTAAATCCCGGCTTCGGCGGTCTATGCGTTAGCTTTATGTTAACTATTCTTTGCGCCGCAACGCTGAGCTGACTGATCAAACTCGCGTCTGAATATGCAATAAAAGATGTGTCATTTTCGCAACACTGCCGACGTAGCTGCGATGAAGGCTAAACCGTTCTCCTACAACAAAATTTCGACAAGACCGCCTCATTTGCGTTGGCATTGCCGCTGCCACACAACATGTTGCGGCGTAGTGAAACCCCTTTGTCACGCGATATCTCGCCGAATCTGGCCGAATTTGGGGTAGCTAGGCGCTGCTAGAGTTACGCCAGTGATGCTGCCCGCATTGGATACATCCGCACATGTACGAAACCGTTTGGATCCCCGCAAATCTGCCTGCGTCAGACCAATTTCGCGCTGTGCGCAGATGCATTTACTTGAAACCAATCAACGCATCGCGCAGAAGCTATGGTGCCGTGGGGGCATGAGTTTGGTGGGATTTGGCACCGCTCAGAGGCTGCATTTTTTTTACTAGGAATATTTTATGAACACCCAGAGTAGTCGTTTTCCCGTTGGGTCAACTGACCCAATCGCCATCGTTGGCATGGCGTGTAATTTGCCGGGCGGGAACCACACACCTGACGAATTCTGGTCGTTTTTGCTGAAGAAGCAGTGTGGGATCACCGAAATCCCGGCGGACCGTTGGGACAAGGTTGCGTCATACGACCCCAACCCCCATGCGATTGCCAAAGCGGTCAGCAAATGGGGCGGTTTCGTTGACAGCATTCGCGACTTTGACGCCAAGTTCTTCGGCATTTCACCACGCGAGGCGGCCTCGATGGATCCGCAGCAACGCATGGTGCTTCATGGTGCCATCGAAGCAATTTGGGATGCCCAGATCCCGTTGGAAGACCTTTCGCGAGGCTCCACCGGTGTGTTCATCGGCATCTCTCAATCTGACTACCGCGTCATCCAGGAGATGCGGGTCACGAGCGCTGAAGCGTTTGCCGGCACAGGCTATGCGCTTTGCATCAATGCCAACCGCATTTCGCACCGGCTCAACCTTAAAGGGCCAAGCCTTGCAGTTGATACGGCCTGCTCCTCATCGTTGATGGCCCTGGATCAAGCGGTTCATAATCTAAGATCCGGTGCTTGCGACGTGGCATTGGTCGGCGGTGTGAATTCGTTGATCCACCCGTCCCCTTTTCTGGCCTTTTCCAAAGCTGGAATGATCTCCCCCACCGGGGAGCTTTCGACGTTTGATGCATCGGCCAACGGGTTTGTGCGCGGCGAAGGGATGGGCATGGTTGTTCTGAAACCTCTTGGCCATGCCGTGGCCAATGGTGACCGGATTCATGGTGTGATCCATGCAACGAGCACCAACCAAGACGGTGGTACCAACACGATCACAGCGCCCAGTCAGGCATCCCAGATCGGCATGCTGCGCAATTTGATGCGACAAGTCGAGGTTTCGGCAGATCAGATCGGATATGTCGAGGCGCACGGAACCGGCACCCCGGTCGGCGACCCCATCGAAGCGGGCGCCATCGGAACGGTGATCGGACAGAATTCGCCCGACCTACCGGTTTGGGTGGGGTCAAGCAAAGCGAACGTCGGTCACTTGGAAAGCGGTGCGGGTATCACCGGGTTGATCAAGGCAACTCTGGCTGTGAAGCATGGCATCGTGCCCCCAAATATTCGCTTCAAGAAAGCAAACCCAAACATCCCTTTCGACGCCTTGAACCTGCGGGTTCCGGTTGATGCCGAACCCTTCCCGGAAACAGGTGGCGACCGATATGCCGTTGTGAATTCATTCGGGTTCGGAGGCGCGAATGCCAGCGTTCTGATTTCGTCGGCCCCAACCGGAGTAGAGGCGCCACGGCCTGCATTGATCGCAAAGCCCGCAGAAGTGGAAACACCTTCGAAACGCCTGCCATTGTTCTTCCCATTGTCCGCTGCATCACAGGACGCATTGCAGGCAAATGCGGCAGCGTTGCTGAAAGCGATGCGTGCGAAAGGCGAGCTGGCACAGACGTCCTTGCCCGATCTGTCCGCAGCATTGGCGACCAAGCGCGGCCACCTAATGCGCCGTGTCGTCGTTCTGGCTCGCAGCGAACGCGAGCTGAAAACCGCACTTAAACGAATTGCCGCCGGAGACTTCGACGCGGAAAATATCGTCGCAGGCCAAGTCAAAGCAGCCCGCAAGCTCTGCTTTACCTTTTCCGGACAAGGCAGCCAGTGGTGGGCCATGGCGCGCGACCTTCTGGAACACAACGCCACATTTGCAGATGCTGTGGCCGCATTTGACGCGGAATTCCAACCGGTTGCAGGCTGGTCCATCCGCGAAGAGTTGCTTCGTGATCGAGAACAGTCGCGAATTGATGACACGACCGTCACGCAGCCCGGGTTGTTTGCTATCCAATATGGTCTTGCAGCGGTTTGGGCGGAACTGGGTATTCAGCCTGACATGGTTATCGGCCACTCCATCGGCGAAGCGGCCGCGTCCCACGTGGCGGGCGGCCTTTCCTTGAAGGGGGCTGCCAAGTTTCTGTCCAAACGCGGGGCGATCCGTGATCAATTGGGGCAGAAGGGCGCGATGGCAGCGATCGGGATGCAGCCTGATGACGTCGAAGCGATCCTGCCGCCAGACGGAAAGCTAGGGATTGCCGCGGTAAATGGCCCGGGATCGACGACCATTAGCGGTGATTTCGACGCGCTTCACGATTTTGTAGAAGAATTCCAGATGCTACGCCCGGATACTTTCATCCGCGCGCTTGCCGTGGATACGGCTTGGCATTCCTACCACCTTGATGCGGGAGAGGCTTGGTTCCGGCGCGAGATGTCAAACATTGACTGGAGCGTGCCGCAGCTGCCCTTCATCTCAACGGTCACAGCGCAGCCAGAGACGCGATTTGATACAGACTACGGCTGGTTGAACTTGCGCCGCCCGGTGAACTTTCAGGGCGCGGTGGAAACTGCCGTCGACATGGGAGCCACAACGTTTCTGGAGCTTGGTCCTGCCGCAACCTTGGCGGGCCCGACGCGAAGCACGACCCTCGAAAAAGGTGCTGATGCGACCGTGCTTAGCTCGCTCACCCGCAAGGGCGGAGACTTCGACGCTGTGGCGCGCGCAGCTGCGACCCTGTTCGTAGAAGGATCCGACCTGGATTGGGGACAGATCGCTGGCAGCCCATCGGTTCATGTAGAGTTGCCGCGATACGTTTGGCAGATGGAGGAGTTTTGGCAGGATTCCGAGGAAAGCCGGGACGTTTTGCTGAAGCCAGTCAAGCACCCCTTTCTCGGGCAGCGCAATCGCGCGCAGTCCACGTCCTGGTTGTCCGAGATAAACCTGAAAGCCTACGATTTCTTGAAAGATCACCGCCTCGGCGGCGATGTGATCTTTCCGGCCGCTGGCTATGTCGACACCATCGTCGCCGTTTGTCGTGAACTTTTCGGGACTTCCGGCGTCCTGGAATTGGAAGACGCCGTCATCCACGAAGCCCTGTTCATTGCGGCGGATCAAGACATTTTGCTGAGCACCACCTACGATGAAGAACGCAAGCGTGTGAAGGTGTTCTCGCGTGCGCGGGATGTCGAAGATGAGTGGATACTGCGCTGCGAGGCGCGCGTGCGCATGCTTGACCTTCCCGCGCCTGCGGTTCGCAAAATTGATGTAGGCAAAGCCGGGCTCTTCGAGGTGCCGACATCTTATGTCTATGAGCCGGGTGTTGAAGGCACTTTCATCAACTACGGCGCCACGTTCCAGACCGTAGATGCGCTTAGCCTGTCGCGTTCGAAAACCTACGCATCCGTCAATCTGCGTGAAGAGCTCAAAGACAGCACATTGAACTTCCACGTTCATCCGACCGTTCTGGATGGCTGTCTTCAGGTGATCGAGCCAAGCATGCGCATTGATCGCGTCAATCGTGGACGCAGTGTTACCGATCCCATGTCATTGCCAATTGGCTTCAAACGTCTGCGCTTGTATCAGGACTTCCCCGACTCCGTGCTCCTGGAATCTCGACAGCTTAGTGCGTCTGAGAACAAGGATTGGACCGGCAGTTTTGATGTGCGCGATCCCGACGGGCGTATGTTGATGAGCGTTGAAGACGTGCAAGTTCGCGTCATTCCGTCCAACATCACCGAAAGCACGGACGAGGAGCATCCTGCCCACATCGTGCGGCAAGACATCGTTGAACTGCGCGGGAACGCGGAATTGGCACCTGAGGCTGGTCAGTGGATTGTTCTTGAAGACGCGCCCGGTTCGGCGACGAAGATTGCGGGTGCGCTTGCCGTCGCCGGAGCAGAGGTCCGCTCAATCCCACGTGGAGAATTGGGTGACGACGCGAGCGGCGGATTGCTCGACCTTATCGGAGATGCGTTAGAAGAGGGCGCGGTGGACGGCATTGTCGTGACGTGGCCGCTTGACCTGCCGCGTTTCGACGACAGCACCGATCCGGATGCCCTATTTGCCCCAATCGAGGCCTGTGTAACGGACATGATCGCATTGGGTGACATGATGGACTATGCACGCGGCGGTACAAATGGTCTGCCGCAGATTGTTGTACTTACGTCAGGCGCTTATCCCGAAGCTAAGGATCATTCTGCCGGTGCAAGTATCCTTACCCAGATGCCGATGGCTGCATTGGCGCGGGGACTGGCCACCGAAACGCCCGAATACAAGGTGCGGGTCATTGACGGTGATGGCGATACCCTTGCTCGGCCAGATATTCTAGCTCGTCACATCCTGACTCCATCCCCCGAAAGCGAGCTGATCCTGAAGGACGACCGCCGGTTCGTGCCGCGCCTTCAACGGATTGCCGCCAACGATCTGGATCCCAAGCTCTTGTTAGTCCCGGCTACGGATCGCGACACCAATTTCCACCTAACGATGCGCAATCCCGGTGTCATCGACCATTTGGGCCTGTTTGAAGTCCCGCTTGAACCTGTTGGTGCGGATCAGGTGCGCTTGCGGATCTCGGCTGTTGGCCTGAACTTTCGCGATATCATGGCCGTAACCGGCCTATTGCCGGCGGAGGCCGAACCGGAACCTGCGTGGCAGCAGTTGGGCTTGGAATTTGGGGCTGTGGTTGAAAGCGTCGGGGCCAAAGTGTCCGACCTGAAGCCAGGCGACCGGGTTATGGGGCTGGGCAAGCGGTGCCTGCAACGGTTCATGACGGTTGATGCAGCCGCAGTTACGCCGTTGCCCGAAAATATCACCCTTGCCGAAGCCTCAACGATCCCAAGCGCCTTTGCCACGGCGCATTACGCGCTGAACCACGTGGGTCGGATGCGCAAGGGAGAGCGCGTCTTTATCCATGTGGCAACGGGCGGCGTCGGCACCGCAGCGGTGCAACTGGCACAAGCCGCCGGAGCTGAGATCTTTGCGACCGCCGGCAGTCCTGCGAAACGCAAACTGCTTCGCGACATGGGGGTTCATCACGTGATGGACTCACGCTCGCTTAAATTCGCAGATGACGTGATGCGGATTACAAAGGGCAAGGGCGTTGATATTCTGCTTAATTCACTGCCCGGCGACTACATCATCAAGGGGCTTGAGATCATGGCCCCCTACGGTCGGTTCCTCGAAATCGGCAAGCGCGATGTCTATGAGGACGCCTCTATTGGGATGAAGGCTCTCCGTCGCAATGTCTCGCTTTCGGTGCTAGATCTGGCTGCGATGGGTCTGGAGCGCCCCGACCTGATGGAGGGACTGTTCGCAGAGCTAGCCGGCATGTTGGAAAACGGTCAGTTGACCCCGCTTCCCGTGACGGAGTTTCCGATCAGTCGGGCGAATGACGCGATCCGTTATATGAGCCAGGCCAAGCACATCGGGAAGGTCGTTGTCTCTCTCGAAGAAGATGACTTCCAAGTGCGCCGGGATCGTACGAGGCCTGTGCGTCTTGAAAAGAACGCATCCTATTTGATCACGGGTGGCACCGGCGGCTTCAGCCTGAGTGTTGCGGAGTGGTTGGCCAAGGCCGGGGCCGGACATCTCATTCTGGCGTCTCGATCAGGAACGGTGAAGGCGTCAAACGCGGGCTTCATCCGCAAGTTGGAGGCGTGGGGCGCAAAAGTTACCCCGGTGGCATTGGACGCCACCAATGAGGACGCCGTCATAGCACTCATGAAGGATTGCGACGCCAACGGCGCGCCAATGCGTGGCATCATCCATGGTGCGGCTGTCATCAAGGACGGCATGGCCAATCAATTGACGCCCGAGATGATTACCGAAGTCCTTTCACCGAAAGTGCGCGGTGCCTGGGTGCTTCATCGTGCCACCGAACAATGCGGGCTCAAGCTGGATTTCATGATCGGGTTTTCTTCGATTTCGCAGGTCATTGGCTCTGCCGGGCAGAGCAACTACATCGCCGGAAATGCGTTCCTTGATGCGCTTGCACACTACCGGTCATCGATGGGTCAGCCGGGCATGGCCATCGATTGGGGCGCAATCGCCGACGCGGGGTTCGTGGCGCAGAACAAGGCACTGGGATCCTATCTGGAAAGCGTCGGCCTGCACGGGCTGCACCGCAAAGACATTGCGCCCGCAATGGAGGTTGCCGCATCGCTGGATGTTGCGAGCTTCGTATACTCGCGGGCCGATTGGCCGCAAATCGCGCGGGCCAACGCGGCCTTGGGAAGCACTCCCCGCATCGCATCGGTCTTGCAAGAAGACAAAGCTGGCGCGCAGGAAGTTCGGGTGCGCCTGATGCAGCTGGAAGGCGACGCGCTGATCGATGCAACGCGTGACTTTGTGACGGACGAACTTAGTGGCGTTCTCAAAATCGATAAGGCCGCTATCGAAACTGCCCGCCCCATGAGCGAACTTGGCCTCGACAGCTTGTCGTCCTTTGAATTGAAGGTGCGTATTGAGACGGCGCTGGATCAAGGCATGCCGATCTCGAAATTCCTGCAAGCGCCTTCAATCGACCAATTGGCAGACATGCTGGCGGTCGAAGTCGAGAAGATGAAACTCGACGAGGCAGCAGTGGCTGAGCAAGCGGACAACGGCGAACAAACGACCGCCACAGTTTCTAAGCGACTGATGGCGACCAATCGACAGCGCGGGATGCTGCATGCGGCCGGATCATCGATGACGTCAGACGCCGTTCGGCAAGCGAATGAACATGAGACCACCCGAACATTGCCTGAGGCCGTCGATCGCAAGGCGATCATGTCGGCGATCTGGCGGCTGAAGTTGCGCCATCCGCTGATCACAACTCGGATCGACGATGAAGGCGGCTTGAATTTCGATGGCTCAATCCCTGAAGTTGGCGATCGCGCCGACGCCGGAATGTTGCAGGCGTCAGCTGGCGAATTCGTGCGGATCTCTGTGCCCCAAGACGACCAGTGCACCCTCATCGTTCGGATGCACGCCATTATTGGCGATGGGCGGGCTTGTGATGCGTTGGCCGACGACATTGTCATCCAGCTGGAAGGCGGCAGCTTACCGAAGCGCATGACGCAGCGCGCCCTCACCAGTGGACTATCGCGCGTGGCCTTCGATCCCGACGATCCGATTTGCCAGCAGGATCGCGGGTTCTGGTGGTACAGCCTCGCCGGGCATGGCGTTATTAACCCCGTACCGTTCGCACGCCGCCAGCGCGCCTTGCTGCCCGGTTGGGCCGGCCGCAATCATGGGCCTGCAAAGTCCATTGACATCAAAGCTGGCTCTGACCTCTCTGAGGCCGAAATTCTAAGCGGATTTGTGACTTCCTTGCGCAATGCGACGAGTAGTCAGGGCGCGGTGCTAGTTGCGCGCAAGTCCCGCACGTTGGCCAGTTCAGTCAACACTGAGGCCGCATCATTGTTCGAAGTCGAGCAACCCGTTTTGGTACCGGAAGCCGGGGCCGGGCCGATCGCGCGCGCAAAACTTGACCGCGTCCTCGCCCACGCGGATGCGCATCTGACATTCGATTGCCACATGGCCGCGGTTGAATTTCGAGAGCTGTTTGACCCGACCGGTGCATCGCCGTTCCAAATTGCTTGGGAGCCAATGGCCGCTTCCTCAGGGGAAGAGGTTCCGGCGAGCGCCCTCGCAGACATTCGGTTGCGCCGGATGGACAAAGGCACCATCCAGATGCTCTACGATCAGGACGTCATGGATCACGCCATGGCTGAAACAATTGCAACCGGCCTGAGCGTCCAGACCAAGTCGAAAGCCATGAGCAATGTCTGAGGCATCCGGATGATCAGCGTTGGCCGCGGGCGTTCTGGTCGGACGGAAGCGGCGCGCGCCCTTGTTCAACCTGTGTCGATTTGGCAGGAAACTCTGCTGAAATTCGAAGAAGATCCGCAGTGCACGGACGATTTCCGGCACATGCTTTTGTTAAGCCACACGACCTTGGTCAAACCAAGGCTGGACAGGCGTCGACTTCAGCGTGCGCTGGACAAGGTATTTCTTCGGCACGACAGCCTCAGAATTCGGTTCGAACGGATCAAGGGCAAATGGCGTGCAGTTGTTGCTCCGCCGGGGCCAGTCGAAATCGTAGAAATCGACGCAAGCAACGCCGACCCGGTCGCTTTCAATGCTGCGATCATGGAGACCGCCAACAAACCATTACCGCTTATCGGTGGACCGATGGCAGAGGTCGTCTTGGTCAGGGGAGGGGTGCATGGCGATGCAGTCATTGCGCGGGTGCATCACGCCATTTCCGACGGTTTCGGAATGGTTGTTCTGTTTGAAGATTTGTTCAAATACCTCATGGGCTTGCCGGTTTTGGAGCGTGCAGTCAGCCATGCCGATTACATCACGAATTTTCAGTCGCCCCCGCCAGCCCGGGTCGCCGAGATAGAGGCATTCTGGGCTGAGCTACATCGTGACTTTCCCAAAACGCCAGTGCTTGGTCGCCTTACGAAAGGCCGAACCAACCCGCCCCCAATCTTGGGTGAACGCATCATGCGCACCCTAACACTGATGCTGTCAAAGCGCGCCCAAGAGCGTTTGAAGGCTTTGTCCACTAAGCTGAACGTACCAAAGACTACCTTGATCTTTGCCACCCACTATCAAGCAGTTTGCGAGAGCTTTGATCTGGACCGGGTCGCCTTCATGTCCCATGTCACCCGCTCCGACCCCAGATTGGCGACCTTCATGGGTGACCACACCCTTGATCCGCTTCTGATATACACCCGCGTTGCGCGTGCAGATTTTCAAAGTGCCATTGTCGAATTGAGCCAAACTTACATGAAGGTCATGGCGCATCTTCCGTCAAATACGGCGCGGTTAGGCACGGACTATTGGGACCATTTAGTTGCACAGGGATCATATCCCGGCCAATTTTCGGCCTACCAACCCCGTGCTGTTTCCAGGGAGGATAAGTCGCTCTTCAAACAGGCTTTTCGCAGCCCTTTGGGAACAGAATTTAGTCTTGGACCCTATAAGGTTTCTGCGGTCGAGGCTGGGCGATCGACCCGGATATCGTTCGATCTGCAGATTAAGATCGACCCGTTGGATCCCGCAACGATAAGGCTTCGGTTCGATAAGCTGTCGCTTGATGATCATGAGGTTCAAAAGGTGGCCGATACGATGAGCGACCTGTTGGGTGTTGAATTCGTCGAGGCGGATCTTTCATGACGGCACCTCAACAAAAGACCCGCAAGATCACTGCGCGCGACGAGGACTACAAACCGTTCGAGCTGCGGCTGTGGCACGGCATTTCTCTGGATGTTTGGCTGCGGTTGATGCGCGGTCGCTGGGGCAAAGTCTCTCCCCGACGCTATCCCTTGCTGACCACCATCACGTTGATCTCGGCCGCCACGCTTGTGAAAAAGGGCTTGGTGCAGGCGATCTACGGGCGTCGTCTTGCGCAGGTTCGGATCGAACCCGATCCCGTCTTTATCCTGGGCCATTTTCGTAGTGGAACGACATGGCTGCATGAAACACTGGCCGCTGACCCGGCATTCTGCGGACCATCGTCGATGGCGTGCTTTCACCCAGATGGATTTCTGTTGGGGCGCGGGTTGTCCCGCGCAATCATGGCCCTTCTTGCACCCAAGAAACGGCCGATGGACAACGTGACCGTTGATCAGGACTCGATGCAGGAAGACGAAGTTGGCTTGCTGATGTCGGGGGGACCCACGCCGTATCAAAGCCTGCTGCTGCCCTGCGAGCCGGAAGACAGCTTTCCGCCGCCCACCACTGGTCAGATGACATCTGACCAAGCCGATGAATTTCGCCGGATCTGGATGGGCTTCCTGCGCAAACTGCAATTCTGCCATCCAGGCAAACGCCTGCTGCTGAAGTCGCCGCTCCATACAGTGCGCGTCGATGAGATCGTGCGCCTATTTCCGAATGCGAAGTTCATTCATATCGTTCGTGATCCCTACAACATCTTTGTCTCCAACCGCAAAACGATGTCTTCGATGCTGGTGTCGCAGGGCCTGCAAGACCGCATCCCTACCGATGAAGTGCTGCAAGAGCTTGGGCTGGCCAATTTTGTTCGCTTCCACGACCAGTTCGACGAAACCAAGCGCGTCATTCCATCCGAAAACTTGGTCACAATTCGCTACGAAGACCTCCGGGTCGATGTGCCTGGAACCATTCGTGGGGTCTACGACAAGCTAAAATTGGGCAACTTCGACGATGTCGCGGACATCTATGAGAAGAAGGCCGAACAAGCGCGCACGTACAAGACAAACACATTCGGGATCGATGCGGATGTGGTGGAAGTGGTCGACACGCATTGGCATCAATACTTCGAACAATACGGATACCTGAAAGCTGCTGATCGTCCCGGTGGGGTCGCATGAACGCTGCCAACCGGGTTGCCGCGGTCCTGCTACGTTTCAATTGGATTGCACTTATCGGACTGGCCATGGTGTTGGCGTTTCTGGCGATGGGGGTCGGACGCCTTCAAGTATCGTCGGACACACGGGCGTTTTTTGGTAGCGGCAATCAAGATTATGAAGACCTCCGCATGGTGGAGGACGCCTACACGCGGCCTATCACGTTGCTGCTTGCGATTGTCCCTCCGGACGGTGCGGCATTTGCTCCGTCAACTTTGGAGGTGCTGCGGCAATTTACCGATGATGCGTGGCAGGTGCCTTACGTCTTGCGCGTGGATTCGCCAGTCAACCACATGCACACCTTCGCGGACGGTGAAGACATTTTTGTCGAACCAATGCTGGACGAGTTTGACGACATCACGCCCGAGATGGCCGCCCGGTTTGCTGAATTGGCCATGGGCTCGGATGGTTTGCGCAACACGCTTTTGTCCGAGAACGGCGATGTCTTCGGGATCACAATTCGCGTTGTTTTGCCCGACGGAGAAGCGGGCGCAGCCGATACGATAGAAGCTCATGTGCGCGAGATGGGCCAACGTTGGGAGGCCGAAAACGACGGCTGGAGTGTTCACACTCTGGGTGGGCTCTTGGCGAACTCGTTGCTGCGGCAAGTGGCGCTTGAAGATATCCGGTATCTGGTGCCGCTGGCCTTTCTGGCCGCGATGGGGTTTCTGACCCTCGCCCTGGGCTCGCTCAGATCGGTGGCGGTCACGATCCTGGTCTTGGCAGTTTCAACACTTGCGACGTTCGGCTTTGCGGGTTGGATTGGGGTCTCGCTCAGTGCTGGAACGGCCATCAGCCCGCTTGCCGTGATGGTGTTGGTGTCGACGTCTTGCGTGCACATCATCATCAGCACGGTTCGCGCCGCCCAATCAGGCCGGGATGCACAGCCCTTCGACCTGGCAATCCGTGAGAACTTGGCCCCCGTTACGGTCAGCCACCTGACGACGGCATTCGGGTTTCTGTGCCTTAACTTCGCGCCCTCCCCACCCCTGGCCAACATGGGGACAATCGTGGCGTTTGGAATGGTCTTCGGGCTTGTAGCCGTGTTCGTGATCCTGCCCACGTTCTTCCGAAAAAAACCACCAATTGGCACCGGTCGTTTGATGGTAACGCCGAACGGCATGCGCAAATTTGCGGATTGGGTCCTGCGGACAAGCCGCATCTGGCTGGTCGTCTTTCCTGTGTTAGCTATGTTTGCGCTCTATGGTGTCAGCCGCATCGAATTCAACGATAACGTCATCCGTTACTTTGATGACCGCTATGAATTGCGCCAGGACGCCGAGGTTATCCAAAACCGGCTGACGGGGCTGGAAAATCTGCAATTCTCATTGCCGGCGCCAGCAGGGGCAAGCGTATTCGACCCCGACTACCTACGCGCGATGGATCGCTTTGCCGATTGGCTACAGGTCCAGCCAGACGTGGTCTCTGTCTCAGCGCTCAGCAACATCATCGAAAGCATCAACCTTTCGATGAATGATGATGACCCCGATGCCCAAGCCATTGCCGATACTCAGGAGGGAAACGCGCAGCTTCTGATGTTCTATGAACTGTCATTGCCCGTTGGCATGGATATGAACACACTGCTGGATGTAGATCGTAGGAATTCCCTGGTCAGCGTTACCGTCCGGGCGCCGCATGCCCGTGATTTGCGCGCCCTTGCCGTTCGAGCTGAGGCATGGCTGGCCGAGAACGAAGGCGAGATCGCATCCCGGGCCACGGGGTTGTCGATTGCATTCGCGCGGATATCTGAACGCAACAACAGCCAGATGTTGACCGGATTTCTTGTCGTCCTTTGTCTTGTATCGCTAACCTTGGTCGTCACGTTGCGCAGCCTTCGATATGGCCTGATCAGCTTGATTCCCAACCTGTTCCCAGCGCTGTTGGCGTTCGGGCTTTGGGGTATGATCCTGGGAGATGTGAACCTGGGGTCGACCGTGGTGACGACCATGACCTTTGGCATCGTGGTCGACGACACCGTGCATTTCCTGATGCACTACTTGCGGTGTCGTAGGAGGAATATGCCAAGTGCCGCCGCCCTCGAAGAGACGTTCTCGGTTGTTGGCTCTTCCATAATGCTCACTTCGCTTGCCTTGATTTTGGGCTTCGCTATCATGGCAGCTTCAGGATTTGCCATAAATCAACATATTGGATTGTTGACAGCTATCGTGGTGTTTTTTGCGCTGCTGTCAGACTTATTTTTCCTGCCAGCAGTGCTGGTTAGACTCCGGAGTAATTGAGATGAAACTTCATCGTCGAACGTTTATTGCTGGCCCCGCTGTTTTGCTGGCAGGGGGCTTGGCAACGCGGCTTGGCGCGCAGTCGGAAAGCGCCGAGGCGCGCGGGCTGAGGATTGCGACGGAGGCCTCTGACCGCGCCGGCGGCTATCAGGACGTGACGGCAGATGGTGAAATGACCCTGCGGACTGCCAGCGGACAGAATGCGACGCGGCGGTTTGAAACGCGCTGGATAAGCACGGGCCCCGGGCAGACAAGATCGCTTATGGTATTCGAATGGCCCGGCGACATTCGCAACACCGCTTTGCTGACCCACACGTATGAAGGGCGCAATGACGACCAATGGCTGTTCCTTCCCGCGATGGACCGTGTGCGCCGGATCACCGGATCCGGTCGATCCGGATCATTCGTCGGCAGTGAGTTCGCATTCGAGGATATGGTCGATCAGGAGGTCGACAAATTCGACCACGCTTGGGTAAACGACGGAGCGTGTCCCGCCGGTGGCTCTTGCCATATCATCGACCGCGTGCCGAACACGCGTTCGTCGGGGTATAGCCGTCAGCGCATTTGGCTTGATCAGGCGCATTTGCGTCTGCAGCAGGTACAGTATTTCGACCGTCGCGGGGCGCACCTGAAAACGCTGACGATTTCAGGGTACCGCCAACACTCCGGGCGTTGGTGGCGACCGCAAAGAATGGACATGTCTAACCATCTGACCGGGGCTAGCACCCGATTGGATTGGAGCGGGTACACGTTTAACCAAGGTTTGTCGCCCAACGCGTTCACCACCAACGCGCTCGGCCGCATTCGCTAGGCCAAGAATTGTTGCCTATCGGCAAGCGTCTGAGAATTGTTTTCCCTTGGCGCGCTGCCAGCGTTTCGCCCTATCAGTCGATAGGTTAGCGTCGATTAAACACTGCCATTTAGGTTGCTTGGGGGCTTCCATGAATTTTCGCAAAACGTCTTGTGTCTTGGCCTGCCTTTTTGCGGCGCCAGTAAGCGCGCAAACCTCTGATTACCTGTCGCTTTCGGCTGAAACCGAACTCGGCGCGCGCTACTACTTCGAAGACGGGGCCTTCTTTGGCCAATCAGATGCCGGCCTCTATCCCTATTTCGGGGTTCGTCTGAACGCTGATCTGGAACTTGAGGATGGGGCGATTATCGGCGAAATCAGTGGACTTTTCGACGACTTCAACGAACGTTCGGTCCTGAATATTCAACGCCTCTACTACACCAGCAGCTTTGACACCTGGGACTACCTGATCGGCTACAACGTGGAAGATTGGGGCGTCAGCAACGGGCGCACGATCGTCAACGTGCTCAACAGTCGCGATCGCGCCAACCAGGTCGGCGATAGTGAGCTTCTAGGCACACCGATGTTGAATGCAAACTTCTTCACCCAAATCGGGACGTTCAGCGTTTATGCCCTGCCGGGCAACACGATCGAGAACTTTGGCGGTTTGAATTCCCGCTATCGTGGTCCGCTTTATACCGACGATGATCTCATCGCCTACGAAACCGATAATCCGCTTAACTTCGCCGTGCGGTTCACAAACAACTATGCAGTTGGACAGGGCGCGCTGGATGTTGGGGCCTCCTTTTACATTGGCGCAGATCGCGAGTCCGTCGGGCTTTTGGGGTGTAACCGCCCAGGCCCTGGAGTGGACGCCGCGACCTGTAATGCGATCACGGCCGCCTCCATCGCAAATTTCGAAAGTGGCAACGCTGCCCCTTCAACGCAGGCCGAGATTGACGCTTTCCTGGCCACGAACTTTGGCCCCGGGGTTGCCGCGAATGCCGTGAACTTCGGCCTGCTGGCATCAGCGCCATATTATCAGGATATCAATCAATTCGGATTGACGACCGTCTACACTCAGGGGAACACGCAGCTGCGGTTCGAGGGTTTCGTGCGCAACACCGAGTTCGAGACGTTCTCTGGCGCAATTGTTGGCGGCGACTATACGTTCAACGATTTCATGGGCGGTGCCGGCACGCTGATCGTCTCCGCCGA
Organism: uncultured Roseicyclus sp.; assembly: GCA_947500415.1. Taxonomy (GTDB): domain Bacteria; phylum Pseudomonadota; class Alphaproteobacteria; order Rhodobacterales; family Rhodobacteraceae; genus Gymnodinialimonas. The sequence continues at coordinate 181,458 of CANMRT010000001.1, forward strand.
ATATCACTACGACAACCGTAGCACGCGGCAGCCGGTGACGGCATTCGCAGATGATGTGTTCCTTGCAGCGGCCTATTCCGCCAATGACACCAACGACACCCGCATTGATGCCAGCGTCTTCATCGACGTGGACGATGACGCGCAGCTGTTCACTCTCGGGGCGTCGCGTCGATTGGGTGACAACGTAAGTTTGGGAATGCATGCGAGCCACGTTGACGCGGCTCCATCCAACGATCCGCTGTCTTTTGTGGACGATGACTCCTTCGTGGAGTTCTCGCTGTCGATCTTTTTCTGATCGGTTGGAGGCCTGAAGCGGGCCCACACCTGCCGTTCGTTCATGGGCGAAAGGGCTGCAGTCGCAACCCGCTTAGCGGTCATTGGCTGCACCTGCTCGAACTCGGCAACAATAGATGGCTGGACTACGGGAAGAACCGTCCCTTAGCTGCGCGAGCGATAAAAGCCTGTAGCCGCTGGGTGCCTAGTCATCTGTGGCGGAAAGTAGACGCTCACTGAAATCGCGTCTGGGCAAGCGTACCAAGCATCCAGGCAAACCTTAGCCGCGCCTAAGCCATTTGAACGCTTGCTGGAGCTTCCTTGGCGCCGGTCATGAAAGCGACGGCGTCTGACATGGTGTAGTCCTTTGGGTCCACGACACAAAGTCTGCGGCCTAGTCGATGCACGTGGATTCGATCGGCAACTTCGAATACGTGGGGCATGTTGTGACTGATCAGGATGATCGGAATGCCCCGAGACCGGACGTCTAGGATCAACTCCAACACCTTTCTCGACTCTTTGACCCCGAGTGCCGCAGTGGGTTCGTCGAGGATGATGACCTTCGAGCCAAACGCGGCTGCGCGTGCCACCGCGACGCCTTGTCGTTGTCCCCCCGACAGCGTCTCAACAGCCTGATTGATGTTCTGGATCGTCATCAAACCCAGCTCATTCAGCTTCTCGCGCGCCTTGGCCTCCATCGCGGCCTTGTCTAACTGCTTCAATATCGTTCCGCGCCAGCCAGGTTTGCGCAGCTCGCGCCCCATGAACATGTTGTCTGCAATCGATAGCGCAGGGCTGACGGCCAACGTCTGATACACGGTCTCGATCCCGGCATGGCGTGCGTCGTTCGGTGAGGCGAAATTAACGCGCTTACCTTCCAACTCGACCTCACCTTGGTCGGGCACAACCGCCCCCGACAGCGCCTTAATCAGAGTGGACTTGCCCGCCCCGTTGTCGCCGATCACGGCCAGGATTTCCCCCGGGTAAAGATCGAAGTCGCAATTATCGAGGGCAACCACCTTGCCGTAGCGTTTAGTCAGGTTTCTGCCTTTAAGAATGGGTTGCATCACGCGGCCACCTTTCTGATCCACTGGTCGATGCCGACCGCCAAAATGATGAGCGTGCCGATCAACATGAAGGTCCATTGCGGGTTCACACCAGCCATCCCGAGGCCCAGCATGAAGACCCCCACGATGAGTGCCCCAAAAAACGCCCCCCAGATGGAGCCGCGCCCCCCGAACAGGGAAATGCCGCCGATCACCACGGCTGTGATCGACTCAATATTGCCTTCGATCCCCGTCGACGCACTGGGCGAGACCGAGGCGAACCGCCCAATCAAAGACCATCCCGCAATTGCGGCAATAAAACCGGCCAGCATATAGACCGACATCAGCGTGCGCTTGACGTTGACACCGGCAAGCTCGGCGGCTTCCGGATCATCGCCCACCGCGTAGACATGTCGACCCCACGCGGTGGAGCGCAGCATGTAGGCCAGAATAAAGGTGAGCAGGATCAAGGTCAGCACGCCGTAAGTGATCTTGGTCTGCCAGATCAGATCCAGCAGGAATTGGTCGGTATCGTTGGGCCGCATCCGCTCATAAACATTGCCGCGCAGGCCATCGATCCAGAGCACCAGCTGCTCGTTAGGCTTGAGCCCCAGCCATTGCAGCATCGGCGCGTCTTCGCGGATGTCGCGGGCGCGGATCGTCTCGTTACGGGAATAGATGTAGTTGGCCGCCAACACGATCTGCCACACGCCGAGTGTGGCGATAAAGGGTGGAATCTTGATCCGCGTGACCAGCCACCCCGACAACGCCCCGATGGCTGCACCTGCCGCTAGACCACAGGCCACGGCAACGGCTGGCGGGATGCCATAGCGGAACGTGAACTGTCCCATGATGACGGAACAGAACACTGCGATGGCCCCGACCGACAGATCGATCCCGGCCGTCAGGATCACCAGGGTTTGTGCCAGCGCAAGGATACCCACGATCTGGATCTGTTGGAACACCAGAGTCATCTGCGGCAGGAACCGAGGGCCAAGCCAGCCCGTGAAGATCATGATTGCGCATCCCAACACGATCAGGGGCACGAGCGACGGCGTTTTGTGGAGCGCACTTTGGAAGCGCATCAGCAGGGACTTATTGTCGAGTTCAAAGCTTGCAACGCTTTGCTCTGCGCCTTTCAAGCCATCTTCAAAATTGTCGGAACGCTCCGTCATTTTTTTTGCCCCTGTCTTCCATCAGTCGCGGTCGAGATTTTCAAAGGGCGGACCTTGGCCCGCCCTTCTTCTAGCATAATGTTGGGCGTTTAACCCGGCTCAAATCAGCCCCAGCAGAGGTCGGCGCCTTCCTCGACCGAAATGCTGTCGACACCGTCGACGGGTTCGGCTGCCACAAGCGCTACACCGGTGTCGAAGAAGTCGAGGCCGGGGGTGTTTTCCGGCAGCGTCCCGTCTTCGGCGAAGGCTGCAATGGCTTCAATGCCAAGCGACGCCATCAGCAGCGGGTATTGCTGCGACGTGGCGCCGATCACGCCATCCGCAACGTCGGCAACACCGGGACAGCCCCCGTCAACCGAGACGATCAGCACGTCATCCTGACGGCCGACGGCTACAAGTGCCTCATATGCACCGGCAGCAGCGGGCTCATTGATGGTGTAGACGACGTTGATGTCTGGGTCTGCGGCAAGGCAGGTTTCCATTGCGGTGCGACCGCCTTCTTCGTTGCCTGCAGTGACTTCGTTGCAGATGATCCGCTCATCAGTTTCATCGCCCCACAGGCTGGGATCGACCACGTCGATGCCAAAACCTGTCAAAAAGCCTTGGTCGCGCAACACGCCAACGGTGGGCTGGCTGATGGCCAGATCAAGCATGGCGATCCGCGCATCGGCGGCAGCGTCGCCCAAAGCACCCGCGGCCCACTGACCGATCAGCTCGCCGGCTGCAAAGTTGTCGGTCGCAAAGGTCGCGTCGGCGGCATCAATCGGCTCCAACGGCGTGTCGAGCGCGATCACAAGGATGCCTGCGGCGCGCGCTTCTTCCACGGCGGGAACGATTGCGGCGGTGTCGGATGCGGTGATCAAGATGCCGGATGCGCCATTCGCGATGCAGGTTTCAATCGCAGCAACCTGGGCTTCGTTGTCGCCGTCCACCTGACCGGCGTAGGAATTCAAAGTGATGCCCAATTCGGCTGCAGCGGCCTCCGCGCCCTGACGCATCATTACGAAAAATGGGTTGGTGTCGGTCTTTGTGATAAGGCAGGCGGATACGCCGTGCCCGTCCGCCATCGCCGCACCCGTTGTCGCAACGGTAGCCAGCGCAGTGCCGATCAGTAGCTTTTTCATGGTGTCCTCCCAAGACAGATTTCCGGCAGCTGTGCGCCGCCTAATCAGCGATCCCTCCTCAGGTCGCTTGCCTCCAAAAGTCACGATTCGAGCGGGCCTGTCAATTAATTAGTTAACTTTCTTTATTAAAGAGAATCCGCTAGGATGATGCGCGGAAAGGAGGCATTAGTAGTCGCCAATGGAAGACGGATTGGTCAGATCGCTCAGCTTCGGGTTGAGCCAACGTGGTGTGCGTGACCACAATGAACGGCTTTTGCTGTCGCTGATCCAACGTCACGGTGGGATGCCGGGCAGCGACTTGTCGCGGCGCGCCGGATTATCCCCGCCCACAGTGTCTAGCATTTTGCGCAGGCTCGAGTCTGAGGGTCTCGTGCGGCGCGGCGACCCGGTGCGCGGCAAGGTTGGAAAGCCATCAATCCCAATGCATCTGGATCCAGAAGGTGCGTTTTCGTTTGGCCTCGAGATAGGGCGACGCTCGGCAGAACTCGTATTGATCGATTTTACCGGCACTGTGCGTCACGAGAGAAACCTCACCTACATGCGTCCGACGCCTGCCGACATCTTTGCCTTTGTCGAGGATGGCGTGCACGGCATCAGCTCTGAAATGAGCGGCGCGCATCGACAAAGAATATGTGGGTTCGGCGCGGCCGCTGCGTTCGAACTTTGGAACGCACAAGACGTCAGCCCAGGTGGTGTTTTTGCGGATTGGCAAAATGTAGACCTAATAGGCCAACTGGAGGATCGGATCGACCTCCCCGTTCTGCGGCTCAACGACGCCACCGCTGCATGTCAGGCGGAACACACCTACGGACGCGGCAAAGAGTTCCAGGACTACGCGTACTTCTTCGTTGGGGCCTACATCGGCGGTGGAATTGCGCTCGACAACGCGGTCTACGAGGGGCGTCAAGGCAATGCCGGCGCATTGGGTTCGCTGCGCAGCATCGGACCCAACGGTGAAAGCATGCAATTGGTCGACATGGCCTCAATCCACCAATTGGAGCGACGCCTGCACGAGGTCGACATGGACCCACGGCAGCTTTGGACCGACCCTGAAAGCTGGCGCAAGTTAACACGCTACGTTGATCCCTGGCTGGGACAAACCGCACAGGAACTGTCCAAAGCGGCCTTGTCTACTTGTTCTGTCATCGATTTTGAGGCGATCCTGATCGACGGGGCCTTCCCAGATCACATTCGCGATGAATTGGTCGAACGGGTTAGACGCTACGTCGTCACCCAGGATACGCGCGGCCTGATCTGTCCGCGGATCGAAGCAGGCAGCATCGGCAAAAAAGCCCGCGCCATTGGCGCGGCAGCACGTCCCATCGGAACCCAGTTCTTGCTTTAGCGGAATTTTCCTTCGCTTGGCAGAGTCGTGCGAACTTGCGGTTGCGGTTCGGCGCAGGGTAAAATCTCAAATTGTTCGAGATCTGGACTAGCTCGCAGCGGGATCTGTTTGGTGTCAGTGTCTCCAAGGTATTGGTTTTCGAATGTGGTAGGTTGGGCTCCTTGCGGACCTCGGATGCGGTGCGGCAATCCCGTGAAAAGGATGCTGTGCTAGCGTCCAGTGTCTGCGCGACTTTGTAGATGTTGTCGAGTGTGATGTTCTGCTCTGACCGTTCGACACTGCTTAGATACGTGCGGTCTAGCGCCTCTTTGGCAGCGAGACGCTCCTGAGACCAGCCTCTTTCCGCACGCAGCCTACGCAAATTGCGAATTGGACGTCTCGTAACGGGCTTTTCCCTGTACGCTTCACAGATAGTTTCGTGCACTCTAACGGTATTCAATCTACCTGTTTCAAGAGACATTCGACTTCGTCCATGCGATCTCGAGATGGCCGTCCTGGAGGTGTGCAGTGTTGAAAAATCGTTTTTTGTTTTGGGAGCCTATTTGTTGGAACGGCATCTTTTTCAGCCCCACTTGAGCCTGGCGCAATCTACACAAGTCAGTGGACACAGGGACATGCTCAACATCTGGCCGATGATGCAAGCATGCTCATCCGACGTATCAGCTATCGATGCGGTAGTGTTTCGGCGATAAGTGTTTGGTTTTCAGGTCGCGGCTTCACAGTGATTTTTAATGATTTCCGCTACGAGTACGAGGTTGAAAACCGTGGCGGACGCTGGGTAGTCACACTCCAATAGCAACATCACTTGGTCACCCTCGGTTGACCGAGCACTATCGAAACAAACTAGACACTTGTGGTTGCCGTCCAAATGCAACCCCATCGCGATGTCGTCACAATTACGGACAATTCTACGAACTAACTAGGTTTGTGCGTACACTCTCCAGAGCGACAGGCAATGCCCACCGAAGATCTAGCGGAACGAAATCGGAAGCAGAATCCGCTCAGGCACCAGTAGACTGTACTTCGTGCAATCTGCGCACCCGGTGCGCTAGCTCAATCTGACCGCAGAAAAATCCAGGCGAAGGTGTGCAGAAGGGTGGATAGAAAACCGTTTCAATGTGAAGCGGCCCTGAAATCAAGGTACAAATTGAAAGTTGGTGGTGCCGCTGAAGGGACTCGAACCCCCGACCCCATCATTACGAATGACGTGCTCTACCATCTGAGCTACAGCGGCTTATCGGCGGCGCTCATAGCAAGGCGCGCCGCGGTTGGGTAGTCCTAATTTCGCGTTTCGGCGGTGACCTCGGCGTCTCCTGCTGCGTCCTCGACCGTATCGTCAAGGTCGCTCTCTTCCACGGTTTCGACCGCCTCTTCAACTAACTCGGCCTCCGCCGGTTCGGGGCGTTGCTCTTCAAGCGCGCCCACGATCAGCGGTAACATCTGGGTCGGTCCCGCCAAGGCGGCTTCGGACTGGCGTACCTCGGACCAATCGAGCGTATCGAAGCTTTCGCAGTTGGCGCAAACCGGGCGCCAGTCTTCGTGGACGTGGCCGCAATTCCCGCAGACCCACTGGTTTCCGCGTGAGGCCGTGACGGCGCGGGCCAACCAACCGCGCACGACGCGATCCTCTGCCCCTTCACCGCGTTCGATGGCGGCCATCAAGGTCAACGACCGCGCGGTCGGCGCGCTCTCTGAAAGATCGCCGAGCGCGGTCCGCGCGGCTGGGAAATCCTCTGCCGCGATCTGCAACTCGGCCTCCAGCATCTTAACTTCGGGATGCCCCTTATGCTTGGCCAAAAGCGGACGGAAACGGCGCAGACGCAGGGCAGGTGTCTCGTCGGGCTCAATGTCCGCGAATGCCGCTGCCAAATCGGGGTGCGGGGCCTGATCCCAGGCCTTGCGGATGGTTTTTACGGCGTGCCGCTTGTTCCCGGCCTCGGTTGCCAGACGGGCGGACATCACGGACGCAGGCACGAGACCCGGCGCCAGACGGCTCGCCTCGGCGACATCACGGGTCGCGGTTGTCACCTGACCGTCGGCCATGGCTTCGCGGGCGTGCGCAAGTGCAAGAACGGCGTCGCGGCGGCGGTGAAGATCGCGCGGCACGTTGCCGGATTTCAGCGCCTGCGCCAGCGTCCCGCGGGCGCCTTGCCAATCCTCATGGCGCGATTGCAGCGAAATCAGCGTTGTCTGCACTTCGGCGTTCTTGGGCCGCAACGCGAGGGCCTTTTCGCCAAGCTTGAGCGCGGTATCCGTATCACCCTCGTCCAGCTTCTGTTTCATCAAGCCGCGCACGCCAACGAACCGGGTACGATCATCCTGGACCAGTTCCTTGAACGTCTCAGTCGCCAGTGCCTTGTCGCCCACCATTTCGGCACCTTGCGCTTTGACGAGGTTGGTCAATTCGGGACGGTTCAGGTATTTGCCCGCGCGATCGGCCTTGCGGATCGCCAAGCGGCCTTCGCCCGCGGCCAAAGCCATCATGCCCTCGCTCAGGGCCTCAAAACCCTTCCGCTCAGAACGGCGGTCGAAGTAGCGGCTCACGGCGGTTTCGTCGCCGTTAAGGAAGCGCAGTGTTGCAACTAGCAGCCCTACAATCTTGAATAGGACCCAAACCGCCAGCAGCAGCACCAAAGCCCCAATCACCGCCTTCACGGGCGTGATGATATATTCGGTGCCCAGGATGATAAGCGTGCCGAGGTTGTCCATCTCGAACAACGCGGTGACACCAAGCGTCAGACCGACGACGATCAGGATGAACAGAATGATTTTCAGAAGCGACCAAAGCATGTCCCGCTCTCCTTAGTTGTCGAGCGTGGCGGCAAGCTCCGCCAAGGCTGCATCCGCATCGGCACGGGTCTGGACCTGGGCCACCCAATCGGCCAGCACCGACTGTGCGCCTTCCGGCAACGCTTCTATCTCGGACAGCGCAGTGGCCAGGTCTCCGGCTTCAACAGCGGCACCCACACGGCTCAGCACCGCATCAGGGTCATCACCTTCGCGCGGCACGACGGAGCGCCCACCGAGCTGGTTCTGCAAGAACGCGCTGAGGCCACCCATAACACCTTCATCGGCGGTCTCGCGGTTGGCCTGAGCCAATGCTGCACGCGCGGCGGCGGGGTAGCTGGCTTGCAAGTCTTCCAAGGTCGGGACACCGGTTTCGGCCGCAGCTTGCAAAGCGTCGGGTACTTCAATCGACATGTCGCCCAACGCGTCTGCAAACGGGCCGCCCGCGGCCATCGCAATTTGCACGCGGCTCAGCGCGGCCTGCGATTGAGTGGCCGCAGCTGTTTCCTGGGCTTGGCTCTGCGCCTCGGCAATCGCGGCCTGAGCGGCGTCCGAGGCTGCCTGCAGCTCCGCGGCCGCTGCGGCTTGTGCGGCCTCGGCCGCTGCAACCGCTTCGGCAGCGGCGCTGCGCTCTTCATTCAGGCGCGCTTCGAGGGCTTCGACAGCGGCGGCCATGGCGGCGCTGTCCTCGTCCACCTCGCCGGTGAAGACGGGGCGTTCCTCGAGGGCCACGACCCGACCTGCCAGCGCTTCGACAGCGCTGCTTACTCCAGCGATGTCTTCGGACACACCAGCGATGGCCGTTTCGACGCCAGAAAGATCCACTTCCGGTGCTGCGGGCGGCTCAATCGCGGCAAGCGCTGCGATCTGTTCCTCAAGGACAGAGATTGTGCCTTGCTGCGCCTCGATCTGCTCAAGGGCCGCGGTCAACGCGGGGTCCGTCTCAGGCGCATCATTTCCGCCAAGCCCAAAGTAAGCCGCCCCATAACCCAAGGCCGCCGCCACAACACCACCAATCAAAAGCGGACCGAAGCCGGGTCCGGTCCGCTCGACCACGCGTTCGACCGGCGCGGGAGCAGGCTCTGGCGAAACCGTATCCGCCTCGGTCCCTTCAACGATTTCGGTCTGTGAGGGGTCATCGTCGGCACTTTCGGCGGCGGTCGTATCGCCCGGCTCAATCGTGACACGGCTGCCCGCCTCAGGCTCTGCGGCCACGGCATCTTCGCCAAGTGTGTCGTCGCCAAGCAGGACAGTATCGCCACCCAGCTCGCCAGCTGGCGTGTCTGCGTCCGGCGAAACACTCTCTTCGGCTTCAGATTTCTGCGATTTCCGACTGCCCGAACGGGAGGACGTTTGCTTCGCCATATTCTGAGGCCCCTCATCTCTGTAATTTTCAGACTGCCAACGTATCGTGACAGGGGCGCCGAGTCAGCCCGGTCCAAACTGTCACGACGCCGCCACGGCTTCTAGGGGGAATTCCGCCGCATTCCAAACGGTTCCACGGCTTTGCGCATTTCTTCCCCGTTGGGCTGTGAAATCACACGCACCATGGGATGGAACCGCGTTGGCAGAGCGTCCTTCGCCGCCTTGCTCATCGCCAAAATGACCGCATTTTCAGGTAGTTGAGGGGCAGCCTCCGCAAACAGTGCTGCACTGCGTGGTGAAAAAAGTGGCGCTACAAAATTGCTTTGCTCAAGAGCCGCATGAAACCGCGCATCCGGAGCCACGGCACGCTGATCGTAAGCTGCAATCCCACGTGCATCGACACCCGCCGCACGCAACCGACCGACCACACCGCCGCGCGTGTGGGTGCCATGGACATGCAAAAGCGCGCCGTGAGGTCGCCGCTCAATAAGGCTCGTCACCAACCCATCAGCGTCCGGTCCAACCATTTCCGCATCGAAACCTGCACCGCGCGCCGCCTCCGCCGTGCGCGGCCCGACGCAATAGGCGGGCAGGGGGGCTGGGGGCAAAAAGGGTACAGCATTTTCCGAGGTCAGGATCACGCCCGCGATGTCATCCAGCGAAACCGTCTCACCGGTCGCAACGATCTCCATCAGCGGCGAAATCACCACGTCGAACCCCTGCAATCCTTCCGCGAAACGCTCGGACGCGGCCCTTGGGCGGGTCAGGAGAAGGGTGGGGGGTGAGTGGACAGCCATGGACCACGGTGTTACCCCGCCAAGGCTTGGCAGACAACGGCAGCGCGCGCCCATGACCCTGACGATCCTTGGCATCGAAAGCTCCTGCGACGACACCGCCACCGCTGTGCTGCGTGGATCGGGTGATGCACCTGTGATCCTGTCCAACACCGTCCGCTCGCAAACGGACCTGCATGCGGCCTACGGCGGTGTCGTGCCCGAGATTGCCGCGCGCGCCCATGCTGAGACACTTGATCTGATGGTCGAACATGCGTTGGAGCAGGCTGATGTGATGCTGCCCGAGATCGACGCCATTGCGGTCACCGCAGGACCCGGCCTGATCGGCGGCGTCCTCTCGGGTGTCATGGCCGCAAAGGGCCTCGCCATGGGGCTTGGCAAACCGCTGATCGGCGTGAACCACCTCGCAGGCCACGCCCTGACACCGCGTCTGACAGACGGCGTGGCGTTTCCCTATCTGCTTTTGCTCGTTTCTGGCGGCCACTGCCAGTTCCTGCGTGTCGACGGCCCAGAAGCCTTCACGCGCCTTGGCGGCACAATCGACGACGCGCCGGGCGAGGCCTTCGACAAGGTCGCCCGCCTGCTTGGTCTGCCGCAACCCGGCGGCCCTTCGGTTGAAGAGGCGGCACTTTATGGCAACCCGAGCCGTTTCAAACTGCCCCGCCCACTTCTGGATCGCCCCGGATGCGACCTCAGCTTCTCGGGCCTGAAGACCGCAGTCCTGCGCGCGCGTGATGACATGGTGGCCACGCAAGGCGGTATGAGCGAACAGGACCGCTCCGACCTCTGCGCCTCTTTCCAGATGGCGGTCGCCGATGTGCTGGCCGAAAAGTCCCGCCGCGCCTTGGCCGATGCGCAGGTCACCGCCTTCGCGGTTGCCGGTGGCGTCGCCGCCAATAAGACCCTGCGCGCCAAACTTGAGGCTGTCACGGACCTCCCCTTCATCGCCCCTCCGCTCGCGCTTTGCACCGACAATGCCGCGATGATCGCCTATGTGGGAATGCTGGCATTTGAGGCCGGGCGCACTGACGACATGAGCCTCAGGGCCCGCCCTCGCTGGCCGCTGGATGTGGATGCAGCCCCGATGATCGGCTCCGGCAAAAAGGGAGCCAAGGCATGAGGGTTGATGTGATCGGCGGTGGCGCCTTCGGTACTGGCCTTGCAATTGCTTTCGCTCAGGGCGGGATCGACGTGACACTCTGGGCACGGGACATCGGCGGTTTCGCAAACGGCGAAAGCCCACGCCTCCCAGGTCACAAGCTGCCCGACGCGATCCGCATCACCGACCAGCTCGAAGACTGCACCGCTGAAACCGCCATATTCGCCCTACCGACTCAAACGCTGAATGCATTCCTGAACAACAACAGCGTCGCGGCGCAGACTGCCATTTCCTGCGCGAAAGGCATCGACCGCTCGTCGGGTCTCGGTCCGTCGGCCCTCCTCGCAGCGCATATCTCGCAAGTCGCGCAACTCACCGGCCCCAGTTTCGCCGCCGACATCGCGCAAGGCCTGCCGACAGCATTGACGCTGGCCTGTGCCGATGATGCCCTCGGCGCGCATCTGCAAACTGCGCTCAGCACGCCCGCTTTGCGTCTCTATCGCACCACCGACGTCATCGGCGCTGAGCTTGGTGGCGCGTTAAAAAACGTCATCGCTATCGCGGCTGGTGCCGTGATCGGTGCGGGCCTAGGCGAGTCGGCGCGAGCGGCTTTGATCGCTCGGGGCTTCGCAGAGATGACGCGCTACGCAACGGCCAAAGGCGCTCAGCCCGAAACGCTCACAGGCCTCTCTGGCCTCGGCGACCTGATCCTCACCTGCGGGTCTGAGCAATCGCGAAACTTCAGGTTCGGCTACGCTTTGGCGAGGGGCGAAAGCCTCCCCGCAGGCACCACGGTGGAAGGCCTCCACACCGCCCGCCAACTCAGTGAAAGCGCCGCTGACACGCCCATCGCCGATACGGTCGCCGCCCTTGCTGACGGCAGGCTCGACATTTCCGGTGCGCTCGATCACCTTCTTAACCGTCCCCTGAAACCGGAGTAGCTTCATGCACGTCGTCATCATCGCCACTGACAAACCGGGCCATCTGCAGACCCGCCTCGACAACCGCGACGCGCATCTCGCTTACGGTAAAGACAGCGGCAAACTGGTGATGGCCGGGCCGATGCTCGACGATGATGACCAAATGTCGGGCAGCATTCTGGTGATCGACGTCGACACCATGCAAGAGGCCTACGATTTCGCAGACAACGACCCCTACGCCAAGGCAGGGTTGTTTGAGAAAGTGCGGATTGAGAAATGGAAGAAGGTGATCGGCTGATGCGCTACTGGCTGTTCAAATCCGAGCCGTCCACGTGGTCGTGGGACCAACAGGTCGCCAAAGGGGACGCGGGCGAAGAATGGGACGGCGTCCGCAACTACCAGGCCCGTAATTTCATGCGTGAGATGAAAGTGGGCGACCGCGGCTTCTTCTACCACTCCCAGAAAGAGAAAGCAGTTGTAGGGATCGTGGAAGTCTGCGCTACGGCGCATCCCGACAGCACAACAGATGATGAGCGGTGGGAGTGTGTGGAAATCAAGGCGGTCGAGGCTGTGCCCAATCCGGTTACACTGGATCAGATCAAGGCCGACGAACGGCTGGAAGAGATGGTGCTGGTTAAGAATTCCCGCCTCTCTGTCCAACCGGTCACAGAGGCGGAATTCAAAGTTGTTTGTGGTTTGGGCGGACTCTAGGCCGCCGCCACTTACTGGAGCGTCGCCGTAGCGAACAGCACGCTGAAATCCTCGCACCAAATCACAACAGAGCCATAGGCGCTGACGTCGACATCGGTGGGAATTTCGTAAACCTGCGTGCCTTGGGGGGACTGAAGCGGCCCGAGGGAAACCCATTCGCTGGCCAATACGGCCGCACTTGTGGCGGGTGAGCCGTCCACAACCATCCAGACTTCAAGGTCAGGGCCGGGCGTGACCGAAAACTCGCCGAGTTGCAGGACCGTTTGCCCGTCGGAGGTTTGGGCAATCGTGGCTGTGCCATCGCCCTGATGGCGCGCGTCAGCATCTACGAACTGGCCGCTTGCAATGGCAGTGGCGGTAGATTGCGCTTCGGCCGGCGTGGTGACGCCGCCAAGGCCCGCAAGACCGACACAGAGGGCAAGGGAAAGGGTGAATGGGCGCATGGCATGGCCTCCGGCACGATTGATTACCGGCCAAATCCTAAGCGCTATGATTGCAAAAATGGAAGTCACGTTCGCGGCACAGATCCGTGAGCAATTCTGGTTTGCCATAAAAATGGGGGGTTCCGACCCCTCAGGAACCCCCCATCCACCCACGCGCGGCCTCGCTCCGCTCGTGTAACAGAATCTCGGGTCCGCCTTCCTGGCCGGACGGAGCAGAGGTAACGGAACCAATCTGCCGGGGCAAAGAAATTGCCCGTAGCATTTGATCCAAACTCTAACGCTTGTGCGGTGGCGTGCTGTCCAGTTTGGCGCTCATCTCTTCGACCTGGACAGCCGTCCATTGGCTACGCACCCGCGTGGTGCTTGCCGGTTGATGCGTCAGCCCCAAGGTTTTTGCCTCACGATACGCGCCTTTGGGCCGGATCGGACGCGGCTGAAACCCTCCTCCGCACGTGGGGCACACGTTTCGCAACACGGCTTCCACACACTCCGCGCAATAGGTGCATTCGTAAGAACAGATCCGAGCCTCCGCCGCATCCGGCGGCAAGTCCCGGTCGCACCATTCGCAATTCGGTCTCAACTCAAGCATCAACCACTCCCCCAACGAAAAAGGCCCGCCCGAATGGGCAGGCCCTGAACCTCAAACGCGAACGGGCTTCAGCCGTAAACGCTTTCTTTGCCGAAATGCTTGGTCAGCATATAGTAGACAACGGCGCGGTATTTGTTCCGCTCGGACCGGCCATAGGTCTCGATAACTGAATTGATCGCATTCATCAGGTCGGGGCTATCTGCCAGACCCAGTTTCTTCACCAGGAAGTTGTTCTTCACGGTCTCCAGCTCGCCATCCTGCGATGCCGCAACTGTTGAAGCGTCCGCGTCATAGATCGACGGGCCGCATCCAATGGTCACTTTTGTCAGCAGCGCCATGTCAGGCTCCATCCCGCACTTGGTGCGTAGGTCGTCTGCATATTTCGCGATCAAATCGTCACGTTTGCCCATGGGTCTTTTTCTCCCCCGTTAGTGTTTTCATGTCTTACACCCGGCCATCCGGCGAGGCTTGGGGCGGAGGTTAAACGCGGTGCCCCTCTTGGCGAAAGTAAAAGTTGCAGGGAAAAACATCCCGGCGGTCCCCTGCGCCTAAGCTGCAACAAGCGGCGAGACCTCGCCTTCCTTCGCAACGGCTCGATCATAGGCCTTGCGACCAAAGACGTCGCGCACCATCGGTTCAAAGTGTTCAAGCGGCTTGCTGTCGTAGTCCGGGTCGAAGCTGGATTGATCCCAACGCTCGCAAAACGTGGCGCAACTCTCGAAACAAGGGTGATCCCGGTAGCGATCCCGCGCGTTGCGATCCCATCCATAGTGGTGCCCATAGTAGAGCATCTGGAACAGCCCGTGGTGTTCCACCACCCATGCCACGTCCCAGCGCACGAAGGGCCGGATCACTTCAGCCGACATGCGGTCGTGGTTTTGTGGGGCCAACCCGTCGCCGATATCATGCAAAAGCGCCCCGACGATCCAATCGATGTCCGCGCCATCCCGTTCCGCCCTGGTGGCGCTCTGCAACGCGTGTTCCATGCGCGTGATCCTGTAGCCCTCCAAAGTGACATGTTCCTGACGGCGCAACTCTTCCAGAACACGGTCGGCGGTCAGGGCAAGGAACGGCTTCTCCAGCCGCTCCAACAGTTCATATTCCTCTTTCGTGCCGTCCTTCATCTGGGTGAAGCTGACCGTATCGCTCATATCGCCCTCCTTGGCCTTGCCGCACTCTCTCACCTTTTCTCCAATCCGTTAACCCATTCGAAACCTCGCCGTAGGACAACATCCGACGGTTAACCCGTGCGGGCCGCCTAACACGCAGTCTGCATGTAGATGATGACGGTCTCTGTCAGAGGTCCAAAGACCACCCCTTCATTGGGTGCAGGATGTCTGGCTCGGATACGCGCAATTCTCCGGGCGTGTCGGGTAAAATCCGGCGCGTTAGCGACTGCCGCCCGACGCGGCGCCGCGTTCCTTTATCGAAGAAAGCCGGCCCTGTTTCGGCGTCTCATGCATCCCCGAGATTATTGCCACCGCACTGTCGTCCTAAGCTGGGTCAACAGGATGCGGCCCCCTGTCCGCAACAGGCCCGCACCTGTGCGTTGCCTTTGCAGCAATCCTCCAGCACGAACTGCATCAGCGCGCCCAATTGTGGGAACGAGACGCGATACAGAATGGTGCGCGACTGTCGGTCAGACGTCACCAGACCCGCCTCCGCCAACCCCGCCAAATGAAAGGAGGCCCGCGAAGGGCTCGCGCCTGCGACCTCCGCAATGTCCCCCGCCGACAGGCCATCAGGGCCCGCTTCCACCAATGCCCGTACGATCTTCAGCCTCGTGGGGTTCGATAGGGCACCAAAGGCCAAAAGGGCGGTGTCTTCATTCATATTTCAAACTTTCTTGAAATATCAGATATCCTATGCCACATTAATTCAAGAATCATTGAAATGAAACATGTGCCATGACCCTCACCGACGTTCTCCAATCTCTTTCCGAAGTAGACCCCGACGCCGCTCTCCTCTTTACAGCCGACGGAAAGGCCATCCGTGGCGGCTATCATGTGACCGAGTTTCAGGTGGCACAGATCCGATCCATGACCTGTGGTGGCAAAACCGATGCCTGGGATGAGGCGCGGGTTCAGATCATGGACGGCCACGGCACCCAGGACCCGATGAGCGTCGGACGATTCCTGCATATCGCTGGGTTGGTGCTGGACAGGTTCCCGGAGATGGCCACTCTGCCATTGTCAGTTGAATTCGCGCCAGACAACTCCGGGCTTCACATCTACCAGCCCGGCACGCCTGAGATGAACGGCTCCACGGTCACCCTGCCGCTTCGCTCCGATCAGGCGCAGTGCAAAGCTTTGTCGACCACGTCTTGCTGCGGCACTGGCGCCGAGGTTTGCTGCGCGGCGGCCTGATACCGGAACGCAAAAGGCCGCCCAGTTAGGGGCGGCCTTCTCAACCAAATCAAGCAGATATCAGTAGCGGTAGTGCTCAGGCTTGAACGGCCCATCCTGCGGCACGCCGATGTAGTCGGCCTGCTCTTTGTCCAACTCGGTCAGTTTCACGCCGATCTTCTTCAGATGCAGACGCGCAACCTTTTCATCGAGCTTCTTGGGCAGGATGTAGACTTCGTTTTTGTACTCTTCACCACGCAGCCACAGCTCCATCTGCGCCAGCACCTGGTTGGTGAAGGACGCGGACATGACGAACGAAGGGTGACCCGTGGCGTTGCCAAGGTTCAACAAACGCCCCTCAGACAACAGGATCAGTCGATTGCCCGAAGGCATCTCGATCATATCCACCTGCTCTTTGATGTTGGTCCATTTGTGGTTCTTCAGCGCCGCGACCTGAATTTCGTTGTCGAAATGGCCGATGTTGCCGACGATCGCCATGTCCTTCATCTCGCGCATATGCTCGATGCGGATCACGTCCTTGTTGCCGGTGGTGGTGATGAAGATATCGGCGTCGAGGTTTTCTTCCAGCAGCACGACTTCGAAGCCATCCATCGCCGCTTGCAGCGCGCAGATCGGGTCAGCTTCCGTCACTTTCACGCGGGCACCGGCACCGCGCAAGCTCGCGGCCGAGCCTTTACCCACATCGCCGTAACCCATCACAACAGCGACCTTGCCGGCCATCATCGTGTCGGTGGCGCGGCGGATGCCGTCGACCAGCGACTCTTTACAGCCGTACTTGTTGTCGAACTTCGACTTGGTGACGCTGTCGTTGACGTTGATCGCGGGGAAGGGCAGCTGCCCATTCTTTTGCAGATCGTAGAGGCGATGCACACCGGTCGTGGTCTCTTCCGACACGCCCTTGATCTGGTCGCGCATCTTGGTGAACCAGCCGGGGCTTGCTGCCAAACGCTTGGCGATCTGCTTCTTGATCACCTCTTCTTCTTCGGACTGCGGCACGGGGATGATCTCTTCGCCCGCCTCAGCTCGCGCACCCAGAAGGATGTAGAGCGTCGCGTCGCCGCCATCGTCGAGGATCAGGTTCGGCCCCTCCGGGAACATGAACGACTGGTCCAAGTAATCCCAATGCTCTTCCAGCGACTGGCCTTTGACTGCGAAAACGGGGATGCCCGCTTTGGCAATCGCCGCAGCCGCGTGGTCTTGCGTGGAGAAGATGTTGCACGAGGCCCAACGCACATCCGCGCCAAGGTCAACCAGCGTCTCGATCAGGACAGCCGTCTGGATCGTCATGTGAAGTGAACCCACGATCCGCGCGCCGCTCAACGGCTTCTCGGTGCCGTATTCCTCACGCAGTGCCATCAGGCCCGGCATTTCGGTCTCGGCGATGTCCAGCTCCTTCCGGCCAAACTCAGCCAGGGCGATGTCCTTAACGACGAAATCTTCCATATTTCTGCCTCCTTGGGCGCGCGTCTAAAACGGGATTTGCGGCCCCCTTACCAGCCCCTCCGATGCGGGGCAATGCGGCGCAAAGATACGCCGTTGCCCAAACGAAAAAGGGCCGCTCCGCCTAGCGAAACGACCCTTCAAATCATGTCCTTTGATCAGCAGCGCTTACTTGTCGCTCGCTGGCCCTTCCTGCGTGTTGGGGCCTTTGGGGCCGCCTGCGCCCGGGGGCGGTGTGGTTGTTGGGGTTTGGCCGGGGCCTGCGCCGTCGCCTTTGCCAGTCTTGCTCATAGGGAAATTTCCTCCGTTAAATGCATAAGTGCCAACCCACGCTAAACCAGCGAATGCGAAATCACCTAGAACTTTCCGGCTGGCTCCTCATTCAGGCTTTGCTACAAACAGCCATCGGAACGGAGCGTCGCGCTATGGCAAAAAAACCTCCTCGCGCCTGGCAGCGCATGCTCTCAGGGCGCAGGCTTGACTTGCTCGACCCCACTCCAATGGATATCGAAATCGAAGATATTGCCCACGGCCTTGCCTTCGTGGCCCGCTGGAACGGACAGACCCGGGGCGACTATGCTTACTCAGTGGCCGAGCATTCCATTCTGGTGACAGACATCCACGCGCGGCTTGCGCCGGATGCGCAGGTGAAGTGGCGCCTTGCGGCGTTGCTGCATGATGCCCCGGAATACGTCATCGGCGACATGATTTCCCCGGTGAAAGCCGCCGTCGGTCCCGGCTATGGGGCGCTTGATGATCGCTTGGCGGCTGCGATCCATCTGCGCTTTGGCCTGCCGGGGGTGTTGCCCAAAACGGTGAAGGCCACGATCAAGCGGGCGGACAAGACTTCCGCGTGGCTGGAGGCCACGCAATTGGCAGGGTTCACAGAGGGGGAGGCTGATAAGTTCTTCGGTAAACCTGATCCCAAAATTACGGACGGTCTAACTCTTCACCTTCGCCCTCCTGCACAGGTCCGCGAAGATTTCACCGCCCGCCACGCGCAACTGATGGACGCCCTATGATCACGATCCGCAAAGCGCACGCCCTTGATGCGCGCGAGATGACCGCCATCCTGAATGAGATAATCGCGATTGGTGGCACGACGGCTTACACAGACCCCGTGACGGACGACTACATGAAAGCCCGGATTGCAGCAGCGCCCGAGGTCTCAGCCTGGCATGTGGCAGAGACCGAAAGCGGCGATATCGTGGGGTTTCAGTGGATCACACGAGGTGCGGACTACTTACCGCCCGAGGCCGCAGAAATCGCGACTTTCGCCCGATCTGGACAGCACGGCCTTGGCATCGGATCCAAGCTTTTCGAAGCCACGAGAGCGGCGGCAAAAACCCTTGGCTATCAGTGGATCAACGCCAACATCCGCGCCGACAACGAAAGTGGGCTGACTTATTACCAGTCTCGTGGGTTTGAAGATTACGGCAAGATCGAAGGCTATCAGATGGCCGACGGGAGACGTGTCGACAAGATCCTCAAGCGCTTCGATCTCTAAAGCGTGCAGCGCGGAAAAGGGAATTGGCTCCGCAAACCTGATACGCTGTACTTATTACCCTGCTTCACAGGATACCCGTCTGGCGCAACCAACGGCGACGGTCAGATTCATCGCGGTGGCGTTGTGCAGATGTGCGGTGGTCGTAGGCGGACCAATGATCGGGCGCATCCCAGTTGCGGTCTTGCCTGGTGGCGATATTCAGTGACTTTGCGATAATTCCAAACATGGCGTGATCCTTTCGGGTTCATGCCACCTTGATACCCTCTTGCGTTCCGCGAGCCGAATCTGCAATCCTTCCAATATGTCAGGTGAGATAACATATGGATTGGCGTGACATCCCCTCCCTCTCTGCGTTGCGCGCGTTTGAGGCGGCAGCACGCCTTGGGTCCTTGTCCGAGGCGGCGCGCACGCTGAATGTGACCCACGCCGCCGTCGCCGCCCATGTGCGGGCACTTGAGGCGGAGTTTGGCCAACCCCTGCTGACGCGCGCGGGTCGCGGCATGACGCCAACTGCGGCAGGCGCCGAATTGGCGCGCGATCTGGGGACCGGCTTTGCGGAGATTGCCGCCGGTGTACGCGCGGCGCGGCAGGGGCGTGAAGATCGCCCGGTGATCCTGACGACCACACCCAGTTTCGCGCAGAGCTGGCTTATGCCGCGCCTCGCCGCGTTCTGGTCCGACCATCCCGACGTTCCACTGACCGTGCAGACGGATCACAACATGATCGACCTGCGCCGCGAAGGCGTCGATCTGGCCATCCGCCATGGGCAAGGACCCTGGCCGGGGTTGGAGGGCACCGTTCTAACCCGGGCGTCCATGGTGATTGTGGCACAGCCGGGCCGCTTCGATGTGCCATTCGAGTGCTGCACGCCCGAGGCATGGGAGCATGTCAAAACGCTGCCCTGGCTACACGACATGTCACATTCTGAATTCAACAAGCGGCTGGTCCGGCTTGGGATCGACCCTGAGGCGCTGCAGATGACCAAACTGCAATCCAATGCCCTGATCCTGCCTGCCTGCCGTGCAGGCGCGGGTGTTTCAGCGCAGCCTCAGGCTTTGGTCGAACAGGACATCGCAGAAGGGCGCCTTGAGGTGCTGGCCGAGGAAACCATGAGCGATATGGCCTATCACCTTCTGCACTTGCCCGGCCCCCTCAGCCGACGTGCGCAGACTTTCGTCACCTGGTTGAAACGCGACTTGCAACGTGAACGTAAAGCGGGCTGACTGGGTCCACCAGAAGGAGCATCCATGTCCCGTTTCAAAGGCTTCGTGCGTATCGCGTCGAGCTATGACCTTATGGAGGTCCGCATGGCCGTTGCAGCGCTGGAAGGCGCCGACATCCTGGCCATTGCCCCAGGGACCGAGCTTTCAAACACGCTGCCCCACGCTAGCCTGGCTTTTGGCCCGATGGAAATTCACGTGCCCGCTGACAAGGCCGATGAAGCGGCTGCGCTTTTGAACGCTGTAGCTGCCGGAACGGTTATTCCCCACGATCAGCGCGACTTGGTGGAAGACCCCGATGATCCACCCGAACCACTCCGCACCGATGCGACCATCGGCGACAAGATCCGCAACTTGCTTGGGTTTGTGGTTGGCGGTGTGTCTCAGCCGTTGAAAGGACTCCTGGTCGAAAAACGGAACCGCACCCCGCGCGACTAGTTGACGGCCAGTGGGGCGCAGGCCTCGCCCGTTGAAGCGCCTTCGTTGCTCCACCCGACGAAACTGCCATTACGGAACACCAAAAGCGGCCCATCCCGCCACCGCGCCACCGCGCGATTGGATTGATCGCACGGCAGGATCGTAGGTGCGTCGCCTTGCAAGCGCGTCATCGTCTCGATCACACCGGCCTGCGCGCGCCCAAAGTCGATGCGTTGACCAGAGCCAACGACGTCGACCCCACGCGCGTCGAATGCCACCGGGAAGACCGGCCCATCCGCGACAGGCACAGGCGCACCGCCAATGCAGGCTCCAAGCAAAAGCGGAAAGGTATAAGCGATCCTCACCGGGGGGAGCGTTTGGCCAGAATGCGCTGCAACGTTCGGCGATGCATATTGAGCCGCCGCGCGGTTTCCGAGACATTGCGATCACACAGCTCATAGACGCGCTGGATATGTTCCCACCGCACGCGATCGGCACTCATCGGGTTCTCGGGCGGCGGCGGCATCTCTTCCTCTTCGGCTAGAAGCGCGAAGGTGATGTCATTCGCATCCGCAGGTTTCGACAGATAATCAGTCGCGCCCATCTTCACGGCGGCCACAGCCGTCGCAATCGCGCCGTAGCCCGTCAGCACCACGATCCGCGCGTCTGGGCGTTTCTCTCGCAGACGTTCAACAACGTCGAGGCCGTTGCCATCCTCAAGCCGCAGATCCACAACCGCATAGGCCGGTGGACGCGCCGTCGCGATGGCGGATCCGGCGGCAACAGAACTGGCGGCCTCAACCTCAAACCCGCGCTTTTCCATCGCCCGTTCCAGGCGGCGCAGGAACGGCTCATCGTCATCAACAAGCAGGAGCGTTTTGTCAGGGCCAATGTCCCTGAGACTGCGATCGGTCGTTGCCATCTGGTCGTCTCCTCTCATCCCTCCCTCTAAGGTATAGGAATGAAAGCGAAATGGTCAAACGGTCGCAGGTGAAAACGTTTGGTAAGGCCAAGAAAAAAGGGCGCCCGTATGGACGCCCTTTCGCAATTCAATGTCGAAGGATCAGACAGCTTCGTCGATCCACTTCTGAAGCGCGGCTTTTGGTGCAGCGCCCACTTTGTTCGAGACGACTTCGCCACCGTTGAACATGAACAGAGCAGGAATGCCACGCACGCCAAGCTGCATCGGCGCATTCGGGTTCTCGTCCACGTTGACCTTAACGATCTTCACGCGGCCTTCGTATTCGGACGAAAGCTCTTCCAGCGCTGGGCCGATCTGTTTGCACGGGCCGCACCATTCGGCCCAGAAGTCGACAACGACGGGGATGTCGGATTGCTTCACTTCGGCGTCAAATGTGGCGTCGGTGACGGCGGTGGTAGCCATGGGTATGCCCTCCAGGCAAATTTGAATTTCGGAGTCGGAAGCTATGGACGCAGGCTAGCCGGGTCAAGCACCCCTAGCGCGTTTGAGCGCTTCAGACACGATATCGTGTGGCAGTTCCATCAACCAACCCGTGCGCGACCACAGGATTGCAGTGACGATTTCATGCGCCGGGTAAACGGCTTGCAGCATTTCCGCATACGCCCCCATCTGGCGCAAGAGCCCTTCTGGTGTGTCCTCAACGCGGGTGGGCACTGTGGCATTTGTTTTGAAATCGACCGCCAGAACGCGGTCGGAGGCCACGATCAACCGGTCGATGATTCCCAGCATCGGAGCATCGAGCGTGGCAGAATGGCCGGTGATTTCCACCTCCGCCAGTGTCTCGGCCGCGAAGATGTGGGCGAGCGTCGGATCGGTCAGAACGCGCGTGGCCTCCTCTAGCATTGGCCCGAGTTCGTCTTCCGAAACATCGCTCGCATAGAGCGCGGCAATGCCCGGAGCCGCAGCGGGCCAAGCCGGGGCGGGCAAGCGGGGCAAGTGTTCCAACAACAAATGGGTGATCGACCCGCGCCGCATGGCAACATCGCTTTCATCACCCATTCCGGGCAGCGCTTTAGCCCCGCCAAGGTCCGACGGCGTGCGCGCCTTTTGGTCTTTCGCAGGCGGCAGAACCGGCGCGGTGGCCCATTCTGGCAACGCCTCGCGGGCCTCATCCTCGGCGTCCGGCACCTTTGCCTTCGCCCATTCGCCCGTTTGCACACGCAAGCCCGTGCCGTCCAGCCCCGGCACCTCCAACGGCACCGAACCGACGCCGTCCATCGCATCGGCGACGATCTTGTACCAACTCGACGCGGGCTTCTTCGCATCCCCCAACCCGCCTGCCGCCGCCACGATTAGCCAGCTTTCGGCGCGCGTAAGCGCGACGTAGAGCAAGCGGTTGGCCTCCTCCACCTCACGCGCCTTCGCGGCCTCCTTTGCCGCCGTTACGCCCTCACTTTCGTCGCCGGTTGCGGGCGGCCAGATGACCGGGCCGTCTTCAGGCGTGAACAGTTTGATCCGTGCCCCGCCGCCCTGCTGCATTGCGCAGTCGGGCAGGATCACCACCGGCGCTTCCAGCCCTTTCGCCCCATGCACCGTCATCACGCGGATTTGCCCCTCGGCCTGGCTGAGGTCGCGTTTGACCTGCACGTCGCCTGACTCTAGCCAACCGACGAAGCCTGTCAGTGAGGGCACTTCACTCGCTTCGTAACTCAAAGCCTGTGCGAGCATCGCATCCACAGCATCCTCCGCCTCCGGCCCCAACCGCGCGATCAGGCGGCGGCGTCCGTCGTGGCGGATCAGAGCGCGTTCCAGCAGATCGTAGGGACGCAGGAAGTCTGATTGATTGCGCAGATCAAACAGGATTTTGTTCGCTTCTGGGAACTCTTCTGCTCGGTCTCGCAGCGCCTCCCATAGGAACAGTTTGCGACCGTGGGCTAGCTCAAACAGCTCCGCCTCGCTTAACCCGATCAGTGGCGAGCGAAGGACGCAGGCCAGCGAAAGGTCATCCTCAGGCGTGGCCAGAAACCGGCACAGCGCCAGCAGGTCCTTCACCGCGAGGGGTGAGGTGAGCTGCGACCGGTCCACCCCGGCGACCGGCAGATCGCGGGATTTCAGCTCGGCGATGATCTTGTGAAAGAGAGGCGAGCGGCGCCGCACCAGGATTAGGATATCGCCTGCCGTCACCGGCTTACCCGGCGCATATTCAACGGGGTTTTCCAGCATATCCTTGATCCGCACGGCCAGAGTTTCGGCCAGTACGGCGGAATGGTGATCTTCGCTCACCAAATCCTGCGGATCGTCCCAGGCTGGTTTCGGGGCCTTGGGTGCGGGCTCGATATGTGGCCAAAGATCAACACGACCGGGCTTTTCGAAAAACGCTTCATGTTCAACGCCTTCCCCCAGACCGGGCGCGCCGAGGCCAGCAGCCACTCGGTCCACCAAATCAAGGATCGGCGGGGCGGAACGGAAGGAGTGGATCAGTTTCGCGTCCGGCTCGAACGGGGCGCCAATGGCGGTCAGGCGTTCGTTGAAGAAATCGCGCATCCGGTCGAATTCGGCGGGGTCCGCGCCCTGGAACGAATAGATCGACTGCTTTTTGTCACCCACCACAAAGATCGTGCGTTGCACATCCGTGCGCGCGCCTTCACCAGCGGCGAAATCCTCGGCCAGCCGTTTGACGATATCCCATTGCCGGGGCGAGGTGTCCTGCGCTTCATCTACAAGAATGTGGTCGATGCCACCGTCGAGCCGGAACAGCACCCACTGCGCCACCTGCGGGTCCGACAGCAGCGCGCGGGTCTTGTCGATCAAGTCGTCAAAGTCGAGCCATCCACGCGCTTCCTTGGCCCGCCTATAGGCAGGCAGGAAGGCGTCGGCAAAGCGGTGGAGCGCATTCATGCGGCGGGCTGTTTGCAGGCCGGTGCGTAGCACGCGGGCCTCGGCAATACGCGACGCAAAACCTTCAAGCTGCGATAGGTCGTCGCCCATCGCAACTTTCACACCCTTATTGTTCAGGATGGTCCCGCGCGGCTTATTGGGATCTTTTGCCGCTGCAGAGTTAAGAAATCCGGCTTCCAAATCGGCGACATCGGTAAGTTTCGGGGTGTCCCAAGGAAAGTTTGGTAAGACACGATGTGCGGTCTTGTGAGCGCCATAGCCAGGGTTCAAGCCCGGCAATAGCTTGTTTGCTAGGCTGGGTTCATCCCCAATGAGAGCCGTTTGGACAATATCCTCTTCCGTCAGTTCCGGATCAATCCCGGCCCAATCGCAAATCTCCTCCCACGAAGCGCTTGGCGTCAGGTTCTCCGCCTTCCCCGCGACCGCCCTTGCCAGCGTTACGGCACCCTCGTCGTCCGACAAATGCCCCGCGATCAGGGCCAGTGCCTCACGCCCCTCCGCCTCCTCGGCCATCACGTCCAGCAGGTCCGTCAGCAGACGCGTCTGCACCCGCTCGTCGATTTCGGTGAAGGCTGGGCTGACCCGCGCCTCAAGTGGAAACCGACGCAGAACGGAGGAGCAGAACGAATGGATCGTCTGAATTTTCAATCCGCCCGGTGCCTCGATCGCGCGGGCGAAGAGCGTGCGGGCGTCGTCCAGGCGCTCGCCCGTCAGCCCCTTCACACCGATCTCTGCCAGCATCCGGCGTAGATCGTCATCGCCCTTCATCGCCCATTCGCCAAGGCGTTCGAACAGGCGGTTTTGCATCTCCATCGCGGCGGCCTTGGTGTAGGTCAGGCACAGGATGCGCTCTGGCCGCACACCCTCCAAAAGCAATCGCGCGACGCGGTCAGTCAGAACGCGGGTTTTGCCCGAGCCCGCATTCGCGCCGAGCCAGGTGGACATGTCCGGTCGCGCCGCGCGGGTCTGGGCGAGGGTCGCGTCATCCATCGGCGCGGCCCCCCACTTGGATCACCCGAGCCTCTTGCGTCTCATCCCATTCGCCGAGGCGCGCGAGGTGGTCGTAGTCGCCGTCGAAACGGGTGCTCTTCACGGAGCGCCGTGAGGGGAAGCCCTGCTTGGGATCTTCGAAATGATGGATGCGTTTGCGGAAGCCCCCAAGAATTTCGTTTAGCATCGCAGGATCTGCCGGTTGATCGGCGATATCCGGTTTGCTGCCCACACCGATATGCGCCAGCCGCGCGACTTCTAGGGGGCGGTCCGCGAAAGCGCCGCCCTGCGCCATCAAACCCAGCAAGAACAATTGCTTATCGAAGTGCTCGACTTCGGCGGCTGTCGGCAGACTTCCGGTCTTGTAATCGTAGATCGCCACCCGTCCATCGGGCAACGCGTCGATACGGTCCGCCACGCCGGTTAGGGACAGCGACAGGCCGGGCACATCCCAACTCTTGCGCTTTTCCCGGACCCATGGGACGGCCAAGGCGCGTAGTTTCGCCTCCTCCTCAAGATACCAGGGCAGAATGCGCTGCAAGCGCGCGTCCCAGAATTGACGGGTGGCAGGCCATGGGGCGTCGGCCAACAGCTTACGCTTGGCGATTTCCATGAATTGATCCGCTGCGTCTGCGGGAAGACCGCTTTTGGTCTCATCCACAAACGTCTCGAATATCGCGTGAACAACCGTGCCCCGCAGGCGCGCGTCCGGGCTGGCGCGTAGGGGGTCGATTGGGCGCAGGCGCAGGATACGTTTGGCGTAGATCGCGTAGGGGTCACGGATCAGTTTTTCGACTTCGGTGACGGACAGTTCCGTCAGGCGCGGGCTGATTTGCGGCGCGGGGGCGGGGCGCGGTTCGGGCGCGATTTTGGCCTCCGGGCTCGTCAGTGCGGATACCTTCGCCAACCAATCGGCCCCGCGCGCGCGCATGTCCTTGAGCGCCTGTTCGGAGGCCTCGCTTGCCCCGCCAAGCAAATTGACCAAGCGGTTGAGCCAGCGGGCCGGGACCGTATCCGTCTCATCATCCCGTTTGGCGCGGCTGAGCCAGACCTCGCCGCCCGCTATGCCTTGCTGGAAATCATGGGCGCTCAGACCGATGACGCGATCTGGCAAGCGCAGCCCGGCCTCGGCCCGCAGAGGGCGGTTGAGCCACGGGTCAGCCTCCGCCGCGCTGGGCCATGTGCCTTCGTTCAGACCCGCGAGAATAGTGATATCCGCGCCTTGAACGCGCGCCTCCTGCGTGCCCCAGATCAAGACGTCGGCATGGGGGCGTAGGGCAAAACGCACCTCGCGATCGTGGGCGAGCGAGGTGAAGAAGTCCGCATAGTCGCGGGCGGACATCGCGCCACCGTGGGGCGCGTCGGCAGCAAGATCGGCCATGAGCCGCGCCGCCTCTTCCCCCGGTTTCTTTTCATAGAGCTCACCGCTGCCCTCGTTGTCGGGACCTGCGGCAAGGAAATTGGCGAGCGACGCGTGGTCGGTGAGGTGATCTGCGATGGGGCGTTGGGCAAGTGTCAGATCTTGCATAAGAAATGGCGCGAGCCAGTCGGCCCATGCCACCGCTCCCTCGTCATTCTCTCGTTTCTCGGCCCACGCTCTCAGTGCCTCTGCGGTTGGAAAGGCAAGGCCCCTGCGCAGCTCTTGCAGCTCTAGATCATTCACGCGGCGCGTGTGGTCCGAACGATCTGCCCCAGTGTGGCACAGCGGGTGTTTCAGAAGGGCGACCAGTGCTTCAGCCGTCACAGGCTCCGTCCGCGCCTCAGCGACCTGTCGCAGGAAACGACCCGGTGCGGTTTGGGCCAGCACCTGACCGGCGGAATCGTCGGGGACGATGTTCCAACGGTCCAACTGCGCCGTGACTTTGCGCGCCAATCGGCGGTCGGGCGTGACAAGGGCTGCGCGCTGGCCGTCTTCCACAGCCGCGCGCAAACGCAGCGCGATAGCCGTTGCCTCAGACTGCGGGGAGGGAGCTTCCAGCAAGGTGACACCCGCCATGGCGCCAGAAATGTCGGGCAGCTTCGGCCCTTCGGTTCGCCATTGGTTCGTCACAGGCGCGGGGCGCAGGGCAAGGGAAACAGCGGCGTTGCGGGCGGGATTCATCGGGGTTTTATTGCCCCACAAAGCGACATCTACGGGGTCTAGACCAGCGGCATCCAGAACGCGAGCCAGGCGGAATTGTGGGTGGTCTTCCCCGGCCAACTCCCGTTTGCGATCCTCCAGCAAACGCTGCCAAACCGCACGCGGCTGATCGGTGTCGAGCCCCGGCAAGATCACCGCGCCTTGCGGCAGTCGGGCTACCGCCTGCATCAACCGGAAGGTTGCCTGCCGCGATCCGGTGGAGCCCGCGACGATCATTGGCCGTGTCGGCGGTGTGTGCCGCCATTCGGCGGTCAGGCGATGCACCACCAACGCTTGTCGCGCTTCGGGGATCAAACGGTCGTCCATGGCGAGCAACGTGGACGCGATCCCCAGAAATTCCTGCGCGCGCTTCCAGTGGTCCGAATGCTCGCCCACATCGAGGGCTGCAATCGCTTGCGGCGTGACGCCTTCTTCGACCATCTCCCCCATGAAATCTGCAAGGCTGTCGGCCAAATCGTAAAGCGCGGAACGTGGGGCGAGTTCCGGGTTCGCGTCGATCAATTGCGCGATCAGTTGCGCCAGTTCAAGCCGGACCTCCAAGGGTGAGCGGGCAGGGACCATCCCCTCCAGATCTGCGGTTTCCGCAAGGGACAGAACCGGGCGGATACGGGGCAAAAGCCCGGGCCCGCGT
Source organism: uncultured Roseicyclus sp. (assembly GCA_947500415.1). Taxonomy (GTDB): domain Bacteria; phylum Pseudomonadota; class Alphaproteobacteria; order Rhodobacterales; family Rhodobacteraceae; genus Gymnodinialimonas. The sequence goes on from CANMRT010000001.1 coordinate 209,660, forward strand.
TGCATGTAGAGCGCCTGCAGGCGGCGTTGCATACGGGCGTTTGCAACGAAGATATCGACTTGCGCCAGCGCCTCGGGGCCTTGGCCTGCCAGTCGTGCATCAAGGCCTGCGATCAGGGCGGCGCAGAAATCGACACCGAGTGGTGTGGCGTAGATCCGGGCGCTGGGGGATGGGTCAAACATCGGCGCGCTCCAGCATCGCTTCGGCCCGCGCGATCCCTTCCGGGTGGCCAACGTCGGCCCAGTTTCCTTCATAGATGAGGCCGTACAGCCGACCCTGATCGCCATAGAACTTCCACGCGTCGTGAAGCGAGAACACGTCACGCGGATCATTGCGGCATGGGGTCGGATCAAGGATCTGCGCGCCAAGGTAGACGAAGCTGTGGTCGGATTTATCAAGGGTTAGGCGGCCCTGATCGTCCATGGCAAAGTCGCCAACGCCCACGCGACCAATCGCGCGATCCCTTGGGACGAGAAGCAAAAGCGCACCCATCGTCGCCGGGTCGAATGCTGCAGTGAGCGCCTTCAACGGGTTCGGTCCGCGCCATACGTTGTCTGCGTTCAGCGTAAGCATTGGGCCGTCGCCAGATGCCTTGGCCGCATTTTTCACCGAGCCGCCGGAATCGAGGATTTCGGGGTGTTCTTCCAGCACAGTGACGTCGGTTTGCCCGGCCAGATGCGCCGCGATCTGGTCTGCGCGGTAGTGGGCGTTCACGGCAATCGGCGTGCAATCCGCGTCACGCGCCACACTGAGCGCCCGGTCGAGCAGCGGAATGCCCGCCACCTCGATCAACGGCTTCGGCCTATCGGCGGTCAAAGCGCCCATACGAGTGCCGAAACCTGCGGCGAGGATCAGGCAGGGATGGCTCATGTGGCCTCCCAGTGTTCGGTACGGGTGAGAAGCTCATCCACAGGCGCGCGGAGTGACGGCAAGTCCTCTGCGGCTTGGGTCAGCAGCACGCGAGTGCGTGGGAGAAAGGTGCGGTATTGGGGCTTGCCGAATTGCGTGGCCAGCCGATGAAAGATGCCCAGGATGCGCAGATTTCGTTGCAGGGAGAGAACGGCGTGTCGCTGCCAATTTTCTACAAGGCTTTCTCTCCACGACTTGGGAACCTCGCGGCGCGGGTCGTCGAGAAGTGAGGCTAGATCATATCCGTGCGGCAAAAGCATAGCGTCTTGATAGTCGAGAAGGCCGACCCGGGCATCGCCAGTTCTGTCAGGTAGCCAGATCAAATTGTCTGCGTGGACGTCTCGTAGGGAGAGGGTAGGTGGACCGGGGGCGTAGGTGGCCAAGGCCTCGGCCAACTTGGGAAGCAGGTTGTTCCGCAGGGTTTCGCTTTCCGGCAACAGGTCAAAAGTCAGAGCAACCATCTGCGCCATGCCCGCCGCGTCGGGCGCGTCCAATCCTGCCGGCGGTGGCGCGCTAAGGCTGGGCAACATTGCTGCGGTCGCCTCGAAGGCTGAGCGTGCCGTCTCATGGTCGTCGACGAGAAGGCGCGAGAGGGTTGTGTCGCCCAGATCTTCCAACAACAGCAAACCCGTGCTTTCATCAACGGCGAATTCAGAAGGTGCAGATAGACCCAGACCCCGCAAGTGAGCTCCGATGCGGCGAAAGCGGGCGAGATTTTCAGGGTCCGTGTCCTCCATAAGAATGGCCCGCCTGGAGCCATCAGAAAGGCGTGTGTAACGGCGCGAAGAGGCATCGCCTGCCAACGATGTGCGTGTTGCACCACCCCAACCGACACTTCCCAGAAAGCTATCGATCATTCGGACAGTGCCTTGGTAAGTCGAGCAGCGGGCGGTTGATCGTCGCGGCCATAGAGTGTCGCTTGCCGGGTGTCATCGGCCTGTCGCTCCAGATGAAGCAGGTACGCATCAGGCCAATCGGGTGCCATGCGGTCCGGCCATTCGATGAGGCAAAGGGCCGCTCCAAGGGCGTCATCCAGGCCCAGTTCCAAAAGCTCCTGCGGGTCTGCAAGGCGGTACAGGTCCGCGTGCCAAACCTCGCCTTTGGGCGTGTCGTAGGTTTGCACGAGTGTGAACGTGGGGCTTGGTACTGGCTCATCCGCGCGGCCAGTCCAGGCGCGGATCAAAGCACGGGCGATGTGAGTTTTGCCCGCACCAAGCGCGCCCGAAAGAAGTAACGTTTCGCCGGGTTGCAACGCCGCGGCGAGTCGAGCGGCCAACGCATCCGAGGCGTTCTCATCCGGCAAGGCACGTTGCGCCAGGACCGGCCAGTTCGGCAGGACAGGCACATCATCGGTCGGCAAGGAAACGGGGGTGGAACGCGTCATGGTAAGCGCAAGTTATCGCACTTTCAGACAAACCTGAATCACTTAAAGGGACATCTCATGTTACGCTGATTTCGCAGCGCTTTCGGGGCGTCTCGCTGCCCTTGCAGCGTCGATCAGCGGAGTCTCGGCAGAAGGCCCAAGACCGCCAAGCGGATCAATCATACTGTCATCCAGCGGCATGAATTGAATGACGGTTGCGCGCCCCCGTGCCGGGGCCATGCGCACGGCAAGGCGAAAGCCTTCGCGCGTGCAAACCTCCTCCACCCAAGGACCGCGTTCGATTTCATGGGCCACGAATTGCCGGATGTCGCCCCAAACGCCCGAAGGCTCGCAATGCGCGGCCCAGAGTGCGGTGGTTTCACCGAGGTTTGGCATCTGCTCGGCTGTGGCCGGGTCGTGACCCCAGAGCTGGGAGTAGCCCGCATTGGCGGCTTGCATTGTGCCATCGGCTTGAAACACCGCGATGCCGATCGGCACGGTGTCGAGCACCGCCTGCGACATGTCCAGGTCTGCGCGAAATTGCCGGGTCAGGGAAACTTCGGCGCTGATATCTTCAAACATGAAGGCAATGGCACCGTCGGGGTGGGGACGGCCCAGGACGCGGAAGGATTTGCCATCGGGAAGCTCCCACAGCTCTTGATAGGTGCCGGTTTCTGCACCTTCCTCCAGACGCGCGATTTCATTTCGCCAAGCCTTGTAGTCACGCGGCTCTGGGATGCGATGCTGTTCCCGCAGTGCATCAAGGAAGCTGGTTAGATCCGGTCGGGTGGACAGGAAATCGAACGGTACGTTGGTCAGGTTCAGCAGCGCTGGATTGAAGGTGACCAGCTCTCGCCGTCGATCAAACACGGCCAACCCAATCGGGAGCGCGGCGAAGGTTTTCGTGGAGGTTTGCAAAAAGGTCCGGAGCGAGGTTTCGGCATTAACCAAACGATCAACGGGCTGCGCGGAAAAAAGGGCGGTACCGCCGGGCAAATGTTCGCGGCTGATCTCGAACCAGGCGGAGTCTTCGCGGTCAGGCAGATCAAGCTGGCAACGGCGGAGTGTGCCGTCGGTAGGCAATGGGTCCAATTGATCGGCGAAAAGTTGCGGCAAGGGCCAGCCGGGTGTTTCGCCATCGCGGTGCCGTTCAACCATGGCAACGTAGGCTGCGTTGGCCCATATCACGCGGCGACGGTCATCCTCGCGCCACATAAGGGTCGCGCCGCTATCAAGGGTGGCGCGTAAGTCGGCGAGTTCGGATTGCAGCGCCTCTAGCGTGGTGGCCTCGACCACCTGCCGTCCTGCGATTTCGCCAGCCGGACCAACGGTTAGAACCATGGCGTCGTCTTCCATCCGCCCGCCGATGGATACCAGATCCGACCCGATGCGCGCATCCAGAAGGAAGGCCTGACCCTTGTCAGTCAAAGCCCCGATCCGATCCGCCATTTCGGGGCTGAGTGGTGAGAGTGCTGACACGAGCTGACGAAAAGCTGATGAGCGATCTATGTCGGTGTCGAGGAAGGCATCGTCTGGATTGATCTCCGACAAAAGGTAGCCCTCACGGAAGCGGTAGCTGTGCAGGATGTCAGAGGCGCGGCGCGTGGCCAAGGGTGCGGAGGATGCCCCGTTGCTGCGCGACAAAAGCCGTGTCGAAAGCACGACAGCTGCCGCAGCTGTGGCAAGCACGATCGCCAAAAAGATGAATGTCGCGGCGTTTTCCAAAGCCGACCCCGTGTTCTGCCCCATGGATCAGGATGGGTGAGAACGGTTAACGGGTAGTTAATATTTTCAGCGAAGCCTTGCCGGTCTGTTTCTGCATTGGAAACAATGCATGAGGAATCAGTGCATTATTTGCTCATTTGGCCCTAGTGCGCCGCTGCCTTCGCTTGGGCGGAGAGCCGCGTCCGGCCAGATGACTTCAACCTGCGCACCGCGCGGGCCGGGATTGTCTTCGTTGGTCAGGAACGGATCGCTTGCATTTCGAAAATGAACTTCTGCCCCAGAGCGTTCCAAAAGTGTCTTGGCGATGAATAGCCCCAGACCCATCCCTTCGTATCCCGGCCGGGCGTCCCTTGCACCGGCCCCTCGGCGACGCAGGAACGGATCGCCAAGACGACCGAGCAGGTCCGATGGGAAACCAGTGCCATCGTCCGTGATCAGCAGACGCATCGTCCCATCGCCCCAAGAGCCTTCGACCCAAACTTGTTCGTGCGCAAAATCGACCGCGTTCTGCACAAGGTTGCGCACGCCGTGGATCACCTCAGGCTTTCGCCAGATATCAGGCTGTTGTGATGGATCTACATCTTCCTCTGACCTTGCCGGGTGGAAGTCGAATTGTAGCGAGACACCCCGATCTGCGTGGGGTTCAGCGGCTTCTGTGATGACTGCCCCAAACGGCGCGCGACGCAGGTGTAGGTCGTCTTTCCCGGCCTGACCCATCGAGCGCAGGATATCGCGGCAACGATCGGCCTGATCGCGGATCAGAGCCGCGTCTTCGGCGAGGTTGGAATCTTCCCCAAGCTCTTCCAACAATTCCGTAGAGGCCAGTTTGATTGTGGCCAACGGCGTCCCAAGTTCGTGGGCCGCAGCCGCCACCACCCCGCCAAGATCCGTCAGCTTTTGTTCCCGGGCCAGCGCCATTTGCGTGGCCAACAGGGCTTGGCTCATCCGATGCCCTTCAAACGCAACGCGGCGTGCGTAGGCGGACAGAAACAGGATGCCGATCACGATGGAGGACCAGAAGCCGAGGATGAAAAGGCCCGGCAATTGCAGGACCTCGCCCGCAAGCGTCGTCAGCGGTAGATACCAAAGCCCGAGACAGGAAATGAGGACGATGGCCAAAACGCCCAAGATTAGGGTGGAACGGAGCGTAAGAGCCGTGGCCGAGATCGTGACAGGCGCGAGAATCAAAAGTGCGAAGGGGTTGTTCAACCCGCCAGTGAGGAACAGCAGGAACGCCAGTTGCGCCAGATCGAACAGCAGCGTCAACATGGCGTCACGGTCGCTAAGTCGCTGGTTTTCCGGGAAGATCGACATGGCGATCAGGTTTGAGACGACCGATGCCCCGATGGCGAGGAAGCACAACCCAAGCTCCACCCGTAGACCAAGATAGAAAGCCGAGATCACAACGGCGACTGTCTGGCCCAGGATCGCGAGCCAGCGCAAAACCAGCAGCGTTCGCAACCGGACCCAGTCAACGCGGGCATCACCCTGCACCAGCGTCAGGGCCGGATCTTTCAGGGTGTCGGTCACGGCCATGCGGGGCATCCTGTCACATCAACGGGTTCGTGAATTGATAGGGCCGCGTGCCTAGGTATTCAACGGAGCAGAAGTTTTGGCACGGGAGCCTTCGATATGACACGGACCTACGCATTGGCCTCGGTCGCGCTGATCGGTACTTTGATGGCGGGCACGGGCGTTGCGATTTACATGGCGCAGGCGGGCAGCGACGACCAGTTCGCCCAATGCCGCCCGGGCGTCGTCGCAGGCGGCGCAGGCTCGGTCGGTGGGCCTTTCACATTGGTCTCTGAAACCGGTGAAACGGTCACAGACGCGGATGTGATCACCGAACCCACTCTGATGTATTTCGGCTATACCTTCTGTCCTGATGTTTGCCCGCTCGACACAGTGCGCAACGCAGAAGCGGTCGATATCCTGGAGGGACAGGGGATCAGCGTTCTGCCGACCTTTGTGACCGTTGACCCGAACCGGGATACGCCGGACATCGTCGCGGCCTTCACTGACAATATTCACGAGCGGATGCTGGGATTGACCGGCACGCCGGAGCAGACGGATGCCGCAGCGGACGCTTATCGTGTGTACTACCAAAGCCATGATGACGGGACCGATCCCTACTACCTGGTGGATCACACGGCCTTCACTTATCTGATGCTGCCCGAGGTTGGCTTTGTGGAATTTTTTCCCCGCGAAACCTCACCCTCTGACATGGCCGCGCGCACGGCGTGCTTTGTTAACGCGGCAAGCTGAGGTCTGACGGCAGCGCGAACCTTCGCAGTATCACGGAAAAAGGGCGCCCCATCGGAGGCGCCCTTTGAATTTGTTCCGGGCCACAAGGAGGAGTGGCCCGGAAGATTGTAGGTCTCAGCCCTTCGTGAATTCAGGGTAGGCTTCCATCCCCAATTCCGACACGTCGAGGCCGTTGATCTCTTCCTCTTCGCTGACACGGATACCCATGACTGCCTTGAGGATGAACCAGATGATCAGGCTGCCCACGAAGGTGAAGACGCCATAGGCGGCGATGGCCAGAAGTTGCGTGCCGAGGCTTGCGTCACCGTTGTAGAAAACGACGGCGATCGTGCCCCAGATTCCTGCAAACAGGTGAACCGGGATGGCACCGACCACATCGTCGATCTTCAGGCGGTCCAGCAGCGGCACCGTGAAGACAACGATCACACCACCGATGGCACCGATCCACAGCGCACCGAACAGCGACGGCGCCAACGGTTCAGCCGTGATCGACACCAGGCCAGCCAACGCGCCGTTCAGCACCATCGTGAGGTCCGGCTTGCCGTATACGACCTGCGTCAGGATCAGGGCGGTCACGGCGCCGGCAGCGGCCGCCATGTTGGTGTTGGCAAAGATGCGCGACACGTCGGACACGTCACCCACGGTGCCCATCGCCAGCTGCGAGCCACCGTTGAAGCCGAACCAACCCAGCCACAGAATGAACGTACCAAGTGTCGCAAGAGCGAGGTTCGAGCCAGGCATCGGGTTGACCCTGCCGTCCTTGTACTTGCCAAGGCGCGGACCCAGAACAATGGCACCGGCTAGGGCGGCCCAACCGCCCACGGAGTGCACGACGGTCGAACCGGCGAAATCCTGGAAGCCCATCTGCTCAAGCCAGCCGCCGCCCCATTTCCACGAACCGGTGATCGGGTAGAGAACACCGGTCAACAGCACGACGAAGATAAGGAAAGGCCACAGCTTGATGCGCTCGGCCAACGCGCCCGACACGATCGAGGCGGTGGCAGCAACGAACACCAGCTGGAAGAAGAAGTCTGAACCGATTGACGCGTAGTCAAGCGCTGCATCCGCGGCAGCCACGCCTACCGGATCAAGTACGGTGATCTGGAAGAAGCTGCCAACATAGCCGTTGAAATCACCGGGATACATCAGGTTGAAGCCAATCAGCCAATACATGATCGCGGCGACCGAATAGAGCGCGATGTTCTTGGTCATCTGCATGGTCACGTTCTTCGAACGCACCAGACCACCTTCGAGCATCGCAAAGCCCGCAGCCATGAAGAACACAAGGAAACCCGCCATGCAGAACAGCAGGGTGGTCATGATGTAGGGGCCGATTTCGTCAAAGGATGGCGCGGCATCCTGGGCGAAACCCATCGTCGGAAGCGCGACCAGAGCAAGCGCTGCGACGGGAAGGAGATACTTGTTTTTCATTTGTCTCACTAACTTTGAATTTCAGGGACGTCCGCGCTCAGATCGCGTCGTCGTTGGTCTCGCCGGTGCGCACGCGAACCGCGCTTTGCACGTCGAGAACGAAAATCTTGCCGTCGCCGATCTTGTCGGTCTTGGCGGTGGTCTGGATGGTCTCGACCACCTGATCAGCCATGGATGCGGCCACGACGATCTCCAGTTTGACCTTCGGTACAAAGTTCACGGCGTATTCTGCGCCGCGGTAGATTTCAGTGTGTCCGGATTGAGAGCCAAAGCCCTTTATCTCGGTCACCATCATGCCGCGCACGCCGATGGCGGTCAGCGCCTCGCGGACCTCCTCCAGCTTGAACGGTTTGATTGCTGCAATGATGAGTTTCACGTTTTGTCACCCCTTGCGGTTGTTGACTGTCCCCACGACCACTTGGCCGGGCCTTGAAAGCGACCCGGGACTGGGCCGGATACGCGGTTAAGACAGGCGTACGGGACGGGAAGGGCAACGAACGGAACCGGTTTTCACAGCCTAGCCGAGAGGCATTTGCAAAATTTTTGCGCAAAATTGGGTGAATGCGTAATTTTTGTGCGACGCGTTAATCGGCAGTGTCACGCTGCCCCCTTCGCAAGTGACTCGAATTTGCCTATCTTGGTCCCCAAATGAGGTTGGCCCTGGCATCTGCCACAAATGGCCCCCGATATGAGGCAAGACAGAATATGAGCCCATCTGGAAATGGCAGTCGCAGACTAGTGGCTGATCGCCGTGCAACGCAGACGCCGAAGAAACCCGCGAAGAAAAAGCGCGCGTCTTCGGGTGGTGGCAGCGGTGGTGGTCGCGGGTCTGGCAACGGTCGTCGTCGTCGGCAGCCACGGCGTAAATCCCCGCAGCGTGGCGGTATCCTGGGCTTTCTGGCCCGCGTGATCCGTTTCTTCTTCCGCCTGATCTGGGGTGTGATGTGGCGTGGTACGGTTGTGGTGGGCCTGCTGGTCGCCATGGGCGTGGGCTATTACTACAGCACGTTGCCTGAAGTGGATGAGCTTCTGGACGTCCGCGCGCGCGGGTCCGTGACCATGCTGGACCGCCATGGAGAAATCTTCGCCTGGCGCGGAGAGCAGTTTGGCGGCGCGATCGATCCGACCAACACGTCGATCCATCTGGTCAACGCCGTGGTCGCCACGGAAGACCGGCGGTTCTGGTGGCACCTTGGCGTTTCCCCGCGCGGTATTGCCAGCGCGATGCGGATCAACATGCGCGAAGGACGCAGCCCGTTGCAGGGCCATGGCGGCTCTACCCTGACGCAGCAGACGGCAAAGCTGATGTGTCTGGGTCGGGATTATGATCAAGACATCTGGGACAGCGAGGCTGCCTATGAGGCGGACTGCCGCCGTACGACCCTTTGGCGCAAGATCCAGGAAATGGTGTTCTCCTTCGCGATGGAGCTGCGCTATTCGAAATCCGAGATCCTCTCCATCTACCTCAACCGTGCCTATCTGGGCGCCGGTGCACGTGGGTTTGAGGCCGCATCGCAACGCTATTTCGGCATCTCTTCGACAGAAGTGAACCCGCAACAGGCGGCGATGCTGGCAGGCCTTCTGGTGGCACCCACGCGGTATGCACCGACCAACAACCTGGAGCGGTCGCAGGAGCGCGCGAACCTTGTTCTGGGACTGATGGAGCAGCAGGGCTACCTGAGCGAAGAGGCCGCAGATCGGGCCCGCGCCAACCCGGCGACATTGTCGGCAGCCGCGGGGCAGGACACGGGCGGTTACTTTGCCGATTGGATCATGTCGGTCGGCCCTGACTTCCTGACGGGCGAGACCACCGAAGATGTCATCATCCGCACAACGTTCGATCCGGAAATTCAGGCGGCAGCAGAGGCCGCGGTGGCCAATGTCTTCGCCAATCAGGTGAGAGAGGGCTCAACAGCCGAGGCCGCGATTGTGGTGATGAGCGCCGATGGCGCGGTGCGTGCAATGGTGGGCGGACGTGATCTGGCCGGTGGTGGGCTGTTCAACCGCGCAGTGCAGGCTTTCCGGCAGACGGGATCGGCGTTCAAACCCTTCGTCTATGCGACAGCACTGGACCTGGGGTTTCGGTTTGACGACCTCGTGTTGGATGCGCCGCTAACGATCAATGTTCCGGGATCGGGCCCCTACAGCCCCGAAAACTACGATGGGCAATATCGAGGTGAGGTCACACTGACCGATGCATTGCGCCATTCGTTGAACACACCGGCTGTTCGATTGTCCGAGGAAGTGGGCCGCGATCTGGTCCGTACCGTGGCCTCCCAATTCGGGATCGAGAGTGATCTTGCGGCGGGGCCAGCCCTTGCGCTTGGCGCATCGGAATCGACGCTGATCGAGATGACGGGGGCCTACGCGGGCATCCTGAATGGTGGCTCTGCGGTGCGGCCCTTCGGTCTGACCGAATTGCGCCTTATGGGTGAGGACAACCCGATGTTCGAACAGGACACTGGTATTCGGGAACGCGTGATCTCGGAGTTCTCAGCGCAGCAGCTGACTTACATGATGAGCCAAGTGACTGCCGCCGGCACCGGCACGCGCGCGGCGATTGACGGTCGCCCGACGGCGGGCAAAACGGGCACCACCAACAGCGCCCGGGATGCGTGGTTTGTGGGTTTCACGGCGGAATACGTGGCCGGTGTCTGGATGGGGTATGACGACAACCGCCCGCTAAGTGGCGTGACAGGCGGCGGCCTGCCTGCCGAGATTTGGCGGCAAGCGATGGAGGAGATCCATGCAGATATCTCGCCCAGTCCATTGCCAATGATAGACCCGATTGCCGAAGCACGCCCGCCAGAGCAGCCGCAAGTGTTGAACGCCGATGGTTTGGTGCGGGACGGGAGCGGTCAGCTGGTTGGGCCTGTGACGCCGCGCGGCACGCGGATCCCGATTGGAAACGCACAAGGGCAGGGCAATCTGGGCAATGCCATCAACGACGTGTTGAACCAGATTTTCGGACCGCGGAACAACTGAGCCAGGCGGCCGGGGCTAAGCCCCGCCGCCGAGCTTGCCTAGTATCCCAAAGCGATGCCGTCTTTGCGGGGGTCGCTGCCGCCTTCCAGCACGCCGTCGGGCCGGATGCGGATGGCCTGTGCGCCACCGATTGGAGCTGGAGCCTCAACGACCTTGTGCCCGATTGCGGCCAACTCCTCATGGACGTTGGCGTCATAACTGCGTTCAACCTTCAATTCTCCGGCCTCCGCAAATGCACGGGGCGCATCGATGGCGTCTTGGGGCCCAAGCCCGTAGTCCACCACGTTTGAAACGAACCGCGCGTGGCCGGTCGATTGATAGGCCCCACCCATGACGCCGAAGGGCATCAGGCTGCCATCGGCCTCGCGGAGCATTCCGGGGATGATTGTGTGCATCGGGCGCTTGCCCGGGCCAACCTCATTCGGGTGGCCCTCTTCCAGCGTGAAGCCGCCGCCACGGTTCTGGAACAACACCCCAAATTTGTCGGAGGCAAAGCCGGAACCAAACGAGTGGAAAATCGAGTAGATCAGCGACACGGCCCGACGATCTTTATCTACGACCGTGATGTAAACGGTGTCCTTGTGGATATTGTCAGTCGCCGCGCGGGGATCAGGCATGGCGGCGTTCGGGTCGATCAACCCCGCAAGGTCTTGCGCTGTGTCTTTTGACAGCATGTGATCCAGCCGGGTTACGTGATCCGGATCGGCCAGGAACCGGTCGCGGGCGTCATAGCCGAGCTTGGTGGCTTCAGCCTCCAGGTGCGCCCGCATCGTGCCGAAGGGATCGTCTTGAGGATGCAAAGTCTCAAGCATGTTCAGGATCAACATGGCCGTGGCACCTTGGCCATTTGGCGGAAGCTCGATCAACTCTGCATCGCGGTAGGTAGACCGCAGCGGCGTGACGTAATCGCAGGCCGTTGCGGCGAAGTCCTCAAGCGTATGGCTGCCTCCCAGCGCACGGAGGGAGGCGACCATATCCTCGGCCACCTCGCCTTCGTAATAACCCGCGCGGCCTTGGGCTGCGACACGGCGGAGAACCTCGGCCTGTCCGGGGGCTGTGAACCGTGCTCCAACCGGCAAGGCAGTGTCGTTTGCCAGAAAAATGCTGCGCGCATGGCCTGAAAGGACCGATTGGCTCGCCGCATAGTCGAATGCCACGCGTGGAGCGACTGGGATGCCCGCGTCGGCATAGTGGATTGCTGGCGCGAGGACTTGGTCCAAAGGCAGATGGCCGTGGTCTGTGTGCAGACGGCAAAAGCCGTCAACCGCGCCCGGCACGGTAACCGCCGCGACATCATAAAGAGGCATATTTGTGTGGCTGGCACGTAGGGCTGCGACGTCGAGGCCAGCGGGCGCGCGACCCGAGCCGTTCAAACCGACAATGTCGCCCCCTGGCTCGGCGACCAAGGCGAACATGTCGCCACCGATGCCGGTGCTTTGCGGTTCACAGAACCCAAGTAAGATCGCGGCCCCAATTGCTGCATCCACGGCATTGCCACCGGCTTGCAGAAGCGCGATTGCGGTCTGGGCTGCCAGCGGATGCGACGTGGCACACAGTCCTTGGTCAGAGAAAACGGCTGATCGGCCCGGGTATTGAAAATCGCGCATGACGTGTCCCTTCTTACGAAGGGCAAACCGTAGGCGGGAAGTCAGCGAGGGCAAGAGGTAGTCGCGCCAAAGACCGTCGATAACAGATGAGAATTTGGGGGATTGTCGCCGCAGAGGTCCTCGACGCCACGCACTGGGTGGGGGCTTTGACACGCGACGTCGAGGGAAGCCTCTGCAGCTACGAGCCTGTTATCGACGTTCGGTGCGGCGTGCGTTGGCCCGAACATGGGCAATTGTGTGTCCGAAATTCTTTAACTTTAAACAATGGCGCGCGGATTGAAGGATTGGACACGAATGGCGCGCAAACTCAGCTTTCCGGCTGAGGAATCGAAAATTCCAGGTGATTCTGCCCGTTCCGGCGGCTGTAGATCAGTTGTTCGGTCATATCGCGAACCAACGCCCATCCAAATCCCCCCTCGGGGAGCTCATCGCGCTGACTGGGGTCGAGCTCTGGCATGCCGCCGTTTGGTGGGGTGCCGTTCGGCATAGCCACGCCGTCATCGATGACCCGGCAATGAAGGCCTCCATCCTCGAACGTAATGGATAGCTGGATCGGATGGCCCGGCTCCATCCGGTAGGCGTGCTCGACAACGTTGTTGAGTATCTCACCCAGAACGATTTGAGACATGTCACTGACGGCTGCAAATCCCGGCGCGTCTGAGATGTGATCCCTGACATCGTCCAGAACGCGGCGCACGGCCTCTGGTTCGGAGGTCAGTGTTTCATTGATATCAGCCGGTGCCAATCGTGACCTCCCCCTTCTTTGGTGCAGGACGTTGATGCGACTACTCGGCCGCGTGAGGGGATGCGGCGGCGGCCAGCGCATCATCAAGGGTTGGGAATATGGCGAATACTGTATTCATCCGGGTGAGTGTCATCACCTTTTCTACAGTGGGTTGCAGCCCGGCAAGTGCCATGGCGCGATCCGGCCCAAGCGCCTTATAGACCGCAACGATGGAGCCAAGACCACTGGAGTCCAGGAATTCGACCTTAGACATTTCAAGGATCACATCACCGCCCCCAGCGGTCAGGCTGCGAAAGTCCTCCTTGAATTGGATTGCGATACTGGCATCAAGCCGCGGATCCTCAACATGGACAACTTGAGCGTGGTCATGGTCACTGGACGTAAGGGGCATGGCATGTTCTCCGGCAATACGATTTGCTAGGACCGTAGAAGCCAAGTCTTACAAATTCGTTGTCATCGCGGGATGTGCGGGAGGAATTTATGGAAAACGTTGTGATTGCTGGGGCGGCGCGCACGCCGATGGGCGGGTTTCAGGGGGCATTGGCTCCGATGACGGCTGCAGATTTGGGCGGCACCGCGATCCGCGCGGCGATGGACGGAGCAAAGGCGCAAAGGGTCGACGAGGTGTTGATGGGCTGCGTTCTCCCTGCCGGGCAAGGTCAGGCGCCCGCACGACAAGCGGGCTTTGCAGCGGGGCTGGACGACAGCGTGCCAGCAACCACCCTGAACAAGATGTGCGGGTCCGGGATGAAAGCGGCGATGATGGCCCACGATACGCTCGCGCTCGGGCAGGCCGATGTGATCGTCGCCGGTGGCATGGAATCAATGACCAACGCGCCTTACTTGCTGCCTTCCATGCGTTCCGGCGCGCGGATCGGGCACCAGAAAACCATCGACCACATGTTCCTCGACGGGCTTGAGGACGCCTATGATAAGGGCCGCCTGATGGGCACCTTCGCCGAGGATTGTGCTGAGGCGTTCCAGTTCACTCGCGAAGCTCAGGATGCCTACGCCCTGGGCTCACTGCAGAACGCACTGACCGCCATCGAAAGTGGAGCGTTCGCAGCGGAGGTCGCGCACGTCACGGTCAACAGTCGCAAAGGGTCCGTCGACGTCACCACCGACGAACAGCCCGGCAATGCGCGGCCCGACAAGATCCCGCAGCTCAAACCCGCCTTCCGCGAGGGGGGCACGGTCACGGCGGCCAATTCCTCTTCCATCTCCGACGGGGCCGCCGCCCTCGTCTTGGCCCGAGCCAATGCCGCCGAAGCACAAGGCCTGACCATTCGCGCCCGCATGCTTGGTCACGCCTCCCATGCACATGCGCCTGCCCTGTTCCCAACAGCCCCCGTTCCCGCCGCGCAAAAGCTGCTCACCAAACTGGGATGGAGCGTCGATGACGTCGATCTGTGGGAGGTGAACGAGGCCTTCGCCGTCGTCCCCATGGCGTTCATGCACGAGATGAACATCCCCCGCGAAAAGGTAAACGTGAACGGCGGCGCCTGCGCGCTTGGCCACCCGATCGGCGCGTCCGGCGCGCGGATTATGGTCACGCTTATCCACGCCCTCGAAGCGCGTAACCTCAAGCGTGGCATCGCTGCTATCTGCATTGGCGGCGGCGAAGGCACCGCAATAGCAATCGAGCGTGACTGACCTCTTCTTTGTTTCGAAAATACTCAAAATGAACCCGACATGGCCGACTACGTAACGCTTGCAAAAACAATCTCATCGCTGACCGAAGGCGAAACCGACACGGTGGCCTTGATGGCCACGGTCGCCTGCGAGTTGCACCATTCCGATGACCGTTTTGACTGGACGGGGTTCTACCGTGTGACCGCGCCAGAGTTGCTGAAGATCGGCCCCTACCAGGGCGGCCATGGCTGCCTGGTGATCCCATTCTCGCGCGGCGTCTGTGGTGCTGCCGCGCGGACGGGGCAGGTGCAATTGGTGCCGGACGTCGATGCCTTCCCAGGCCATATCGCCTGCGCATCGTCCACACGGTCGGAGATCGTCTTGCCAGTGCGCGACGCCAGGGGTGACATCATCGCCGTTCTCGACATCGACAGCGATCAGCCGGATGCGTTCACTGAAGCGGATGCAACCGCGCTGGAAGCGATCCTGACGGACACCTTCGCGCGTTAGTCCTCGTCGCCGTTCACCACAGTCAGTTCCGGTGCGGTCAACGTGCGCGGCACGGCCTCAACCCTTGGCGCGTCTTTCAACTCGTCCGACGCTTCCTGCACCACTTGCATCGCCTCCAGCTTCCGCGCCGAGGGAAGCACGCGCGCCTCTAGCGAGCCCATCGCCTTGTTGTAGCTGTCGACGGAGCGGTTCAGCGCCGTGCCGACCTTCTGCAAATTGCCTGCAAAGGTTGCCAGCCGTCCATAAAGCTCCTTCGCCTCACGGTGGATGGTGATCGCATTTTCGGCAATCGCTTCTTGCTGCCACCCGAAGGCGATGGTGCGTAGAAGAGCGATAAGGGTGGAGGGTGTGGCGATGACCACTCGGGCCTCCATCGCCCGTTCGATCAGGCCGGGGTCCGCCTCAACTGCCGCAGACAGGAACACATCGCCTGGGATGAACATCACGACGAAATCCGGCGTGTTTTCCAGCAGGTCATGGTAGCGCTTCGAAGACAGCGCGCGCACATGTTCTGCCACTTGCCGCGCGTGGCGGGTGATGGCCAGATCCCGCGCCTCCGCCGTTTCGGCCTCTAGCGCATCGAGATAACCGTCAAGCGAGGTCTTTGCGTCGATCACCAGCGACCGACCACCGGGCATCCGCACAATCGCATCGGGGCGTTGCAGGCCTTCATCCGTGCGGTGGCTGACCTCGGTTTCAAAGTCCACATGCTCCGACATGCCCGCCATCTCGCAGACCTGCCGCAGCTGCATTTCGCCCCAACGGCCCCGCGTCTTAGGCGCGCGGAGGGCTTGAACAAGCTTGCGCGTCTCACCGGTCAGCGCCGATTGCCCAAGCTTCAGCTCGTCCACCTGCGTGCGGATCGCGGAATAGGCCTCCGTGCGGGTCTTTTCCATGTCACGCAGGACCGTATCAAACGCGCCGAGCTTTTCGTTGAGCGGTTTGACCATGCCGTCGATGGCCTTCTGCCGCGCCTCAAGCTCTGCTTTCGCGGTCTCCGAATGGGTCGCGAAACGTTCGGTCACGCGGTCGAGGAAGGCCTTGGAATTGCCCTCCAGCACTTCACCGGCAAGGTTCTTGAAGTGCGATTTCAGCGTGTCGTTCAGGCCTTGCAGCTCTTCCAGCCGCGCGGCATGGCTCGCATTGACCGTCTCAAGCCGCGCCTCTGCTTGATTGAGCGCGCCGAGCAGGCTGTCGCGTTCGTCGCGCGCATCTGACAGGGCCGTTTCGACCTCAGTCAGGCGCTCCACGCGCGTCTCAGCGATGGCGCGCGATTGCCGCTCGGCATCAAGATCACGCGCGAGACGTTTCCGGGCCATCCCGCCACGGATCAGCGCGAGGCCGCACAGGATCGCGATCAAGAGAACCAGCACGAGGTAAAGCGGCAAGGGGTCGACCTCGGCGCCAAAGGGGCTCGCGTCCCGCAGGCTCTGCGCGAAGCGGTCCAGCGCCGCGAAAAGGGGGGAGTTCTCCATAACTCAGGTCCGCCCGAATAGCCGCTCGATGTCAGCCAGCTTCAGTTCCACATAGGTTGGTCGCCCGTGGTTGCACTGCCCGGACATCGGCGTCGCCTCCATCTCGCGCAAAAGCGCGTTCATCTCATCCGCGCGCATCTGGCGACCAGACCGGATGGAGCCGTGGCAGGCCACGCGGCTCAGCACTGCCTCCACCCGCGCCTGCAAGGTTTGGCTGTCTCCCAAATCGTCCAACTCATCCAGGATATCGCGCAACAGGGCTTCGGCATTGATCTCCCCCAGGATCGCGGGCGTCTCACGCACGGCAACCGTGCCGGGCCCGAAGGCTTCAATGGTCAGGCCAAACCGCTCCAACTCCGCCGCGTGATCCATCAGACGGTCCGCATCACTCCCCAAGCTGATAATCTCAGGGATCAACAGCGCCTGCCGCGCCACGCCATTCTCGGCCATTTGCGTCTTGAGCCGTTCGTAGACGAGCCGTTCGTGGGCGGCATGTTGGTCCACCAACACAATACCATTCGGGGTCTGCGCAATGATGTAATTCTCATGCACCTGCGCGCGGGCGGCCCCTAGTGGACCGTCGCTTTCGATAACCGGCTCATCAACACGTGCAGACGGGGCGTTGCCCCAATCCTGCGCGGCTTCCGCAAACCCGCCCATCCGACCCTGCGCTGGGCGATCCATCTGATATACTCGCGGCGCGCCGGAGAATGTCGGCTGCGAGGAGGGGGGCTCGCCCAGAGCGCCCCGAGGAGCAGTTGAGAAGGCCTGCAAAGTCGCGTCAGCGACGGTTGAAGAGGCGCGGTGCCCGGCCTCTGCCAGCGCATGGCGTAGCCCGCTCACGATCAACCCGCGCGCAAGCCCTGGTTCGCGAAAGCGCACCTCGGATTTCGCCGGGTGCACGTTCACATCGACGCGCTCCGGCGGGCAGTCGATGAAGAGGACTGCGGCCGGATGCCGGTCGCGACTGAGCACATCCATATAGGCCGCGCGCAACGCGCCGATCAGCAGTCTGTCTCGAACGGGACGGCCATTCACGAACAGAAACTGCGCCACGGCGGAGCCACGCGAATAGGTGGGCAGGCCTGCATAGCCGGTTAGGCGGATGCCTTCCCGATCAGCATCAATGGCCAGAGCATTCTCGGTGAACTCACTGCCCAGAATAGTCGTCAGCCGTCCGCGCAGGGCGTCGAAGAGATCGCCGCTTTCGGGGTCTGCGCGGAAGGTCACGCGCTCTCCGTCTGTAACGTCTTTCAGGGTGAATCCTACGGCAGGCTCCGCCATCGCAAGGCGCTTCACGACATCCGAGATCGCCTGCATTTCCGCCCGGTCAGAGCGGAGGAACTTCAGCCGCGCCGGCGTGGCAAAGAAAAGGTCGCGCAACTCGACCACGGTGCCTCGATTCAAGGCCGCTGGTTTCACCGCCTCATGGGCCCCGCCTGAGACGCGAATGATGTGGCCAGCGTCCGATGCGCGGGACGTGATCGACAGCCGCCCGACGGAACCGAGGGAGGGCAGCGCCTCGCCCCGAAATCCAAAGGAATGAATGTTGAGAAGGTCGGAGCCGTCGATTTTCGACGTTGCGTGGCGCGACAGGGCCATTGGCAGATCGTCTGCCTCCATCCCCACACCATCGTCCGTGACGCGGATCAGTGTCTTGCCGCCATGGGCCACTTCGATCACCACGCGCCGCGCTTCGGCGTCGATGGCGTTCTCCACCAGTTCCTTCACGGCAGAGGCGGGCCGCTCCACCACCTCACCTGCCGCAATGCGGTTGATCGCAGCTTCATCCAGCTGACGGATCACAGGGCGCGGATTTGCGCTTATGTTGGGGTTTGGGGCGGCCATGCCCCTAGGGATAGCATGGCCGACACTCTCTTGGAACCGATTCCCTGTGGATAGAGATCAGTTCGAAGGCTCCAGCCCTTCCGGCTGACCCACCACCACGAATTGCAGCGTCTCGGGGTCGATCACCCGCTCGGCCACGCGCTGAATATCTTCCAGCGTCACAGCCATAACCTGCTCATTTCGCGTGTTGATGTAGTCGATGGGCATGTCGTCTGCCTGCATCGCGGCAAGCGTCCCGGCAATGGAACCGTTGCCACTGAACCGCAGCGGATAGGCGCCGGTCATGTAGCGTTGGGCGGCTTCAAGCTCGGCTTCCGTGATGCCGTTTGTGGCCAGGTCTTCCCATTCCGCCAACACCACATCGACGGCCTGGGCCACCAGATCATTGGACGAACTGAACGCGCCCTGATGCATCGCGATGTAATCCGAAAGGCCCGTCCACGTGCTGATGCCATAGGTTAAACCGCGTTCCTCACGAACCTCCTGGTTGAGGCGAGAGCGATAGCCGCCCGCTCCAAGCACTTGGTTCATCACGAAATATGGGAAGAAGTCAGGATCAGTGCGCGTGATCCCCTCGTTGCCGAACAGGACGGAGGATTGGGGGACCGGGAAATCAACGATCTCGATGCCGCCGGGGGCTTCGAATTCTGCCAGCTCCGGCAGTGGAACGTCGGACGTGGGCAGATCACCAAGCAGATCGTCCAGCAACACACCAAGTTCTTCCGGCGTGATGTCCCCGGCCACGCCTACGGACACACGGTCACGGACAAGCGCACTGCGGTGGGCGGCGACGATGTCGTCACGAGTCAGCGCGGCCACCGTCTGCACCGTTCCATCGAGGCTTGTGGCATAAGGATGATCGCCGTAGGCCAGCGCGTTAAAGGTGCGGCTGGAGATCGTGTCAGGATCAGTTTCGTCGTATTCGATACCTGAGATCACCTGCTGTCTCACACGGTTCAGGGCCGTCTCATCAAAGCTAGGCGCAACAATCGCGCCGCGCAGAAGTGCGAGAGCCTCATCACGGTTCTGAGTCAGGACCTGGGCGCTGACAACAACTTCATCGCGGTAGGTATCAAACCCGAAACTCGCAGCCAGTGCCTCCTGCGCCGATGCGAATTCCTGCGCATCCAGATCGCCTGTACCTTCTTCCAGCAAAGCCATCATCAGGTTCGTAGCCCCGCGCGCGCCGGGCCGGTCGATGGAGCCGCCGCCATCAAACCACATCTCGATGGACATGAAGGGGATGGTGTTGTCCTGAACAAGCCAGGCCTCGATCCCACCGGGAGAGACGACGTGCTGGATGTCGATAATGGCCTCAACCGGCGCAATCTCTTCCTCAGAGGCAGGCTGTGCCTGGGCATGAACGATGGCTGGCGCGGTCAGCATGGTGGCCGCAAGGAAGGCGGCAGACAGACGGGTGAAGGTCATTGGGACACCTCCTCTTCTTCGGCTTCGGGGGCAGGGCGGGTCAGGTGGCCGATCACGGCGGGCTCTTGCGCGAAAAGGGCGCGGGCCATGTCCATCACCTCATCCGGGGTGATGGTTGCCGTCATCTCAAGCCAGTCGTTCCAATCCTGCACCGTATAGCCTGTGGTCAGCGTCGTCCCAAGGCTGCGGGCCTGACCTGAGGCGTCGTCCTGCGCGTAGATCTGGCTCGCCTGCCACTGGAACTGGATCGAGTCGAAGGCCACCTGATCGATCCCATCCTCAAGGAAGTTATCGACCACCTGCAAAATGTCGTCTTCAGCGTCTTCCAGCGACCGACCGGGAACCGGCATGTTCAGAAGTGTGAAGGGCCGGTGATCCAGGTTCGTTGAACTGTAGTAGGCGGCTGCGAACAGAGAGAGCTCATTCTCGATCTGCAGCTCTCGCGCAAAGACGGACGTGAAATCACTGTCGCTCAGCACTGCGCGCAAAAGCTCCATCGTGGCGGCAGAGCGCAGGTCGTTGACCAGCGTGTCGTCCACGGGGAATAGCATCGACACATAGGGGTTCGCCACGCGCGGATCTTCGTAGATCACCTGCCGAAGCGCGTTTTGCGGCGGCTCGGACGGGCGCACGCGGGCCTCCTGCGACGGAATATCAGGGTTCGCGGGGATCGGACCGTAGTATTCCTCAGCGAGTGTACGAACCTCATCCGGGGTCACATCGCCAGACACAATCACGATGGCGTTGTTGGGATGGTAGTGCAGATCATACCAGTCCTGCGCCATCTCAAGCGTTAGTTCGCTTATCTCGTGCCGCCAGCCGATGATCGGACGGCCATAGGGATGGTTGCGATAGTAGGCGGCGGACATCTGTTCGTTGAAAAGCGCGCCGGGGGAGCCATCGGTGCGCTGCGCGCGTTCCTCAAGCACCACGGAAATCTCGGTCGTGACTTCTGCCGGCACCAGTACCAGATCGCGCATCCGGTCGGCTTCCATCTGCATCATCAAACCCAGACGGTCGGCAGCAACGGTCTGGTGATATGCCGTGTAATCCCACGAGGTGAACGCGTTGTCTGACCCGCCATTGGCCTCCACAACTTCCGAGAATTCGCCGGGCGCCATATCATCGGTGCCGTTGAACATCAGATGTTCCAGCAAGTGCGCGATGCCGCCCTGTCCGGGCAATTCATCGGCGGCACCGGCGCGATACCAGATCATATGGGTGACAGAGGGGGAGCGGTGATCTTCCACCACGACGACCTGCAGGCCGTTGTCGAGGGTGAATTCGGTGATCTCACCTGTCGCGTTTGCGGACAGGGGGGCAGAGGCCAGCACAAGGGCAAGGCCGAGGCGTCGGAACATTAGGGGTCTCCGGCAAAAATGCGTCTGGGGTGGAATGTATGGGAATGCGGGGCCGCATCAACCGCCATGACGCATACGTTATGACCGGGCGGGGTGGGGTTTCCCGCCATGGCGTTCGGTTTTCAGAAAATCAGCAAGCCGTTAGCGGCTTAGTTCGGCGGCGGGGCCGAGGGGGTCTGCACGCCGAGGCGGCGCAGACGCTCAAGCTCCGCATAGCGATCAAGCGACTGGTCACGGTAGGCGTCGAAGTAGACGTTGTTGCGGAACAGGCGCTCCAACACACGGCCATCGTTCTGGCGGCGGAATTGCTCATCTTCGGCAGCCAAGGTGCCACGGATGTTGCCTTCGACCCCAAAGCGTGAGGCGTAGGAAACAAGGCCACCCGCCGTGGGCGCCGCATTGATGTTGCCACCAAGGGCCGCAATCGCATCTGCTTCTGGCGTCGGATCGGCAAGGTTGACGCCGCCAGGGGTCGGGGCTGGCAGTTCGCGCGACGTCGGCATCTGCAATTCCCGCGTCGGCACGACGCTGAATTCATCCGGTCCGCTTTCGGTATTGCGCAGGTTCATGAGGTTCGGCACCGCATCACTACAGGCCGTCAGCGCCAGAACGGCGATGGTCATTCCCAAAATCTTGGTGCGCATTGGCATTCGAACCTCTCCTTGCACGGTCGGTCTAGCGCATCTTCCCGTGGGCGTCACGGGGTATCACGCGGGTTCCGGGCGAGAATCTGCAAAGAAGATAAGCCCAATTGCCCCGGCGAATATACCGACATCGGCGATGTTAAACGCGAAGGGGTTATTGATCCCGCAGCACGATATGTTGAGAAAGTCGATCACCGCCCCATGGATCGCGCGATCGAGCGAGTTGCCAAGTGCACCGCCGATCACAGCCCCCGCCGCCAAAAGCGCGAGAGGTCGCGTCAGCCCTGTTTTCGCCCAGTACAGCAGCCACGCAATGATGACCGCTGCTACACCGATCAGCACCCAGCGCATGACCTCAGGCCCGCCTCCAAAGAGGCCAAAGTTGATGCCGGTGTTCCAGCCGAGGTGGAAGTTCAGTAACGGCGGCAGCACCTCCATATGCCCGCGTTCCAGCAGGTTTAGGCCATAAAGCACGCCGTATTTCGATCCCTGATCGAGGGCAAACCAGATCACCGCGCTGAAGAAGACAAGCCGCATGGGGCCTCCGTTGAAATCCTGCCTCTTATGTCAGCCGCAATGCCGCAAAAACAAGACAGCTGTGAGGAGAGCCGTGAGGCTCAAGGATCGATTGAAGGGTCAGTGCCGGAAATGGCGCATACCTGTGAAGACCATCGCAAGCCCCGCCTCATCCGCTGCCGCAATCACCTCATCATCACGCATCGAACCGCCGGGTTGGATCACTGCCGTGGCCCCCGCCTCCGCCGCCGCCAGCAAGCCATCCGCAAAGGGGAAGAACGCGTCGGACGCCACGACTGAGCCCTTTGCAGGCGTCTCAGGCAATCCCACGTCCTTGCCCATCCGCGCGGCCTTGAGCGCAGCAATGGTGGAGCTGTCCACGCGGCTCATCTGCCCGGCCCCTATGCCCACGGTCGCCGCGTTCTTGGCGTAGATGATGGCGTTAGACTTCACATGTTTCGCCACCGTCCAGGCAAAGCGCAAATCCAGCATTTCCTGCGCAGTGGGTTCCCGTTTGCTGACGATCTTCAGGGCCGAGGGGGCAACCCGCCCAGTGTCCTTGTCCTGCACCAACATCCCACCCGCGACTTGCTTGTAGGCCGTCACGCGAGACGACGGATCGGGCAGCCCGCCAGTTGTCAGCAGGCGCAAGTTCTTCTTGGCGGCAAAGACAGCTTTCGCGTCGTCGTCCGCGTCCGGCGCAATGACCACTTCCGTAAATATGCCCGCGATTTCCTCAGCCGTTGCGCCATCCAGCGTCTGGTTCAGCGCGATAATCCCGCCAAACGCGCTGGTTCGGTCGCAATCGAAAGCGGCGCGGTAGGCCTCCAGTACCGTTTCGCCCCGCGCCACACCGCAGGGGTTGGCGTGTTTGATAATCGCCACCGCGGGGCCATCGGCGGGTGGAAATTCGGCCACCAATTCAAACGCCGCATCGGTGTCGTTGATGTTATTGTAGCTGAGCGCTTTGCCCTGATGTTGGGTCGCGGTCGCCACGCCGGGGCGGTTTGTTCCATCAAGGTAGAACGACGCCTTCTGATGCGGGTTCTCGCCATAACGCATTTCCTGCGCCAGCGTGCCTGCGAAGGCGCGGTGCGGCGGTGTTTCGATCTCAGCGGCCTGTGCCATCCAGTTCGACACGGCGGCGTCATAGGCGGCGGTGCGTGCATAGGCGGCCTGTGACATGCGTTGGCGGAACGCGAATGTGGTGCCGTTGTGGGCGGAGAGTTCCTCCAGCAGGCCCGGATATTGGCCGGGCGTCGTCAGCACCGTCACTGCGCCGTGGTTCTTGGCGGCGGCTCGGATCATCGCGGGGCCACCGATGTCGATGTTCTCGATGCAGGTATCGTAGTCCGCGCCCGCCGCAACCGTCGCCTCAAACGGATAGAGGTTCACAACCAGAAGGTCGATTGGGCCGATGCCGTGCTCTTCCATCGCGGCCACATGATCCGCGTTGTCGCGCAGGGCCAGCAGGCCACCGTGGATCATCGGGTGCAGCGTTTTCACGCGGCCATCCATCATCTCGGGGAAGCCTGTGACCTCGGAGACATCCTTCACGTTCAGACCGGCCTCGCGCAGGGCTTTCGCCGTGCCGCCCGTGCTGAGTAGTTCAACACCGCGATCCGCCAAAGCTGCCGCAAATTCCAGAAGGCCGGTCTTGTCCGAGACGGAAAGCAAAGCGCGGGTCAGCGGGGCGGGATCTGGCATGAATGCTCCTTGGCGAATGGGCCTAAAACGGCAAATCAGGGGCGGGCAAAAGCGCGGCAGGGCGCGCGATGGACCACGACACCGCTGCCCCATACCCCCGGACGCGATTGGTTAAAACGATCTGTTTTGTCGCGCGTGGCCTCAGGCGGCCTGCATCGAAGTAGACGGAGGGCTGGATCGAAAGTTCCCCCTCGCCGCCATGGCGGAACACCCAGACCTCGTCATTTTCCAGAGTCAGCGACACCGCAGCGCCGCCCATATCCAGCTCCACCACGACATTGGGGTGCAGATGGAACCGCGTGGAAAAGCGCAGGCCCACGTCGGACGGCAGGTTGCGATTGATCGACAAAAATTTCTCACGGTCCTGCGCGTCGAGTGCCGCCAACCCGTCTTCGCCTCGCAAAAGATTGCCATGATCTTCCAACGTCAGCGCGCGCAAGTGCACAAGGCCGTGGGTCCGTCGCCACCCGTCATGGGACAGGATCACGCCCTCGCCCTTGGTGATCTCGGACCATTGCACCGAAACGTCTGTCGGTCCTTCCGCAAACCCAAGGCGTTCCGGCGGGGTGTCGCGCGCCTTTTCGGTGAACCGGGACGAGGAATAGCCCTGCAACGACACGGTCGAATGGCTGACGGTTGCCCGCCCCGCGCGCCGCCAATCGGGGCCGAAGGCTGCACCTGAGCCCGCATTTACGATCAGCGGGTGGTTGGCGCTGGTCATCTCGAACGAAAGTGTTCCGGCGTGGGCGTTAGTGGACGCGGGCCCGATCATTGGCGGGGCCGCGTCGGTGATTACCGTCACGCGGCCTGCCGCCATGCGGGCAAACCCCATGGCAAGGCCCTTCATCCGCGAGGGACGCACACCCGACTGGATCAGCGCCCCAATCAACCGCCCCGGCGCACCGCGCCCGCCGCCATGGGCGCGCACGAGGCTGCCATCGGCGTGGCGCACGGCGCGCAGGGTCGGGGCAATGCGCATGATGGCGGTATCTATCGCGGGGTCGGCCTGCTTCCCGGTCTCTTGCAGGATTTGCGCGGCCCAGGTGAGCAGTACAAAAACCTCCAGCAATTCTTCGGGGTTGCGGGTGACGATGCCGCCTTGCGCATCAATCTCGCGCGCACATTCCTGGGCCAGGCCCTTCAGCGCCGGATCCAGACGCGTCTCCATCCCGATCAGCGCACATGCGGAGTAGATCAGCCCGGTCAAAGCCTCGAACCGAGGCAATCCGCTGGAGGTTTTGGGCCATGTGGCGGCCAGGAACGCCGTTTGGCGCGACAGGACGGAACGGAACGCCTGCGCGTCGCGGTCGTTTTGTCCGCTCATCAGAAACAGGGCTTGGCTGATCCAGCGGATTTGGCGACGCCCGGTCAGATCCGGGCTCCACCCCGGGCCCTTGCCCGATCCGTAGCGCGCCAACCAATCGCCAAGCCATGCTTGTGCCGTGGCGCGGCCACCACCATCGGGGATCGCGGCCAGATCATCGAGCCAATCGAACCCGTGCAAAGCCGCCTCGAACGCATCTGTCGGCGCGTCAATGTCCCAGGGGCTTTGACCGGAGCCTTCCACCAAGGCGCCGCCGAGCCGAAAATTGCCCGCCAAAAGCTGCCGCCCGCGCGCGGCAGAGCCGGGGAATCGCGGCTCCGGTTGCCATAAAAACCCCTGCATTTGCGGGCCAAACCCGGCCCGCCACGCCGCCCACCGATGGCCGCGCCGCGCATCGCGCGACCGGGGCCTGCCGGGGGAGGGGGAAAGCGGCTCGGACATTTTAGCTTGGCTGCTCAGATGCTGGTTTTGTGGTGCAGGATACGGGGTTGAATGGGGCGTGTCACGCGCGGGTCAGGGCGGCCATGTAGAAGCCGTCGAGCCCGCCACGGTCGGGCCAATGCGAGGGGAAGAGGCGCAGGCCGCCCTCTGGGCTGGCCCATTCCGCATCGCCGCCAAGGCTTGTTGGATCGGTGGGCACGACGCGCAGGTTTTCGTGGCGTTTCAGGGCGGCGGTAATCTGATGTTCGCCTTCGACAGGCAGGAGCGAACAGGTGCAATAAACCAGTGTCCCGCCGGGGTTCAGCAGGCTCAGCGCATGGTCGAGAAGTTGCATTTGCAGTTTGGTCAGCGGCTCAACCTCGCGCCCGTTTTTGACGAAGGGCAGGTCGGGGTGGCGGCGGATGGTGCCCGTGGCGGTGCAGGGCGCATCCAGCAGGATCGCGTCATATTTTACTTTGTGATCAAAGGCATCTTCGGTCACGAGCTTGGCGCTCAGGCCGGTTCGCGCGAGGTTCTCTGCAACGCGAGCCATGCGATGTTCGGACATGTCGAGGGCGGTGACATCGGCCCCGGCGGCGGCCAGTTGCATTGTCTTGCCACCCGGTGCGCAGCAGAGGTCGAGGACGGATTTCCCTTTGATATCAGGCAAAAGGCGCACGGGCAGGGCGGCGGCGGCATCCTGCACCCAAAACGCGCCCTCGTCGTAGCCGGCCAGGGCCGTAACCTGCGCGTGGCTGTGCAGGCGGAGCGAGCCGGTAGGCAGAACCTCGGCGCCTTCAATCGTGAAATCCGGGGACTTTGGTGTCAGGTCCAGCGGCGGAGCTTTAGCGTGGGCTTTTTGAATGGCCAGCAAGCCGTCCGCGCCAATGCGTTTGCGCAAGGCCTTGTCGACCCAAGGCGGTACGCGTTGGGGTGGGGCGCTGGCCAAAGCCTCAGGCCCATCGTCAATGACCTTGCGCAAAACGGCGTTCACCATGCCCGAGGCCTTGGCTGTCTTGGGGTGCTTTTTCGCAATAGAAACAAGCTCATGCGTGACGCCATGGGCATCTTCGCCGTTCCCCAAAAGCTCTGCCACACCAAGGCGCAGGATGTTCTGCACGGCCAGTTGCGGTTTGCGCATGGCATAGGGTTCCAGCACCGCATCAATCGCCCCGATCTGGCGCAGAACGTCGGTGGCAAGACGGCTGGCGCGCGCGGCCTCGGCCCCGCTGGCGGGGATGGTCACATGGGACAGCATTCGCTTTTCCCGCAGGACGGCATCGAGGAGGGTCAGCGCGATTTGACGGGCCAGCATGGGCGGCACTTCCTTGTCTCAGATCAGGGGCCGCGTATATCAGGGGGAAGCCAAGTGACAAGCGGAGCCTGTGCAAATGACCGATGCAAAAGACCTGACGCCCGAAGCGAAACGCGCATTGGCCGAGGCAGAAGAGCGCCGGAAAAAGGCGAAAGAGCTGGAGTTGCCGACCGAATTGGGTGGGCGCGACGGGCCGGAGCCGGTGCGCTATGGCGATTGGGAGCGGAAGGGCATCGCGGTCGATTTCTGATCCGCAAAATGCGTTCAAGTGAACGGTTATGCGTTCAGTTGAGCAGATATTTCACGAAAACTGCGTTCATCTGAGCAGACTTTCGGTGAGTTTTCGACCGCTTCGAAAACCCGTTCAGATGATCACATCTCTGCTCATGTGAACAGATATTGTGCCCGTTAGCGGATCCGAAAATCCGCGATGTCGCCGGTGCCCTGATCCGCGTGAAACCGGATTGCGCCGGGTTCGGCGGAGACGACCTGACAATTCCGGCCGAACTGCCGATCCCCGGCATCCAGCGTGCGGCAGAACATGCCGCCCTCCCAACTCCAGGTGCCGGTCACGTCGCGGCCAAGGGCGCGGCCGGAAATCGAACCATCGGGGCTGACCAGAAGCGAGACTCCCAGACGGGTGAGTTCGCGACCCTGCACATAGGACAGGAAAGTGCCGCGATCTGAAACGCGGGTGAGGTCAGCGAGGGCCGGTGCCGCAAGGCACAGCATAGCGAGTGCTGCGGTGAATAGGGTCTTGAAGGTCATGAATTCGTCCTCCGCGCGCTGAATTGGATGCTCGGGAGGTAGGGCGCAGTGCGCCGGGATCAATTAAAGCCCCAGCACATCCATCATATCGAACTGGCCCGGACCTTTGCCTTGGCCCCAAAGGGCGGCCTTCAAAGCGCCGCGCGCGAAGATGGCGCGGTCGGTGGCGAGGTGGCGCAGAACGATACGCTCGCCGTCGGCGGCGAAGATCACGTCATGCTCGCCCACAACATCGCCGCCGCGGATGGCGGTGAAGCCGATGTCACCGCGATTGCGCGCACCGGTGATGCCGTCCCGGCCCCGGTCGGAGACATCCGCCAGCGACACGTTGCGCCCTTCTGCGGCGGCCTCCCCCAGCATCAAAGCGGTGCCTGAGGGCGCATCAACCTTGTGGCGGTGATGCGCCTCGACGATCTCGATATCGAAATCCTCATCCAATGCGGCGGCGACCTGTTGGGTGAGTTTCACCAGCAGGTTCACCCCAAGGCTCATGTTTCCGGCACGGATGATGGTGGCATGGCGGGCGCAGGGTTCGAGTGCGGCGATATCCTCATCGCTCATACCCGTGGTGCCGATGACATGGACGCAGCGGGCCTGAGCTGTCAGCTTCGCATGGGCCAATGTGGCGGCGGGCAAGGTGAAATCGATGACCGCCTGCGCCTTGACGATGGCATCGAGCGGATCGCCGTAGACGGTCACGCCGGTGGTCGCACCGCCCATCGCTTCGCCCAGATCGCGGCCCACCCAATCGTGGCCGGCGCGTTCCGTGACAGCGATCAGATGCGCCTTGTCGGAGGCGTTGATGATTTCGATCAGCATCTGACCCATGCGGCCCGACGCGCCCATGATGGCGATTGCGGTGCTGTCCATGTGGTGCCTCCTACATCTTCGTGAAGCGTCGTAACGGAACCCCGCCGATCAGGGAAGCGTCAGCTTGCGGGGCGCGCGTGCATGGCCTACCTCTGGGACAGGTTAAGGACGGCTCCATGGCACGCAATTCACATCACGAAGCTTCAGGCCCCTCGCAGCGGCAATTGCGGGTTGGCGAATTGATCCGCCGGACGTTGTCGAGTGTGCTGTCGCGCGGTGACGTGCATGACCCGGAATTGAATGCGATGTCGATCACGGTGGGTGAGGTTCGGACCTCGCCCGATCTGAAGGTCGCGACCGTTTACGTGATGCCGCTGGGTGGTGGCGCGCGGGAAGAGGCCATTCAAGCGCTCAAGCGCAACAAGGGTGAGCTTCGCCGCGCGGTCATGAAGGACATGACGCTGAAATATGCGCCCGATCTGCGGTTCGTGATCGACGAAACCTTTGACCGGATGGATGAGACCCGCGAGATGCTGGCGCGCGCCGAAGTGCGCCGCGACGTCGAAAAGGAAGACGACGCATGATCCGTGCCGTCGCCCTTCTGACCGCCTTGCTGGCGCCGACACAGACCGATGCCCAGTGCCAGACCGTTCTGTTTGACGAGGCGGAGTTTACCGCTTGTGAGGTGGATCTGGCGGCGTCTGACCTGCGCCTGTTCCTGCGCGATGGCGAAGGAGAGGTCTTTGGCACATTCGGGCGGGTCGAAGAGGCGCTGCCCGAGGGCCGCCGCCTTGGCATTGCGATGAACGCGGGCATGTTTCACGAGGATCGCTCGCCTGTTGGGCTATACGTTGAAGATGGTGAGCAGGAGATGCGCATCATCACCTCGGACGGGCCGGGGAATTTCGGGCTGCTGCCCAATGGGGTGTTGTGTCTGGGCGAGGGTGAGGCCGCAGTGGTTGAGAGCCGCACCTTCGCCGAGAACCCGCCAGAATGTCGCCACGCCACGCAATCGGGGCCGATGCTGGTGATTGATGGCGATCTGCACCCGCGGTTCATTCGCGACAGCGACAGTTTGAACATTCGCAACGGCGTGGGTGTCGATGCAGAGGGTGAGCGGTTGTGGATGGTGATCTCGGATCAGGCGGTGAATTTCCACCACTTCGCGCGGTTCTTCCGCGACCATCTGGGCACGCCGAACGCGCTCTACTTCGATGGCCGCGTCTCGCGCCTTCATGCGCCGGCGATCGGGCGGTCGGACCTTGGGTTTCCGATTGGGCCCATTCTGGGCGTGGTCGTTGGGGATGTTGACGCAGCCTCGGGCGATGGGTAGCAGGCCGCTTCTGTCGTAGGGAGTTTGGCATGGCGCGCAGACGCAAGGGCCGCGATATTTCAGGCTGGCTGTTGGTGGACAAACCTGCGGGGATGACCTCCACCGCCGTGGTCAACAAGGTGCGCTGGTGCTTTGACGCGAAGAAAGCGGGCCACGCGGGCACGCTGGACCCCGACGCGACGGGGCTGTTGCCGGTGGCCCTGGGCGAGGCCACCAAGACGATTGCCTACCTTGGCGACGCGTTGAAAGCCTATGAGTTTCGCATGCGGCTGGGGGTTTCCACGAAGACCGATGATGCCGAGGGCGCGGTGATCGAGGAGCGGTCTGAGCGCCCTTCGGACACCGAGATTGAGGCTGCTCTGCCCGCGTTTGTCGGCGATATTCAGCAGGTGCCACCGCAGTTTTCGGCGGTGAAAGTGGATGGCGAGCGCGCCTATGACATTGCGCGGGGCGGGGGCGAGATGGAGCTTGCGGCGCGTGAATTGTATGTCGATGAACTGTCGCTGATTGCCCGTATTGATGCGGACCACGTGGATCTGCGGTTTGTCTGCGGCTCGGGCGGATACGTGCGGTCGATTGCGCGGGATCTGGGGGAGGCTTTGGGCTGCTTGGGCCACGTGCTGTGGTTGAAGCGGGTCTGGGTTGGGCCGTTTGATCTGGACGCCTCTGTTGGGTTGGACCGCATTGAGGCCCTGGCGAAGACGGCGGAGATTGATGAGTTGTTGCAGCCGGTTGGACTGGCGTTGGACGGGATGCCTGAGTTGCGCGCGACCGAGGCCGGGGCGGTTCGGATGCGGAATGGCAATCCGGGGCAGGTCTTGCCGGGCGACGTGGAATATGGCGATCTGGCCTGGGCCTCGCTGGATGGGGTTCCGGTGGCGGTTGGGCGGTTTCGGAGTGGGGAATTGCATCCCGAACGGGTGTTTAATTTGTGAGAATGGGACGGGCCGTGGCGCGCCGCCCACCCACCCGCCCCGTCGCGCCACGGCCCGGCGTTTTAATCGCGGGCCGCGGCGCGTGTTGACGGGGGTGGAATTGAGTATTTTTGAAACAAGGAAGGTGAGGGCGTGATTGAGCGGACGCATTTGAAGGGGGATGCGGCCTCGGTTGCGGTCTATTCCGATTGCGAGCGGTATCGCTACGCGCTGACCCGGGTTTGGGATGACGGCGGGCGCCGCGCGTTGTTCATCATGCTGAACCCCTCGACGGCGACTGAGGTGCAGAATGACCCGACGGTGGAGCGTTGTGAGCGGCGGGCGCGCACGCTGGGGTTTGGGGCGTTTCGGGTGTTGAACATCTTTGCCTGGCGCGCGACCGACCCACGCGACATGCGGGCGGCGGAAGATCCGGTGGGGCCGGGGAATGACGCGGCAATATTGGACGCCTTGGATTGGGCGGATGCGGTGATTTGCGCCTGGGGGACCCACGGGGAGCATCGCGGGCGGGGCCCGGAGGTAGCGGCGATGTTGCGCGATGCCGGCGTTGAAGTGATGCATTTGGGGCTGTCGAAGGCGGGGCATCCGAAGCATCCGCTCTATATCGGATATAGTGTTCAGCCGGAGGTGTGGCATGGCGATTGAGGGATTTACGCAGAGCTTTGTCGAAGTGGGCGCGGTGCGGCTTTCCGTGCATCGGGCGGGGACGGGGGAGCCTTTGATCCTGCTGCATGGGTTTCCGCAGAACCACCATTGTTGGGAGAAGATTGCACCCGCGCTGGCGGAGCAATTCGATGTGATCGTGCCGGATCTGCGTGGCTATGGAGAGAGTGACGCGCCGGAGGGTGTGGAGGCCTACGCCAAGCGCGAAATGGCGCGGGATATTACCGGGTTGATGGATGCGTTTGGCTTGGAGCGGGCCCATGTTTTGGGTCACGACCGGGGCGCGCGGGTGGCCTATCGGCTGGCATTGGATGCGCCGGAGCGGGTGGACCGGCTTGGGATCATCGAGATTGTGCCGACGGGGGATTTCTGGGCCGCATGGGACGCGGAGCTGGCCATGGCGGCCTACCACTGGACGTTCCTTGCGCAGCCTGCACCGCTGCCGGAACGGATGATCGCGGCGGATGGGCCGGGCTATTTGGATTGGACGCTGGCGGCATGGACCCATGGCCGGTCGCTGGAGGTGTTCGGCGAGGGTGCTTTGGCCTCGTACCGGGCGCAGGGGGCGGACCCTTTGAGGGTGGCGGCGATGTGCAATGACTACCGCGCTGGGGCCACGATCGACCGGCGGATTGATGCGGAGAGCAGGGCGGCTGGTTTGAAGATCTCGGCGCCGATGCTGTTTGTCTGGGGCGCAGGTGGGTTCCCGGCGAAAACGGGTGATCCGCTGGGCGTCTGGCGCGATTGGGCGGAAGACCTGCGCGGGGTTGAGCTGCAAGCCTCCGGCCACTTCGCGATGGAAGAAGTGCCGGACGCAGTTTTGGACGCAGTGAAGTCGCATTTCGCGGCGCGGTGATTTTTTTGCGCGCCCCCGCCGGTGCGAGAACCGGTCAGGGGCGACGCCTGCTCGATTATTCCACTGCGCCGTCAGGCCGTTGCGCGCAGGTCGATCAGGCTGGGGTCGAGGCCTTGGGCGCCGGAGACGCTGAGGATCACTTGACCGTCCAGCACGATGTCGGCCCCTGAGCCATCGGCGAAATCCTGAACCTCGATCACCGGGTTGGGATTGTTGGAGGGATTGTAGAGCACCTCGATGCGATCCTCGATCGGGTCGAAATCTGAAACCACGCCTGCGTCGTTTGGATCGCTGATATGATCGCCACCGACGAAGGTGTCCGCCCCGGTGCCGCCTTGGGCCACATCGCCCGAACCAAGGACGATGGAATCGTCACCACTGCCGCCGATCAGAACGTCACCGGCATCCTGGTCGGTGCTGCCGTGGCTGAAGGTGCCGTTGAGCGTGTCATTGCCGGAGCCGCCGTTCAGCATATCGGAGCCCGAGCCGCCGTGCAGAACGTCATCACCTGAGCCGCCGTAAAGCGTATCGTCGCCGTCACCACCGAAGAGCGCATCCCGGTCTGCGCCGCCGTCGAGGGCGTCATTGCCTTCGCCGCCATCGAGAAAGTCGATGCCTTCGCCGCCTTGCAGGTTGTCATCGCCGAAGTCGCCGTGAAGCTCATCATTTCCATCGCCGCCGTCGAGGGTGTCGTTGCCTTCATCGCCGAAAAGCGCGTCCTGACCATCGCCGCCTGTCAGCATGTCATTGTTGAAGCTTCCGGTGAGCGCGTCGGTGCCGCCGGTGCCGAAGGCGGCGTCGATGTCAGCGCGGGCGTCGAGCATGTCTGTCGCGCCGCCAAGATCGGACAGCGTATTGCCCAGGTCGTCCATGATGCCATCCAGAACATCTGCCCCCGGAACACCGTCGGTGATGGTTTCGACCACATCGACGATGGGCTCGATGTCCGGCAGCTCGGTATCAGGCAACTCCCCAATCGGATCGATCGGGAGGTCGATGGCAAGGGACCCATCCGCGGGTGTTTCGCCAGCCGTGTCATCCATGACGACGACCACGTTATCTTCGGTCAGATCGGCGGCATCTTGAACAACGGTCACGGGCACGCCGTTGGCGTTGACCACGACATCTTCATTGTCGAACCCATGGTCGAGCGTGATGGTCGGTATTTCCTTGGCCGAGCCTTCGAAATCCATGACCAGCAAATCTGTTTGCGCCTCAAACGAGGCAACGAAGGGCACTTCCGTTCCGTCATCGAGGGTGGTGGTTGCCGTGATGTCCAACATGCCGAAGCTGTCAGCGCCCGCAGGCATGATGGCCTCGGGTGCGGTGGCGTCCGTGAGGAGGTCGTCGCCGTCGTCATCAGTGTCCTGATCGTCCACGTCATCCAGTGGAGTATAGCCAATGGATTCGGCGCGCGATTGCAGGGAGGGGTCTTCGGACCCATCGGCTTCGTCATCCTCGGCAAACAGAAGGTCCTGAAGCGACATCGTGGTCGTCCCGGACGCCTCATCCGGGGCATCGTTGTCGGGGGTGTTATCGGTGTCATCATCGGACCCGGAGCCAATGAGGCCATCCACGGTGAGACCCGCGAGCAACAGGGCAAGGACACTTCCGGCGACAAGCATATGAATTCCCTCACGGCTGGATGGGGGGTAAACGAAATCAGGTGACGTCGGCCCTTCAAGAGCCTGACCCAGCCTTCTGGCGGAGTTCCGGTCTGGCGCCGGAGACTGCCCCTGCGCGTGGATCGGCAGCGCAAGTGATAGGCGTCACACCTTGCCGAACTTTAAAGACCAAGAGCCTTAATACCGAAAATTTGCATCAAGATCGCGGGTCAATTGCGCCGTTGGTTAACGCGTGGCGCACCGGGGGCTTCCCATGGCTGGGGATTCGGTGTAGTGCCGCGCATCCGCGAGACATGCGGACCCTCCACGGGCCTTGCTGGACGACATCCCGGCTTGCGCCATAACCCTTAATCTCGAAGGAGACCCCGATGTCGATTACAGCTGAAGAAAAGCAGCGACTGATGAAGGAATTCGCCACGAAAGACGGCGACACCGGTTCCCCTGAAGTCCAGGTGGCCATCCTTACCAGCCGCATCACGACCCTGACCGAGCACTTCAAGACCCACAAGAAGGACAACCACGGTCGCCGTGGCCTTCTGAAGATGGTCGCACAGCGCCGGAAGCTTCTGGATTACGCCCGTTCCAAGGATGAGGCCCGTTACCAGGACCTGATCAAGCGCCTGGGCATCCGTCGCTAAGACGTTTTCCAGCGGTGAAGATGGAGGGGCCCCTGCGGGCCCCTTTTGTTTTGAGTGAGGCCAGCTGCGAAGATGGGACATGGGAGTGCAAAGGTCCGGACAGAGCCCATATTACCGGATGCTGCAATCTGCATGAACGACAGCTATGTGGAAGCAGCGCGAATTCCGATGGATTCACTGAAGCGGAGCAGATATCCGTCTGGATCAGCGACAGCGAACTGCAGAACGCCAAGGTCAAACTCTCCGACGCGATACCAACGTTCCTCTGGTGCAAGGGAAAGATCAACACCCGTTTGCTCCAGTCTCTGAACAAGAGGGGCTATTGATTTCGTTTGGATTTGCAGATTGACGCCGCGACCAAGAGGTCGTTCCAAAGGTGCCTGATCAGTCACCAAATTGCGCTCCAAGTTCGCTTGATAGAACATGACCTGAGCGCCCTCGAATTCCAAGAAGACGAAACCCTCGTCAGGACGCTGGAAGGCAATCTTGAATTCTAGGCAGTGGGTGTAGAATTCTAGACTTTCCCGCCAGTCCAAGACGGCAAATTCCGCTACCAGCGAATTGATCTGGATTGGGTCGGTAGGCATTGGATCAGACCAGTTACTTGCTCGGATTAAATGCGACGTTCTGCGACTAACCCTTAAAGCAGACGTTGACGTGCGTCGAGCGCACGGCAGGTAAGTCCCGCGAAGCCGACCCTCCCACACAGCATTGAAAACGAGCCCGGCTCCTACACCGCGAATTTATGCGGCCTGAGAATATGAACCGGCTCCAGATAGGCGATGCCGGAGTAATTCGCGAAGTAGCGTTCGGCGATGGATTGGATGATCGCTTCGGCCTGATCCGCGTCGCTCACAATGGCCTCGATCTTTACGTTCGAGAGCACCCCGCCGACGCCGGGCCGGTTGGCGGAGCGTTTGCCGCGGCTGCCGCGCCCGCCTGCATCGACATGGGTGTAGCCCGTGGCCCCGCCCTCTAGGATCAGCTTCGTGACCCCGTCGAGGATCACCCGTTCGGTGATGATCACGAGTTTCGTTGCGTCGTACATGATTGCGTCTCCGATCAAAGGCCGATGGTGAGGTCTGCGAGCGCGATCCAGAGGGGGATCGACAGGATCGCAACGGGGGTGCCAAGGCCGGTGGATGTGCCCACGTAGGACGAGGGGTTCGCCTCGGGCAAGGCCGCGCGCAAGGTTGGTGGGCCGGAGATGTCCGAGCTTGAGGCGGCCATGACGGCGAGCAGGACGACACCGCCACCGGAGAAACCGGTGATCTGGTGGATGATGAGGCCCGTCCCGAAGCCGAGGGCACCGTGAACGAGGGGCGCAAGGAGGCCGTAGGCGATGTAGGCGTGGGCGACGCCCCTGAGTTCCGAGAGGCGCGACCAGGCCTCCATCCCCATGATGAGCATCAGGATCGACAGGAGGCCGCGGAAGAGGATTTCGTAGAAGCTTTCATAGACGCTGTCGGGCCGGGCGAGGATGCCGAGAGCGAGGCCCAGGAGGAGGGCAGAGATGGCGGCGGAGCGGAAGGTGTCGACGAGGATGCCTTTGACCATGCCTTTCGGCAGGCCTTGGGGGGCGGTGGCCGTGGCGGTTCCGTCGGGGGAGGCGTTGATGGCGGCGGCGGCCTTCCGTTCCGCGGAAAGGCGGGCAAGGACGATGGCGGTCACAAGGGCGGCGATGTCCATGAACGGATAAAGCGCGCCGATGAAGCCCTCGTAGGCGATGCCTTCGCTGTCGAGCATGGCCATGGCGGCGGCGAGGGTGGAGGCGGAGACGGCACCGAACAGGCCTGCTGTGGCGTAGCCGTCCATCGGGTTCACACCGCGCAGACGGGCGAGGGTTCCGGTGCCCAGAAGCACGATGGCGATGCCGACAAGGGCCGCGAAGAGGGCGGGCACGGCGAGGTCGAGCAGGTTCGCCTCGCGGACAGAGATACCCGCGCCGAGGCCGACCTTCATCAGCAGCAGGAAAACGATCCACTTATAGACCGGCTCAGGTATTTCGAGCTTGGACCCGAACGCCGCCAGCGCCATGCCGCCGATCAGGAAGGCGAGCGTGGGTTTCTGAACCTGCTCCACAATGGTTGTGGCAATGTCGATCAGCATGGGCTGCCCTCGGGTGTGATGTGACGTTTCGGGGGAGATAGCGGTGATGCGGAAAGAAGAAAAATATATCTTTCTGTATATATCGTTCTAATAATCAGAACATGGATCAGTTGAACTATCACCATCTGCGATACTTCCGGGACGTGGCCCATGAAGGGAACCTGACCCGCGCGGCGGAGCGGCTGAACGTGTCGCAATCGGCGCTGTCGACGCAGATCAAGGCGCTGGAGGCGCGGTTGGGGCATGCTCTGTTCGAGCGGGTTGGACGGCGACTGGAACTTACCGAAGTGGGACGGATTGCGCTGGACCATGCGGATCAGATCTTTGCGACGGGTGCGGATTTAATGGCGGTGCTGAAGCAGACGGGCACACGGATGCCGCCGTTGCGGGTGGGGGCAGCCTCGACTCTGTCGCGCAACTTTCAGCGGCAGTTTCTTGGGCCAGTGCTGGGGCGGGCGGATGTGGAGTTGATCCTGCGCTCAGGCTCCGAGGCGGAATTGGTGGATGGGCTAACAAATCTGTCGCTGGACGTGGCGCTGATGACCGAGCCGCCGCGCGGGGATGGTCGGGCCGAGGTGCGGGCGCAGAGATTGGCGGAGCAGGCGGTGGGGCTGCACGGGAAGGTGGAGCTGATGCGAGAGGGCTTGGCGGAGACGTTGGCGGAGGGGCGATTTCTGCTGCCTACAGATCCGACAATCAGTGCGGGGTTTGTGGCCTTGGGCGAACGGTTTGGGATAACGCCGCGCATTGCCGCGAGTGTGGATGACATGGCGATGGTGCGGCTTTTGGCGCGGGACGGTGCTGGGATTGCGGTGACGCCAGCCGTGGTTGTGGCCGATGAATTGGAAAGCGGGCGGTTGGTGAGCGCACAGTTTGATCTGGGGATCGCGGAGCGCTTCTTTGCGGTGACGTTGAAGCGGACGTTTCCGCATCCGCTGCTGGACGCGTTGATTTCGGAGGCGGCGGGGGCATGAGGTGGCTCGCGCTTCTCCTCGGGCTGGCAGCCCTCCTCGCAGGCGTTTTGTGGCAGGTGAGCCGCGCGCGGGAATTTCAGGTCTTTGGGGAGATCGTCACGCGTGGGGATGGCGCGGAGATGGTTGTGGCGCTGACGTTTGATGATGGGCCGACGGCTGCGCATACGGGGGCGTTGCTGGAAGGACTGGGAGACGCGCGGGCCACGTTCTTTCTGGTGGGACAGGATATTGTGGCGCACCCGGAGGCGGCGGAGGCGATTGTGGGGGCGGGGCATGAGATCGGGAACCATTCGTGGGATCATCCGCGGATGGTGTTGATGTCTGCCTCTGCTGTGCGGGCTCAGATTGAGGATACGGATGCAGCGATCCGGGCGCTGGGATATCAGGGCCCGATCCCGTTTCGGCCGCCGTTTGGGAAGAAATTGTTCGTGCTGCCTTGGGTGCTGTCGCAGATGGCACGGCCCTCGGTGATGTGGTCGATGGAGCCGGATATGGTGCTGGGGGCGGGGATGACGGCGGAGGCGCTGACCGAATATGTAGTGGAGGGCGCGGAGGCCGGGGATATCATCTTGCTGCACGGGATGTTCAGCGGCAATGCCGCGACGCGGGAGGCTTTGCCGGAGATCGTGGAGGGGCTGGCCGCGCGGGGGTTTGGCTTCGTGACGGTGAGCGAGATTTTGGGGGAGTGAGTGAGGTTGCAAGGTTGCAACCCGGGCTTAACACATTGAAACCATGATATTAAGGCGATCTTGTTTACTCTTTGTTAAGGGATAGATTAGTGGATTTCACCCACCCTGCGGGAGCGGGTGACGTGGGGTTTTGGTTCTCGGAACGCCGGTCTGCGCGCTAGGATGGCGCCAAGGAGGGCCGGGCATGATCCCAACATTGCGGGTGTTGATCCATATGGGCGGATTGCAGCGGTTGGCGCCGTTTTGGGTGCTTGGCCTGGTGCTGTTTGTGCTGAATTTCGGATGGCACGTGTGCGTGGCCGTGGCCTATGGCGTCGTGCTGCAATTCTTCGTGGAATACGTCCTGCACCGCTTCGTCTATCACCGCGACCCGCCGACGGAGCAATCGCCGTTCAACGCGCTCTACCGGGCGCATATCGGGCACCATGAATTTCCGAATGAGCCGGAGTTCTTCACCGGCGGGGACGATTGGTTTGCGGTGAAATTCGGGGTCGGGGCGGTTGTGCTGCATACGCTGCTGCTTTGGCCGGTGCTGGGGCTGGCGGATGCGGCCTTGTTCGGGACGGTGGCGCTGTTTGTGGGCTCGGTCTCTGCGTTCACGTTCTATGAATTTTGCCACACGCTGGCGCATCTGGACGTGCCGAAGGGGTGGTTCGGGAAGCGCGTGACGCATGAACATCTGCGGCACCACTTCAATGATCACGACAGCAATTTCCACGTGAGTTTCGGGATGGGCTGGATCGATCGGCTGTTCGGGACGGGGCATGATCGGGACGTCGCGAAGGCGCGGTTTGATCGGGGGACGGTGATGTCTTTGGGGATGGACCCGGAGGATTTGCGGCTTGTGACGGCGCGAAAGGCTTGGGGGTTGCCGGAGCGTGGGTCCGGGCGCTGAGAACCGGCGTCGACGGGCCTGGGTGCGGCGATCCTTGCCTTTGATGGGGGCACTTTATGGTGGCCAAGCTTTTGGTCCCTTTCGGACGGAGCACCAAGCAGCAACCAAATCGCCGGGCCCGGGGGAGGCCCGTCGATGGCGGGGCGGCGTTCGCCGCTGTTAACCCGCTGGGTGGCGAGCTGCTGATCCTACGATCTGAAATGCGAAAACAGTATTCTGAAGGTCATACTAACGCCTGACCAAATGAGTGTGACAACGAACGAAAACGCGACAGCCGCAAGTACAACCCAGAGGTTGAGCTGTGGCGAGTTTGTGCGATCCGGTCCGATGTCTAAGGTGCGCGGACCGGCGTCAAACGGGTTTCTACAAGACAATTCACGGATATTCTCGTCACATCGATAATTCAGGACGG
The DNA here is from genome assembly GCA_947500415.1 of uncultured Roseicyclus sp. Taxonomy (GTDB): domain Bacteria; phylum Pseudomonadota; class Alphaproteobacteria; order Rhodobacterales; family Rhodobacteraceae; genus Gymnodinialimonas. The sequence continues at coordinate 249,577 of CANMRT010000001.1, forward strand.
CGGTCAAATCAGCTTCGACCAGATACCGCCCTCCATCCGCAAGAGTGACTTGCAAACCAAACCCATCAAATCCAAAAAGACCAACGCCGTAGCCCTGATAAATGGTTTCCTTGGTCCCAAGTATTTCATTCCAACCCTCGACCTCCGCTGGATGACTGCCAGGATCAGGTCCGAGGCAAGAGTAGGTGCGTGAAAGGCGTTCAATTTCCAGATTTTCTGAACAGGTCGCCCGACTACGGAGCGGTCTGAGACGGCCAACATAGGTTGCAAATATTGCGTCTGTGGCAAAGGAGTCTCTTCCATTAAGGTTCGCCGGTAGAAAAGCCTCCATATTTCGGAACGCATTGGCCAGAGTGTTTCCGGCGTCAGGGTCGATACCCGGCAAACCGTCACGTCCAATAGAAAAGTCAACCATACTGTAAGGGTAATTCCCACTGGTCATAACTGGCACAATGGAAGTTATTGAGACGGAATCTCGCGATCTATTGCTGATCAAACACCTAGTTTGATAGAACAAAATCCCATCTTCATGCGAAAAACTGCTATCACGGGGAGTTCGGCATTCGACGCTAATACTTGCGGAGGTGAACAAGTATTCGTCAGCAACATTGAATATGAATGGCAAGAGAGCCGCCACAATTGCTAGGGCACCCAAGGGCTCTTTTTCGATGGCTTTTCTCAGCGAGGCTAGAGCCCTCCAAATCTTGCCTAGACTGTCCTGAACAAATTAACCGTAAGATTGAGGTAAGGACAACTACTTGGCAAACGCTGCCACCCTCCCCTTCCCAATCCCCCTCAACCCGTGTATGTGCCGCTCCATCTGAGACGAGGCGCTCTGACCCGGCGTTCGCAAAGAGGATAAGGGTCGGCGGCAATGGGGCCGCCATATGGATGAGGGACGCGGCAGGGGCCGCGAGTGCCCTCGAATAGGAAACGCAGATGTTCAACATTGTGAAGAAAGAGATCCAGTGGGGCGAAGAGACGCTGACACTGGAAACCGGGCGTGTTGCCCGTCAGGCCGATGGGTCTGTGATTGCGACGCTTGGTGAGACCAGCGTCATGGCGAACGTGACGTTCGCGAAGGCTCCGAAGCCGGGAATGGATTTCTTCCCGCTGACGGTTCACTACCAAGAGAAATATTACGCTGCGGGCAAGGTCCCCGGTGGCTTCTTCAAGCGTGAGGCCCGGCCCACCGAGAAGGAAACCCTGACCGCGCGTCTGATCGACCGTCCGATCCGCCCGCTATTCGTCCCCGGGTTCAAGAACGAGACGCTGGTGATGTGCACGGTGCTGTCCCACGATCTGGTCAATGACCCGGACATGGTTGCGATGATTGCGGCGTCGGCGGCACTGACGATCTCGGGCGCGCCGTTCCGTGGCCCGATTGCAGGCTGCCGCGTGGGTTTCGAAGATGGCGAGTACATCCTGAACCCGACGGTCGACGACATGCACGACCTGCGCAACAACCCCGAGCAGCGGCTGGACCTGGTTGTGGCGGGCACGAAAGACGCCGTGATGATGGTGGAATCGGAAGCCTATGAGCTGTCCGAGGCCGAGATGCTGGGGGCGGTGAAATTCGCCCATGAGAGCATCCAGCCGGTCATCGACCTGATCATCGATCTGGCGGAAGAGGCGGCGAAAGAGCCGTTTGACTTCCAGGCGCCGGATTACTCGGAGCTGTTCGAGGCGGTTCGCGCCGCTGGCGAAGACAAGATGCGCGAAGCCTATGCGATCACCGACAAGCTGGAGCGTCAGGCTGCGGTTTCGGCGGTCAAAGAGGGCGTCAAAGAGGGTCTGAGCGAAGAGCAGCTTGAGGATCCGAACCTGTCGGCGGCTTTGAAGAAGCTGGAATCGACGGTTCTGCGGTCGGACGTTGTGAAGAACGGTCGCCGCATTGATGGCCGTGCTTTGGACGAAGTGCGCGACATCGTGTCGGAAACCAAGGTTCTGCCGCGGACCCACGGCTCGGCCCTGTTCACGCGCGGCGAGACGCAGGGTCTGGTTGTGACGACGCTGGGCACGGGCGACGATGAGCAATTCATCGACGCGCTGCACGGCAACTTCAAATCCAACTTCCTGCTGCATTACAACTTCCCTCCCTACTCGGTGGGTGAAGCCGGTCGCGTGGGCCCTCCGGGTCGTCGTGAGATTGGTCACGGGAAGCTCGCATGGCGGGCGCTTCAGGCGGTTCTGCCTGCGGCAACGGATTTCCCCTACACTGTGCGGGTTGTCTCCGAGATCACCGAATCCAACGGCTCGTCGTCGATGGCGTCGGTCTGCGGCGGCTCGCTGTCGATGATGGACGCGGGCGTTCCGCTGAAGGCGCCGGTTGCCGGTGTGGCGATGGGTCTGGTTCTCGAAGAGGACGGCTCCTACGGCATCCTGACCGACATCCTGGGTGACGAAGATCACCTGGGCGACATGGACTTCAAAGTGGCGGGCACCGAGGCCGGTATCACGTCGCTGCAGATGGACATCAAGGTCGCCGGCATCACGCAGGAGATCATGGAAAAGGCGTTGGAGCAGGCGAAAGCCGGTCGTCTCCACATCCTCGGCGAAATGGCGAAAGCCGTGACCGAGGCGGGCGAATTCTCCGAGCACGCGCCGCGCATCGAGACGATGCAGATCCCCACCGACAAGATCCGTGAAGTTATCGGCTCGGGCGGTAAGGTCATCCGTGAGATCGTGGAAGTGTCGGGTGCCAAGGTCGACATCAACGACGAAGGCATCATCAAGATCGCCTCGCCCAATGGCGACAGCATCCAGAAGGCCTATGACATGATCCATTCGATCGTGGCAGAGCCCGAGGAAGGCAAAGTCTACAAGGGCAAGGTCGTGAAGATCGTCGATTTCGGCGCCTTCGTGAACTTCTTCGGCAAGCGCGATGGTCTGGTGCACGTGTCCCAGATCGAGAACCGCCGTTTGGACCACCCCTCTGACGTTCTGAAAGAAGGTCAGGAAGTGTGGGTCAAGCTGTTGGGCTTCGACGATCGCGGCAAGGTCCGCTTGGCCATGAAGATGGTCAACCAGGAGACCGGCGAAGAAATGACGAAAGAAGACGCAGAGTAACTCTCGCGCTTCAGAAAATTGGAAAAGGCCCTGCGTTCGCGTGGGGCCTTTTCTTGTTTCGGAGAACGTTGACAGGAATACGGTCGAAGACGCAGGGTTCCGGCCTTTGGGGAAAGGACCGTCCATGACCAACGATCTTTGCACGGTGCTTGGCGTGGACAAGCCCATCCTTTCGGCACCGATGGCGGGGGCTGCTGGACCCGACGTTGTGGCCGCCGTGACCAACGCCGGGGGCTTTGGGGTGATCCCCCTTTGGGGCAGGCCAGCGGATGCCGTACGAGACGGGATTGCCGAGGTGCGGGCACGCACGGATGGGCCCTTTGCCGTGAACATCAACATGGGCTTTCCGTTCGACGATGCGCTGGATGTTTGCATCGCGGAAGGCGTGGCTGCCGTTTCGTTGTTTTGGGGGATGGAGCCCGATGCCGTCGCCAAGGCGAAGGATGCCGGACTGCGTGTTCTCTACAGTGTGGGCTCGGCGGCGGAGGCGAAGACGGCCGTTGGTGCCGGGGCCGATGTGATCGTGGCACAGGGCTGGGAAGCTGGCGGCCATGTCTGGGGGCAGGTCGCCACGATGGCGTTGATCCCGGCGGTGGCCGACGCCGTTGACGTTCCGGTTGTGGCAGCGGGCGGGATCGCGGATGGGCGTGGCATGGCGGCCGCACTGATGCTTGGCGCATCCGGCGTCTGGATCGGAACGCGGCTTTTGGCCAGCGCGGAGGCGACGATCCATCCGACCTACCAAGAGAGCATCCTGAACGCGACTGAAGCGCAGACGGAATGGTACAAGGATCTCTATGACGTCGGCTGGCCCGACGCCCCACACCGCGCATTGAGAAATGCGACGTCAGAGGGTTGGGCAGAGGCAGGCGCGTGTCCGATGGGCGCTCGCCCCGGGGAGGGAGAGGCCGTTGGTCACCGCCCCACCGGCGAGCCGGTTTTGCGCTATCAAAGCTACACACCGCTGGCGGGGACAACCGGGGATGTTGAGGCGATGTCGCTTTGGGCCGGGCAAGGGGTGGGTTTGGTCCGCGACGTCAAAACGGCTGGAGAGATCGTGGACGAAATCTATGATGCGGCCCGTGCCCAACTGAACGACGGTGCCGGCAAGCTGTAACATGTGCCAGGCGCGGCGTTGGTCGGAGTCGGTGTTCCTTGGTTTGGATCAATTCCCGTCCGGCGTGGTTGTCCAATCGACGTAATATCCTTCGCAACAGCGGAAGTTTTCATCGACCGGGCCTGCAAATGGGTTCTGAAATGATAAGGCATTGTGGTCGAACCAATCGAAAAAGACGGCTGCAACCTCGGCTGTTTGATCGTCAACAAATCGCGTGGCATCTTCAAGCTCCACCCCATTTGCGACTTCATCTAGCATGTGGATCACGATGCTGATGTCGCGGGCGACGCGGGCCCGTTCGCGTAGGTCGACGTCAATTACGAAATCGCCACCTGAGGCACGCCGCAAAGCGTCGTAGAGGCCGCTGCACAAGATCGGGATACGGGCGTCGCTCGCCCCATCAGCCGCAGTTTCGAAAACGAGATCCTGAAAGGCTTGCTGCGAGTTTTGCGCGGCGACGGGCGTTGCGGCCATCACCAGGGCGAAAGCACAGATTATTCGTTTCATTTGAGGCTCCTGCGTGTTCTGCGCAGACCTGGCACCATCTTGCCATTGCGGCCCAGTAAGGGATTCCAGCAGCCAGAATGGAACCAAACTTGCGTCGAATCACTTTCTTTCATGTGTATTTGGCCCCATAGGCGGGGCGAACTTACGCAGAAGTGACTGGAATCGCCGGACAGGGGACTTGTCCACAGGCCCTTGTTTGCAAACAATGGGGCAAGCGATTCTAGACGTTTAAAGCTGCCAGACGACCGATAAGGACAAGACCATGTTAACCCGCCGCCACTTCATTATCACCACCACGACGCTGTTTTCCGGCGCGATTGCTGCGCCTGCCCTGGCGCAAGACGCCGTGGAGCTTGGCGTGGACGAGGCCCCTGATCAGGGGCCGACCGCCGGCGCAAACAACCCTTGGGGCTTGCACCCACGCTTCATGCCGCAGCGCGTTCAGGCCAACGCTGGCCTGACGCCGGGCGATATCCACGTGGATCCCACGTCACGCTACCTGTACCACATCGAGGATGGCGGCACGGCCATGCGCTACGGCGTCGCCGTTGGCCGCGCGGGCCTGTACCAAGCGGGCCGGTTCCGCATTGGTCGGACGGCGGAATGGCCGTCGTGGACGCCGACCGCGAACATGATTGCGCGCGAGCCGCACATCTACGCGCAATACGCTGGTGGTGTTCCAGGTGGCCCCGACAACCCATTGGGCGCACGGGCGCTGTACCTCTATGCAGGCAGCCGCGACACGTATCTGCGCATCCACGGCACACCGCAGCCCTGGTCGATCGGCACCTCGGCCTCTTCGGGCTGTGTGCGTCTGGTCAATGACCACGTGATCCAGCTGGAAGCCAACGTGCGCGTGGGATCCATGGCGATCCTGCACAGCTGATTTAAAGCGATAGTTCAAAGAAAAGCCCCGGTCCGATTGGCCGGGGCTTTTTGTGTTGCGATTGGTGCCGTGCCTTAGCCGGGCAGTTTCGCCATGCGCAGGTAAGGCAGTTTCTTGTCGATCGAGCCATACTTGGCGATGGCGTCTTCATCCGAGACGGCCACGGGCACAACGACATCTTCACCCGGCACCCAGTTGGCGGGGGTGGCGACGTTTTCGCGGGCGGCAGTTTGCAGACCATCCAAAGCGCGCAAGACCTCGGCGAAGTTGCGGCCCACGTTCATGGGGTAGGTCATGGTCAGCTTCAGCTTCTTGTCGGGCCCGATGATGAAGACGGAGCGTACGGTTGCGGTATCATTTGGCGTGCGGTTTTCGGGCAGCGCGGTCTCAGCGGGCAGCATGTCAAAGGCCTCGGAAATCGCCAGATCGGTGTCGGCAGCGATGGGGAAGCCCGCCTTGGCGCCGCCAACGGCCTCGATGTCACCCTTCCACTTCACGTGATCCTCAACACCATCGACGGAGACGCCGAGCACCTTGGTATTCCGCGCCGCCCATTCGTCGGCGAGCTGTGCGACCGCCCCGAATTCGGTGGTGCAGACCGGCGTGAAGTCCTTCGGGTGGGAGAAGAGGATCATCCAGCTGTCACCGATGTAATCGTGCAGGGTCATCGTGCCCTGATCGGTAGTGACTGAGAGGTTCGGGATTTCGTCATTGATGCGCAGGCCCATGGGAGATTCCTTTTGCGTGCGTTTCGGTCCTGATGAACATAGGCGCTGACGAAGGCCGCGTGAAGCGGCAAGGCAGAAGTCGGGAGGCCTGTTCCAGCCAGGGCTGATTTCGGCGAACGGCGGGTCTTGCGCAGCCCCGCAACCCCTGTCACGGTCCCGCGCGAATTCCAGCCAAGGGAGGCGGTCATGGACAACGCAAAGAACTTCTACATCGACGGCAAATGGGTGGCCCCGGCCAAGGCCCGCGACTTCGACGTCATCGACCCCTCGACCGAAGAGGTCGGCGCGGTGATCTCGCTTGGCGATCAGGCGGATACGGATGCGGCAGTGGCTGCCGCCAAGCGCGCGTTTGAGACATGGGGCTGGACCGACCCGGCCGAGCGGATCGCTTTGGCCGAGAAGCTGTTGGGCATCTACAAGGCGCGCGAAGAAGAAATGGCGCAGGCGATCAGCCTTGAGATGGGCGCGCCTTTGGCGCTGGCCCGTGCGCAACAGGTGGGTGCGGGTTCGTGGCACCTGGAAGGCTTTATCAACGCCGCGAAAGAGTTCGTGTGGGACCATCCGCTGGGTGACTGGGCGCCGAGCGAGCGGACGGTCTATGAACCGATCGGCGTTTGCGCGCTGATTACGCCGTGGAACTGGCCGATGAACCAGATCGTGCTGAAGGTTGTGCCGGCGTTGCTGGCGGGCTGCACGATGGTGCTGAAGCCGTCCGAGATTGCGCCTTTGTCAGGCATTCTGTTCAGCGAGTTCATGGATGAGGCGGGGGTTCCTGCGGGCGTCTACAACATGCTGAACGGCGACGGCGCGGGCGTAGGCTCGCAGCTTTCGGCGCATAAGGACGTGGATATGGTGAGCTTCACCGGTTCCACCCGCGCGGGCCGTCTGATCTCAAAAGCCGGGGCGGACACGATCAAGCGCGTGTCGCTGGAGCTTGGTGGTAAGGGTGCGAATATCATCTTCGCCGATGCCGATGAGAAGGCCGTCAAAAGCGGCGTGATCCGCTGTTTCCGCAACACGGGCCAGAGCTGTAACGCGCCGACGCGGATGCTTGTGGAGCGCTCGCGCTACGATCAGGCCGTGGAAGAGGCGACGGCGGCGGCGCAGTCCGTGACGGTTGGCCCGGCAAGCGAAGAGGGGCGGCATATCGGCCCCGCTGTTTCGGAGCTGCAGTTCAACAAGATCCAGGACCTGATCCAGGTGGGTATTGATGAAGGTGCCAAGCTGATGGCGGGTGGCACGGGCCGCCCCGAGAACCTGAACCGGGGTTACTACATCCGCCCAACAGTCTTTGCTGACGTCACGCCGGACATGACGATCTACCGTGAGGAGATTTTTGGGCCGGTCCTCGCGATCATGCCGTTTGACAATGAGGATCACGCGGTGGCGATTGCCAATGACACCGACTACGGCCTGACGAATTACGTGCAGACCGGTGATGTGGACAAGCTGCGCCGTGTGGCGCGGCGGCTGCGGTCGGGGATGGTCGAAGGCAATTCCCAAGGGTTCGCTATGGGTTCACCGTTCGGTGGCTACAAGCAATCGGGCAACGGGCGCGAAGGTGGGCGGTTTGGCCTGCACGAGTTCCTTGAGACGAAGGCTGTTTCTGGCTGGGGGTGAGCCCTGCAACCGAAAGAAACGTAAAAAAGGCGGGCCGAGGAGCCCGCCTTTTTTCTTTGGGGTGACCGGATCAGAATGAGAAATTCATGCCCAAAGAATATTGTTGAATGTCGTAGTACGGATTTTCGCCAACCTCTGATGTTGATGTACTGTACCCTGCCAGCACAGACGCGCCGCCGCCCAGGTCGTAACCTGCACTAACGCCTAAGCCAGCGGCTCTGAAAAAGGTCACAGGCAGCGCATTCTGGTCAAACTCAACGACGCCGTAATTGGCGTGGAGACTGTAGGGGCCCGAAGTCAGGCCGAAGCCGATTGCGTGATGCTCGCCGTCAAAAAAATCGCCCGAAATGCGTGTGGCTTGCACCCCAACTCCAATCGTGTCCAGCGCGTTGCCCTGCAACGTCCAAACGGCTGCAAGACTTCCGCCAAATTCCGAGGCACGGATAGCGGGGACCGCAAAGACCAATGCTCCGTCAAACTCGTATCGTTGTACCAGAAATTCTGTCTCGCCTTGATAACCGATACCGGCCTGAATGTTCAGGTTGTCATAGTCACGTTCATAGCTGAGGCCGAACCCAAAGACCGGATCAGCAATCCCGCCTGTATCGTCATCATCCATTTCCACCGACAGGTGCCCGGTGAACGCGTCGAACGTGTAGCTAAAACGCGCAATTTGCCCATCAAACGAACCATCCAAATACGAACCGCGATATCCCCAATGGCTGGTTGATTCATCGTTGATTGAACCGGGATTAAGAATATTGCCCGCCTCGGTTAGCGCAGCGTCCAGTGCACCGTCGGTGTCCCCTAGGGTAAAGGTGGCATTGCCGGCAGAAATGAAGACGGAATATCCAAAGTCATCATCAGTATCGCCACCTGCGCCGCCTGCGACTTCGTCCAGGTCAACGGTCGCCCCAAAAATCAGGCCATTGTCGGCCTCGCCAGAGAGGGTGAAGGTTACATCGATGTCCTGAAAGAACTGTGTCGGCAGATCCTGGACCGTTACCCCTGCGATGGACAGCCGCCCGCCTGCAACACCCATTTCGGCCGAACCGGTGAGGGCGATTTCGGCGGCGGCGATGCTTGATGTGGCCAGAAGCGCCGTGGTCGTGAGCAAAATTGTGCGCATGATCGTGGATCCTGAAAAAGTCTCTTTCACGCGATAATAGCGGTTATTTGGACAAAACACTCAAGCGGGGTTGGGAAAATCGCGCATTGGTGTGGCATCGATGTTGCGGCGTCGATGCGGTTTGCCGCGCAAGCTTCGGCCTAGAAGGGCACTTTTGCACGGAAGGTCATACCCTTACCGCCGTCGGGGTGGCGGAGCTTGAGGCTTTCGGCGTGGAGCATGAGACGCGGGAAATTGAGCGCCTCGCCGGTCGCGTAGAAGGGATCGCCGAGGATCGGGTGGCCAATCTCGCGCATGTGTACGCGGAGTTGGTGGGAGCGGCCGGTTTTCGGGAACAGGCGCATCCGGGTGGTGCCATCTTCGATGCGCAGTCGGCGCCAATCGGTTTGGGCCGGTTTGCCCGTCTCGAAATTCACATGTTGCAGGGGGCGGTTGGGCCAGTCGACGATCAGGGGCAGGTCAATGTGGCCCTGTTTCTCGGCCACCTCGCCCCAGACGCGGGCGACGTAGGTCTTCTTCATCTGCCGCTTTTCGAATTGCAGCCCAAGATGTCGTTGTGCGGCGGGGGTGCGGGCGAAGACCATGACGCCGGAGGTGTCCATGTCGAGGCGGTGGACGAGAAGCGCCTCGGGGAAGGGGACTTGCAGGCGCGCGATCAGGCAATCGGCGAGATGCTCGCCTTTGCCGGGGACCGACAGCAGGCCCGCCGGTTTGTTCACGAGGATCAGCTCGTGGTCTTCGTGGACGATATCGAGGGGCGCATCGGGGGGCGCGTAGACGAAGGGCGCGGACATGGGCCGGTCAGGCCGACGCGGTCAAGATGTTCATTGCGTTCATGGCGACCAGCACGAAGGTCAGGAAGAACAGGGTCCGGCGGGTCTGACGATCCTCATCACTGCTGAGCCAGTATTTCAGCTGCGCCATGAAGCCGCCTGTGGAGGGGAAGGCCCCGCCTGTCTGATCCTCGTTCCGGCGGCGCAGGGTGAAAAGGACGGAGAACATCATCGCGGCCCATGCGAGAAAGACGAGTGCTTGCAGGATCAGGCGGATCGTATCGCCGGTGGTCATTCGGGTGGGTCCTTCCACAGCTTCCAGGCCGACCAGAGGGCAGAGCCGCCGAAGAAGGCCGCGCCGATGATCGCGATTTCAAGCGAGGCGATACCAGAGATGCCATTGCGGGCATAGCCCCAGATCAGGAGAGCGGAGCCTGCGAGGCTGATGGCGAGGCGGAGTTTGAGCTCGCCTCGGGTGGGGCCGAATTTGCTCATGGATTGCAGATACGAAAAACCCGCCAGGAGCGCGGGTTCGTCGCGGTTGGAGAGTGGCCTTGGGTCAAATGCCCAGGAAGGGCTGCGCGATGCGGGGCAGGAGGCCCTGGAACTTGAGGCGCGCATCGGTGGCCACGAGGCAGATGCAATCTTCACCGGGTTCAGCGATGGGGGTGTGGTTTACCTGGGCATCCGCAACCTCAAGATCGCCACGGGCGAATACGCCATCTTCGTCGCGGAACGCGCCCTTGAGAACCAGTGTCATCTCGGTCCCGTTGTGGCTGTGTTCGGGCATAGAGCGACCGGCAGGGATGCGCAGAAGCCGCGCGGTGCCATGTTCGTCGGAATGCAGGACGCATTGCTTGACGCCACGACCGACGTAGCGCCAGCGGACGGCGTCTTCGTCACCGCCCACAGCATTGCGCAGGGGGGTGGGGAAGGTGCCGTCGGAGATGACGGGGGCCGCTGCCGGGCCGGGCGCGCCAATCTTTGCCAAGGTCTGTTCGAGGCTGTCGTCGGCGACGTCAACTTTGTCTAGGTCTTCCAGGACGGCACCGCCCACGGCTTCAAACGCCTCAACCCGTGCGCGGGCATCGTCGCTGAGCGAAACGTGAGTGGCGACCACAAGGTCAAACGCCTGCGGCAACGCCCCGGTTGCATAGCCCATCAGAAGATCGTCGGGCGCGTGATGTTGGATATCTGTCATTTGGTCTGTCTGTCTGTCGTATTTGGTCGTTATTGAAGTCTGCTTAGCTCATCGAATGTCTTAACCGTTCCAGCGCCAACCTAATCCGCGACTTGATCGTGCCAAGGGGCAGACCGGTGGCGGCGGCGATTTCCGAGTGGGAAAGATCACCAAAATAGGCGTGCTGGATCAGCTCGCGTTGCTTTTCCGGCAGCTTGGCCAAAGCTTGGGCCAACCTTCCGGTGTCTTGTTGCAGGGCGATGACATCCGCCTGATCGGGGGCTTGTTCGGGCCCCCAGGGCAGATCTTCAGGCTCGGGCCGCGCGTAGCGGCGCAGCAGATCGATCTTCCGATTGCGAGCAATCGTGAAAATCCACGTCGCGACAGAAGCCCGCGACGGATCATACATATGAGCCTTGCGCCAGAGTGTGGCCATGACGTCCTGCATACATTCCTCGGCGAGGCTTTCATCAGCCCCGGATTTCATCAGAAACGCCTTCACCCGAGGGGCGAAATGCCGAAACAATTCGGCAAAGGCCTTCCGATCTTGATCCTGCGCAATGGCCTCCATACGGGTGATCCACTGTGCATCTTTGGTCTCGTGTGCCGTCACGGTCTTCCCACGCAGCGCGCTCCCTTGCGCATAGGCCTTGTCTGGGGCCGCCCAAGGGATTGCAACTGTTTCTCTTTCGCGTGGTCGTTCGCGAACAGCATATCCGTCTTACGCACGATTCCCTAGAGTGGATCACATTAATCTCTCCACTGAAAAGATTTCACGTGAAGTGAATGTGTTTTCGGGATTTTTCTTTGATCTACTTGCAGTTGCGCCCCGTAACCCGATGAACGAGAACCATAAGGTCTGGGGGTCTGAATGCCATTTGAAACGCCGGGTGCGGTGCACCGGAAAATCGCTGTTGTCGGAGCCGGAATTTCCGGGATGGCGGCTGCCTATCATTTGGCGACAGACAACCATGTGACATTGATCGAGGCGGAAGGTCGCCTTGGCGGCCATGCGCGCACAGTTGTGGCGGGGAAGAACGGCGATCAGCCGGTGGATACCGGGTTCATCGTATTCAATCGCGTGAACTACCCCAACCTTGTGAAGTTGTTCGAGGAATTGGACGTGCCGGTGGCTCTGTCGGACATGTCTTTTGCCGCGTCGATCGGGGGCGGGAAGATTGAATACGGGCTTCGCAGCGCCAAGGCGTTGTTCGCGCAGCCGTCCAATGCGCTGCGGCCTGGGTTCGTGCGAATGGTTCGCGATCTGTTGAAGTTCAACGCGCAGGCGGCGGACCTTGCGACGGACAGCACGATCACCTTACGCGAGTTTCTGGACCAGATGGGCATGGGCCGCTGGTTCCGCGACTACTACCTGACACCGGTTTCGGGCGCGATCTGGTCGACCCCGAAAGAGGAGATCATGGATTTCCCGGCGCAGGCGATGATCCGCTTCTTCCGTAATCACCACCTGCTGCATCACACCGGACAGCACCAGTGGTATACGGTTGAAGGTGGCTCGATCGAATATGTCACGCGGTTGGAACGCGCGATGCGCGGACGCGGTATCGACATTCGGTTGGGGCAGGGGGTTGAGACCGTGCGGCGGACGCCGATTGGCGTGGAGGTGCGCATGGGCGGGCATTGGGAGGCCTTTGATGAGGTCGTCTTTGCCACCCATTCCGACCAGACGCTTGCGATGCTGGCCGACCCGACCCCAGAAGAAACGGCAGCGCTGGGTGCTGTGCGGTATCAGCCCAATCGCGCGGTGCTCCATGCCGATGCCAACGCAATGCCCAAGCGGCGCGCGACGTGGAGCAGTTGGAACTACACGGAGCGCCCCGGGTTCGAGGGCGGGCCGATTGACTTGACCTATTGGATGAATTGCCTGCAGCCGATCCCGGAAAGCGACCCGATGTTTGTGACGCTCAACAGCCGCGCGCCGATCAACGAGGCGCTGATCTATGATGAGGTTGAGTTTGCGCATCCGGTCTATGATCTGGCGGCGCTTGCCGCGCAGTCCACGATCCGCGATCTCAATGGTGACAATTCGACGTGGTTCTGCGGGGCATGGATGAAGAACGGGTTCCACGAAGACGGCTATGCCAGTGCGCTGGACGTCGTTGAGGGGCTGCGCACCAAGGATCGGAGTGTTCTGGCCGCATGAGTGAAGGCGTCGACCATATCGCAGGCGAGACGTTCCATGGCCGCAAGGGCGCCGTGGAAAACGCGTTTCGCTATGGGATCGACTACGTGATGCTGGATGCGGAGGCGGACGCCCGTGGCCCCGCCTTGTTCGGGCGCAATCGGGCGGGGTTCTTCTCGCTCCAGGATCGCGACCACGGCGGCGCGCCGAAGGACGGCCAAGGGGCCAGTTGGGCGCGGGAGGTTTTGGCGGCCCATGACTTGAGCGGTGTGACCGATGGCAAGCTGATGCTTTTGGCGCAACCAAGGGTTATGGGGCATGTGTTCAACCCGGTGTCGTTCTGGCTGGCGCAGGATCGGCAGGGGCGTTTGCGCGCCGTGATTGCAGAGGTGACGAACACCTTCGGCGACAGGCACTCCTACCTCTGCGCCCACCACGATCAGCGCCCGATTGAGCGGGATGACCATCTGAGTGCGACCAAGATTTTTCATGTCTCGCCGTTCCAGCCCATCGAAGGCGGTTACACGTTCCGTTTCGACATCCGACCGGATCGGATTGGTATCTGGATCGAGTTTGTCACGGGCAATGAGGGCGTACTGGCCACGCTGACGGGCAAACGGGCGGCGCTGACCAATGGCTCCATCCTGCGGGCGGCTTTGCGGCGGCCCTTTGGGTCGCGTCGAGTGCTTGGGCTGATCCATTGGCAGGCGGTGAAGCTGTGGTGGAAGGGGGCGGTCTACCGCGTCCGACCCGAGCCGCCTGCGGAAGACGTCAGCCGGTAGATCTGACGCGGTGCTGAGGCGGCAAGTTTCGGGCGGTGTTTCGCGCAGGTGAACTTTCCCCGGATTGCAGCGTTCATGAACTGACATATCTGTTGCACGGGCGCGTAGGTGCCCAAGGAATTGACACGGAAAGGATTGAGAATGCGGGATTGGAGCGGGAAGCGCTATTGGTTGGTCGGTGCCTCGGAAGGATTGGGGCGCGCGCTTGCCCACAGCCTGAGCCGATCCGGCGTTGAGTTGATCCTGTCCGCACGCTCAGCCGACCGGCTTGAAGATTTGTCTGCCGGGCTTCCGGGGCCGTCGAGCGTAGTGACCGTCGACATCTCGGACCGGGCCTCAGTCGAGGCGGCGGCGGCTGAGGTGGGCGAGATTGACGGCATGGTCTTTCTGGCCGGCGTCTACACACCGATGAAGGCGCAGGAGTGGGATGCCGACAAGGTCGAGCAGATGTTCGACATCAACCTGACCGGCTGTGCGCGCGTGGTGGGGCAGGTCATCGGGCCGATGGTCGAGAAGGACCGCGGCCATATCGTTTTGATCGGGTCTCTGTCGGCCTATCGTGGTTTGCCCGGCGCCATCGGCTATTCGGCGTCGAAATCCGGCATGTTGGCGCTGGCGGAATCCATGCATGGCGATTTGCGCAAGACGGGTGTTGAGGTGCAGATCGCGAACCCCGGTTTCATCAAGACGCGGCTGACGGATCAGAATGAATTCGACATGCCTTTCATCATGGAGCCCGAGGCCGCCGCGCAAGAGGTGTTCGAGCACATGAACACCGATAATTTCCACAAGGCATTTCCGTTTGGTTTCAGCCTTGTCTTCCGTCTGTCGCGGTTCCTTCCCACAAGTCTCTATGAAGCGATCTTCTTCCGGCGCTAGGATTGTTCTGAATCAAGGTGAGGGGTGCTGACGTCTGGTTCATTGGGGGCAGTGAACAGGAGGGACGTGCGATGGAGATTTCAACAAGCGCCGTGGCGCAGGTGATCCTGATGGGTCACGAATTGGAGCGCGCCGAGGGCGAGCTGCGCGGGTTTGTGGAACGGCTGGGACGCGAAGAGCAGGCCGAATTGGTCGCGATTTTCTGGGTCGGGCGCGGCAGTTTCGAGGCGGAGGATTTTGCGGAAGCGCTGTCCACCGCCAAGGCGGAGGCCACGGTGCCGACGATGGATTACCTGACAGGAAGCCCGCATTTCGCCGACCACCTTGAAGCGGGGGCGGAGGCCATGGGGCTGGACATCGGTGGGGCCGAAGGCGACCTTCTATAGAGCTTTGCGGAAGGTGGCCTCGGCCCTCGCCCAGACGCCTGAGGTGTCGTCGGTGAGGTCGAGAAGGCTTGGCAAAAGTTGGTCCGCGTAATCCTCACTGCTTTCCAACGGCAGGAGCGACGGCAGGTTGTCGATGGCCATGACGTCAAGCGGCAGGTTTTCCGCTACGCGCAAGACCGGCGCGTCCCATGTGGTCGTCCGGTCGTAGACCTTGATGGGGGAAAAATCGCTGTCGGGGTCGCAGGCGATGTCACCAATCACCGTGAGGGCGCGGGGTGCGGTCTTGGCGCTTTCCGGCACGAAGACGGGCACGCCAGGGGTTGCGAGGATACAGTTCAGGAAGATGTCGTGCCGCAGGATTTCAGGGAAGGGTCCGCCGTGGGCGGTCTCGGCCATGTCCCAGCCAGTGGGGGTGATCCCGAGCGTCTCTAGCAGAGCCTTCGCGCCGCTTCCGGTGCGGCCAAGGGCGCCGATGATGAGGGCTGAGGGGCGATTGGGGCCGCTTGTTTCGAGGGCTTGGGCAAGATGGTCGATCATCGCGTCTTTCTTCGGCCAATCCGAGATGCCGGGCATGGCGTGCCCTGTCTGCTGAGCGGCCCATGCGGCGACAGAGAGGCCCGCGCCGACGTAGCCTGCCCAGAAACCGAAAGCAGCGACACGACGGCCCGATGCGTCGGTTAGGTATTCCAGATCAAGCAGCGTCCCGCCGCCTTCCTTGAAGCGGTCCAGCAGGTGTCGCCCGGAGGGTTGGCCCTTGAAGGCATGGCCAAAGAGGATGTGGCGATGGGAAAGAGGGCCGGTGTCTTCGGGCAGTTCCTTGAGGCCGAAGATGATGGCGTCAGACGGAGCCGAGCGCCAGCTGCCCGAAGGTGCAATGTCGATGCCCGCGTCCCGGTACGCCTCGGTTGGGATGATCCGGTCGGGGCTGTCTTCCACGGTGACCTGAACGCCTGCGGCCAAAAGCTGCTTCGCGCCCGAAGGTGTCAGCCCGACACGGCGTTCGTTGGCACGTTCTTCGGCCCGGATCCAGAGATGTGTCATGCGGATTTACCCCTGCTTGATGCAGGTGACTTGTTACCAGCCGGGCCATAGCAATGGAACCGAGCGGTGGGTCTGCGGGTTGGTTGGGTAGACGACTTCAAATCGCAACCAATGAGGTGCCTTATGAATACCAATGCCGCCCCAATCCCGCCCGTCACCCCCACCGAAAGCACGGATGTGCACAACGATGTGGAAGCTGTACAAAAGGTGCTGACGCGCACCATCGACGCGCTGGCCGGTTACGACAAGATGTTGCCTGAGGCCGAGCCCGAGGTCGCGCCAATCCTGCGCAAACTGCGCGAGACGCACCACACCCATGCGGAACAGTTGTCGGCGATGATCGTCGCGCTTGGCGGCACGCCGGAAACCCAAGGCTCGCTCATGAGCACGGTGAACAAGACGGTTGTGTCGCTGCGCGCCTTCTTTGACGACATTGACGATGATGCGCTTGAGAAGGTCATTGAGGGAGAGAAATGGATCACGGATGCGTTCACCGACGCGGTAGAGGAACTGCCGGAAGGTCATCACCGGGATGAGCTGGTCACGCTACAGCGGCAGTTGGAAGATGTGCTGGGAGAGGCCCGCGTCATCGCTGACTAGGACCAGCTGACATCGCCGAGAAAGATGTAGCCCGCGCCGTAGATCGTCTTGATCAGGCGCGGGTTTTTTGGGTCTTCCCGCAGTTTGGTGCGCAGGCGGGATATGCGGACGTCCATTGCGCGATCAAAGCTGTCGCCTGCGACGCCGCCGAGGCTTTCCTGCATTTGCTGGCGGGAGATCAGGCGTTTGGGGGCTTCGAGGAAGAGGCGGAGGACTTCGCCTTCCGCATGGGAAAATGGGATGTCAGTGCCATCTTCTGCTGTCAGGATGTAGCTGTCGAATGCAGCGGTCCAGCCGTTGAACCGCGCCGTGGATTGCGCGCGGTCGGGGGTTTTGGGGCTGCGCAGGCGGGCGCGGACACGGGCTACGACTTCGGCAGGATCGAAGGGTTTGATGATGTAGTCGTCGGCCCCAAGCTCGAGCCCGGTTACCCGGTCCTGCACCTGCGCGCGGCCTGAGATGATGATGATCGCCGCCCCGGATTCGAGTGCGAGGCGGTGGACCACGGCCAAGCCGTCGCGGTCGGGCAGGCCCAGATCGACAAGGCAGACATCGGGTGTGGTGCGGCGGAGGGCTGCCTCAAATTCCGTTGCGCGGGCGAAGCTGGCGGTGCGAAAGCCCGCATCTTCCAGCGCGTCCGACAACATGGCGCGGATCTGCGGCTCATCATCGAGGATGGTGACTAATGGGTTGCTCATGCCGCTGCCTCCGCGGTCAAAAGCTGGTGCAGGTCGCCCGGTGTGACGGGTTTGGAAAGGACCGGCCAGCGGGTCGCGCCCTCGGCCCGCAGGGGGTCGGAGGGCGGCAGCGATGTCATGAGGGCGAGGTTCAGGCCGGGTCGCCTTGTGGCGATACTTTGGCAAAGCGCCACACCGTCCATGGCCGCCAGTTTGATGTCAGAGAGCACCCAGTCGAGGCCGGGTAGATCGGCGAGTGTCTCTGCCTCCTCGGCTGTGGCAGCTTCGATGACCTGATGGCCCAGATCCGTCAGCATATCGCGGACGGAGGCGCGCAGATCGGCCATGTCATCGACCAAAAGGATCAGGCGCGGGCGGGCCTTGGCCTCAGCCGGTTTCAAAGGAAGGCGCAGGGAGACGCGCGCGCCGGTGTCGGTGTTGGCAATCCGCATGGTGCCGCCGGCGAGCTTCACGAGGTCGTAGACCATGGTTAGGCCCAGGCCCGAACCCTCGTCGCCCTTGGTCGTAAAGAATGGATCAAGAGCGGAGGCGAGGGCAGCGTCCGAGAAGCCATTCCCGGTGTCGTCTACCGTGATCTCAAGCCAGGTGTCCTTTACCGCGCGCAGGATCATGGTGATTTGCCCATCCGACGCCACGGCGTCGCGGGCGTTTAGGACGAGGTTCAGGAGGCTGTCGGACAGCGAGCCCGCGTCGAGCATCAGGGCTGGAGGGTCGACTTCGTTTTCTACATGGAGCGTGATTTCATCGGGCAAGGCCGCGCGTGCCAGCGGCAGGAAGGTATCGAGGAAGTCCGCCACGACCACGGGCGCGGTCTGCACCGTCCGGCTGCCGGTCATGTCCGCGATCTTGTCGAGAAGCCCGCCGCCCCGGCGCACGGCCATGCGGGTTGCAGACGTCAATTCATGCGCGCCGAGGGGTAGGGGCATCCGTTCCAGCCGGGTCTGCAGGCCAAGGATGATCGTCAGCAGATTGGCGAAATCATGGGCGAGGCCGGAGGTCAGCTGTGCCGCGAGCTCGCGCTTGTGGGTCTGGGCCAGCGCCGCGCGGGCCTGCGCTTCTTCCGTGACATCGGTGGACAGGAGGTAGACCCCGCCCTCTGCGGTCTCGTCCGGCGTGAACGCAGAGCGGATGCGGCGGCCTGTGGCCGGATCGGTGAATTCGTGGACGGAGCCTTCGCCACGCGCTGCGCGGGCCAGGTTGTCTTGCAGCAAACGCGCGGTGTCCTCGCCTAAAGCCTCCGAAAAACTGAGGCCGACAATATCGCTGTGACGGTCGGGCAGAAGGGCGGAGAGGCGGCGGTTGGTGAAGGTGTAAATCCCTTCCTCATCGACATGGGCGATATGGGCGGGGGTCATTTCGGTGACGAGGCGGGTGCGTGCCTCCATCTCGGTCAGTTCGGCCTTGGCTTCCTGCAACTGTGCGATGGTCGCCTCCAAGCGGCGGTTGGTGCGGGCGAGTTCCTCGGCATGGGTCAGGACCTGATCCGACAGCTCCTCCGACCGGGCGCGCAGAAGCGCCTCTTGCCGTTTGGCGGAAGTGATGTCGGTGTAGACCGTAACCCAGCCGCCTTCGGGCAGGGGCGAACCTTCAACCGAGATCGTCCGCCCGTTGGCGCGGGTGCGTTCCATGTAATGCGGCTGGAAGGCGCGTGCCTGTTCGACGCGGGCCTCGACAAACTCCGAAATGTCATCGACCTCACCGTATTCGCCGGTCTCGACGAGGTAGCGGATGGTGTCATCGAAGCGGGCGCCCGGTGTGACGAGGTGCGTGGACAGGCCGAACATGTCCTGAAACGGGCGGTTGCAGACGGCGAGCCGCAGGTCGGCATCATAGATCGACAGCGCCTGCTGGATCAGGTTCAGACCCGCGCGGGTGAAGCTTTCCGTTGTCCGATCCCTTGGCACGCTCTCGCCCTCCTGCCTTCATGGCTAGCCCGTCGCGGGACCTGCGCCAAGGGCTGCAGACGGCCTGTTACAATTCGAAAGGTTTGCGAAAAAGTCAGGTAACGCTTGACCCATCATGTTCCTGTGGCACGGTGGAGGGGCGGAGGCCTCGGCACGAAAGATCGAAGCCCCGTGCACGCCGGTCGGGAGACTGGCGAATGGGAGGAAAAGTTTTGGCCGACATCACACCGTCCCCGGACGCGCCCCACTCCGTTCCTGCGCTGTTGCGCCGTAACGCCGCCAAATTTGGTGGCGACTCAGCGTATCGCGAGAAGGAGTTTGGGATCTGGCAAAGCTGGACCTGGGCGGAGACGGAAGCCGAGATTGAAGCATTGGCCCTGGGCTTGCTGGATCTGGGCCTGAACCGGGGTGACTTTGTCGCCGTGATCGGCCGCAACCGGCCCGCGCTCTATTGGTCGATGGTTGCCGTTGAGATGGCCGGCGGGGTGCCCGTACCGCTCTACCAAGATGCCGTGGCCGAAGAGATGGCCTATGTGCTTCAGCACTGCGGCGCCCGGTTCGTAGTGGCGGGTGATCAGGAGCAGGTCGACAAGGTGATCGATGCCCAGGAAAAGGGGCCGGGGATTGAGCAGACGATCTACCTCGACCCGCGGGGGTTGCGGAAATACGACCACACGAAGCTGACGTCTTACACTGATGTGCAGCAGGCCGGGCGCGACGCACGGGATCGCCTGAAAGGTGAGCTGGCCGCGCGCGAAGCAGAGCTGACCTACGACAGCACCTGCGTGATGCTTTACACCTCGGGCACGACGGGCAAACCCAAGGGCGTGGTCCTGTCAAACCGCAACATTATCGAGGCATCGAAATCATCGAGCGAATTCGACAGCCTGCGCCGCGATGACGAGGTTCTGGCCTATCTGCCGATGGCCTGGGTTGGCGATTTCATCTTCTCCATCGGGCAGGCTTACTGGACGGGTTTCTGCGTGAATTGCCCCGAGAGCGCAGACACGATGATGACCGACCTGCGTGAGATAGGGCCGACTTACTTTTTCGCCCCGCCGCGCGTGTTCGAGAACCTGCTGACCAGCGTGATGATCCGCATGGAAGATGCAGGCTCGTTCAAGAAAAAGCTCTTCGACCGTGCGATGACCCGCGCGAAGGAGATTGGGCCGAAGATCCTGGATGGCAAGCCTGTGAGCGGGGCTGAAAAGCTCGCCTACGCCTGGGACAATATGATGGTGATTGGCCCGCTGAAAAACACGCTGGGCATGAGCCGCGTGCGCGTGGGTTACACTGCCGGGGAGGCCATCGGGCCGGAGATTTTCGACTTCTACCGAGCGTTGGGGATCAACCTCAAACAGCTCTACGGCCAGACCGAGGCCAGCGTTTTCATCACGCAGCAACCGGACAGCGAAGTGCGCCCCGACACGGTGGGCGTGCCGTCGCCGGGGGTCGAGTTGAAGATCGGTGAGAATGGAGAGGTCTTCTACCGCTCGCCCGGCACGTTTGTGGAATACTTCAAGAACCCTGAAAGCACCGCCGACACCAAAGATGCCGAGGGTTGGGTGGCCACAGGGGATGCAGGCTTCATCGAGGAAGATACCGGCCATCTGCGGATCCTGGATCGTGCGAAGGACGTGGGGAAAACGGCTTCGGGTGGGTTGTTCGCGCCGAAATATGTGGAGAACAAGCTGAAGTTCTACCCCGACATTCTGGAAGCTGTTGTCTTCGGGAATGAGCGCGAGTTCTGCACGGCCTTCATCAACATCGATCTGACGGCGGTGGGCAATTGGGCGGAGCGCAACAATATCGCTTATGCGTCTTATCAGGAGTTGGCGGGCCATCCGCAGGTGCTGGCCTCGATCCAGAGCCATGTGGAGGCGGTGAACCGGTCGGTCGCAGAAGACCCGATGCTGGCCCATTGCCAAGTCGCGCGGTTCCTGGTGCTGCATAAGGAATTGGACGCTGACGACGGCGAGATGACCCGGACGCGGAAGGTGCGCCGTCGGATCGTTGAGGAGAAATTCGCCGACCTGATCGACGCGCTCTATTCCGGGAAGTCCGAGCAATACACCGAAACGGAAGTGACATACGAAGACGGCCGCAAGGGCAAGATTTCTGCGACGCTGGAGATCCGGGATGCGGCGACGGTGGATGTGGAAGCTGCACAGATGGCTGCGGAATGATGGGTGGACGCGCGTGCAGGCACGACGCCCCACCCACCATCCCGTTTGGGAGGCTAACGTAAATGCTTGATAATCCGACAGAAAGCTATGTCACCGCCGATGGCCGCACGATTGGGGCGGTGGTGATGGAGATGCGCGGAATTACCCTGCGGTTTGGGGGAGTTGAGGCGATCAAGGACATCTCGTTCGATGTGCGGGAAGGGGAGATCCGGGCGATCATCGGGCCGAACGGGGCCGGTAAATCCTCGATGCTCAACGTCATCAGCGGATTCTATCATCCGCAGGAGGGGGAGGTCTTCTACAAAGGCTCCAAACGTCCGCCGATGAAGCCGTTTCAGGTCGCGCGGCAAGGCATTGCGCGGACGTTTCAGAACATCGCTTTGTTTGAGGGGATGAGCGTTCTGGACAACGTCATGACTGGGCGCCTGAACTACATGAAGACCGGCTTTTTCAGTCAGGCCATGTGGTGGGGCAAGGCCGAGGATGAGGAAACGAAGAACCGCGCGAAAGCCGAGGAAATCATTGATTTTCTTGAGATTCAAGCGATCCGAAAGACGCCGGTGGGGCGGCTGCCCTATGGCCTGAAAAAGCGGGTGGAGCTGGCGCGCGCACTGGCCGCCGAGCCGCAGATCCTGCTGCTGGATGAGCCGATGGCGGGCATGAACGTGGAGGAGAAAGAAGACATGTCGCGCTTCATCCTCGACGTGAATGACGAGTTTGGAACGACCATCGTTTTGATCGAGCATGATATGGGCGTGGTGATGGACCTGAGCGACCGTGTTGTGGTGATGGATTACGGCAAAAAGATCGGCGACGGGACGCCCGATGAGGTGCGCAACAACCAGGAAGTGATCGACGCCTATCTTGGGGTCTCCCATGACTGAAACGCGTGTAGTGAATCTGTCGTTTTTCCGTAATTATTTTGTAGTTACAAATTTGCGCACAGTTCTAGCGGTTGCTGGTGGAATTGGTGCGTTGATGTTTTGCGCCCCGACCTATGCCGGGACATTGGCGGAGTTCGAGGCGCGCTGCCTGACGCCGATGGTGGAGGTGCGTGAGAGCGACCTGGGCGGGTTGGAGCGTATCTGGCATCGGGCGGCGTGGGAGTCGTGGGTGCCTGCCGAGGGCGATTGGGAATTGCGCCGGGCGCTGCCGGGGGCGGTTGTTCAATATTGTTCGATCATTGGAGACTACACTCACCGCGAAAGCGCGGCTTGGGCCGAGGCCGCCGTGGCGTCGGGCAACTACGAGGTGATCGATAGCGAACCGCTGACACTGCATTCGACGTTTCTGCGCGAGCCGGTGATCGAGGTTGAGTTCGACCTGTTGGTGCCGAGCGTGACCGTCATCGAAACGAATTTGGAGAGCTGAGGGTGAGCCACGTGAACCCATCCATCGGCACAGTTGCGGCAAGCATTCTGACCGGCCTGCTTGGCAGCGCCGAAGACGCCGCCGCTCAGTCGCAGGGTAATGGGACGGACGACCTATTCTCATTCGGGTTTGATACGTGCCTCGAAATTCTCCGCACGCAAGACGCCGGTGATGCGCTGCGCGCGAACCGCGAACGGGCACCCAATTCCCTTTGCATCGGGGCCAGCATCGATAACACGGACGTTCTCATCACAATTTGCGATGACGCGAGGGACAATCCCGACGCACCGGTGATTAACACCTGCATTGTTCGCGCAAGCGGTCTGTTGGATGTCAGCGCTCGGCTGGACGTGGCGCGATGGGCAGAGCGTATGCAAGCTGCGTTGTCAGAATTTGACGGCGTTGTGGAACTGCAGCCTCGGGCGGGTCAAGCCTTTCAACGCTATGGCTGGTGCGAGAATGACGAGATGCCCTTTTATGTCGACATCGGCACCGATCTGCCCGGGCACCCCGCGCAAGCGAACATCTACACTTTCGGTACTGACAGCGATCCAATGCTATGCGAGCAGGAGTAACCCATGCCTGACCAGTTAATCTTCGCCATGGAAGTCACGGCCAACGGGCTGCTGAACGGCGTGATGTATGCGCTGGTGGCGCTTGGGTTCGTCCTGATCTTCAAGGCGTCCGGCATCTTCAACTATGCGCAAGGCGTCATGGCGCTGTTTGCGGCAATGACGCTGGTGGGCATCCAAGAGGGCCGCGTGCCCTTTGCGCATCTGATCAACGCGATTTTCGGAACCCATGTGCATCATTTCGGCTTCGATCCGAATGCGGCCTTGTTCTGGCCCTTTGCCATTGTCTCTTTCCTTGCGGCCCTCGTGATCCCGATCACGGCGTTGCTGACGAAGCGGGTTAGTATTCTTGGATTTCTGGGACTGGAGGCCATTACCGGCGGGCTTTTCCTATTTGTCTGGCTTGTGCCTGCGGCGCCCGCCATTTTGCTGACCGTGCTGATCATGATCGCCTTCGCCTATCTGGTGCAGCGGTTCGTGTTCAAACACCTCGTCGGCCAAGAGCCGATCATCCTGTTCATGGCGACGATTGGTCTGGCTTATTTCCTGGAGGGCGTGAGCGACCTGATGTGGGGCAGCGAAATCCGCAACCTCGATGTGGGTCTGCCGCAGGGCGTGAATGACTGGATCGATGTGACGACATTCGAGGCGTTGGGTTATGGTCTGTTCATCGACAACCTCGACATTGCGGCGGCGATCATTGCAGCGATCCTTGTGATGAGCCTGATTGCGTACTCGCAATACACCAAGAACGGCCGCGCGATGAGGGCGGTGGCGGATGACCACCAAGCCGCGTTGAGCGTGGGCATTTCGCTCAACTACGTTTGGATTTTGGTCTGGTCGCTGGCGGGCATCGTGGCGCTGGTGGCGGGGGTCATGTGGGGCTCGAAATCGGGCGTCCAATTCTCGCTGTCGTTGATTGCGCTCAAAGCATTGCCGGTTCTGATGCTGGGCGGCTTCACGTCGATCCCGGGTGCCATCGTGGGTGGTTTGATCATCGGAGTGGGTGAGGCGCTGTTCGAGTTCGCCATCGGGCCGATGATCGGCGGCGCGACGGAGAACTGGTTCGCCTATGTGCTGGCGCTGGTATTTCTGGTGTTCCGCCCGCAGGGCCTGTTCGGGGAGAAGATCATTGAGCGGGTTTGAGGATGGCGCAATCGGAACCCAAGCCTTTGCTGGTGCGAATGTTCCTGTTCGTTCTCGCAGGGTATTGCGGGCTGGCGATCGTGACCGTGGCCCTCTTCTTACCGCTGTTGTTGGTGGCGAATTTCGGCGGAGGGCCAAGTGGTTCGGTCGGATGGAGCGAGTTGCTGCAAGGTCTGGGCGTTCTGGCTGCGGGGCTCGGACTGCCATCGCTGGTGTTCGCCAAGGGCGCGCGGACATGGAGGTTTGCCGTTCCTGTCATCGTGGTGTTGATCGCCGCGCTGGTTTGGCCGTTTGCGTCGCAGGACCCGGACGCAGTGTTTGTTGTGGTCTTGATCGGGCTGGCCCTGTTGCATGGGTTGGCGATGTTCTGGGCCTTCGGTCAGCTATCGGGGCGCAGCGCGCCGCCGGAGTGGAAGGGCATGCCATGACCTTCCCCACCAAGATTTTCCAAGGGAGCGTGTGAGATGTTTTACCGTGAAGCGGGCGATTTCTCGACCACCTACAGCGAAGACAACCAGACTTTCCCGATCAAGTTTGACCGGTATCGGTACTATCTCGTGCTGCTGGTCGGTGCCGTGGTGGTGCCGTTCCTGATCAACGATTACTGGGCAAATTCGCTGCTGATCCCGTTCCTGATTTACGCGATTGCGGCGATTGGGCTGAACATTCTGACGGGCTATTGCGGGCAGGTGTCGCTTGGCACGGGCGGGTTTATGGCGGTGGGCGCCTACACGTCCTACAAGCTGATGACAGCGTTTCCGGGGCTCGACATGATCTCCATCACCCTCCTGTCGGGGGTGATGACGGCGATGGTCGGCGTGGCGTTTGGCCTGCCGAGCTTGCGGATCAAGGGGTTCTATCTGGCGGTGGCGACGCTGGCGGCGCAGTTCTTCCTAGTGTGGATGTTCAACAAGGTGCCGTGGTTCTTCAACTACTCGGCCTCGGGCCAGATCAGCGCGCCGGAGCGGGATTTCTTCTACTTTATCAACCTGCCGGTAACGGGCCCGAATGCGGAGGCTTGGGCGAAGTACCTGTTCTGCTTCCTGTTCGTCTTTGTCCTGAGCTGGGTAGCGCGGAACCTGACGCGTGGCTCGGTCGGGCGGCAGTGGATGGCGATCCGGGACATGGATATCGCGGCCGAGATCATCGGGGTGAACCCGTTGAAGGCGAAGCTGACGGCGTTTGCGGTGTCTTCGTTCTATGTTGGTATCTCGGGCGCGCTTCTGTTCACCGTTTACTTGGGCGCCGTGGAAGTGGGTGAGGTTTACGGCATCACCAAGAGCTTCCTGGTGCTGTTCATGATCATCATCGGCGGATTGGGGAGCATCTTTGGCAGCTTTGCGGGCGCGGCCTTTATGGTGTTGCTGCCGGTCGCGCTGAAGCTTCTGCTGGTGGATACGATGGGCCTTGATACCGCGCTGTCCACGCACTTCCAGTTCGTGATCGTCGGCGCGCTGATCATGTTCTTCCTGATCGTGGAGCCCCATGGGCTAGCCCGCCTTTGGGCGCTGGCGAAAGAGAAATTGAGATTGTGGCCGTTCCCGCACTAGGGAGCCGTCGCCAATACCCGAGGCTCAAGAGGCCCGGGCAAACCAAGAAATCGGAAAATATCCAAGGGAGGAATGACCCGATGAAGAAACTGACAATGCTGGCGCTGACAAGCGCGATGGTGGCGGGCACGCCCGCGATGGCGGACCTTGTGTTCCCATCGCTGAGCTACCGGACCGGGCCTTATGCGGCGGGCGGTATCCCGTTTGCGGATGGCTATGCGGATTACATGACGCTGCTGAACCAGCGCGACGGTGGCATCGGTGGCGTGGAGACCCGCGTGGTCGAGTGCGAAACCGCCTACAACACCGAGCGTGGCGTGGAATGCTACGAGAGCACGCGTGGCGAAGGCGCGCTGGTCTATCAGCCGCTGTCGACCGGTATCACCTATCAGCTGATCCCACGCACCACGGCGGACGGCATCCCGCTTCACACGATGGGCTATGGCCGGACGTCGGCTGCCAACGGCAACGTCTTCAGCCACACGTTCAACTATCCTGCGAACTACTGGGACGCGGCGAGCGTGATCGTGAACCAGCTGCTGGAAGAGAATGATGGCAGCCTTGAAGGGCAGACCATCGCGTTGCTCTACCACAACTCGGCCTATGGTCGGGAGCCGATCCGTACGCTGCAGACGCTGGCCGAGCAGGAAGGCTTCACGCTGACCGAGATCGCCGTTGACCATCCCGGTCAGGAGCAGGGTAACCAGTGGCTGCAGATCCGCCGTGAGCGTCCCGACTATGTCGTGATGTGGGGCTGGGGTGTCATGAACCAGGTCGCCATTCAGGAAGCCGTGAACACCCGTTACCCGATGGAAAACTTCATCGGCAACTGGTGGTCGGGTGCAGACCATGACGTTGAATCGGCCGGTGCAGATGCGGCGGGCTATCGCTCGCTGAACATGAACCGTCTGGGCGACATGCCTGTCTTCGCGGACATCCAGGAGCATGTGATCGACGCGGGCCTTGCGGCTGGCGACGGCTCGAACCTGGGCAACGTGCTGTATACGCGCGGCATGTACGCGGCCTTCCTGGCGGCAGAAGCAGCAGCGCTTGCGCAGGAGATGTCGGGTGAGTCCGAGATCACACCTGCACATATGCGCGACGCGATGGAAGCACTGGTGATCGACGCGGCCACGATGGAAGCGGCGGGTATGCCGGGTATCGGGCCGGAATTCGCAGTTTCCTGCGAAGATCACGGCGGCACCGGCATGGCGATCATGCAGCAGTGGGACGGTGAAAACTGGGTGACCCTCACCGAGTTCATCGCACCTGATGACAGCGTGACTCAGCCGCTGGTCGAGGAAGACTCGGCCCAATACGCGGAAGAGAACGGGATCGAGCCGCAGTGCACGACGGGCTGATCCGTTGAATTGAGACCTCCGGCGGCGGCGTTTGGTCGTTGCCGCCGGATTTTGAGTTGTATTTGCCAAGATGAAGGAGCGGGCCGGGCGCGAACCAGCGCGGGCGCGTTAACCTTAACAGGGGATAAACGATGCTGGATCAGGTGAGTGAGACCGAGGCAGTGGCCGAGACGCTGCTGGAGGTCAACAATATCGAGGTGATCTACAACCACGTTATCCTTGTGTTGAAGGGCGTGTCGTTGACGGTGCCTAAGGGCGGGATCACTGCGCTGTTGGGGGGCAATGGCGCTGGCAAGACGACGACGCTGAAGGCGATTTCTAACCTGCTGCATTCCGAACGCGGGGAGGTGACCAAGGGGTCGATCCTGTATCGCAATGAGCCCGTGGCTGACAAAAGCCCGTCCGACCTCGTGGACCGTGGCGTGATTCAAGTGATGGAGGGGCGGCATTGCTTTGAGCATCTGACCGTCGAGGAAAACCTGCTGACGGGCAGCTACACCCGCAAAGACGGGCGCGCGGCGATCGCCGCCGATCTGGAGCTAGTCTACGATTATTTCCCGCGCTTGAAAGAGCGGCGGACGAGCCAGGCGGGCTATACCTCGGGCGGGGAACAGCAGATGTGCGCGATTGGCCGCGCTCTGATGTCGCGGCCTGAGACGATCCTGTTGGACGAGCCGAGCATGGGGTTGGCCCCGCAGCTGGTGGAACAGATTTTCGGCATCGTGAAACGGTTGAACGAAGAGCAGGGGGTGACGTTCCTGTTGGCCGAGCAGAACACCAACGTGGCGCTGAGGTTTGCGCATTACGGCTATATTCTGGAGAGCGGGCGCGTTGTGATGGATGGCCCGGCGGCGGAATTGCGCGAAAACCCGGATGTGAAGGAATTCTACCTCGGCATGTCCGAGGATGGGCGGAAAAGCTTCCGTGATGTGCGGTCCTACCGTCGTCGCAAACGCTGGTTGAGCTGAGGGAGAGCGGATGATGCTGGACAAAAGCCAAGGCCATTTCGACGCGCTTGAAACGCGCAGCGCGGATCAGCGGGCGGCGGAGCAGCTGGAGGCGCTAAATGCGCAACTGGCGCGCGTGGCGGAGGCGCAGGAGAGCTGTCTGGTGTCCGGGCCGCTGAAGGATCTTGCGGGCTTGGCGGATCTGCCGGTTCTACGGAAGTCTGACCTGGTGGCTTGGCAGGCCGAGACGCCGCCATTCGGGGGCATGGCGGTGTCAAACGTAGCCCATATCTTCCAGTCGCCGGGGCCAATCTATGAACCTGGAGGCATCAGCCACGATTGGTGGCGCATGGGGCGGTTTCTTCATGCGGTAGGGATTGGTGCGGGGGACATTGTTCAGAACTGCTTTGGCTATCATCTGACGCCGGCTGGCATGATCTTCGAAAGCGGCGCACGGGCGGTGGGGGCGACTGTGTTGCCGGCCGGTGTGGGCCAGACGGAGCTACAGGTGCGAGCGGCCAAAGACATCGGATGTACCGCCTATGCGGGGACGCCGGATTACCTGAAGGTGATCTTGGATAAAGCGGATGAGATGGGGGAGACGCTTGGCTTCACCCGCGCGGCTGTTGGGGGCGGGGCGCTGTTCCCGAGCCTGCGGCAGGAATATGCGGATCGCGGGATTGCTTGCCTGCAATGCTACGCGACGGCGGATCTGGGCAACATCGCTTATGAGTCGGCGGCGATGGAGGGGATGATCCTCGACGAGGGGGTGATCGTGGAGATTGTGCGCCCTGGTACGGGTGATCCGGTGGCGAATGGGGAGGTGGGCGAAGTGGTCGTGACGTCGCTGAACCCTGACTATCCGTTGATCCGCTTCGCGACCGGTGATTTGAGTGCCATTTTGCCGGGGCAGAGCCCTTGCGGGCGCACGAATGCACGCATCAAGGGCTGGATGGGTCGGGCGGATCAGACCACCAAGATCAAAGGCATGTTCGTACGGCCTGAGCAGGTGGCGGAGCTGGTGGCGAAGACCGGGGTTCAGAAGGCCCGGATTACAGCCAGCCGGGATGGCGAGATGGACGCAATGCTGGTGCAGGTTGAGGCAGCGCCGGACGTGTCAGATGTTGCTCAGCTTGAGCAGGCGGTGGCCGCGACACTCAAGCTGAAGGGCAAAATCGAGTTGGTTGCACTGGGCAGCTTGCCAAATGACGGCAAGGTCATCGACGATCAGCGCAGCTACGACTGACGCTAGCTGTTCGCGTTTTCAGCGGCGCGCAGTTCTGCGGGTGATACAAAACCGTTGCCATCTGCATCGGCGCGGTTGAATGCGATACCATAGGCGCCAAGGTTGCGAATGCGACGTGACATCGGGGCGCCAGCATCAGCCATTTGGCGGATGAAGACGCGGAATTCACCAGCCGTCAGAAGCTCATCCCCGTTCTGGTCGGCGGCCAGGAAGGCGCGCACACCCTGATCCTCATATTGGGCATGGGCCAGAGTCGGCGACAGGATGATCGCGGTAGCCGCAGCCAATCGGGTGAAACGTGACATGGTCAGATCCTTTCTGTCAGTCTGGAGCCTCGTCCCCCTCATATAAGTACGCACGTGGTTGCTATTTAGTTGCAATTTCGTGAGCGGAGCGTGTTCAGGCAGTAAACCGCCCGCCCAAAGGGCCGATCGTCATCCAATGACGGACCCGAATTACTACATATTGGGGAAGCGGTTATCGGGTAACCGGCGGGTCGCGTGTTACGACTTAAGGTGACAAGAGCGAATCGACGGAGACGACCCTATGCGTACAACTCTCACAGCCCTGACAGCGGGCCTCTTTGCCTGCCTTGCCCCCATTGCCGCCAGCGCCGACACAGCGCTTTTGATCGTTAATGATCGCTACCGAAACGCGCAGAACCTGCGTGACGGTGGGCAAGTGGAGCAATTGCGGTCCCGCCTGCTGGATGCTGGCTTTGATGTCATCACCGTGGCCGATGGCGATGGCGAGGATATGCGCGACGCCTTGGGTCGCCTGATGGCTGCAAATGAACAGGACCGTATTCTGGTGGCTGTGGTCGGGCATTTCGCCCGCTCACGCGATGACAGCTGGGTGTTGGGCAGCGACGTGGATGAGCCAACGCTGGCCTCGGTCAGCGGAGATGGATTGAGCCTTTCGGTTCTGATGGAAGCCGCCTCCAGCGCGCCGGGACGTTCGGTGATCCTGCTGGGTCTGGAGCGTCGCCGCATCACGTTGGGTCAAGGCCTTGGCGCAGGTGTGGGCCGTGTCGAGGCCCCGCAAGGGGTAACCGTCATCGCGGGTTCGCCCGAGGACATCGCAGAGTTCACCCGCTATCAATTGCTTATCCCCGGCACCAATCTTGAGGAGGCCTTGAGCGACGCACCCGGGCTGCGCAACTTTGGCTTTGTCTCACCCGATTTGCCGTTTGTCGCGGCGGCACCCCAAGCCCCCGCACCACAACCGCAGCCGCAACCTCAACCGCCGGTCACGCAGCAACCCAACGCAGATGAAGCCGCCCTTTGGGAAGCTGCCGTGGAACTGGATACGGTGGGGGCCTATCGTGCCTACGTCCAGCGCTACCCCAACGGATTCTATGCAAGCGAAGCACGCGACCGGATCAACGCTGTTGAAAATGATCCCATCGCATTGGCCCGCGCAGCCGAAGAGGCGCTTGACCTAAGCCGCGACCAGCGTCGGCAAATTCAGCGCGGTCTTTCGATCTTGGACTACGACACGCGCGGCATTGACGGCATCTTTGGCACAGGTTCCCGCACTGCGATCCGGAACTGGCAGCAGGCGCGCGGGTTCTTCGTTTCAGGCTATCTTGATGCACAGCAGATCAACGCCTTGTCGCAGCAGGCCTCGGTCAGGGCGGCAGAGCTTGAAGAAGAGGCGCGCCAGGCCCGTGAAGCCGCAGAACGCGCAGATCGCGCCTATTGGCAGGTCACCGGTCAGGGTTCGACGGAGGATGGGCTGCGGGCGTATTTGCAGCGCTATCCGGACGGATTGTTTGCTGAGCAGGCGGAAGAGCGGTTGGAGGAATACGACCGACTTGCCCGTGCCGAAGCGGAAGCCCGCGACCGTGCCGCGTGGGATGTGGCCCGTGGGGCGGACACTGTTCAGGCCTTCCGTGGCTATCTGAACGACAATCCCAACGGAGCGTTCCGTGATCAGGCTGACGCGCGCATTAATCAATTGCTGTCTAGCGTCGTTCCAACTCCTGCGCAGGTGGCCCAGTATCAAGCCGCGGAGGCAGCTTTGAACTTGCCGCGTGTCACACGCTCATTGATCGAACAACGGCTGGCTGCGATGGGTTTGCAACCTGGTCCGGTCGAAGGGGTTATCGATAGCCGCACAAGACGCGCCTTGCGTCGTTTCCAAAGTGCACGGGGGCTGGACGTGACGGGCTATTTGAACCAACAAACGGTATCTCGTCTGTTGGCAGAAACGGTCGGCGGCATTCTTCAGATCGATGGAATTATCAACCGATGAAACATCTCTTTTTGGCGGCGGCGCTTGCGAGCGCCGCCACTGCACCGCAAAGCGTTTTGGCCCAGGACGCCGCGGAGCTGTCTGCCGCGCGTCAGGTTCTTTTGCAGCTGCAGCCGCGCAGTTTCGCGGAGAACCTGGAATACTGTGGCTATGTCGGACGGATGCCGGATGGCAGCCTGACGGCGACCGAGGTCACGCGTGGGGACGCCTGGGGTTGCCTGAGCCGGGGTGATGAAAGTCGCTTCGTCGAGATTGTCGCCAGCTTCCACACCCATGCTGCGTTCGACCGGGCGGCGGACAGCGAAGTGCCTTCAACCGACGATATGCGTGGCGATATCGAGGAACAGGTGAACGGCTATGTGGCCACGCCCGGCGGACGGCTTTGGTACATTGATTGGCAAAGACAGGTGGCCACGCAGGTCTGCGGGCTGGGGTGTATGGGGCAGGACCCCAATTTCATTCCTGGTGACGCAGGTCCGATTGCGCAGAGCTATACCCTGCAGGATCTGATGCGCCGCGAAGGGCGTTAGGGATCAAGCGCCACGCCAGCGGGGCATCCCACAGGCACGTTGCCATTGCTGTCAGGTGTGCAGTCTTGCGATTGCGAGGCTGCGGGCAGGGCTGTCAGGGCGATGAAAAGCGCGGTCAAAATAGGGCGCAGGGTCATGGAAACAGGCTTTCTTGGCTAATATCGAAACCCTTATACACGACCACGCCCGCTTTTCGCTATGGCGTGATTCCCGTAGGCGGAAACTTACCATCTTCACGTTCCCGGCATGAAAAAAGCCGCCTCAAGATGGGGCGGCTTCTTCCGAATGGGTCGCTCAGATGACCTTAGCCCTGGCGGGCTTTGAACCGGCGCTGCGTCTTGTTGATGACGTAGACGCGGCCCTTACGGCGCACAACGCGGCAATCGCGGTGGCGGTTCTTGAGCGAGCGGAGTGAGTTCTTGACCTTCATGGGTCTTCTCCTTCGTCGCGGCGCGTCAGCTGCGCCTGGTTACGGTCTGGGCGCGCAAGGCGGCGGCGCCCGGTGAATTCTTGCGGCCCTGGTGGGGGCCGATTTGGCTCTCGGGATCTTCGCTGCGCGAAAACCCTGTCGCCTGCACAGATTTTTCTTCGAAAAATCGTGCCTGGTGGGCGATACTGGGATCGAACCAGTGACCCCTTCGATGTCAACGAAGTGCTCTACCGCTGAGCTAATCGCCCTTTTACCTTTGCAGCGTTACGATGGGCGCGGGCCGGATGCGACGGATCGCAAAGCAACACCATGCCCAAGGCGCGCAGACCGCGTGGGTGAGCGGTCGTATAAAAGGTTGCCCGGACCCGCGCAAGGGCTTTTGGCTTCGCATGAAAAGCCGCTATATCTATCGGTAAGCCGATTTGAATGGACCCTTTATGAACGCTGCTTTCCGACTGGACCTGCCACGCGAGATCACGAGTTGCGTGACTGTGGCCTCGCCGCATTCCGGGCGCCATTATCCGGCCAGTTTTCTACAGGCGACGGTGCTGGACGAGCGGACGATTCGGTCCTCGGAAGATGCGTTCATCGATCGCCTTGCGGCAGCGGCCCCGGCGCTCGGCGCGCCCTTGTTGGCCGCGGAATGGCCACGCGCCTATCTGGATTTGAACCGTGCCGCAGATGAGTTGGACCCTGGTGTGATAGATGGTGTGGGGCGCGCCGTGCAGACGCCGCGGATCAATTCAGGACTTGGCGTTGTGCCCCGCGTCGTGGCCAACGGGCGCGCGATCTATCGGGGCAAGCTGACCAGGGCCGAGGCAGAGGCGCGGATCGCGCAGATTTGGCAGCCCTACCATGCAGAGCTTGAGCGGCTGTTGCGCAACGCGCGCGAGGATTTTGGGCAGGCGGTTCTGATCGATATGCATTCGATGCCCCATGAGGCGCTGGACGCCGTGGCCCGCCCCGGAACGCCAAGGCCGGAGGTGGTGTTGGGGGATCGGTTCGGGGCCTCTGCGGGGACAGAGATTGTCGATGTGCTGGAGCAGGGGTTTCTGGAGGCTGGTCTGGTGGTCAGCCGGAATGCGCCATTTGCCGGGGCTTATATCACCCAGCGGTATGGGCGCCCGACCAAGGGTTTCCACGCGGTTCAGGTGGAAATCGACCGCGCGCTTTACATGAACGAGCGGATGATTCGACCCAACTCGAATTTCGAGGCGGTGAAGACCATCGTTAGCCAGGTAATGGCGCGCGTGATTGGGGCTTTGCCTGGTCGGGTGCCTTTGGCGGCGGAGTGACGGCCGGAGACGCTTGTGCGGCATTGGCCGCACATCGCCCCTCCCACCGTACCAAGAGGGGGCGCTGCCCCCACAGTTGTATTGGCCAACATGAAGGAACGGGATGGGCGTTAACGCAGTGCGCGGCCTTTCAGGATGGCATCTGAACCGAAGCGGTCGCGGATGGCGTCGGTTGCGCGTTCGGCCTTGATGCGCGCGGCCTCTTGCGGGTCTAGGAGGTTGCCTTCACGGTCGGCCTGATCTTCCGCGATGAGGTCGGAGACTCCCACGCCGAGAAGGCGGTAAGGTTTCGGGTGGTCCATCCTGTCGAACAGCGCGCGTGCCATCGAATAGATGCGGTCTGCTGTTTGGGTGGCGTCAGGCAGGGTTGAGCGGCGGGTGATCAGTTTGAAATCGGAGCGTTTGAGTTTCAGTGTGACCGTGCGCCCGGCGATGCCTTTGGCCTTGAGCCGGTCCGAGACCTTTTCGGCCATGCGCCAGATGTGGCCGTCGAGCAGATCGGTGGAGGCGATGTCGTCGTTGAAGGTCGTCTCATTCGACACGCCTTTGACGGCGCGGTTGCGTTTGACGGCGCGGTGATCTTCGCCGCGGGCCAGATGCCAGAGCCGTTCACCCATGGAGCCAAAGCGATCTTGCAGCGCGTCTTTCTCCCACCGGCGGAGGTCAGCGAAAGTGCTGATGCCCGCCTTGTTGAGCGAGGCCTGGCCGACTTCGCCGATGCCCCAGATCATCCGGACGGGCTTGTCAGAGAGGAATTCCACCGTCTCCGCCGCGCCGATCACGGAGAAGCCGCGCGGTTTTTCGAGGTCGGAAGCGATTTTGGCGAGGAACTTGTTGTGGGACAGGCCGATGGAACCGGTGA
The DNA here is from genome assembly GCA_947500415.1 of uncultured Roseicyclus sp. Taxonomy (GTDB): domain Bacteria; phylum Pseudomonadota; class Alphaproteobacteria; order Rhodobacterales; family Rhodobacteraceae; genus Gymnodinialimonas. The sequence continues at coordinate 284,771 of CANMRT010000001.1, forward strand.
TACCGATTTCCTCGCGCATTCGTTTGACGAGGCTGGCGAGCATGACGGCAGGGGGCTTGCCGTGCAGGCGGGCGGTGCCGGTGAGGTCCATGAAGGCCTCGTCCAATGACAGTGGTTCGATGGAAGGGGTGAGGTCTTCCATCAGGGCACGGATTTGTTTGGAGACTTCGACGTAGGTGTCCATGCGGCCCTTCACGACCACCGCTTCGGGGCAGAGTTTGAGCGCCTGGAACATGGGCATGGCCGAGCGCACGCCCTTGATCCGGGCGATGTAGCAGGCGGTGGACACCACGCCGCGTCGACCGCCGCCGATGATGACGGGTTTATCGCGGATCTCAGGATTGTCGCGTTTTTCGACCGAGGCGTAGAAGGCGTCGCAATCCATGTGGGCAATGGAAAGATTGTAAAGTTCCGGGTGCGAGGTCACGCGCGGGGACCGGCACGCAGGGCATCGGCGCGCGTCGTTGAAGGTTTCCAGGCAATCGCGACAAAGGGCGGGCATGGACACCACGATACGCCTGTTTGGAGTGGGCCGGAAGGTGGATAAAAATTAGTAATTGCTTATATTAGATTTCACTAATATATTGGAGAAATGAAGCAGGAAGACCCCTTCAAGGCCCTGGCCGATCCGACCCGCCGCGCGATCATGGATCGTCTGCGTGATGGTCCCTGCAATGTTTCGGACCTGACGGAGGTGCTTCCGATCAGCCAATCCGCAGTGTCGCAGCAGTTGGGGGTGTTGCGGGCCGCAGGGCTCGTCAGCCAGCAAAAGGACGGCACGCGGCGGATATACTCGGTAGATGGCGCTGGTTTTTCGCAGGTCCGCGATTGGGTAGGGTCTTATGAGACGTTCTGGGACGATGGCCTCGACCGGTTGCGTGCTCATCTGGGGAAGGGGCGCAACTGATGTCGATTTCCGAAATCCTGCGCGAAGTGGACCTGCCGCATCCGCCGGAGCATGTTTGGCGCGCCTTTGCCTCGAGCGCGGAATTGGCGGCGTGGTTGATGCCCAATGACTTCACGCCTGAAGTGGGGGCGGAATTCACGTTCCGCACCGACCCCGCGCCGGGGTTTGACGGTATCGTCCATTGCGAAGTGTTGGAGTTTGACCCGCCGCGCATGTGGCAGATCTCCTGGGTCGCCGGCAAGGTTGATACGGTTTTGACGATCACACTGGCGCCTGCACCCGGTGGCACGAGGCTGCGGTTGAGCCATGCGGGATTTGGCGCGGGTTCGCTGTTGCCACGGGTCATTCTTGGGATGGGCTGGAAGCGCAAGGTATTATGGAAGCTGGAAGATTGGTTGCGAGAGGAGGGCTAGGAGATGCCGAAGGATGAGGTTGAACGGGTGGCCTGCCGAACCCCTGCCGAGGGGCGGGTTGGCACAAGCAATATCCCGGTCTGGAAATATGACGCGGTCAGCACGGCCATTCGTGCGGTGTTGGACGAGGCCGGACCGGACGGGATGCTGAACAAGGACCTACGTGACGCGGTCGGGGCGCGGATGAGTGCCGATGATCTGGCAAACCTCGGCAAGCTGGGATGGCACGTTGTGACCGTGAAGTTGGAGATGGAAGTGCGGGGCGATGTCGTGCGGCTACCCGGCAAAGGGCCCATGCGGATTACGCTGGCTTAGGGCGCGAGCGGCGTGATGCGCTTTTCCATATAGACCCGGTTCAGGCCCCGTTCAGTCACGTGCTTGGTGATGTCGAATCCTGCACGGTGGTAGCGCGCGATATTCGAGGCCATCTTTTCGTGAGTGTAGAGGCGAAGTCGGCTATACCCGCTAGCCGCCGCCGCGTCCTCGGCCGCTCGCATAAGGCGCTTGCCGTGACCCTTTCCCTGCGCGTTCGGGTGAACTGCCATATTGTCCAGCAGCATGGCGTCGGGCAGGGGGATGAGGACCAAAATCGCTTCGATCCCCATCGTGTCTTCCAGCACCTGAACGATCCCCTTCTCAATTGCGCGGCCATAATCATCGAGCATCGGGCCGGGCTTTGCACCGATCACATCGATCCATGGAGCATAGGCGGCCTCAACCAGCGCAATGATATGGGGAAGGTCGCTTGGGATGGCTGGTCTGAGCTTTGGGTGGGGCATGTTGTAGGGCCTTGGGGTGGTCGGGTTACGGATTTCCAGCGTCGATTGGGGGTGGAGTCAAGCGCGTCGAAGCGCCATATCCTGTGGGCATGAAGCTCGAAGACCAATTCAGAGGTATATTAGCTATGCTCGAAGATCTTATCGCGGGCGGCGGCCCGGGGCTGTTTTGGCTCGCCCTTGGCCTTGCCATCATTTTCATCATCTCGCGAGCGATCCGTGTCGTTCCGCAATCCGAGAAGCACGTTGTCGAACAATTCGGACGGTTCCGGATGGAGCTTGGGCCTGGCCTGAACTTCATCGTTCCGTTCCTGCAGCGTGTGGCCCATAGGGTGTCGGTGCTGGAGCGCCAGCTGCCCACCGCGTCGCAAGATGCGATCACCTCGGACAACGTTTTGCTCGTTGTGGAAACCAGCGTGTTTTACCGGGTGCTTGAACCCGGCAAGACCGTCTACCGGATCCGCGATGTGGATGCGGCCATTGCCACGACTGTCGCGGGTATCGTCCGTGCGCAGATCGGTAAGATGGAGCTGGACGAAGTGCAGGCGAACCGCGCGGCCCTGATCTCGCAGATCAAGGAGCAGGTCGAAAGCGCCGTGGATGACTGGGGCATCGAAGTGACCCGGGCGGAGATCCTTGACGTGGGCCTCGACCAGGCAACACGCGATGCGATGCTGCAGCAGCTGAACGCCGAGCGGGAACGCCGCGCTGCCGTGACCCGTGCGGAAGGTGAACGTCGTGCGGTGGAGCTGCAATCGGACGCAGAGCTTTACGCTGCACGCCAGGAAGCTGAAGCGCGCCGCGTTACCGCCGATGCAGAGGCCTATGCGACTGGCGTCGTGGCGGAAGCAATCCAGAAAGGCGGGCTGGAAGCCGTGCAATACAATATCGCGTTGGAGCAGGTGAAAAGCATCGCCAAGGTGGCTGCGGGTCAGGGCAACCAAACGATCATCGTGCCCGCCGACGCCGTGGATGCCTTCGGTAAGGCCTTCACCATGCTGAAGGGCCGGGGCTGATGGACCCGTTCTGGAGCCAATGGTGGGTCTGGGGCGTCGCCGCCGTGGCGCTGGCGGTGGGAGAGGTTCTTCTGCCGTCCTACGTGCTTTTGGGCTTTGGCGTGGGTGCTGCGATTGTGGCGCTTTTGCTGCTAATCGGCGTGCCGCTGGCCGCGTCCTGGCCGGTGATGATCCTGGTTTTCGCGATCACTTCGCTGGTCGCATGGCTTGTCCTGCGGCGCGTGCTGGGCGTTTACACCGGGCAAGTGAAGACCTTCGACCACGACATCAATGACTGATCTTGAGACCTATGCGCCGCTGTCCGAACGGGTGGCGGCGCTGGGCGAAGACGACGATCTGCTGATCGAGGCCAGCGCCTTTGGCGAGTTTTCCGAGATCACCCCTTTCCGCGACATCATCATCGACAACACCTACCGCCGGTCCATCGGTTGGGCCGGGCCGGGTGAGGATCGGCCCTACGAGATTTCCGACCGGACCGTCGGCGTCATCACATATGCAGAGCCCGAGGGACTGCGCCGCATCGGCCTTTGGATGCTGCACCTCCTGTTTTCGGGGCGGGAGTGGGGTGGGCTGGAGCTGACCCATCCGACGAGCCGGGTGAGGCAGCTTTATGTTGAGATCGAGCAGCCGGTCGCTGTTCCTTATAACCTCAAAACCGAAGGCAAACCGCGCTTCACGGCTTATGAACACTGGCCACAAGAAGTCCGCCGCCATGCCTTTGCAGAGCCTGCAATGGCGGGAGTGGAGCGGGTGGAGCCTCAAGATCGTCCGCTCTTCGCATTTGGGTGGAGCGCGCGACAGGCGGCGATGGAGCCCAAGGTGAGCGAGGCTGACCAACTTATCATCGCCCTGACGCCCGCGGGCCTATGCGCCATGGCGAGCCTGTTCTTCGACATCGGCCACAAGACAATGGGCCACAACGAGGTTGATATGGAGCCGCCGATTGTGGGCTGCGCGGCAACCCAGCCCCGGTCCATCGAAGCGCGGTTCTGGATGCCGGGCTCGCTCGGGTTCTACGCGGACACGTTGGATGAGATCACGCTGCCGCCTGTGCCTGGCGACTAGGTTTTCCGAAATCCGGGGACGTTGGCTAAAACCTCTCCATTGACCAGCCATGAGATTGAGAACGCCCAGATTGCGAGAGATTCCGCCCAAAATACGAGGCGGTTGCTTGTGTCGAGGCGGATGTCAGGGGCAGTGATCAAAACGGCCAGACAGATCAGGATTGTGATGCCGCATACGCGGTACGTCCAAAGCTCAACCGTGCGTTTCGGATCGCCTTTGGGGCCAATTGGAAACAGCACCAGACAGAAGTAGGCCAGCGCGCCGAAAAAGACCGCAGCCGCGCCGGTATGCCACCCGTCGAGCGGCCCCGATAGGCCAGTCACGAGACCTTGCATTGGCAGATCCACGGGACACTTGATGGCCAGCCCAAGGTCGATGGCGTCACGGCAAAGGCTTGCGCCTTCCAGCGGGTAGGTTGGCAGGACGGCGGTTCCGAAGGCGCCCAGTGCTGCCAGGCATGACATGATCCTGTCTCCTGGCAGAAAGGCCGGCAGTTTGCCGTTCTCGTCGTAGCCTTGGTAGGTCACAAGAAAGATTGCGATGCCGACCAGCGCACCGACAAAGAAGTCTCCGGCTTCGGTGTAATAATAGTGGCTGATGGAGGGCTGAGGCGCGTCGGACAGATGCCCGTAAATCAGCAACCCCGTGGGCAGGACAAAGCCGATGCCGCCGATCAGACGGCGGATCGCGTTGTGGGACAGAACTCGGGCGTCGTGTTTGGTGTCGGGCATTGGGCTTGGGCAGATGCGCGTCGCAATTCCGCGCGCCCGTTGGCCTGACGCTACGTCAATTCGGTGCTCAATTCAACTCGCTCAACACCATCTCAGCGGCAGCCTTAGGGTCCTCGTGCTGCCAGATCGGGCGGCCCACGACGATATGGTCGGCCCCATCTGCAATCGCCTGCGCTGGTGTGGCGATGCGCTTCTGATCGCCCAAGGCGGCCCCGGTCGGGCGCACGCCGGGCGTCACGATCAACCGGCCCGCGGCCTCGGGTAACGCGCGGATCATGGTGGCCTCTTGCGGCGAGGCGATGACGCCGTCAGCGCCAGCCTCAAACGCGCAGCCGGCGCGTTCAGTCACCAGATCGGGGATTGCACCGTCGCGGATGAGGGAGGCGTCGAGGTCGTCGCGGTCGAGAGAGGTCAGGATCGTCACGGCGAGGATTTTCATGTTCGACCCCGCGGCACCTTCTCGGGCGGCACGCACCACATGGGGGTCGCCGTGAACCGTCAGGAAATCCAGATCGAACTGCGCCAGCCCGCGCACGGCGGCCTCAACGGTCGCGCCAATGTCGAAGAGTTTCATGTCTAGGAAGATGCGTTTGCCGTGGTCTTGCTTGAGCTCATTGGCGAGTGCGAGACCCCCGCCCGTCAGCATACCTAGGCCGATTTTGTAGAAACTGACGCTTTCGCCAATGCGGTCTGCCAGGGCGAGGCCCTGCACCACGTTCGGCACGTCGAGTGCCACGATCAGGCGGTCATCGGCCATTGCTTTTCCCCCATGTCAAAACCGCGCCCTGCTTAGGCGGGTGCGGGGGGGAAGTAAATCTCAGGTGGCTTGGGTCAGGGCCGCATCCCGCAGGCCGCTGGCGATGCGGTGAAATTCAGCCGTGATGGGCGCGCGGACCTGAACAATACGACGACGAATGCCGGTGATATCGAGGTATTGCACCTCGGCGCGAAAGGCAGAGGCTTCAGGATCATAGGCGACGCGATGCAGGCTTAGGCAAGAGGTCGACATGGCAGTGTTCTCCAACAAAACCGACGGCAGCGAGTGCCATCTGTGGTGCTTATGTAAGAACGCAACGCTAGATGTCGAGTTGGGTTCCCCTTACCTCAAAGGGATGTGAATCGTCGTGAAAGCCTAAAAAGACGGTCCGGGCCGCCCAACACCAAAGGCAACCCGGACCTGACGCACACATATAGGGGCGTGTGCGTTTTTTTCCGAACCACGCTTGGGGATAGAGGATCGCGCGATACGGTGGACGCTCTGGATGCGTCCTGTGCCTGCAATATGAGTGAGTTCACGGACTGTGTCGCGGGGGATAAAGCACCGACTTTTCCCCGGCTTGTGATGGGGCGCGTGTTTCGCCAGACTTCGGCTATGCGACAGCCCGAGGATATTGATACGGCCCTTGCGGCCTTCGACGGCACCCACACAGAGCCGCTTCGGGCGTGTTTGGCTGAAGACCTTTCACCAGCCGCTGAAGCGGCGTTGCTGTCTGCCTTTCCCGGCACACATGAAATTGCCGCGACTTGGCTACTGAAAGCGCTGGTGGAGAAGGGTCGCATTGGCAACGGGCGCGTGGCGGACGCATTTGAAAGGTTCAGCCAACTCACCGAGGCGGATGCAGCGCTGCACTTGATGCAATGCGCGCAACATGTGCCCGACGCCGCACCGATCCTGCGCCCGCATCTTGCGCCCTACTATGGGCACAAGAAAATCCTGCTGCGGGTTTGGGCCTTTGACGCCTATTGCTGGGGTGCGCCGCCGGACGAAGACCTGAGCGAGCGTATCAAACAGGGCCTCAACGACCGATCTGCAGCGATGCGCGCGCGGTCCAAGGCGCTGGCGCGCGACTTCGGCGTTGATCTTGAGAACGATGCCTAGGCTCCCCATCTAAAACGGGAGGCCCACCAAGCCATGCCGCAAAGCGGGTGGCGACAACAGGGCGCTTGGATAAAGGAGAGACGTGATGAACGTGGAGAAGTTCACGGACCGCGCGCGTGGGTTCATTCAAGCCGCGCAGACGATTGCACAGCGGGAAGACCATCAGAAACTGGTTCCCGAGCATTTGCTGAAAGCATTGCTGGATGATGAGGAGGGGCTTGCCTCCAACCTCATTGGACGGGCCGGCGGCGCGCCGGGACGGGTGCGTGAGACGCTTGAGGGCGCGATTGCGAAGCTGCCCAAGGTGACGGGTGACGGCGCGCAGGTCTATCTGGACAAGCAATTCGCCAAGGTTTTGGACGAGGCCGAGAAGGTCGCGACCAAGGCGGGTGACAGTTTCGTGCCTGTCGAACGGCTGCTGACGGCACTGGCGATGGTGAAATCTGGCGCGAAGGATGCGCTGGATGCGGGCGCGGTGAACGCGCAGGCTTTGAACGCTGCCATCAATGATTTGCGCAAGGGCAAAACGGCGGATTCTGCAAGCGCGGAAGACAACTACGACGCCCTGAACAAATACGCCCGCGACCTGACGGCCGCGGCGCGTGAGGGCAAGATCGACCCGATCATCGGACGCGACGAGGAAATTCGCCGTTCGATGCAGGTGCTGTCGCGCCGGACGAAAAACAATCCGGTTCTGATCGGTGAGCCCGGCGTCGGTAAAACGGCGATTGCCGAGGGGCTGGCGCTGCGCATCGTCAATGGCGACGTGCCGGAAAGCCTGCGCAACAAGACGCTGATGTCGCTCGACATGGGCGCGTTGATTGCGGGTGCGAAGTATCGCGGTGAGTTTGAGGAGCGGTTGAAATCCGTCCTTGGCGAGATTGCCAATGCCGCCGGCGAAATCATCCTGTTCATCGACGAAATGCACGTGCTTGTCGGCGCGGGCAAAACTGATGGTGCAATGGATGCGGCCAACTTGATCAAGCCTGCCTTGGCGCGGGGGGAGTTGCATTGCGTCGGGGCCACCACGCTGAACGAATACCGCAAGTATGTGGAGAAGGACGCGGCCTTGGCCCGCCGGTTCCAGCCGCTTGTGGTCGAAGAGCCAACGGTGGAAGACACCATCTCTATTCTGCGCGGCATCAAGGAGAAGTACGAGCTTCACCACGGTGTGCGGATTTCCGACTCTGCGCTGGTCTCTGCGGCCACGCTCAGCCACCGCTACATCACCGACCGGTTCCTGCCCGACAAGGCCATCGACCTGATGGACGAGGCCGCCAGCCGTCTGCGGATGGAGGTCGACAGCAAGCCCGAGGAACTCGACGCGCTCGACCGGCAGATCCTGCAGATGCAGATCGAGGCCGAAGCGTTGAAGAAGGAGGACGACGCGGCGTCCAAGGATCGGTTGGCGAAGCTTGAAAAGGAGCTTGGCGATTTGCAGGAGCAGAGCGCCGAGATGACCGCCAAGTGGCAATCCGAGCGTGACAAGCTGGAATCGGCGCGGTCCATCAAAGAGCAGTTGGACCATGCGCGCGCCGAATTGGATCAGGCCAAGCGCAACGGTGATCTCGGCAAGGCCGGGGAGCTTTCGTATGGCGTGATCCCACAGCTGGAAAAACATCTGGCCGAGGCTGAAGATCAGGACGAAGACGTCATGGTCGAAGAGGCCGTTCGCCCTGAACAGATCGCGGAAGTGGTCGAGCGTTGGACCGGCGTGCCGGTGGCCAAGATGCTGGAAGGCGAACGTGAGAAGCTGCTTCGGATGGAAGAAGAACTTGGTAAGCGCGTGATCGGCCAGCATCAGGCCGTTTCCGCCGTCAGCCGCGCCGTGCGCCGTGCGCGCGCGGGCCTGCAGGATGAGGGGCGGCCCTTGGGCAGCTTCCTGTTCCTCGGGCCGACCGGCGTGGGGAAAACCGAGCTGACCAAGGCTTTGGCCGAGTACCTCTTCGATGATGATCAGGCGATGGTCCGTATCGACATGTCGGAGTTTATGGAGAAGCACGCCGTCGCGCGGCTGATCGGCGCCCCTCCGGGCTATGTCGGTTATGACGAAGGTGGTGTTTTGACCGAGGCCGTGCGCCGCCGCCCCTATCAGGTGATCCTCTTCGATGAGGTCGAAAAGGCCCATCCTGAGGTCTTCAACGTGCTGCTTCAGGTGCTCGACGATGGCATCCTGACCGATGGTCAAGGTCGTCAGGTGGATTTCAAGCAGACGCTGATCGTGCTGACCTCGAACCTTGGGTCACAGGCGCTAAGCCATCTGCCTGAAGGCGCGGATGCGGGCGAGGCGCAGCGGGATGTCATGGACGCGGTGCGCGCCCATTTCCGGCCGGAGTTCCTGAACCGTCTGGACGACATGATCGTCTTCGACCGGCTCAGCCGCGCGGATATGGATGGCATCGTGAAGATCCAGCTTGGGCGGCTTGAAAGACGTCTGGCGGCGCGCAAGATCCACTTGCAGCTTGAGGACAGCGCAATGACCTGGCTGGCCGATGAAGGCTATGATCCGGTCTTTGGCGCGCGTCCGCTCAAGCGGGTGATCCAGCGCAGTTTGCAAGACCAATTGGCCGAGATGATCCTGGCCGGTGATGTCATGGATGGGTCAGAGGTTAGCGTATCGGCAGGGCCTGACGGTTTGATCGTGGGTGACCGTGTGGCGCCGTCGAACCGACCTAAGCCGGACGATGCCGTGGTTCACTAAGACTCGTTGTGAGCAATCTACCAACTGAACCAGACGCCGCGCCCGGCACTAAGGGCGCGGCGTTTTCGTTAACGGAACCGATACAAGTCGGCCAATGCCTCACGTTCACCGATCAACCAGCCCGACGCATCGGTCTGTCCATCTTTTGCGCGCATCGGCGTGTCGAAACTTGCGACCACGCGCAGGGCCCAACGTTCAAACCAACCCATCACGCGTTCTCCACGAAAAACGAAAGCTGCTCGATGAAGCCCCACTTGCGCATCATCGCGTCTCCTTCCGGCGTGCGGGTGGCTGCGCGCAGCCCCTCAAGATCATGGACCTCGCCCACCACGGCCATCTGGTTGGCGTCGTTGGGGTCTGGTAACAGCCGGGGCACATTGGCGAACTGGCCGAACAGGCGCGCATGATCTGCGCGGTAGTCTTGCATCTTTGCGGGGTCGGGCAGGGCGCTGACGCGGGCGATGGAAACCATGAGGGGCATGTCGATGTCCTTTAGGATTGAGTTCTGTCGGGACGGTGTATTCCGTCCCACCCCCTGATCTTCGCGCAGTTGCGTTGTTCGAATAATCCCCGCAATGTTAGTTTCATTATTCGACCAGATCGAACAATGGGTGGGCGATGATAGACAAGCTGCGCATGATGGCGATCTTTCAGGCGGTGGCTGAGGCCGGGTCGTTTCGCGCTGCGGCCAAACGGTTGGGTCTGTCGCCGTCGGTGGTCAGCCACCACGTTTCCACCTTCGAGGGGCAGTTGGGCTTGCCGCTTCTTTACCGCTCCACCCGGCGGATCTCGCTCACCGATGCGGGACGCGAGCTGCTGGAAGCCAGCCAGCGCATGACCCGCGCCGCCGAAGACGGCTTGGCCGGCGTGAACCGCCGCACAGAGCAACCCAGCGGCAAGCTGAAGGTCGCGCTCAACGCCTCCACCGCCCATCCACCCGCAAGTGACATCTTTGTGCGGTTTGCGAAGGCCTATCCAAAGGTCCAGCTTCAGCTGAATTTTGAGGACCGCCGGGTACCGTTGGAGGGCTCAGATTTCGACGTCGCCATCCGGGGCACGGCGACGGGGCTGGACGACAGCAGTTACCGTGCGCGCAAGTTGGGGCAATTGCCGCTGTGCCTCTTTGCCAGCCCTACGTATCTGAGTGGCAGACCCACACCGCGCGAGATTGACGAGTTGGCTGATTGGGATTTGATCGAGCTTATTCCGGTGCCCTGGAAGGTTCTGGTTTGCGACGCCCACGGCCATTCTCCCGTAACCGAGCCGAAAGTGGCGGCCACATGTAATAACTACGCCATGGCGCGGAATTTCGTGGATCAGGGATTGGGCATGATGGTCGAGACCTTGCCCCTGGTGGCGCAGGCGTTTCGCTCCGGTGATCTGGTGCAGATCCTGCCCGAGCGACCGCTTGCGCAGATCGAGGTTTTTGCCGTCTACCCCGCTAACGCCGGGGAGGACACGCTGGCCCGCCTTCTGGTTGATTTCATGGTGGAGCACCGATGGGTGCAGGCGTTGCTTTAGGAAGTTACTGGAGCGGCGGACGCATCCCGATTGAGCTGGGTTGGGCAACCGAAACCTTAAAGCGTTGTCTGAAACTCACACGATTCAATCGGTTGCGTTGGGCGATCACGTCTGCGTTTTTGCCCTTTATCCTCTCAACGCCGGGAGCCCGATCCCAACAGCCTCAAACCCGCCATCAACGGCGAGGCATTGCCCGGTGATGTAGCTGGCTTTGTCCGAGCACAGGAAGACGATTGCGCCGGCAAGCTCCGCCTCCGTGCCGTAGCGATTCAATGGTATGGCATCGTGGTAGGCGTCAACGATGTCCGGAGTGTGGACGGCCATCGCGAGCTTTGTGCGCACGGGTCCCGGCGCGATGGCGTTGCAGCGGATCCCATATTCGCCAAGCTCCACCGCCTGCTGTTTGGTCAGCGCGATGACGGCAGCCTTCGAGGTGCCGTAGGCCACCCGCAAAGTGGACGCGCGTAGGCCTGAGATGGATGCGATGTTCACGATTGATCCGCGTGTTTCCTTCAGCGACGGAGTTGCCGCCTGGCTCATCACGAACGTGCCGTCGAGGTTGATTGACATGACATGGCGCCAGCGTTCGAAATCCGTCTGCTCAATCGGGCCAAAGTCAGCAACGCCTGCATTGTTCACCAGCGCGTCGATCCGCCCGAAGGCTTCCATCGTTTCGTGAATGCTAGCCTCAACCTGTTGCGGGTTTGAGATGTCATGGGGCAGGGCGATGACGTTGTCCCGGCCTGCTTTCGCTTCCTCAAGCTCGGCGCCGTCGCGGTCGATCATGGCGACCTGCCAACCCTGCGATAAGAACTCTTCAGTCGTAGCCAATCCGATGCCCCGCGCGGCCCCTGTCACGATAGCGGTCTTCATTTCTGTTCCCCTCTGCTCTTGCCGCGCACTGAATGGGAAACGGGTGATTTGGGCAAGAAAAACCCCCGCGTGAAGTCCTGTCACGCGGGGGTGGGCTGGGGCGCAAAGGGACAAGGCACCCCGGCAACTGAAGGCGGTTAGTGAGGCAACAGAACCGCATCGATAATGTGGACCACACCATTGGAGGCGAAGACGTCCGCGGTTGTGACCGAAACGTTGCCATTCAGGTGCACGCCGTTGCGTCCGTTAACGCGGATGTTGGATCCTTGAACCGTGGGCACGACGCCATGCGCACCGGCGAGCGCGGAGGCGGGGTAATAGTCGCCTGACACATGGTAGGTCAGAATATTGGTGAGCGCCGGGATGTCAGCGAGCAGAGCTTCAAGCGTGCCAGCAGGCAAAGCGGCGAAGGCCGCATTCGTGGGTGCGAAGACCGTGAAATTGCCGGGCGAGGCCAGCGTGTCGACTAGACCCGCAGCTTGAACGGCGGTCACGAGGGTCGAAAGGTCGGGCGTGGCGACGGCCAGCTCAACAATGTTGGACGAGCCGGTGACGGCGCGCGCGGGTAACGTGGTGGCGAGGCCAGCCAGCGGTGCGGCAGCCACAAGGCCTGCGGTTTTGGTGATGAATTGACGACGGTCCATATGGATCCCCTTTTCCGTTTGATGTTGTTTTTTGAAGATGTGACGGGGGCAGCCAAAGCTGCCCCCCCGAAACCGGCACGCTTATTGAGGCGGCAAAAGCACGCTGTCGATGACGTGAATGACCCCGTTGGAGGCCTCGATATCCGCGGCAATGACTGTTGCATCATTGACGGTGACAGCATCGCCCACACCGATCGTGATGTCTGCGCCGTTCACAGTTGCGGCAGACATGCCGTCTGACAGATCGCCCGACATCACTGCGCCAGCCACGACGTGGTAAGTCAGAACAGCGGTCAGTGCGTCGGTGTCTGCGAGAAGGCCTTCGACAGTTCCCTCAGGCAGCGCGGCGAAAGCCTCGTCGGTGGGCGCGAAGACGGTCAGTGGACCTTCGCCCGACAATGTTTCAACCAGACCCGCGGCTTCAGCTGCTGCAAGCAGGGTCGTGAAGGAGCCCGCTTCGGCTGCCACATCGACGATGGTGTTGGAGTGGCCGTCGGCAAATGCCGGGGCGGCGAGTATGGTGGAGGCCGTGAGTGCAAGGAGTGCTTTACGCATGATCTTTGTCTCTCTCATGTAAGCATTAGATCGCGCCGACCGGGTATGCGTCCGGCGCGGCCATCGGGGTCCGCCCGGTGACAAGGGGCCAGATGCGGCCCGGCAATTCCTTTTCAACTGAAGCGAATTTCCGCCAACCGGCTTGACCAAGGGCACGCGGCGACTAAGCGAGCCGCGTTTTCCGTTTCCAGTCACAAACCAGTGAAACGACGTGAACTCTCGTCAGAGAATGTTTCGATTTTCGCCTCACCCGTTGCCGTTTTCTGTCAGCGGTGAGCATGATGTTCCGAGTGATTTGGGAGGCCAGCGATATGGATATGCCGACAATGGAAAGCGTGAGCGTCTTTCTGGAGGCGATGGCCTTGGTTTTCTGGCTTGTCGTCGGGCTGTTTTTCTTCGCGGCGGTGGTGTTGTTCTTCCTCGACCGGTTCCAAAAGGCAGACGCGATCCGGCGGAATTATCCGGTGTTGGGGCGGTTCCGTGGGCTCTTCAGCACTTTGGGTGAGTTCTTTCGGCAGTACTTCTTTGCGATGGACCGCGAGGAATTGCCGTTCAACCGGGCGCAGCGGGAATGGGTGAAGCACGCGGGACAGGGGAAGTCTTCGACACTGCCGTTCGGATCAACCCGGAATATCACGGTGGTCGGTACGCCGCTGTTTGTGCCGTCAGCCTTCCCACCGTTGGATGACCAGTTCGCCAGCAGCGAGCCGCTTCTGATCGGGCCCCATGCGGCGACACCTTATAACGCACCTTCTTTCTTCAATCTGTCGGGGATGAGTTACGGCGCGATCTCGAAGCCCGCCGTCCGGGCGCTCTCGCGCGGGTGTCAGCTAACAGGGTGCTGGATGAATACCGGGGAAGGCGGGCTGAGCCCCTACCATCTGGAGGGCGGCTGCGACGTGGTTTTCCAGATCGGCACCGCGAAATACGGCGTGCGGGATGCAGAGGGAAACTTGAGCGAAGAGAAGCTGCGTGAAGTCGCAGCGCATGACACTGTGCGGATGTTCGAGCTGAAACTGGCGCAGGGGGCGAAGCCGGGGAAGGGGGGTATCCTTCCCGCAGCCAAGATCACCGATGAGATTGCAGAAATCCGGGGGCTGCCGAAAGGGAGCGACGGAATAAGCCCGAACCGTCACCGCGAAGCAGGAAATGCCGAGGAGCTGTTGGACCTGATTGGCCGTATCCGCGAGGTGACGGGCAAGCCGGTGGGCATCAAGACGGTGATGGGCGATCCGCAAGTGTTCGTTGATTTGTTCGAGGCGGTGGCAAAACGCGGTGAGGCGAGCGCGCCGGACTTCATCACATTGGATGGTGGCGAAGGCGGCACCGGTGCCGCGCCGATGCCGCTGATGGATTTGGTAGGCATGTCTATTCGGGAGGCCTTGCCGATTTTGACCGACCTGCGGAACAATGCGGGCTTGAAGGACCGTATTCGCATCGTGGCCAGCGGCAAGCTCGTAAACCCAGGTGATGTGGCTTGGGCCATCGCGGCGGGTGCGGATTTCGTCGTCAGCGCGCGCGGCTTCATGTTTGCGCTTGGCTGCATTCAAGCCCTAAAATGCCACAAGAACACCTGCCCGACTGGTATCACGACCCACGACCCGAGATTTCAGGAAGGCTTGGTGGTTGAAGATAAGGACAAGCGCGTGGCGAACTACGCAAAGGCCTTGATGAAAGAAGTGGAAGTGATCGCCCATTCGGTTGGCGTGAGTGAGCCGCGCTTGATGCGCCGTCAACACGTGCGATTGGTGCAGCCGGATGGATCAAGCTTGCCGATGGATCGCCTCTTTCCCGATGGAGTACCGGTGCGATGAAAAATGAACTCAGCGAATTTGACAAACCGTACTTCCGCAAGATTGGGTCGACCTTCAAATTGAGGCGAAAGCATTGTGAGGGAGAGATCATACCGACCGAAGAAGGGCAATTTCACTGGTGGGTGCGTACCCCTCAAGGTCGCTTTAGTGGAGAGGAGATCTATCTGAGCCTCGCCTGCGCCGATGTGCTGTCGCTTGCCACCCGTTGGGAGAACACAATTCCATCCGATGATCCTCCGCTTCCGGTCACGCGGCCGGATCGAGACCAATAAGGCGAGCCTCACACCTCCTAACCCTTTCGTGAGATATGATGACAGTGCTTGGGAAATGCGGGTGAGATAGCGCATATAGTCTTCAACAAAGGACGAGGAGACAGCCTTATGGCCCGCCGCTACCAATCCAAACTGACGTGGGACGACGTCACGCCGGAACACCTTTACCTCAATCGCCGCCAGATCATGGCCGGCACGGGCGCTTTGCTGGGGGCCGGATTGATTGGCGGCCAGGCGCAAGCGCAGGATCTGGAACCCAATACGTGGGAAGCGATCACGACCTACAACAACTACTACGAATTCGGCACCGGAAAGGATGATCCGTCGCGCAACGCGCATACGCTGACGACGTCGCCTTGGTCGATCGAGGTGGACGGGATGGTCGACAACCCCGGAACCTATTCCTTTGAAGACATCATGGACGGCATGACGGTTGAGGAACGCATCTATCGCTTCCGCTGTGTTGAAGCCTGGTCGATGGTGATTCCGTGGAACGGGTTTGAGCTGGCCGACTTGCTGGACCGCATCGGCGTTCAGGATGGCGCGCGTTATGTGGCGTTTGAAACGGCGAACCGCCCGGATGAGATGCCGGGTGTGCGCGTACCGGTTCTGGATTGGCCCTACCGCGAAGGTCTGCGCTTGGATGAGGCGCGGCATCCGCTGACGCTGATGGCGACGGGCATCTACGGACGTGAGATCCCGAACCAGAACGGCGCGCCCATCCGTTTGGTCGTGCCGTGGAAGTATGGCTTCAAGTCGATCAAATCGATCGTCCGCATCACGCTGACCGACGAGGAGCCCTACACAAGCTGGAACGCTGCCAACCCGCGCGAATACGGCTTCTATAGTAATGTGAACCCGGAGGTGGATCACCCACGTTGGAGCCAAGCCAGTGAGCGGGTGATTGGTGGCGGTCTTTTCGCACGCCGTGAGCCTACACTGATGATGAATGGCTATGAGGAGGAAGTTGCCTCCCTCTACGAAGGCATGGATCTGCAGGCCAACTTCTAATGAACCATGCGGCGGCTCTTTTGGTGGGCGCGGGTTTGGTCCCGTGCGCGCTGTTTGCTCAGGCAATTGAGCCGCCAACAGAGGTTCTGTCTGACACCTTTACACGGGCGTTCCCAGCGACCGGTGCGCGCATCGCTGTTTTCGAGGCGGGGCAAGGTTTCCGGGAAGAGCTGTTTGAGCGCGACGTCGCTGGTGTGTTTGATACGCTGATGCCCGGGCAGCCGCCCATAACGGCCGCAGATATCATTATTGCCAGGGTCGATGATTGGGCGGAGGCGGCCGATGTCTTCGAGAATACGCCGCTGCAACCGCTGGCCGAGATTGCAGGTGGTTTGCCGGCTGAGCAACCAACGCTGATCCAACAGATGCAAATCCTTGGGCAGATCGATGTACTGACATTCACTGTGCTGAATGAGGCGAACGGTGAGGTTGTCCATGCCCGCTGCATGGCGCGGCTTGTGATCGACACACTTTATAGCGGGGCGGAAACCGGATTTGATCTCGCGACGTGTTCGCGCGAGATGCAGTGAGTAGTCGTGGGCAGAAAGGACAGACGGATGTTGTGTAAAACAGGACCTATGGCGTTTCGGTTTTTGTTCGCTGGTTTTGCGGCGGTCATGATGAGTGCGTCGGCGGACCGCGCTGCAGCACAGGATTGGTTCGAGGCGCCCACCGAATTGGGGCCGAACAGCCTGGTGACTGAAAGAGTACCCGCTCCGTGGTACATCCAGACTGTCCCTGGCATGGAGGTGTTCACAGCAGAGCTTGAGGCCATTGATGCAATCGCCCTGTTTCGCGCCGGCGCCCCAGACACCGATCCGGGTCGACCGGCGGACGTGATCGTCGGTATTTTCGACACCTTTGAGCAAGCTGAAGTCAGTTACCGCTTTTGGGGGCTTGAGCCATTCGCGGCGGCGCTTCAGCGAAATGCGCCAACTCCGGAGAACCGGGTCTCATTGACCAGTTGGACACATCCGACGCATGAAACCTACATGCTGACCTTTCAGCGATTGGGCGCCGAGGCGGAACATGTGGATCGTTGCATCGCGCGGCTTGTGATCGACATGGTCTATAACGGGTTCCAAGATACCACGATCGCGGTCGGGGATTGCGCGCAACGGTTAGCAAACGCGCAATGAGCGCGACGGCTCGCATAAACGCCACGGTCCGACGTGTGCCGGGCTGGGTGCTCTACGTTGTGGGTGCTGCCTATGCGGGGTGGCTATTCTATCTGGGCGCAACGGGTGGCTTGGGTGTGGAACCCATCGAGGCCTTGGAGCACCGCTACGGCAAGATTGCGTTTCAACTGATCCTCGTTGGATTGGCTGTGACGCCACTGCGCCAACATCTCGGATTGAACCTGATGTGCTGGCGACGGGCGATTGGTGTGCTCGCCTTCTTCTTTGTGCTGGCCCACTTCCTGGTTTGGGCAGTGCTGGATGTTCAGCAGATCTCCGCGATGTGGGCCGATATCGTGAAGCGTCCCTATGTGACCATCGGTATGGTGGGCTTCCTGTGTCTGATCCCACTTGGGCTGACCTCCAACAACTGGAGTGTTCGCAAGATGGGGGCAGCCGCTTGGCGCAAGTTGCATCGGCTGGTGTATCCGGCGGCAGTGCTTGGGGCGGTGCATTGGGTTTGGCTTGCCAGGGGCTTCCAACTGGAGCCGCTGATCTATCTGGCAGTGACACTGACCCTTCTGGCGACTCGATTCCGCACTCAAAAAGCGCGAGTCGCCTGAATCGACGTCGATTCACACCAGATTTGGGGATATCCTTGGGGATAAGCACAACGCGGGGCTAAGTGAGTCCCTTTCGCGGGCAATTGAGTCGACCTGAACCGCCTTAAAAAGCCCCTTTTCTGACCGGATGGACAAGTTTTTCGACGCATTTATGCCTGTAAAATAAGGGCCAAGAAGGTTCGGATGCGAAAAAAGTCATCTTTGTGAAAAAAAGCCCTTGCGGGTCCGGGGTCCAAACCGTAGATACCCCCTCACCGGCGGCGCAGAGATGCTCCAACGGGACGCCAAACGGGCCAGACGCTGAGAAGCAACGGTGCGGGAGGCAAAAAAAATTGAGGCAGTCTGAAGCGGGCCGCGCTGAAAAGTTACAGCGCAGTCGGTGGATTTTTGTCTCTCGCTCTTTGACATTGATGGTTTTCGAAGAGATATGTGGGCGGTTTGGTTCATTCGATGGATCAACCTCTTCATATCGACTTCCTAGGTCTTCGGACCGATTATGGAAGGTCAGCTTCACTGTTTGGACGGCTTTCGGTTTCTGATGAAACCCGAAGCACAACAAACAGAAAGACTGTTTCGGTTGGGTTCAGTAAGCCTGATCGAAACGATGTGCAGAGGTTCGAACGTCAAGGATAGATCGGCAACGATCTTTCAACTTGAGAGTTTGATCCTGGCTCAGAACGAACGCTGGCGGCACGCCTAACACATGCAAGTCGAGCGCACCTTCGGGTGAGCGGCGGACGGGTTAGTAACGCGTGGGAACATACCCTTTTCTACGGAATAGCCTCGGGAAACTGAGAGTAATACCGTATACGCCCTTCGGGGGAAAGATTTATCGGAGAAGGATTGGCCCGCGTTAGATTAGTTAGTTGGTGGGGTAACGGCCTACCAAGACGACGATCTATAGCTGGTTTGAGAGGATGATCAGCAACACTGGGACTGAGACACGGCCCAGACTCCTACGGGAGGCAGCAGTGGGGAATCTTAGACAATGGGCGAAAGCCTGATCTAGCGATGCCGCGTGAGTGATGAAGGTCTTAGGATCGTAAAGCTCTTTCGCCAGAGATGATAATGACAGTATCTGGTAAAGAAACCCCGGCTAACTCCGTGCCAGCAGCCGCGGTAATACGGAGGGGGTTAGCGTTGTTCGGAATTACTGGGCGTAAAGCGCGCGTAGGCGGATTTTTAAGTTAGAGGTGAAATCCCAGGGCTCAACCCTGGAACTGCCTTTAATACTGGAAGTCTAGAGTTCGAGAGAGGTGAGTGGAATTCCGAGTGTAGAGGTGAAATTCGTAGATATTCGGAGGAACACCAGTGGCGAAGGCGGCTCACTGGCTCGATACTGACGCTGAGGTGCGAAAGTGTGGGGAGCAAACAGGATTAGATACCCTGGTAGTCCACACCGTAAACGATGAATGCCAGACGTCAGGCTGCTTGCAGCTTGGTGTCACACCTAACGGATTAAGCATTCCGCCTGGGGAGTACGGTCGCAAGATTAAAACTCAAAGGAATTGACGGGGGCCCGCACAAGCGGTGGAGCATGTGGTTTAATTCGAAGCAACGCGCAGAACCTTACCAACCCTTGACATCCTGATCGCGGTTACCAGAGATGGTTTCCTTCAGTTCGGCTGGATCAGTGACAGGTGCTGCATGGCTGTCGTCAGCTCGTGTCGTGAGATGTTCGGTTAAGTCCGGCAACGAGCGCAACCCACGTCCTTAGTTGCCAGCAGTTCGGCTGGGCACTCTAAGGAAACTGCCCGTGATAAGCGGGAGGAAGGTGTGGATGACGTCAAGTCCTCATGGCCCTTACGGGTTGGGCTACACACGTGCTACAATGGCATCTACAGTGAGTTAATCTCCAAAAGATGTCTCAGTTCGGATTGGGGTCTGCAACTCGACCCCATGAAGTCGGAATCGCTAGTAATCGCGTAACAGCATGACGCGGTGAATACGTTCCCGGGCCTTGTACACACCGCCCGTCACACCATGGGAGTTGGTTCTACCTGACGGCCGTGCGCTAACCTTCGGGAGGCAGCGGACCACGGTAGGATCAGCGACTGGGGTGAAGTCGTAACAAGGTAGCCGTAGGGGAACCTGCGGCTGGATCACCTCCTTTCTAAGGATGTTTCTAGTATCTTGAGCTTGCTCTTGATCGTGAAACACTTAGCAGCTTCGCAAGAAGCATAGTCCTTCGGGACACATCGGACCGAGCCGTCCTCATATCTCTTCGGAACTAGTAGTCATACGGGTTACCGCCCGTGTTTGGGTCGGTAGCTCAGGTGGTTAGAGCGCACGCCTGATAAGCGTGAGGTCGGAGGTTCAAGTCCTCCTCGACCCACCATTCTCAGTAGAGAATTTGGGGCCTTAGCTCAGCTGGGAGAGCGCCTGATTTGCATTCAGGAGGTCAGCGGTTCGATCCCGCTAGGCTCCACCAACACTCGATTTGACCGTCAAGCAGCAGTGCTGCTTTGCCGTCCAATCGGACGCGCAACGATCTTCGGATCGTTTTGATATCGTTTAGAGAGATACAAAACATCAGTTTTATGCTTGTCCGGGCAGTGCGCCTTAGGACAGCGGATCTGATCTTCGGATCAGTGAAGCAGAGCATAATTCTATCCAAGTCAAGTACACTAACCCGTCAGGCCTATACAGCCTGACACTAGTTCTTTCTTCCCCGTATGGGACCGGAGACCTCCGGAAATGCGGGATCCAGAGGAAAGAGCGGGAAATGTGATGCTTTTGGTTCAGAGTAAAGGGTCCCTGACGAACCAGCAGAGACCCGCGGTAGGCTTAGGCCTGTCTTTCTCTGGATCAAATCAAGCGCGAGAAGGGCGTTTGGTGAATGCCTTGGCAGTAAGAGGCGATGAAGGACGTGATACTCTGCGATAAGTCGTGGCGAGCCGAGAATAGGCTTTGACCCACGAATTTCCGAATGGGGCAACCCACCTGACAGTTTGATATAATTGCCTTCGGGCAGCTTATATCCGGCTGAACCAGGTATTTTTAGGCTGAATATATAGGCTTAAAAAAGCAAACCCGGGGAACTGAAACATCTAAGTACCCGGAGGAAAGGAAATCAACAGATACTCCCCTAGTAGCGGCGAGCGAACGGGGACCAGCCGAGCCATGAGAGTGACCAGAATAACCTGGAAAGGTTGACCATAGTGGGTGACAGTCCCGTATGGGAAGCTCAATTGGACGTATTAAGTAGGGCGGGACACGTGAAATCCTGTCTGAACATCGGAGGACCACCTTCGAAGGCTAAGTACTCCTTACTGACCGATAGTGAACCAGTACCGTGAGGGAAAGGTGAAAAGCACCCCGACGAGGGGAGTGAAACAGTACCTGAAACCGAACGCCTACAAGCAGTCGGAGGCTCCTTGCGAGCTGACGGCGTACCTTTTGTATAATGGGTCATCGACTTGGTCTATCTAGCAAGCTTAAGCCGTTAGGTGTAGGCGCAGCGAAAGCGAGTCTTAATAGGGCGTCGAGTTAGATGGATCAGACCCGAAACCGAGTGATCTAGTCATGTCCAGGATGAAGGTAAGGTAACACTTACTGGAGGTCCGAACCCACACCTGTTGAAAAAGGTCGGGATGAGGTGTGACTAGGGGTGAAAGGCCAATCAAACTCGGAGATAGCTGGTTCTCCGCGAAATCTATTTAGGTAGAGCGTCATCCGAATACCCCGGGGGGTAGAGCACTGGATGGGTAATGGGGCCCCACAGGCTTACTGATCCTAACCAAACTCCGAATACCCGGGAGTACTAGATGGCAGACACACAGTGGATGCTAACGTCCATTGTGGAGAGGGAAACAACCCTGACCTCCAGCTAAGGCCCCTAATTCATGGCTAAGTGGGAAAGCAGGTGGGACGACCAAAACAACCAGGAGGTTGGCTTAGAAGCAGCCATCCTTTAAAGATAGCGTAACAGCTCACTGGTCTAAATAAGTTGTCCTGCGGCGAAGATGTATCGGGGCTCAAGCCATGAGCCGAAGCTGAGGATGCACATAGTGCATGGTAGCGGAGCGTAGTGTGACATAACTCCATGTCTCTTTAGCGGGTTCGCCCGTTCCGGAGACAAGGAGTTTTCTGTGAAGCCGGCCTGTGAGGGATCCGGTGGAGAGATCACTAGCGAGAATGATGACATGAGTAGCGACAAACAGGGTGAGAGACCCTGTCGCCGAAAGTCCAAGGGTTCCTGCTTAAAGCTAATCTGAGCAGGGTAAGCCGACCCCTAAGGCGAGGCCGAAAGGCGTAGTCGATGGGAACCAGGTTAATATTCCTGGGCCAGGAAGTAGTGACGGATCGTGAAGGTTGTTCACCCTTATCGGATTGGGTGGGCCGCTAATCGGTTCCTGGAAATAGCTCTTCCATAAGATCGTACCCTAAACCGACACAGGTGGACTGGTAGAGAATACCAAGGCGCTTGAGAGAACGATGTTGAAGGAACTCGGCAAAATACCTCCGTAAGTTCGCGAGAAGGAGGCCCAGTTTCTACGCAAGTATTGACTGGGGGCACAAACCAGGGGGTGGCGACTGTTTACTAAAAACACAGGGCTCTGCGAAGTCGCAAGACGACGTATAGGGTCTGACGCCTGCCCGGTGCCTGAAGGTTAAAAGGAGGAGTGCAAGCTCTGAATTGAAGCCCAGGTAAACGGCGGCCGTAACTATAACGGTCCTAAGGTAGCGAAATTCCTTGTCGGGTAAGTTCCGACCTGCACGAATGGCGTAACGACTTCCCCGCTGTCTCCAACATCGACTCAGCGAAATTGAATTGCCTGTCAAGATGCAGGCTTCCCGCGGTTAGACGGAAAGACCCCGTGCACCTTTACTACAGCTTCAGACTGGCAACAGGACTGGGATGTGCAGGATAGGTGGTAGGCTTTGAAGCAGGAACGCTAGTTTCTGTGGAGCCTCCCTTGAGATACCACCCTTCGCATTCTTGTTGTCTAACCGCGGTCCGTTATCCGGATCCGGGACCCTCTGTGGCGGGTAGTTTGACTGGGGCGGTCGCCTCCTAAAGAGTAACGGAGGCGCGCGAAGGTTGGCTCAGAGCGGTCGGAAATCGCTCGTTGAGTGCAATGGCAGAAGCCAGCCTGACTGCGAGACTGACAAGTCGAGCAGAGTCGAAAGACGGCCATAGTGATCCGGTGGTCCCGAGTGGAAGGGCCATCGCTCAACGGATAAAAGGTACGCCGGGGATAACAGGCTGATGGTGCCCAAGAGTCCATATCGACGGCACCGTTTGGCACCTCGATGTCGGCTCATCTCATCCTGGGGCTGGAGCAGGTCCCAAGGGTACGGCTGTTCGCCGTTTAAAGAGGTACGTGAGCTGGGTTTAGAACGTCGTGAGACAGTTCGGTCCCTATCTGCCGTGGGTGTAGGATACTTGAGAGGAGTTGCCCCTAGTACGAGAGGACCGGGGTGAACGATCCACTGGTGGACCAGTTGTCATGCCAATGGCAGTGCTGGGTAGCTATGATCGGAAAGGATAACCGCTGAAGGCATCTAAGCGGGAAGCCCCCCTCAAAACAAGGTATCCCTGAGAACCGAGGTAGACCACCTCGTCGATAGGCCGGAGATGTAAGCGCAGTAATGCGTTCAGTTGACCGGTACTAATTGTTCGATAGGCTTGATTTGATCCAGTGATAGACAGGAAACTGTCCGAACTTGATCTGAAAGCGTCACACACCAACACCATAACAGTGTTAAATTGGATAGCTTCGCGCGTCTTTGATGCGCAAAGCTGATGTTTGTATGTCTTTCTTGGTTTGGTGGTCATAGCGAGAGCAAAACACCCGGCTCCATTCCGAACCCGGCCGTTAAGTGCCTTTGCGCCGATGGTACTGCATCTTCAGGTGTGGGAGAGTAGGTCACCGCCAAACCTAGTAAGACATACGAACCGTATCTCTCTGACGATTTCACCTCAGACGCCAATCTTTTTAGCGCTTCGAGGTGAGGTCATTGTCGCGGGGTGGAGCAGCCCGGTAGCTCGTCAGGCTCATAACCTGAAGGTCGTAGGTTCAAATCCTACCCCCGCAACCAAACTTTCCAGAATTTCAAAATCTACATGCAACCGTTGGCTCATGACGCGGGCACCTTTGCGATCGTGATGCCGTGGGCAATAGATCACAACCGGTTTCATTTGTAACCGTTGTCTGCTACCCCAACGCCATGGGCGCAAATGACTTCCAACTTCCGCATTTCCTTCCCTACCTGTTGAACCAGGCAGCTGAAGCCGCCAGCTACGAGTTTCAGGCCTATTACCGTGCGCGCTACGGCATGCTTCGAACAGAATGGCGGGTTCTGTTTCATCTGGGCCTGTACGGCGACATGTCCGCGACGCAAATTTGTGAGCTCGCCTCGCTTCATAAAACCAAAGTCAGCCGCGCCGTCGCAGCACTTGAGAAAAAACGCTACATGGCGCGCGCGGAAACTGAGGCTGACCGCCGTATCGAGCGTTTGTCGCTTACCCCAATGGGGCAGAAAGTGTTCCGTGATCTCTCGGCAGCCGCTGAGCGCTTTGAAACGGATCTGATGGGTGATCTTTCGCGGGAGGAGGTTACGCATCTCAGGCGCGCCTTGCTGAAGCTGTCTGGTCTAGACCAAAGACGCGCATGATTCGCGCCATAACAACCAACCATAGCCTTCAAGTGACCGTCCGCGCAGCAACCCCCAAATAACTTTCGACGATACGATACGCGGCAAGGCCGGATTGATCTACGATTGATATACTCGCTGTGCCAGCTTCCCTTGGCCAATCGATCCGCTCTGCGATGATTGCTCTACCTAGCGAGGCAGCCGGCCGCTTAATGCCCCAAACAGCGCGCGGGCCCTTGGAAAATAGAGTTGGACGCGCCCCCGACTTGTTTTTATCGTTTCAACAAAAAGCAAAATCCAATGGGAGGATCTTATGACCAAACTGCATACACTGCGGCTAACATGTGCCGCCACGGCCCTTTTTGCTGCGGGCACCGCCTCGGCCGATGAAGTTAGCTTCCTTTGCTACCAGAACGGCAACGAATGTGACGTGCTGGCCGAACTGGCCGCGGGTTTCGAGGCCGAAAGCGGCCACACCGTTGCTATGGAAGTTGTTGGATACGAAATTGTCCGCGACCAACTGGAAAACCAGCTTCAAACTGATGCCGCACCCGACGTCGCACGCGTAACCAACCTGGGCGGCTTGAACCAATATTACCTCGACCTGACGCCATACGTGGACGCCGACTACATGGAAGCCTCCTACGGGGCAGTGTTGCCTTGGTATCGTGCACCCGGTGGCGAAGACACTGGCATCTATGGCTGGCCGACCGAGCTCACCGTGACTGGTCCCTATGTGAACGTGACCATGTTCGACGACGCGGGTGTTGAGATGCCCGGTGCTGGCGCAACCTGGGATGACTGGGCCGCAGCATTGTCCGAAGTTCAGGAAACGCTCGGCATGGACGCGGCCCTTGCCATGGATCGCACCGCTCACCGTTGGGCCGGCCCGGCCTTCTCCTACGGCGCCGCGTTCTTCAACGATGCAGGTGAGCCGATCCTGGTTGACGAAGGCTTCCGCAACTATGCTGAAACCTTTGTAGGTTGGCACGAATCCGGTCTGATGCCTGCCGATGGCTGGCCTGCCGGTACCGGCACCAATTATCGCAACGCCGCACCTCTGTTCCTTGACGGTTCTGTAGCCATGCACATGTCGGGCTCGTGGATGATTGGCAACTACGCCGAGAACATCACGAACTTCGAATGGCGTGCAGTTCCGGCGCCCTGTGGCCCGGGTGGCTGCGGCGCAATGCCTGGCGGCGCGGGTATCGTTGCCTTTGAATCGACCGACGTGCCGGATGCGGCCGCGGCCTGGATCGAGTTTCTCGCACGGGAAGAGAATGCAGCCACTTTCGCAGCGGCCACGCGTTCGATCACCGCGCATCAGGGCCTTCAGGCATCTGGTGTCGACTATGGCGATACCGATCCGGCAGTCGCAGCAGCGCTGTCGACCTTCGCGGCATCCATCGGTGAAGCGGCAAACTCCACTCCGCAGGCCTTCACTTTCCAGGGCTACGCCAAGAACTTCGTGATCTACGGCGTTGTGCCGGACTACATCACGCAGGTCATCACAGGTGAAATGACCATGGAAGACGCACTGGCCGCGATCGACGCGGACGTTGCCGCACAGATCGCCGAGTAAGACAGGGTAGGCGGGGCCTAAGGTATGTGGGACGCCATCCACAACGCCTTTGCAGGCTCCGCCTGGCCACTCGGCTTTGTGATTTATCTCGTCGTTGGGGCGGTTGTTGCCCGCCCCACCGGCACCTTTGGCTCCCGCGCGATGGCCGTTTTAGGCTGGCCGGTTGAGCTTGCACAGAAGATGCGCGGCCACGGCCCACTTCCCTACATCTTCCTGCTGCCGAACCTTCTGGTTTTCGGAATTTTCACCTTCGCGCCGTTGTTCATCAACGTCGGCTTCAGCTTCACCGAAGGGCAATCGATCAACTTTGCGGACCGACCCTTTGCGGGGACCGACAACTGGTCGCGCCTGTTGGCTGAGACGCAAATCGATACTGGCGCTGCGAACCTTGAAGACGATCAGTTCCGCAGAGCCGTGCTGGACACGAGCGTTTTCGTCATCTTCCAGGTCCCGATCATGGTGCTTTTCGCGCTGATCACGGCGCTGGTCCTGAACCGCCCGATCATTGCGCGCGGCTTCTGGCGGTCGATTTTCTTCTACCCGGTCATGCTGTCACCTGTCGTCGTCGGCTTTCTCTGGACCTTGATCCTCAAGCGTCAGGGCCTCCTGTCGATCACGCTGATGAACTGGGGCTGGATTGATGAGCCGATACAATGGCTCGTGGACCCAGCCTGGACGATGTTCTGGTCGATCTTTGTCTACACTTGGGCGCACTTGGGCTTCTACATGCTAATCCTGCTGGCTGGCTTACAGGCGATCCCGGGCGATCTTTATGAGGCTGCTGAGATGGACGGCGCCTCACCCTGGCGCGTACTAACCAAGATCACCCTACCTTTGCTGATGCCGACGCTTTTGGTCGTCACCGTCCTGTCGCTGATCAAGGCCTTCCAGGCCTTTGAAGAGCTCTACGCGATGCAAGTCGGCTGGATCTCAATCGTCGCCTACATATTCGAGACCGCAGGCTTGCGCGGCAATCCCACGCCAAACGGCCTCGGCATCGCTGCCACCGCCTCGCTCATCATTGCGGGTGCCTTGGCCTTCCTGTCGATCATCCAGATTTTCCTGAGCGGAAGGAACGCGAGATGAGCGCCGTTTGGGATTTCCTGTCTCGCACCCAGGGACGCGGCGGACGTCTGACGTGGACGGATTGGCTCAGCTACGCCTACCTGATCCTTGGTTTCCTGGTGATCCTTGTGCCGGTGCTTTGGCTTGGCCTGAATTCCATCAAAACGCAGTTTCAGATTGAATCTCAGGACCTTTCGCTGCTGCCCGGTGACTTCGAACGGGTTGCGCGTGCGACGGTAAACGGCCCGGACGGCCGCGAGATTTTTGTGATCGGAGAGCTTCCCGATTGGGTGTTGAACTGGTCGGATCTCAGCGCCGAAGAGCGTGCTGATCAAGACGTAGACGGGTTCCTCGCCGGTTTCGAAGGCAATGCGCTATATGCATTGCGCTCACACTTGGGAGAAGTCTCTGGTGCTGCAAGGGCTTTGATATTGGACCTCGGCTTGCCCGAGTGGCTCAACCGTTACGGTGCGCTAACGCCAACCGCGCGCGAAGCATTTGATCTCGATGCCGTTGTCTCGGAGCTGGACGAAGATCAACAGCGTCTGATCCTCGAATACCTTGGCGTTGAACCCTACCAACCCAACCGTATCGTCACCCAAGCCCTCGTCACTGCGCCGAACCCTGATACCGGCGAAATCATGGAATGGGCGATCCCAAACCCCAATGCGACATCGGAATTTTTTCCCGGTCGTGCAGTTGATGGTTCCATAGAAGGCGTCGTTCGTCTGCCCGCAAACAGCGTTGCAGCCGAGCGAAACATTGCACCTGAATGGGATAACTATATCGAGCCGCTGACCAACTCCGCCTATGGCGTGAACGTCAACTTCGTGACCTGCATCACCAACTCCGTCCTTGTGACCGTGATCGCCACATTCATCACGCTGCTGATCAACTCCATGGCCGCCTTCGCCCTGTCGAAGTACACCTTCAAGGGCCAGACGCTCTTCCTTGTGGTGATTCTGGCCACGCTTATGGTTCCCGCTACGATCACCCTTGTGGGTGTTTTCAAGGCAATCAACGCAACAGGTCTGTCTGGCTCAATCTGGGGCGTCATTATCCCCGGCGCTGCGACGCCAGCGGGGGTGTTCTTATTGCGTCAATACATGCTGACGATCCCGGATGAGCTGCTGGAAGCCGCCCGGATGGATAGCGCGTCGGAATGGAAGGTCTTTTGGCGGATCGTCCTGCCTCTAGCGCTGCCTGCCATAGCCGCGCTCGGCATCCTTTCGATCATCTGGCGTTGGAACGACCTCATCATCCCCATGGTCGCTATCGCCACGGCGACCGAGGCTTACACGATCCAGCTTTGCCTGCTGGAATTCCGCGGCGAACATGTCAGCCAGGAACACTACCGTCTTGCCATGACAGTGGTCAGCTTGATCCCGACCACGCTCGTCTTCGTCTTCCTGCAAAAATACATCACGACCGGTATCGCCAATACCGGCATGAAGTGAGGCTCTGAAATGGCCCTTCTCGAACTGCGCAACGTCAAGAAATCTTACGGTCCGGTAGACGTCATCCACGGTATCGACATCACGGTGGCGTCCGGCGAGTTCTGCGTCTTCGTCGGCCCCTCGGGCTGTGGCAAGTCAACGCTTCTGCGTATGATCGCGGGACTGGAGAAAATCACTGATGGCGAGATTGCCATTGATGACGAGGTTCTGAACAACGTCACCGCATCCGAGCGTGGGCTGGCCATGGTTTTCCAAAGCTACGCACTCTATCCGCATATGTCCGTCCGCAACAACCTCAGCTTCGGGCTTGAGAATATCTCGACCCCCAAGGCGGAGATTGACCAGCGCGTGAACGAAGCTGCGCGTATGTTGCAGATCGAGGACTACCTTGATCGTCGTCCCGGCCAGCTATCCGGTGGGCAGCGGCAGCGCGTTGCAATTGGCCGCGCCGTTGTACGAGAACCGCGAGTGTTTCTATTCGATGAGCCGCTGTCTAACCTCGATGCGGAACTCCGGGTGGCAACACGCGGCGAGATCAGCGCGCTCCACAAACGCCTCGGCAACACGATGGTCTATGTGACCCACGATCAGGTTGAAGCCATGACCATGGCCGACAAGATCGCTGTGCTCCGGGCGGGCAGGCTGGAGCAATTCGGTCCGCCGCTGGAGCTGTTCAACGCACCCGCCAATCGCTTCGTGGCGGGATTTATTGGTTCGCCGAAGATGAATTTCGTCAAGGGCACGATGGGCGAAGGCGGCAAATTCGTTTCCGAAGGCGGGGCCGAGGTTCAGCTTGATGCGTCGCGCTTCCAAACACGACCCAATCAGGCTGTCGAATTGGGCGTCCGCCCGAGCCACACTTCTCCCGCCGATGGTGGCATTCCGTTGCAAGTCCGTGCGGTTGAGCAGTTGGGAACCGAGACTTTCGTTTATGGTTCCGTTGAAGGGGCGGAGGAATTTGCCATGCAACTGGCAGGGCAGGTCAATATCCGGCCCAACACTGTCCAGCACGTCGCAATCGATGCAGGCTCCGCACATCTCTTCGACCTCGAAAACGGCCTGAGCTGCGCGAAGTAGTCGTCCAATAGGGTCACCAAATTTCGCAGCTTGACTCTTCTTGTGGAACGTTCCAGTAATTCAAAATCGGAACGTTCCAATTTGACCGGAGAAGAGAATGCGCTGGGGATTGATCGGGGCTAGCACCATCGCGGCTGAGCACATGATTGACGCGATCCGCGCGTCTGGCGGTCATATCGCGACTGTAATGTCGTCCAGCGCCGACCGCGCCGCCAGCTATGCCGCCACCCATAAGATCGGCACTGGGGTCACAGACCTGGGTGCCGCGATGGAGGGCGTGGATGCGGTCTACATCTCGACCACCAATGAAAAGCACCTGCCGCAAGCCATGGCGGCCATTGCAGCAGGAAGGCATGTGCTGTGCGAAAAGCCCTTGGCGATGAACGTCGCCGATGCCGTGAGCATGGTGCGGGCCGCGAAAGACGCGAGCGTCACGTTTGGCACCAACCACCACCTGCGCAACGCAGGCTCCCACCTCGCGATCAGGGAGTTGATCGAAACAGGCCGCATCGGTGATGTCCTCTCCGTTCGAGTCTTCCATGCGGTCCACCTTCCTCCGCACCTGCAAGGCTGGCGCATCGACAACGCGCAAGCGGGCGGCGGCGTGATCCCCGATATCACCGTCCACGACGCCGACACCGTGCGCTTCCATCTGGGCGAAGACCCGGTGGACGTCGTCGCCATGAAAACCGCACGTGGCATGGGGCAGGGCGTTGAGGACAGTGCGATGTCGGTCTGGTCCATGCCCTCTGGCGCGATGGTACAGACACACGAAAGCTTCACCCACGCCCATGCAGGCACGGGGATCGAGGTGCACGGTACCGAAGGCTCGATCATCGCCCGGGATGTTATGACCCAGCAGCCAATCGGCGAAGTGACGTTGCGCTTTGATGGTGGCGAGCAGGAGGTCGAATACTCAACCCATTCCCTATACGCGCGCGCCGTTGACCTGTTCGCCAAGGCTTGCGCGGGCGAAGGACGCCCTGCCGCCGATGGTGTGGATGGCGTGAAATCGCTGGCTGTCGCCGCCGCAGTAACGAAGGCCGCCGAAACTGGCCAGCGCACGCCCGTCGACTACGGTGACCTCTGACATGTCGAAACTTGTCACAGCCTCGGAGGCGGTTGTGCGGATTAAGGACGAGGCGGTTGTCACCGTCTCAAGTTCCTCCGCCTTGGGGTGTCCCGACGCGGTACTGCAAGCGCTTGGCGAGCGTTTCGACGCCGAAGGACGCCCAAGAAACCTCACTACAATCCACCCAATCGCCGCCGGTGATATGTATGGCGTCAAGGGCGTGGACCACATCGCTAAGGACGGTCTTCTGTCCCGGATCATCGGCGGCTCCTACCCGTCTGGCCCTTCGTCCCTACCGATGCCCGCGATCTGGCAAATGGTCGTGGAGGACCGCGTGGCCGCCTACAATGTGCCTTCCGGCATCCTTTTCGACATGCACCGCGATGCGGCGGCGCGCCGCCCCGGTGTGCTGACGCAAGTCGGGCTAGAGACCTTCGTGGACCCGATCCGCGAGGGCTGCGCGATGAACGCCTCCGCCGAGGCCGCGCCCATCGTCCACCGCACGGAATTTGCGGGCGACACCTGGCTGCACTTCCCCAACATCGTGCCGGACGTGGCCATAATCCGCGCCACCACGGCGGATGAAAATGGCAACCTCACCTATGAACATGAGGGCGCAACGCTGGGTGGCCTCGACCAGGCGATCGCCACACGCAACCACGGCGGCATTGTAATCGCGCAGGTGAAACGGATGACGGCCGCCGGATCGCTGCGCCCACACGACGTCCATGTGCCGGGCCATCTGGTCGATATGATCGTGTTGGCACCGGATCAGAAACAGACAACCGAAACCCCCTACGATCCCGCCATCTCAGGCGAAGTCATGCGGCCTTGGTCATCGTTCAGCCTCGCAGAACATAGCGTCGAAAAGGTCATCGCCCGCCGCGCCGCGATGGAGCTTCAGGCGGGAATGACCGCGAACCTTGGCTTCGGCATCTCTGCGATGGTGCCGCGCATTCTGCTAGAAGAAGGAGCTGAGCAGGCCGTCACTTGGGCGATCGAACAGGGCGCAGTGGGCGGAATGCCCCTGACCGGTTTCGCATTCGGTTGCGCCTCCAACGCCGACGCCTTCGTGCCTTCGCCCAACCAATTCAGCTACTTCCAGGGCGGCGGGTTCGACGTGTCGTTTCTGTCCTTCATGGAAGTCGACGTGGACGGAAATGTGAACGTCTCCAAGCTCGGCAAGAAGCCGTACCTGACGGCGGGCTGCGGGGGGTTTGTGGACATCACTGCCCATGCCAAGAAGATCGTCTTCTCGGGCTATTTCGAAGCCGGGGCACAGTTGGATCTGACAGACGACGGACTCCGGGTCGCTTCGCCCGGTAAATTCACCAAGATGGTCGAGGCCGTCGAACATGTGACCTTCGCTGGTCGTCGCGCTCGGGCGCACGGCGCGGATGTTCTCTACATCACTGAACGCTGTGTGATGCGCCTTGGCGACAAGGGTTTGGTGGCCCATGAAATCATGCCGGGCATCGACCCGCTGCGCGACATAGTCGAAGCGTCCCATGGCCGCGTTTCGGTGGCCGAGGACGCGATCACGATGCCCCTCTCCCTCCTGCGCGACGATCCGATGGGACTGACGCTATGACTGTTGTTCACCTTGATATTGAAGGCAACATCGCCCGACTTCGGCTCGACAACCCGTCGAAGTTGAATGCGCTGACAATCGAGATGCTAGAGCAGCTTGAAGCCGCCTGCGCGACGTTGGAACGATCTCCCCAAGTGCGCGCGGTGATCCTGACCGGCGAGGGCGATCGCGCCTTCTGCGCCGGGGCGGACATCAAGGCCTGGGGCGCACTTAGCCCGACCGAATTCGCCCGAAATTGGGTGCGCGAAGGGCACCGCATCTTCGACCGTTTCGCGCGGCTCTCGATGCCCACGATCGCCGTCATCCACGCCCCCGCCATGGGTGGCGGGTTGGAACTTGCGGCCTGCGCGGACATTCGTGTCATGGCACCAATGGCAACCTTGGCATTGCCCGAGGCGCAAGTGGGCATCGTCCCGGGATGGGGCGGCACCAATCGGCTGCTGCGCTTGTTGCCGGAACCGGTGGTCAAGGAAATGGCCCTCTTCGGGCGCAAACTGACAGCTGACAAGGCTTGGTCGCTTGGGTTTGTGGCAGAAGTTGCGGACCACCCGTTGGCAACCGCCGTCGCGATTGCGGAACAAGCTGTATCGGCCAGCCCGCGCGCCCATGAGATTGCAAAGTACCAAATCCATGCGGCTGTGGGCGAAGATCGTGCCGCGCTCATCGAAGCGCTTGGTGGAGGCATGGCTGGCGCCACCGATGATCGGGCCGAGGGCGTGGCCAGCTTCAAAGACAAACGCAAACCAGATTTCCCGGGGACCTGAAACATGACCAAAATGCGTGTGATCCCCTCCGCTGGGATAAGCCTTCCAGAGCCCTTCAGCGCTCGCCACCTGATTGACGGCACATGGCGCGACAGCGCCGATGAAGCGGTTTCAGAGCGTCACTCACCCGCTCATGCAAATTTGGTGAGCGTTGCTGCAAAGGGTGGAACTTCCGAGGCGCAAGCCGCCATTGCTGCAGCCCGCAATGCGTTTGATGCGGGTGATTGGGCGTTCTCCAGCGGGGCGTCTCGCGCGGTGATCCTCCTCAAAGTTGCCGACCTGATCGAACATGACCTCGACCGTATCGCACTTCTGGAAACGCTCGAATCTGGCAAGCCCATCAGTCAGGCGAGGGCCGAGATTTCCGGTGCCGCCGACCTTTGGCGCTATGCCGCAAGCCTCGCCCGGATGATCCACGGCGACAGTCACAATTCGCTCGGCGCAGATATGCTGGGTGTGGTTCTGAAAGAGCCGATTGGTGTCGTCTCCCTGATCACGCCTTGGAACTTCCCGTTCCTTATCATCTCGCAGAAGCTGCCCTTCGCGCTTGCCGCGGGCTGTACCGCCGTTATCAAGCCCTCGGAGCTGACGCCGTCCACCACTTGCATCCTGGGTGAGCTGCTGACCGAGGCAGGCCTTCCCAATGGCGTGGCCAACATCGTTCTTGGGTTCGGTGACCCTGTGGGAGAGACGCTCTCCACAGACCCGCGTGTGGATATGGTCAGCTTCACCGGCTCTACCGGTGTCGGCAAGCGCATCAGCGCGGCGGCTTCTGGAACGCTTAAGAAAGTCAGCCTCGAACTTGGCGGCAAGAACCCTCAGGTGATCTTCCCCGATGCGGACCTCGACCAGGCCGCGGATGCGATCACGTTCGGCGTCTATTTCAACGCTGGTGAATGCTGCAATTCCGGCTCACGGATCATTGTCCATGAAGAAGTGGTCGAAGAGCTAACTCAGAAGGTGGTGGCCCTGTCGCGGAAAGTGCCTTTTGGCGATCCGCTCGATCCGTCCACGCAAGTCGGCGCAATCATTTCGCCGGAGCATATGGAGAAAATCGACAGCTATGTGCAGGACGCGGTAGCAGACGGCGCGACCGTGGCCATCGGTGGCGCCGCCCTGAATGTCGATGGCGTCGGGCCACAATTCTATCAGCCCACGGTTGTTACAAATCTGCGCCCAAACATGCCGATTGCGCGTGAGGAAGTTTTTGGGCCAGTGCTTGCCGTCCTAACCTTCAAGACCCTTGATGAGGCGCTAAGTCTTTGTAATGACGCGGCTTACGGCCTTTCTGCCGGTGTCTGGTCCAAGGATATGTCCACCTGCCTGTCCTTCGCCCGGCGTGTGCAGGCCGGGACCGTCTGGACGAACACCTGGATGGACGGCTTCCCTGAAATGCCCTTTGGCGGTGTGAAGGAAAGCGGGCAGGGGCGGGAGCTTGGGCGTTATGGCCTCGACGAATTTCTGGAAGTCAAAACCTTGCAGATGCGCATCGGCGACACCCGTCAACCTTGGGTCTCATCCGAATGATGCAACCGCTCAAAATCCGGCACCAGCATATGCGACAGCTCGGCGGGATCTTCCCCCTGCATCCGGCGCAGCAACATCTCGGCCATCTTGCGACCGGTCTCTCGCAGGTCTTCGAACACGGTGTCGATCCGCGGCCGAATATTGTCGAAGATCGGCGAGGCGCGCTTGGCAAATACATCAGCGTCGCGGCCAAGGATCGCCCCGGAATCGGCCATCGCCGACAGCGTGACCAGCGCCGTGACCTCACCCACGCAAACATATCCATCGGGCGGGGCATCTCCGGCGCGGCTCGCACGCAAGGCTTCGGCAATGGACGCGGCTGGGCTGTCGAGCGTAACGCCTTCGACGATCTCATGTTCCACCCCGGCATTGCGCGCTTCGCTGAGGAAGCCGTAGCGCAGGTGCTGCGTGAAGGTGTAACGGTCTTCAGGCAGGATCAGCGACAGACGGGTTCGACCCTTGGCAACCAGCCGTTGCACTGCCTGACGCGCGAATGCTTCATTGTCGAAATCAACAAAGGGATGGGGCGCAGTGAATTCCGTTCGGCCGTGGCTGACGAAGGGAAATCCATGCTCCATCAGCAGGCGCACGCGAGGGTCAAAAGCCTCTGTCCGCGTGAACAGAATGCCATCGGCCAAATGGTTTCGCAGGATGTTCCGTACGGGCGAGAGGCGGTCGTCGCCCACGTCATCGGGCACGACATTCACCGAATATCCGGTGCCCCGAAGCGTTTCGGTGATGCCGGACAGGAATTCATGCGTGAACCCAAGAAATTCGTGTTCCGTGTTCAGCAAGAGGGTCACGACCTGTGTCCGTCCCGTCCGCAATCGCCGTGCGGCCCGATCCGGAACGTAGCCGGCAAGCGCCGCGGCCTCGGCCACAACAGCACGGGTCTTCGCGGCGATTCGTTGATCATCAGCAAGGGCGCGGCTGACAGTCGCCACAGAGAACCCGGTCGCTTCTGCAAGACTGCGCAGCGTAGGTTTTGTGCCGCTTGGCGCGACAGGCAAATCGGTTGTTTCGCGGGTCATGGCGATAAATCGCCCCTTGGTTGTGTCGCGCCCTATATTGCGCGAGATTTCAAACGTTTCAATAGGCGTCTTGCGGCTGGATGTCTTTCCGCAGTGCAGAAAAACTCAAGCAAATATGCTGTTGCGCAGCGATGCTTGCGAATGAAAGTCTCAATTTCTGGTTGACTTCAACCGGATTTATAACGTTTTAATTCACTCAGCCCCGCAAAGGGGAGTGGTCAATTGGGAGGAAAACGAATGACCTTGATGAAAAAAGTCTACACGGGTGCCGCGGTGTTGGCCCTGTCCACGACGGCGATCTCGTCTGTCGCGTCGGCGCAGGAAGTGGAGGTTCTGCATTGGTGGACCTCGGGTGGCGAAGCCGCCGCCTTGAACGTTCTGCGCGAGGACCTTGCCGGTGGTGGCATCGGTTGGACCGACATGCCCGTGGCTGGTGGTGGTGGCTCCGACGCCATGACCGTGCTGCGCGCCCGTGTCACTGCAGGTGATCCGCCTACCGCCGTGCAAATGCTTGGTTTTGCCATTCAGGACTGGGCCGCCGAAGGCGCGCTGGCAGATCTGAACGCACTGGCTGAAGAGCAGAACTGGAACGAAGTTGTGCCAGAGGCGCTCCAGCGCTTCTCCACGTATGAAGGCAACTGGGTAGCAGCCCCTGTGAACGTCCACTCCACCAACTGGGTTTGGGCCAACACTGCGCTGATGGAAGAGCTTGGCATCGAGCAACCCGAGACGTGGGAAGACTTCGTCGCCGCCCTGCAAACCGCACAGGATGCGGGCTACACGGCGCTGGCCCACGGTGGTCAGGCCTGGCAGGACGCCACAGTCTTCGACTCCATCGCTATGGGTGCCGGTGGGCCTGAGTTCTATCAGGCTGCTTTCGTAGACCTCGACCCCGATGCGCTTGGTGGCGCTGAGATGGTCGAAGCCTTCAACCGCATGGCCACCCTGCGCGGCTTTGTGGATGACAACTTCTCCGGTCGTGACTGGAACCTGGCCTCGGCCATGGTGATCAACGGCGAAGCGCTGTTCCAGATCATGGGTGACTGGGCAAAAGGTGAATTCGTGAATGCTGGTCTGACGGCTGGCGAGGAATTCCAGTGCTTCCGTGTTCCAGGCTCCGAGGGCACGGTGACGTTCAACTCCGACCAGTTCGCGATGTTCAATGTCGATGACGAAGGCGATCAGGCCTCGCAAGTCGCCATGGCCTCTGCCGTAATGTCGCCTGAGTTCCAGATCGCGTTCAACGTGGTCAAAGGCTCCGCGCCTGCACGCACCGACATCGACGCTTCCGCGTTCGATGCCTGCGGTCAGGCCGCCATGGCCGATCTGGCAGCTGCCGGTGAAGCTGGCACGCTGTTTGGCTCCATGGCCCACGGCCACGCCAACCCGCCGTCGATCCAGAACGCGATGTACGACGTGATCACCGCACACTTCAACGGTGAGTTCGACGCTGAAACCGCAGCGGCCGAAATGGTCACCGCTGTTGAGCTGGCTCAGTAACCACTGATCCGGACCGGCCCTTCACGGGGCCGGTCCACCCCTGACGACACCACCCCGACTTGAAGGAGAGGCCCCATGGCCGCCACCGATCCCATGCTGGACAGCGGTGCAGATTTCCGCACGCGTCTGCAGGCCTGGTTGCCGAAGATCGTCCTCGCGCCGTCTTTCGCGGTGATGGTCATCTTCGTCTACGGCTTCATCGCCTTCACGCTTTACCTCAGCTTCACTGATAGCCGCATGTTGCCCTCCTACGATCTGGTGGGCTGGCAGAACTACGAACGCCTCTTCCGTGTCCGTCAGTGGGACACGGCAATCATCAACCTTGGCATTTTCGCGGGCCTCTACATCGTCATCTCCACGATCATCGGCCTGTTTCTCGCGATCTTTCTCGATCAGAAAATCCGTGGCGAAGGCTTCCTGCGCCCAATCTTCCTCTACCCGATGGCCCTGTCCTTCATCGTGACCGGCACCGCATGGAAATGGATTCTCGACCCCGCCATCGGCCTGGAGGTCACCATGCACCGATGGGGCTGGGAAAGCTTCCAGTTCGACTGGATCAAGGACAGCGACATGGCGATCTACACCATTGTTATCGCGGCGGTCTGGCAAAGCTCGGGCTTTGTGATGGCGATGTTCCTTGCGGGCCTGCGTGGCATCGACAACGAAATCCTGAAGGCGGCTCAGATGGATGGCGCGTCGAATTTCCAGATGTACCGCCGGATCATCCTGCCGCAGCTGCGCCCGGCGTTTCTGAGCGCCTTCGTGATCCTGTCGCACCTTGCGATCAAGTCCTATGACCTCGTGGTCGCGATGACCGACGGCGGCCCCGGCACATCCACATGGCTGCCTGCTCTCTTCATGTATGAATACACCTTCACGCGGAACCAGATGGGGATCGGTGCCTCGTCCGCCGTCATCATGTTGATGACCATCGCGGCGATCATGGTCCCCTACCTCTACGCTGAATTGAAGGAGCAGAAGTGATGGCCGTCGCATCGTCCGATACCGCAATTCGCTCCTCCAACGTGACGCGCACGTTCATCTACCTGTTCCTGCTGCTTTTCGCGCTGTTCTACCTGATGCCGTTAGTGATCATGGTGCTGAACTCGCTCAAGCCACTGAGTGAGATCACGTCCGGCGGCATGATCGCGATGCCACGGGAATGGACGATCGAGCCATGGCTCAGCGCTTGGTCCACCGCCCAGATCGGGGTGGAGCCGACTGGCCTGCGTCCCTACTTTATCAACTCCATCGCGATGGCTGTGCCAGCTGTCGCCATCTCGACGGTTGCGGGTGCGCTGAACGGATACGTGCTCACCAAGTGGCACTTCCGGGGCGCGACTTGGATCTTTGGGCTGTTGCTCTTCTCCTGCTTCATCCCGTTCCAGATCGTCCTGATCCCGATGGCCCGTATCCTTGGCCTGTTGGAGATTGCAGGCACCACCTATGGCCTAATCCTCGTGCACGTAGTCTACGGCATCGGCTTCTCTACACTGTATTTCCGCAACTACTACGCGGCCTTCCCGACCGAGCTTGTCCGCGCCGCCCAGATCGACGGGGCGGGCTTCTTCCAGATCTTCTGGCGCATCATGTTGCCATCCTCCGGACCAATCATTGCGGTCTGCTGCATCTGGCAGTTCACCAACATCTGGAACGACTTCCTCTTCGGGGCCTCCTTCGCCTCCGGGGATGCCGCGCCGATGACGGTCGCGCTGAACAACCTGGTGAATTCCTCCACGGGCGAGCGCCCCTACAACGTCCATTTTGCCGGAGCCATCATGGCCGCCGGTCCCACACTTCTCGTCTACATCGTGGCCGGTCGATACTTCGTCCGTGGCCTGATGGCTGGCTCCGTGAAAGGCTGACCCATGGGTTTTCTCGACATCAACAACGTCACTAAATCCTACGGCGCGGTGGAGGTCTTGCATAAGGTCGACATCCAGGTGGAGGAGGGTGAATTCCTTGTCCTCGTTGGCCCGTCGGGCTGCGGCAAGTCCACGCTTTTGAACATGATTGCGGGTCTTGAGGGGATTTCTTCGGGCGAGATTGCGATCAAGGATCGGGTTGTGAACAACGTCACACCGTCCAAGCGCAACATCGCGATGGTGTTCCAATCCTACGCGCTCTACCCGAACATGACGGTGGGCCAAAACATCACGTTTGGCCTTGAAATGCAGGGCACGCCAAAGGCCGAGCGGGACAAGGCCATGGCTGAAGTCGCAAGTCTATTGCAGATCGAAAACCTGCTTGCCCGCAAGCCCGGGCAGCTGTCTGGCGGCCAACGTCAGCGCGTCGCCATGGGCCGCGCGTTGGTGCGTGACCCGGACGTGTTTCTATTCGATGAACCGCTCTCAAACCTCGACGCGAAGCTGCGTGTCGATATGCGGACTGAGATTAAAAAGTTGCATCAGAAGCTTGGCACGACCATCGTCTATGTGACCCACGACCAGATCGAGGCGATGACGCTGAGCACGCGCATCGCCGTCATGTACGACGGCTACGTTCAACAGCTTGGGACGCCCAAGGAAATCTACGACACGCCTGCGAATATTTTCGTGGCTACTTTCATGGGCTCGCCTGCGATGAATGTGCTTCCCGCCAAGCTGGTTGAGATGAACGGCGCGATCCATGCGGAGGTTGGTTCGGGTGATGGCGAAAAGCATCTGCGCATCGAAAACGCGCCTGAGGCGTATCGTTCCTACATCGGCAAATCCGTTATGTTGGGCATCCGGCCTGAAGCGATTACGGATCCCGAGGGCGCGGACAGAAACTCACGCAATATCCAGGCACTGACCAATATGGTCGGCGTGACGGAGCCTGCTGGCGCGGACACGTTTGTGACAATGGAGCTTGCCGGAAAAGACTGCGTGGCGCGGATGCGGGCGGATGCGGAGGCGCATCCCGGGCAGCCGTTTGAGTTCGCGGTGAACATGGATAAGGCCGTCCTGTTCGACCCGCAAACCGAGGAGCGGATCGCCTGAAATCCGGCGTAATTATCGCGTAGTTATCCTGTAGTTTATCTGTAACTACATTTGTAGTGCACCGCGCACTTTTGACTTGGAATTGGAACGTTCCAAATATATGCAGAGAGGGTCATGAGCGACGCGGATATCATCATCGTCGGCTCCGGTATGGGGGGCGCGACATTGGCGGCGGGGCTGAAAGGTTCCGGCCTGCGCGTCCTCGTCCTGGAACGCGGCCAGCTGCTGCGCGATTGCCCCGAAGCGCGCGATCCGGTGGCGATCTTCCGTGACGGGCATTTCCGCCCGGATGAGACCTGGCTCGCCCCCGATGGCACCCGGTTCAATCCCGGCAACTACGCCAATGTGGGCGGCAATTCGAAATTCTACGGGGCGGTGATGTTGCGCTACCGCGAGGCGGATTTCGCGCGGCATTGGCCGATCGACCACGCCACGCTCGCGCCGTTCTACACCCGGGCCGAGGCGCTTTATCAGGTGCGCGGCGACGCGACGCTTGATCCGACGGAGCCACCGCATGACGCGCCTTATCCGTATCCGCCCGTCCCCCATGAGGCCGAGGTGGCCGACCTTTCCCAACGCCTCAAGCGCGTAGGTCTGACCCCATCACCGCTTCCGCTGGCCGTTGACCTCGACCGCTGGCTGGCGCGCGCTGCGACCCCGTGGGATGCGCACCCCGATACCACTGGCGGCAAATTGGACGCGGAAAGTGCAGCCCTCGTCGCGGCGATGGAGGATCCGAACATCACGTTGCGCACTGGCGTGACGGTCCGAAAGATCGAAGCGGATGGGTCTGGCGTCACGGGCCTTCTCACCTCCGCTGGTCGCCTGACTGCACCGCGCATCGTGATTGCGGCGGGCGCGGTTCATACCGCTGCGCTGCTGTTGAAGTCTGCGACGGAAACCCATCCGAACGGCTTGGCCAATCGCTCCGATCAGGTCGGGCGCAATTTCATGAACCACAACGCGAGCGCGGTGCTTGCACTTAGCCACAGGCGCAATCGCGCGGTTTATCAGAAGACGCTCCAGATCAACGATTGGTATGCTGAGGGTTTGGGGAATGTGCAGTTGTTGGGCCGCGTCTCTACCCCGATCCTTTCCGCGCAAACCGGCCTGCCGCGCCCGCTCGCGGCGCTGATCGCCAACCGAGCCATCGACTTCTACGCGATGTCGGAAGACCTGCCGAACCCCGACAGCCGTGTGACGCTTAAGGGCGAGGACATCGTGTTGAATTGGAAGCGTTCGAATTGGGATGCGCATTTGGCGCTGGTCGCGAAGCTCAAGAAGACGCTGAAGACGGCGGGCTTCCCCATTGTTTTGTCCAAAGCCTTCGACCGGCGCACGCCATCGCACCAATGTGGCACGGCGCGCCTTGGCGATGATCCGGTGACCTCCGTCTGTGATCCCATTGGCAAGGCCCACGACCTCGATAACCTCTATGTCTGCGACGCATCGCTTTTGCCCACGTCTGCGGCGGTGAACCCATCGCTGACCATCGCCGCGCTTGCCTTGCGCCAGGCGGATCATTTGAAGGAGACCGCGCCATGAAAGCCCTTATCACCGGCGGCCAACAGGGTATTGGCCTTGGCATTGCGCAGGCGCTCCATGATGCGGGGTGGGACATCGCGGTGGCGTCCGAACAGTCGGGGGCAGAACTGCCGTTTGACGCGACCTATCACCAGCACGATGTGTGCGACATTGATGCGATCCCTGCGCTGCTTGAAGCTGTGGGGCCCATCACCACTTTCGTTTCCAATGCGGGCGTGGGCGCGATGCAACGTGGTGATCTTCTGGAGATGTCGCCCGAAAGTTTCGACCGCTGCCATGCCACCAACACGCGCGGCGCTTTCTTTCTTGCACAAGAGGTGGCGCGGCGGATGTTGGGGCAAACGGCTGTGCCGTTCCGGTCGATTACCTTCATCACCTCCGTCAGTGCCGCGATGACCAACCAAGACCGGGCGGAATACAACGCCTCTAAAGCCGCGACGGCGTCGCTGGCGCAGGCCTTTGCCATGCGATTGGCGACTGAGGGAATTGGCGTCTACGA
The DNA here is from genome assembly GCA_947500415.1 of uncultured Roseicyclus sp. GTDB lineage: Bacteria > Pseudomonadota > Alphaproteobacteria > Rhodobacterales > Rhodobacteraceae > Gymnodinialimonas. The sequence goes on from CANMRT010000001.1 coordinate 326,981, forward strand.
CGTGCGACCCGGCATCATTGAGACGCCGATGACCGCCCCCGTCGCCGACCGCTACAATCCCCGCATCCCCGAGCTGATCCCGCAAGCCCGCTGGGGCCAACCCGCCGATATTGGCGCGGTTATGGTGCCGCTTGCGCGCGGCGATTTCGCCTATTCGACCGGGGCTGTGATCCCCGTCGATGGCGGCATGTCGATCCAGAGGTTTTGAACCCGATGTCTGAAGCCTACGATTTTCTGATCATTGGCGGCGGCTCTGCTGGGTCCGTCATCGCGAGCCGCCTGTCCGAGAACCCGGATGTGAGCGTTTGCCTGCTGGAGGCCGGTGGCTCCGACCGGCATCCGTTTTTCCACCTGCCTGCGGGCTTTGCGAAGATGACAAAGGGTATCGGATCCTGGGGGTGGTCCACGACGCCGCAAAAGCACATGCAAAACAAGGTGCTCACCTATACGCAGGCCAAGGTGATTGGCGGTGGTTCGGCGATCAACGCGCAGATTTACACGCGCGGTCATCCGCTGGACTACGATGAATGGCGGCAGATGGGCTGTGAGGGTTGGAGCTATGAAGATGTGCTTCCTTACTTCCGCAAGTCGGAATGCAATGACACCTATTCCGGGCGCTACCACGGGCAGGGTGGCCCCCTTGGCGTGTCAAAACCCGCAGCGCCATTGCCGATCTGCGAGGCGTATTTTGGGGCTGCGAAGGCTGTTGGCATTCCGTTCAATGAAGACGTCACAGGCGAGGTGCAGGAGGGCGCGGCTTACTATCAGTTGACCCAGAAGAACGCTCGTCGGTCGTCGGCCGCGATGGCGTTTTTGCATCCGAACAAGAGGCGTCCGAACCTGACCGTCAGGCTAGGTGCGCAGGTGCGGCGATTGTTATTCGACAAGGGCAGGGCGGTGGGCGTCGAGTTGTTGGATCGGTCTTTGATCCATGCCGGGACCGAGGTGATCCTGACCTCCGGCGCCATCGGCTCGCCCCGTCTTTTGCAGTTGAGCGGGATCGGTCCGGCAGATCATCTACAAGAACTCGACATCGATGTGGTTTTTGACCAGCCGCAGGTGGGCAGCAACCTGCAAGACCATCTTGACCTCTATTGCATTGCCGAAGTCTCCGGTCCGCACACCTATGACCGCTTCGCCAAGCCCCACATGAGCGTGCTTGCGGGCTTGCAATACCTGTTCACCAAGACCGGCCCCGTCGCCTCCAGTCTCTTTGAAACCGGCGGCTTCTGGTACGCCGACGAAAACGCGCGCTCGCCCGATCTGCAATTGCACTTGGGGCTCGGCACGGGGATTGAGGCGGGCGTCGCCTCCATGCCCGATGGCGGAGTGACGCTGAACTCCTGTTACCTGCGCCCGCGCTCACGCGGCACGGTTCGTCTGCAATCGGCTGACCCGATGAAAGCGCCACTGATTGACCCAAACTACTGCGCCGATCCGCAGGACCGCGCGATGTCGATCCGCGGCTTGAAGCTGACGCAGGAGATCTTGTCGCAAGGTCCGCTTGAACCTTTCATCAAGGCGGAGCGCTTGCCCGGGCCGGACGTGCAGACCGACGAGGATTACTTCAACTTCATATGCCAGCATTCCAAAACCTCGCACCATTGTGCGGGGACCTGCGCGATGGGGCCGGGGGAGATTGCTGTGGTCACGCCGCGCTTGCGCTTCAACGGGATCGAAAACCTTCGCGTGGCCGATGCCTCCATCATGCCAAATGTCGTCTCGTCCAACACCAATGCGCCCACGATCATGATCGGTGAGAAAGCCGCTGACATGATCCGCGAAGATCATGGGATTTGAACCGATGAAACTCCCCACCTATGCCGGAACGCTGGAAGACTACGTGCTGCAGGGCGCGCCGCTGACGCCTCGCGCGCCGAGCGTTCCGCTCACCCGCACCGCTTTTGCAGCGGCCCATGTTGTTAGCGATCCACTGGCCGACCGCGATCCGTGGCAGGGGCGCCCTGCCATTGATTGGGACGCAACTTTGCAGTTCCGTGAGAGCCTTTGGGACCAAGGGCTTGGCTTGGCTGAGGCCATGGACACCGCCCAACGCGGAATGGGGGTGGATTGGGAAACGGCGAAAGAGCTGATCGAGCGGACGATGCGTGCTGCGAAGGCCCATAGTGCCAGACCGCGTGTCGCCTGTGGGGCAGGGACGGATCATATTCCGCTCAAGGACCTGACTGATCCGGTTCGGATCAAGGCGGCTTACTCGGAGCAGATGGAAGCGATCGAGGCCGCTGGCGGGCAACTCATCCTTATGGCCACTCGGGGGTTTCCGGCCATTGGGGCAGGGCCCGAGACCTACGCCCGCGTCTACGATGACCTGATCGGTCAGGCGTCGCAGCCGGTGATCCTGCATTGGTTGGGGGACATGTTTGACCCAACGCTCAAGGGGTATTGGGGCGGCGCGAGTGTTGATGAGGCGAACCAGATCGTGCTCGACCTGATCGCCCGCAATGCGGCGAAGATCGACGGCATCAAGATCAGCCTGCTCGATCAATCCCATGAGGAGGTGTTTCGCGCGCAACTCCCTGTAGGCGTCCGGCTCTACACCGGTGACGATTTCAACTATGCGCCTCTGATCGAAGGGGACGGCACGCATTATTCACACGCGCTGCTTGGCATCTTCGCGGCCATCGCGCCTGCCGCGTCGCAAGCGCTTGAAGCGCTCGCAAAAGGCGATGTTGACACCTACCACGCGTTGCTTGCGCCAACCGTCCCGCTCAGCCGGGAAATCTTCAAAGCGCCAACGCAGTATTACAAGGCAGGTATCGCGTTTCTTGCCTGGCTGAACGGCGCGCAGGCGCATTTCATCATGCCCGCGGGCTTCCAATCCTCGCGCGAGATCACACATTTCGCGGAGGTCTTCCGCCTCGCTGACCAAGCGCGTTTGCTGACCAACCCTGACCTTGCCACGCAACGCATGTCGCACTTGCTGGCACTTCACGGGATCGAAGGGTAGTTAGACGCAAATGAGCCGCCGCCCCACCATCCTCGACGTTGCCGCCAAGGCCGGCGTGTCGAAATCGACGGTCTCTCTGGTCCTGCAGAATTCCAAGCAGGTGAAGGAGGAAACGCGGGAAGCGGTGCGTGCGGCGATGGCCGAAATCGGCTATGTCTACAACCGGGCGGCGGCGCAGATGCGGTCGCAATCCGCAGGCCTTGTGGGCCTTGTTATCAACGACCTGCGCAACCCGTTCTTTACGGAATTTGCGACCGTTCTGCAGATGACCCTCGCGGCCAAGGGATACGCCACAGTCATCGCGAATTCCGACGAAGATGCTGATCTACAAGCGAAACTTGTGGGGTCCATGATCGAACATGGCGTGTCGGCGCTGGTGGTTTCGCCCGCCTATGGCGATGGCGGGGCGGCATTCGATCAGATCGAGCGCGCGGGTTTGCCGGCCATTCAGGTACTGCGCAAAACCGACGCGCGCACGGGCCTGTTCCCCTTCGCGAGCTTTGACTACGCCGCCGGGTCCGCGCGGGCCACGCGGCACCTGATGAATCAGGGCGCGCAGACCATCGCCTTTGTCGGTGGCGTCGAAGGCCGCGAGATCACCGAAGAACGCAAGTCCGGTTACGTGGCAGAGATGAAGCGCGCGGGCGCGGAGCCGTTGACGTTTCATGGGCGCAGCACACGGGCCTTTGGCGTCGAGACGGCGGAGGCGTTGCTTGAGGCGGGCGCGGATGCGGCCGTCTGTTTCAACGACCTTGTGGCGCTTGGCCTGCACGCCGGTTTTGCGCGGGCGGGCAGGGTTGTGGGCACTGATTTCCGCATCGTGGGCTTTGATGACATCGAAGATTGCGCGCTGGTCTGGCCGCAGCTTTCCTCGGTCGCTTGCGACATCGACGGGTTCGCCCGCGCCACGGCGGATCGCCTGCTGGCCTGGATGCAGGATGGTGAAAACCCACCCCCCGAACACCGTGCGCCGGTTGATCTTGTCGCCCGCACGTCCAGCACTGGACGAACCGCATGACGCCTGACGCCTTTCTCCGGTCCCTCTTTGCGCGTGCGGTTGAAGTGGCCGATCCGATGCAATCGCTCGCCCGTGCCCTGCCGCCCAAGCCCAAGGGGCGCGTGGTGGTCATCGGGGCCGGTAAGGCCAGCGCCCGGATGGCCGAGGCTGTTGAGGCCGAATGGGGGCCGTGCGAGGGCCTCGTGATCACGCGTTACGGCTACGCGCGCCCGTGCCAGGGCATTGAAATCATTGAAGCATCGCATCCGGTTCCCGACGCGGCAGGTGTGGCTGCCACGACGCGTCTCCTCGCGCTTTTGGACACGGTGGGGGAGGATGACTTCGTGCTGGCCCTGATCTCGGGCGGCGGATCGGCGCTGCTGATTTCACCGGCTGGCGAGATTACGCTGGAGGAGAAGCAAGCGCTGACGCAGGACCTGCTGGCCTCCGGCGCGCCGATTGGAGAGATCAACGGCATCCGTAAGGAGCTTTCGGCGGTTAAGGGTGGGCGGCTGGCGGTCGCGGCCTATCCGGCGCGAATGCTTGCCCTGATGATTTCGGATGTGCCGGGGGATGATCCGGGCGATATCGCGAGTGGACCGACTGTTGGCCACATGGGCAGCGCTGCGCGCGCCTTGGAGGCGCTGGAGACATGGGGCGTGGAGCCGCCTGCCTCCATCAAGGCCTTCCTGGAGAGCGGTGGTGATCCGGTGTCCGCCGATGATCCGCGCCTGTCGCGGGTGGAGAATGTGATCTACGCGGCGCCGTCGCAATCGCTGGATGCAGCGGCGGAGGTGGCGCGGGCCCATGGATATGTCGTTGAGATATTGGGAGATTCCATTGAAGGCGAGGCCCGGAATGTGGCGGCGGAACACGCCGAAATTGCGCGGAATGCTGCGCCCGGAACGCTGATCCTGTCGGGCGGCGAATTGACTGTGACCCGCCGCGGCGACGGCGTTGGCGGGCCGAATGCGGAATACGCTTTGGCGCTGGCCATCGCGCTGGACGGAGCCGATCATATCCACGCCCTTGCCTGTGACACGGACGGGGTCGATGGCGCGGCAGAAGTCGCGGGCGCGGTGATAGGGCCGGGCACTCTTGCCAAGGCGCGCGCTGCCGGGATTGACCCGTCGGACGCGCTAGCCCGCAACGATGCCCACAGCTTCTTTGCCGCGATTGACGATCAGGTTGTGCCGGGGCCGACCTTGACCAACGTGAACGATTTCCGCGCCATTCTTGTTGGCGCACCAACGCAAAGGAATTGAGGTCATGCTGATCCATACTGTGCTTCTCGAACCCGCCTCGGACACGGCGCAAGCGGCTTTTGACGAGGCGATGGGGATCCTTGATGCGGTCGCCGCGCGACTGCCCGGCATGGTCGGATTCCACCACGGCCCGAACCGCGATTTCGAGAAGAAGTCGCAAGCCTATACCTATGGTTTCACTTGTCTGTTCGAGAGCCAGGCGGCGCTTGAGGCCTACGCGGGCGACGTGGAGCATCAGCGCGCGGGCGGGATGCTGGTGGCCAATTGCAGGGGCGGTGCGGACGGGATTTTCGTCTCGGACCTGGAGGTCTGACTGGCGCGGGCAGGCAATCCGGGGCAAGGTGTCGGCAGAGCAGACAACAGCGGACCAACCGCCATGGCCGATCCGACATCTTTGGGGCTTTTCTTCGTGGCCGATGGCTTGCGGCTGGAAAAGCAGTCGTGGCTGCTGGCTGCCAGCCTGAAAGCAGCCCATGAGGGCGACGCGCGGGTCAAACAATTCGCCTATGTGTCCGAGGCCTACCGCCCCGAATTCCGCGACATGACCCATGCGATGTTCGAGGTCTGCGGGGTCGAGTTGCGCACGTTGGCCAAGCCGCCGAAGTGGAAGGGACCCTATCCGCACGGCAACAAGATCGTGGCCGCCTGCGATGATCGCGGTACGACGCACTCGATCTTTCTGGACACAGACATGGCCTGCACACGTAGTCTGGCGGAATTCATGGATCTGTCCCCCGACACCGTTAGTGCCGCCCCCGAAGGCCGGCCGACCTGGGGTGGGAAAAACGCTCGTTGGACAAGGGCTTATGCCCATTTCGGCATGGAAATTCCGACTGAGCGTGTGCGGCTGTTGCGCGGCACGAAGATGGAATATCTGCCGTATTACAATGCAGGCTTCGTGGCTTTTCCCGAGGCGACGCATTCTGAGGATGGTTTGCGGTTCCCGGAGCATTGGCTGGACACGGCGCTGGACTTCGACAAGCGCTGCAAGATTGCGAACAAGCGGCCCTGGCTGGATCAGATCACCTTGCCGCTGACGATCCATCGCTTCGGCTACAAGACCCGCGTGCTAGATGAGCTGCACAACTACTCTCTTTCGCACCGGGGCGATTATTCGAAAACGCCGGATGCGGTGATCCTGCATTACCACCGGATGCGGTTTCTGTTTCAGTCGCCGCAATGGGCCGGTCTGAGGGACATGTTGCTGGACACGGTGCCAAGCGCCCATCGCGACGGGATCGCTGATTGGGTGAAGGATGTGGAAAGCTCGCTCGATCCAGCGCCTGAGTAGGTTGGCGTTGTTCCGGGGGCGCTGCCCCTGCCTTCAGTCCTGAAGGACCAAAGCCTCCTCCGGAGTTGTATCGGCCAAAATGAAGGGAGCCCTTACAGCAATGCTGCGATCTCGGCCTGGCTGGGCATCGAGGCGGCCGTGCCGTGTTTCGTGACAGAGAGGGCAGCGGTCGCGGTGGCGAATTTCAATGCGTCTTCAATTGGCTGACCTTGGGAGAGCGCAGTTGCGAAGCCGCCGTTGAAGGCGTCGCCTGCGCCAGTCGTGTCGACCACCGGTCCGGCGTTCATCGGCGGGGTGTGGATGGCTTGCGTGCCGTCCCAGAAGAGGGATCCGTTTTCACCCAATGTGATGAGCGCGCCCTTGCGGACGCCTTGAGAGAGCAGGGCCTTGGCGGCGGGCAGGGCGTCGTCGGGGCCGCTGACGGAGAGGCCGGTCAGCTCTTCGGCTTCCGTCTCGTTCGGAGTGACGTAGTCGCAGAGCGCCAACATGCCGTCGGGCAAGGCGGCGGCGGGCGCGGGGTTGAGGATGGTGGTGACACCGGCCTGTGACGCAATTTGCAGGAAACGATGGGCGGCCTCCATTGGTTGTTCCAGCTGGGTCATGGCAACTATTGTTTGCGCGATGTCATCGGCGCGCGCTTCGATGTCGGCAACACTGATCGCTCCGGCGGCACCGGGCACGATGACGATGGCGTTTTTGCCAGTAGCCTCTTCGATGAAGATACCGGCAGACCCCGTAGGACGCTCAGCATCTTCGATTACCATGGGCGTAACGCCTGCCTCGACCCAGACATCGCGGCCCATTTGCCCGAAAGTATCAGCTCCGATACGGCCAAGAAATCCTACATTGCCACCAGCTTTCGCAGCGGCAACCGCTTGGTTCGACCCCTTGCCACCCGGCCCAAGCTGAAAACCTGTGCCAAGCAGGGTTTGCCCGGTCACTGGCATTTTCGGCGTGCGGTAGGCCGCGTCGGCGACGAATACGCCGAGGATGATGATGTCTGGCATGGTGCCCTCTTTCCCTTGCGTGGGCAGCGAAGCATGATGCGAGGAAATCATTCAAGGGAGCACGTGCATGAAACTTGTCAGATGGGGAGAGCCGGGGGGCGAAAAGCCGGGTGTTCTGGACGCAGACGGGGTCGTGCGTGACTTGAGCGGTGTCGTGGCGGATATCGACGGGGCCATGCTGGCGGATATGCCAGAGATTGATGTCGAAAGCCTGCCGCCCGTTGGCGACGTCCGGCTCGGTCCTTGCGTGGCGCGCCCGGGCAAGCTGGTGTGCGTGGGGCTGAATTATGCGGACCATGCGGCGGAGGGCGGATGGGATGTGCCAACGGAGCCTGTGCTGTTCATGAAGGCGACTACGTCCATTAGCGGGCCGAATGACGCGGTGATCCTGCCGCCCGGGTCTGAGAAGACCGATTGGGAGGTTGAGCTGGGCATCGTGATTGGCAAGACGGCGAAGAACACAACCGACGGCGCGGCCCATATCGCAGGCTATTGCGTGGTGAACGATGTGTCCGAGCGCGCGTTTCAGCAGGAGATGGGCGGTCAGTGGACCAAGGGCAAAAGCTGCGACACCTTTGCGCCCATCGGGCCGTGGTTGGTGACGGCGGATGAGGTTGGCGACCCGACCGGGCGGGCGATCTGGTTGGATGTCGATGGGCAGCGGATGCAGGACGGCACGACTGACACGATGATTTTCAAGCCGATCTTTCTGGTCGAATACATCAGCCGCTTCATGACGCTTGAGCCGGGTGATGTGATCACCACCGGCACGCCGCCCGGTGTGGGCATGGGAAAATCGCCGCAAGTTTTCCTGCGTGATGGGCAGGAAATGCGCCTGGGCATCGACGGATTGGGAGAGCAAAGGTTGCCAGTGCGCGCGAGTTGAGCGGGCCCGTGCGCGGAAGCACCCGAGCAAAAGGCTGTGATCCTCGCAACAGGGGAGAGAAATCGCGCGTGCTCTCCTTGTTGCAATGGCCTGCGCGGCCTACATCGCCAAGGCAATGAAACGTTTTATTCCCTTCCTGAAATCCGAGCCGCTGGTCTCGGTGATCCGTCTGCAGGGCGCGATTGCCGCAGGCGCGCGTGGCGGCATCAGTGACGCGGGCTATGCCGCGGCCATCGAGAAAGCATTTTCCAAGGGCAAGCCAAAGGCGGTCGCGCTGGCGATCAACTCGCCAGGCGGCTCTCCGGTGCAATCGGCTTTGGTGGCTGCGCGCATTCGACGATTGGCCGCAGAGAAGGACGTGAAGGTCCACGCCTTTGTTGAGGATGTGGCGGCGTCGGGCGGCTATTGGCTGGCCTGTGCGGGGGATGACATTTGGGTCGATCCAAGCTCCATCGTGGGGTCCATCGGTGTGATTTCCTCCACCTTCGGCTTCGTTGAGGCGATCAAGAAGATTGGGGTGGAGCGGCGTGTCTATACCTCTGGCGAGAACAAATCGGTGCTGGACCCGTTCAAACCTGAAAATCCGGATGATATTGCGCGGCTGCAAAGTTTGCAGAGCGAGGTGCACGAGGTCTTCATCGACCACGTGAAGGCCAGCCGGGGCGAGCGGCTTGCGGATCATCCGGACATGTTCACGGGCGCGTTCTGGGCCGGGGCGAAGGGTGTTGAGCTGGGCTTGGCAGACGGCATCGGTCACCTCGTACCCAAGATGAAAGAACTTTACGGCGACAAGGTTCGGTTTTCGGTCCATGGGCCAAAGAAAGGCCTGCTTTCGCGGTTTGGCGCGCAGGTCATGGCCGATCTGGACCAAGGCTTTGAAGAGCGCGCGCTTTATGCGCGGTATGGTTTGTCGTGATGATCAAGATCGCCACGTTTTTCCTGATTGGCATGGCTGTGCTGGCCATGTTCGGGCGTTTGCGTTGGCCCGGTGGCGCGCGGCGCCTACGCGGCGAAAAGCGCGGTGCGCTTCCCAAGCCGAAGACCTGCCCAAACTGCGGTCGCATGAATTTGCGTGGTGGTCCTTGCCGCGCCTGCCGCGAGGGCGGGAATGGCTGACGAGTTTGGCTTTGCGATCCTGGGCCTAGTCATCCTGCTGCTGGCAGGGGACGTGTTGGTAAAGGGTGCGGTGAACCTGGCCTTGCGGTTGGGCATTCCCGCGCTGATCGTATCGTTGACGATCGTGGCCTTTGGGACGTCAGCGCCAGAGCTTTTGATCTCCATCCAGTCGATCCTGGAAGACGTGCCGGGCCTGGCGCTTGGCAATGTGGTGGGGTCGAACACCGCGAATGTTTTGCTGGTTCTGGGTGTGCCCGCCTTATTGGCCGGATTGGGCGCGACGAGCGATACGCGCCGCGAATACGTGTTCATGCTGGGCGCATCGGCGCTGTTCATCATCTTGTGTTTCTTCGGCCCGCTCACGTGGTGGCACGGGTTGATCCTTTTGGCGGGCCTCGCGGTCATGCTGGGGGACGCGGTGCGGTCGGCGAAGGCCCATCGAGATGCCTGTGCGGATGATGACGACGGCCTCGAAGAAGCCGATCCGAACATGGAATGGTGGAAAATCGGCCTATACCTGGTGCTCGGGCTAGTTGGCTTGCCCCTTGGCGCTAGCCTGTTGATCGACAGCGCCACAGCGATTGCGACCGAATATGGCGTGAGCGACACGGTGATCGGTCTGACCTTGGTGGCGGTCGGAACCTCGCTTCCGGAACTGGCGACTACGGTGATGGCCGCCTTCCGCAAACAGGCGGATGTGGCGATTGGCAATGTAATCGGCTCGAACGTGTTCAACCTTCTTGCGATCATCGGCATTGCCACGCTTGTGGGGCCGATCCCGGTTGATCCCGGCATCCTGCGGTTTGACCTGTGGGTCATGCTGGCCGCGTCGTTGGTGCTGCTTCCGTTTGTGTTCAAGAAGCTTCCTATGGGGCGCGGTGTCGGTCTGGCTTTTTCTGCGCTCTATGTGGGCTATATCGTGATCCTCCTGATCTGAGGAGGAGCACCCGACATGACAGCATTGGTAACAGGCGGCGCGAAACGGCTTGGCCGCGCGATGGCTTTGGAATTGGCCACGCAGGGGCACGACGTTGCGGTTAACTACAACGGTAGTGCCGAGGCAGCGGAAGAGACCTGTCACGAGATCGAGGCATTGGGTGTGCGTGCCGTGTCGTTGCAGGCGGACCTGCTGGATGAGGACGCGGTTCAGGGTTTGATGGGGCGCGTGACAGAAGCGCTGGGACCGGTTGAGGTGCTGATCAACAACGCCTCCATCTTCGAATACGACAATATCGAGAGTGCGACGCGCGACCATTGGGATCGCCACATGGAATCAAACCTGCGGGCGCCGTTTGTGCTGACGCAGGCCTTGGCCGCGCAATTGCCGGAGCCGGATACGGATGAGAACAATGAGCCGGTCGCGCGCGGCCTGATCGTGAATATGTGCGATCAACGGGTTCGAAAGCTGACGCCGGAGTTCATGACCTACACGATTGCCAAGATGGGCCTCTGGGCGCTGACCCGGACATCCGCTCAGGCACTGGCCCCTAAATGCCGGGTCAATGCTATCGGGCCGGGACCAACGATGCAGGGCGGGCGACAGTCGGCGGAGCACTTCGCCAAGCAACGCGCGGCCACAGTTTTGAACCGTGGTGCAGACCCGCAGGCGATCTGCGAGGCGTTGCGCTATTTTCTTGGTGCGAAATCGGTAACGGGGCAGCTTATTTGTGTGGATGGCGGCCAACATCTGGGGTGGGAAACCCCAGACGTTGTTGGGGTTGAATGACGCAAGGGAACGCGATTCTCCACCGACGCGATATTTGTGACTGTAATGTAAAGGACATGTGACAAGAATATTTCTTGCTGTATACAGGCACTTATTTTCCTTTATTTTCAACGGGATAAATTAGTGCCTAAAAAATAGGCAAATCGCAGAACCCTGCCAAAAACAACGAAAAAATCGCCATGCCCAATAGTTTTCCGCAGGGTTATCCACAGAAACGGTGGACAGCTTAGCACTTGATGCACCGCATGATCCGTTGCAGCGCAGAATAGAATCACGGAACCGTGAAATACGATGGAAAATGAGACCGAAAGCACGCCGAAAACCGGCCATGAGGTGATCCAGAATTACCTCCGGACGCTCGACAATTCGCCGGGTGTCTACCGCATGCTCGATGCGCAATCGCGGGTGCTTTATGTCGGTAAGGCGCGGGCGCTGAAGCGGCGGGTCTCGAACTACGCGAAACCATCTGGCCATGATGGGCGGATCGCCCGGATGATCCGCGAGACGGCCAGCATGATGTTTCTGACCACGCGGACGGAAACCGAAGCGCTGCTGCTGGAACAGAACCTGATCAAGCAGCTCAAGCCCAAATTCAATGTGCTGCTGCGCGACGACAAAAGCTTCCCGAATATCCTCGTCAGCCGCACGCACGCCTTTCCGCAGATCAAGAAGCATCGCGGCGCGAAGAAGGAGAAGGGCGACTACTTTGGCCCCTTTGCCAGCGCGGGTGCGGTGAACCGGACGTTGAACCAATTGCAGAAGGTCTTTCTTCTGCGGAATTGCACGGACGCGACCTTTGAAACCCGCACGCGGCCCTGCCTTTTGTATCAGATCAAACGCTGCTCAGGCCCCTGCGTGGGCCATATCAGTGAAGAAGACTACGCCGCTTCGGTCGCAGATTCTGTGCGGTTCCTGAAAGGCGACTCGACGGAATTGCAGGCCGCCTTGGCCGAGCAGATGGCCGAGGCCTCCAAGGACATGGAATTTGAACGCGCCGCCGCCCTGCGCGATCGCATCCGTGCGTTGACCAACGTGCAAAGCGCACAAGGTATCAATCCGCGTGGCGTGCGCGAGGCCGATGTGATTGCCCTTCATATGGAGGGCGGGCAGGCCTGCGTTCAGGTCTTCTTCATCCGCGCCAACCAGAACTGGGGCAATAAGGATTACTACCCCCGCATCGGCCCCGACATCGACGAGCCTGAGGTGCTAGAGGCTTTCCTCGGCCAGTTCTACGACACCAAAGACGTTCCCCGTCAGGTGATCCTGTCCCATCCGGTTGAGAACATGGACCTGATGGCCGACGCGCTGTCCCAGAAACGCGGCACAAAGGTCGAAATCCTCATCCCCCAGCGCGGCGAGAAACTCGAACTCGTCGAAGGCGCTCGCCGCAACGCGCGCGAAAGCCTTGGCCGCTCGATGGCCGAAAGCCAGGCTCAGGGCAAACTCCTGCGCGGTTTGGCCGAAGCCTTCGATCTCGACGGCCCGCCCAAGCGGATCGAGGTCTACGACAACTCCCACATTCAAGGAACGAATGCCGTTGGTGGGATGATCGTGGCCGGGCCCGACGGCTTCATGAAAAGCCAATACCGTAAGTTCAACATTCGAGGGGAAGAGCTGACGCCGGGCGACGATTTTGGCATGATGAAAGAGGTCCTGAACCGCCGCTTCAAGCGGCTGTTGAAAGAAGACCCGGATCGCGAGACCGAAGCCTGGCCAGACCTTCTGCTGATCGACGGCGGCGCGGGGCAGATCAGCGCGGTGAAAGAGATCATGGATGATCTGGGCGTCGAAGATGTGCCGTTTATCGGCGTCGCCAAAGGCATCGATCGCGATCAGAGCAAGGAAGAGTTCTACCGCCCCGGCAAGTCGGTCTTCGCGCTCAAACGCAATGATCCGGTGCTTTATTTCGTCCAACGGATGCGGGATGAGGCGCACCGGTTCGCGATTGGCGCGCACCGCAACAAGCGGTCGAAGGCTGTCAGCGCGACGCCGCTGGATGATGTGCCGGGCGTGGGGGCCGCGCGGAAACGGGCGCTGCTCGCGCATTTTGGCTCGGCCAAGGCGGTGACGCGGGCGAACCTTGCGGATCTGAAAGCGGTCGAGGGAGTATCTGAAGGTCTGGCGCAGAAGATCTACGACTATTTCCATGATCAGGCCTGAGGTCAACAGCTTATCACGTTGATAAGGAAGGCTAACGTTTTGGAAAGACAGCACAATCGCAGTCCTGTTAACCCAATCTTAATGATTTCAACGGGGATACCCGCCGATCACACGACCTGTTGCGGTCGCGGGCTATTCCCTCTGTTCCCGGAACGCGATACGCCTTGGGCATGCGTTTGAACCTGCCAAACAGCCTGACCCTCGTGCGCCTGATCGCGGCGCCGATGGTGGCTTTTGTCTTCCTTCTCTTGCCCCGGCCCTTCGCCGATTGGGTGGCGCTTTTGCTGTTCATGTCGGCGGCGTTTACGGACTATGTCGACGGTGTTCTGGCGCGGGCGTGGAAGCAGGAAACGAAGTTCGGCGCCATGCTGGATCCGATTGCCGACAAGGCGATGGTCGTGATCGCCCTGACCGTTGTGCTGGCGCTTTATGGGGTCAATTTCAACGCGGGCAGTCTGTCGTTGAACCCGATCTTCCTGATCCCCATCATCGTGATCCTTCTGCGTGAGATTTTCGTCTCGGGCCTGCGGGAATTTCTGGGGGCCAACGCGAGCAAGCTGAAGGTCACAAAACTGGCCAAGTGGAAAACCACGGTTCAGATGTTCGCCATCGGCTTTATCTTCTGCTTTGGCCTCTTCGCCCATTACCTTTGGGCGCTGTCGGTTGGTATGGACGCGGCGATCATCGAGGGCATCATGGCCGGCGAGGTGGAGGACGAATTCAACCTGCGTTGGATCCTGTTCGGCTACCAGTGGAGCGAGCTTTTGGGCATTGCCCTGCTGTGGCTCTCGGCGGCTTTGACGGCGATCACAGGGGTCGATTACTTCCGCAAGGCGCGGCCTTACCTGACGGAGCCCGAGTGATGGATATTCGCTATTTCGCCTGGCTGCGGGAACGTATTGGGACGGGTCATGAGACCATTGAAAGCAACGCCGAAACAGTGGCCGATCTGATCGAAGAGCTGAAAGCCCGCTCAGAGTCCCATGCCTTCGCATTCTCCGACATTGCTTCGCTACGGGCGGCGGTCGATCAGGAATTGGTTGCGTTCGATGCGCCGGTCTTGGGCGCGAAAGAAGTGGCTTTCTTCCCGCCCATGACTGGGGGCTGAACCTGTGGCCGTTCACGTCCGCGAAGATGCTTTTGACCCTGGCGCGGAGCTGAACGCTTTCTCCGAAGGTGCAGAGGGCGCGGGGGCTATAGTCAGCTTCACTGGGATCACGCGGGACGTCGCCGAAGGTGATTTGGCGGCGATGGAAATAGAGCATTACCCCGGGATGACGGAACGCGCGCTGACAGACATTCGCGCGCAAGCGATGGAACGGTTCGAGTTGATCGATGCGTTGGTGATCCACCGCCATGGACGACTGGAACTGGGCGAGACGATCATGATGGTGGCCACAGCCGCCCCGCATCGTCGGAACGCCTTTGAGGCCGCTGATTTCCTGATGGATTACCTGAAATCGCGAGCCCCATTCTGGAAACGCGAGATCACGTCGCGCGGGGCGGATTGGGTTGCGGCCAAGGATGAAGATGAGGACGCGCTGAACCGCTGGTAGGCAAGCGGCGTCAGGCGTTTTGGTTGACGCTTTCGACGTAAGTGCGCAGCTCTTCCGCCTCTTGCCGCGCCTCCCGCAGACCTTCCATCGCGGCGCGCAACTCCGCCTCTGTCTGGCTAAGCTGATTGGTCAATTCGCCTTCACGTTGCTGGAGGTAGGCAATCGCCTGGTCGCGGGTTTCCTCGGCATCGTGCAGGGCGCGGGCGAGGTTTTCCATCTCCCCCAGATCGGCGGACGACACCTGATTGAACCGGGTCACGAGCCAGTGAGCGAGCCATCCGAGGGCGAAAGCCACGAACAGGATGATGGCGATGGCGATGATGAATTCCAGGCGGTTCATGGGGCTCTTGCTTTCGTCCTAGTTCGCGTCGGGCGCTTCGGGGCGGGGAAGGGGGCGTGCCTCAAACGGCCAATCGGCAATTGCTCCCTGGGCCAGAATGCCACCGCGCGTGCGGGGCTGATCGTCGGCCCCGGCGGCTGCGCCGGCAACCTCGGCTGTGGCCAGAAGGCGGAATTCGATGCGACGGTTCTGTTCACGGCCATCTTCGGTTTCGTTGTCGGCGATCGGTTGGCTTTCACCGTAGCCCTGAGCGGTCAGATTGGAAATCAGGATGCCGCGCGCGAGAAGACCATTCAGAACCGCATCTGCGCGGGCCTGACTGAGGTTCAGATTCATCGTCTCGCCGCCCTGTGCGTCTGTATGGCCGCCGATCTCAATGCGCACGTGGAGGCAATCGGGCAGCACTTCGGCGATCTGGTCAAGCACGGCGCCTGCGGCTTCGTTGATCTCGGTTGAACCGGGATCAAAGGTGATCTTGGTCTCTTCCTGAATGCTGCGGATGCGGGCCACGCATTGTTCATCGGTGGGCTGCGAAGCGACCGGGTCGAGCGCTTCGACGTAGCTGACGTCGAGTTGGAAGTCGGCCCCTTGTCCAAGGTCTTCGGACAGCATCCGGGTCAGGCGCGAGACAGCTTCCTGATCCCCAGTCTCACCGGTCAGGCGGAGAGTGTCAGGCTCAACCGTCAACTGGCCAGAGTTGAGTTCGGACAGGGCATTCAGACCGGCCATGACGCGAACCGACCAGCCTTGAGGAAGGTCGACGACGGAGCGGGTGGCGACATCGGTGCGGTCCGCCCCGAACAGCGCTGCGGCGAAGGTTTGGACTGACGCACCTATGGCCCCGTCAGGCAGGCGGCCACGTAGACGCGCACCTGTTTCGGGGTCGAGCGTGGCGGTGAAGCGTGCAGGACCAGCAGTTTGTTCGGCCGAGGGTTCGGGCAAGACAGTCTGTAGGGAGAAGAGGTCCGGCAGCGCCGCCTCCAACTCGCCCACAACCGTGTCGAAGTGATCCTGCGCGGTGCCTTCGGCCGCGATCAGTGTCACGTCGGCGTCCGAGAAAGTCAGGCTGCCTTCGCCCAGTTCAGTGAGTGCCGCGAGTGCCGTTTCAACGGCGTCCCCCCAGGAGGGGGACGGCACGCCAAGGCCGATGGTGCAGGGCGAGCTGCCGCCGGCGCCTGCAGCTCGCCCGGCTGCCACGATCTGATCGCGTGTTTGGATGGTGTCGGCTGTGCAGGTTTCGAACCGGCCCCCTTCGGCGTCGCGCACGAAGCGTAGGGCGAAGGGGGTGATGACGGGGCGTGGGGCGGAGATATCAAGGACGACTTCGACGCCTTCGGGCTGGTTCTGTTGGAGGCGCGCAATGAATTCAGCGCGTTCTTCGCGGGTTTCGCCCACGGCTTCGATCTCAACCCGGTCTGCCAGAACGGTGACCTTGGACCGTGGCAATGTCTGGAGCGCGCGCAGACCGTACGCGAGTGCTTCGGCCCAAGTGTCGGGCGCGGGCATCTCAGCGGTTTCGATCATGTTCACGACGTCGGCTGAACCGGCGATGTCGGCGATGGCTTCGGCCACGGCAAAGGCCTCGTCGCCCTCAGGTGCGGGGATCAGGCCGATCAACTGGATGCCGTCGCCGTTGCGCAGCATGTCGAGGGAATAGCGGGGCGGGGCAGAGAAATCCTGCGCGGCCACGTCGAGGCGGTTGATGACGCGGTCCGCGTCGATGATTGCAGAGGCCTGCGTTTCGGCGCGGAAGCGCGCGGCCTCATCCGGGGCCGTGCCGTCAAGGAAGACCTGCAGGCCGTTGGCCGAAACCTCGGCCCAGGTGATCCCGTCGGCCTCAAGCGCTGTCAGAATGTCTTCGGTCGAGCGCCGCTCGATCACACTAGCGGCAACGACTGCCACGCCCACGGAAAGCGTGCCCGCCACCACGAAGGAGGCTGGTCCGACAAATGCGGATATGCGTTCGGATATCGACATGGGCTTTGTTACCCGGTTTCCCTGCTCGGGGGCTTTTATCCCTCAGCCCTAGCCTGTCCAGCGCGGGCTTTCAATCAAACGAAGAGGGCAGCGGCGAAAAACAGCGCGGGGATCAGGCCCGCGTCGCGGTTGGAACGGAAGAGTTTCAGGCACAGGTCCGGGTTGTCGATGTCGAGCCGGATCAACTGGTAGGACAGGTGCCAGCCCATGGCCCAGACCCCGCCAAGCGCCACCACCAGCGCCAGAATGTTGCCGCCCGGGACCAGCGCCACGACGACCGCTGCGCCGATCAGCAGCAGAGTGGCGGCGATGAAACCACGGAGCCAGGTCTTGGTGTTTTCGGCAAAGAGGCGAGCGGTGGATTTGATCCCGATCATCGCGTCATCTTCGCGATCCTGATGGGCGTAGATCGTGTCGTAGAAGAGCGTCCATGCGATACCGCCGAGGTAGAGGAGCACTGGCGCAAGAGACAGGCTGCCGGTGTGGGCGGTCCACGCAAGAAGGGCACCCCAGTTGAAGGCGAGGCCTAGGAAGACTTGCGGCCACCACGTGATCCGCTTGGCGAAGGGATAGATCGCGACGGGGACAAGGGAGATGACGCCAAGGAGAATGGTCGGCCAATTGAAGGTCAGCAGAATACCGAAGGATATGAGCGCCTGGATTGCGGCCCATGCTAATGCCTGCTTGACGCTGACTTGCCCGGAAGGGATGGGCCGCGACGCGGTGCGCGCCACGGAGCCGTCGAAATCACGGTCGGTGATGTCGTTCCATGTGCAGCCTGCGCCGCGCATCAGGAAGGCCCCGATGGCGCAGCCCACGAAGATCCAGACGTCGTAGAGCGTTGGCGCGCGACCTGTGAAAGACAGTGCCAGAAGCAAGCCCCACCAGCAGGGCAACAACAACAGCCACGTGCCGATGGGTCGATCGGCGCGGCTGAGGCGCAGGTAGGGGCGTGTGGCAGCGGGGGCGAGGCGGTCGACCCAATTGCCTTGAACGGCGTCTGCGACTTGTCCCGGCTCGGTCTCGCTCATACGTTTGGCCCCATGTCCGTGCGCCCGAAGATACGCCTCTTTGTAGACCACCCGTTGGGGGAGGGCGAGCGTGTCGCCCTGTCGCGGGAGCAGGCGAATTATCTATTCAACGTGATGCGCCTGCGGGAAGGCGCGGAAGTGGCGCTGTTCAATGGCGAGGCCGGGGAATGGCGGGCGGAGGTTGCGTCTGCTGGAAAGCGCGCGGGGGAACTGGCCAATGTGGAGCAGGTGGCTCCGCAGGTGACGCCGCCGGACCTGTGGTTGCTGTTTGCGCCGATCAAGAAGACGCGCACGGATTTCATCGTGGAGAAAGCGGTGGAACTGGGCGTGCGGCGGATTGTGCCGGTTCAGACGGAATTCACCAATGCGGAGCGTATTCGGCAGGACCGGTTGCAGGCGCACGCAGTTGAGGCGGCGGAGCAATGTGGCGCGGTGTTTGTGCCGGAGGTTGCGGACTTGCGGCCCTTGGCGAAGGTGTTGGACGATTGGGACACGCGGAAGATTGTTTTTGCGGATGAGGGGCTTGCCAATCGCTCCTCCAGGCTGACGGCTGTCCTCGCAGAGGCTACGGCGCCTGCGGCGGTTTTGATTGGGCCGGAGGGCGGCTTTTCGGAAGGCGAACGCGCGCGGCTGCGCGGGATGGAGCAGGTGGTGCCTGTTCCATTGGGGCCGAGGATATTGCGCGCGGATACGGCGGCGGTGGCAGCGCTGACGCTGTGGCAGGCTGCTGCGGGGGATTGGAAATGACCGATCGCCCGCCTTGCCGGTTGGACCTCTACTTCGCCAGCGAGGCGCCGCGTGCGGTGATCTTGCGGCGTGGACCGACCAAACATGTGCGGATGATTGCGTGGGATACCAAGACGGACACGTTTGCGGACGGCCAATGGGTCAAGCACCGGGTCTATGAACACAAGTGCGATCTGTCGACCGACGGCAAACACTTCGCCTACTTCGGGTTCAGCGACAGAGGCGGCTACGGCGAGATGCCGGGTGGCTTTGCTGCGATCAGCGAAGTGCCATACTTCACAGCGCTTGCGGTGTTGGTGGAAGGGAGCACCTGGGGGCAAGGCGCGCGGTTCATTGACCGGCATCATGTACTGTGTCCGTATTTGCACAGCCCCGACATCGCGCCTTTGCCTGCCCCGTTGCGGTGGGTTTGGCATCCGAACGCCCTTGGCGTGGCCCATGACGAAGTTCCGCCGTCCCGCAACAAGGCACCTGAGCACTTCGTATTGTCTTCCGGGAAACCTGCGGACATCAAAGCGGTTGCCATGGAGCGCGTTCGAAGGGATTGGCCATTGAAGCCAGCTCCAACCGTTTTGCCAGATTGGTGTGCAGTTGAAGATGGTTGCCTGTATCGCATCGGGCGGAAAGGCGCGCGCACGTTGCTGCGCGATTTTAACCCGATGGAATTTGAACCGATCCAAGCACCCTACGAGGGGGTTCGCACATGAGCAGCTTTTTCCGACCCGAAGCCATTGCTGCCTTGACCCGCTGGCGCGAGGTCCTGATGGCGACGGCGGTGATCTTGATCGGCCTGTGGATCGCTCTGCGCCCCGGCGGTGTGATCGTGACTGGGTTTGGCTACGTCGTCATGGCGCTGGGGTCGGCCTTCATGGTGCCAGCGTTCCGGCGGGCTCGGTTTTTGACGGGGAGCGAGGGCCCGGGCGCGGTGCAGGTGGACGAGCGGCGCATTGTGTACATGGGGCCGATCACGGGTGGGACGATGGCGCTGGACGATCTGCGCGTCTTGTCGGTGCGGCGCGATGGCGGCGACCAGGTGACCTGGGTTTTGGCGGACACGACGCAACTTCTTGTGATACCGGTCGATGCAGCGGGCGCGGATGCGTTGTTCGATGCCTTTGCGGCGCTGCCCGGCCTCAACGTGGACAGGCTGATCCAGGCTGTGCAATCGCGCACAAAGGGGTCGCAGCGATTGTGGGTGCGAGAGCGCCCGCTGGCCTTGACACCCTGAGCGCCGCGGGCCACGCCTGATCCCCGAGCGACACGCAAAGGAGGCCTTGCGCCATGTCCATTCCACAGCAAGGCGGCGGGCCGATTGAGCGGCACGAACAACTGGCAGAATATCTGGCCGATGGGTGCAAACCGAAGGCCGATTGGCGGATCGGGACCGAGCATGAGAAGTTCGGGTTTTGCCGCGATACGCATAAGCCGATCCCCTATGAAGGCGAACGCTCGGTCAAGGCGGTGCTGGAAGGGCTTCGGGACCGGTTCGGCTGGGCGCCCGTGCTGGAAGGTGGGAACATCATCGGGCTGGAGAAGGACGGCGCGAACGTGTCGTTGGAGCCGGGTGGGCAGTTGGAACTGTCTGGTGCGCCGCTGGAGAACATTCACCAGACCTGTGACGAGGTGAACGAACATCTGCGTCAGGTGCGGGAAGTGGCCGACATCATCGGTGTTGATTTCATCGGTCTTGGGGCCGCGCCGATCTGGCGGCATGAGGATATGCCGCTGATGCCGAAGGGCCGCTACAAGTTGATGGACGCCTATATGCAGAAGGTCGGCACGATGGGCCGGACCATGATGCGGCGGACGTGCACGGTGCAGGTGAACCTCGACTTTGGGTCCGAGGCCGACATGGTGCAGAAAATGCGGGTGGCGATTGCCCTGCAGCCGGTTGCGACGGCGCTGTTTGCGAACTCACCTTTTCTGGATGGCGCGCCCAATGGTCACAAAAGCTGGCGTTCGCGCGTGTGGCGGGATCTGGATGCGGATCGCACGGGAATGGTGCCGTTTGTGTTCGAAGAGGGGTTCGGGTTTGAGCGCTGGGTGGAATATGCCCTCGATGTGCCGATGTATTTTGTCTACCGCGACGGCGAATATGTTGACGCGCTAGGGCAGAGCTTCCGCGATTTCCTGAAAGGCGAATTGCCTGCGCTGCCTGGTGAGATACCGACGCTCAGCGATTGGGCGGATCACCTTACCACGCTGTTCCCCGAGGCGCGCGTGAAGAAGTTCATCGAAATGCGCGGGGCTGATGGTGGCCCGTGGCGGCGCCTGTGCGCCTTGCCCGCGTTCTGGGTGGGGCTGATGTACGATCAGGGCGCACTGGATGCGGCTTGGGATCTGGCGAAAGGGCTGGATGCCGAGACGCGGGAGGACATGCGGATTCAGGCCTCGGTCCACGGATTGGCGGCTGAAGCCGGGGGCCACAAGATGATGGACCTTGCGCGTGAGGTTGTGGCGATTGCAGAGACGGGCCTGAAAGCGCGGGCAATGCCGGGCGCGGGCGGGCTGGTGCTGGACGAGACGCATTTCCTGAATGCCCTGAAGGACTCCTTGGAAACAGGCCAAGTGCCCGCTGATGAGCTTTTGGAATGCTACAACGGGTCCTGGAACGGCGACCTGAGCCGCATCTATAAAGAGTTCTCTTACTGAGCTTTGGGCTTCTGGATGTTCGGCAGGACGTGGCGCTTGTAGTAGTCGCTCATGGCGGCTTTGCGCGCCACCTCTGAGCGGTCTGCCGCTTCCCCATCCAGAGCCGGCGCAAAGGCCGGGTGCGACGGTTCGGGCGCTGGGCGGTCAGGTGCGCTGTCGGGCCCAAAGCGGTTGTCGCCGTGGGTGCCTGCCTGGCAGAGCCAGACGAAGAAAACGATTGAAGCAATCAGCGTCGGTACGATGATCACAAACATGGCCGCGAAGACACCGCCGGTACTTCCGCTAGCCGCTGCCATGCCCATCAGCACGCTGCCGCCAATGCCGGAAACGATACCGACCAGTGTCGGCATGAAGATGTTCCAGCCAGAGCGGTCCGTGTCATGCAGGCGGCGAATGGTGACGGAGAGGTTGGGCAAAATGAACAGCAAGACGTAGGCCGCAAACAAGGGAAGCTCGTATCCCGCGATCAGGCTGTTGAAATAGGCCTCGGCGCGGATGGGATCTTGCATCATGGCGGCGAAGGCTGGATCGGTCGCAGCACGGCTGGCCATCTGGAAGCCGAAGGTGCCACCGACGGCCGCACCGATGAGCATTTGCCAAAGGAAGAACCACCAATATTCCGCCCGGCGCGCGCGTCCGAAGAAATCGAACATGCGGATGTAGCATCGCGCGACTGCTTTGAACAAACCCATCAGCTTAACCCCATGATGTCTTGCCGGTTCATCGGCTTTGCCAAAACACTGGTGGGGAAATGTGGAAATCATTTGACGGTGCGACGGCATTCTCGCGCGTAATCGCCGCGCCGGACATGCAAACGACCCGCCGAGGAGGGCGGGCCGTTCAAAATCAGGTATTTGATCCGGTCAGATCAGGCCATCGGCGCTGCATCGTAGGGATCGTTGCCGTATTCGTTCGGGCCAACGGTGCCACGCTGGACGAACCAGTAGATGATCAGGATGATACCGACGAGTGGCACAAACAGGATCAGCAACCACCAGCCGGAGCGGCCAACGTCGTGCATGCGGCGCACAGCAACTGCGATACCGGGGACGATCAGGGCCAGGAATGCGATGATTGAGGCGATGGGCATGCCAATGGCGCCATCAACGATGGAGGCCACAACATTGACGATGATGTTGAACAGGTAGAACCACCAGTATTCGGAGCGGCGCGCGCGGCCCGAGAAGTTGGCGTAGTTGGCGAAGACGTGCTTCACAGCAGTCATGAAATCCATGGAAGGGGTCCTTTCAGGGTCCGGTCAAATTGTCGACGGAGGCTCTGTTTCGCGTTCAGGCAGAGCGCGCGTGACCCCCGTTCGGCCACACATTTGCGTGAGGTTCCTTGTGAAATCAACGAAATTAACGTTGCGGTAAGGAAACCCTCCAGTCGGTGTGTCGTGACTGTCATTTGAGGATGGTTTGTGGGTCGCTTCTTGACCAATTCCGCATCATTTTCTCAGGAAAGCGCTAGAATGACGTCGTTGGCGATCCTGGGCGCGCGAAGCGTGCACCGGAAATACAGGGGTTTGCGACCTAGGCTTTTTTCCCAATCCGGGGCTCTTCCCCTCGCACAAGGCGCGCGATGTTTGGTTGGTGGCGGATGAAAATCAGAACGGCGAGCGCGAGGCAAAAGACGGTGGCGTCCGCATATCCCAGCACCAGTGCCGTAATCGGGCTGGCGGCGGCGGCGACCAGAGCGGCCAGAGAAGATATCCGAAACAGAGCTGCCGTTACGGCCCAGACCGCGCAGGCTGCGGCCCCAATGGGCCAGGCAAGCGCCAGCAGAGTGCCCAGGAACGTGGCCACGCCCTTACCGCCTTTGAAGCCTAGAAAGATGGGGAAGCAATGGCCCAGAAAGGCCGCGACACCTGCCAGTTGCGCCGCATCCTCAGCCAGCAGAAGGCGCGCCAGCAACACGGCAATCGCACCTTTCCCGGCATCCAGCACCAAGGTCAGGAACGCTGCAAGCCTGTTACCCGTACGCAGAACGTTTGTGGCCCCGATGTTGCCGGAGCCCACTTGCCGCAGGTCCCCCAGCCCGAACAGCCGCGCCATCACGAGGCCGAAGGGGATGGACCCCAATCCGTATGCGAGGAGGACTGTCTGCCCGAGGAGCGGCAGAGTGGTTTCAATGGCCGGGATCATGCATCGGCCTCGAAGACTTGCGCGCCCGAGACCCAGGTTCGCAAGACACGGCCTTGCATCCGGGCCAGATCGAAGGGGGTGTTTTTCGACTTGGACCGCAAGGTCGCACGGTCCAGCACAAAGGGGGCGTCGGGGTCGAATAGGATCAGGTCAGCGGGCGCGCCTTCGGCCAGTTGGCCTGCGGGCAAGCCGAAACGTCGTGCGGGGTTTAGGGCCATGGCACGGAACAGGTCTGGCAAAGAGAGCTGGCCTGAGTGGTAAAGGCGTAGGGCGGCGGGCAAGAGCGTTTCAAGGCCCACGGCGCCAGAGGCAGCAGCTTCAAACGGCAGGCGTTTGCTTTCCTCATCCTGCGGTGTGTGCATCGAGCAGATCACGTCAATCGTGCCATCGCGCACGGCTTCGACCATCGCCTGGCGGTCATCTTCGGACCTCAGCGGCGGCTTGAGTTTGAAGTAGGTGCGATAGTCGCCCACATCGAATTCGTTCAGCGTCAGATGGTGGATCGAAACGCCTGCGGTCACATCGAGGCCTTGCGCCTTCGCGCGTGCCAAGGCGGGCAATGCGGCGGCGGTTGAAATCTGGTCGGCGTGGTATGCCACGCCGGTCATCTCAGCCAAGGCGAGGTCACGCTCCAACCCCATGCGCTCTGCCATGGGCGAGACGGCGGGCAGGCCTTTGAGCGAGGCGAATTTGCCAGAGGTTACAGCGCTTCCGTCGCTCAGTGTCGGTTCCTGAGGGTGGCCCACGATCATCGCACCGAGGGAGCGCGCGTAGGTCATGCAGCGGCTGAGTACCTTAATGTTCGGCACCACTTGATCGCCGTCCGAGAAGGCCACGGCCCCTGCATCGCGCAGGAAACCGATTTCGACCATCTCGTGACCCTCGCGCGCTTTGGTCAGCGCAGCCATCGGGGCGACGTTTACAATCGCTTCGTCCCGCGCGCGGCGGATCACAAATTCCAGTACTTCCGGCGTGTCGATGGGGGTCGTTGTGTCGGGGCGAGTGACCATCGTGGTCACGCCGCCCGCCGCCGCCGCCAGCCCCGCGGTGCGGAAGCTCTCCTTGTGGCGTTCGCCGGGTTCACCCACCTTTACGCCGACGTCCACAATACCGGGCGCAAGGCAGGCGCCGCCGCAGTCGATCCCGCCTGCGCGCGCGCCTTCACCGGTCTCGGCGATTATCCCATTTTCGATACGCAACCAGCCGAGGAATTCTGTCCCGGCCTCCGGGTCGATTAGGCGCGCATTGCGCAAGAGCGCATTCTTGGAGGGCGTGTGGAGCGGAGCATTCGTCATGATGTCAGTCCCTCGCCTGCCTTAGGGCGAATTTCAAGGCCCTGCGATGCTGCGCGGCCACCAAATCACCAGCCATCGAAGACGCCATTCCCGAACCACGAGCGGCGCGGCGCCTCCGTGCGGCCCATTGCACGGCGGGCCTCGACAATCATGTCGCGCACCTTTTGCGCGTCTTCGATGTGGTCGAAGCCGTAGCTCACATAGACTTTGCGGCTCCCGCTCCCGTTCTGTGACGTTCGGTAGCTGTATTCGGCGAAGTGGACACTGTCGCGGCCCACGCCCTTCACTTTCAGAAGCTCAAGATCGGCCAGGGCATGACGCGGCAGGTACCGGCCCATGCGCCCTTCTGACTTGATGTAGGCGGCGCGATTGGTCAGAGCGTAGTGGGTCTTTCGGTTCCAGGCAGCCTCAACAAACAGTCGTGGCAGGAAACTGTAAAAGCCCTGCGCCGCTATGGCCGCTGCCACGAGCTGTGCAATGGGCATGTCACGGAAGGATGCGAAACCGCCGAGCATCTCAGCCGGGGCAAACATAATCACGGCAACAACCGCCATCGTCACCAGACCCGTCAACGACTTGTAACCGGCCAAATACCGTAGCCGGACCTGCCCGTCGGGTTTGCCGGTCCAGCGGAGTTCTTCACCCGGTGCCACAACATGCTGCCAATTCGGGGCGGGGACATGGGCCATCAGCCCCACCCCACAAAGATCGCGAGCACGGCGAAGACTGCCATACCGAGGAGCATGTAAAGCGCGATGGGCGGGGTCGCTTCACGCTCAGGCTCGGTGTGAGCGGCCTGGGTCGGTGGGCGGGCGACATCCGCTTTCGGCAGGACGGCGGAGTTGTCGGCCTGGGCCAACGGGATCGTGGCGATCAATGTGGCCTGCGGGCCGGGGGAAAGCGTGCCGGTGATGGCATCATCGGGTACCAGCAATATGGAGCCTTCCAGCGTGTTGATCCGGCGCTGGTTATCGGCGGGGATACCGTCCTCTGGCGTGAACGCCAGTTGGACGTAGTCGGAAAGGTCCATGCCGCCGAGGTCACTGATGGGAAAAAGCTCGATCTGGTCGGTATCGAGGGCGTCGAGGCCAAGCCATTCGGCGAGCGGAGGCAGGGCAGGGGTCTCGCCTTTCTGGCGGGTGAGGTTGGTGTGGGACGTAGTGATGGGCTCGTTGAGGGCGAAGATGTGGAGGTGGGTCATTGTGCTTTCCGCCTTATCAAATCTCTGGCCATGCCTGCGACTTCATTCGCCATTTCAGGCGCCAAAAAGTGGAGGTCGTCGCTTTGTCTTCGCCCAAACAAGTCGGGTGGGCCGTCAAGCATGATGCCGCGTGTGAGCCACCACATGGCCTTCGTCTTTGTCGTGAACGTTACATACCTGTAGGCGTATCCATTTTCGAAGACGTTTACCTTAGTCCCGAGTGTAAGCGATCGAACGACTTCCCTTTGGTCAAGATCCGCAACAACCGCGCGGTGGTTTGTCAGAGCATAGGTTTCATTGAGACGTCTTGAACGGTCCATGCCAAGACGCCGCCAACCCAATGTTGCGAGTATCACCACGGTCGCTACGGGCAAAACGTAGGTCGTAACGTAGTCGGGGGGGTCGACCATAGAGAAAGGCTGTTCGGCCGAAGCAAACTGCAATGATCCAATGACAAATAAGCTCAGATAGAGGTCAATCCAAGAAAAGAGGTAGGGCTTGGCGGATGGTTTTCCTTGCCACACGACTTGCTCATCCTCCCATAGGTGCCGCGTCCAGTCGTAGTCGTCGCTCACGCCGCCGCTCTCCGCTCCCGCAAATTCTCCGCCAGCAGTTCCATCGCCGCCATCCGCACGGCGACGCCCATCTCCACCTGCTCCTGAATGACGGACCGGTTGATGTCGTCGGCCAGCACGCCGTCGATTTCCACACCCCTGTTCATCGGGCCGGGGTGCATCACAATCGCATCGTCTTTCGCCACCGACAGCTTCGCGGCGTCCAGACCGTAGCGGTGGTAGTATTCGCGCTCTGACGGGATAAAACCGCCGTCCATGCGCTCTTTCTGGAGGCGCAGCATCATCACCACGTCGCAGCCTTCCAGACCCGTTTCCATGTTGTCGTAGACCTCAACCCCCCAATCCGCGACTCCGGAAGGCATCAGGGTTGGCGGGCCGATCAGGCGGATGCGGTTTTCCATCTTGCCCAGCAGCAGGATGTTTGAGCGCGCCACGCGGGAGTGGGCGATGTCGCCGCAGATCGCGATGTTGAGGCGGTGGAGGCGGCCCTTGGCGCGGCGGATCGTCAGCGCATCGAGCAAGGCCTGCGTGGGGTGTTCGTGCCGCCCGTCGCCTGCGTTCAGGACGGCGCAATTCACCTTGTCGGCCAGTAGCTTTACAGCGCCGGAATGCGGGTGGCGGACGACCAGAAGGTCCGGATGCATGGCGTTGAGCGTGAGGGCAGTGTCGATCAGCGTCTCGCCCTTTTTCACCGATGACGTCTGCATCGCCATGTTCATCACGTCGGCCCCAAGGCGTTTGCCCGCAATCTCGAAACTCGCCTGTGTGCGGGTCGAATTCTCGAAGAACATGTTGATCTGGGTCAGGCCCTTGAGCGGCTGGCCGTGGTCACGGCTACCACGTTCGGCCTCGGCATGGATGTCGGCGCGGTCGAGGAGGGTGGTGATTTCCGGGGGCGACAGCTCTTCGATGCCAAGAAGATGCGGCTTGTCGAAACTCATTGGGCGTCCCTCCGGTTTCGCGGCTTATAGGCGGGAGGGGTGCTGCGCGGCAAGTCTTAGGCGCGGGTGATCGCGACGGTGATGTCTTCGCCCTGACGGTTCACGTGGCGGCGACGATAGAGCTTGCTGCCGACCCACGCCATGTAACCGGTGGCCCAGGAGCAATCGATCTCGATCCGGTCGGTCCATCGGCAGCCATCGCCTTCGGGCGCAACCGTCAGCGTGTGGTCCCAGTTGCGGATCATGAAACCAAATTCGCGGCTTTGCACGACCCGCTCCACATGGTCGAGCCGTTCGACATGGACCTGATAGTTCGGGTTCCGCATGACGCCCCAGACCGTGACGTTGAGCGTATAGGTCTCCCCCTCCACAAAATTGCCTTTGGGAAGATCTTTGTAGGTGGCAACGCCCCGTGTGGCCTCGGCCATTTCCTCAAAGCTGAGGGCCTCGGCGAAGACCGTGTCGGCATCGCGGGGATAGTGGGCGGAGACGGTCAGGATACGTGGCATGCACGACACGATGGCAGGCCTTTCCGCCCCCCGCAATAGGGCCTAGCTTGGCGGCTATGGACGAGTCGCTGGAATATTGGGACGCGGTGGCCGCGTTGGATTGGCAGGTGGAGCTGGGAGCCGATGAGGCGATCCTGGATGTGCCTGTGGATCGATTCGATTTGCCCGCCCCGGCGCCCAAGCCGAAACCGGCAACGGCCCCGGTGACGCAGGCCGCGCCGGTGCAACCTGCAGCGCCAGCGGTTGACACGGTCGCCATCTCGAAACAGCTGGCCGAAAGCGCCGGGTCAATGGAGGTTTTGCGCGCGGCGTTGGAAGGGTTCGAGCACTGCGAGCTGAAACGCGGTGCACGGAATTTCGTGTTCAGCGACGGGCATTCCTCGGCCCGCGTGATGGTTGTGGGCGAAGCTCCGGGCCGGGACGAGGATCAGCAAGGCAAGCCTTTCGTGGGGCGGGCGGGGCAGTTGCTCGACAAGATGTTTGCCGCGATTGGGTTGGACCGGCAGGTGGATGGGGCAGGCGGGCTTTACATCACCAACATGCTACCCTGGCGGCCGCCACAGAACCGCGATCCGAAGCCAGAAGAGCTGGCCATGATGCAGCCTTTCACCCGGCGGCATATCGAATTGGCGAACCCGGATGTGGTGGTGCTGATGGGCAACCACGCCTGTTCCGGATTGCTCGGGCGGCGTGGAATTACGCGGATGCGGGGGAATTGGGAGGATGTGCTGGGCAAACCGGCAATGCCGATGTTCCACCCGGCGTATTTGCTAAGGAACCCGGCGGCGAAGCGGGAGGCCTGGGCCGATCTGCTGGAGATCAAGGCGCGGTTGGGGTGAGGATGCCTCGCGCGCTCCTCGGACCCTTGGTCCTCCTCGCAGCGTTGCCTGCTTGGGCGGAACCGTTTGGTGTCGTGGATTTGGAAACGCTGGCCGGGTCCGGTACCGTGCATGGTCCAATCAGCGTGGCGGATGGATTGGTTCTGTTCCGGGACGAGGCTGGAGAGGTCGCGTTGTGCGACCCGGCGAGAGGCCGCAACTTCGCGGAACTGGTGATCGAGTTGCAGATGGCGCAGACCGTATTGCTGGCCTGTCCCGGCCTGACAAACCCGAACCGGACGGGCCGCGTCGCTGCGATGCGCGCGCTGGCCTTGCCGCGCTATGCTGAGCGGGCCGGTGTGGAGGAGGGTGTTGTTGAGGCGGCCTTCGACGCGCGGGCGGAGGCGGAGGTGGAGTTGGTCACGCGGTGCGGTGTGCGGGCGAATGAGATTGTGGCGGATGTGTCCGAGGATTGGTTTGAAACGCGGCTGCGAGAGGCGATGGAGGCGGAGCGGTTGCCTGCGCTGAGATGCCCGAGGGAGTTTCCATGACACGTTTCGACGAAACCCGCCCCTTCATCCCCTGCCGCATCGCCGTCCTTGCCGTCAGCGATACGCGCACGCTGGCCGAAGACAAATCCGGCGCCGTGCTTGTTCAGCGTCTGACTGATGCAGGCCACAGCCTCGCTGCGCGGCACATCCTGCGCGATGACCGCGACGCCATCGCAGAGCAACTCCGCGACTGGTGTGCCAATGCTGAGATAGACGTGATCCTGAGCACCGGTGGCACAGGGCTGACCGGGCGCGATGTGACGGTTGAGGCCCACAGGGACGTCTATGAAAAGGAAATCGACGCATTCGGTACCGTTTTTGCCCATGTCTCTATGGCCAAGATCGGCACCTCTGCCGTGCAATCTCGCGCCACCGGGGGCGTGGCGAACGGCACGTACCTGTTTGCGCTTCCCGGATCATCAGGGGCTTGCAAGGATGCCTGGGACGAAATCCTTGCCTATCAGCTCGACTACCGGCACCGGCCCTGCAACTTCGTGGAAATAATGCCGCGTCTTGATGAGCATAAGCGACGGAAATAACGCCCTCGCGCGTGTTCTTGGACGTGGCTGCCTTCGCCGCTACATAGAAGACATCGCTTTACCTAACCCAGGGAAACCCAAATGCGGTTCTTAGGTCGTGCTTTGCTTGGACTTTTCCTGACGGCTATGACGGTCGGCTTGCTGGCTGTGGCCGGATACACGACATATGGCGCGCTTCAGGCGCGGTGGGCCGATGAAGGCAGGCCGGCACAGGGGCGGGAACGGGTGTTTGCGGTGGAAGTTGCGCCGCTGATCTTCGGGGAAGAAACGCCGGTCCTGACGGCCTTTGGCGAAATCCTGTCACGCCGTACATTGGAATTGCGCGCGCCCGCCGAGGGTACAGTGGTTGAACTGGCCGAGGCATTTGAGGAGGGCGGGGCGGTTGAGGCAGGGCAATTGCTCTTGCGGATTGACCCGTTCGAAGCACAATCGGCCCGCGATACCTCCGCTGCCGATCTCCGCGATGCTGAGAACGAACTGGCTGAGGCGGAACGCGCACTGGACTTGTCAGCCGAGGAGTTGGCTGCGGCCCGCGCACAGGCCGACTTGCGCGCCAATGCGCTGGCCCGTGCGCGTGATCTGGCAGAGCGGGGCGTGGGCTCTGCGGCTGCCGTGGAAACCGCCGAATTGGCTGCGGCCACAGCGGAGCAAGCGATCCTGTCACAACGCCGCGCCATGGCGCAGGCGGAGGCGCGGGTGGACAACGCGGGCACGGCCCTGGACCGGCGCCGCATTGCGCTGGCCGAAGCGGAGCGGCGCTTGGCGCAGACCGAACTGATGGCCGAATTCGACGGCGTTTTGACGGGTGTCGATGCCGCCGAGGGCCGATTGGTGAACCGCAACGAACGTCTGGCGAGCCTGATCGACGCCGACGCGCTTGAAGTGGCCTTTCGCGTTTCTACGGCGCAATACGTGCGGCTTTTGGATGAGGATGGCCGCCTGCCGCAATTGCCCGTCCGTGTGATCCTCGACGTATTCGGATTAGACGTGCAGGCCGAGGCGACGTTGACCCGCGAAAGCGGCTCGGTGGAAGAGGGTCAGTCGGGTCGCCTTCTGTTTGCGCGCCTTGATGGACCGCGCGGGATGCGTGTGGGTGATTTCGTGCGGGTTGAGGTTGATGAACCCGCCTTGCCGTTTGTGGCCCGTTTGCCCGCGACTGCGCTCGGCTCCGATGGGCAGATACTCGTTTTGAGCGACGACGACGTGCTGGAGGCCATCTCGGTCGATCTCCTCCGCCGTCAGGGCGACGATGTGTTGATCCGGGGAGAGGGGCTGCGGGATCGAGAGGTCGTTCTGACGCGCACGCCGGTTCTGGGGGACGGCATTCGCGTCAACCCGATCCGGCCGCAAGCGGAAGGATCGCCCGAAGAACCGGACACCATAGCGCTTGACCCCGAACGCCGCGCGCGGCTGATTTCGTTTGTCGAGGGCAACAGCTTTATCCCGACGGATGTGCGGGACAGGATGCTGCGCCAGTTGAACGAGGAAGAGGTGCCTGCGCGCATGGTGGCCCGCATCGAAGCACGGATGGGCAGCTGACATGCGCGCCCTTCCCGACAGCGCTGGCGGTATCCTGAGTTACTTCACACGGCATCGGACCGCCGCGAACCTTTTGCTGGTGATGATGGTCGTCGCAGGCCTTGCCGCATTTCCCCAGATGCGCGCGCAGTTCTTTCCCGATGTCGTCAGCGACACGGTCGAGTTGCGGTTTGTTTGGGACGGTGCAGGTGCGGAGGACGTGGACGAAGGCATTGTGGCCATCGTCGAGCCCACGCTGATCGCGGTGCCTGGTGTCGTCTCCTCCGAGGCGCAGTCAAGCGAGGGGCGCGCCTATATCGGGCTGGAGTTTGAGCCCGGCTGGGACATGGACCGCGCCAACGATGATGTGCAAGCGGCGCTGGATACGATCACCGACCTGCCCGAAGACGCCGAAGAGGGGCAGGTGCGGCGCGGCAATTGGTCGGACCGGGTTACGGATGTGGTCATCACCGGGCCCGTGGCGACGGAGCAGATAGGGCGCTTTGCCGACGAGCTGGTCACGCGCCTGTTCGATGTTGGTGTCACGAATACGACGATCCGGGGGGTGGCGGCGCCTGAGACCATCGTTGAAGTCCCTTCGGCCAATCTGATCCGCTACGACATCACGATGGCCGAAATTGCCCGCGTGATTGGTGAAGCGGTCGCGACCTCCCCCGCCGGTGATGTGGATGCCGCCAACGCCCGTATCCGCACAGGCTCCGCCGCGCGCACGGCAGAAGCGATTTCAGCACTGACCTTGCGGATCAACGCTGATGGCTCGCCTCTGACGGTTGGCGACGTGGCTCTGATCGAGGTCAACGGCATCGATCGGGAACGTGCCTATTTTGTGGGGGAGAACCCCGCGATCATCATCCGCGTCGACCGCACCGAAGATGGGGATGCCATCGAGATGCAGCAACAGGTCGAACGGGTTGCGGCGGCGATGGAGCCCACGTTACCGGCGGGCACTTCGATTGACCTGATCAATACGACTGCGGACGCGATTTCGGGTCGCCTGAACATCCTGCTCGACAATGCGTTGCTTGGGCTTGGTCTCGTTGTTGCGCTGCTGTTCCTGTTCCTGAACGCGCGCACGGCTTTCTGGGTCGCCATGGGTATTCCGGTTGCGATGATTGCGGCCATCGGCCTGATGTGGACGGCGGGGATTACGATCAACATGATCTCGCTTTTCGCTTTGATCATCACGCTGGGCATCGTTGTGGATGACGCCATCGTGGTGGGCGAACACGCCGACTACCGTGCGCGCAATCTGGGCGAACCACCGGTTGTTGCCGCCGAAAACGCCGCTCGCCGCATGGCGGCACCCGTCTTCTCGGCCACGATCACAACGGTTCTCGCCTTCGCGGGATTGGTCGCCGTCGGTGGGCGCTTTGGCGACTTGATCGCCGACATTCCCTTCACCGTAATTGTTGTTCTGGCAGCAAGCCTCGTGGAATGCTTCCTGATCCTGCCTAACCACATGTCCCACGCACTGGCCCATTCCGCCAAAACGCATTGGTACGACATGCCCTCGCGCATCGTGAACCGGGGCTTTGACTGGTTCAAAGAAACGCTGTTCCGCCCGCTCATGCGGCTGGTCGTCGTGGCACGCTACCCGGTGATCGCCTTGGTGATCGTGGTCCTGTCCACGCAAACCGCGGCCTTCATCCGGGGCGATGTCGTCTTCCGCTTCTTCAACGCGCCTGAAACCGGCAGCGTGACAGGGAACTTCGCCATGGTCGACGGAGCCTCGCGCGCCGACACGCTGGCCCAAATGGCCGAGCTTCAGCGCGCAGCCGAGGCTGTGGCTGCTGAGTTTGAGGCCGAACACGGCGCCAATCCGCTGGACTACGTGCTGGCCCAAGTCGGCGGCACCACGGGCCGTGGCTTGGCCGGGGCGGACAACAAAGACGCGGACTTGCTCGGATCACTCGACATCGAATTGATCTCCGCCGACCTGCGCCCGTATTCCAGCTTTGCCTTCGCAGCCGCTCTGCAGGACGAGGTGCGCCAACTGCCGGTGACGGAGACGCTCAGCTTCCGGGGTTTCCGGGGCGGACCCGGCGGCGATGCCATCGATGTGCAGATATTTGGAGCAGACACCGCGACCCTAAAAGAGGCCTCGGAAGCGCTGCAAACAGCCCTTGTCGTCTATCCCGAGGTAACAGGTCTCGAAGACTCAATGGCTTATGACCGGGAGGAATTGAGCCTTGAGTTGACTCCGCAGGGTGAGGCGCTGGGCTTCGATATCGGCACCCTCGGCAGCACACTGCGCAACCGCCTTGGTGGGATCGAGGCCGCGACCTATCCCGAGGGTCCCCGAACCGCCGCGATCCGGGTCGAGCTTCCGGCCGATGAACTAACAGCCGATTTCCTCGATCGCACCCTGCTGCGCGCCGATAGCGGGCAATATGTGCCGCTCGCAGACATCGTAACTGTCACCTCGCGGCAAGGGTTTTCTACTATCGCGCGCGAAAACGGCATTCGCCTTCTGACCGTCTCAGGCGACCTGAGCGAGGATGATCCGGCGCGCGCGGAACTTGTGATGACGGAATTGCGCGAGGTCATTATCCCGCAGATCGAGTCTGAATACGGTGTCGCCACGCAATTGTCAGGCCTTGCAGAACAGGAACAGGCGTTCCTGACCGATGCGCTGGTTGGGTTCCTGTTGTGCCTCGTGGGCATCTACCTTGTGTTGGCGTGGATCTTCGCGAGCTGGTTCAGGCCGATGGTCGTGATGGCAATTATTCCATTCGGGCTTGTCGGCACGATTTTCGGCCACCTCGCTTGGGATGTGCCGCTGAGTATGTTCACGGTGGTGGGTCTGATCGGGATGACGGGGATCATCATCAACGACTCTATCGTTCTGGTCACGACCGTCGACGAATATGCAGAAAAGCGTGGCCTGTTCCCAGCGATCGTCGACGGCGCCTGTGACCGTCTGCGTCCGGTCCTTTTGACCACGCTGACGACAGTACTTGGCCTTATGCCGCTGCTCTATGAAGGCTCCCAAGACGCGCAGTTCCTCAAGCCCACAGTCATCACGCTGGTCTACGGGCTTGGGTTCGGCATGGTGATTGTTTTGCTAGTCGTGCCCGCACTCCTGGCCATCGGGCAGGACTTCGGCCAACAGGTGCGCGGTTTCCGAAGGGCTCTTGGCTCTGCGGGGCACAGCCGTGGGTTGGCGCTTGGCATCGGAGTGATGTGCACGTTGGTGGCTGGCCTCTTCGCAGCGACCTTCGGGGCGCTCATTGGAAGCGGCGAAATGTGGGGGCCGTTTGCGTCGATGGGCGCAGGGCCTGCCGCAGCATTTGGCACCTTCGTCGGCGCGACAGCCCTTCTTTGCGCATTGGCCTACGCGCTCGCCATGGTCCTAAGACTGATCCGGCCAAGCAATGCCTGACGCGTGTGCTCGCATCTGTGTTCTGTGAAAATGCCAGGGAGCGTGAAGGGATTTCCCCTCGCTTAACCGCCAGTGCAGTTATTCAGCTCAACAGCCATGCGCGAGCCAATAACGGTGATACGCAGATCCGACCGGTTTAGCGCGAAGGGCCCCTGATCGGCGGGTACCACATCGGCCACGGCGACGACTTGGCCGCCCTGACGCTCTGAAGTCGCCTCTGACACCCAGACCATCGGATCGCGATGTTCGACCACTACCGTTTCATCGTTGCCCGTTGCAGGCACCTGCGCACGCACTGTCACGCGCAACCCGTCGCTGATCGGTTCAATGGCACAAGTCACCGCGCCCGCCCCGGCCTCTGCCGCGGTGAATGGACGATCCGACAGTGCCGCTGCAATCGCGCCGTCCCGCGCCGTTGAGGCAGGTAAGACGCCACCGAGATCGACCGTGATGGGCATACAGACATCCTGGCACACACCCAGATCAAGGCGTCCGGCTATCTGAGCTGTGCCGTTGGTGTTGATCGCAAATTCTACGGGCAAAATGACGGAGCCCTCATAACCGAGCGACCGCAATCCGTTTGTAAAAAACACCTGCGGGCGGGGCCAGTGGATCGCCATTCCCGCAATGCCGTCTGCATCGGTCAGGCGCAGAACGGTCGGCACACCCCCTTCGCCAGGCGCGCGCCAGTAGGTCTTCCAGCCGGGGGCCAGATCAATGCGGATCGCGGCCATGTGCCGGTCGTCGGACATGCGATAGCCGGGCAGCAGACTGACCTGCACAACTTCATCAGCCGAGAAGAACTGGGCCGAAGCGGGCAGTGCAGACATCAATCCAAGCGCAAAGGCGCCGAAGGTGCGGGCAAAAAAAGTCATGACACCCGAGTTAGGAAGTTGCGCACGAAATGAAAAGTCACGATTCCGAGACACGACGCATGGTGTTGGCGATTGATTGATTCCGGCAACACGCCCATGCTTGGCCCATGACCATGCCAGACCTTGCCCACGACCTGACCGGGAAGCTGCTGCTTGCCATGCCCGGAATGGAAGATCCGCGTTTTGCGGGAGCGGTGGTGTTCATGTGCGTTCACTCGCCCGGTCAATCCATGGGCCTGATCGTCAACAAGTCGGTCGATGAGATAACCTTCGCCGAAATGATGGAGCAGTTGGAGATCCCCAAACGGGGCACACCACCAGATGTGCCGGTCTGCTACGGAGGGCCGGTGGAATTGCGTCGTGGGTTTGTATTGCATTCGTCGGACTACAAGCCGCGCGGGGAAGAGGCGCTGCGTGTGGATCATCGTTTCGCCATGACCGGCACGATGGAAATTCTGGAGGACATCGCCGCAGGGCGCGGGCCACAGCGCGCACTTCTGGCGCTTGGTTATTCCGGTTGGGGCGAAGGGCAGTTGGAAGAGGAAATCCAGCGCAACGATTGGCTAACCGCCGATGCCACGCCGGAACTGGTGTTTGATATTTCGATGGAGCGGAAATGGGACGCGGCGCTGGAGAGTCTTGGTGTTAGTCCGCTGACGCTATCGAGCGAGGCGGGCCACGCCTGAAGTTCATTGGTTCGCCTGAAAAGCCGCACGTCTGAGCCTGTCGTTGATCGCGCGACCAAGCCCTATTTCGGGGATGTCTGTCACTCTGATACGTTCCGCGCCTCGCGCCATCGCCAAGCGGTCGGCGTCATGCAAAACGGAAAACAGGTTTGCTGCGGCTTCAAGCAGGTCGCCTTTCGCAGACAGGGTAAGATCGCCGGGCGCTGACCCAAACCCGATCACGAGATCTCCAGAACGTGCCTCCCCGCCTACGACCAAAGGCATTTGCGTCGCATAGTGGCGTTCCATCTGCCCGGGGGCTTCCACGCGGCCCGGTGTCAGATCAGTAGCGAGTGGACCAACCACTGCCTCAATCGCCTCGCGTGCAATTCCGCCTTCGCGCAGCAAGCGAACGGCTCTCAGGTCGGGAGCCAGAATGGTCGATTCCAAACCGACGGTGCAGGACCCGCCGTCAAGGATGGCATCAACTTTGCTGCCAAGACTATCTGCAACGTGCGCCGCTTTTGTTGGGCTCACGCGACCCGAAGGGTTCGCCGATGGGGCTGCCACAGGCCCGCCAAAGGCTTCAAGCACCTTGCGGGCCAAGGGATGTGCGGGGATGCGAACGGCGAGCGTGTCTAACCCGCCGCCTACCAAATCCGCGACCTTGCCACGCGATGGCAAAACCAACGTCATCGCGCCCGGCCAGAACGCTTCGGCCAACTTGCGCGCGACGGGAGTAACCTCGGCCAGCTCTTCTACTTGATCCACCGATGCCACATGCACGATCAACGGGTTGAACCGGGGCCTGCCCTTTGCCTCGAATATCCGCGCTACGGCTTGCGGATTGCGCGCATCGGCGGCAAGGCCGTAGACCGTCTCGGTCGGCAGGGCCAGTAAGCCGCCCCCGCGCAGAACCTCTGCTGCTCGCGCAACACCCGCGACATCATCGTGCAACATTTCGGGGTGAGGGTGATCCGCGATAGAGTGGGGCATCCGTGACGTAACGTTGAAGTTGCTTACTACAGGGATCGGACCCTAGGTCTGTGCCCTAAGACCGAGGCCCCTAGCGCATTGCCCGCGCTTTCGCAAACTTTGAGCGAGGACCAGACATGCCCTACCGCGCGCCAGTATCCGACATTTCCTTTTGCCTCGACCACGTCGTGGGCTTTGACCGCGTCCAGCAGGCAGAGATCTTTGCCGAAGC
Source organism: uncultured Roseicyclus sp. (assembly GCA_947500415.1). Taxonomy (GTDB): domain Bacteria; phylum Pseudomonadota; class Alphaproteobacteria; order Rhodobacterales; family Rhodobacteraceae; genus Gymnodinialimonas. Next base: position 364,941 of record CANMRT010000001.1, read on the forward strand.
CTCGACTGACCTTGTGCAGGCCATGCTGACAGAAGCGGGTCGCATCTGCGAAGAAGTAATCGCGCCGCTGAACCGCCCAGGTGACCTGCATCCTGCCGTTCTGGAAAACGGCATTGTCCGCACGTCGCCCGGTTATGGCGATGGCTATCATGCGCTTGCTGAAGCGGGCTTCATGGGCATCTCGGCCGATCCGGAATTCGGCGGTCTAGGGCTGCCGCACACGGTCACGACTGCTGTAAACGAGATGATCGGGGGTGCCTGTCTGTCGCTTGAGCTGAACCCGCTGATGACCCAAGGCCAGATCGAAGCATTGGAGCATCATGCGTCTGACGAGATCAAGGCGCTCTATCTGCCCAAATTGATTTCGGGCGAATGGTCTGGCACCATGAACCTGACCGAACCGCAGGCAGGGTCCGATGTGGGTGCGTTAACGTCGAAGGCCGTTTCGAACGGTGATGGCACTTATGCGGTGTCGGGTCAGAAGATCTACATTTCCTGGGGCGACAACGACTTTACCGAAAATATCGTTCACCTCGTCCTCGCCCGTCTGCCCGACGCGCCGTCTGGCACCAAGGGCATCAGCCTGTTCCTTGTCCCAAAGAAAATCCCCGATGCTGACGGCAATCCTGGCGTCGCCAATACCCTCAAGGTTGTGTCGCTAGAACATAAGATGGGCCTCCATGGCTCCCCCACCTGCGTGATGCAATACGACGGCGCCACCGGCTGGCTCATCGGGGAAGAGAACAAAGGCATGGCCGCGATGTTCACTATGATGAACAACGCGCGGCTTGGTGTGGCGGTGCAGGGGGTCTCGGTTGCCGACGCCGCCTACCAACACGCTTTGACCTATGCGCTCGACCGCAAGCAGGGCCGCACCAACGGACCAACCGGCGCAATCATCGACCACGCCGATGTGCGTCGAATGCTGATGGAAATGAAGGCCGAGACCTTCGCTGCCCGCGCCATGGCGCTTGATTTGGCGGTCTGTATCGACCTTGCAAAGACCGGTGACAATGCCGCCGACGCTCGCGCAGCCTTCCTGACGCCGATCGCAAAGGCCTATGGGACAGAGACCGGCATGAAGGTCGCAGACATGGGCATTCAGGTGCATGGTGGCATGGGTTTCATCGAGGAAACTGGCGCCGCCCAATATGCCCGCGACGTCCGCGTGACCGCCATCTATGAGGGTACCAACGGCATTCAGGCTATGGACCTTGCAGGCCGCAAACTGATGGACGGTGGCAAAGCAGCCTTCGCTTTGCTCGACGAAATTGCAGCCGATGCGGGCGACTTCGCCCCAGTCATCCGCCCGATGGTCGAGGCATTGCGCAAGACAACCGAGGATGTCCTCGCCCTCGACATGGCGGACCGCTTTGGCGGCGCGGTCCCGTTTCTGATGGCCTATGCTCGCGTCCTTGGCGCGCACTACCACGCGAAAGCCGCGGCAAGCGGCGACAAGACCCGCATAGCGCTGGCCCATTTCCATATCACACGCTTGCTGCCAGAGGCTCACGCGATGATGGTACAGGCGCGCTGCGGGTCAGGGGGGCTTTATGATCTTTCGCCCGACGATTTGGCGGCGTAGGTCACGGGCATGACCGCCCCTATCCGAACACCCTTCGAGCAAACCCCAGCTGAGGCCGAAGCCGTTGAGGTTGCTGAGGGCTTGCTATGGCTACGTATCTCGCTGCCCATGGCGTTGGATCATGTGAACACTTACGCCCTGCGCGACGACGATGGCTGGACGCTTATCGACACGGGCCTCAATACCAAACGCACCCGGGCGATATGGGAGGCCGTGTTGGACGGCCCGTTAAAGGGCGCGCCGGTTCAGCGGCTGGTCGTGACCCATCATCACCCGGATCACGTGGGCCTTGCCGGCTGGTTCCAGTCGAAGGGGATCGAGCTTTGCATGACCCGCACCGCTTGGCTCTTTTCGCGGATGCTCACGCTGGATGAACAGGCGAAGACCACCCACGAGCAAGTGCAGTTCTGGATTGAAGCAGGCATGGAAACCGACGTGCTGGAAAAGCGCCGCGCGGAACGTCCCTTCAACTTTGCAGACATCGTGTACCCCATGCCACTTGGCTTCACGCGGCTGATTGAGGGCGACAGCATCGAGATGGGTGGCCGCACTTGGGACATCCGTTTTGGCCATGGCCACGCCCCGGACCACGCCACGTTCTGGAGCAGGGATGGGGAGTTGGTGATCGGTGGCGACCAATTGCTAGCCACGATATCCCCCAACATCGGCGTGTATGCGACGGAACCTGGTGCAGACCCCGTTGGCGAATGGATGGCGGCCTGTGGGGCGTTGCAACCTCATGCAAAGGAAAGCCAGTTGGTTTTGCCTGGCCACAAGTTGCCTTTCACCGGACTCCCCGCTCGGATGCGCCAGTTGATCGACAATCACCACGGCGCGCTGGACCGGCTTCGTGACCACATCGCCAAAGCTCCGCGTACGGCTGCGGAATGCTTCCCGCCGCTTTACAAGCGTACAATCGACGAAGGCACCTATGGCCTCGCGCTGGTTGAGGCTGTGGCCCACGTGAACCATTTGCACCAACTCGGCGACGTGACCCGGACAAAGCGCGCAGACGGGGCGTGGGAATTCAGCCTGAACTGATCACGTTTTCTGGTCGCGGCTTGACGCCACAGGGGCTTGGGGCTGACACTTTCGCCATTGTGATATATTCCACTGCCAAATTGATTTCCTTGGACATGAAGGACCAGACCCATGGCCGACAACAACGAACACAAGCACGGTGAAATGGACATCACCGATCAGGAAAAGACCTTCGACGGGTTCATGAAGTGGTCCACGAACGTGGCGATCATTTCGATCCTGATCGTGATCGGCCTCGCGATATTCGCCACATGATCCGCGCGCTTCGTATCGCTGCCGCTGGTCTACTCGCCCTGGCTTTGACCGGGTGCGTGGGCGAAGCCGTTTGGGATTCGGACGAAGCCGTGTCCCGCGCCACATACGTCGAACCGGGTCCCGCGACCGTGACGTTGATCACATCGATCAACACACGGAACAACTCAGGCGCGCATTCCGCGTTGTTGATCGACGGGGCGCAACGGCTTTTGTTTGACCCCGCTGGCAACTGGCACAATCCGGGCATCCCTGAGCGCAATGACGTCCTCTTCGGCATGTCGCCCGGATACATGGATCTCTATTATGCATTCCAATCGAATGGAGTGTTTGAGGTACGCACGCAGACGGTAGAGGTTTCCGCCTCCACAGCAGCGCAATTGAGCCAAGCCGTACAATCCTACGGTGCGGTTGCGCCTGCCTTCTGTTCGCGTTCCATCACCGAGATCCTTTCGGGCACCCCGGGTTTCCAGACCGTGACACCGGGCTTTTTCCCGATGAACACGATGGAGCAGTTTGGTCAGCTTCCCGGCGTTATTACGGCAACGATTGTCGGCACGACGGGGGATGAGGAAAACGGTTCGGACGCAGTCCTTGCGGCGCAGGTTGCCGGAGCAGGCTGACACGCGCTTCCATTCGAACAAAACAAAACCCCCGCGGCCAGGCCTCGGGGGTTTTCTTATTTTCTGATTCGCGGGTCGAACCCGGGACGAAGGTGCCTTACAGCATACCTTCGCGCTGCGCCTTTTTGCGCGCCAACTTGCGGGCACGGCGGATGGCTTCAGCTTTCTCGCGCGCGCGCTTTTCGGACGGCTTTTCGTAATGCTGCTTGAGCTTCATCTCACGAAAGACGCCTTCACGCTGAAGTTTTTTCTTCAGGGCGCGGAGTGCCTGATCGACGTTGTTGTCGCGAACACTGACCTGCATGTGGTGTCACCACCTTTCTAGGTTAGAATTGATCGGAACTGCAGGAGGTGGCCGTATAGCAAGGGTCCCCTATCTTGTCTACCATACGGATCTAGGAGGCCCGAGATGAGTGACCAAAGCGATGCGATCCTCGATGCAGCGATGATGCACGTGCCCTTTGACGGCTGGTCTGAGACAAGTTTCAGCGCCGCGGCACAGGATGCAGGTGTGCCCATAGGCGAGGCCCGCGCACTGTTCCCGCGCGGTGCCGTGGATCTGGCGGTGGCCTTTCACCGTCGTGGTGACCGGGGATTGGGCACACGCCTGGTTGAGACAGACCTCACCGGCATGCGATTTCGCGAGAAGGTCACTTGGGCCGTAAAGGCGCGCCTTGATGCGGTGGAGGATGACAAGGAAGCCGTCCGCCGAGGAGCGACGCTGTTTGCCTTGCCTATCTATGCCGCCGATGGCGCAAAGCTGGTTTGGGAAACGGCGGACACGATTTGGGCGGGGCTGGGTGATACATCTGAAGACCTGAACTGGTACACCAAGCGTGCGACCCTTTCTGGCGTCTATTCCGCGACCGTTCTGTTTTGGCTGGGCGATACCTCTGAGGGCCATTCCGCGACTTGGGCGTTTCTGGACCGACGGATAGGCGACGTGATGCGCTTTGAGGAGATCAAAGCAATGGTGCGCACGAATGCACTGCTGAAGCCATTTGCCGAGGGGTTTGAGCGCTTCGCATCCTCCGTCAAAGCCCCGGCGCGCCGCGCGCCCGATGACCTGCCCGGCCGTTGGCCGCCGACGGCGAACTAAGCCGCTCCTCGAGTCTTCGGCCCTCCTTGCAGCTTTTTTTGAACCGGGTGGGTTGTGTCCCGCTGCTCGGTCGCGTGAGGTGCAAGCAGCGATAAAGCGGAGGGACCCATGGCCGAAATGATGCGCGCGGTAGAGATTTCGAAACCCGGCGGGCCGGAGGTCTTGCGCCTGTGTGAGCGCCCAGTGCCAAGCCCCGGAGCCGAGCAAATCCTGATCCGCATCGACCATGCGGGCGTCAACCGCCCCGACGCTTTGCAACGGGCGGGCAGCTACGCGCCACCCAAAGGCGCATCCGATCTGCCAGGGCTGGAAGCGGCTGGGATCGTAGAGGCGGTTGGTCCTGGCGTGACGCGTTGGAAGGCAGGCGACAAGGTCTGTGCGCTTCTTCCTGGCGGTGGCTACGCTGAATTTGCCACCACCCATCAGGACCATGCGCTGGCGGTGCCTGATGGCCTGAACATGGCGCAAGCGGCGGCCTTGCCGGAGACGTTTTTCACTGTTTGGTCCAACGTTTTCATGCGCTCCGGCCTGACCGCGGGACAGAGGTTCCTTGTCCACGGTGGATCGTCCGGTATCGGCACAACCGCGATCCAGTTGGCCGATGCCTTTGGGGCCCGCGTGTTCACTACGGCGGGCTCTGATGAGAAATGTGCCGCCTGCGCCAATCTTGGGGCCGAGCGCGCCATCAATTACCGGGAAGAGGATTTCGTGGACATCCTGCGCAAGGAAGGCGGCGCGGATTTGATCCTTGATATGGTTGGCGGCAGTTACCTGCCGCGCAACGTCAAGGCCTTGGCCGACGACGGGCACCTGCAACAGATCGCCTTTCTGCAAGGCCCGAAGGTTGAGCTCAACTTTGCGCAACTCATGGTGCGGCGGCTGACCATCTCCGGAAGCACCCTGCGCCCGCAATCGGACGCAGCAAAGGCTGGTATCGCGGCGGAGCTACGGGAAAAGGTCTGGCCGTTGATCGCCTCTGGCCGCGTCGCGCCAGTGATGGATCAGACATTTACCCTTGAGAGTGCATCAGACGCCCATGCGCGTATGGAAAGCAGCGCGCACATTGGGAAGATCATGCTGGAGATCTAGCCAAACGCCTTCCACCCGGCTGCTATCCGGGTGACTGCGGTAACAAGGCAAACCGCAGCAAAGCCCCAGGCAATCCACGGGAATACCACTGGGAACAGGCAGAAAGCGGCGAACACCGCGATAGTTTCGGCCCCTTCGGCGAGGCCGCCGAGGTAGTAGATGCCTTTGCTGGGGAACTCTTCTGACGACATGCCGCGCCGTTCCGCGATGATCGAAAAGGCGAGGAAAGAGGTTCCGGTCAGAACGAAACTCGCCACCAGAACCGCACCGGGCACGGCATTGGCAGTTGGATCAACCACGATGAAGCCAATCGGGAAGGCGGCGTAGAAGACAAAATCCAATGTGATGTCGAGGAAGGCGCCCCGATCCGTCGTCTTGGTCATCCGGGCCACGGGGCCATCCAACCCGTCGGCCAATCGATTTGCGGCCAACCCAATCAGTGCCAACCAAAACAACCCGCAGGCCGCCGCAACCGTTGCAAGCAGACCAATGGCACATCCAGCCAGTGTGATCTGGTCGGCCCGCACGCCACGCGTCACGAGCCCACGGGCAATCGGCTCCATCAAGGCGCGTTGAAGCGGCAGAAGGTGGGCGTCAATCATAAGCGCCCCTTAGAAGCGGAAGGGCACGTGCGTCAATGCACGGGTTCTTGAGTGGAGGGGATCAATGTGTCGTTCATCAAGTCGTCCAGAAAAAGGGAGATCAGTTGCAAGCGCCCTGAGACATCGGCCTTGCGATAGACCGATGCTGCCTGCGCTTTCGCCGTTCCTTGCGCGGTTTGGCGCAGGTCCGCGATTTCCGCGATGGAGTAGCCTTTGATCGCGAGTAGCGCCACGTCCCGCTCTGCACCTGTCAGGGACCAATCGGTGAATTTGGCCTCGATCAGCGCTTGGAATGCACCCGAGGCGACCTGCAATTGCTCGGTCAGGCGCGCTTGGTGGCTCAATGCGCGGCGCAATTCGGTAGCAGTGAAGGCAAGGCCCAAGAACAAAACGACGGTCACGATCCCTTCGACAAGGTCGCTGTCAGCCAGAGAGTTCACGGCATTGGGCTGAAAGAAATCGAGCGTGATGTCGTAAAGGAAATACGCGCAGCACACTGCCTGAACGGCAAATAGGCTCCACAAGATCACGGGGCGGGATGGCATGGCGCAGCTCTCCTGTTATGGCGCCGACCGCCCAAGGGCGGCCGGCAATCGTCTCGCAGATCAGGCGTCGTCCTCGTCGCCATTGTCATCATCATCCGCGTCGTCATCATCGTCTTCATCCTCGGCCTCGATCTCGGCAATTTGACCGGTGGTCAGATCAACTTCGATCTCGAAGGCAGATCCATCAAGCAGGGCCTCCACTTCCAGTACATCGCCTTCGGTCTCAACCTCTTCGATGGTGTACCCTTCGGCCTCAAGGAAGGCGAGGATATCGGCCTCCTCGGTGCCTGCCGCATCGCCCGGCGTTAGCTGAGCGAAGGCCACCGTGGGCGCAATGAGAAGGGCGAGAACAGTTGCTTTGGTTGCGTTTGTCATTGGGTTTTCCTTTCCATGCGAGGTGCTGCCACCGATTGGCGGCTCGGGCTCATTTGGTCAGAAACATCGAAAGCCGGAATCGGCCGTTCGGGTGATGAAGCGGGGCATAGGTCGAAGGTTTAGGCCTTCAATTCAGGGATTGCGCCGCAACGCGCTGAGGAGAAGAGCGGTCGCCGCAAGGGCAATCACCGCGCATCCGACCAGAACGGAAAGCGTAGCATCTATTCCGATCCGCTCAATCAACCAGGCCCCTGCGACAGGCGCGAAGGCTGCCGCAAACATTGCGGGGCGACCTACAAAGGCAACCACCCAAGGATAGGTATCTACTCCGAATGCGGCCAAGGGAACCGTGCCGCGCGCGATTGAATACAACCCATTGCCCGCCCCAAAAGCGATCAACGCGGCAGCTGCGGGATAGCCAAACCGCAAGGCGAGCATTCCGATCATTACCAAACCGACTGAAACAAACATTGTGGCGATGGGCGGATGGCGTTCCTTGCCAAGCATCTCAAGCAGTCGCGCGAAGACCTGCGCCGGGCCGATGAGTGCGCCGACGCCGACCGCAACTGCAAGGGTCAGGCCACGTTCGGTCAGGATGGCAATCAGATGAATTGAGATCAGCGACGAAATCACGGTCAGGCATACTGCGATCACAACCAGCAACCAGTGGCGCAGGTCCGGGCGTGCCGCAGTTTTGGGGCGGGGCGGGGTTGCTGCACCGCGCCCTCTCGGAATGCACCAAAGACAAAGTGGCAGCGTGACCAACAGATGCAACGCGACATAGCCCAAACAGGCACCGCGCCATCCGAAGTTCTCCACCATCCACGCCGATAGCGGCCAGCACACCGTGCTCGCGAACCCACCCCACAGTGTCAGCTGCGCAATCGCGCCGCGCGCGCTCTGGCCAAAAATCGTGCCCAAGGTAGAGAATGCGGCATCGTAGAGTGTCGCCGACATTCCAACGCCCATGACAGCCCAGGCCGTGATGTAGATTGGCAAAGTCGAAGCGGATGCCACGCCCAGAAGGCCACAGATCATGAAGCCAAGGCCACAAGCCATGATCGTGCGCCCACCTCGTGCTGAGATCAGCCGTGCCACAAACGGTGCAGCCAACCCGGCCACAAGCAGGGCGACTGACACCCCAGCGGCCACGGCCTCGGTCGCCCATCCGGTCTCGGATGCGATGGGTGCCGCCAATACGGCCAGCAAATAGAAAGAGGATCCCCATGTCAGGATCTGGATGATCCCTAGTGCCGACGTAATGCGGAAACGTTCCGTCACTCGGCTGCCACTGAGGCGACATGCTCGGGCAAGCCGCTAAGATCCGGTAACTCGCGATATCGCGGATGCCCTTGCGGCGTTGCAGCACGTTCCAACGCCCACGTCAGACCATGGGGCACGTACACGGCCCAGGATCCGGCCTCTAGCGCAGGCACCACGTCGGATTTCATCGAGTTGCCCACCATCATCGCGCGTTCCGACCCACCGTGCCCCTGAAATGCACGTGCATAGACGCCCGGCACTTTCTCGGACACGATCTCAACGCCCGCAAACATCTCACCCAATCCGCTCGCAGCCAGCTTCTGTTCCTGATGCAGCAAGTCGCCCTTTGTTATGAGGATCAGGGGGAAACGATCCTGCAACGAGCCCAAGGTCTCTTCCACGTGGGGAAGCAACTCAATCGGATGGCGCAGCATCTCTTGCCCCATCTCAAGGATTTGCCCGATCACATGCCCATCGACCCGGCCGTCGGTCGCGTCCACTGCCGTTTCGATCATCGACAACATGAAGCCTTTGATCCCGAATCCGTAGTGCCCGATGTTCTTGCGCTCGGCCTCCAACAGGCGCTCTTTCAGGTGCTCACCCTCGGCATGATCTGCCAGCAACTCGACAAAGCGATCCTCGGTCAGGCGAAAGAAACTCTCGTTCTGCCACAGCGTGTCATCCGCATCGAATCCGATCACGCTTAACCTTGTCACACTCGGCCCCTCTTTTCTGTTGCCGCATACGTCTTATATAGTGCGACCTTAGCGCAAGCGATCACAACGGGATTCGCACCAACATGACGACCGACTGGCACATGATGGCAGACAAACGCGACGACACCGAAGGCGGTGACGGCGATGTGTCCCTTGCGACCAAGACCAAGCCAAAGACGCAACGCCCGCCGATGTATAAGGTGTTGCTTCTGAACGACGATTACACGCCGATGGAATTCGTCGTGCACGTCCTGGAACGCTTCTTTGGCATCACTCATTCCCAAGCGGTTGAGATCATGCTGACCGTCCACAAGAAGGGTTTGGCGGTTGTCGGTGTCTTCTCCTATGAGATCGCTGAAACCAAGGTTGCGCAGGTGATGGATTTCGCCCGGCGCAACCAACACCCCCTCCAATGCACCATGGAGAAGGAGGAGTAATCCTCCCGCCGCGACGGCATGACCCCCGACAGATGGACCCTTGCGATTGAGGGCGGTGAGATCGACCCGCCCTCCGGCCCCGTGCTTGTCATGCGCGCCCGTGGTGATGCCGAATTCGCAGCCCTTGGCAATGTGACCTGTGTGCAGGGGTTCAAACCCGACCACGACCGGCTCGCCGCACGCGGCCTCATCGTAACGGTTGAACCCGAAGGCCAATTCGACGCCGCCTTGATCCAGATCGTGAAATCCCGCGCCGCCACCTTTTCCGCCATTGCGGAGGCTATGGGCCATCTCGCGCCTGGCGCGCTGGTGATGGTCGACGGCCAAAAGGAAGAGGGCGTCGAGGCCATCGTCAAACAGCTCCGCCTGATCTTTGAGGTCGAGGGCGTTATGTCCAAGGCCCACGGCAAGCTGGCCTGGTTCCGCCGCCCCGACGTGTTGCCGCAACAGGTGCTCGATTGGATCATGGCGCCTGAGCCAACGCAGCATGGCTATCTGACCGTGCAGGGCGGCTTTTCCGTCGATGGGCCGGATCGTGGGTCGGAAATACTCGTGGCGCTGCTGCCTGAACTCACAGGCCGTGTGGCGGATTGGGGTGCAGGCTGGGGGTATATCTCAGGGGAAGTGCTGGACGAACAGGCTGGGATCGAAAGCCTTGATTTGATCGAAGCCGATCACGATATGCTGGCGTGCGCGGAAATGAACGTAGACGATCCGCGCGCCAGTTTTCACTGGGCCGATGCCACTCGCTTCACTTCCGACGCACCTTACGACGCCATCCTTTGCAACCCGCCCTTCCACGTCGGCCGCCGCTCCGATCCGGGGCTGGGACGCGCGTTTATTGCATCCGCTGCCAAGAACCTCGCGTCAAAGGGGCGCTTTTTCATGGTCGCCAACCGGCACTTGCCGTATGAAGATACGCTGAAAGCATGTTTCGCCACGGGGCGCATGTTGGGGGAACTTGAAGGCTACAAGATCTACGAAGCCGCAAAGCCTAAGCGCAATGCGCGCTAGGGCGCGGCCACACAGCCAACCATCCAAAAGGATATCCAGATGGGCCTTTCCATCCAGGGCAAAACCGCCATCATCACCGGCGCCGCCAACGGCGTGGGGCTTGCGATTGCGCGTCACTTCATCGACCGCGGCGCGAACGTCATGTTTGCGGACCGCGACAAGGACCGCCTTAAGGACGAATGCGGTGAGATTGAGGGCGCGGAGGAGAACATCCGCTACTTCGCCGGCGACCTGCGCGAGCGTCTGACAATCGAAAACCTCGTATCCGCAACGATCGATGCCTATGACCGCGTCGATATCCTTGTGAATGCCAGCCGCCAGATCCTCACGAGCGATCCGCTCGACCCGAACGACAGCTCTGTAGAGACTATGCTGGAGCAAAACACCTTCACCGCCCTGCGGCTGAGCCAAGCCGTGGCCAAGCGCATGATCGCACAGGCCGAAGACGCCGATCTGGACGAGGGGCCTGTGGGCTCGATCATTAACATCTCGTCAATTGCCGCCCGTCGCACCCATCCGGATTTGATGGGATATTCCATCTCGACCGCCGCGCTGGATCAGGTCACGCGCAGCCTCGCCGTCGCCTACGCTCCGCACCGCATTCGCGTGAACGGGGTGGCATTCGGGTCGGTGATGTCATCCAGCCTCAAGGACAGCCTGAGTGAAACCGACGGCTTGCGACAGGAAATCCGCGAATGTACGCCACTCGGCCGCATCGCCTCCGCGCGCGAGGTTACGGCAGCGGTGCAGTTCCTAGCGTCAGACGGTGCGGGGTTCGTGACGGGTGAGACGATCACTGTGGATGGTGGACGGACATTGCTCGACAGCGTGACGACCGCCGCCCATTGATCCAGTGGCAGCACTAGCCTGCCATGAAAGTGCAAAGATCGTCGGTCATTTCGATGCCTTGTACCCACCCATGAGCGACAAAATTGTAATCCGCGTCGCTAACCGTGATGTATTCCCAATTCGGCGGCATACGGTCGTGTGAAAATCCGAAATTCTGGCCCGATTCCAACCGCCCGATAACACTTGTGCTGGTCGACATGCCCGCGTGTAGGTCCATGCTCGGACCAGTGTAGCCGCCACACGAATGCTCGGTGTCGGCCCGGATTGGCACGGTCCACAACTCCATCAACCGCCCACGCCATTCCAATGATTGTGGGTTGAGCCGGTTTGCCGACGTATCGACGGCGCAGTCAAACTCCGCCTCCATTGCCTGCAGTCGCGCCACGATTTCCCGATCAAGCGGCGACAACGGGCGTTCCCCCGCAATGCAATCGGAATTGTCGAAAACGGCTTGTCCCAAAGTGGTGCTGAAACACTGACCCGCACGGTCCATCACTGTGTTCCGGCTAAGCCAAAGGTTCTGGCACCAAGGGTCAACTCGATCAGCCCATGCGGGCGCTGTGACCAAACCAAGGACCGATGCAAGTATTAGACGTGAAATCATTTCGAGCCTTCTAATAGTGCGCGAAGTATCTCGAACGCTATCACCCGTTTTGGCGCGTCTCCAGATCACTTTCGATGACAAGGTCGCGGAAGTGGATGCGTTGCCCGTCAGACAGGTACAACCACCAACCGCGGAATTGTGCGGTCAGAATATTTTGCACAGATGCACTCTCATGGAAGTCAGCCCGCCAATCGGCAAGGGTTTCGCCGTGCCAGGTAACACCGTGAAGAACCTTCGCATCAGGCAAAGTTAGGGTGCATCCGTTCTCGATCACGCCACCCGAGGTCGCGCGCGGAGGCTCGGCGGCATTGAACAATTCGCAGAATAGCTTCTTGGGACTTGCGGAAGTCGGAACGTGAAAGAAAGCAGTCTCATGGTTCCGTGTCTGACTGACGTGCGGCAGCTGGGGCGTTGTCAGCCCCGGCCGCTCGAAAAGGCGTCTCAATCCTCGTCGTCCTCATCATCCCCGCCACCTTCGGGCAGGTTGAAGAAGCTGTCGGCATCCGGCGTCTCTTCGACCTCCGGCTTTTCGTCGTTACTGCCAAGCGAGAACGTTTCAAGCCCTGCAATCGAGGCTGGAACGGCGGGTTCGGCATCCATCGACAGAGAGGTTTCGGTCGACACCAGCTTGCGCCGTTCATCATCGGTCATCACGCCACCTTCAGCGGCTTTCTTGGCGTTGGCCTTTTGAACGGCGGCGTCCAGCTCGATTTGTTTACACAGGCCAAGCGCCACCGGGTCGATGGGTTGGATGTTGTTGATATTCCAGTGCGTCCGCTCGCGGATCGCCTGGATCGTGGGCTTCGTGGTGCCGACAAGCTTGGAAATCTGACCATCGGTCAGTTCGGGGTGGAACTTCACCAGCCAGAGGATCGAGGCCGGACGGTCCTGACGCTTGGACAGCGGCGTATAGCGTGGCCCACGACGCTTTTCTTCGCCCACAGCGGCGGCATTGAACTTCAGCTTCAGCTTGTGGGACGGGTCCTTCTCAGCCGCGTCGATCTCTTCCTGCGTCAGCTGGTTGTTCACGATTGGGTCGAAGCCCTTCACGCCGGTGGCCACGTCGCCATCGGCGATCCCTTGCACTTCCAGCTCATGCAGCCCGCAGAAATCGCCAACCTGCTTGAAGGTCAGCGTGGTGTTGTCGACCAGCCAGACGGCGGTGGCTTTCGCCATGATGGGTTTGTTCATATCAGGCCTCCAAGGCTCACGTCACATACGAGGAAAGACCGGTGGAGCCGGGTGCGGGGCGGAAGGGCCTCGCGGTTCCTCGATTTCATGGAAATCCCGGCGTATATAGGCCCGAACGCGGTGCGAGGGAACCCCCGGAATGAAACGACTGATATCTGCGCTGATGATGCTGGCCGGTGCGGCGCATGCAGAAGGCGAGCCTGCGGGTGAGTTCGACTACTATGTCATGGCGCTCAGCTGGACGCCCTCTTGGTGCGCCATCGAAGGGGATGATCGTGACAGCCCACAATGCGACGCGGGGCAGGGGTATGGTTTCACGCTGCACGGGTTGTGGCCGCAGTATGAGGACGGTTGGCCAAGCTATTGCCCCACGGTGATGCGCGCGCCGTCGCGGGGCATGACGGGCGAGATGACGGATATCATGGGGTCCTCCGGCTTGGCCTGGCACCAATGGCGCAAGCACGGGGTTTGCACGGGATTGGAAGCGTCCGATTACTTCGCGCTAAGCCGTTTGGCCTACGAGGGTGTGACGCGCCCTGACCTGTTGCGCCGCCTTGATCAAGAAGTCCGCCTGCCTGCGGCGGTGATTGAAGAGGCGTTTCTTGAGGTGAACCCACAGCTGACGGCCGATATGCTGACCGTCACTTGCCGCGCCAACCGCATCCAGGAAGTCCGCATTTGCCTGACGCGAGAGTTGGAGCCGCGCACATGCGGCGCTGATGTGATCCGTGACTGCACCTCGCCGGACGCGCTATTTTCCCCGATGCGTTAGGCGAAGAGACGGGGCACGGCGCGCTTCAAGGGGCACGTGCCGTCTGCGAGCTTCACAAAGCCTTCCGTGCGCGTAATGCCGCTGAGATTGTGCCGTCGTCGAGGTAGTCTAGCTCTCCGCCGATTGGTACGCCTTGAGCCAGCGAGGTCAGGCTGACGCCAGCGCCCGCAAGCTTATCCGCGATGTAATGCGCCGTTGTCTGCCCATCGACGGTTGCGTTCAGGGCGAGGATGACTTCCGTAATCCCCTCATCCGCCATCCGATCGTTAAGGCGCGGGATGCGCAGATCTTCAGGCCCCACGTCATCGAGTGCGGACAAAGTGCCACCCAAAACGTGATAGCGGCCCTTGAAGGCCCCGCCGCGTTCCATCGCCCAGAGGTCGGCCACGTCCTCGACGATACACAACTCACCCGTCGCCCGCCGTTGATCGGCGCAAATCCCGCAAAGATCGGCCGTCCCGATATTTCCGCAGTTCAAACATTCGCGCGCACTCTCTGCCACACGGGCCATCGTTTCAGCCAATGGTCGCATAAGCGCGCCGCGCTTCTTGATTAGCGTCAAAACCGCGCGCCGGGCTGAACGGGGGCCAAGGCCCGGCAAACGCGCCAGAATCCCGATCAGTTCTTCAATGTCTTTGGGTGTGTCAGCCAAAGCGCTAGAACGGCATCTTTACGCCGGCGGGCAGGCCCATTTCTTCGGTCAGGCGGCCCATTTCCTCGTTGTGCTTGTCTTGTGCCTTCGATTGAGCGTCCTTGATCGCGGCCAGGATCAGATCCTCGACCACCTCTTTGTCGTCCTCGTTAAAGATCGACGGGTCGATATCCAGCGCGGTCAGCTCCCCCTTCGCGGTGGCTGTGGCTTTAACCAACCCCGCACCGCTTTCACCTTGTACGGTCATCGTGGCGAGGTCTTCTTGCATCTGGGCCATCTTACCCTGCAATTCCTGCGCCTGTTTCATCATCTTGGCCATATCGCCAAGGCCGCCCAAACCCTTCATCATCGTGATGTTCTCCAGCTGAAATGCGTTGCGTCCACAGATACGGGGGCTACAGCGTCTCGGCAAGCTGAAGCATTCTTGACAAAAACAATCGGAAATGCGACGCCGTGATCAAGGCACCCCATTGGCACCCGGAAAACCTAAATCAAAGGCCGGATCTGATGACCCTGCGAATTGCCCTAACGCTCTCTCCTCTTCTACCGCTCCTCGCCGCCTTGCCGGCTCTCGCACAAGACGCTGCTGCCGACGACTTGATCGCCGCCTTACAGGGGGGTGGTCATGTGATCTACATCCGGCATGCCCAAACAGAGTCTGACTATGCCGATCAAGTCACAGCTGACCCTGAAAACTGTGCTACCCAGCGCGTTCTGAGTCGAACCGGTTGGCAACAGGCGCTCCATATCGGGGCAATGTTTGACGGCCACAGCATTCCAACAAGTGACGTGATCGCAAGTCAGTATTGCCGCGCCTGGCAGACGGCTGGGCTTGCGTTTGGCACCTACACAGAAACCCCGGCGCTGAACTTTGAACCGGCGGAGGATTACACCGACGCACAGTTTGAGGCGATGCGCATGCGGGTTGAACCGCTGATTGCTGCACCGCTTGCTGAGGGCACCAACCGTATCATCGTCGGGCACGATGATCCGTTTGAAGCGGTCACAGGCATCTATCCTGAACCACAAGGCGTGGCCTATGTGCTGCGCGTTGAGGACGGGCAGATTTCAGTGGTCGGTTCCATCGCGCCCGATGCGTGGCCACAGCCATGATCCGCGAAATAAAATGAACTAGCGAGCGAGGCAGGTGGTGACAGGTTACTCGTCCTCGAACGGGTCCCAATCATCTGCCTCTTCCAGTGCCTCGACTGCGGCTTCCGCCTCAATTTCGGCGTGGGAGCGTATCTCGGCAATTCGGGCCTTGGGGAACCGCGACAGCACCGCTTGCATGAGCGGATGGTCGGTCACTTCCGCCTCCAACGCGTGTTGCTTGGCCTGCTCTTGCTCTTCAATCGTTTCACCACCGCCTTCGGCAGCGACTGTGATCCCCCAGCGTGCACCCGTTGCCGTCTGCAGCATTCGGCCCAAACGCGGGATAAGGTCTCGCGGGGCTTTGTCCGTTGTCTCCACCTCGATCCGGCCTGGCGCATAGGATACCAGTCGCAGCCCAGACTTCACCTCGATCAACAGCTTGATGTCGCGGGCCTGTTCCACCAAAGACACGACGCTCTCGAAGGTCGGGTAGGCGCTCAGGTCTGGTCCGGCCTGCGGCGCCAGCGCAGCCTGGGGACCGCCACCGCCGATAGGGGCGCTGGTCTGAACGCGCGCTTGCGGGCCGGGTCCAAGGGCAGGCCCGCCACCGCCACCGCCGCTCGCCGGCGCACCGCCGGTGGGCGCTGGCATCTGGCCCAACTTCTTCACCAGATCACCGGGTGTTGGAAGCTCTGCCACATGGGTCAGGCGGATCACGGCCATCTCAGCGGCCATCATAGCGTTCGGGGCCATGCGCACTTCTTCCAGCGCTTTCAGCAACATCTGCCACATGCGTGTCAGCACTCGCATTGGCAGCTTTTCGGCAAGCGCCAATCCACGTGTCCGTTCATCGGGTGCAATCGTTGGATCGTCGGCGGCCTCAGCCGTGATTGAGATCACTGAAAGCCAGTGCGTGATTTCGGCGAGATCGCGCAGCACAGCCACTGGATCGGCACCATCAGCATATTGCGCGCCCAGTTCATCAAGCGCTTTCGCCGCTTCACCGGCCATGATCGCTTCAAATAGGTCCATCACTCGGCCGCGATCGGCCAATCCCAACATCGCGCGCACTTGATCGGCCGTCGTCTCGCCCGCGCCATGTGCAATCGCCTGATCCAGAAGGCTCATGGCGTCCCGTACGGAGCCTTCAGCCGCTCGTGTGATCAAGGCTAGCGCATCTTCGGCGATCTGAGCGCCCTCAAGTCCCGCGACCTTTTGAAGGTGTGCGATCATTACTTCAGGTTCAATCCTGCGCAGGTCGAACCGCTGGCACCGCGAAAGAACCGTCACTGGAACCTTGCGAATCTCAGTTGTGGCAAACAGAAATTTTACGTGTGCGGGGGGTTCTTCCAACGTCTTCAGCAGCGCGTTGAACGCACTGGTGGACAGCATGTGAACTTCGTCGATGATGAAGATCTTGAAGCGCGCAGTGGCCGCCCGGTAGCTGACCGTTTCAATAATCGCATCACGGATATTTTGAACGCCAGTGTTTGAGGCCGCGTCCATCTCCATCACATCGACATGTCGCCCCTCTGCGATGCCAACGCAATTCTCGCACACCCCGCAAGGATCTGTGGTTGGCCCGCCTTCGCCGTCCGGACCAATGCAATTCAGTCCTTTGGCGATGATCCGTGCAGTCGTGGTTTTTCCCGTCCCGCGAATGCCTGTCAGCATGAAGGCCTGCGCGATACGGTCCGCTTCGAACGCGTTCTTCAGGGTGCGCACCATCGCCTCTTGCCCGATCAGGTCGGCAAAGGTGGCCGGGCGGTATTTCCGGGCAAGAACCTGATAGGTGGGTTTTTCGTCAGCGCTCATGGCATCCGTCTTTTCGGGTCAGGCGTAAAGGTATGCGCCCGGGCTCACGCCGTCCACTGGATTAGAGCGACCACAGGATCGCGCCTGTCAAAAACGTCGCCAGCGTTAGGATTGCCGCCAACGCCGTGTAAGATCGAGATGGCTGCGCCTCCGCATCGGTTTCCTTCAGCCTTTGAAAGGTCTTCAAAGCTTGCCGGCGCGCGGACCAAAACGTCACAACCGCTGCGAGCAGGAAGATCGAAGCCACCAGCTTTGCCGCCCAGGTCGGTTCAAACGCGCCGAACACGGCCTTTAGGCCAATGGCTACGCCAACTGCGGCCATTCCAGTTCCCATCCACGATGCAAACGTGCGTTCATTGGCCAGGATTGTCCTATCCTGAGCCCAATTCGTGCGGTCTTGTGCGAGTTCATCTCTTTCTGACATGCGAACCGACTTAGCGCGCTTGCCGCCCTCAGGCGAGGGTCACGCTGCGGAATAAGCACCTCGGAACTGTCTTTCAGCCGTAGGATCGCTTTCGCTGAACAGGGCTGCGGCTTCAAAGCCGCGCAGGATGCGGCGGGCCGGCGAGCCGATATTGATGTCCTCATCCAATGCTTCGGGGAAGATCGCTCGTATTTCGGACAGTGCGGCGTCATCCAGCGCGTTGAGTGCGACAGGGCCGGGGTAAAGGCTTTCGCATGGCATCCCGTTTGCGACGACAATCTCATGCTGATCGAAGAGAATGTGGTTGTAGGCGACACCATTGCGAATTGGGCCGGGCGCGCAGGTCACATCACCCGACAGCAAACGCGCGGCCACAAGCACTTCCTGCTCGCCGAACAGCATATCTGCCCTCCAATCCTCCAACAGCAAGCGATGATTGGGTGACACGGTGAGGTCCTGCTCCGGTAGCCCCGCACCAAGGGTGTCCGCCTGAACCACAAGAGGGCGCAGATCCGGTTTGGCAAAAAGCTCTTGCGCGGTCAGTACGCGGCGACCGACCCACCGCAACGGTTGTGGGCCGCTATCACGCGTGTTGACCATATCGCCTGGCCGCAAGTCTTCGACCTTTACGAG
This sequence comes from uncultured Roseicyclus sp., assembly GCA_947500415.1. GTDB lineage: Bacteria > Pseudomonadota > Alphaproteobacteria > Rhodobacterales > Rhodobacteraceae > Gymnodinialimonas. The sequence continues at coordinate 383,614 of CANMRT010000001.1, forward strand.
GCCGCGTGGCGTGTCGATCAGTGTGCCATCGCCAAAGCAGATGATCTGGATGGGTTGGAACGGATCGGTGAAGTCGCGCTCACCACCGTCCTGTGCCTGAATGAATCCGGTGTATGTGTTTCCGTCCGAGCCGATGTAGCTGAACTGGAAACGATCAGTTCGTGCAGGGTCGATGTAGAAGTCAAACCCGCCAATGAAACCGATTGAGTCAGACGGGTCGTACTGCAGAATGTCGATGCGAAGCCCGTCCTGCGCGAAGGTGCTTAGATCGACTGTGATGCTGTCGGCTTCGGTGTCATCGAGAAACTTCACCTTGAAGAAATCGACTGAACTGTCGGCAGCCGTAATAGTTACATCCCCGCCGCCGGCGATGTTTAAATTGATGATATCGTTGTCGCCAACGGCGACCGACCCATCGGACGTGACGTTGATGGTCGCCACCCGATCCGTGCTCCTGCCTCGTCCCGCCGTTTGTTTTTCGCGGGTTGAGCGGCACCTTATCGCGTGTTGCCCAAAAAAGTGGCTGGAATAGAAATTCAGTTGCTGGCGTTGTGTCATTCGAGCCACGTGTGCGTGCTCGGCCCGCCTAGCTGTCCACGTGCTTCCAACCCTTTCACTTGAAACGAACCCGTATGCGCGCTAGTTAACCCATCATGGTCGACAGGGCGGCCTCCAGATCCGCGGAAAGTTGGATACGACACCCTCCAGAGCACGCGACAGACACATACTCGGTGTCTCTCAAGCCCTCCTTAGCGGATCGTTGGGCAGTTATGAGGGAACCCGATGCCTAAACGATCAATCGACCAATTTCGCCGTGATGCAACGGCACTCAAGAAGGCGTACCACGGCGAAGACCGGGGCGCTTTTTTGCGCGTTCAGAACCATCTACCACGTCCGGACGGCACGGACCTGAAGCACGCTGATTTTCTCCACGTCATAGCGCGAGAGCAGGGATTTGCGTCTTGGCCGCATCTGAAACTTTCAGCCGAAACCAACGGCATGGACCGTGCAGCGCGTCAGCAACGGCTGGGGATTGCCTTGGCCAATGGGCAGGAACTTGTCGTCCGGCAGCTTTTGTCCGAAGATCCGGACCTTCCGAACGGCAACATCGGCCTCGCATGCCGTCTGTACTTACGCGATGAGGTCGCGCGCCTCTTGGCCGAGGATGCAAGCGCCGCGACCAAACCGGCCCCATTGCATCCGCCCCTCTGCATGATGGCGCAATCCAAGGCGATCCACCTTTTCCCTGAGCGGGAGGCAGACATGCTCGCAATTGCCGAGATGCTGCTCGCGCTTGGAGCGAACCCCAATTACGGCGCGCCCTACGAAGATGATCCGTCGCACAAACTCTCCACCCTCTATTTTGCCATTGGTCATGCCGACAACATGGCGTTGGGGGAGTGGCTGTTGGATCACGGCGCGGACCCCAACGACGGCGAGTCGCTCTACCACGCGACCGAGCTTGGCCACCACGGCGGCTTGCGCCTTTTGCTTGCCCATGGCGCGGACCCCAAAGGCACCAATGCGCTCCTCCGGGCTATGGATTTCCATGATGTGGAGGCCGTTCGCATGCTTCTGGAGGCAGGGGCCAAGCCCGACGATTTCAATGATGCAGAGGTCGGTGGCGAACTGCCCTGGGTCGTGCCCGCGCTCCACCAAGCGGCGCGCCGGATGAGCCCACCTGAAATGATTACGTTGTTGCTCGACCACGGCGCAGATCCGCAGCGCAGCTACGAGGGCATGACCCCCTATGCCTACGCACGGGTATTCGGGAACGCGCCTCTTGCAAAGGCGCTTGAAGATCGCGGCCACGCCACGCCTCTTTCGCCTCAGGAAGACCTCCTCGCGCGCGTCGCGGATGGTGAGGCGCCTCAAGGCGAATACATCGACCCGGCCAAATTGCCCCCCGCATGTCGCAATATCATCCGCAATATCCTGCACTTGCCAGGAAAGTTGCCCCACGTTGAACGGCTCGTAGGGATTGGCGTCGAAACGGACCGGCCAGACAGCGAAGGCCTCACGCCACTGCATGCCGCAGGGTGGGAGGGCCTGCCGGAGGTCCTGGACTACCTTCTGCGACAGAAACCTGATCTGGGTCACGTCAACGGCTACGGCGGCACGCTGTTTTCCACGATCTTACACGGGTCTGAGAACAACCCCACACGGGCGGACCGCGATTACATCGCGTGCTTGCGCCTTGCCTTGGAGGAAGGCGTCGCAATCCCTCGCGCCGCGCCTGAAAGGGTTGGCGACCCTGAGATCGCCGCCTTCCTCAAGGAATGGGCCGAGGCGCATCCCGGGCAAGTGGTCGAAGGTGGGCCGATCTGAACCTTACCGCTTCCCGCGCTTGTGGCGGGAGGCGGCTTGCACCGACTTGACCATTCGATGAAATCCCTTCTCCCGCGCACGGCGTTCGTGCGCGGACTCATGATTGATCTCGTCCTCACGGACCAGCTTTCCGAACCGGCGTAAGCGGTCCGCATCCAAATCGCCTGCAGCAATTGCTGCTTGCACGGCGCAACCAGGTTCCGCCTCATGCTGGCAATCGCGGAATTTGCATTGCTCGGCCAAGGCTTCAATATCGGCAAAGACGGCGCCAATCCCGTCAGACGCATCGTTCAACCGTAACGCCCGCATTCCCGGTGTGTCGATCAGCCACCCACCAAAAATAGTCCGCGCCAACCCGCGCGACGTGGTGGTGTGCCGCCCTTTCGCGTCATCCTCGCGTATGCCTGCCGTAGCATCTTCGGCACCAGTCAACGCATTGGCCAGCGTGGTCTTGCCCACGCCCGACGACCCGACCAAAGCCAGCGTTTGCCCATCTTTTGCCCACGGCTTCAACACCTCTGCCGCGTCCTCCGCTTTCGCATTCAAGGCAATCGCTGATGCCAGAGGTGACAAAGCCTCCGCCCGCCTTGCATAGTCTCGCGCGTCCTCGGTCAGGTCCGATTTTGTCAACACGATCAGGGGCAGGCATCCGGCACTGGCCGCCATCGCCAGATAGCGTTCAAGCCGTGCGACGTTGAAGTCAGCGTTGCACGACGTGACGATTGCCAACGTATCGACATTTGCGGCGATCAACTGCGTCTCTAACCCGCTGCCCGCAGCTCGGCGGCTCAGCAAAGTGTCGCGGTCCAAGCGTCGCGCGATAAGGCCTGTTTCTGGATCTGTCAGCACCCAATCGCCCGTTGCATAGTCACCGCTGCTATCGGCACTTTGCGTCAAAAGAGAAAGCGCCCCGCCTTCAGAAAGGGCGGTTAGCCGCGTGCGCGAAACGCGATTGACGCGCGCAGGCACAAGGCTTGCATCGGCGTCGGTCAATTGAGCCGTATGGCGTTGGCTCCAGCCAAGCGCCGCAAGTGTGGGGTTTGTCATCGTGGTATGTCCCGAAATGTCATGACAACAGGCGCAACGTGAAGCTACGCGGTCAATTCATCGGGCGCGGTCTGAATGGTCAGACGCGGGCCCGGAGGGGGAATGCAATTGGCATGCGGCCTCCGGTCTTGGTTGTTTGGCCCTGCGCGCATGTCTTCGACATACTCTTACGGGCCGTCGCGCACCGCTGCACGGCACGCTGGGGTGAGAGGCTGGACAACGACCCAAGCAGGAATCGTTATGGCTGCTGCCTTCCGGCTCTGACCAGGTTGGCGAAGTGCTTGCCCGCGCCAACCTCTCAGGGCCTCAGATAGTCGCCCCGCGCGCGAATCGCAAGACGGGGCGCATGGAACTGCGTTAGGTTTGCGTGCGTTACACGAAATATATCATACCGGAGTGCCTCCATGCGCCTGCGCAATCGCCGATCCAGCCGCAATATCATCGATCAACGCCGGTCCCGCGGTGGGGGCGGCACACGCGTTGTCGGCGGCGGAAGCCTCGGTGTCATCGCCATCGTTGTGGTAGGCTATTTCCTCGGTGTCGATCTTACTCCCCTGCTGAACGATCAGAACGCGCCGCAATACCAGCAGCCTTCCGGTCCAACCGGTGAACTGACAACTGAGGAACAGCAGGCAGGCGAATTCGCCTCGCGCGTGCTGGCGACAACCGAGGACGTGTGGGGCGAGGTATTCCCGCGTGCGTTTAGTGAACCATACGATCCGCCGCAACTCGTCCTCTTCTCCGGAAGCGTCCAATCCGGTTGCGGCGGGGCCACCGCCTCCACTGGCCCATTCTACTGCCCCGCCGATCAACGCGCCTATCTCGACACCCAATTTTTCGCCTATATGTCGAGCCAACTTGGCGCGGGCGGCGATTTCGCAGCTGCCTATGTCATCGCCCACGAGGTTGCACACCATATCCAGAACGAACTCGGTATTCTGGGCGAGGCCAATCGCATCCGCGCGCAATCCTCCCAGACACAATCCAACCGTATCTCTGTCATGATCGAGCTTCAGGCAGACTGCTTCTCAGGCGTTTGGGCACGGAACGTCGCGGACCACTTGGAGCCTGGCGATCTTGAAGAAGCCCTTAACGCCGCTGAACGCATCGGTGATGACTACCTCGCCGCACGTGCAGGCCGCGCGGGCAATCCGCACGACTACACCCATGGCACATCTGCCCAAAGGACGCGCTGGTTCTCAATCGGCTATGAAACGGGCGATCCCAACCAATGTGACACCTTCGGCGCCACCCAATTGTAGGACGTGATTTGATGCATCAGGCTCTGGGAACCGACGCAAATTTGACCTTTGACCGCGCGCATGTTTCCCTAGCTGCTTCCAAAAGCGCCGAGACACTTGGCAAACAACAGTTGAGGACGAATGCGAACAGACAAACCTGACAGCACGTCGACACCCGATTTGCCGGTATTTCTGACGCATGATGATCTTTCTGCCCTTAATGCAGGAACGCACCCGGCGCCGTTCGAGGTTCTCGGACCCCACAAAAGCGGGAACCGACGCTGGATCGCGACCTTTCAGCCCAATGCGGTGGACGTCATGGCCACGGTTGCGGGCAAGGAAACGCAACTGCCGCGCATCGGCGGTGACGTCTTCGCGGCCGCCGTTGCGGGCAAGGCCTACACACTGACCATGCACTACGCGGATGGTTCAACCCATACGACAGCTGATCCCTTCGCTTTGCCTCCAGTACTGACTGACTTCGACCAATATCTGCTGGGCGAAGGCACACATAGACAGCTTTGGCGCGCACTTGGTGCGCATGTCACCACCCATCAGAAAGTCCAGGGCACCCATTTCGCCGTTTGGGCACCCAACGCCCGACGCGTCAGTGTCGTGGGCGAATTCAACAGCTGGGATGGCCGCCGTCACCCGATGCGCCCAGCAGGCGTCACCGGCGTGTGGGAGATCTTTCTTCCCGGCGTCACGGATGGGGCGCTCTACAAATACGAAATCCTTGGGGCGGATGGGCAAATCGCCCTCAAGGCCGATCCAGCGGGCTTCGGTGCGCAACATCCACCCGAGAAAGCCTCGATCGTGCGCGACATCACAGGCTACGGCTGGAACGATGCGCACTGGATGAAGTCACGCGCCAAGAACGCCGACCGCGCCAGCCCGATATCGATCTACGAGGTCCACCTCGGCTCATGGCGGCGGCGCAATGACGACGGTGGCCGCCCGCTGAGCTACAAGGAACTGGCCCGCGACCTGGTCAACTACGTCGACTTCATGGGCTTTACGCATATCGAACTTCTGCCGGTCTCCGAATTCCCGTTTGACGGCTCCTGGGGCTACCAACCGGTTGGCCTCTACGCACCCACCATACGTTTTGGCCCACCTCACGAATTCCGCGATCTGATCGATGCCGCGCACGTGAAGGGCATCGGTGTCCTGCTTGATTGGGTGCCGGGGCATTTCCCGACCGACGAACACGGCCTTGCCCGCTTTGACGGCACGCCGCTCTACGAACATGCCGACCCGCGTGAAGGGTTCCACCAGGATTGGAACACGCTGATTTACAACTATGGCCGTACGGAGGTGCGCAACTACCTCGTCTCCAACGCGCTTTACTGGATGGAGGAATACCACCTTGACGGTCTGCGCGTGGATGCCGTGGCTTCAATGCTATACCGCGACTATTCCCGCGATGACGGCGAATGGGTGCCAAACAAGGACGGCGGGCGTGAGAACTATGAAGCCATCGCTTTCCTGCAAGAGATGAACATTGCCGTTTACGGCGCAGACCCCTCGGTGATGACAGTGGCCGAGGAAAGCACATCTTTCCCGCAAGTCTCTCAACCCGTGCATACGGGCGGACTAGGCTTCGGATACAAGTGGAACATGGGGTGGATGAACGACACCCTGCGCTACATCGAAAAAGACCCGATCTACCGGCAACACGACCACCATTTGATGACCTTCCCGATAGACTGGGCCTTCACCGAGAATTTCATTCTGCCGATCAGCCATGATGAGGTGGTGCACGGCAAAGGCTCCATGATCGAAAAGATGCCGGGTACGGAGTGGGAGAAATTTGCCAACCTCCGCGCCTACTACGCTTTCATGTGGACGCAGCCGGGCAAGAAGCTTCTCTTCATGGGATGCGAATTCGCGCAGCCCGAAGAATGGAACCATGATGCTGAGTTAAATTGGGCCGCGGCGGAGGCTCCGGCGCACAAGGGCATCCAAACGCTGGTCCGCGATCTCAACGCGCTCTACCGGTCAACACCTGCGCTTCACGCCAAGGATTGTGAGGCCGATGGTTTTGTATGGCTGAGCAACGATCCGTCGCAATCTACGATGGCTTACCTGCGCAAAGGCGGGCCGGATGATGCGCCCGTTGCTATCGCATGCAACTTTACGCCGGTTGAGCGGTTGGACTTTCGTGTCGGTGTGCCGTCTGCCGGTTTCTGGGAGGAAGCACTCAACACCGACGCCGCAATCTACGGCGGCGGGAACAGAGGCAATCTAGGGGGATGTGAGGCGACGGATACGCCTTACGACGGTCACGACCACTCCGTGACACTTACCCTGCCGCCACTGTCTGCGATCGTGCTGAAGCGGCGCGATAAACATTGAACGAGGGGAGGATACGACAATGCCGATGAACAGATTGACGCAACGCTCGATGGTTTTTGTGCTGGCAGGGGGCCGTGGCTCGCGTCTGAAAGAGCTGACCGACCGCCGCGTGAAACCAGCCGTCCCATTCGGCGGCAAGGCGCGGATCATCGATTTTGCCCTCTCCAACGCAATGAACTCCGGCATCCGAAAGATGGCTGTTGCCACACAATACAAGGCGCACAGCCTGATCCGGCATGTGCAACGCGGTTGGAATTTCTTCGGAGCGGAGCGCAACGAATTCATCGACGTGCTGCCCGCCTCCCAACGCGGTGGAAATGAAAGCTGGTACAAGGGCACCGCCGACGCCGTGACCCAGAACATCGACATCGTGGACAGCTACGGCGTCGATTACGTCATTATCCTCGCGGGCGACCATATCTACAAAATGGACTACGAGATCATGCTGCGTCAGCATGTCGAAAGCCAAGCGGATGTGACCGTAGGCTGCCTAACCGTTCCGCGGATGGAGGCGACGGCGTTTGGCGTCATGGCGACCGACAAAAGCGGTCAGATCACCAGCTTCCTTGAAAAGCCGGCCGACCCACCCGGCACACCTGATGACCCCAATGTCGCGCTGGCCTCGATGGGCATTTACGTCTTCAACTGGAACTTCCTGCGCAACCTGCTTCAAAAAGATGCAGAAGATCCCAACAGCTCCAATGATTTTGGCAACGATCTGATCCCCGACATCGTTGCCAATGGCAAAGCCATGGCGCACCGCTTCGACGAAAGCTGCGTCCGGGATGAGGGCGCGCCTGCCTATTGGAAGGACGTCGGCACCGTTGATGCATTCTGGCAGGCCCATATCGACCTAACCAACTTCACGCCCGAACTGGATCTTTGGGACCGCAACTGGCCGGTCTGGACCTATAATGAGGCCACCCCGCCGGCGAAATTCATCCACGACGAACGCGACCGGCGCGGTATGGCGATCTCGTCTATGGTCTCAGGCGGTTGCATCATCTCGGGCACCGAGGTGCGGAATTCCGTGCTGTTCTCCAACGTGCACACCAATTCATACGCGGTCCTCGATAACGCGGTTCTGTTGCCCGAAGTGGTGGTCCACCGGTCCGCGCGGCTGCGGCAGGTGGTGATCGACAAAGGCGTCGTCATTCCCGAAGGCCTTGTGGTGGGTGAGGATCCGACAGAAGACGCCCAGTGGTTCCGCGTGACCGATCGTGGCACAACCCTCATCACGCAAGACATGTTGGACAAACGAGCCGCCAAGCAATGACGCAAATCCTATCGGTCGTCTCCGAATGCGCGCCCCTGATCAAGACGGGCGGTTTGGCCGACGTGGCAGGCGCTCTGCCCGGCGCGTTGGCCGAGCATGGCGACCATATGAGTGTTTTGCTTCCCGGCTATCGGGCCATCATGGGCAAGCTGGGCAAGACCAAAGTTGTCGATACCTTCCGTGACCTTTTCGGCGGCAAGGCCCGATTGCTGGCTTGCAATGCCTATGGTCTCGACCTCCTTATCGTCGATGCCCCGCATCTCTACGATCGCGACGGTGGCATTTATGGCGACGCGGCGGGGCAGGACTGGCACGACAACCCCGAACGCTTCGCAGCGCTCTGCTATGTTGCGGCATTGATTGCCAAAGATGGGGCAGGAGGCTGGATACCTGACGTTGTGCATGGCCACGATTGGCAAGCGGGGCTGACGCCCGAATACCTCGCGGCCCAAGGCGTCAAGACGCCCTTTGTTTTCACAATCCACAACATCGCATTCCATGGAAACACCGGCGGCGAGCGTTTGGGCAGCCTGCGCCTCGACCCTGCGCGCTTCAACGCGGACCAATTCGAATTCTGGGGCCACATCTCCGCCCTCAAGGCGGGCCTCGCTGGCGCGGATCGGATCACCACCGTATCGCAAACCTACGCGCGCGAGCTTCTAACGCCCGAGTTCGGCATCGGAATGGACGGCATCCTCCGCGCCCGGCAGTCCGACCTTTCCGGCATCGTCAACGGTATCGATGAGGCCGTCTGGAACCCCGCCACCGACCCCAACATCACAACCTACAAAGCGCCCTCCGGCAAAGCTGCCAACAAACGCGCGCTGCAAAAGACCTTTGGCCTTGGCAAGTCGGACGGTCCCCTTTGCGTGTTGATCTCTCGCCTGACCGAGCAGAAGGGCATCGACCTGCTGATCCAGGCTCTGCCCGCGCTGCTCGGCAACGGTGGCCAACTGGCGCTCTTGGGCTCTGGCGCGCCTGATCTTGAGGTCGCCCTTCTGGAAGCCGCGGCCAACCATCCCAACATGGCCGTGAAGATCGGCTATGATGAGCCGCTGTCCCACCAGATGATCGCAGGCGGCGACGCCATCCTTGTGCCGTCACGCTTCGAACCCTGTGGCCTGACCCAACTCTACGGCCTGCGCTACGGTACGTTGCCGCTCGTGTCGCTGACCGGCGGGTTGGCCGACACGGTCATCAATGCCTCCCCCGCAGCCCTTTCTGCGGGCGTTGCAACCGGCGTGCAGTTCCACCCAATCACCGCCCAAGCGCTTTCCGACGCACTTACGACGCTATGCGCTCTCTACGCGCAGCCCGACACGTGGAAGAAGATGCAGCGCAACGCGATGAAACATGCCGTTGGCTGGGACACGTCCGCCGCGAAATACCACGCGATCTACGCTGAATTGACCCCGTGACAGCACACCACGGCCCCATCCAACCCGGCCACCCGGCACCACTCGGGGCAACGCTGGATGAAGGCGGCGTGAATTTCGCCGTCTTCTCGCGCAATGCGACCAAGGTCGTGCTGTGCTTGTTCGATGAGACGGGACGCGAAGTTGAAAATATCTCCCTTCCTGAACGTGAAGGTCATGTTTGGCACGGCTACCTGCCCGGTCTCAAAACGGGCCAGCAATACGGATACCGTATGGACGGGCCGTTCGCACCCAAAGAGGGGCACCGCTTCAACCCCTACAAGCTGCTAATCGACCCCTACGCCAAGCGCCTGACCGGGCACCCGGATTGGAACGAGGCGCTTTTTGGCTATGTGCCCGGCCATGCCGACAAGGACCTCAGCTTTTCAAAAACCGACAGCGCGCCCTTCATGCCGCGCAGCGTTGTCACTGATCCGACCTTTACATGGAACGTCGACGACCGCCCCAACCACGCGATGGAAAATTCGGTTATCTACGAGGCCCATATGAAAGGCCTGACCGCCGGGCGACGCGATGTGCCAAATCCCGGCACTTATCTGGCCATGGCCTCCGACCCGATCCTCGACCACCTCAACCGGCTGGGCGTCACGGCGATCGAGCTTCTCCCCGTGCAGGCCTTTTATAATGAGAAATTCCTGCTCGATCGCGGCCTCACGAACTATTGGGGCTATATGACCTACGGCTTCTTCGCCCCTGATACGCGCTACATGCAGGGCGGCGAAATCGCCGAGTTTCAACAGATGGTGCAGCGGTTCCACAGCGCCGGGATCGAGGTCATCCTTGATGTTGTCTACAACCACACAGCTGAAGGTAGTCACCTTGGCCCGACCCTCATGTTCCGCGGCCTCGACAACGCGAGCTACTACCGACTGGCAAGCGACCCACGCTACTACATCGACGACAGCGGTTGCGGAAACTCGCTCGATTTTGAAAACCCATTTGTCATCCGCCTTGTCATGGACAGCTTGCGCTATTGGGTCGAGGTCATGGGCGTCGACGGCTTCCGTTTCGATCTTTGCTCATCCCTTGGCCGCACGCAACACGGGTTTGAACGCGACGGCCCGTTCTTCCGCGCCATTGGTCAGGACCCGGTCCTCAATCGTGTGAAACTGATCGCGGAGCCATGGGACATCGGCCCCGGCGGCTACCAGCTTGGCGCCTATCCGGCCCCCTTCGCCGAATGGAACGATAAATACCGTGATGACACCCGCGCGTTCTGGCGCGGCGATCAGGGCAAAGTGGCCGCCCTCGCAGCACGCCTTGCAGGGTCTGCCGAGTTTTTCGACCACGATGGCCGGGCCGCGACTTCATCCCTCAATTTCGTGACGGCCCACGATGGCTTCACCCTGCACGACACCGTCAGCTACTCCGCCAAACAAAACGCTGCGAATGGCGAAAACAACAATGACGGCCACTCCAACAATTATTCTGATGGCATGGGCGTTGAGGGCCCAACCGACGATCCTGCGATCCACGCCGCCCGCACCCGCCGCAAACGCAATCTGATCGCCACCCTGATGCTGTCCCAAGGCACGCCGATGCTTTTGGCCGGCGATGAAGTCAGCAACAGCCAGAGCGGCAACAACAACGCCTACTGTCAGGACAATGAGATTGGTTGGGTCACGTGGCCCGAGGCCGATGATCCCTTCTTCACCTTTGTTGAACAGGCCATTTCCTTCCGCCGGATGCACCCGCTCTTACGGCAGCGCCGCTTCCTGCACTCGCGCACGCGTGTGGTAGATGGAGAGCCGGACCTATTCTGGCGCCGCGCCAATGGAGAGCCCATGCGCCAGCAGGATTGGGACAACCCCGATCTCGGTATTTTGATGGCCGAGATGCGAATGGCCTCCGGCTCGCCAGAATATGTCCAGCGCGAAGGCGCGTTGCTCGTCGTGCTGAACCGGGGGGCGGCCACCGACATCACGCCGCCCACGCTTCCGGAAGGGGGCAAGTGGGTTCGCCGCTTCGATACTAGCCAGGATGACGCAATCGCCGTCACCGAAGGCACCCACATCGCCGCCGACGCAGTTGTGGTATTCTCACACGAGACGACAGACTAGGAATAAAGGGAGGACGGAACATGCCGATGCAAACCGCACGCACCGAACCGATCGAAGGTCAAAAGCCGGGCACAAGCGGCCTGCGCAAGAAAACCAAGGTCTTCCAGCGTCCCCACTACCTTGAGAACTACGTTCAGGCGATCTTTGACGGGATCGATGGCGTCGAAGGCAAAACCCTTGTCGTCGGCGGCGACGGGCGGTTCTTCAACGACGATGCCATCCAGATCATCCTGCGTATGGCGGCAGCAAACGGGGCGGCCAAATGCATCGTGGGGCAGGGCGGCATCATGTCCACGCCCGCTGTCTCCAACCTGATCCGTCAGCGCGAGGCCGATGGTGGCTTGATCCTATCGGCCAGTCACAACCCCGGCGGTCCGGATGCGGACTTTGGCCTGAAATACAACGGCCCAAATGGCGGCCCTGCGACCGAAGCCATCACCGACCGCATCTATGAACGGACCAAGACCATCGATTGCTACAAGATCACCGCTTCAGGCGGCATCGACATCGATACGCTTGGCACTCGCACCCATCAGGGGATGGAGGTCGAGATTGTCGACCCCGTGGAAGACTACGCCGCGCTGATGGAAAGCCTCTTCGATTTCGACAAGATCTCCGCGCTCTTCGCCTCCGGCTTCACAATGCGCTTTGACGCCATGCACGCAGTCACCGGCCCCTACGCCCGCGCGATCCTTGAGGGTCGTCTTGGTGCAGCCAAAGGCACTGTCATCAACGGCATCCCAAGCCCCGACTTTGGCAAGGGTCATCCCGATCCCAACCCAATCTGGGCCAAAGCACTGATGGACGAAATGTACGGAGAGGCTGCCCCCGATTTCGGCGCAGCCTCCGACGGTGACGGCGACCGCAACATGATCGTCGGGCGCAATTGCTACGTCACCCCCTCCGACAGCCTCGCCCTTTTAACGGCCAAAGCGCACCTTGCGCCCGCCTATTCCAAAGGCCTCGCCGGGGTTGCCCGCTCCATGCCCACATCCCGCGCCGCTGACCGTGTGGCCGAAAGCCTTGGCATCGGATGCTACGAGACGCCAACAGGTTGGAAATTCTTCGGCAACCTCCTTGACGCAGGTAAAGTCACGCTGTGTGGCGAGGAAAGCGCCGGCACAGGCTCCGACCACGTGCGCGAAAAAGACGGCCTCTGGGCGGTGCTTCTCTGGCTGAACATCTTGGCGGAAACTGGCAAATCTGTCGCCGACCTTCTGGCCGACGTCTGGGCCGACCACGGGCGCTGCTACTACACCCGCCACGACTATGAGGACGTGGACAGCGACAAGGCCAACGCCATGATCGACGCCCTCCGCGCGCGCCTCTCCAACCTACCCGGCACCTCCGCCGCAGGCCTCACCGTCGAAACCGCGGACGAATTCGCCTACGACGACCCCGTGGACGGCTCCCGCTCTACCGGCCAGGGCCTGCGCATCGCCTTCACAGACGGTGCCCGCGCCGTCTTCCGCCTGTCTGGCACAGGCACCCAAGGCGCCACGATCCGCATGTATCTTGAACAGCTTGAGACGGATCCCGCCAAACTCGACCTCAACCCCGAGACGGCGCTTGCCCCCGTCACTGCCGCAGCCCTCGCCCTTTCCGACCTAAAGGCTACCACAGGCCGCGACGCGCCAGACGTGATCACCTGACGCTTGCCCTTTTGCCCGGCTCAAAAATGTGTCACCCCCCACATCCACCACCAAACGGCACAACCGGCGGATCGGGATAGGGAAATGTGGACATGAATGTCATGGGCGATCTTTCGGCAGAGGCTTTGCGCAGTCGCATCGCACAGCATCTGACCTATACGCTGGGCAAAGACAAACCCCATGCCAGCCTGACCGATTGGCGCATGGCCACCAGCTACGCGATCCGCGACCTCCTGATCGAACCGTGGTTCCACGCCACCCGCAAAACCTATGAAGCGCAAGGCAAACGCGTCTACTACCTGTCGATGGAATTCCTGATCGGGCGGGTGATCGAAGATGCCATGGTCAACCTTGGCCTGCGCGAAACGATCGCCGATGTTCTGGCGGACGAGGGCATCTCTCTCGACGCGATCATCGCCGATGAACCTGACGCGGCCCTCGGCAACGGTGGCCTTGGCCGCCTCGCCGCCTGTTTCCTGGAAAGCCTCTCCACACTTGCTTGCCCTGCCTACGGCTACGGCATCCGCTACGAACACGGACTTTTCCGCCAGAAATTCGAAGCCGGACGGCAGGTCGAATTGCCCGAGGATTGGCTCAACCAACCCCATCCTTGGGAATTCGAACGCGCTGAGGCGCGCTATGAAATCCCCTTCAAAGGCCATGTTGAAACGTTAGATGGTGCACCTGTCTGGCACCCCTCGGAAACCGTATTCGCCCGCGCCTATGATATGCCTGTGGTCGGCTGGCAGGGCAAATGGGCCAACACCCTCCGCCTATGGGGCGCACACCCGACCGAGCTGTTCGACCTGGAGCGCTTCAATGCGGGCGATCACACCGCCGCCGCCGCACCCGAGGCCCTGGCCCGCACGCTCTCCCGCGTCCTCTATCCCGAAGATACAACCGACAGCGGCAAAGAACTGCGCCTGAAGCAGGAGTTTTTCCTGACCTCTGCCGCCCTGCAGGACATCCTGCGCCGCTTCCTGTCCGAGTATGACGATTTCGCCCTTCTGCCAAAGAAGGTCGCGATCCAGATGAATGATACCCACCCGGCCCTGGCAGGCGCGGAATTGATCCGCCTTCTGATGGACGACCACGGCCTCGATTGGGAGCGTGCTAAAAAAATCGCCCAAGGGTGCCTGAACTACACCAACCACACGCTTTTGCCAGAAGCCCTAGAGGCTTGGTCCACCTGGCTCATGGGCAACGTCCTGCCGCGTCATATGCAGATCATCGAACGCATCGATGCCGAACACCGCGCGGCCACCGGCTGCGATCCGCACTTGGCGATTGTTCACCACGATCAGGTCCATATGGGCACGCTCGCCTTTGTCATGGCCTCCCACGTCAACGGCGTCTCTGCCCTTCACACCGGGCTGATGAAAGACACCGTCTTCGCCGGGCTCAACGCCCTCTATCCGGGCCGGATCCTAAACCAGACCAATGGCGTCACCCCGCGCCGCTGGCTGCGCATGGCCAACCCGGCCCTGTCGCAAGTGCTGACCGACGCCATCGGTCCCGGCTGGGAAAGCGACTTGTCGCGCCTTGCTGATTTGCTGCAACACGAAGACGATCGCGCGTTGCGGGATGCCATCGGCGCCGCGAAACGCTCGAACAAAGTGGCACTCTCAAATTGGTCGGCGGACAAGCTTGGCATCGCGCTAGACCCCGATGCGATGTTCGATGTGCAGATCAAGCGAATGCACGAATACAAACGCCAGCTGATGAACCTGTTCGAAACGGTCGCCCGCTGGCAGGCCATCCGCGCGAACCCGAAGGCCAACTGGACCCCGCGCGTGAAGATCTTCGGTGGCAAGGCCGCGCCCGGCTACTTTTTCGCCAAGGACATCATCCGCCTCATCAACGATGTGGCTCGCGTCATCAACGCCGATCCGGTCACGGGCCACCTGCTGAAGGTGATTTACCCGCCCAATTACAACGTCTCCATGGCCGAACGTCTGATCCCCGCGACAGATTTGTCCGAGCAGATATCGACGGCGGGCAAAGAGGCCTCTGGCACCGGCAATATGAAATTCACCATGAACGGTGCTCTCACCATCGGCACGCTGGATGGCGCCAATGTCGAAATCCGTGAACAAGTCGGGGCAGAGAACTTTTTCCTCTTCGGTATGAGTGTGGATCAAGCTCAGGCCCGCTACCGCGTCGAAGATCACGCCCGTCAGGCGATCCTTGCCAGCCAACCCCTTCAAGACGTGCTGCAAGCCATCGTCGAAGGCCGTTTCAACCCCGAGGATACGGATCGCTTCAACGGCATAGTTGACGCGACCTGGAACCACGACCCCTTCCTCGCAGCCTCCGATTTCGACAGCTACTGCGCCGCTCAGGAAATAGTGGACGCAGCCTACCGCGATCCCGACCACTGGAATCGCCTCGCGCTGCGTAACATCGCAGGCTCCGGGGCCTTCTCGTCCGACCGCACAATCAAGGGCTACATGGCTGACATCTGGGGCGCCGAAAGCCTCGCCTGACCTCCGCTTCCTTGTTTCGAAAACACTCCGGGGGATCAGCGATCTTTTCCATCGGAAAAGACGCAAAGGGGGCGGCGCCCCACAATTTTCCTTTGGAAAATTGCCACCGGCGACGCGCAATGCGTGGCACAACCCCTTGTCGCCGTTCGTGCACAGGCGTAGCCAAGCGCCATGCCCACCGCCCAAAACCCCCTTCGCGGCATCGCCCTGAAAGTCGCCTCGGTCTGCGTCTTCGTTTCCATGGCTTCGCTCATCAAAGCCTCCGCCGACACGATCCCGCCCGGTCAGGCGGTGTTTTTCCGTTCCTTCTTCGCCATCCCGGTGATCCTGGCTTGGTTGATGATCCAGCACGACCTTGCCCATGGGCTTGAGACCAAGAACCCTATGGGCCACCTCTGGCGTGGTTTGGTGGGCACGAGCGCGATGGGGCTAGGGTTCGCGGGTTTGGGCCTTTTGCCTTTGCCCGAGGTCACGGCCATCGGCTATGCGGCCCCAATCCTCGTCGTCGTCTTCGCGGCTATGTTCCTCAATGAGCAGGTGCGCCTCTTCCGCCTTTCGATGGTCGCCCTCGGCATGGGCGGCGTCCTGATCGTCCTCTCGCCCCGCCTCGCCATCGATCCCGCCACTGCTGATACGGGCCAGGCCCTCGGCGCCATTCTTGTTCTGATGGGCGCTGTCTGCGCAGCGCTGGCTCAGGTCTTCGTCCGAAAACTTGTACAAACCGAACGCACGGCAGCCATCGTCTTCTGGTTCTCAATCACGGCCTCTGCCCTGTCGCTACTGACACTGCCATGGGGCTGGGTTTGGCCCACGGGCGCGCAATGGATCATGCTGATCGGCGCAGGCCTTGCAGGCGGGATTGGGCAGATCCTGCTGACCTCTTCCTACCGTTTCGCCGATGCTTCCCTGATTGCACCCTTCGAATACACCTCGATGCTGCTGGCCATCGGCGTCGGATACTTCATCTTTGCCGAGGTTCCGACCACGCCCATGCTTTTGGGTGCCGCGCTGATTGTGACCGCTGGCATAGCCATTATCTGGCGTGAACGGCAGCTTGGCCTGCAACGCGGCGCACGTCGCGCGGGTACCCCGCAGCCGTGACGTAGCGTCATAACCTTGGACGCGGCACATGTGATACGCGCCCGTCCGGTTTTCCCCCTTCGCGACCTGCAGACCCCGTGTAGCACGTCCCCACGACTGGAGAGGGTGGCAGTGAAGGGGTCGCCCATTCCGACAGCGTCGAAGCGCGATTATCCGCAGCTTTGATCCGCGCCGACCTCTGGGTGGGGGCGGCGGTGGCTGAAGGGCATCACTCTGCCTGACGTCACCTACGGGGCCGGGCCCGCGCAATTGGGCAGATTGCGCGCCTGGCCCCGTTTCGTTGGCAACAAGTGATGCGCCCGTGCCCGCTATTCGGTTGATGCCACCGGGCGGCGCATTAACTTGCCGCCAACCTTATTCAGGAGCATCGCACCATGCCTCTCAATACCATCCGAACGATCGTTTTCGCCCTTCCCGCCCTCCTTCTGGCCTCTGCTGCCTCTGCGCACACAGGTGAGGGGATCAACACAGGCTTTGCCTCCGGCTTTTGGCACCCGATCCTCGGCTGGGACCATGTTGTCGCGATGGTCGCTGTCGGCCTTTGGGGCGCGTTCCTCGGCAAGCCTGGCATCTGGGTCCTCCCCATCGTTTTCCCGCTTGTGATGGCCTTCGGCGGCGCACTTGGCGTGCTTGGCGTTCCGATTCCAGCCGTTGAAACCGGCATCGCACTCTCCGGTGTGATCCTTGGCCTTCTGATTGTGTTCGCCGTACAGGCCCCAATCTGGATCGCAGCCGTGGTTGTCGGTGTCTTCGCCATCTTCCATGGCCACGCCCATGGTGGCGAGTTGCCTGAGCAATTCAGCGCCTATGGCTACGCGGTCGGCTTCGTCATCGGCACCGGCCTTTTGCACTTGGTTGGTATCGCGCTGGGCTTCCTGACGCGCAGCAGCGTAGGAACCATGGCGGCCCGTGGGATCGGCGGCGCAATCGCGCTAGTTGGGGCTGCGTTCCTCTTCGGTCTCGCCTAAGCCACCACCGCGCAGGAGGCGCATCTTACCGTGAAACTGCGCGACCTCCTTCCACTGGCCGTTGTCGCCGTGCCCACCAGCGCGGCGGCGCATTCGTTCGAATCCGGTGCTGACCTCTACGCCCAGTTCGTTGAGGGCGCGTCGATCGTCGCCATCTATCCGGCGGTCTTCCTACCCTTGCTGTCGTTGGGGTTCCTCCTCAGCCTCTGGCACCCGGAAGGGATGGTGCGCGCCTGGCCTGCTTTCCTGATCGGGCAGCTTGCCGGCATCCCTCTGGCCACCCTTGTTGGCGAGTGGATCCTGCCCGCAATGATGGCCGCTGGCATCGTTGTCGCTGCTCTCGCGGCCCTCCTGCCTCAACCTATGCGCATCCTTTGCCTGGGTTCTGCAGCTCTGCTCGGCGCACTGGCCTTCATGCTGGGTCTGGAAGGCCACCGTTTCCTTGAGCTTCCGATCCTGATCCACCTGGGCATCTTCTTCGGCGTCAACGCCGCCGTCGCGCTTGCCGCAGGGATTTCGCGTCTGGCGATGGAACGGGTGGATGCGCCGTGGATGCGCATAACTGTCCGCGTTGCCGCCTCATGGATCGCAGCCATGCTGATGCTTATCCTCGCCTTCACTCTGCGCGGGGGCGTCTAGCGGTCCGCCTTGTAACGGGCGATCCACTCTGCATTCACGGCATCCGCCAGCTTTGCGGTGGGAACATCTACATCTTCCGCCGCTTCTTCTGGCAGCCCGAGATACTCCAGAACGTCTTGCAACATGCCCAACGGATCACGGGCCAACGCGTCGTAGGATAGCTCCAGCGGCTTGATCCCTTCCGCCGTAAACCAGGTGCGCCAGCCCCGCGCATCCTCTTCAAAACCGGCGATTGTCGCGCTCAGCGTGTCTCTATCATAGACTGGGTCCTGCGGGTCCGACTGTCGCTCGATCTCCGTCCCGTCCGGGGCCTTGTGCCATAGGCCGGATTGCACTGCCCGGTGCAAAGAAACCGCCTGCGCCAAGACGTCATCACGGCGCAAGTAGATGAACGTTGCGGGGCCAAAGACCGCCTCAAACGCAGCCCGGTCCGACTGCGCTGCGGGCACATGCTCTCTGAGTTGGGCAAAGAAGTAACCCCGTGACCTTGGTAGCAAACGCAATCCAAACAGATCGCCCCCATTGCTGCCCATTTCCCGGCCCTTTGCCAGAACTGCGTCGAACGTGGCGTCATCCGCCAACCCGCAGTACTGACGCCACCGGGCGACATCTGGCACATGAAAGTGAGAACCCGGCCAGCCCGCGACACCGCTCGCTCGCAGCAGATGGCACAGCAAAGTCGACCCACTGCGCGGTGCGGTGCAAATCACGTAGGATCGCACACCTCAGCCCTGCGCGCGGCGGTAGTCGTCTTCCGCCAGATTGCCCTGCCGCGCCAAAAGTCCCTGCAAACGCTGCATCACGCGGCCACGGGCAAGCTTCAGTGTCTGCAACGCAAGCCGTGCCGAAAGCGTGTTGGCTGACATATCCAGAACAACCTGCACCCGCGTCATATCGGGGCGCAGCTCAAGAAACGTCATCTCATAGACCGCTTCCATGCCACCCACCGTGGTCTGGATTTCGCAGCGGCCAGGGGCCTCCATCGTGCTGATTTCTGAGGTCAGCGGACGCACACGACCCCGGACCGAAACTGACCCACGCCAACCGCACCCGGGTGCGGCTTGGGTCCAGTTGCCAACCCGCGCCAGGTCTGCGCCCCGGCCCTTGGCTTCGGCCTCGATCCCGGTGAAATCAGTGAAACGTGCCCATGTGATGTCCGCTGGCGCGTCGACATCTTCGGAAACCTTGAATTTCATGTCCCGTGGTGCTCCTGCTCTGCCCCTTGCCTTCCGTTTGCCGGGGGCAGGGTAGGGGCGTCAAGGTTAAGGTCAGCTCAACCCAAGCTATCGGCCAGCCAGTGTTGCAGCAGAAAATGCGCGATAGCACCTTTTCGGGCTGGCAGCATCGTTGGGTCGTTGCCTGCGAAGACCTCCAGCATCTGCGATCGCGTCACCCATTTGGCGTCTTCGATCTCTTCGGGATCGATTTTGATCTCGGTAGAGGTCGCCTCCCCCTGGCATCCGAACATAAGGGACGCGGGGAATGGCCAGGGTTGGCTCGACAGGTAGCTGACGTCACCCACGCAAATTCCAGCCTCCTCAAAGACCTCGCGGCGCACGGCGGCCTCAATCGTTTCTCCGGGCTCCACAAAACCTGCCAAAAGCGAATACATCCCCTCGGGCCAGCCAGGGGATCGACCTACCAGAACGGCATCGCCATGGGTGATCAACATGATGACAACGGGGTCGGTGCGCGGAAAGTGATGCGCCTCGCACTTCGGGCAATCTCTTTGCCAGCCCGCCATGGCCATCTCGCTTTTCGCACCACATTTGGCGCAGAACCCATGTGTTGAATGCCACGTCAGGATCGCACGTGCGGTTGCGGCCAATTCTGCATCGCGCCGCGAAAGGCAGGTCATCAATCCGCGCAATTCGCGGAAGGTGGCGGTTTTCTCGGAAGGATGCGCCTGTGCCGTTGGGTCGAGGAACGCATTGACTGCGGCGTCATCCACGCCCTTGGGCACCCAGGCCGAGATATCGCGGGCAAACAGCAGCGCCTCACCATCGTCATCATAGCCAAGAAGGATCGGTGGCTCGGCCCCCTTAGCCAAAACCGCATCGCTCATTTTGCGGAAAGCGAGTTTGACGACGCCGTCCTTCGGATCGCCGTCAACCATGGGTTTGCCACGCCAAAGTGGCAGCACCTTTGCGCCGCCGTCCAGTGCATCGTTCAATGTATCTGAGGGGTTCCGCAGCTCAGCTGCGCGATTGAGACCCGAGGTCCCGAATGTCACCGTCTCGGCATGCCGCATAGAAAATCCTTCCCTTAAGGTCAGGTGCCATTTCTATGCTCAGAGGGCAACACTACCACCGTGCTGCGCAAAATCCATCCTCGTCAAACAGTTGGGCCTTCGTCAGGGAACGCACGCGCTCCACACTGAACGGATAATAATTGGCTGGGGCCAAAAAAATGACCCTTATCGGGGCAACACGGGTAGCGCAGATCACTGTGGGGCCGGATCAGGTGCACTTGCGCCTTCTGGCCACGTCTGATTTGCATGCGCATCTTCTGCCGTATGACTACTTCACGGCCAGCCGCGCTTCGGGCGTTGGTTTGGCGCGTCTTGTGGATGTGATCGACGCGGCGCGCGGCTCTGCACCCAACGCGCTGCTCTTTGACAATGGCGACACGCTGCAAGGCACGCCCTTGGCCGACATCATCCATTCTGAGATCCTGCCAAAGGGCGGTCGCAACCCGATGATCGTCGCCATGAACGCGTTGGAGTTTGATGCGGGCACGCTTGGCAACCACGACTTCGACTTCGGGTTGGAGTATCTGGAACGCTCGCTGGCCAGAGCCGACTTCCCCATAACGCTCGCCAATGCCCACCGCGCAGATGGCACTCAATTCCTTCCGCCCAACACGATGCTGAAACGTCAGGTTCAGGATGGATCCGGCAAAACCCATGACCTCAAGATCGGTGTTGTCGGCGTTGTCCCGCCCCAAGTCTCCGCGTGGTCCCGGCTCCATGTTGAGGGGATTTTGACCTTCTCCGACATTATCGCATCCACAGCCGATCAAGTGACCACTCTTCGTGCGCAAGGCGCAGACCTTATCGTTGTCCTTGCTCACAGCGGTCTTGGCGATGCCAGCGCACCCGCTGGGGCCGAGAATGTCGCCCGCCAGATCGCCGCTCTCAACGGTGTCGACGCCGTCGTTGCGGGCCATACGCACAATCTGGCGACCTGCGACGGCACCGACCTAAGCGCGCCTATCGTGCAGCCCGCCGCCTTTGGCACGCACCTCGGGATGATCGACCTTCTCCTTTCCGAGAGCGAAAACGATACCGGTTGGCACGCCGCCCCCGTCCAAGTCGTCAACCTCGCCACCCCCGTCACGCAACGCCGCTCAGGCATGCCGCGTCCACGCCTCTTGAACGGTTACGCCCAACTCCGCCGCGAAATCGCCAGCGCCCACCGGACCACCCGGACTTGCGTCGAACGCCCCCTCGGCCACTCCACAATCCCGCTTCAAACGCTCTTTTCCACACTTGCCCCTTGTGCCGCGACGCAACTCGTCGCCGATGCCCAACGCGCTGCCGCCGCCCCTCTGCTGGCCGCGCGCCCTGACCTCGCGGGCCTTCCCATTCTGTCCGCTGCGGCCCCCTTCCGCGCCGGTGGCCGCTCAGGCCCTGAAAACTACACCGACATCCCCGCAGGCGCACTGAAACTACGCCATGCCGCCGACCTCTACATCTACCCCAACGCGATGTGCGCCCTGCGTATCGACGGCGCTGGCCTGCTGCAGTGGCTGGAACGTTGCGCTTCCATGTATCGCCAAATCGATCGGGGCGCCCAAACCCCGCAAAAGCTGATCGACCACAGCTTCGCGCCCTACAATTTCGACCGAATCACGGGGCTAAGCTACCGCATCGACGTCTCCCAACCGCCCCGGACCGATGTCGAAGGTGGCAGGATTGATCCCACCGCCAGCCGTATCCGTGACCTCCGCTTCGCCGATGGGCGGCCCGTGTGGCCTGACGATCAGGCGCTGGTCATCACAAACTCCTATCGCGCGGCGGGTGGGGGCCACTTCGCATCCGCCGCGGCGGCTGAGACCGTATTGGCCGGCAACGGGTCCGTCCGCGACGCAGTCGCCCATTTCATGGCAGAGGCCGAAGGGCCCCTTGACCCTGTCATTGAGCCGACGTTCGCGTTCGAACCGCTCGGCGGCACCCAAGTGATCTTCGAAACCGGCCCCGGTGCCCTGGCACATCCCTGCCGTATGGCAAAACTCAACCTGCGCCCTGCCGATCCTGACGCGCCCAACGGCGGCTTCGTGCCCTTCTTCTTCGAGATTTGAGGGGCGAAAGGCCTCGAAATTTCTCCGGAAAATCAGCGCTCTTCAAAAAAATCAAAAAAAGTGTCGACCGAATGTCGATTACTCCACCTCGCCGTTCGTCATGGGGGTGAAGGCGCTGTTGCCTTTCACTGACAGACGGAGATCAAAAATGACCCTTACCACCATTCTGGCCGCCGGTGCCGCAACCCTCGCCCTCGCAACCGCCGCCACCTACCTGCTGCCACGCCACGTCACAGTGGAGCGCAGCGTGCTTGTCGACGCCACACCTGAAGCCGTCCTTGCGCTTGCCTCAACCACTGAAGGCTTTCAGCAGTTCAACCCCTACATCACCGCCGATCCCGATCTTCAAATCGAAGCGTTCGGCCCATCTGAGGG
This sequence comes from uncultured Roseicyclus sp., assembly GCA_947500415.1. Classification (GTDB taxonomy): domain Bacteria; phylum Pseudomonadota; class Alphaproteobacteria; order Rhodobacterales; family Rhodobacteraceae; genus Gymnodinialimonas. The sequence goes on from CANMRT010000001.1 coordinate 406,883, forward strand.
CATCGGCGCAGGCTTCCGGTTCGATGGACGCGATGGCACAGGCACCCAGACGATCAGCCAGATCACGGGCGATACAATCACCTACGCCATCGATCTCGGCGCGATGGGCCAGCCCACGCAGCACGTCTCCGCCATGTCAGAGGGCACGCAGACCCGCGTGACCTGGACCGTCGAATCCGACCTCGGCATGAACCCCGTCTTCCGCGTCTTTGGCCTGTTCATGGACCGGATGCTTGGTGGCACCTATGAGACCGGGCTTGCCAACATCGCCCGCGTTGCCGCCTAATCCCCTCACCAGACTAAGGAAAAGACCCATGCGTTATACATTTCTTCTCTACTCCGACCCCTCCGACTTCGCTGACATGACCCAAGAGGATTGGGTGCAGATGAAATCTGTCTACGGCCAATACATTGGCGCCCTGCAAGAGGCCGGAGTGTTCGTGGATACCGACTGGCTCCACCCCGCCGACACGGCCACCACGCTTTCCATGAAGGGCGGTGAGAAGACCGTGCAAGACGGCCCCGTGGCCGAGACGCGCGAAACCATGGGCGGCTACTTCGTAATCGATGTGCCTGACCTTGATGCGGCGCTGAAATGGGCCGAGCAATGCCCCGCCGCACATGCCGGCAAGATCGAAATCCGCGCCTCCGCCATGGACAGCCTCGGATGAACGATCCCACGCGCGCCGCCGAAGACGCGGCGCGTACCTCCTACGGTAAACTTGTGGCGATGCTGGCCGTTCAATCGGGCGACATCGCTGCCGCCGAAGACGCGCTGACTGAGGCTTTCATTCAGGCGCTGCGCACCTGGCCGGACAAGGGCGTGCCCGAGCGTCCTGAGGCCTGGTTGCTGACGACCGCCCGTAACCGACGTATCGACGCCGCCCGCCGCGACCGTCGCGTCACCTACACCGACGAGGTGCCCGAAATGCAAACCGCCCAAGCCACTGAATTCCCCGACGAACGCCTCAAGCTGATGTTCGTATGCGCCCATCCCGCCATCGATGCCGCAATCCGCACTCCGCTGATGTTGCAAACCGTTTTGGGGGTGCAAGCCGCCGATATCGCCCGCGTGTTCAACGTGCCTGCCGCCGCCATGGCGCAGCGTTTGGTTCGCGTAAAACGCAAGATCCGCGATGCCCGCATTCCGTTCGTTCTGCCCGATGACCCCGACATCGCCGACCGCCTCGATGCGCTGCTGAGCGCGGTTTACGCCGCCTATGCCGTCGATTGGCAGGAAGGCACCGGCGATCTCAGCCACGAGGCGCATTTCCTCGGCGTCACGCTCGCGGGCCTTATGCCCGACAGTGCGGAGGCGCTTGGCCTCGCCGCGCTCATCACCTTCGTCGAAGCCCGCCGCGAGGCTGCGTTGCAGGGCGGCCTTTACGTGCCACTACCTGAGCAAGATACGGGTCTTTGGAACAGCGACCTGATCGACCGCGCCGCCCACTTCCTGACCCGGGCCAGCGAACTGGGGCAGATGGGGCGGTTTCAGTTGGAGGCTGCGATTCAGGCCGTCCACGCTGAACGCCATGTTACCAACACAACGAATTGGCGCGCCATCTCGCAGCTTTATGCCGGGCTGATGCAGGTCGCCCCGTCGCTTGGGGCCGCCGTCGGGCGCGCCATGGCCGTGGGGGAGGATGCGGGGCCCGTTGAAGGTATACGCCTTCTCGACCAAATTGATCCGGAGGCGGTGGACGGGTTTCAACCCTATTGGGCGGCCCGTGCTCATCTGCTGGCGCAGATAGATCCGCAAAAGGCCGAGATTGCCTACACCCGCGCTATCGAACTCAGCACATATGCCCCCGCAACCGCGTGGCTGGAGGCAAGTCGCAACGCCCTTCGGTCATGGCCTCTTTGACCCCCTTCATTCTCGCTAACCACGCATCGAGAAAGGTTAGGAGAATCGAAAATTAAAACTAAAACAGGTACTTAACCCATGGTTGCAACCTTGCAACCCTAGTCCCGCGCCGGATCCGCCGGGTAGGTGCCGAGGATTTTCAACTCGCTGGTGAAGTACCCCAACTCATCCAGCGCCAGCTGAACGTTCTTGTCATCCGGGTGCCCCTCGATATCCGCATAGAACTGCGTCGCCGTGAAGTGCCCGCCTACCATGTACGATTCCAGCTTGGTCATGTTCACGCCATTCGTCGCAAACCCACCCATCGCCTTGTAAAGCGCTGCCGGGATATTTCGAACACGGAAGACGAAGGTGGTCATCATGTGATCCGAGCGCCGTTCCAAGTTAGGCTCCCGCGACATCACCAGAAACCGCGTGGTGTTGCGATCATGGTCCTCGATATGCCGCGCCAGCGTATCGAGGCCATAGATCTCACCCGCCAGTTCAGACGCCAGCGCCGCTTTCGATTTATCGCCCCACTCCGAAACATCCCGCGCCGCGCGCGCATTGTCCGGGCTCACCCGTCCTGCAATTCCGTTGTCGCGAAGGAACGAGCCGCACTGTGGCAAAAGAACAAGATGACTGTAGGCGTCCTTGATATCCGCAAGCGACGCGCCGGGCACGGCCAGCAGGTTGATGTGCACCCGCACAAATGCCTCATCAATGATATGCAGTCCCGATTCCGGCAACAGCCGGTGGATGTCGGCCACACGGCCGTAAGTGGAGTTCTCCACCGGAAGCATCGCCAACTCCGCTTCACCGGACCCCACCGCCTCGATGACGTCCTCAAAGGTAGCACACGGCATGGCTTCCATGTCCGGGCGCGCCTCGTGACAAGCCTGGTGAGAGTAGGCTCCGGGCTCTCCTTGAAAGGCAATACGGGGCTTCATAGGCAAATCCATCGCAAAAAGGTCGTTTCGTCGCGCTCCCTACACCTTGCCTTGCGCCAGTGGAACACAATACATAGCCGCCAACGAGCGACTGATCTTTGTGGAGCCGACATGTTTGACACGATGACCATCACCAAGGCCGGTGGCGCGCTTTGTGCAGCGCTTCTGGTTTTCCTGCTTGGCGGTTGGGCCGCTGAAGAGCTCTATAACATCGATCACCACGATGAAGACCACGTCAGCGGATACCGCATTCAGATTGCGGAGCTGGACGACGGCCCGGTCGAAGAAGTACCGGAAATCCCGTTTGCCGACGTCTACGCGGTGGCAGACGCCGCAGCGGGTGAACGTCTGTGGCGCCAATGTTCGGCTTGCCACGCGCTGAATGCTGGCCAGAACGGCGTTGGTCCGTACCTGCTTGGCGTAGTTGATCGCCCCATCGCAGCAGCTGATGGCTTTGGATATTCCGACACGCTGGCTGGAATGAGCGATATGGCTTGGACCCCTGAAAACATTTCGGGCTTCATTGAAAATCCGCGCGATTGGGCACCTGGCACCGCCATGTCCTACGGTGGCATGGACGACATCGAAGACCGCGCCAACCTGATCGCATATTTGGCCACGCAGCAGTAACGCGTCGCCAAAACTTCTTCGGAACGCCGTCCCTGGGGGCGGCGTTTCTCGTTTTGGGGCGATTTTCTGCAAAAAAAGCTCCGATCACCTGCTGATCACGGAATCTCAACTTGAACCGGGGGCGGGCTGGTCTCTAACGTCATCTGACCCATAATAATGGTAGCGCGATCCAGAATTGCGTCCAGTGACCAACCGACGAACGGAGGTGCAAATGCAGGACCAGACCGAAGCCAAAGTTGCCGTAGCAACACGGGATGAAGCCGCCCGAGGGCTCCGCCGATGGGCCAGCATGGGACTTCCACTGGCAGGTGCCGCCCTGATCCTGGCACTAGGTGCGTTGACCGCGAAGGCACAGGATGCAGGAGAAGACGGTTTAATCCGCGCTCACGGCATCTCCACTTTTGGCGAATTGCGCTACGGTCCTGATGCGCCGCACCTCGACTACGTGAACCCCGACGCGCCTCAAGGGGGCGAGATGTCGTTCTCGTGGTCATCAGGTTCCTTCGATTCGATGCACCCTTATTCGCGCATTGGCCGCCCCGCCGTCCTGTCATCGATCTTCTTTGAGGCGATGCTGGAAGGCACCGCGGACGAGATTGGGTCAGCGTACTGTCTTCTGTGCGAGGAATTCGCCTACCCTGAAGACCGCTCTTACGTCATCTTCACCCTGCGCGACGGTGTGACCTTCTCGGACGGCACCCCGATGACGTCGCAAGATGTGATGTTCTCTTACGAGATTCTGCGCGACGAGGGTCTGCCCTCGTTCCGCGCCAATATTCCGAACACGATCGCCTCTGCCGAGATTGTGGACGAACGATCCATCCGGTTCGACTTCAATCCGGACTCCCCTCTGCGCGACCGGATTCAATCGGCGGGTGGTCTACCGGTGTTCAGCGAAGCCAGCCACATTGCCTCCGGCCTCGCGTTTGAGGACAGCCGGCTCGAGCCGCTTGTAGGCTCCGGCCCTTACGTCCTCGGCGAGGTCGAACCCGGTCAACGCGTCGTCTTCACGCGCAACCGCGACTATTGGGGCGATGGGCTTTGGATTACCCAAGGCCGAAACAATTTTGATGCCATCCGGATCGAATACTACGGCGACAGCCTCGCCGCGTTCGAAGGTTTCACAGCCGGCAACTACACTTTCCGTCAGGAAAGCTCATCCCAGGCCTGGGCGAACAACTACGATTTCCCAGCTCTCGCCAATGGCACCGTCATTCAGGAAGAGCTTCCCGACGGCACGATCGCCAGCGGCCAGAGCTTCATGATCAACTTGCGTCGTCCGCAATTCCAAGACGTGCGCGTGCGCTCGGCAATCGCACACATGTTCAATTTCGAATGGACGAATGAGACGCTGTTCTACGGTCTCTACGCACCGGTCGTAAGCTTCTGGGAAAACACATGGATGGAGGCGGAAGGCCTGCCAGAGGGTGAAGAACTGGCCCTGTTAGAGCAATTCCGTGATCAGCTGCCCGAGACTGTTTTCACCGAAGAGGTCTTTGCAGTGCCGGAATCCTCGCCAACCCGCTCATTGGACCGCCGCCAATCCCGCCGTGCGCTTGCGCTGCTGGAAGAGGCGGGTTGGGTGCCGGGCGATGATGGCCTGCTACGGAATGAGGCTGGCGATACTCTGGATGTTGAATTCCTGAACTCGGGCCCGCTCTTTGACCGCATCATCAACCCTTATGTCGAGAATTTGCGCGCAATCGGCGTGAATGCCTCGATGAATCGGGTCGACAACGCGCAGTTGCAACAGCGCCAGCGCGATGCTGACTACGATATGATTACCGACCACTTCCCGATGGGCTACGAGCCAGGTTCAGGCTTGCGCCAGTACTTCGGATCGCTTGGCGCGGATGAGAGCCTTTTCAACGTGCCTGGTCTGGCCGATGAAGGCATCGACGCGCTGATTGAGACGGTCGTTCAAACCGAAACGCGTGAGGAATTGGACGTGGCCGTCCGGGCGCTGGACCGCGTTCTGCGCGACCGCGTGATCCGCGTGGGTCAGTGGTATAATCCGTCCCATTGGGTCGCCTACTATGACATGTATCGCTATCCTGAGACGCTTCCGCCCTATTCACTCGGATTCCTGGACTTCTGGTGGATTGACCCCGAGGCCGAACAGACCTTACGCGACGCGGGCGCGCTGTAAGGTCGGTCGCACACCATGGGCGCCTATATCCTAAGACGTTTGCTGCTCGTCATTCCGACGATTTTCGGTGTGATGCTGCTGAACTTTATCCTGATCCAGTTTGTGCCGGGCGGTCCGATTGACCAGATCCTCGCGCAGTTGGAAGGGGAAGGGGACGTCTTTGCAGGCATCTCTGGCGGGGGCGGTGACAATGCTGCCGACGCGTCGGATTTCGATGTCGGCTACCAAGGCGCGCGGGGTCTGCCGCCGCAATTCCTTGAACAGCTTCAGGTCGAATTCAACTTCGCCCGCATCGTCTGCGAGGATGGGTTCACCGGTGAGCCGGATCTGGATGCCGAGGAATGCATTGCCGAAGAAATCCCGATCCTCGAACGCTTTGGTCTAATGATGATGGACTACCTGCGCTTCGATTTCGGAGAGAGCTATTTCCGCTCTATCTCGGTCGTGGATTTAGTGATCGAGAAAATGCCCGTTTCGATCACGCTTGGCCTGTGGTCGACGATCATTGCCTATATCGTTTCCATTCCGCTTGGCATCCGTAAGGCTGTGCGGGATGGAACGCGGTTTGACAGTATCACCAGTGCGGTGATCATCGTGGCATACGCCATTCCGGGCTTCTTGTTCGCGATCATCCTTCTGGTCGTCTTCGCGGGCGGGCGTTATCTGCAATGGTTCCCATTGCGAGGGCTCACGTCTGACGGGTTCGAGGACATGAACCTGATTCAGCAGATAGGCGACTATTTCTGGCACATCACGTTGCCGGTGCTGGCTTCCACCATCTCGGCTTTTGCGACGCTGACGTTGCTGACGAAGAACTCATTCCTGGACGAGATCAAGAAGCAATACGTGATGACCGCGAAGGCTAAGGGCCTTGGAGAAGGCAAGGTGCTTTACGGCCACGTCTTCCGCAACGCGATGCTGATCGTGATTGCGGGCTTCCCGGCCGTCTTCATCGGCGTGTTCTTTGGCGGGTCGCTGATTATCGAGACGATCTTCTCGCTGGATGGGCTGGGCAGGCTTGGGTTTGAAGCTGTGGTTAGCCGTGACTATCCGGTCGTTTTTGGCACATTATTTGTGTTCAGCCTGATCGGCCTGACAGTCGGTATCCTGTCTGACCTCATGTATGTCTGGATTGATCCTCGGATCGATTTTGAATCGTTGGAAGGGTAGCGAGACATGGCTCTACCCACCGAAGTCCCCAAGGTCCCGCCTTTGCCAGACGACGAAGGTACGCGCGGCCCCGATGGCCCGCTGGACAATCCGCAAAAGGGTTGGCTTAGCCCGCTGAACCGCCGCCGCTGGCGTAACTTCAAGCGCAATCGCCGGGCATTCTGGTCGCTTTGGATTTTCCTAGTGCTTTACGGCCTGTCGCTGATGGCACCCTACCTGGCAAACGACCGCCCGCTTCTGGTTAATTTCCGAGGCGAGTACTTCACCCCGATTTTCAACTTCTATCCCGAGACCGCGTTTGGTGGAGACTTCCGGACTGAAGCCGTCTACCGCGATGTCGAGGTGCAATGCCTGATCGTGTCCGGCGGGTTGGAAGACTGTTGGGACGATCCGGAAGACGTTATCGATCAGGTTGAAGAGACCGGGTATTTCAATGGCGCGGAGGTCGAGCAGGGCTGGATCATGTGGCCCCCCATTCCGCACAGCTTCAACACCATCGTGGACCGCCCCGGTGTGGCACCGGCCCCGCCCAACGTTGTCGGTTGGTGGCCCGAGGTTGAGATCGATAGCGCCGGTGAGCCGATACTCGACGCAGATGACCAACCGATCATCGACTGGCGCTTTGGCCTGCTGCCAGAGGACCGGCGCGGCACCAACCTTTTGGGCACAGATGATACATCGCGCGATGTGCTGGCGCGAGTGATCTACGGATTTGAACTGTCAGTCAGTTTCGCGCTGATCGTGACCGTCTGCACCTCGATCATCGGTATCTTCATGGGCGCGTTGCAGGGTTATTTCGGCGGCCTGGTGGACCTGATCTGGCAGCGCATCATCGAGATCTGGAACGCCACACCGAGCCTCTATGTCATCATCATTGTGGCAGCCATTTTCCCGATGAATTTCACATTGCTTGTGTTCCTAATGGTCTTTTTTGGTTGGATGAACCTGACCGGTGTGGTGCGTGCGGAATTCCTAAGGGCGCGGAACTTCGAATATGTTCGAGCCGCCCGTGCATTGGGTGTAGGCAACGGCACGATCATGTTCCGCCACATCCTGCCCAATGCGATGGTTGCGACGCTGACGTTCCTGCCATTCATCGTGACGGGCACGATTGCGGGTCTGGCCAGCCTCGATTTCCTGGGCTTTGGCCTTCCGTCGTCCGAGCCTTCCTTGGGTGAGATGACGTTGCAGGCCAAGAACAACCTTCAAGCCCCATGGCTGGGGTTCACCGCCTTCTTCACTTTCGCCTTCATGCTCTCGCTGCTGGTCTTCATCTTCGAAGGCGTCCGCGATGCATTTGATCCACGGAAGACCTTTACGTGACCAAGCGCGTTCTCGATATCCGCGACCTGACGGTCGATTTCTCCCAGGAAGGGGGCACCGTTCACGCCGTGCGCGGGGTGTCGTTTCATGTCGACAAGGGTGAGACCGTTGCGTTGGTCGGTGAGTCCGGGTCGGGCAAGTCGGTAACCGCGCTATCGACCGTTGATCTACTGCCCGGGTCTGCCGAACTGGGTGGGTCAATCAAATACAACAGTGCGGAGATGATCGGCGCCTCAGAGGCTGAGTTGCGCCGCGTTAGGGGCAATGACATCAGCTTCATATTTCAGGAGCCGATGACCTCGCTCAATCCGCTCCACACCATCGAAAAGCAGATGGCCGAAAGCCTCGTGCTGCACGGGGGCTACAATTATCCGGGCGGCCTGAAGCGCACCGCAAGCGCCATTGCGGGCGGCAATCCGGTGCCAGTGTTGCTGTCGATCTTCATACTGCTGTCGCTGGTTCTGTTCTACGTGTTCGGAGTGATTCAGCCCGAAAACTTCAGCCGCGTGCGCGATGCAGTGGACGCGGCCACACAAACAAGCGGCGTGTTGGTCACTGCCATCGTTAGCCTTGTCGGAGCCGTCGTTCAGGCGGCCATATGGACGGCGGTTATCGCCGTGCCACTATTGTTGCTGCGGTTCCTACTCCGTGCGCTTGGGTTTACGGAAGTGGTCTCCTCGGACCTGCGTACCAGAGTACTCGACTTGTTGACGAAGGTTGGCATCCGCGATCCCGAAACGCGACTGGGGGCCTACCCGCACCAGCTATCTGGCGGTCAAAGACAACGTGTGATGATTGCAATGGCATTGGCCAACGGACCAGAGCTTTTGATCGCCGATGAACCAACAACCGCACTCGACGTGACGATCCAGGCGCAGATCCTCGATCTGTTGGCCGATCTGAAGCGCACGGAGGGGATGAGCCTTTTATTCATCACCCATGACCTTGCCATCGTGCGCCGCATCGCCGACCGCGTTTGCGTCATGCAAGGCGGCGAGATTGTCGAGCAGGGAAAAACCGTCGAGATCTTTGATAATCCAAAGCACCCCTACACGCGAAAGTTGCTAGGGGCCGAACCTTCAGGCGCGCCCGAGCCAGTTCCGGCAACCGCGGAAGAGATCCTGCAAACCGACGAATTGCGCATTTGGTTCCCGATCTACCGCGGCCTTCTGCGCCGCACCGCCGGCCACGTGAAAGCGGTCAACGCGGCGACCATCAGCGTTCGTCAAGGGGAGACACTCGGGATCGTTGGTGAAAGTGGATCGGGTAAAACGACACTGGCATTGGCGATCCTGCGTCTGATCAAATCCATCGGGCCGATCACCTTCCTTGGACAAGACCTCTGGACGGCATCCAAGTCAGAACTGCGCGATGTGCGGCGGGATATGCAGATCGTGTTCCAGGATCCTTTCGGATCCCTCAGTCCACGCATGACCATCGAGCAGATCGTTGCGGAAGGCCTCAAGGTACAAGGCGTTGGCCCACGAGAACGACGTGCGAGGGTCGGTGAAATCCTGGAAGAGGTCGGGCTGGAGCGGGACATGATGCACCGTTATCCGCACGAATTCTCCGGCGGTCAGCGCCAGCGCATCGCTATCGCACGCGCGATGATCCTGCGGCCCAAGCTTGTGGTTCTAGATGAGCCGACAAGCGCGCTCGACATGACCGTTCAGGTGCAAATCGTGGAGCTTCTGCGCAAGCTGCAGAAGGATCACAATCTGGCCTATCTGTTCATTAGCCACGACCTGCGTGTCGTGCGCGCGCTCAGCCACAAGGTCATCGTGATGAAGCAGGGTGACGTGGTTGAGATGGGCGAGACCAACGCGCTCTTCGACAACCCGCAACAGCAATACACGCGTGAGCTGATGGCGGCTGCGTTCGGAGACAGATCGGGTAGCGCGGCCTAGATTGCCGACGAATGGCTTGTGGCCCTGGCGCTCGTGTATGCATCCACGTGCCGTGCGATCAAACGCGTGAGTGGACGAGAGTCTCGGTGAATTCGTAATCCGTTGCCATCGCGGGAAACCTGCCCTTCAAATTCACAGGCGAGGTCATCAAGGATCGGATCCAGCTGCTGGAGTGTGAAAGGAAGTGACGGGCGTTGATCCACGCCGAAATCGCACATTAGGCGTTCGATCACAAAACTTCGAAGCGTGTCATCAACGGTCAACACATGGCCCCGGTCCGTGGGCAAATTCCCCGCCCGAACGGCCTTTTGGTAAACGGCGGTGCCAGCCGCGTTCTGCACATACCCTTGAGGGAATTTCGAGATGGAGGAGGCCCCCAAACCGATCAGCACATCGCAGCGGTCGTCAGTGTAGCCCTGAAAGTTGCGCCTCAGCCGGCTCTCGCGCGCAGCGCATGCAAGGCTATCGTCTGGTCGTGCGAAATGGTCGATGCCGATGCTTTCATATCCGTCCCACTGCAGAACGCTTTCTGCTGTCTCAAACAGGGCAAGTCGCGCCTCAGGTGCTGGCAAATCCTCAGTCGGGATCAGCGCTTGCCGCTTGGCCATCCATGGCACGTGGGCATAGCCGTAAAGCGCCACACGGTCGGGGTTGAGGGAAAGAAGCATCTGCATGGAGGATTCGATGCGCGCCTGTGTTTGACGCGGCAAGCCATATAACAAGTCAGTGTTCAATGAATTCACGCCGCGCACCCTCAACCCTTCCGCGGCGTTGCGGGTGACCTCATAGCTTTGTTCACGTCCGATAAGTGCCTGCACTTCGGGATCGAAATCCTGCAACCCGATGGAGGCGCGATTCATTCCAATCGCAGCCAACGCGTCCATGCGCGGTGCGTCGATTTCGTTCGGGTCGATCTCTACTGAGATTTCTGCGCCCTTTGCTGCCGGGAAGGCTTCGGCCAATGCTGCACCAAGGCGTGTGATGTCAGCGGGCGGGAGCAGCGTGGGCGTCCCACCCCCCCAATGAATGCGTTGGGCGTGTACACCGTCAGGCAGGGCGGCCTTTACTGTCTCAATCTCGCGGATCAGCGTGTCGACATATGCCGTAACTGGGGATTGTGTCCGCGTTCCCTGCGTGCGGCACGCGCAGAACCAGCAAAGCCTTCTACAAAACGGGATGTGGAGGTAGACAGAAACTGTGCTGCCTTCGGGCACCTGCGACAGCCACCTCGCATGCACAGCCTCTGACACGCCATCGCTGAAATGGTTTGCCGGCGGGTAGGAGGTGTAACGCGGGACATTCGCCTCAAAAAGGCCCAATCGTCGCATTTGATAATATCTGTCCATGGCGTAAAACATATGAACGACCGGGTGCATTCGCTTTGACGCAGATCAAGCATGCCGACGGTTTGTTTGACCGGGAAAAACAGATGCAGAATGCCGCGTTTTCATTGGCAAAAGTTGATTGTTCGGCTTGTCCGATCCGTCATCGTGCCGTCTGCGCACGATGCGACGAGGATGAGTTGGCGCATCTCAACGGCATCAAGTTCTACAAGTCCTACAAGGCCGGTGAGCCGATTGTTTGGGCCGGGGATGAGGTTGATTTTGTAGCCTCAGTCGTGGGCGGCGTGGCAACGCTGACCCAGACGATGGAGGATGGGCGGCGTCAGATGGTGGGGCTTTTGCTGGCTTCAGATTTCATCGGACGCCCCAACCGCGAGACCGTGGCCTACGATGTGACAGCCATTTCCGATGTGACGCTGTGCTGTTTCCGGCGCAAACCGTTCCACGAAATGTTGGTGAAGACACCCCACATCAGTCAGCGCCTGCTAGAGATGACATTGGACGAGTTGGATGCAGCGCGAGAATGGATGCTGATCCTTGGCCGCAAAACCGCGCGTGAAAAGATTGCGAGTTTCTTATCAATCATAGCGCGGCGCGAAACCATCGCAGAAGGTGGGGATGTTGGCACCAATGTCGCTTTTGAGTTGCCGCTGACGCGTGAGGCGATGGCGGACTATCTGGGCTTGACGCTTGAGACGGTCAGCCGCCAGATGTCGAGCCTGAAGCGCGACGGCGTGATCCAGCTGGAAGGGAAACGCCGCGTCGTCGTTCCCGATTTCAACAGTCTTTTGAACGAGACGGGCGATGATTCCGACGGCGGTGTTTTGGTCTGACCTAGGCTGTTCGTCAGGCTTTTCCCTGCGTTTCCTTGTGAATCTGGTTCAATTCGCGCCACCGAGCGATGGCGGCTGGTGCGAATGGAGTGTCTGCCGCTGCGTCACTCGCAAAATGCCCAAAGTGATCCACGCCTCGCACAAGGATTGCGGTGTCCCGATCGTGTTTGGTTTGACGCACATGTGGTGCGATAAACTGCGCGTTTAGCCCGATGCGACGATCGTTGCTGTTGTTGGGCATTGAGGCGTGCAGTGTCCAACCATGGTGGAAGGAGGCCTCGCCCGGACGAAGTGGGCAGAGCACAGCCTCGCTTTCATCAACGCCTTCGACCGTTTGCGCCTGGAACAACACGTTGTCCGCATCATCGGACGTCTTGTGGTGAAACACGCCACGCTTGTGGCTGCCGGGGATCATGCGCATGCAGCCGCTTTTGGCTGTTGCAGGCGACAGGGCTAACCACAGCGACACCTGCGCGTCGTCACTTAGCCCCCAAAAGGTCAGATCCTGGTGCCAAGAGACGAAGGACGCCGTTTGCGGTTCTTTGATGATGTACTCGCAATCGTACAGGAGGATGTCCGGCCCAAGGATCGCCTCGACAGTATCGAGCACCTTTGGGTGGGTCACCAATTCCCACGCCGAAGGCAGGACAGTGTGCATCTTGGCTTTGTAGTGCAGCGCGCCCTGTTCTGCTTCTGCCTCCTCCAAGATCTGGCGATGTCGCGCGACCTCTTCCCCTGACAGGATCGGCACCGGCGAGGCATACCCATCGCGAAGGTAGTCTTCTGCCCATTTGTCCGCAGTTTGATCCAGCATTTCCAAACGCCTCCCCGCAATTGAACGTTTCAATCCTGCAAGTTGAAAGGACAGGCGGTCTTTGCCGCTAGCGACATTCTGACTTCGCATCTTGGCGGCGCATCACTCCGAACTTGACCCAGATCAAAGCGTCCGTCGGCGAAACTTCCGATGACGGGTCGAACGGAATGCCCGTGGTCCGCCCAGATTCGGCGGCTCGGGGTAAGGTGAAGGGACGACCGATGTCAGACTATCTGAAGCTCGCGGTCCTTGGGCTTGTCACCGTATTCGCGGCAATGGGCGCGAACTACGGCCTCGACGTGGCTTACAAGGTGCATGCGTGGATCATCATGGCGGTCGCTGGGGGCACGTTTCTGTGGCAATTGCGCCGCACGGGCGAGCCTGCGGTGCCAGTGCCAACTGGGGAATACATGGATGGTCCGGTCAGGGCGGCCGCCATCGCCACGGCCTTCTGGGGCATTGTGGGCTTTCTCGCAGGCGTCTTCATCGCGTTTCAATTGGCATTTCCCGCGCTCAACTTCGATTGGGCACAGGGCTACGCCAACTTCGGCCGCTTGCGCCCACTTCACACATCGGCTGTGATCTTCGCCTTCGGCGGTAACGCCCTGATTGCGGCGTCCTTCTACATCGTGCAACGCACCAGCGCCGTGCGGATGTGGGGCGGAGGGCTAAGCTGGTTCGTCTTCTGGGGATATCAGCTGTTCATCGTCTTGGCTGCGACGGGCTATCTTATGGGGTCGACTCAAGGTCAGGAATACGCAGAACCTGAATGGTATGTGGACCTATGGCTGACCGTGGTTTGGGTGGCCTTCCTGCTGGTTTACCTCGGCACGATCTTGAAACGGAAAGAGCCCCACATTTACGTGGCGAACTGGTTCCTGCTGAGCTTCATCGTAACAGTCGCGCTGCTACACGTTGTGAACAATCTGTCGATCCCCGTCTCAATCTGGGGTTCGCGCAGTGTGCAAGTGTTCAGCGGCGTGCAGAATGCCATGACCCAATGGTGGTATGGCCACAACGCCGTGGGATTCTTCCTGACTGCCGGCTTCCTGGGAATGATGTACTACTTCATTCCGAAGCAGGCCGAGCGTCCGGTTTACAGCTACAAACTGTCGATCATCCACTTCTGGGCGCTGATCTTCCTGTACATCTGGGCGGGTCCCCACCACTTGCACTACACCGCTTTGCCGGATTGGGCCTCGACCCTTGGCATGGTGTTCTCGATCATTCTCTGGATGCCGAGCTGGGGTGGGATGATCAACGGATTGATGACCCTGCAAGGGGCGTGGGACAAGCTGCGCACGGACCCGATCCTGCGTATGATGGTCACATCGCTGGCCTTCTACGGTATGTCCACATTCGAGGGTCCGATGATGTCGATCCGCGCGGTGAACTCTCTGTCGCATTACACGGACTGGACCATTGGCCACGTACATTCCGGAGCGCTGGGCTGGAACGGGATGATCACCTTCGGGATGCTCTACTACCTGTTCCCGAAACTCTGGCACGTGAAGCTTTACAGTCTGCGCGCGGTCAGCTGGCACTTTTGGCTCGCGACCGTGGGTATCGTTCTCTACGCAGCGTCGATGTGGGTGACCGGCATCATGGAAGGCCTGATGTGGCGCGAAGTGGATGCGCAAGGCTTCCTCGTGAACTCCTTCGCAGACACCGTCGAGGCCAAATTCCCGATGTATGTGGTCCGCGGCCTGGGAGGGATCATGTTCCTCTCCGGCGCGCTGATCATGGCATGGAACCTTTGGATGACCGTTCGGTCCGCAGGCAACAAACCTGCATCCGATCTGGTCCCGGCTGAATAAGGAGGGCGCGGGATATGGGTGTTCTTGACCAACACAAGAAGATCGAAACCAATGCCACGCTTTTGCTGGCGCTGAGTTTCGTCGTGGTCACCGTGGGTGGCATCGTGGAAATCGCACCGCTGTTCTATCTTGAGAACACGATTGAGGATGTAGAGGGCATGCGCCCCTACTCCCCCCTCGAGCTGGCAGGGCGCGAGATCTACGTTCGCGAGGGCTGCTACGTTTGCCACTCTCAGATGATCCGCCCTATGCGGGACGAGGTCGAACGCTATGGCCATTACAGCCTCGCGGCCGAAAGCCAGTACGACCACCCGTTCCAATGGGGATCGAAACGCACGGGGCCCGATCTGGCCCGCGTCGGTGGGCGGTATTCGGATGAGTGGCACTATGACCACCTCCTCGATCCACAGGCAGTCGTGCCGGAAAGCATCATGCCGTCTTATGCCTTCTTGGCAGATCGGGAGCTTACGGGCGAACGGATTGGTGATCTGATGGGAACCCACGCCTTTGTCGGGGTGCCCTATACCGAGGAGATGCTGGAAATGGCGTCCGCCGACTTCATCGAACAGGCGACGGATTTCGGCGACCCAGGCGTGGTTGATCGCTACCCCGGTGCGCAGCAACGTGACTTCGATGGCAATCCAGCAGTGACCGAAATGGACGCCTTGATTGCCTATCTTCAAATGCTCGGAACGTTGGTCGATTTCTCGACCTTCACACCCGACGAGAGCCGGTGAGGGGGATCAATCATGGACTATGAATTCCTTCGTGGATTGTCGGGGAGCATCGGCACGGTTTTGCTAGTCGCCAGCTTTGCAGGCTTTGTGATCTTCGCTTTCCGCCCCGGATCAAAGCGCGTCCATCGCGACAGCGCCGAAATCCCTTTCCGCCACGACGATGCACCAGCGCGCGATGACGCCGGGCAGGAGGCGCAGTAATGACTGACCAGAACAATCCATCCAACCTGCAACCGGACGATCCGGATACAACTGGCCACACTTGGGACGGTATTCAGGAGTTCAACAATCCACTTCCGCGTTGGTGGCTGTGGTGCTTTTACCTGACGATCATTTGGGGCGTGGCCTACACGGTTCTGTATCCGGCTTGGCCGGGGATCAGTGGTGCAACGGCCGGTATTCTAGGATATTCTACACGCGCTGAGGTCAGCGAAGAAATCGAACGCTTCGATGCACTGAACGCGGATTTGCGCACTCAGCTGACCGAAGTGGAACTGGCGTCGGTGAACCGGGAAGACTCGCCGGAGCTCTACAACTTCGCGCTCCAGGCCGGGTCTGCGACTTTTGCCAATTGGTGCTCACAGTGTCATGGCGCCGGTGCGGCAGGTGTGCAGGCGGCGGGCTACCCGAACCTGCTGGACGACGATTGGCTGTGGGGCGGTACGTTGGAAGAAATCCAGGCCACCATCGCCCACGGTATCCGGAACGAGGAGGACCCCGATACGCGGTGGTCCGAAATGACGGCCTTCGAGGGCATCCTGAGTGATGAGGAGATCTCACATGTTGTGAACCACGTGCTGTCCATCTCTGGGCAGGAGGCTGACGCGACCCTGGCAAGTGCGGGCGATGGGGTCTTCCTCGACAATTGCGCGGCGTGCCACGGCGATGCTGGGATGGGCGACCGTTTTCTTGGCGCGCCCAACCTGACCGATGCGATTTGGCTTTACGGCGGATCGGCCGAGGCGATCGAGGAAACCGTACGCCACTCGCGTTTCGGCGTCATGCCCGGCTGGTCTGGCCGCCTGAGCGAGGCCGAAGTGAATGCGACGGCCCTTTACGTCCACAGTCTTGGGGGTGGCGAATAAGCCCCCAAGCCCCACGAATGCCGGTGGCTCGACGACCGCCGCCGGTTCAGCGCCAGTCCCATGTCCTGTTCGCGCTTTACCCATGGGACTGGCGCGCCATTCGCAGACCTTGATCCACGTCAAGGTGCGCACCCGCTGCGGCACTTAGACAGGATGTGCGAACAGACAGAATCTCACGGGACATCTTTGCCATGGCCACGAACGACGCGGCACCCAAACTCTACGCCGCACAGGAGCCGATCTTTCCCAAACGGGTGAAAGGCCCGTTTCGGAACTTCAAATGGGCCCTGATGATCTTCGCGTTGGGGATCTACTACATCACGCCATGGATCCGCTGGGACCGTGGTCCGTCGCTGCCCGATCAGGCCGTACTTGTCGATATGGCGAACCGACGTTTCTTCTTCTTCTGGATCGAGATTTGGCCGCACGAATTCTATTTTGTGGCCGGGCTTCTTATCATGGCGGGACTTGGCCTGTTCCTCTTCACTTCCGCCCTCGGTCGGGTCTGGTGCGGCTATGCCTGCCCGCAGACCGTTTGGACCGATCTATTCTACACGGTGGAGCGATGGATTGAGGGCGACCGCAACGCGCGCCTGCGCCTTTGGAAGGCGAAATGGGACTTTCACAAATGGCGCCTTCGCGTGACGAAATGGATCGTCTGGATGCTAATCGCAGTGGCAACTGGTGGGGCGTGGGTTTTCTACTTCGCCGATGCACCAACTCTACTCCGTGATTTGCTGACCGGCGAAGCTGCCTTTGTGGCTTATGCTACGGTTGGATTTCTGACGGCCACCACGTTCATTTTCGGCGGCTTCGCGCGGGAGCAAATCTGCATCTACGCTTGCCCCTGGCCGCGCATTCAGGCCGCCATGATGGATGAGCACACGATCACCGTCGCCTATCGCGATTGGCGGGGAGAACCGCGCGGAAAGGGCAAGAAACGTCGCGAGATGGCAGAGGCTGCAATCGCAAGCTCACGTCTTGCGGGGCCGACTATCCGCGGCACTGAACCCGGTGCGACCTCTGCGCCCGAGGTGGAGGCGCCCGGCGACTGCATCGATTGTATGGCTTGCGTGAACGTTTGTCCCATGGGCATCGACATCCGCGATGGTCAGCAGATGGAATGCATCACCTGTGCGCTCTGCATCGATGCCTGTGACGAGATCATGGAAAAGGTCGGCAAGCCGCGTGGTTTGATCGACTACCTTGCCTTGACGGATGAAACGAATGAGCGGGCCGGCAACACTAAAGTCCCGGTCATGCGTCACATTCTGCGGCCCCGCACGCTGATCTATACGGCAATGTGGTCGGCCATCGGTATTGGTTTGGTTGTCGCCCTCTTCATCCGGTCCGAGATCGACCTGACCGTGGCCCAGGTACGTAATCCGCAGTTCGTGACACTCAGCGACGGCTCAGTCCGCAACACCTACGATATCCGCATTCGCAACATGACAGCTGGCGATGCGACATTCCGAATTGGGTTGACCTCTGAAGAGGTTTTGCGGGTTGATTTGGAGGGGTCGCAAGATCTGATGGTTGAGGTGCCAGCCGACGAAACCCTGCTTCAACGGGTCTATGTGATCGCGAGACCTGAAGATCAGGCATCGGGTCAGGAACGCACCGATTTCCGCTTCTGGGTGGAAGCATTCGGCACGGAAGAACGCGCCTATCAAGACACCACATTCTTCGGGAGGGGGCCGCAATGACCGGCATGACTGACCCACAACCGGCTGAGGTCACACGCAAGCTCACCGGCTGGCATGTAGCGACAATGTTCATTGGCGGGTTCGGCATCATCATCGGTGTGAACCTGTTCATGGCAACACAAGCGGTTTCGACCTTTCCCGGACTGGAGGTGTCATCAAGCTATGCCGACAGCCAGACCTTCGACGATCGCCGAAACGCGCAGGTGGCGCTGGGGTGGGAGGCCACGGTTGAGGCCGAAGTCGACCGGATTGTCCTGACCTTGGTCGACGCCGAAGGGCGTCCGGCCTACCCGGCGGAACTGACTGCGCTCCTCACACGTCCGACGACACGGGCCGATGACCAGCTGCTTGAGTTGATCCGTGGTTCGAATGGCGCGCTGGTGGCTCCGGCAGAGCTGGCGCCCGGACGCTGGCGTCTGCGGCTGACCGGGACGGCGCGCGACGGCACCGATTACCGCCACAATATCACCTTCACGCTGAGCGAGCATTGACATGACGGCATTCGCCGACCCGCAACATCCCTCTGCCTGCCCGGCTTGCGATGCGGTGCCGTTGGCTGAACAGGCTGCGGGCAAGGCGCTGACAGAGGCGCGTTTGATGCTTGCGATGCCGGGCATTCACTGTGCGGCCTGTATCTCGGGCGTTGAACGCATCTTGCGTTCAGAACCCGGCGTACGGGATGCGCGGGTAAATCTGACGTTGAGGCGTGCCTCGGTTGAGGCAGGTCCTGACATCGATGCCGAAATGCTGTGCGCGGCCTTGAACGCAGCGGGCTATGAGGCTCACCAACTCGATCCCGGCGTTCTGGCTGCAACGGAAATCGACGCCCGAGGGCGCGCGCTGCTGATGCGGCTGGCCGTGGCCGTCTTTGCCATGATGAACGTTATGCTCTTGTCGGTGGCGGTTTGGTCTGGGGCCGAAGGTGTGACGCGTGACATGATGCACTGGATCAGTGCCGCCATCGCGATCCCGGCGGTCCTTTTCTGTGGACAGCCCTTCTATGCTTCAGCCTTCGCGGCGCTTCGAGGCGGACGGCTGAACATGGACGTGCCCATCACTCTGGCGATTGCTTTGGCTGTCGGGACGTCGCTCTACGAAACAATGCTCTCAGGCGAGTACGCCTATTTCGATGCCGCGATCGCGCTTTGCACATTCCTGCTCGCGGGTCGCTATCTCGATTACCGTACCCGCGCCAACGCGCGATCCGCCGCCCAAGAATTGGCAGCATTGGAGGTGCCCCGAGCTCTACGGCTGACGGGGCAGGGGACGGAAACGGTGGCCGTAGTTGACTTGCGCCCCGGTGATCTGGTGCGTGTGCTACCCGGTGGGCGTATTCCGGTCGATGGGATTGTTGTTGAAGGCAATACGGAACTAGACCGCTCGATCATGACGGGCGAGACACTTCCTGCTGCTGCTGCACCGGGCGATAAGGTAAATGCGGGAGAGGCCAACCTGACGGGGCCGATCACGGTCCAAGTTCAGGCAGCGGGTCGTGATACCGAACTGGCGCGGATCGGTGATCTAGTCGCGGTCGCCGAGGCTGGTCGATCAAACTACACTTCGCTCGCCGATGCAGCCGCGAAACTCTACGCGCCGGGTGTGCATATTATTGCGGTCCTCGCGGCATTGGGATGGTTCGCCTACACAATGGATCTGCGTGTGGCGCTCAATATCGCGGCGGCTGTATTAATAATCACATGCCCCTGCGCACTTGGACTGGCGGTGCCCGCCGTCACAACAGCGGCGTCAGCGCGGCTTTTCCGCAAAGGGTTGCTTATCAAGGATGGCACCGCGCTGGAGCGGTTGGCCGAGGTTGATACCGTCGTCTTCGATAAAACCGGTACACTCACCGACGGTGCGCCGGAGCCATTGGGGCTTTCGGAGCTGTCAGCCGACGAGGCTCAGGTTGCTTTGGCCCTTGCAGAGGGAACGGCACACCCGTTGGCTAAAGCACTGGCCAATGGGTTGCGGCAAAGCGGCGTGGTTCCGGCACAACTTGCGGAATTGCAGGAGATTGCCGGATTTGGTGTTGAAGCGATGTGGAACGGAACGCCCGTGCGTTTGGGTCGTGCAGGTTGGCTTGAGGCCAAACCTGTGACGACAACAGCCACTTACCTCCGTATCGGGACCGCGGCACCTAAAGCGATCCGGTTTGCGGACCAACTGCGTGAGGGCGCAAAGGAGTTGGTAGAAGGCCTCAAGGCACAGGGGCTGAGGGTCGTCTTGTTATCTGGCGATGTCGCCCCGGCGGTGGATGCATTTGCCGAACGTCTCGGGATAGGAGACCTCGTCGCCGAGGCGAAACCAGATGAGAAGGCAGCGGAAGTTCGGCGCCTGACTGGAGGTGGCGCGCGGGTTTTGATGGTCGGCGACGGTATGAACGATACAGCGGCCCTGGCGGCAGCCCATGTGTCCATCTCACCTGCATCGGCACTGGAGGCCGCGCGCGCAGCATCGGACATGGTTTTGACCGGGCGAAACCTTTTGCCGGTTTTAGACGCAATGGCCACAGCAGGCAAAGCGCGGTCGAGGATCAAGGAGAACTTTACGATTGCCAGCGTCTATAACTTGCTAGCCCTACCGCTTGCGGTTACGGGCCTATGCTCGCCCCTTATCGCGGCTTTGGCGATGTCGGCGTCATCCTTGACCGTATCGCTTAATGCGCTGAGGCTTCGGTGATGGAAATCCTTGGACTTCTCATTCCGATCTCACTGCTCTTGGGAGCTGCTGGACTTGCGGCATTCTGGTGGATGCTTCGCAAAGGGCAGTTTGATGATCCCGAAGGAGATGCGCATCGCATCCTGCGAGAGGATTACGACGACAAACCGAAGTAGCGGGTGGGGAGACGCTGGCCTGACGGCCTCGCCCCTCCCACCATCCCGAAGCGCCTTAGGGACCAAACGTCTCGCAGGTCACGCTGCGGGCGCTGAGACGGGCGCAGGCGCGTGTGGCCTGATCCTCGGTCATGCCTGCAAATCGTGCGTCATAGCCGCGGCTGACCTGCACGACACGGCGCAAGGCCTCATCGAAAGTGCCAAGTTCAGCCAACGCCGTGCGCAAGAGCAGTCGCTCCGCCGCGTGGTGCGAGTTTTGCGGCCCTAGCGAAACACCGAACAGGCGTGAACCCGTGGATGACGCGCGTGTAACCACTTCAGGCTCAGGCGCAGGGCGCGGCGGCACGATGGGCTCAGGTTCGGGCTCAAGGGCCGCTTGTGGTTCGGGGCGCGGGGCAGGGCGCTCGGTTGCGCCCTCCACAGCACTCAAGGCTGCCTCAACGGCAGCGGCAACTTCTGGGTCAGCACCGGTGGCCTGAGTCAGAGCAGCCCCTACTGCGTCATCAATCGCCGCGATCACATCTGCATCGACGCTGCCATGGGGCCGCATAAAGGGCCGCATAGAAGTCGTAGGTGCACGCTGGCCAGGTGGCGTGTGTGATGATCCTGCGCCCCCGTCATCAGTGTAAGTAGGTAGTGGCGGCGTTCGAAGCGCCACGTCAGACGGCGCACGCTCGAAGCCCATATCGAGCAATTCCATGACACGTTCATTTCGCCAGGCCGAACTTCGACCTCCGAAAACAGTCGCTATGATGCGTTCGTTCCCACGCTGGGCAGAGGCCACAAGGTTGAAACCTGCCGCGCGGGTATAGCCGGTCTTGATACCATCGGCGCCGCGATACTGGGTCAGGACCACACGGTTGGTGTTGCGAACCTGTGCGATGCCAGCATCGGCAGTGATGCGGGAGAACAGGTTGTAGTATTGAGGGTAGTCATAAACCAGACGGCGCCCCAGCATGGTCATGTCACGAGCGGTCGAAAGGTGTCCGTCCTCGGTCAAACCGTGCGCGTTGCGGAATGTCGTACGGGTCATGCCAAGCGCCACGGCAGTCCGGTTCATGCGGCGGGCAAAGGCAGCCTCGGACCCTGCAAGAACCTCGCCTATGGCAGTCGCCGCATCATTTGCAGACCGCACGGCGGCGGCTCTGATCAAATAGCGGAAGCGGATTGTGGAACCGGCGCGGAGCCCGAGCTCTGAGGGAGGTTCAGCCGCAGCATTTGCAGAGATGGTAACCTCGGTATCGAGCGTGATCTCACCAAGACGGATGGCTTCAAACGCGATGTAGATGGTCATCATCTTGGTAAGCGACGCTGGGTGCAAACGGGTGTCTGCATTGCGCGAGTGCAAGACCTCACCATTGCGAGCGTCCATGACCATGGCGGCATACGGCGCCGCCTGCGCGGGCGAAAATGCGCCAAACGCCAGTGTGACGCCCAAAAGGGCGACGTAAAGAAATCGTACGAACATGAGTTGCTCTATCTGCCTCAGGTGCCGTCTGTTGCGGCGATTAACGATGATCCTAGGCGAAACGATTCTCAAAATCCATGCCGGAGTGGCAAAATTTCCAATAGGTGCAAGGAATTGGCAGATGTGGTCCTGCATGCAACACATGGGTCAAAATATGCCCACCCAAGATTGATCCATCGCATGGCAGCGCGCGCATTGACCTGCTACAACCAGAGCGAGTGTTGCAAAAGGATCGCGGCCCGATGAAAGATCTAATTGACGACCACAAGTCCCGGGCTTCCACCTGGTTTCGGAGCTTGCGCAACGACATCGTCGCAGCTTTTGAGGCGCTGGAAGAGACACAAGAGAGCGACGCGCCTGTAGGCCGGTTCGAAGTGTCCGAAACGACCCGGACTTCCGACGATGGCTCGGACGCTGGTGGCGGCCTGATGAGCGTCATGCGCGGCGGCCGGGTCTTTGAGAAAGTCGGCGTGAACGTCTCAGAAGTCTACGGCACCTTGGGCGAACGCGCCCAAAAGGCGATGGCAGCGCGCGGAGTTCCTGGCATGGAAAGCGATCCACGCTTTTGGGCGTCAGGCATCAGCCTTGTAGCCCATATGCAGAACCCACGTGTGCCTGCCGTCCACATGAACACGCGTATGTTCTGGACGCCCAATGCCTGGTGGTTTGGGGGTGGATCCGACCTGAACCCCGCGATCGAGATCGAAGAAGACACAGCGCATTTCCACGACGTGCTGAAGCAGCATTGCGACAAGCACGACCCGACCTACTACGACAAGTTCAAGGCCTGGGCGGATGAGTATTTCTACGTCCCACATCGTCACCGCGCGCGCGGCGTCGGCGGCATTTTCTATGACGATCTGAACACCGGTGATTGGGAAGCCGATTTTGCCTTCACACAAGACGTGGGTCGCGCTTTCCTTCCTGCCTACCTCGGTTGCGTCGAAAAGCGTCGGAGCGAGGCATTCACGGAAGAGGATCGCGAAGCACAGCTGGTACACCGCGGGCTCTATGCCGAATATAATCTCGTCTATGATCGCGGAACCAAGTTTGGATTGGAAACCGGCCACGACGCTAATGCGGTGCTGATGAGCCTGCCGCCGATTGCGAAGTGGACCTGAGCCACGGTCTCGGGCAGTAACCGGCGTATGACGAGCCGTCCTGACCTTTCCCAAATCGATGTGCTGGTGCCAAATTTCAAACGGCGCCTAAGTGGGGTGACGTCTACCATTGTAAGGCTTGTCCCGCTGCAGGCACGTAAAATGGCTTTGACCGCTGTTGCGCCTGAAATGCCGGATCATGTGCCGAATGTATCGCCTTGGCGGACGCTCACCATGTCACGCCTAGGGCCTTCTGGCGACCGCGTTTGGCATGCCAGACGCAACACAGAGATGTTGGCGGGATTGGTCCTGAAGCATGTCTTCCGCAAGCGGTTGAAGCTGGTGTTTACCTCGGCGTCGCAACGGCAGCACACGGGCTATACCAAGTGGTTGATCGACCGGATGGATCGTTTGATCGCGACGTCCAAAATGACGGCCAGCTATCTGGATCATCCAGCCAATGTGATCCTGCATGGGATCGACACTGATGTATTCACGCCTTCGGACGATCGCGCCGCCCTTCGTGAAGGGCTGGGTCTGCCTGACGCGACCTTGATCGGATGCTATGGCCGCATCCGCGCGCAAAAGGGCACAGGCGACTTTTTGGAAGCCATGATCCCGTTGATGAAAGATCGGCCTGAAGTTCATGCTTTGATTATGGGACGGGCCACTGAAAAACACATCGACTACGAACGCGGCTTAAGTGCTCTCGCTGCCCAGAATGGTTTGTCAGACAGGGTGCATTTCTTGCCCGAAGTGCCGGTGCACGAAATGGCCAATTGGTACCGCGTTCTCGACCTTTTCGTGGCACCTCAACGATGGGAAGGCTTCGGCCTAACACCACTTGAGGCGATGGCCTGCGGCGTACCGGTCGTCGCGACGACAGTAGGCGCGTTTCCAGAGTTGATCACGGATAAAGTAGGGACACTTGTCCCACCGAATGACCAAGAAGCGATGAACCTGGCCGTCTTGAGGTTTGCCGCGGATGCCAACGCGCGGCGTAGTGCAGGAGAGCATGCACGGCAGCACACCGTCGCGTCGCATTCGATCAAACATGAGGCGGAAGCCTTGCTTGGTATATACCAATCCCTTCTTGCGATGTCCGAGGCCCCCGTGCGATAGGGCCGCGATGAGTGTGATGCGTTGCGATCTTGGCGATCGCATGTAGCGGGAGACGGGGCATGCCGAAAACGCTCAAACGCTTTGAGCAGAGTGTCTTGAACGGATTGCCGTTACCGGCTTATTGCCGCTTGGTGAATTTCAAGAACAAGGCCTTGGGGCGTGACTATCAGATAGAACCGTTTCGTGAGGACGGCCTCCATCGGGTAAGCCACGGCGGCGAGCAGATTGTGATCTGCCGCCGCCCAAGACATCGCCGATACAAGAAGGGTGTAACTGCATGTGCAATGCGTCTTGCGGATGAATACGGCCTTTCTGCCATTTCGGTATCGAATGGCGGCGTCTTTGTAGATTGCGGTGCGAATGTCGGCGAGTTGGGATATTGGGCCCGTGCCAACAACTTGGACTACTACGCCTTTGAGCCGGAACCGATGGAGGCCGATTGCGTAGACATCAATTTTTTTGGCGGCGACGCAAAGACAGTTCGAAAGGCGCTTTGGCACAAGGAAGAGACACTGACTTTCTATTCGGCACCAGACGAAGCGGACAGTTCATTGTTTGAAGCGCAAAGCTCCGAAGGCGCCTCGACAGTACAAGCTATCCCGCTTGATGCAGCAGGCGTGCACTGGTCAGACACTGGATTGAACATCCTAAAGTTAGAAGCCGAAGGCGCGGAGCCTGAGATCCTGGACGGCGCGTCATCTTCCCTTTCGAGGATTCACTACATTGCCGTGGACTGTGGCTATGAACGCGGGCCGGAGAAGCGGCATACTTTTATCGACGTGTGCGACCGGTTGTTGCCATTGGGGTTCCGCCCGATCGAGGCGCAGTTGCGCCGCATAACTGTATTGTTCAAAAACACGAACCTTGTCTGACGTGTACGATGTCTGGCCCATCCATGTGATTAACCTCGCCGATAACACGGCGCGAATGGATAATGTGCGACGTCAATTGGACGCGCAGGGGCTAGCATTCGAACGTGTTGATGCGGTCAATGGCTGGAAGCTCACACCAGACGAAATCGCAAACGTCTATGATGCCCAAGCAAACAAGATTCATGCGCGCCATGATCTCGTTCCTGCAGAAATCGGTTGCTATCTCAGCCACATCAATGCTTGGCGCGCCATTGCCGAAAGCTCCGCAGACGGTGGCTTCATATTCGAAGATGATTTTAAGGCTGACGCATCGCTCGCCAAGGTCATGCAAGCACTGAGTACGGATGGCGGTACGGATTGGGACATGGTGAAACTGTTCACTTTTGATCCAGACGCCAGAAAAGTCGAAGATCGTATGCTGACCGAGGGTATTCGCCTCGTCGTACCCTTTCGCGTTCCAACCTGCCTGATCGGATATGGTTTGACCAAGAAAGCGGCGCGCCACCTCGTGGATCGTGCAGTGCCGTTCTTTCGGCCTGTCGATGAGGATCAGAAGTATTTCTGGGAAACCGGTCTGCGCGTGGCCCTTACCCTGCCTGCGCCTATTAAGGTCGGCGATCAACAGGCTGTCACAGGGACGATTGGCAACGCACGACGCGATGCAGCGAAGGGTGGAATTGCTCGGTTGTGGCGCGGATTGCGCACGCAAATTAGGTACCAGATAGCGCTGCGTTGGCATCGGGCGCGGGGCACCAAATGACCGCGCCACGTGTACTACATATCCATTTCGGCAAAGAAGGGGGCGCCGAACGCTTTTTCGTGAATCTAGCTAAGGCCTTCCACAAGCGAGGCGTTGAACAACGTTTCGCGATCCGCCCGAACAGGACCTGGGAAGCCGACATCACGGCCCTTGGCCCCACGATTTTCAATGACTACCGCTATCTGTCGCTTAGCCGGTTTGGCCTGGAGCGGAAGTTGCGGAAAATCTGCCGATCGTGGCAACCGGACGCGATCCTTGCTTGGATGCCGCGTGCTGCTCGTGCCATCCCCGATTGGCCCAATGCCGTGAAGATGACCCGCCTTGGCGACTTCCCAGCGCACCTCAACCATTTTGGTAGATGTGACGCTTTAGTTGGGAACACACCGGATATCATCACCCATTGCGAAAAACTCGGGTGGTCTCGCCCCGGGCTTGTGATCAGCAATTTCGCCCGACCTGTCCGGGCTGAACCGGTTGCGCGCGCAGCCCATGACACGCCCGAAGACGCGTTCCTTATCGGTGCGGCTGGTCGCTTTGTGAATCGCAAGGGGCTGGATCTGGCCATCAAGGCCACAGCTCGGATCGAAGGCGCCTATCTCTGGCTCATTGGTGACGGAAAAGAGCGCAAGGCGTTAGAGGCATTGGCACAGTCAGAGGGGGTCGCAGATCGCACCCGCTTCATCGGTTGGGTTGATGAGCCGATCCACCATCTCGCCAGCACCGATGCGGTGGCCTTCCCGTCCCGTCATGAGCCGTTGGGCAATGTGGTACTCGATGCATGGCAAGCCGGTGTGCCTGTGGTGGCCACCCGGTCCGAGGGTCCGGGATGGTATCTGCGGGACGGTGTAGACGGTATTCTTGTAGAAATAGATGACCTCGATGCGATGACCGCAGGCTTGCGAACGCTCAAGGACCATCTGGGCCTTCGCTCAAGGTACGCAGATGCAGGGCAAGCGCGCTTGGATGAGATGTTCAGCGAAGACGCGGTTGTCGACGCCTACCTCGCGGCGTTTCGGGGGGAGTTTGATCGTTGAAGGCTATTGTCATCAACTTGGCCTCTGAGACTGAAAGGATGGCATTTCAGCGTGACCAGTTGGCGGGCCTAGGCCTTTCATTTGAACGGCTGGAAGCCGTCACCCCAGACCAATTGTCGCCCCCATCCAACGACCCTTATTGGTCAGGTTGGGAACGCCCTCTGCGCACCACAGAAATGGCTGCGTTCGCCAGCCATCGCGCCGCGTGGAAAAGGGTTGCTGCTTCGGATGCACCGCATTTGATCATGGAAGATGACGCCGTTCTAATGCCGGGCACACCCGCCATGTTGGATCGCATCGGTGATGCACCTGATGTTGAATTCGTAACACTGGAAACCCGGGGCCGTCGCAAGCGCATCGCGCGTGTACCGCATCCGACATTGCAGATACGCCGCTTATGGCAGGACCGCACCGGGGCCGCGGCCTACGTGATTTGGCCGAGTGCGGCCTGGAAATTGCAGAGACGGGTGAACGCAGCGCCAGGCCTCGCGGATGCCGTCCTGTGTGCTGCCTACGAGCTGAATGCTTGGCAGGCGGTGCCTGCCTTGGCCTGTCAACTGGATAGATGCGAGGCTGAAGGTTTCCCGCCGCCGCTTACCACCGAAAGCGCAATCGGGCGCGAAGAGAAGCCGCGCGCTGCGGCAAGCCCCAGTCAAAAGATACGTCGCCTCGCCTCGCAGGTGCGCATGGGCCTGCGTGCCCTGCGCCATGTCGGTGCTGACTACGTCACCGTTCCTCTGAAACGGGATTAAGGATCAACCGCACTACCCTCGGATCGCTTCAAGCAACCTATGCACATTCTCCGGATCCGCATCAGGTGTGATCCCGTGGCCAAGGTTGAAGATATGCGGTCCGCCTTTGAGGGCATCGCAGATTCGCCGCGCCTCGGATTGCAGGACCTCACCGCCGGTGACCATCAGTTTAGGATCAAGGTTGCCCTGAACGCAGGTGTCGCCTTGCAGGTTTTCCGCAGCCCAAGTGGCGTCGACGGATGTGTCGATGGCGAGGCAATCGGCGCCAACTTCATTGGCGAAGCCAATATATTTGTCACCCGCTTCGCGCGGGAAAGCGATAATCGGCAAGTCAGGGTGGCGAGACTTCAGCTCAGCGATGATGCGCTTGGCCGGCGCAAGGGCGAAGCGGTCAAATGCGTCCCCTTTCAGAGATCCCGCCCAGGAATCGAAGAGCTTGACCACCTCGGCACCCGCTTTCACCTGCATGTCGAGATATTCGATGGTGGCCTCGGTGATCAGGTCGATCAGTGCGCCGAATGTCTCGGGATCCTCCTCGCGCAGCTTGTGGGCCGGGGCCTGATCGGGCGTTCCGCGACCGGCGATCATGTAGGTCGCCACTGTCCAAGGCGCACCGGCAAAACCGATCAGCGTGGTCTCTTTCGGCAGCTCCTGCGACAGGATTTTGACGGTCTCGTACACTGGAGCTAAATGCTCGTGGATATCGTCCTTGCCCTTCATCCGATCCATGCCCGAGGCGTCGGTGATGGTGGATAGGCGCGGGCCTTCGCCAGTCACAAACCAAAGGTCAGCGCCAAGGGCTTGGGGGATCAGCAGGATGTCTGCAAACAGGATCGCCGCATCAAAACCATAACGCCGTATCGGCTGCAGGGTGACCTCGGCGGCCAGCTCAGGGTTGTAGCACAGCGACAGGAAATCACCCGCCTGCGCGCGGGTGGCGCGATATTCCGGCAAATACCGGCCCGCCTGTCGCATCAGCCAAACGGGCGGCACATCCTGGGTTTCACCCGCGAGGCTTCGAAGCAGTTTTTTCTTGTCGGACATTGGACTTATCCTCAGGGTCGTATTGCGGGTCTGGATACTCTCCTTAAAAGTGTCAGGCAACCACCAGTTGTCAACCCAAGTTGACACCGCTAGAGAGGAAACATGACGACCGATTTGCCTACCTCCGCCGCCCCATTGCGTATCGGCACCCGCGGCTCGCCGCTGGCGCTGGCGCAAGCATTCGAGACCCGCACAAGATTGATGGCTGCCTTCGACTTGCCGGAAGATGCATTTGAAATTGTTGTAATAAAGACGACTGGCGATGATCGTAGTCTAATCGAGCGTGACATTGCCTTGAAGGAACTCGGCGGCAAGGGCCTCTTCACCAAGGAAATTGAAGAGGACATGTTGTCAGGCAAGATAGACATCGCCGTCCACTCGATGAAGGACATGCCGGTCGATCAACCTGAAGGGTTGCTGCTGGATTGCTACCTGCCGCGCGAAGACGTGCGCGATGCCTTCGTTTCGGTGAACCATGACAGCCTATCGGCGCTGCCTGAAGGGGCGGTTGTTGGCTCGTCCAGTCTGCGCCGACGCGCGCAATTGGCCGCGCGGCGTCCCGACCTGAAAGTCGTTGAATTTCGCGGCAACGTGCAGACCCGAATGAAAAAACTGGGGAATGGCGTGGCCGAAGCCACGTTCCTCGCCATGGCGGGCTTGCGCCGTCTGGGCATGGAAGAAGTCGTGAAATCCGCACTGGAAATCGACGATATGCTGCCTGCCGTTGCGCAAGGTGCCATCGGCATTGAACGACGTGCTGACGATACCCGTGCCGCTGCATTGCTGGAGGCGATCCACGATGGTCCCACCGGGCAACGATTGGCGGCAGAGCGAGCCTTCTTGAAAGGGCTCGACGGGTCCTGCCAGACACCCATTGCAGGGCTGGCGGAATTGGAAGGCGGCAGCCTTCGACTTCGCGGCGAAATCCTGCGTCCCGACGGCTCTGAAGTTTTGACGGATGATCGTATCGCACCGATCGAAGACGGTGCCGCCCTTGGGGCCGAAATGGCAGCGAATCTCCGGAAACAAGCGGGCCCGGACTTCTTCGATTGGCACTAACCAACAACCATAGCGTTGGCCTGTGACCGTTGCGGGGTAACGCGCCCCATGGCATTGTCGCGCAAAATCGCGGCGGAGCAGGCGCACATCATGCAGATCGAGGAAACAGGGCTTCCCGGCCTTTTGGTGCTGACGCCCCAGCGCTTTGGCGATGAACGCGGCTTTTTCAGCGAGACCTACAACGCCGCCAAACTGGCCGAACACGGCATTTGCACCCAATTTGTGCAGGACAATCACTCACTTTCGGCGGAGCCAAACACTATCCGTGGCTTGCACTTTCAAGCCCCGCCGCGCGCGCAAGCCAAAGTGGTGCGTTGCGGTCGTGGTCGTCTGTGGGACGTGGCTGTCGATATCCGTCGCGGCTCCCCAACTTATGGAAAGCACTTCGGTATCGAATTGACCTTCGAGAACGCAAAGCAACTGCTAGTCCCGGCAGGCTTCGCCCATGGCTTCATCACGCGCGAGCCGGGGACCGAGATCATCTATAAATGCTCGGACATCTATGCGCCGGAAACTGAGGGTTCGCTGGCATGGGACGACCCCGATATCGGGATTGATTGGCAGGCTACGAGTTCGCCAATTCTGTCCGACAAGGATGCCAACGCGGGGCACCTGAACGGCTTCGACACGCCTTACACCTATGAGGCAACGCCATGAAATTGCTTGTTACCGGAGGGGCAGGGTTCATCGGCTCGGCCGTCGTGCGGCTTGCGGTCGAACGTGGGCATGAGGTTATCAACCTCGACGCTCTCACCTATGCCGCGTGCCTCGACAACGTCGCCCCGGTTGCGCAATCGAACCTATACACCTTTGAACAGGCCGATATCCGCGACCGGGCCGCGCTCGACACCATTCTGGGCACCTACGCCCCCGACGCGATCCTACACCTTGCCGCCGAATCCCACGTGGACCGTTCCATCGACGGCCCCGCCGCCTTCATCGACACAAATATCACCGGCACCGCGACTCTGCTGGACGCCGCGCGCGCCTATTGGGAGGGGCAGGGCAAACCGGAGGGCTTCCGCTTCCACCATGTCTCCACGGATGAAGTCTTCGGCAGCTTGTGCGAGACT
The DNA here is from genome assembly GCA_947500415.1 of uncultured Roseicyclus sp. Taxonomy (GTDB): domain Bacteria; phylum Pseudomonadota; class Alphaproteobacteria; order Rhodobacterales; family Rhodobacteraceae; genus Gymnodinialimonas. The sequence goes on from CANMRT010000001.1 coordinate 438,308, forward strand.
GGTCTCTTCACCGAAGACACCCCCTACGACCCGCGCAGCCCCTATTCCGCGTCCAAAGCCTCCTCCGATCATTTGGTGCGCGCGTGGCACGAGACCTACGGTTTGCCGGTCCTGTTGACCAATTGCTCCAATAATTACGGCCCTTATCATTTCCCCGAAAAACTGATCCCCGTGGTGATCCTCAAGGCCCTCGCTGGCGAGCCGATCCCCGTCTACGGCACTGGCGAAAACGTCCGCGATTGGCTTTACGTTGAGGACCATGCTGATGCTTTGCTGACTGTTCTGGAAAAAGGGCAGGTCGGGCGCAGCTACAACATTGGTGGCCACAATGAGATGCGCAACATCGACCTTGTGCGTGTGATCTGTGGCCTGCTCGACAAGCGCCGCCCTGATGCTGCGCCCCATGGCGACCTTGTCACTTTCGTCACAGATCGCCCCGGCCATGACATGCGCTACGCAATCGACGCCAGCCGCATCGAGGCTGAGCTCGGATGGACCCCCTCTGTGACTGTCGAAGAAGGTCTGGCGCGCACCGTCGATTGGTTTCTCGACAACGAAGACTGGTGGCGTGCCCTCCAGGATCGGGATGGCGTAGGAGAACGCTTGGGGACCAAGGCGTGAAGCTGTTGGCCTTCGGTCAAACCGGGCAAGTCGCGCGGGAATTGGCAGCGCTTGGCGTGGAAACACTTGGCCGCGCAGAGGCCGATCTGACCGACCCGTTGAAGTGTGCCGCACTCATCGCCGCCAGTGACGCCGATGCCGTGATAAACGCAGCCGCCTACACCGCCGTCGACAAGGCAGAAGAAGATGAGGCGACCGCCAAATTGGTGAACGCCGAAGCCCCCGCCGCTATGGCGCAGACCTGCGCGGCCAAGGGAATCCCATTCGTACATATCTCCACTGACTACGTATTCGACGGCTCCGGCACCGACCCTTGGCTGCCCGACGCGCCGACTGGTCCGCTCGGGGTCTACGGGCGCACAAAGCTGGCAGGCGAAGAGGGCGTGCGTGCAGCTAGCGGCACACACGCGATTTTGCGCACGGCCTGGGTCTTCTCCGCCCATGGCGCAAATTTTGTGAGGACTATGCTGCGGTTGGGCGCCGAGCGTGATCGCCTGACCATCGTAGCCGACCAAATCGGCGGACCGACCCCCGCACGAGACATAGCAGCCGCATGTGTCAGCATCGCAAAAACGCTGATCCACTCACGCGACGCATCGGGCACCTACCACTTTTCCGGCGCCCCAGACGTGTCCTGGGCCGATTTCGCACGAGTGATTTTTGAGAAGTCCGGGATGGATTGTGATGTTGAGGATATCCCGACGTCCGCCTACCCAACCCCGGCGAAACGCCCCGCAAATTCCCGGCTCGATTGTAGCACAACCGAGGTCGTCTTTGGTCTGCCACGCCCCGATTGGCAAGCAGGTCTCGACGCCGTCTTGCAGGAAATCCGCCAAAGCTAGCCCGGATTCAGCGGCCATTAACGCTTCCTGTGCCATCCAACCCCTCGATGGCGGGCGATTGGCAAGACCCGCCCGACGCGTTAGGCCAAACCAACTTGGCCTATAGGACGGAGGCGCAAAGAATGGCGCGCAAAGGGATCATACTTGCCGGCGGCTCCGGCACGCGGCTTTACCCGGTGACAACGGGTGTCTCAAAACAATTGCTGCCGATCTACGACAAGCCGATGATCTACTATCCGTTGTCCGTCCTGATGCTGTCTGGCATTCGTGAGATTGCAGTCATCACCACTCCTACCGATCAGGAACAATTCCAGCGCACCCTTGGCGACGGTAGCCAGTGGGGTCTGAGCCTCACCTACATCGAACAACCCAGTCCGGACGGATTGGCGCAGGCGTATCTACTCGCGCGCGACTTCCTTGATGGCGCGCCCTCGGCCATGGTCTTGGGGGACAATATCTTCTTCGGTCACGGCCTTCCGGTCGTGTTGGCGGTCGCCGACGCCAAGACCGAAGGCGGCACAGTCTTCGGCTACCGCGTGACCGATCCTGAACGCTATGGCGTAGTAGATTTCGACGCCGACGGTGGTGTGAAAGCGATCGTCGAAAAGCCAGAAGTCGCGCCATCATCTTATGCCGTGACAGGCCTTTATTTCCTGGATGGAACCGCGCCCGACCGCGCGGTCGAAGTGACGCCTTCGCCTCGGGGAGAGTTGGAGATCACAAGCCTCCTGGAAAGCTACCTCGCGGACAAGTCCTTGACCGTCGAGCGCATGGGCCGCGGCTATGCCTGGCTTGATACCGGCACCCACGAAAGCTTGCTCGATGCGGGCAATTTCGTGCGAACTCTTACGCAGCGGCAGGGGCTTCAGGTCGGCTCCCCCGATGAGATTGCCTTTGACCTCGGCTGGATTGACGAGGCGGGCCTGGCCGCACGCGCGGATCTGTTCGGCAAGACCGGTTATGGCCGCTATCTGGCCTCCCTTATGAAAGGCTAACCCCATTTGATTCGCCGTCTTCAAGCTCTTTATCTGCGCTACGCGGCGGTCCATGCGGGTCGATTGCGCAGCGCGCCTTTGGGTCCGTTCTGGAACCGGTTCGGGCAGGTGGAGCGGGTTGTGCGTCGCGGCGGACAGGTTGAGATTTCCGGTTGGGCAGATGCGCGCCGCGTGACGCTACATTGGGCCGGCGGATCCGAAAGCATCACGCCAGACATCCCGCGCCCAGACGTCAAAGCGCGACGGGGTGGCCCATCCGACCAGGGATTTGCATTTTCCATTCCCGCCTCAGCGCGCGCCCTGCGGCTTGAAGTTCATCGCGGCAAACGGAAAGTCTGGAGCGCTCCAGTTGCCCATCCCTCTGATCCTGTCGAGGCACGGGCAAAGCGACGATTGAGCCGCGCGTTCGTGCGCGACATGCATCGCGCGGCACCTGCATTTCTGCGATATGCCCGAGCTCCGAATGCCTTGGCAAAAGCCGCAATCAAGCGTGCTTTGGGGTTGGAGCTTTCGACGCGCGGCGCAGATCTTGAACGCGCGTGGTTGCTGGAAGAACCGGCGACAAACCTTTGGGTTCCAACGGATGAGGTCACAATCGTCCTGCCGGTCTTCAACGCCCTGAATTTGCTAAGAGATTGCCTCAATCGCGTTGAGCGCAATACAGACGGGCGTTGGCACTTGATCATGGTCGAAGACGCATCGACTGATCCAACGGTACGACCCTGGCTGGAAGATTGGGCGCGCTTGCGCCCTGATCGTGTCACCCTAATCCATCACGACAAAAACCAAGGCTTCGTTGGTGCGGTCAACACTGGCCTAAGACAGGCGCTCGCACGGGATGGGCAAGGTCCAGTCGTTCTTCTGAATTCCGACGCAATGTTACCTGCTAACTGGGCTGGACGCCTCTGCGCGCCCTTGGCGGAACCCTCTGTCGCCTCAGTAACACCGATGTCGAATGCCGCAGAGATCCTGTCTGTGCCGGAAATCGGACCCGGCATTGCGCTGTCTCCTCGCGAGGCCGACCGGATTGACGTCGTCGCAAAAGGTCTCGGCGCGGTCCCTCTTCCCGATATGCCCACCGGCGTTGGCTTTTGCATGGCGATGTCACGGGCCTGGCTTGTGAAAGTGCCAAGTCTCGATACAGCCTTCGGGCGCGGGTACGGTGAAGAGGTCGATTGGTGCCAGAAAACTAGGGCACTTGGCGCGCGCCACGTGTGCCAACCAGGTCTGTTTGTCGAACATGTGGGCGGGCAGAGCTTTGGGTCATCTGAGAAAAAGGATCGACTCCGCGCGGCCGGCGCACTGATTTCCCAACGCTATCCTCGCTACGACGCCGAAGTTCAGCGCTTCATTGCCAGCGATCCCCTCGCCACACCGCGACTTGCGCTGGCTGTCGCACTTGCCGCCGCGCGTGTGCCCTGTCTGCCAATTTATCTGGCTCATTCTTTGGGAGGCGGTGCAGAAGCCGCCCTTCAGGCAGAGCTGGCAGGGCATAGGGCTGCCATTGTCTTGCGTGTCGGAGGCGTTCGGCGCTGGCAGATTGAGGTCCACGTTGATGGTCAAACTGTTGCCGGACGAACCGATGATCTGGACCTAGTGCGTCGTCTTCTAGCCTGTGCATCCGCACTTGATATCATCTATTCCTGCGGGGTCGGGGATTCTGACCCGGTCAGCCTCCCCGCAGCGCTTTTGTCCCTACGCCGCGGCAACAGTCCGGACACGCTGGCGATGCGCCTGCATGATTACTTCCCCCTTTCGCCGTCCTATACTTTGCTCGGACGAAACGGATTTGCGGGTGTTCCCGATCCCGACACCGCTGACCCCTGCCATCATGCTCGTAGACCAGACGGAGCGCGGCTAACTCTGGCACAATGGCGTGCAGCCTGGACGGAGCTGGTCTGTGAGTGCAACGAAATCACAAGTTTCTCTGAAGCCTCCGCACGTCTGTTTTCGCAGGCCTTTGAAGATGCGAAGGTCACGGTTCGCCCCCATGTGCGCACCATTCCAGTGCGCCCGATGGAGGCCCAGGGCGGCCGTCGCATTGGGATATTGGGCAATCTGAACGTCCAAAAGGGCGCGTTCTTGATCCGCGAGTTGGCAATCAACCACTCAAATCAAACCTTCGTTGTCGTCGGTTTGGTTGACAGCACAATCCCGTTCCCACGTAACGTCGTGATCCACGGCGCATACGAGCGTGATGAAATCGCAGAACTGGCCACGCTCTACGGTATCCGCGCCTGGCTTATGCCTGCTGTCTGGCCAGAGACGTTCTCTTTCGCCACCCGCGAAGCCTTGGCCACCGGACTTCCCGTTGCAGGGTTCTCCCTTGGTGCGCAGGGTGAAGCTCTGCGCGATGCCCCAAACGGGATCACCGTACCATTGGACCCAAAAACAGGCGCCGCGGAGCGCCTGTTCTCGGTCGTTGATCCGGCCCGCGCGCTTCAAGTCGCGGCGGAATAGACGCAATCAGCGCAAGCGCTGCTCAGTTTTTGCGTCGAAGAAATAGGCATCGTCGACGTCAAAGCCGATTCCGGTCTTGGACCCGGCTGGCGGAGCGTCCTGGTCGTGCGCTTCGACCACGATACGGGCACCGTCGGGCGCGTTGACGTAGTGGTAGCTGATGCCGCCCAAACGCTCGGACAGGTCTACGGTGTGCGTGTCTCCCGCCGTTAGCGTAACCTTATTGGGCCGCACGCCAACGGTCACTGGACCGTCCGCGGTCAGGCTTGCAGGCGCGCGCATTGTGGCGCCGCCAAGTGCTGGCACGGTCACCGTGCCACCGGCATTCACGCCGTCGAAGAAGTTCATCGCCGGGCTGCCGATGAAGCCCGCCACGAACTTGTTGTCGGGATCATTGTATAGGTGCAGCGGCGCGCCAACCTGCTCGATATAGCCCGCGCGCAGCACGACGATCTTGTCGGCAAGTGTCATCGCCTCGACCTGGTCGTGGGTGACGTAGATCATCGTGGCCCCGATTTCCTTGTGCAGACGCGCTATCTCGACCCGCATCTCGACGCGCAGCTCGGCGTCGAGGTTCGACAGTGGCTCATCGAACAGGAATACTTCCGGGCCACGCACAATCGCACGGCCAATGGCCACACGCTGACGTTGCCCACCGGACAAAGCTACAGGTTTCCGGGCTAGGTAGTCGTCCAATTTCAGGATACGCGAAGCTTCTGAAACCTTCGATTTGATCTCATCCGCGGGGTGGCCATTCATCTTCAGGCCAAATCCCATGTTCTGCTCAACCGTCATGTGCGGGTAGAGCGCGTAGGTCTGGAAAACCATGGCCACGCCGCGCTCGGCCGGGTCAGCGCGGGTCACGTTGCGCGCACCGATCTCGATGGTGCCTTCCGTGGTCTCTTCCAACCCAGCGACCATGCGCAAAAGGGTGGACTTGCCGCAGCCCGATGGCCCAACGAACACGCAGAATTCGCCATCCTCAATGGTCAAATCAACCCCGTGAATGACCTGCGTTTGGCCATAGCGCTTGATGACGTCCGTTAGTTGCAGGCCCGACATGGCGGTCTCCTCCCCGTGTTATTCTGCTGCGTCGGGAAAGCGCCAGTCCTGCGCCTCCCCGGCTATGGATGACACCGCGGCATGGATCCGCGGCAGATGTTCCTCGAGCCCAGCTAGGCTCGTGCGTTCTGTGGATGACGTGACCGAAACCGCGCCAAGCACACGACCCGATCGGGTAATGACCGGCACGGCGACACATATGATGCCCGGCTCATGTTCCTCGCGGTCATAGGCGTGACCTCGCGCTGCAATCGCGCGCAACTCCGCGCGCAGTTCCTCAGGCGAAGCGAGCGTATGGGCTGTAAACGGATGGTAGCTTTGCTGGCGAAGAATTGGGTCCTGCTCAGCCTCCGGCAGGTAGGCGACCATGGCTTTGCCTACGCCAGTGCAATAGGCGGGTCCGACCTTCCCCGCCTGCGAATACATCTGCAAAGGATCGCGTGCGTTGATCTTGTCGACGTACAAAACCTGTCCGCCATCAAGCTGCGCGAGGTGGACTGTTTCACCAACCTCAGCCGAGAGCGTCTCGAGGTAAGGGCGCGCTACCGGCGCCAGCGACGCACTCTGCCAGGCGGCATGGGCAAGACGCACGAGGCGCAGTCCGGGGGCATAGGTCTGGCGATCCGGATCATAGGTCAACATGCTCTGTTTCGTCAGAACCTGCATCAATCTATAAAGCGTCGCCTTGGGGTAGGGGCTGTCGCCAAGCAGTTCGCCGAATCGCACAGGCCGACCGTAAGAGGCCACGGCATCAAGCACCGCCAAGGCCTTCCCGACCGTTCCATCTGAGCTGTCGCCGGCCTCGCCTGCCACAGGTTTTCCTCCCATTTCCGGCCCTGCGACATCCTCCATGACGCAGGGCGGTTTTTGCGCTTTTGCGGGGCGGGCCCGGCGCTTTGCTGTTGACAACCCTAGGCCGAGTCAGCGTAGGATTTCAATATAAGAAACCAGGTTTCATATAATGGAACCAAATTTCCAGACGGGATCACTAGGGAGGACACCATGCGATCCATCTTCAAAACTGGCGCCACGGCGCTGGCAGCAGCCACTATGCTTTCGGGCGTCGCTTATGCGGACGGTCACGGCGTATCGGGCCCGCTGCGCATTTTCTCGGACATGTCGAACCCAGCACCGCGCGCGGTTATGGAAGGCATGGTTGAGCGCTTCACGGAAGCCAACCCTGACGTCGAAGTCGAGCTGGTCATCACCGACCGCGAAGCTTGGAAAACGCAGATCCGCAACGTTCTGCAGTCCGGCACCGCCGACATCGTGAACTGGTACGCCGGTAACCGCATGGCGCCCTACGTAGATGCGGGCCTGTTCATGGACATCTCTGACCTTTGGGAAGAGGGCGGTCTGACTGAAACGCTCGCCTCCACCCAAGGCTCCATGACGATGGATGACGGCATCTGGGGCGTTCCCTACACGTATTATCAGTGGGGCGTTTACTACCGCGAGGACATCTTCGCCGAGCTCGGCCTTGAAGCGCCGACCACGTGGGAAGAAGAGCTTTCGAACTGCCAGGCCATCATCGATTCCGGTCGTGCCTGCTACACCATCGGCACCAAGTTCCTTTGGACCGCCGGCGGTTGGTTCGACTACCTGAACATGCGCACCAACGGCTACGACTTCCACATGGCCCTGACGGCCGGTGAAGTTGAGTGGACCGACGATCGCGTCCGCGCAACGTTCGAAAACTGGGCGACCCTGATAGAAATGGGTGCCTTCATTGCGGATCACCAGACCTACTCTTGGCAGGAAGCGCTTCCCTTCATGGTCAACGGCGAAGCTGCCGCTTACCTGATGGGTAACTTCGCCGTGGCACCGCTGCGCGAAGCTGGCCTTTCCGACGATCAACTGGGCTTCTACCAGTTCCCGCAGATCGATCCTTCGATCGAGCCGGGCGAAGACGCACCAACCGACACTTTCCACATCGCGGCCAACGCCGAGAACGTGGAAGCGGCTGAAGCGTTCCTTCTGTTCGTGGCTTCCGCTGAAAACCAGACGCTCATCAACAACGGTGACAACCTGGGTCAGCTGCCTGTCAACGCCAACTCCGGCGTCGATGATGATGAGTTCCTGAATGCAGGTTTCGAGATGCTCTCGCAGAATGCAGGCGGCGGCATCGCGCAGTTCTTCGACCGCGATGCACCAGCTGAAATGGCGCAGGTCGCTATGCAGGGCTTCCAGCAGTTCATGGTTGATCCGTCGACCCTGGACCAGGTTCTCCAGATCCTCGAGCAGGCACGCGGCCGGATCTACTGATCCCCGTACTCTGATCTAGAATCCGTTCGGCCCGCCACATGTGCGGGCCGAACATCCCCCTCCCGCCGGGAGCAACGGCGGACTAATTTCCGATAGATCCGAGAGGACCGGACGCATGGCTTCTGTCACGACCGACACCCCGATCCACAACAACGATCCGGCGCCACGGGCCAAGATCAGCCAACAGGCCATTGCGCCTTGGTTGTTCCTGCTGCCCGCGTTTCTCTTCTTCGCGGTCTATGTGATCATCCCGATTTTCCAGAGCTTCTACATTTCGGCCTACGAGTGGAACGGTCTCTATTCCCCCGAATACCGCGCCGTAGCAGGCAGCGAGATGACCGACCTCGAATGTACTGAGCTTGGCAACCGCGCCGCCCGCACCGAAGGCTGCGAGCCGACCGGCGAAAACGTCTGGACCGGCGAATACGTAGGTTTCGAGAACTACCGAAACCTCTGGACCGACCCGTTCTTCTGGACCTCGCTCAAGAATAATGTCCTTTGGCTGCTCCTCTACTTCCTGGCCATTCCTGGTGGCCTCTTCATCTCTCTCTTCCTGAACCAGAAGGTTTTCGGGATGCGACTCTATAAGTCGCTATTCTTCTTCCCTTTCGTTCTGTCTCAGGTTGTCGTGGGCTTGGTGTTCAGCTGGTTCTACTTACCGAATGAGGGCCTCCTGAACGAGGTGCTCAGTTGGTTCAATGGCCCCAGAACGAACATCCTCGGCTCAAACGACTACGCCACCTACGGCATTATCGCCGCGGGCCTCTGGCCCCAGACCGCCTATTGCATGATCCTGTATCTCACGGGCCTCAACGCTGTGGACCCTGAACAGATCGAGGCCGCGCGCCTTGATGGGGCTAAGGGTCCCAAGATGCTCTGGTACGTGGTGCTGCCGCAGCTCTGGCCCGCTACCTTCATCGCTATCGTGGTGACGGTCATCGGCGCGCTGCGGTCCTTCGACCTGATCACGATCATGACGAACGGTGGACCGGGTTTCTACAACACCTCAGTGCTCGCCTTCTACATGTACGACGTGGCGTTGTCTGAGTTCGGGTTCAGGATGGGCTATGGCTCGGCCATTGCCGTGATCCTGTTCCTTATCATGATGGTCTATATCGCCGGCTTCCTTTGGAAGATGTGGCGTGACGAGAAAGGATGATCTGACATGTTTCCTCGTCCGATTGAGCAATATAACCCCGGTGCCCGTGTCGCTTATCAGGCGGTACTTCCCGTCGTCTTGCTGCTGTGGCTGATCCCGCTTCTGGCTGTCATGTGGTTCTCCATCAAGCCGGGAGAGGATTTTACGACCGGCAACTACTGGGGCTGGCCTGAGAATGGCTTCCAGGGGATCGCAAACTACATGACGGTGTTCACGCAGTCCGCGATGCCGCAATACCTGTGGAACTCAGTTATCATTACTGTGCCCACAATGTTCGGCGCCGTCGCGCTAAGCTGCATGACCGGCTTCGCGCTTGGTGTGTATCGGTTCAAAGGCAATTTGCTGATCTTCTTCATGTTCGTGGCCGGTAACTTTGTCCCCTTCCAGATTCTTATGGTTCCGGTTCGTGACCTGACTGACCAGATGGGCCTCTACGACACGCGTCTGGGCCTGATCCTGTTCCACGTCGCCTTCCAGACTGGGTTCTGCACTCTATTCATGCGCAACTTCATCCGTGCGCTTCCACGTGCCCTGATCGAAGCCGCCCGCGTTGAAGGCATCAGCGAATGGCGCATCTTCTGGTTCGTCGTCCTGCCCCTGATGAAGCCCGCGATTGCAGCACTCTGCGTGCTGATCTTCACCTTCATCTGGAACGACTTCTTCTGGGCCGTCGTCTTGACGCAAAGTCCGGAAAGTCAGCCCGTGACAGCCGGCATCACGGCCTTTAATGGCCAGTACCGCGCCATGTATCACCTGATGTCTGCAGGCTCGATTGTCGCGGCCATCCCGCCGGTCGCCATGTTCTTCCTGATGCAGAAGCACTTCATCGCAGGCCTGACGCTCGGCGCCGTTAAGTAAGGAAATCGGCCATGGATGTGGCTTTTGACAGCAAGACTGCTGACGGCTTGCCCGTGGGTGCAAAGGCCGTCCATGCCGCGCGGCCTGTGCGGACCTGGCGCCTCGACGATGACGGCCGGCAGACGATGGTGCTGGCCGCAACTGGCGACAGACTGCCCGAAGTCGTTTACTGGGGCGCGCCCCTGCCTTTCGACGATGATCTTGAGGCATTGCACCGTGCGCATGAGTTGGACGTCACCGGCGGCATGCTGGACGAAAACCCCGACCTGTCGCTTTGCCCCGAAGCCGTGCGCACGTTCCCCGGACAACCCGGTCTGATCCTGCGCGACGGGGATGGCACGCCTTTGTTGCCCAAGTTTTGTTTCGTGGATGACGAGAAATCCGATGATGCGCTGACCCTTCGGTACGCTGATGAGGCCAACGGAATATCTCTCACTTTCCTCTTTGCAACCGACGCTTCCACACGCATCATCACAGCCAAAACGCGCCTCGATGCCACACGCGCCGTGCATCTTCACTGGCTTGCCGCCCCCGTCTTGCCTGCTCCGCAGCAAAGCGATGAGATGATCGATTTCGCGGGCCGTTGGACGGGCGAATTCCAACCAAACCGCACCGCTTGGTCCCCCGGAATGCGCTACCGCGAAAACCGCACGGGCCGCACCGGGCACGAACATTTCCCTGGTCTGCTGATCCCTTGTTCTGGCTGCACCAACACGAAAGGTGAGGCCTACGGTTTCCACTACGGTTGGTCCGGTGGGCACAAGATGATTGCGGAGGAGCTGCCAGATGGCCGCCGCCAGATCCAGTTCGGCCATGCCGCCCGCATGGAAACGCAAGCCGCTAAGTCATTCGAATCCGCGACCCTGTACGTGACGTATTCGCACAAGGGTCTGAACGGCTGCGCGGTCAGCTTTCAGCGCCATTTGCGCGACCGGATCGTGACATGGCCGGACAAGAACCGGCTGCGACCCGTGCACTACAATTGCTGGGAAGCCGTCTACTTTGACCATAAACTCGACGTCCTCAAAGACATCGCCGCCCGTGCCGCCGACCTCGGCGCTGAGCGTTTCGTCCTCGATGACGGCTGGTTCGGCCAACGCGATGATGACACGCGCAGCCTTTCGGATTGGGAAGTTGACCCCCGCAAATACCCCGATGGCCTTGGCCCGCTGATCGACCATGTCCATTCGTTGGACATGACCTTCGGCATCTGGTTCGAGCCCGAAATGATCAACCCCGACAGCGACATCCACCGCGCCCATCCCGATTGGGCGCTTGGGGGGGAGGATCAGACGCTCGGACGCCAGCAAAAGGCCCTTAACATGGGCCTGCCCGAAGTGCGCGATTTCATATATGGCCGTATGGCTGCAATCCTCGCCGCGCACCCCATCGATTACATCAAATGGGACCACAACCGTGTGCTTCCCATGCCGGATGCAGACCAGACACGGGGCTCCTATACGCTGATCGACCGTCTCCGCGCGGACTTCCCACATGTTGAGATCGAAAGCTGCGCATCCGGCGGTGGTCGCATCGACTTCGGCATCATGAAGCGTACGCAACGCGTTTGGCTTTCTGACAGCAACGATGCCCTCGAACGCCTCCGCATCCAGCATGATGCGGCCCTATTTCTGCCGATAGCCGTCACCGGCTCCCACGTCGGCCCGCGCCGATGCCATACGTCTGGCCGCATCTTCGATATCTCCTTCCGCGCATGGGTCGCCGCCCAACGGCACATGGGGTTTGAGATGGACCCACGGGAGCTGGACGAACGCGAAGCCGCCGTGCTTCGCGAAGTCACCAGTTGGTGGAAACACAACCGCACCTGGATGCTCGGCGCAGATATCCTCCGCCTCGATAGCGCAGATTCGGCGGTCATGGCTGAGCAACAGATGACGCGCGAAGGCGACCGTTTCGTGGTCTTCGCAGGCAAGGCTGCAACCTCTGACCAAATCGCCCCGCGCCCCCTGCGCCTTACTGCGCTCGACCCGGACGCCCGGTACCGCATCACCTTGATGAACCGTGGCACCGCCCCGGCACTTTCCCGCGGGATGCCCGCGCTCAAGGACGGTCCCATTGAGGTTTCGGGCGCATGGCTTATGCATCACGGCCTGACCTTGCCTTGGAATTACCCGGACACCATGTGGGTGCTTGAGGGAGAACGCCTTTGACGACCGAAACAGCCATATACCCTGACCTTAACGGAGCCTCTGTCTATATCACCGGGGGCGGCTCCGGGATCGGGGCGTCACTGACCGAAGGCTTCCTACGGCAAGGCGCAAAGGTCGCCTATGTCCAACGTTCACCCAGCGACGATTTCGTCGAGGAGATGGCTGAAAAAACCGGCAACCGCCCCTTGGGTCTTGTGTGCGACATCACCGACACAGAACGCCTCCGCGCGACCATAATTGAGGCATCCGAGGCTAACGGTCCCGTCACGGTGCTGGTCAACAACGCCGCCAACGACAAGCGCCATAACACGTTGGAAGTGGATGAAGAGTTTTGGGATTGGTCCCAATCGATCAACCTCAAAGCCTACTTCTTTGGCTGCCAAGCGGTCATTGATGGCATGCGCGCCGCTGGCGGCGGCTCCATCATTAACATGTCCTCGATCAGCTACATGATGGGCAACGCGGGCTACCCGGCCTACACAACCGCCAATGGCGGCATCACAGCGATGACCCGTTCGCTCGCCCGCGAGTTTGGCCCCGACCGTATTCGCGTGAATGCGCTCGCCCCCGGCTGGGTGCTCACCGAAAAGCAGCTAGAGATGTGGGCCTCCCCGGAAGGGCTCGACGCGCATATGGAACGCATGTGCCTGAAAGAGCATTTGAAGCCAGAAGATATCGTCGGCGGCACGCTTTTCCTGGCCTCAAAGACGTCTAAGGCCATGACGGGCCAGACGATGGTCATCGATGGGGGCGTGGTGACAACCGGATGAGCGGTCAGACCACATATGCCGACTGGATTGCGGTCGATTGGGGCACAACCCATCTGCGCGCTTGGGCCATGGTTGGTGACGTCGCCAAAGCCGAAGCTACGAGCGCCGACGGCATGGGCACACTCAACCGTGACGGGTTCGAGCCTGCGTTGTTGCGTTTGATCGAGCCGTGGTTGGGCCAAGGCACAATCCCCATAATGGCCTGTGGCATGGTCGGCGCGCGCCAGGGCTGGTTCGAAGCTCCTTACGTCGCCGTGCCCACCAAGCCGGGTTGCCTGATGCCTGTTCACGCCGCCACAAACGACCCCCGTCTCAACGTGATGATCATCCCCGGCCTCAGCCAGTCTGAACAGCCAGATGTCATGCGTGGTGAGGAAACCCAGATAGCGGGCTTCCTTGCGTCGTTCCCAAAATTCGATGGGGTGCTTTGCCTTCCCGGCACCCACGCCAAGTGGGCACGCATTTCAGCGGAGGAGGTCGTAAGCTTCCAGACCTGCATGACGGGGGAGCTCTTCCAACTCATCGCCGAAAAATCCGTCCTGCGCCATTCCATCGGTGCCGCAGGCGAAGACCCTGAGGCCTTTGCCGAGGCTGTCTCTGACACCATTTCTCGCCCAGAAAAGCTGGCTCAACGCCTCTTCGGCCTGCGCGCGGAAAACGTGCTGAACAACCTTGCGGCCACAACCGCTCGCGCGCGGTTGTCCGGCTACTTGATCGGCGCGGAACTGGCGGCAACCAAACCCTATTGGCTCGGGCAAGAGGTTGCGTTGGCAGGCTCACCCGCACTCGCCTCCGCCTATGCGTCGGCGCTCAAAACGCAGGGCGTGGTGGCGCAGGTCCATGATGCAGGCCCCCTCACGCGCGCGGGTCTGGCCCGCGTCCATGCCGCAATGACGGAGAACGCTTAGCCATGACGCGCCCCCTGATCGCCATCCTCCGCGGCATCACCCCGGCTGAAGCCGTTCCTGCGACCGAGGCCCTGATCGCCGCCGGTATCGATCGCATTGAAGTGCCGCTCAATTCTCCCGACCCCTATGACAGCATCGCCGCCATGGCCGCCGCATGTGGCGACCGCGCGGTGATTGGTGCAGGCACCGTGTTGACCGTCGCCCAGGTGGCCGATGTCCACGCCGCCGGTGGCACCCTGATCGTGTCGCCGAACGCCGATACCGATGTGATCGAGGCGAGCGTTGAAAAGGGCATGGCCTCCTGGCCAGGCATCTTCACCCCCACTGAAGCCTTTGCTGCCCTGAAGGCAGGCGCGACTGGCCTTAAGCTTTTCCCCGGCAATATGGCAGGCCCCGGTGGCCTCAAAGCCATCCGCGCCGTGCTTCCCAAAGGCACGCAAGTCTATGCGGTTGGCGGCGCAGGCCCCGAGAATTTCGGCGAGTGGATCGCCGCCAGCGCTGATGGGTTCGGCATCGGCTCCGCCCTCTACAAACCCGGCATGTCCCCTGAAGACATCGCCATTCGCGCCGCCAAGATCGTCGACGCCTATGACACCGCCGCCAAAGGCCCGCTTGTATGAACGTCGAAATCTACGATCAGCGCGCCTGCCTTTTGGGGGAGGGGCCGTTGTGGCACCCGCTCCGCAAGCAGTTGATCTGGTTCGATATCCTCTCCCACACGCTCTTGACCGAAGGCCACCAGATGCACTTCGATCGTGCCGTGTCGGCCTGCGGCTGGGTGGACGAAGATCGACTTCTCGTGGCCTCTGAGACTGATCTCTTCCTGTTCAACCTCCAAAACGGGGAATCCGAACACGTCATCGCGCTGGAAGCGGACAACGAAAGCACCCGTTCCAACGATGGCCGTGCCGACCCTCAAGGGGGCTTTTGGATCGGTACGATGGGCCACCAGGCTGAAACCGGGGCAGGGGCCCTCTACCGCTTCTACAAAGGCGAACTCCGCCAAATCCGCGACGGCATCACCATTCCCAATGCCACCTGCTTCACCCCGGATCACCGCCACGCCTATTTCGCCGACACCGCTGAACAGATCGTCTGGCGCTACACACTTGGGGAGGATGGCTGGCCCGACCCCGAGCCGGATATCTATCTCGACCATCGTGGCTCGGACACGAACCCCGACGGCGCGGTTGTGGACGCCGATGGCCGGTTCCTCTGCGCCGAATGGGGCGCGTCGCGCGTCGCCTGCTACAGTCCTGAAGGCAATCTAGTAGAAGAAATCGAACTGCCCGTCCCGCAGCCCACATGCCCCGCATTCGGCGATGACGCGCTCTATGTCACAACTGCCCGCCAAGGGATGCCGGGTGCCGATCTCGAAGCGTCACCACATTCTGGCAAGACGCTCCGCATTGCCACAACTGCGCGGGGGCAGGCGGAGCATCAGGTCATCCTATGAAGCGCACGCTTGGCACCTGCTACTACCCTGAGCATTGGCCTGAAGACATCTGGGCCAAAGACGCCACCCGGATGGCAGACCTTGGCCTCACATGGGTCCGCATCGGCGAGTTCGCTTGGTCGCGCCTAGAACCCGCCCCGGGCGATCTCCAATTCGACTGGCTCGACCGGGCCATCACGACGCTGACTGACGCCGGCCTCAAGGTCGTCCTCGGCACGCCAACCGCCACGCCGCCCCGCTGGATGCTCACCAAGCACCCCAACATGCTCGCTGTTGACGCCGAAGGTCGCCCCCGCAAATTCGGCTCCCGCCGCCACTACTGCTTCTCCCATGAAGGCTACCGGGAAGAGAGCTTCCGCATCACGCGCCTCCTTGCAGAACGCTTCGGCAAACGCGTTGCCGCCTGGCAAACCGACAACGAATACGGCTGCCACGATACGACGATCAGCTATTCTAAGGCGGCCGAAAACGCATTCCGCGATTGGCTCGCGCAGAAGTACCAATCAACAGACGCCCTGAACCGCGCCTGGGGCAACGTCTTCTGGTCAATGGAATACACCAGCTTCGACGAGATCGACCTGCCCAACCTGACCGTAACCGAGCCTAATCCGGCCCACATCCTCGATTTCCGGCGCTTCACCTCTGACCAAGTGGCCCGCTTCAACCAGGCCCAAGTCGATGCCATCCGCGCCTATTCCGACGCGCCCATCAGCCACAATTACATGGGCCGAGTGACCGAATTCGACCACTTCGATGTTGGCCGCCAAATGGAAATCGCGACGTGGGACAGCTACCCTTTGGGCTTCCTCGAAGACCGCGTTGGCGCGTCCCCCGAAGATCAGCGACACTATGCTCGCCAAGGTGATCCGGACTTTCAGGCCTTCCACCACGATCTGTACCGCGCTGTCGGTCAGGACGGCAGATGGTGGGTGATGGAGCAACAACCCGGGCCGGTAAACTGGGCCCCCTCCAACCCCGCGCCCCTGCCGGGCATGGTCCGCTTCTGGACTTGGGAGGCTTTTGCCCACGGCGCCGAATGTGTCGCCTATTTCCGCTGGCGCCAGGCACCCTTCGCGCAGGAGCAATACCACGCAGGCCTCCTCCGCCCCGACAGCACCGAGGCCGAAGGCTTCGCGGAGGCCGCTAAAGTCGCCAATGAAATCAAGGATATGCCCCACGTCGAACAGGCAAAGGCTCCTGTCGCATTAGTCTTCGACTACGCTTCCCAATGGGCATGGGAAACTCAGCCCCAAGGGACAGGTTGCGACTATTTCCAATTGGTGTTCGAGACCTACAAAGGCCTCCGCCAATTGGGTCTCAGCGTCGATATCATCCCGCCTGATACAGGCAACCTCGGCGGCTACGAGCTCATCCTCGCCCCAGGTGCCATAACCTTAACTGACCCGTTCAAATCCGCGATTCGCGCAACCGACGCTCAAGTAATCCTTGGCCCGCGCACGAACGCCAAGACAGCAGAGCTCAGCATCCCTGTTCCATTGCCGCCCGCCATCGACGGCTTGGACGTTACAATCTCCCGCGTCGAAACCCTCCGCCCCGACAGCCCTGAACCCTTTTCAGATGGCGGCAACTACAAGCTCTGGCGCGAGCAGATCGAAACCGCTGCAGATGTCATCGAAGCTGACGCCAAGGGCCAGCCCCTCATGGTCCGCGCCCACAACTTCAGCTATCTCGCTGCTTGGCCAAATCCCGTCGCTATGCAGCGTATCCTGACCCGAGCAGCCATCGCCGCGGGGCTTGACCCGCAAGATCTGCCCAAAGACATCCGCATCCGCGACACAGGCCAAACCCGGTTCGCCTTCAATCATGGCCCCGAACCGATCCAATTCGACGGATACAACATCCCCGCGGCAGGCGTCATCTGGCACCCGGCCTGATCCCTTCCTTGTTTCAAAAATGCTCAAAAAAAAGCGGCCGCAGCCCGCCACCGCAACCGCAGGCGAAGCCAAGGGCGCAAGAGATAGCGCGCCCCATAAGGGGCGCGCTGTGCGCAAAGCGCAGAAATTTTCAGATATCAGATCCCGTCGATACAGACGTATTTCGTCTCCAGGTAATCTTCCAACCCCTGCGATCCGCCTTCTTTCCCAAGCCCAGACTCTTTGACGCCTCCAAACGGCGCCTCAACCGTGGTGATCAGGCCAGAATTGATTCCGATCATCCCATATTGCAGCTGTTCGTTCAGGCGGAACGCGCGGCCCAGATCCTTCGTGTAGGCATAGCTCGCCAACCCAAAGACCGTGTCGTTGGCCATGGCAATCGCCTCTTCTTCGGTCTCGAACTTGAACACCGGCGCGAGCGGCCCAAAAATCTCTTCCTGCGCGAATGCCATGTCCTGCGTGGCTCCGGTCAGGACCGTCGGCTCAAAAAACGATCCACCATTGGAATGCCGTGCACCACCGCAGGCGACTTCCGCGCCCTTGGCCTTCGCGTCGCCCAACAACTCCTCGACCTTCTCAACCGCATCCATGTCGATCAGCGGCCCTTGTTCGACCCCTGCCTCACGCCCGTCGCCAACTTTCATGGCGCCTGTCTTCTCAACGAGTTTCTCAACAAAGGCGTCATGCACGCCGGCCTGAACGTAAATCCGGTTCGCGCACACACAGGTCTGGCCCGAATTGCGATATTTCGACACCATCGCGCCCTCGGCGGCGGCATCCAGATCGGCGTCGTCAAACACGATGAACGGCGCGTTGCCACCCAACTCCATCGAGACCTTCTTTACCGTATCCGCACTCTGCCGGATCAGCTCCTTGCCCACTTCGGTAGAGCCCGTGAACGTCACCTTCCGTACCCGGAAGTCATCCATCATCGCGCCCGCTATGTGCCGCGCCGAACCTGTTAGGACATTCACAGCGCCCGCCGGATAACCCACCTCTTCAGCCAGGGCCGCCCAGGCCAACCCACTGTAAGGCGTCGCTGTCGCAGGTTTGGCCACCACGGGGCAGCCGACCGCAAGCGCGGGGGCCACCTTGCGGGCAAGCATCGACGACGGGAAATTCCACGGCGTGATCATGCCTACCACACCCACCGGATGCTTCGTCACCAGAATGCGCCGCCCGTTCACGCCAGCGGGAACAATCTCCCCCTTCGCGCGCCGCGCCTCTTCGGCGAACCACCTCACATATTGCGCGCCAATCGCGATCTCGCCATTAGCCTCGGCCAGCGGCTTGCCCATCTCAACGGTCAGCAGCTCCGCCAGTGCCGCTTGATTGTCCATCAGCGCGTCGTGCAGCTTCCACAACAGCCCCACTCGCTCCATCAAGGGCATCGCCGCGAAGTCACCAAAGACCCCCGCCGCAGCATCAATCGCGCGCTTCGTCTCAGCCTCGCCGCACTTTGGAACCGAGCCAATCACCTCACCCGTCGCGGGGTTCGTCACGTCGATGCTCTCACCGCTGTCCGCGCCGATCCATTCACCGCCTACATAGGCCGCTTCTTTCATCCATGCTTGCCAATCGGCCATGTGCTCTCTCCCTAAGCTTCGGATCCCATCAGCCGCGCCACATCCAGCATCCGGCAAGAAAATCCCCATTCGTTGTCGTACCAGCCAAAGACGCGAAGCATTCCGCCCTTCGACCGTTTGATCTCTGGCCCCGCCACGATCAGCGATTCAGGCCTTGCTCGCAGGTCAGAACTGACCAGCGGCTTGTCCGTGTAACCAATGATCTCGCCCGCATGTTCCCGCAGAAACGCAGCCGCCTCATCTGCGTCCGGCATATCGCGCGTCATCACGGCCAAGTCCACACAAGACACCGACGCCGCGGGCACCCGCACCGCCGATCCGGTGACGCGTCCCGCCAGTTCCGGCAGCACAATATCCACCAGCGCCTCAGCCGATGTCGTAGTTGGCACCATGCTCAAGGCCGCCGCCCGCGACCGCGCCGCATCCCGCATGGGCATATCCACCGTGGGTTGGCTTCCAGTGTAACAATGCACCGTCGTCATCAGACCCGAATCCAGTCCCCAGGTCTCGTCGATCAACCGCACCAACGGCGCCAGTGCATTGGTGGTGCAGGACGCGTTTGAGACGATCCGATGATCCGGCCTCAACGCCTCATGGTTCGCGCCAAGCACCAACGTCAAATCAGGGTTCACCGCCGGGCCCGAGACCAACACCCGCTGCGCGCCTGCCGCCAACGCAGCCTCCGCCACGTCACGGGTGCCGCGCCCCGTGCATTCCATCAGGATGTCCACGTCCGACAGGGGCAGCGCAGAGGCCTCGCGTTCCATCGTCAGCCGGATTGCGCGGCCATCAACCACCAAATGCCCGTCTGCAACGGACACCTCGCCCGGGAAAACGCCAAAGACACTATCGAATTCAAAAAGATAGGCGCAGGTCTGTGCATCAGCGATATCGTTGATCGCAACAATCTCGATATCCGGCCAATGCGGCCCCAGCCGCCCGCCCCCAAGCGCCCAGGCGCGCAGGACAGACCGTCCAATTCGCCCGAATCCGTTGATCGCCACGCGGATGGTCATGCGCTTTCCCCTTCCAATCGAGTGATGCCTTGCGTGGCCACATGGTGCAAGCGAAGCGCCCTTCTGGTCCAATGGCTTTCCTTGATTGGCCTGAGTTGGCACTGTGATGGAAATCCCTAGTGCCGGAGCACTCCATGGCTGCCCTCACCCCACCCACCTGCGACTTCAACTGGCCCGCGCCGGACTTTTCTTTGCCCGGGACCGACGGGCGCACCTACACGCTCGCGGACGTCGCCGGACCAAATGGGACGCTCATCATGTTCATCTGCAATCACTGCCCATTCGTTCTCGCCATCCTCGACCGGATAATCCGAGACGCGGTGGACCTGCATGACTTAGGCATTGGCGTCGCTGCGATCTGTTCCAACGACCCGATCGCCTACCCGTCCGACAATTTCGAAAACATGACCCGCATGGTCGAAGAGCGTGCGTTTCCCTTCCCCTACCTCCACGACGCCGACCAAAGCGCCGCCCGCGCCTATGACGCTGTCTGCACGCCGGACTTCTTTGGATTTAACGCTGACTTGGGCCTGCAATATCGTGGCCAGCTCGATGCCTCACGTACTCAGCCAGCTCCCCCCGGCGCAAAGCGGGATCTCTTCGAGGCCATGAAGCAGGTGGCCGAGACGGGTCAGGGCCCGCGCCAGCAGGTGCCATCAATGGGCTGTTCGATCAAATGGGCGGGGTGAGAGTTTGCAATGGCCAAGATACTGGACGGGCAGTGGGCCGGCGATCAATCGAATTGCATTCTCCGGATATGGCGATATCAGGCTGGCTGCATCTCAAAGCGAACGCGGCCAACTGGAATGCCGAGCCGCGTCACAATCGCATCGTTGATCACACGACCATCCGGACCAAAATAAATAACGTCCTCAAATCCCAGCCTTGTCACCTCGTCCCCCGACTGAAAGTCAGCAATGTAGGAAAGGCGGATTTCGTTGCCGGTTTCGATCGCTACGGCTTCCCCCACAGTGTCTTCGCGTCGGCCTGTCCATCGATTTGGACCCGCCCGATCAAACACCCACGTCAGGCGGTTCTCTTCACCGTCATCGTAGAAAAAGTCTTCAACGACCGTGAGCCTGTCTCCTTGCAGATGACTATTGAGGCGCGCGGTAAAGCGGCGTTCTGAACCTGTAAGATCCACTCGAAACACGCCTGCGCCAATGGCGCGACCGGAAAACGCGCGCTCAAGCGTGATTGGTGCAACCGGCCCCTCGGGCGAGGCTGGCACACGCGCGCATGCTGCAAGGCCAACGGTTCCAAGGATCAAAGTGCGGCGGGTGATCGACATGTTCTGACCTTTTCATTGCGATGCGTCGGCCGTAGCCGCGCCTGTTCTCAGCGAAGATAGGTCAATAAATCTCGAGATCGATTGCGGCGGCAAAATCAACTGGATGTTGTGGTTGCTGACACATTCAGCGGCCGCAAGAAGAGGAGTGCGACGGCACCTATTCAAACGGCTCACAAAAGGGGTGCGTGGTCCTGTTCGATTGAAGAGTAAAACGTGGGATTGCGCGTTGAAAACATTTCTATAATTGTAGAAATACATTTTCCGATAAGCTACTGATTTTATTATATTTAGCCTAGGAAATCCTGTGGTATCACGCGTGATCAACTTTGAGCATACCCCTAGCGCCCGACTTTCCCCGCACCCTCCGGTACTGGCGAGTCCGCCTGCTGGGCTGCCACTTCCGCCAGCGCCTGCTGGACACTCTCAGACGGTACACAAGACCGCCGGGTTCCAAGATCCACATGGAGCAGGAAACTTTCCACCGTCGCCACCGTCACGCCATCCCCACGCGTCAACGTGTGGAACAGGTGCAATTTCTTTCCCTCACCATTTAGCAGCCGTGTCTCTGCCCTCAACTGATCGCCCGCATGGGCCTCGTCCAGATACCGCACATGGTTCTCGACGGTGAAGTAGCTTAACCCACCTGCCACATAATCGGCATCCGCCCCCACCATCTCCATGAACCGATCCGTCGCCTTCGACCCGGCCTCCAGATAGTAGGTCTCGTTCATATGCCCGTTGTAGTCGGTCCACCCCTGCGGGATTTGGCGATCCAGCGTCACCGGCATTCCCGCTTGCGCAAGCGCCTTTTCATGGGCGCTCACAACGCCACCCGCACCCGATCCCGAATGCTTCAACGCCCGCATTATGCCAACAAGGTTGTCGTCCCTAAGCCGCTCCAACTCGCGGATCGACATATGCCCCGATTGAGCATCCGATTGCCCCGCGATCAGGTCCACAAGCTCCTCCGTGAACTCCGGCACATCCATCAGTTTGGTCCACGGAAACGTCAGACACGGCCCGAACTGCGCCATGAAATGCTTCATCCCCGCCTCGCCTCCGGCCACGCGATAGGTCTCAAACAGTCCCATCTGGGCCCACCTGAGACCAAAGCCCATGCGGATAGCCTCGTCGATTTCCTCAGTCGTCGCGATCCCGTCTTTCACCAGCCACAGTGCCTCGCGCCAGACCGCCTCAAGGAACCGGTCTGCAATATGGGCGTCGATTTCCTTGCGGATGTGAAGCGGATAGAACCCAACTTCTCGCAGGATCGCCTGAGCCTTCCCGCAGGTTTCTGCATCCCCCACCAACTCGATGAGCGGCAGCAAATAAACCGGGTTGAATGGATGCGCCACGATGCAGCGCGCACCCTGTGCGGTCAGTTCGGACGGTTTGAACCCGCTGGTGGATGAGGCGATTACCGCGCCCTCCGGCGCCGCCCTATCCAACTGCGTCAGAACCTTGTGCTTCAGGTCCAGCCGTTCCGGCACGCTCTCCTGCACCCAATCCGCCTCAGCCACAGCATCCGCAACGTCATCCGTAAATCGCAACGTCCCTTCAGAAGGCAAAGCCCGATCATAGAGCGCCGGCAGCGCGCGGCGGGCGTTGTCCAGCACCTCGCCAATCTTCCGTTCAGCTTCCGGGTCCGGATCGAACACGACAACGTCCCAGCCATTCAGCAAGAACCGCGCGGCCCAACCCCCGCCGATCACCCCACCACCAATGATTGCCGCCTTCATGGCGTCACGCTCCGCTGCAATTGGCTGAGGTCATAGCCATTGAAGTCCAGCACTTCTCGGGCTGCGGCAAGCCGGTCCGCGGGAATCTCCGGGTCGCGGTTCAGGATCCATCCGACCCGTCCGTTTGGCGCACCCACCACCGCCGTGCGATAGCCTCCATCGACCCACAGCACCCAATAGGGGGCCGCGACCGGCACGCCCTGCAAGCGCACGGACAAACGCCCAAGCCCCTCGTCCGTCGCGGTCCCCGTAATCGCATCCGTCGGCACACCGTTCGCATCGAGGCAGATGTTATTCACCGTCAAAACGCCGGGCGTTTCCGACAGCCCGTATTCTGCAATCGCGCCCGCGCAGTCGGATTGAAACGGGTTGGGATAGCGATAGACCTCATACCAACGACCCAAATACTGCGACGGGTCGAAATTCGCCGATGAGGCGATGTTGACGCTTTCGTCGCGATACGATGGCCCAAACGCCACGTCACACGACACAACTGCGAGGAGGGCCAACGGCCCGAGGAGCGCGCGAGCCTTCATACCGGTGCTCGCTTCGTCAGGCCCAATTTCTTGCGCACCTCGTCCGGCCCCATGATCCGCGCACCCATGCCTTCCACGACACCGCGTGCACGCTCTACCAGTTGCGCGTTCGTCGCCAGCACGCCCTTCTCAAGCCAAAGATTGTCCTCCAACCCGACACGCACATGCCCGCCCGCCAGCACAGCCGCCGCCGCATAGGCCATCTGGTTGCGCCCCAACGCGAAGGCGCTGAACGTCCAGTCATCCGGCACGTTGTTGACCATCGCCATGAAGGTGTTCAGGTCATCCGGCGCGCCCCAGGGCACACCCATGCACAGTTGCACCAATGCCGGGCTGTCGAGCACACCGTCTGCGACCAGCTGCTTGGCGTACCACAGGTGGCCGGTATCAAAGGCTTCGATTTCGGGCTTCACGCCCATCTCCGTCATCATCCGCCCCATCGCCTGCAACATGCCGGGCGTGTTGGTCATGACGTAGTCGGCCTCAGCGAAATTCATCGTTCCGCAATCCAGAGTACAGATCTCGGGTCGACATTCCGCCACATGAGCCACCCGCTCCTCCGCGCCGACCATATCCGTACCGTCAGCCACCGGGAGCGGAGCCTCAGTGCCGCCGAAAACGATGTCACCGCCCATGCCAGCGGTCAGGTTCAGAACAACATCAACTTCCGCGTCGCGGATCCGGTCCGTGACCTCGCGGTAGAGCTTCAAGTCGCGCGACGGCACTCCCGTTTCAGGATCGCGCACATGGCAATGCACAATCGCAGCGCCGGCTTTCGCGGCCTCAATCGCGCTTTCGGCAATCTGTTGAGGGGAACGTGGAACATGTGGAGAGCGGTCTTGCGTCGACCCCGACCCGGTCACCGCGCAGGTGATGAAGACATCTTTGGTCATCTGCAATGGCATCTATTTTCCCTTCCAAACCGGGTCGCGTTTTTCGGCAAAGGCGCGTGCGCCTTCCAGTTGATCTTCGGAGCTATAAAGCCGTTCGACCGTCTCGAACTGGCTTTTGGTGATTTTGTTGAGCGCATCCTGGAACTTCATATCCTCCGCCTCGCGCACCACTTCCTTGATTGCAGCGTTCACCAGCGGCGGGCCGGAGGCGATCAAGTCGGCCATCTCACGCGCCTTATCCATTAGCGCCTCCGCAGGGTGGATTTGGTTGATCAGCCCCCAACGCGCGGCTTCTTCGGCATCCAGCCAGCGGCCCGTGAACAGCATCTCCATTGCGATATGATAGGGGATACGCTTTGGCAGTTTGATGGAGGCCGCGTCGGCCACAGTGCCAGAGCGGATTTCCGGCAAGGCAAAACTCGCATGGTCTGCCGCAAGGATAATATCGGCGCTCAACGCTACCTCCAGCCCGCCGCCACAGCAAATCCCGTTCACTGCCGCGATGACAGGTTTGTTGAGCCCGCGAAGCTCCTGCAAGCCGCCAAAGCCGCCAACGCCATAGTCCCCATCCACTGCATCGCCCTCGGCGGCGGCCTTCAGGTCCCAACCGGGGCAAAAGAATTTCTCGCCCGCGCCGGTCACGATGGCGACGCGCAGGTCCGGATCATCCCTGAATTCGGTAAACACCAGACCCATTATCCGGCTGGTTGCCAGGTCGATCGCGTTGGCCTTGGGCCGGTCGAGCGTGACCTCAAGCACATGGCCGCGACGTCGGGTCTTGATGGGGTTATCGGTCATTTCTTTTCCCTCAATCGGATCAAGGCATCCACGGCCACGGCTTCCGTCGGCGTGCAGATCAGAGGATTGATTTCAACCTCCAGAACCTCCGCCGCGTGCTTGGTGACATAGTCCTGCACGGCCAGCACCGCGTTGACAATCGCATCCCGGTCGCATCCCGGCGCGCCGCGATATCCGGCCAGTCTTGGTGCGATGGAAAGACGGTTCAGGGCTGCATCGATGGTAGGCGCGTCGAGAGGCAAAAGCAGGTGCGTCGTGTCGGCCATAAGCTCGGCGAATGTGCCGCCCGCGCCGAGGGTCAGAACAAACCCATGGGCGGGATCATGCAACACGCCAATTAGAAGGTCGACGACACCGCCCCCCACTATCTCTTCTATAAGAAAGAACTCACTAGGCATGGCTTCGGCAGCTTCGATCACTTCGGCTGACGATGAAAGTCCCAGCCTGACCGCACCCGCCTCGGACTTGTGCGCAAAGCCCTCACCTTTCAAAGCGATCAGCCCGTTCAAACGATCCGCAGCTTTACCAGCTTCATCGACAGACGCCGCGCAAAGGGCCTTGGGCACGCGCAGCCCGCAATCTGCCAGCGCCATCTTTGCGTCTGCCTCTGATAGCGTTCGCCCTTCGGCTGTATACGGCCCCGGAAGCAGCACCGGCGCGGCCTGTTCTGGGTCAGGCCGAGCAGCCAGGGCGATAGCAGACAACGTATCATCCAGCCCACAAAGCGCTGGTATCCCTTGCCGTGTCAGGGCAATCGCAACATCTTCCGGCATCGTGTCCGGCAAGCTGGAAACCACAGCAATCGGAACGCCGCGCGAAGCCACCGCATCCCGGATCGCATCAATGACAATGTCCCACTGCGACGCGTCGCACCGATCCCTGCGTGGAAAGTCCAACACAACGCAGCCCAAGGCCAGCGAGGGATCCATCATCGCCGCGAAACTGGCTGCCATCGCCTCCCGGTCGCCCCAAATATAGGTGTGGTAATCCAGCGGATTGGCCAAAGCGACCTTGGGACCAAGCGCTTTGCGAAGATCATCCGATTGCCGGTCATTGAGCGGCGGAAACACCACGCCGCGTCCCTCGGCCGTATCCGCCATCAGGCTTGCCTCACCGCCTGAGCAGGACATCGAGGCAATCTGGTTCGACGGCAACGGCCCCGTGACATGCAGCAACATCAGCGTCTCAAGCAGAAGCGAGATCGTATCGACTTGCCGAATGCCCAACCGTGCCAACAGCGCATCTGCCCCGGCGGAGCTACCTGCGAGCGACGCCGTATGCGAAACCGTCGCCGCACGCGCCTGGGCAGACGTGCCAATCTTGAGGGCCACAATCGGTTTGCCCGCCACCCGCGCGGCCTCTGCCAACGCCTCGAACCATCGCAGATCGCCGATGCCTTCGATATGCATCCCCAGCGCCGTGACCCGGTGGTCGGCCAACGCAGCCATGCCAAGTTCGGCCAGATCAACCTGCGCCTGATTGCCCGCCGTTAGCAAATAGGCAATCGGAAGACCGCGTTTCTGCATCGTCAGGTTCAACGCGATGTTCGACGATTGCGTGATTATCGCCACGCCACGATCCACCGGCACCATCCCATGCTGATCCGGCCAAAGCGCCACGCCATCCAAGCCGTTGATAGCGCCGTAACAATTCGGTCCAAGGATCGGCATGTCGCCTGCGGCCTCCAACAAGGCCGCCTGCACGTCCGCGCCGTCCGATAGCTCTTCCGAGGCCTCCAGAAACCCCGACGCAAAGCAAACCGCACCACCCGCCCTGCATTCTGCTAGGGCCTCCACAACCTCAACGGTCGCATGCCGATTCACACCAATGAAACTCGCATCCGGCGCGCGGGGCAGATCGGCAATCGCCGTAAATGCCGGTTCACCCGCAACCTCACCCCGTGTCGGATGCACTGGCCATATCGGCCCCTTGAACCCGAACGCACGGCATTCTCGGATTACGTTCTCACACCACGCGCCGCCGCCAACCACAGCGATGCTCTGCGGTCGCAACAGGCGCGACAGGTCCCGCATCACGCCAACCCGCCCATCTTTGTTCCACGAAAATGCAAAATTCCGCACCTCACCTCAGGCGCCCAACGGTCGGAAAAGGTCGCGCGAGATGATGTGACGCTGAATTTCGCTTGTCCCGTCCCAAATCCGTTCCACCCGCGCATCGCGCCAGAACCGCTCAATCGGGAAGTCGTCCATGAGGCCCATGCCGCCGAATATCTGCAAGGTCGTGTCCGTCACCCGCGCCAGCATTTCGGTCGCGTAGACTTTGGCCGAGGCAATCTCTCGGTTAGCGGGCAGCCCTTGGTCCAGCCGCCATGCACCGGCCAGCGTCAGATAATCAGCGGCGTCAATCTCGGTGATCATGTCGGCAACCTGAAAGCTCAAACCTTGAAACTTCGCAATCTGCTGACCGAATTGCTTCCGCTCGGCGGCGTAGTTCAGGGCATAGTCAAAGCAGCGCCGCGCCCTGCCCACACTGAAGGCGGCCACCGTCAGGCGCGTGGCGTAGAGCCATTCGTTCATGACCGCAAAGCCACCGTCGACTTCACCCAGAACCTGCGCATCGGGCAGGCGGCAATCGTCGAATTCCAGGATGCAGTTCTTGTAGCCCCGATGGCTGACGGAGTTGTAGCCGTC
Organism: uncultured Roseicyclus sp.; assembly: GCA_947500415.1. GTDB lineage: Bacteria > Pseudomonadota > Alphaproteobacteria > Rhodobacterales > Rhodobacteraceae > Gymnodinialimonas. The sequence continues at coordinate 466,280 of CANMRT010000001.1, forward strand.
CCGCACTGCGAAGCCCGGATGTCCGCGATCCACCAGAAAGCAGGTGATCCGCTTCTTTGGCCCGCGTGGCGTTTCATCTATGCTGGTTGCCACGAATACGATGAAGAAATCAGCGTGGTCCGCGCCCGAGATGAAGTGCTTCGACCCGTTCACCACCCAGTCACCACCATCCCGAACAGCCGAGCATTTCATGCCACGCACATCCGAGCCTGCGTTGGGTTCCGTCATCGCCAGCGCGTCCATCCGCTCACCGCGCACGGCGGGAAGCAGGTATTTCTCCCGCTGCTCCCCCTCGCAAGCCATCAGGATATTCTGTGGCCGCCCGAAGAAATGCGTCAACGCCATGGAGCCGCGACCCAGTTCCCGCTCCACCAGGGTGAAATCCATGTGATTCAGCCCTGCACCGCCGACCTCTTCGGGGAAGTTGCAGGCATAGAACCCCAAGTCGATGACCTTCTGCTTCAGTTCTTGTACAAGTTCATGCGGCACTTCCCCGGTGCGCTCGACCTCCGCCTCATGGGGATAGATCTCGTTCTCGACAAAACTGCGCACGGTGGAGACGATCATCTCCTGCTCATCACTCAGGCCGAAATGCATGGCGCCTACTCTCCCTTGTCACTGGCCTCCACTAGGGCATAGCTTCCAGTTCGAACCATGCAGAAAATAGTACGAAACATGCAGAAAACGAAAAGCGTAAGTCTGCTCCTATTCGATGGCTTTTCGAACCTGTGTCTCGCTAATGCAGTCGAACCGCTACGCGCCGCCAATACGCTTGCACGGGCGGAGCTGTATCAATGGACCTTCGTTGGCCTAGGGCAGGGCACCCTGACGTCCTCCAGCGGATTGCCCGTTACACCGGAACCTATGACTGCAGGCCATCGTGGCGACGCCCTTTTCGTGATGCCCAGTTATGGGCACGGGGCTTTGACCACACCCGCGACGGCCCGCGCGCTGCGCGCCGCTGCAAACCGGTTCGATCTGCTTGTCGGGCTCGACACAGGGGCGTTCCTTCTGGCTCAGGCGGGCCTTTTGGACGGCCACCGCGCGACCTGCCATTGGGATGTTCTGAATGAAGCGGCAGAGACCTTCCCGGACGTCGACTTCACCGAAGACCGCCACATCATCGACGGCAATCGCGCTTCCTGCGGGGGGGCCACGACGACGCTTGACCTCATGCTGGCCCTCATCGAACGCGACCACGGCCCGGCGCTATCGCTCGAAGTTGCGGCCCTGTTCATGTACGGCGAGCGTGATCCGCTCACTGATCCAAAACGTCTTATACCCAAACATCGACTGATCCGTGCGGCAGCCGCCCTGATGCGCCGTCACGTTGAGGAACCGTTGTCGCTTGCCCAGATCGCCAAAGGGCTTGGTCACGGCCAACGCAGCCTTGAGGCGGCCTTTCGCACCCACGCTGGGCTGACCCCGGCGCGTCTTTATCGGTCGATCCGTTTGGCCGAGGCACGGCGACGGATGGAGCAAACACGCGAAAGCGTGGCCGAGGTGGCCTTGCGCGCGGGCTACAAGGATGCCACCGCTATGACGCGCGCGTTCAGGGCGGAATTCGGGGTTACACCGACCGCCGTTCGTGCCGCCAAGATGTCTGAGGGGGACAAGCGATGAAAACCGTGGGTAAGGCATTGATCGCACATCTCGAAAAGCGTGGCGTTGACACGATCTTTGGCATTCCCGGCGTGCATACGGTCGAGATGTATCGCGGCCTGGCCGACAGCCCAATCCGCCACATCACCCCGCGCCACGAACAATCCGCAGGTTTCATGGCAGGCGGCTACGCGCGCGCCACGGGTAAGCCCGGTGTCTGCCTGCTCATCACCGGACCTGGCGTGACCAACGCGATTACGCCCATGGCGCAGGCCCGTGCTGATAGCGTTCCGATGTTGGTGATCTCGGGCGTGAACCGGGTTGAGACCCATGGCCATGAGGAAGGCTTCCTGCACGAGCTTCCCAACCAGCACGCGATGATGCGCGAGGTAGCTTTGTGGTCGCACACGCTTCACCGTGCCGAAGACCTAGACCGCGTCTTGACACGCGCCTTCGCGGTTATGACCTCCGGCCGACCCGGACCTGTGCACATTGAGGTGCCGTTGGACGTGATGAAACAGATTGTGGAAGTGCCTGTTAAAGTACCTGCGCTTCCTGCTGCCGCCTTGCCGGACCCTGAGGCGATCCACCAAGCCGCCGAAGCGCTGAAGGACGCGAAACAGCCTTTGATCCTTGTCGGTGGCGGCGCAGTGGGTGCGGCGGACAAGATCAAAACACTGGCCGAGCGCTTAGATGCGCCTGTCATCACCACAACAAATGCGCGCGGCCTTCTGGGAGGGGTTGGGCTGGAATTACCTGCCAGTCCCTCGCTTCAAAGCACCCGCAACGTCATGGCGGACGCTGATGTGGTGCTCGCCATCGGCACCCAATTCGGGCGCACGGATTACGACATGTATGAAGACGGGAAAGCACCCGCGCTTCAGCACCTGATCCGGATCGACAGCGACGCCGCTCAGGTTAGCCGCGTACGGGTTCCGGACATGCCTATCGTTGCCGACGCCGCCCGCGCGCTCGGTGCCTTGCTTGATGCCACGCAGGGCGTGCAGCGTGACCACGCCGCCGCGTCACGGGTCATCCAAACACTGCAAGAAGCCCTCGACGAAGTTGGCCCGGCCTACGCCGACCAAATCGCCATGCTTCACATGATCCGCGACCTGATCCCCGGGGTGCGTATCATCGGCGACAGCACCCAAGCGATCTACGCGGGTAACCTGATCTGCCAGATGCCGGGCTCGCGCCGCTGGTTCAACGCTGCCACCGGCTATGGCGCGCTCGGATACGGGGCGCCTGCCGCGATTGGTGCAGCGCTCGGTGATCCCGATTCACCCGTGCTCTGCCTCACCGGCGATGGCGGTCTGCAATTCGTTCTGTCCGAACTCGGCACTGCGATGGACGAGCACACCCCGGTCATCTTCCTGGTCTGGAACAACAACGGCTATCAAGAGATTGAGCGCTTCATGGTCGACAATGCGATCAAACCGGAGGGCGTCAAACCCTCCGCCCCGGATTTCGTGCAAGTTGCCAACGCTTACAATATGCCCTCTGAACGCATCGAAGGCCCCGCCGCGCTCCCAGCCGCGCTGGAGCGTGCTAAGGTCTCAGGTTCTGCCTATCTCATCGACATGATTGTGGACTAGCGCCACGACCTTTTCCCGCGCTTAGTTTCCCGCACCTTCCACGGCAGCTCCCGCACCGCCGGCCGCCCGTTCCTCAAGCAGCTTGTCGAGCCAATCCGGGTCCATCTCGGGTACAGACGACAGCAACAACTCAGTGTACGGGTCATGCGGCGGTTGGAACATCTCGGACTTCGGCCCCTGTTCCACAACCACACCCTCCTTCATCACTACGACTTCGTCCGCGATGGATTTCACCGTCGCCAGATCGTGGGTGATGAACATGTAAGCCAGGTCAAATTCAGCCTGTAGTTTGTCGAGCAGCTTTAGAATGCCTTCCGCCACCAGTTGATCCAACGCGCTCGTCACCTCATCGCAGATTATGAACTGCGGCTCCGCGGCCAGTGCCCGCGCGATACCGATCCGCTGTTTTTGTCCACCCGAAAGCTCTGACGGAAGGCGATCAATGTAGTCGTCCGGTTCCAACTCAATCAGGTCGAGCAGATTACGCACGCGTTCTTCCAATGCCTTGCCGTTCAAACCCAGGTACATCTGCGCTGGCCGTCCGATCAGCTCCCGAAGCTTTTGCTTGGGATTCAACGCTGTATCGGCCATTTGATAAATCATCTGCGCCTGCCGTAACTGGTCTTTGGTTCGGTTGCGGTAATCGGCGGGAAGCGTTTGGCCGTTAAACTGAATTTCGCCTTCTCGCGGCGGAAGTAGACCTGTAATCACCCGTGCTGTCGTGGATTTTCCGGATCCGGATTCGCCCACAACTGCCACCGTACGGCGCGCGTGAATGTCGAAGTTGATGTTCTTGAGCACGTCCAACGTGCCGTAGCCCGCGGTCACGCCCTTAACGGACACGACTGGCGTGGTCCCGGCCTCAATCGGCGGCTGTTCAGGCCGCGCATGGCTGCGCACGGCCCAGAGCGACTTGGTATAATCCTGCGTTGGCGCATTCAGCATCGTGCGCGTATCGGCCTCTTCCACCTCTTCGCCCTTGAGCAGAACTTTGATTTTGTCCGCCATCTGCGCCACGACGGCGAGGTCGTGGGTGATGTAGATCGCAGCCGTATCAAACTGCTCCACGATATCGCGGATGGCCGACAGAACCTCGATCTGTGTGGTCACGTCCAGCGCAGTGGTAGGCTCGTCAAAGATGATGAGGTCTGGCCTGCAGGCCATCGCCATCGCGGTCATCGCGCGTTGCAACTGCCCGCCGGAAACTTGGTGCGGATAGCGAAATCCGATCTCGTCGGGGTTGGGCAATTGCATCTTGCCGTAAAGCTCAACCGCGTCATTGTTGGCCTCGCCGCGCGACATGACGCCGTGCTGAACAGGCGCTTCGCTATATTGGTCGATCAGCTTGTGGGCCGGATTGAAACTGGCCGCTGCCGACTGCGCCACATAGGCGATGCGCTTGCCGCGCAGGCCCCGGCGTTTGGCTTCGCTGGCAGATCGCAGGTCGATCCCATCAAAGTCGATGGTCCCGCCTGAAATACGGCACCCGTCCCGGGCAAACCCCATTGCGGCAAGACCAATAGTGGATTTCCCTGCCCCGGATTCGCCAATCAGACCAAGCACTTCACCCTTGTGGAGGGTCAGGTCGACGCCCTTCACGATCTCAAGCCATTCCTCATCAGCACGGCCTTCAATGCGAAGATCACGGATGGTCAGAAGCACTTCCTTGTCAGACATCGAATTACTCCTTCAATCCGCTGGCGCGGTGCAGCTGCCAATCGACCACGAAGTTCACGCTCACTGTTAGCAGCGCGATCGCGGCTGCTGGCAAAAGTGGCGTGACGTTGCCGAAGGTGATCATGGTGGCGGTGTCCTTCACCATAGCACCCCAGTCCGCCGTGGGCGGCTGGATGCCAAGGCCAAGGAACGACAGGGCCGAGATGGTGAGGAAAACGAAGCAGAACCGCAGGCCAAACTCGGCCACCAGCGGTGCCATGGCGTTGGGCAGGATCTCGCGGGTAATCAGGCGCCAAAGCCCCTCACCACGCAGTTTCGCAGCCTCCACATAGTCCATTACGACGATGTTCATCGCCACCGCGCGTGCCAAGCGGAAGACGCGAGTGCTGTCGATCACCGCGATCACGAGGATCATGTTGATGATTGATGTGCCCACGATGGTCAGCAGGAGCAGGGCAAAGATCAGCGCCGGGATGGCCATCAGGACATCCACGGTGCGGCTGAGCAATTGGTCCAGCCAGCCGCCGACAATGGCCGCCAGCAAGCCCAAGACGGAGCCGATGATGAACGCCAAAGCCGTTGTGACAAAGGCGATGCCCACGGTGTTTCGTGCGGCGTAGATCATCCGGGACAACATATCGCGCCCCAGATTGTCCGTGCCCAACACGAAGGCCGGATCATCACCGGGGAACATGAACTCAGGTCCCACCACTTCCGTTTCCGAAAATGGCGCGATGACGGGCGCCAGGAAGGCTACGAGGATGTAGATAATGATCATCAACATGCCGAAGCTGGCCGTCAGCGGTGCGGTCTTCAGCTCCTTCGAAACACCGCGTGGCGTGACGGCCACGGCGGCGGTGCGGAACAGCCAACCTGCTGCCATTGCAGCGATAATTGCGGCCGCGAGCCAGAGAAGTCCGGTTAGAAAACCCATAATCCAGCCCCCCTAGCGACGGTGCACAAGGCGGGGGTTGGACAAGGTCGCCAACACATCCGCGGTAAGGTTCAAAAGCACGTAGGCGCCTGCGAAGATTAGGGCCACACCCTGCACCACTGGCATATCCCGCGCAGCCACGCTATCGACCATCAACTGCCCCAAACCGGGGTAGACGAAGACCACTTCGACCACGACCACACCGGTGATCAGATAGGCGAGGTTGAGGGCTACGACGTTGATAATGGGCGCTAAAGCGTTGGGCAGCGCGTGCTTCACGATGATCCGCATCGGGCTCATTCCCTTTAGGCGGGCCATCTCGATGTAGGGGCTCGATAGCAGGTTGATGATCGCCGCGCGGGTCATGCGCATCATGTGGGCTGTGACAACCAGCGTCAGAGTGAGGGCTGGCAGGAAGGCGACATGCAGATATTCGGTGAAGTTCGGGTCCCCACGAGAGATGTTGATTGCCGTGGACGGGAAGGCACCGTTGGCGCCGGCGAGTAGGAAAATAAGGATGTAAGCCACGAAAAACTCAGGAAAACTTATCGAACTGAGTGCGCTTGCGTTGGCAAAACGGTCGAAGAAGGAGTTGCGGAAGAGCGCCGCGAGAATACCCAGAACCAGCGATAGCGGCACCGCAATCGCGGCGGCGTAGGAGGCCAATTGCAAGGTGCGCACAAGACGCCCGCCGATCAGACCGGCCACGGATTGGCCATTGGCGAGACTTTCCCCAAAGTCGCCCTGCACGATGTCCGTCAGCCAGCCTAAGTACCTGATATGCATAGGATCATTCAGACCCAACTGCTCTCGCAGGGCGGCGACGGTTTCGGGCGTTGCGGATTGGCCGAGGATCTCTTGCGCGAAATCGCCGGGCAAAAGCTCGGTCCCGAGAAAGATGATGAGTGACACGACGAACAGCGTCACGAGGCCAAGGGCCAAACGCTGTGCGATCATCGTCAGAATATGTGACATGGGTGTCCCCTGTGAGGTCTTTTGCCCCTGCATCCCAAATCCGCGAACCCCGTTCAGGTGAACGCAAATGCGTTCATCTGGTCGCATATTTGGGAAAAAGTGCGTTCGTCTGAACGCATATCCCGGGCCGCAGATGCGCGGCCCGGAATCTGTTCACGTGAACGGATCAGATCAGGAGGCGAACCACCAGCGCTCGCCGATCCGGTGCCCGTCATTGCGCCAGTTCGACGCGATCTGTTCGGGGTGCGCCAGACGGTCGGAATAGGCACCGACATAGGCTGCGAACATCGGGATGATGATGCCACCTTCGTCGGACACGATCTGCTGCATCTCGAAATACTGCTCGCGGCGCAGATCCTCGTCCAGCTCGGCGCGGGCCGAAACCAGAAGCTCGTTGAAGCGATCGTTCGACCAGTAGGTTTCGTTCCACGGCACGCCCTCGGCGTAGGCAGTGGCGAACATCCAGTCTTCCGTCGGACGGCCACCCCAGTACGTGCCGGCGAAGGGCTTCTGCATCCAGACGTTGGACCAGTAGCCATCGTTGGGCTCGCGCACCACGTTGAGGTTGATACCACCGGCGGAGGCGCTTTCAGCGAACAGAACGCCTGCATCCAACGCGCCCGCAAAGGCGGCGTCGGCCAAGTGAATGTCCACGTCGAGGCTTTCCATGCCCGCTTCGCGCAGGTGGAACTGCACGCGGTCCGGATCGTATTCGCGCTGCTCAAGCTCGGTGTTGAAGTAACGCTGGCCGGGGCCGATGGGGTGATCGTTACCCAAGGAGCCGTAGCCGTTGAGGATCGTATCGACCAGCTGCTGGCGGTTAATGCCGAACTTCAGCGCCATGCGCACGTTTACATCGTCGAACGGCGCGGCGCGTGTGTCCATCGGCAGGCCGTAGTGCTGTGTGCCGGTGACGGACAGGATCTCGATCCCCGGTGCGCGTTCCAGCAGGTGCACGGTGTTGAGATCAGCGGTATCGATATAGTCGACGTCGCCCGAAATCAGCGCGTTCTGACGGGCAGCGTCGTCGAAGATAACAACCTGCTCGATGGCGTCGAAATAGGGCAGGCCCTCTTTCCAGTAGCCTTCGTGACGCTCGTAACGGGCGCCAACGCCAAACTCAATCTCGGCGATGCGGAACGGGCCGCAGCCGTCTTGCGTGTTGGGGTCGATGGTGCCGTCGGCCTGCGCAGGCAGGATCGGCAGGTGGTAATCGGACAGAACGAACGGGAAGTCCGCGTTGCCGGCAGACAGCGTGAACACAACGTTCATGCCATCTGCGGTCATGTCGGTGATGTCTGCCACGATGGGGGCTGCAGCCGAGGTGCTGTCTTCGCCACGGTGGTGGTTGATCGACGCGATGACGTCATCGGCGGTCAGGATGTGACCCGAGTGGAATTCAACGCCCGAGCGCAGGGTGAAGGTCCAGGTCGCGGCATCTGCTGAGGCTTCCCAGCTTTCGGCCAGTTCCGGCACGAGGGAGCCGTCTGCAGCGATCTCGGTCAGGTAGTTGTTGCGCGTATGCGCCTGGAAGATCATGAAGTCCGCTTCCCACGAACCGGGGTCAAGCGCGTCGGTGGTCGAGCCGTGGGCCATGCCCACACGCAGCGTGCCGCCGGAAACGGGCTGAGCGCGCAGCGGCGTGCCCCATGGCGTGACCAATGCGGCGGCCCCGATTGCGGTGGCCCCCTTCAGCACGCCGCGGCGGCTGGGACTGGTCATGTTTGTCAGTTGGGTCATTATCGTCTCCCTGGGTTTCATTCATGTGCGGGTCGCGTTGGATGGACTCGCCTTATGGTTTCATTCTGCCCGCAAATGGGGGGTATTCAACCTGTTTATGGGTTTCTGGCCGCAACTTCACGTTGAGTTGGACTCATGAGGTGGGCCGTTCGGACCAAGGCGCACGCCGGATCTGAGGTTCTGGTAGGGCACTTCTGTCAGGATGCCTCCAAGCGCGCCGGGGCTGACGACGGCAAGTGTGGCCTGTGCGATGGGGTCGAAATCGGCGCGGAAGTGGACGGTGCTCTTTACGGCAATCAGGCGTGCGGTTTCCGGCGTCAGGCCAATGTGGCGGAAGTAGGCGAGGTCGAGGCATTGATTGCGGATCGAGCTGACCACAACCTTGGTATCCGCGCCATCTTCTGTGATGTGGAGAAGCGCGGTGGGGCCAATTTGGGCAATCCCGCCGCCATACATCGCGCCCTCGTAGGTGACTTTGCCGTCGCTGAGGGCCGCGACGGTGACAGGTACCTCGAAGGGCGTGTCGCCGTGTTGGCCGGATTTCCCGCCAAGCCCGAGGGTAAGCGTTGCACCGATGCCTGCGGCATGGGCTGCAGCGGCAGTGGCGGGGTCGTGTAGGACGCCGAGTAGGGCGTTCGGGGCCTTTTCGGCGACCAAAGCGCGGAGGAGGCCGGTGGTGTCAGACGAGCCGCCGCCACCCGGATTGTCCTGCACATCGGCGAGTATCACGGGTTTCCCGGGGCGTAGGGACTTGGCGTGGCGGATTGCGTCGGTGGGGGAGAGCAGGGGCTGGTCGAAGGCGGACTCGGCGGCGATGACGCGGTTGAGAAGGGAGTCGGCGATCTGGTCGGCCTGAGTTTGAGTGGGGGCGTGGGCAATGATTGAGGCACCCGAAGCGGGGCAATCGCCGCCGCTGAAGCCGGTGGCAAATTCGGCCCATGTGTCGGGCGCATCATAGCTTGCGACCGCTTCATAGAGCGGACCCGCGGGGGCGATGCCGGTGAATTGTGCGTGCATAGGGATGAGGTAAGGCACTTGGCGGAAGGTTTTCGCGGGGCGGTGACCTTGTAGGATGCGGGTTAGAGCGCCGAAGGCCCGCGCGCCAGCGTCTGCCATGTCGAGGTGCGGATAGGTGCGATACATCGTGATGGCGGAGGCGTGGGCTGTGGCCTCGGCTGAGAGGTTCGCGTGGAGGTCGAGGCTGACGACGATGGGCAGATCTGGGCCTGTCTGCGCGCGGATGCGGCGGAGGAGTTCTGCTTCGCCGTCCGGGTGACCCTCCGCGATCATCGCGCCATGGAGGTCGAGGTAGATTGCGTCGATGTCGGTGGGGATGCCTACGAGGATTTCCTCGGTGATAGCGTCGAAGGCGCGGGCGGTGACGGGGCCGGACGGCTCGGCGGCGCACCAGAGGATCGGGTGAAGGTCTGCGTTTTTTGCCGCCGCTATGAAGCCCGCGATGGGGAGGTTCATGCCGTGGGTCTCGGTCAGGACCGCGTCACCGCGCAGGAAGGGGGGCCAGCTGTCAGCCATCTCGAATTCCGGCAGATCGGCGGAGAGGTGGCTGAAACTGTTGGTCTCGTGCTGGAAACCGGCGATGGCGATGCGGGCGTTAGGCATGGTCGCGTGGGATGTCCTCTTGCCATTCGCGCAGGAAGATTTGTTCGCCGTTCTCCAAAGCGGCCAGCCGCGCTTCGACGTGGAAATGGGTGGCGGTGGCGGTGAGGCGGCCCGTGGCCACAACCTCCGTGGTGATACCGTCGCGGATGCGCAGGGCGGTGGTTTCCTCCTGCCCGGACAGGCTGAGCGGATCGCCGCGGGTGATGGACCAGACGGCCTTGTGTGTGTCCTCAAATTGCAGGCCATGGTCGGGATGTTCGCGCAGGCCGGTGGTGCTGGCTTGCACAACGCGGGTTTCGCCGGTGGAGCGGTTGTGGGTTGTTGTGCGGTAATCCTCGGGCCGGGTTTTGCGCGCGTAGGTCGGGCGCGGGTCGCCGGCGGGCGGCTCTGGCACGGTTGTTTCGGTGTAGGGCGCGGTGGGCAGGGTCAGCTGCGCGTCCGGTCCCAGCGTGAGGGTCGCGGTTACGTCGCTGGGTGGTGGCAGGATCAGGGGGAAATATGCGGTAGAAAGCGCGAGGCGCAGCTTGTGGCCGGGGCGGAGGCGATAGGCGGTGGCGTCGAAGGGGAGCGTGATGGTCTCGGGCTGACCGGGTGTCATTGACTCGGGCGTTTCGCTGCTGTGTCGATGCGAGAGGTTCAGGACACCCATGCTGATCCGGTGTGCGCAGCCGTCCGGGTGAACGTCGACAAGGCGGGCGATCAGGTTGCCTTGGGGGCCGTCGATGGCGACAGGCAAGCGCAGGCTTGGGACGCCGACGATGTCGAGTGCCTCGGTCAGCGCTTCGGTCTCGAAACAGAGCGAGCGGCCATCATCGGCGCGCTGATCGCCGGGCAGGTCGGTGTCGCCGCCTTGGGTGAAGAACGCGCCGCCGTCGGTGCCGGTGTCTGTGGGGGATTGGAGGAGCACATCTTCAACCTCCCCAGCCGCGCCGAGGGTGCCGGGGGAGAGGTGGAGCGTGGTTTGCGAGACCTCGGATTGGTCGATCGTGATCCAGTGGCCCTGTTCCACATCGCGCGGGGCGTCGGGGCGGACGGCTTCGGACAGGAACAGGCGATGGGCGGGCAAATCGGGGACCTCGTCGCCGCGCAGATGCTGGCCGAACCAGCTCGCGGCTTCTTCGATGTAGTCCATGCGTAGGCCGGGTACGGCGATATGTGGGTAGAGGTGGACCCATGGGCCGGTGACGGAGCGCACATTCTCCCCCAGCCCGTCGCGCGCCTTCCATGGGGTGTTGCGGTAGCCGTCGGCCCATCCGGCGATCATCAGGGCGGGTGCCTGCACCACAGCGAAGTCTTCGCAGATCGAGCCGTGCTTCCAATAGGCATCGCGGCGTTGGTGGACGATCCATGTGAAGGCTAGCGCAGAGAGGTTCTCTAGCCGGTCCAGCCATTGCGCGCGCCAGCCCTCACCCACCACTGCGGCATCTGGTGGGGCGGCGGCGCGACCGAGCATCTGGGTCGCCCAATAGAGATTGGTCCCCATCTGCGCGCCGCCCTTGGTGTGGATGTCATCGGCGAAACGGTCGACGGTGGAGGCGATGGAAATGACCGCCTTGAGCGCAGGCGGCTGGCGGGCCGCAACTTGCAGCGCGTTGAAGCCGCCCCAGCTGATCCCTTGCATCCCGACGTTGCCATTGCACCACGGCTGGGCGGCGATCCAGCCGATGGTGGCCTCGGCATCACTAAGCTCCGTCTCGGAATATTCATCATCGAAATGCCCATCACTGTCGCCGGTGCCGCGCAGGTCCACGCGGACGCCTGCGAAGCCGCGCGCGGCAAGCGCGGGGTAGGTGGCCTCATCGCGGGGGGCGGTCACATCGCGGCGGCGGTAAGGAAGAAATTCGAGGATCGCAGGGACGGGTGTGTCGGTGATTGGCCGCCAAATGCGCGCGGCGAGCCGGGTGCCATCGGGCAGCGGGATCCAGACGGTGGGGTGCTCTTCAAAATCCATGACGCATTCGTTGCAGGAAGATAGGCCTGCGTCCATGGCCCTGATCGGGCGTGCTCACAAAAGCTCGGCCAGTTTCAAACGCTGGATCTTGCCGGAAGGGCCCTTGGGCAGTTCGGGCAGAAAGTGAACCTTGTCGGGCGATTTGAACGCGCCGAGACGTTGATTGCAGAGCGCAATGATTTCGTCCGCTGACAGGGCCGAGCCGTCGCGCAGGCTGAGCGCCACTTCGACGCGTTCGCCGTATTGCTTGCAGGGGCGGGCGAAGGCAGCGGCCTCCACCACATCAGCATGGCTGTAGAGCACTTCGTCGATCTCGCGGGGTGCTATGTTTTCGCCGCCTTTGATTATGAGTTCCTTCAGGCGGCCAGTCACAAAGACATAGTCATCTTCGTCCATGCGCCCCAGATCGCCAGTGCGCAGCCAGTTGCCCGCAAAGGTGGCGGCGGTGGCCTCAGGATTGCGCAGGTATTCCCGCATGACATTGGGGCCGCGCACGGCAATCTCGCCTTCCTGCCCACGCGGGGCCTCAGTCATATCGGGGGTCAGGATGCGGACCTCGTTGCCGTAACCCACGCCGGGGGAGCCGATTTTGCGGATGCCGGGGGGGAGCGGGTTTGACAGGATTTGTGCGGCGGTTTCGGTCAGGCCCATGGTCTCGATAATGGGGACGCTGAAGCGCGTCTCGAAGGCCTGTTGGGTTTCGACGGCGAGGGCGGAGGATGCGGAGCGCCCGAACCGCAGGCGCGCGCGGGTAGCATCCCTGGGGTCGGAGGTGCCGTGAAGCAAATGGCTGATGATTGTGGGCACAACCGAGAACCACGTGACCGCGCCCCGGTCGAGTTGGTCCCAGAACTGGCTGGCCGAAAAGCGTGAGAGGACGGCGGCGGACCCGCCGGAGACAAGCGTGCCCATCAGCGTCACGCAAAGACCATTGATGTGGTAGATCGGCAGGACGCAGCAGGCACGATCCTGCGGCGAAAGCGCATGGGCGACGGCGGTGGTCCAGCCGCCCGCAAGCAGGCTAGATTGGCTGTGGACGACGCCCTTCGGCCGGCCGGTGGTGCCGGACGTGTACATAAGGAGCGCGTGGTCTTTGGGCTGGAGATCGGGCAGATCGCCGTGGGTTTCCAGATGCTTGGGCGAAAGGGCTTCCATGCCGTTTGGAGCGACTTTGGCGAAGGTTTGCATCTGATCGGGATGGACGAAAGCAAACCGCGCGCCGGAATGGTCAAGCGCGTAGGCGATGGCGTCGGGGCCAGCGGCAAGGTTGATCATCGTGGCTCGGCAGCCCGCGTAGAGGGCGGCGAAAAGGGCAAGGATACCGTCGCGGCCATTGGGGTGGATGATGGCGAGGCTTTCGCCCTTCGCCACGCCAAGTCCGGCCAGACCACGGGCCATGTCGCGCACTTCATTGCGGAGGTCAGACCAGCTGATGTCCGCGCCGCCTTCGGGAAAAACAAAGGCCGTCCCGCCGCCTTCGGCCCGCGCGTCGATCCAGTCGCGCAGAGTGCCCGCAGGCGGCGTGGCCGGGTCGAAGATCACTTTCCGAACTCCGCCCAATAGGTGCCGAAGATGTCGTCGAGCGCTGGCTCACGAGATGGGATTTCGCGGACGATCTTGGTGGATTGCAGGAAATGCTTCCAATGCAGGTTCTCATCGATGGAATTGCCGCCCCACGATCCGCATCCCATCGAAAGCGAGAAGGGCATCCCATTGGTGAAGCTGCCGCCGGTGGCGAATGTATGGGCCTGGTTCACGATCACGCGGCTGGTGGGGATGGCTTTGGCGAGTGTCATAGGGCGATCCGCATCGGCGGTGTGGATGCCGACGGAATGGCCCGCGCCCTGGTGGAGTTGCACTTGCAGGGTCGTGGCGACAGCCTCGTTGAAATCGGCGGCGCGGTAGACGGTGAGGACGCGGCTGAGCTTTTCGCCCGAGAGCGGATGGCCGGGGCCGATGCCTTTGGTCTCAACGGCGATGTATTGGGTGTTTTCGGGAACTTCGCCCGTTAGCCCGAGCGCCTCGATCATGTCGCCCGCGTCTTGGGCTATGGCGCGGGGGTTGAGGGTGCCTTTGACCCAGAGCTTGTCGGTGACCTTCGCCTCGTCTGTGATCAGCGCGCCGCCCGTCTTGGCCATTTCCGCGACGAAGGCGTCGTAGATCGCATCGACCACGACGATGGCGTTTTCCGAGGAGCAGGAGGTGGCGTTGTCGAAACACTTGGAGGCGGCGATTTTCTGGGCGGCGGCGGAGAGGTCGGCGGATTCATCCACGATCACGCAGACGTTGCCGGCGCCTACGGCCAGCGCAGGCGTGCCGGAGGTATAGGCGCGTTTGACGTTGTTTTGGGAGCCGGTCACGACGATCAGGTCGGAGGTCTCTAACAGGCGCTGGGTTTTCTCTTTCGACCCGCGACCGGGGATCATCAGCACGAGGTCGCGGTCGATCCCGGCCTTGTCGAATTCGGCGTAGATGTAACCGAGCAGCGCCTCGCAGGTCGGCACACCCTTGGGCGAGGGCGAGACCACGATAGAGTTCCCGCATTTCAGCGCGTTGATGATGTTGTTCGCGGGGGTCGCACCGGGGTTTGTCGAGGGGACGACCGCGCCGATTACGCCGATGGGGCGCGCGATTTCGGTGATGCCCGTCTCAGGGTCGTCGCGGATGACGCCGTAGGTCGTGACGTCAGCGATGTCGCGCATCAGTCCCAGCGTCTTGCGGTGGTTCTTGGTGATCTTGTCGGGAACGTTGCCAAGGCCCGTCGTCTCAACGGCCAGCTCTGCCAGATGCCGGTTGCGCGAAGGCTCCATGATGGCCCATGCGGCGGCTTGGGCTGCACGGTCGTAGAGCGCTTGGCTGCCGTCCCGCTCATAGGCGGCCTGAGCGGCACGAGAGCGCGCGACGATAGCGTCCACTTCGGCGATGGGATCAAGGTCAGACACGGGCGTGCATCCTGTCAGGTTGGGAACCGGGGCAGGCAGACGTGCCCGCCCCGGGATTGGCTTAGTTTTCGAGGTCGGCCAGAAGCGCCTCAAGCGTTTCCTGACGCGCGGCCCACATTTCTAGCACCTCGTCACGGGTCATGATGTGCATGGGCGAGCCACCGGCCTCCATCCGCGATCCGACGCGGCCATTCTCGAACATCGTGGGCACGATGGCGGCCAGATGATCGATGACCTCCTGCGGGGTGCCAGCGGGCACCATCACGCCACGGAAGTTCACCGACGCGTTGTCGATGTCATAGCCTTGCTCGGCCATCGTGGGGACGTCGGGTAGGAAGTCGTTCCGCTCCAGATCGAAGACGCCGAGGATACGGACGTTGCCCGCTTCCTGCGCGCGGAACGCGTCGGAAAGGTTGTTGACGCCGCCCAGAACTTCACCCGCGATTACGGCGCGCATGGCCCCGGCGCCGCCTGCGTTGTTGGGGATGTAAGCCAGCTCAACGCCTGCCGCCTGCTCAAGCTGCAACGCTGCGATGTGGTGGCCCACGAAGAGGCCCGCACCCGAGAACGTCAGCCCGCCGGGGTTTTCGGTGGCATAGGCCACGACGTCGGCCATCGATTGAAACTCGCTGTCGGTTGGGACGACAAAGACGGCAGGGTCTGCGCCCCAGTTGGCGATGGGCTCAAAGCTTTCGGTGGAGTATTCAACGCCGCCCTCGATGGACTGGGCGATGAAGTGCGGGATGTTGTAGGCGCCGAGCGTGTAACCATCGGCCTCAGCCTCCGTCGCGAACCAGTTCCAGCCGACGCGGCCACCCGCACCGGGGCGGTTCAGGATGGCGATGGGCATACCCAGCGCGTCCTCGTTGCCCGCCGTCATCGTCACGATGCGCGCCTGAAAGTCCGTGGCACCCCCCGCGCCGTAGCTGACCATCAGCAGAAGCGGGCGTTCCGGGTAATCGCCATGTCCATCGGCAAAGGCTGCCCCGGACATCGCGGTCAGGGCCAGTGCGGCCCCTGCAATCCACTTTTTCATTTCACTTTCCTCCCTAAGGTTGGCTCTGCCGCTTTTTGTCCCGCTTTCCTGCGGAAAGACTGCGGTTCAGAAAAAGACCTCTCGCGGTGTGAACACGTTCAACAACAGCGCGAAAAGGCCATACATGACCGCCATGAACCCGGCGGTGATCAGAATGCGTTTGATCCAGGATTTGACCGCGCCGTGGGGGGCAGGGTCGTAAAGCGAGATCAGGATGAAGACGGCGATGGTTGTGCCGGTGTAAAAGCCCAGGCCCTTGGCGGCCCAATAGACGTAGACCAGCATTACAAGCAGGCCGGGCAACATGTTCTTCATGGCATCCCAGCTAAGCCCGTTGCCCACCTTGGTGCGGCCCAGAAGGGCTTTGCCGAAGGTCCAGATCGCCAGCACCGCAAAGACGGACGAAATTATGCGCGGGAACAGATAGGCCTCGGACGGTTCCTGCGTGAAGCTGATGTAGGCGACGGTCACACCCACGGCGGCGATGAAGCCCGAAGCGATGATGTGCTGCGTGCGGGGCAGATCGCTCATCCCGTCACCTCTTCCTTGGTGGTGTAGCGACGCTGGCGGATTTCCATCCAGACCGAATAGCTGACGGAGGCCACGACGATCGCGATCAGCAACCAGTTGAGCGCGCCGGTGAAGAAGTAAGTACCGGTGCCGACGGTGGCGTTCGCGATCATGGAGCCCTGGATGAAGTTCGCCTCGGCGATGGGGCCGAGGATCAGGCCGAGGACCAGTGGCGCTGCGGAAAAGCCGAAGCGTTCCAGAAAATACATCGCCAGCCCCAGCGTCGCCATGACGTAGACGTCGCCCATGGAGTTCTGGACGGAGTAGCTGCCGAAGACGGCGAGGCCCAGGACAATCGCCGCCATCACCCCGTGCGGCACCCGCGCGACGGAGGCCGCGACACCGGCGATCAGCACGCCGAAGATGCACATCAGGATTTGCCCGATCAGCATCGAGTCGATGAAGGTCCACGCCACCTGCGGGTAATTCATGAAGAGGTCCGGCCCGGGGAAGATGCCGTGGATGAGCAGCCCACCCAGAAGGACGGCGGCGGTGGGAGAGCCGGGGATGGAGAGCGTCAGAAGCGGCACAAGCGACGGGCCGACCATAGCGTTGTTGGCGGATTCGGCGGCGATAACACCTTCCGGGTGGCCGGTGCCGAATTTCTCACTCTCCGAGCTGAATTTCTTGGATTGGTCATAGGCCACGAGCCCCGCGATCTGGCCGCCCACACCGGGGATCAACCCGATGACGGAGCCGACCGCCGTGCCGATGGCCAGCGCGCGTTTGCGGCTGAAGATCTCGCGGAATGCCGCGCCGATGGGATGGCGCTGGACGGTGATAACCTCGGCCCCGCTGTCGGTGCGGCCCTTGGCAAACATGGTGATAACTTGCGGGATTGCGAACAGGCCGATCAGCGCCGGGATCACGTTGATGCCGCCCGAAAGCGACGAATGGAAGATGAAGCGCTGTGCGCCCATGATGTCGTCGAATCCGATGGTCGCAAGCCACAGGCCGATGCAGCCGGAGAGCAGGCCTTTGACGACGGAGGAGCTATCCAGCGTGCCGATGACGGTCACGCCAAGGATGGCCAGCCAGAAGAGGTGCGACGGCCCAAACGCCAGCGCCCATTGAGCCAGAACCGGGGTCAGGAAGATCAGCAGCAGCACACCGAAGATGCCGCCGACGGCAGAGGCCAGGAACGAAAGCTGCAACGCCCGCGCGCCCTGTCCGTTCTTGGCCATCGTGTGCCCGTCGAGCGTTGTGGCTATATTCGCGGGCGCGCCGGGGATTTTCAGCAGGATCGCGGAAACCGCCCCGCCCGCGACCGTTGACGTATAGGCGGCGCCGAGCAGGATCAGGCCCTGTTGCGGCTCAAGCTGGAAGGTGAAGGGGATGAGGAGGGCCACGGCCATCGTCGGCGACAGGCCGGGCGTCGCGCCAAGGATCAGACCCCCGATGGTGCCAAGCAGCAGAAGCCCGAAGTTCACCGGCGTGAACACGTCGCCCATGTAGAACAGAAAATCCACGCGACCATGCCCTCCCAAGCCGTCAGCGGTTGACCAATCACGCTACCGAATGAAAATAGTATTGCAAATGTTTTCATTTTTGGCGGCGGTTTGGCGGGTAAGGCATTTGAATGAAAGATAAAAAGGCTGATATTATCTCCGTCGCGAAGGCCGCGCGCGTCTCGCCCTCAACCGTGTCGCGCTACTTCAATCACCCTGAGATGGTGAAACTGGCGACGCGGCGAAAGATCGAATCCGTGGTCCGGCGGCAGGGCTACATTCGCAATCGCGCAGCGCAGACGATCCATGGCATCCGCTCAGGTACCATCGGCGTGGTCGTCCCCACACTTGACCACGCGATCTTTGCGGAGGTGGTGCAGGCGTTCTCGGACACCGTGGCGGAGATGGGGTTCACCATTCTTCTGGCGTCTCACGGCTATGACCAGCAGCGGGAGTATTCGATCCTGCGCAAGATGTTGGAACATCGGGTGGATGGCGTGGTGTTGACCGGCCTTGACCATGATGAAGCGGTCTTCCAGCTGATCGATAGCCAGGACGTGCCGCTGGTGTTGATGTGGAATTTCGCCGAAGCCGCGCCCTATCCTTGCATCGGCGCGGATAACGAATTGGCCGGGCGGATGATTGCAGAGCATATCGTGGCGCTCGGCCATCGCGACGTGGCGTGCATGTTCCCCCCGACGGACGGCAACGACCGCGCCGATGCGCGGCTGGTCTCTGTGATCGAGACGCTGGCGGATGCAGGGATTGATGTGCCGGAGCATTGGCGGCTGACGACGGTTTACAGCGTCTCCTCCTCCAAGCGGGATACGATCCAGCTTCTGCAATCGGGCAGGCGGCCCACGGCGCTTATCTGCGGGAATGACGTTTTGGCGACTGGCGCGATCTATGGCTCTGCCGCGATGGGCGTGGCGGTGCCGGATGACCTGACGATTGTGGGCATTGGCGATTTCCGTGGCGCGGCTGAGATTGAGCCCGCGCTCACCACGGTGCACATCCCGGCCCATGAGATCGGACGAGAGGCTGGCACGGCATTGGCCAACGCGATCACCGCACCTGAGACTGCGCGTGAGAGCATCCATTGCCGCCCCAGTCTGGTGGTACGCGCGTCGTGTCGGGCGTTTAACGGATCATAGGGGCAAGGGCCCATCGCGGAGCAATCTGGCAGTCATATGCCCCTTCCCAATTCTCGCATCTTGATCGAGCCTGTCGCTTCAGTTGTCAGGCGCTTACGATCAGGGCATCCCCGTGAAGCGCAAAGTCGATGTCGCTGCGACGTGCCCGAATAATTGTGGGAAACGATGCCTCCAGCTCAGTATGACGCAGAAAGACGGCCCATTTAGTCCAATGGGAATAGTCGATGCCAAAATAGAACTCATTTAGAAACGCGCGTTCGTGCGGGTCGAGCGCTCCGGCATATTTGCGGATGGCTCGGTTCAACTCGCCGCGCAGTGTGAACATTTCATCTGTGTCGTAATCAGCTTGACCGACTTGGACGGAGACAGGGCTTGGCACGCGTCCCTCCGGGATCAGCGCTACCAACTGCTGCACCTCGCCAAGCAATGCCTCATGCCAACCATCGCCCAGAGGTTCGAACGAAAGAACTTCGCCATGAATTGTAGCAAGGGCGTTTTCACACCCGGGAAACTTTTTCACGACGGCATCAAGCTTTCCCGCACCCAGGGCATCGTGAAACAAAGTCTCGGGTAATCTGATATTTGAGTATTCGGTAGGGTCCTTGATGGTCAGAACCTTGTCGATTTCACTGGTCATGGGTCAGGCCTTGCTGGCAGGAGCGCGGGGTCAATGCTCCAACGTTCTGCGAAATCTGGCAAGGCGTTGTAGAAGCTGTCCAGGTCAGGGCTGCTGGTGATGAGGTCACTGAGCTCATTGTGGAAACGCGTGCTGCCAGTAAACGGCGCATTGCCGGGTGAGCTGACATGACCACCAGTTTGCCCACCGATATCAGGCACGTCATCGGGAACAGTCCAACGCAGCTGGTCGGTGGCCGTTGAATAGGCGCGAACATCGTCAACCGACAGCCCCCATTCCGCGAACTGGTCAAAGTGCCGACACATGCACCATTCGTGTTGGCGACCAGGGCGGATCATGTCGGCAAAGTCCGTGCGCAAGTCAGGGTCAGTCCAAATCTGGCTGATATCTTCCTGCGAAAGCTCTGACGCCCATGCGTCGAAATCCGAGCGTGATGTCGGGATCCCGGACGATGGCACGATCTCGTCAAGAGAGCGCAACGTCGGCCCTGGCACCCAACTCAGCACGCGCGTTCCGGCGGCAACGGTTCCGCCAGCCCCGGTGGCCGCATAGGTGAAGCCTGCCGAAACCTCGCCAATGATTTCAGCGGCGCCTTCCCAATCGCCCGCGGCCTCCAGCCTTGCGGCTTCGTCCAACCGCTCAGCGATTGCTTCGAAGCCTTCCTGAACCGCGCCCGCCGGATCAGTGATCGTATCCCAGACGTTATCTCGTAGAACGATCAGTTGGTTTTGTGCGGTCTCGTCCCCCAAGGCGGCCTGTGCTGTGATGCTGGCCAGATCGACCGCGCCGGTCACTGCGTCGACAGGCATCTGCAGAAGTGCCTCGACAAATGCGTTGCGAAGGAAGGCTTGGCGATATTCCGCAAATAGGCCGGAGACGGAGTCAGAACTCAGAGCGTATTCGCCCAAGGTTCCGTCACCAGCAATCTCACCGTTCAGCGCAGCCTCGGTATAGCTTTCAAACGCTGCATTCAGGCTTTGCAACTGCACCGCACAACCGGAGGAGTAGAGGTCTTGGCACGCCTCGCGCAACGCGGTGTCGCGCTGTTCATCCAGCTCTTGAAGTTCTTGGTACGTTTGCTGGAGGGCCGCAATTTCTGCATCGGAACATTCGCCACTGTCGTTGCATGCCCAAAGTGCATCCAACGCCTCGCGCCGCGCAATCGCCTCGGCGTGGTTGAGGTAGTTGTTCTCTTGCAGTGACCCTGCAACAGCGCCTGCCAAGCTGGCCCCCGCTGTGTCGCCATCACTGGCGATCAACACAGCAGCCGTTGCAATGAGGTTCTGCAACTCAATCTGGCGCGCGTCGCTAAGCCCGCTTTCGCCGATGGTGGTGGAGGCCAAAGCAGCAATGGCCGCGCCAAGGGCGCCATCGGCGAAGTCCTGTCCAAGGGCCTCTGCCGCCAATCCGCCTGCCACAGCGTGGGCAAGAACGTGGGTGATGGACCCTTCCGCAATCCCATTCTCAAAGGCGAGATCGCCAATCTCATTCTGGACGATGGACAATCCACCCATGACCATGGCGTTGGTCCAGCCGTCGAACAGCGCTTCACCCAGGTCGCCGCCATTGATGGCCACGTCAACGGTTGCACTGACGGAGGCGCGGATCAGGTCCGCTTGCAGATCGCGGATGGCGATGTCGGTGAATGTTGCGCCTTCTGCAAGGGGACCGCTGAGACCCGCCGCATCAACCAGCTGCGAGCCCAATCCGGCAGAGACCATGGCCGTGATCAGACCACGGATGCTGTCGCCAGAGGCAAGCTCTTCCAGCACCGCGCCGATGTCGCCGCCGTTGTTGATCAGCGAGACGGCCGCCTGGTTGGACAGCGTCGTGAGGCCCGCATTGAGGGCGGCTTCAAGCGCTGCACCGCCACCCATCTGGGTTGCGAGATTGCCCGCAAGCGCGTCGATGCCCGGCCCAAGCACGTAGGAGGTGATCACTGTCACCAGAAGTGCGCCCGCCTCTGTCAGGCCCTGGCTTTCGTAATCCCATTCCTCGAACGAGGTTGCGGCAGCCTGCCAGTAGACGCCATCTTCCATTGCGGCCAGATCAGCCATCCATGCAAGGCCCGGCGCTTCGGCCATCTGGGCCACGCCAGCCTCAAAATCACCGGTGGCGACATAGTCGACGATGATGTCGCCGTTGCCCGACACGATGGTCAGCCCGCCATCGGCTTCGATGGTGGTGAAGGTGCGCGACACTTCAGAGCTACCTTCATCTGACTCGGTCCACCACAGCAGGTCTTCGGTGCTGTATTCATCGCGGGTGAAGGCGGAGTCTTCTGTCGTCAGGATCGCGACGATGCCGTTTTCTGCGGCGATCGTCGTCGCGCCACCGCTTTCCAGTGCGGGCGCTTCAAGGGTCACGTCCCCTTCGCCCGAGGCAATGGTCAGGTTGCCGCCTGCCGAGATTGTGGTCTGTTCAGTCGTGACGTCCTGATCCTGTTCGCGGATATCGGTGTCGACGCCAAAAAGGCCACCGCCGTTGATATCCCACACAACATCGTCTTGCTGGATTTCCTGCACCGACGAGATGGAGACGTCGCCTTCCGCCGTCAGGGCCGCGTCGCCGCCTGCCTCGATCTCAGCGCCCGCGATGATCAGGTCTTCGCCTGCCGAGATCTCAAGGTTTCCGCCCGCGGTCACGCCAGCCAGTTCAGCGTCCCGTGTGAAGCTGGTGTCCGAGCCGTTGCTGAATTCGTCTTCCCGGCTGGTTTCCACCATCAACGCGCCAATCGCAATGTCGCCGCCCGCTTCCAACGAGGCGTCGCCACCAGCGGTGAATTGGCCCCCTTCGGAAGAGATGTTGCCTTCTACATCGACATCCAAATCGCCGGTTGCCGCGATTTCGCCGATCTGCTGAACGCGGTCGGCAAAGCCGTTGTCAGATGGGTCACGGATCGCGGCGGTCGAGTTCTCAAGCTCACCGGCTTGGATGTCGATGTCTGCGCCGGTGATCTGGCCCGACACGTTGCCCAGACGGCCATCCACGTCGAGGTCGACGTCGCCGCCCGCCGCAATCTGCCCGCCGATGTTCAGCAGGTCCGTGTCGGTCGCAATCTCAAGATCACCTTCGGCGGTGATGGCACCAGTGTTGATCGCTGTGCCAGCATCAATGTCGATTTCAGCGGCCGCGATCTGGGCCCCGGCGAGCGAGATACCTTCGGCACCGTTCGCCCCAAGATAGACCACGGGAACCAGAACGGCCTGCCCATCGATAATCTGCTCTTCCAGCCAGATGATCGTCTCGGTCAGGGCCGCCACCTGCTCAGGGCTCAGCGCCACGCCGGGGGTCAGCTGCAGACCTTCCGCCGCCTCAACGGCGTTGTCGTAAAGGCCCGCCATCAGCGCACGCAGATCATCAGGGTCTTCCGCCGCGCGCCGTCCGGTCAGCGCAAAAAGCTGTTCCTGGATCAGTCGAGCTTCGACATAGGCATCGCCGAAGCGGCGCTGCGTGATGTTGGCGTCGTAGCCGCCGATCTGGTCGAGGAAATAATCGGACGAAAGGAAGCGGCTGACATCGATGAACTCATCACGCGTCTCAATCAGGAAGGGAGCGTTGGGGTTTTGCGTGGGTGTGAACAGCGCCGGACGGTTCAGGATGGCGTTGGGGTTCACGGCACCGATTAGCGGCGGTGCGGACAGGGCGCGTCCGCCAGAGGTCAGACCAACCTGCGTGACGCCATCGCGCACGGCGTTGTTGCCCAGGTAGCCGGTAACGTTTGCCGTAAGCGTACCACCAGCTTGAATGGTCGCAAAGACCGCGCCCGTGGTTGCCGTTTCGGTGAACGGTGTGCTGGTGGCTTCGCGGTTGCGCCAATCGCGGTCGAGGCAAATGATGATCCGCAGCACGCAGACGCGGACGCGGTAGTGGGTGACATATGTCCGGGTCACGATCTCAATCAGATCCTGCCCGCTGTTCGTCACGGTGACGGCGTTGAGCGTCACGTTCCCGTTGCCCGCGATCTGGCTGTATTCGTTCGTGATGGTATCTGCGTTGATCGTCAGATCGCCACCGGCGAGGATGGCCGACGGTGCGTTGCTGGCAGCCTCAACCACGAAACGGCGGGTGACAGTGGTCTCGACAATGCGCGTGGTGTTTGAGCGTGCCAAAGCGTCCGGGAAATCTGCCGGATTGGTGCTTTCGGCGACAGTTGTCTCAACCTCTTCAACGATTGTCGGTGCGGGCTGGCTGTTTTCGACGGCAGTGGCGGCGATCAGGATCGATCCGGTGATCGCTTCGATATTCGCCGAGCGGTTCAGGACGGAAGCCGCGCGCGCGCCCGTTTCACCACGGATGGTGATGTCGCCTTCGGCAATGACGTCGGCCATCAAGTTGTCAAACGCACCGTCCAGACGCATGGTCAAGTTCTGGCCAGCATAGATGAGGCCAGAGTTCGTGATATCGCCAAGCGTTGTTATGGCAACGTCGCCCCCCGATGATCCCAGCGGGCCGGAGTTGGTGATATTGGCAGCCTCAACGGTCAGGTTTCCAGCCGTCACGATCGAACCGGTGTTCGACAGATCGCCGTTCGCCGAAAGATCGCCCGTGGTTCCGCCGCGAATGGCTCCGGAATTTGTCATCCCCGCTGCAGAGGTAAACGTCAGCGCCCCGCCTGCATCCACATCGCCCGAATTCGTCAATGAGCCCGCCGTGGCGTCAAAGGTGACGGCCCCTGCAACTTCAAAGTCGGCTGAAGTGTTCAGTGCCGTCCCGGTCGCGTCCATATCGCCGCCGACGTCATAGGCGCCGCCGGTGATCGCCAGCGCGCGTGTGCTGGATACGGTCATGTCGCCGCCGATCATGGCGGTGGCTCCGTTCGCGGTGATCGCGGCGGTCTCAAGCGTCAGATCGCCCATGATGGTGAGGGCTTCGGCACCACCCGTTTGGTTCAGAGCGATGGAACTGAAGCTCAACGCCGCATCACCCGCCGCCGCAATGCGTGCGCCGGTGCCGTTCAGTGTGCTTCCGCTGAAGGTCAGCTGCCCCGCCGTGCCAAGCGTGCCCGCGCTGTCCATGCCAGCCGCTGCCAAAGCGCCGGACCCAAGCGTCAACCCGCCCGTCGTGGTGATCGTCAGGTCAGATTCCGCCGCAAGCGTCGCACCATTGCTGAGTTCGGCAGACACGCCCTCCAGCGAGATTGCATCGCCTGAGAAGAGCGAGTTCTGCACAACCACAGGCGCGGCTGAGCGTACCGTGACGGGGCCCGTGGCCTGCGCGCGCCCGATCACAAGGCGGCCATCGGCGGTTAACGTCATGCCGCCTGCACTGGCCGCCATCTCGCGCGGTGCGCGGACGGCGACGCCCGCTTCGGTTGACAGAAGTGTAATCCGCCCGGCGTAAAGCCCGCCCACTGCGGTGCTGTCGATACCGAACGCCGGCGACGTGCTGCCATCGTCGGCAAGCGCCGTTACAGCGCCGCTGTCGTAGGCGAAACTGTTGCGTCCGGCGGTGACGCGCACCTCATCAGCGCCCGCAACGGCACCTTCAAACGTCACCTGACGCGAGATGATGTCGAACAGGCTAACACCGCTGAGATCCGCGCCGTTGGTTCCAATCAGGATATCGCCGCCATTCACGGTGAACCCTTGAAGGGCGCCACCGGCAACGTCCGGTGTACCGGTGGTCAGCAACACGCGAGGCGTGCGGATAAAACCGCAACCATTACAGCTGATGCCATTGGGGTTGGCCACGATCACGTCAGCGGCCTGGCCCGCGACTTCGATCACCCCGCCAAGGGTGGAACGGTTGGTGCCCACAACCTCATTCAGGATCACGCGAGCCGGGGAGACGCCGGTCAGGTTCGGGTTGCCGGGGATAACACCGCCAAGCTGGCTGTCCCCGAATGTCCCGTTTTGGTTGTTCAGGATCAGGCCTTCGGATCCAACGTTGAACTCATCATAGAAGTTATGGGACAGGCCGTTGCCATTGGGCGTTGCGATATCGATCAGCGGCACGCCGTTGGGTGCGGTGTTCACGTTCAATCCACCGGTCGCACCTGGGTCAACCGTGACCTGTGCTAGGCTGTTCTGCGCGCCAAGGGCAAGTGCAGCGCCAAGGATCAGGCGCAGGGCAATCAAACGTGTCGAAATCAAAGCCATGTGTCAGGTCTTTCCATTCTAGAAAGTCAGTCGGGCCTGGAGCGTGAACAGGCCGTCTTGAGGGGCTTGGGCAAAGTCTGGGGCAGACAGGATATCACTGTAAACAGCGTCGATGCTGAAGCTGCCTGCGGCGATCGTGAAGCCAGCGGAATAGGAGGTGAGCGAGCCGCCCTGCACGCCAAATTCGGACTGGGCAAAGACATGGCCCGCGTCGAGGCCGATGTAGGGTGTCAGGCTAACGCCATCGCCAAGGCGCACGAGGCCCGGCGCGCTAAGGGTGTTGATCCACGAGACGCCGGAATTGCCGAACAGAAGGCTGGTCCGCGCGCCACGAACGGACGAATAGCCGCCGATTGAGAACTGTTCAGACCCGAAGAGGTTTTGCGCGGAATATTGCCCGGACACACGCGTATTCAGCAGAAGGATCTGATCGCCAACCTCCCAGGGACGCACAAAGCTCGCGTCGACAAGGACAGCGGTATATTGCGCTTCGGGTGATCCGGTGGGCGCTGTGGCGTCGTCAAAGGCCCCGAACCAATCAACGCCCTGGCGGAAGGTTGTGGTGATATCCATCTGCCCGCCCCACAACGGTTGCGACGCGCGGATGTAGGCGTCAAGCACCGTCAGCCTGCGCGACGAGGTGTCGATGCGCGCTCCAAGTATCTGGTTTTCGTTGTCGGCCCATCGCAGGGCAAGACCCGCGTCAATGCGGCCTTCCTGGGACAAGGACAACAGCCGTTCCGCAGACAGGCGCACAGTCCGTGTTTGGCCAGAGCTTTCAATAGGTCCGGTGATGCCCGGTATATCAATCAGGTAGTCCGACCCACTCAGCGAAAGGCTGTAGGTCATGAAACCAAACGGAACAGCGCCCGACAAACTGTAAGAATTGCCAACCGGCACGTCGGGCCCAAAGGACAGGGCACCCGGTTCCATGCTGCGGCTGTAGGTCAGCGTCCAGCTGTCGTTCAGACCCAGCAGATTGTCATAGGTGAACGTGGTGCCGAAATTGTAGACGCCCGTGGACTCCGTGCCGCGATCATCCACCGTGATGCTGCCCGAAAGGCGAGGACCCTGGGCAATCTGAACGGCCACGACGCTGTCGCCGGGTTCAGCACCCGGAAGCAGCTCACTCGTGGCGTCGCTCGACGGCAAGCGGTTGATCTGTGCCAGACCCTGCTCCAACCGCCTCAGTTCCAGCGGGCGGCCTTCCATCTGCGGAAATGCCGTGACGGCGCGGCGCGGGGCAGGGGTTCCATTTTCGGCAACCACAATCTCGGACACGCGGCCTTCGACCACGGCGATTTCGAGCTCACCGTCGGACAGGTCCTGTTCGGGCAGGTAAGCGCGGGCCGCGATATAGCCCGCGTCGACATAAGCCAGCGTCACCGTTTCCAGCATCGCATTCAGCGTCTCAAGCCCGATGCAACCCAATAGCGGCGCGAATTCGGCTTGCAGCGGCGCCTCGGGAAGAAGCGTGACTCCATCCAGGGTCACGCGGTCCACGTCGATGCACGTCTGCGCGCCGGCCGTCACGGGCATCATCATGAATGCAAGGGCCGTTGATGTGGTTCGTTTATTCAAGGTTGCGTCTCGCGTCTTCAAAGGCTGCCATGGCTGCGGTGAACCCCCTCAGTGAGAAGCTGATGCGGACTGTCTCACCCTCCACGAGGCTTAGGGCTGCCTCGGCGGTGATCCCCCGGCGAAAGCTGCTTAGAACGCCGCTGTCGCCGCGCATCAGCACCCAGCAGCCGGTTTCATTGCAATTGCGGTAGCGCACGCGACGCTCGCCCGTGCCATCCACGCGCAGGCCGAAATCCGCAGGAAGATAGACGTCCAGCGGCACTTGGAACAAAACGACCAAGCCAGTGTCCGCAGGGGCGATTGAAACGGCCATCACGTCTTGCAAGCCGTCGTTGTAGGCCACCTGCACGCGCTGCCAGACCCGGCAATTGTCCGCCACGCCGTCCGCGCAAGACACACGCCAATCGTCAAATACTTCGACGTCTGCCGCGGGCGTTTCCGTGTCTTGCGCAGTGGCCAGAGTTGCGGTCAGCGCGACCGTCAAACCTATTGGCACCGCCCAAGGAATTGGACGACGCAAGATGCGCCAGACGATTGGAAGACAGCTGTTCATGGACCCGTGAAGCGTTGAAGCGTAGCCACTCAAAATGAACTTCGGCCCGGAGAGTCAAAATAGCGGGTCCGCTGTATGAGCGGCTTCACGCCGGGGTAGCCAAGGGTGCTGCGAAGGGGCAACACCGAAAGACAGGTGCGCGGCGCCTGGGTTTCAAAGCCGAGGCCTTTTTCAGGCTTTGACCTATCAGGATCAATGGCAAATTCTATCGACCTCTCGCGCTTGCAGAGAAAGAGAATCTCAAAGGAGTTGGCAGCGGATGGCGCCGCGATGCGCGTCGGTCGGGTTGCCAGATTGGCGTGACTGAAACAGAAATTTCGCGAGGGGAAGATTTGGTAGCGGAGGAGGGACTTGAACCCCCGACACGCGGATTATGATTCCGCTGCTCTAACCAACTGAGCTACTCCGCCACGATGGCGCGGTGGGTATGACAGAGGGCGCGATGCGTCAACACGAAAATCGCACCCTCAACCCATTGCCTCATAAGTAGGCGAGGCGCGCGCCCTCAACGCCCACGCGCAGGATCTGGCGGGCGATCACTTTGCCCGCCGCGTCATAGGCCGCCAGGCGCACCACCAAAAGGGCCGTGTGGCGGTCGGACGACAGCGCGACCGACTGCGACATGTCCGTCACTTCGGCCCGCGCATCGGCTTGCAGGCGGGCGCAGGTGACACCGTGATGCTCCAGAAGCGCGCTCAGCTCCGCCGGGGCATCTTCGTCCAGCGATGGGATCACAGAGACCGGCACCGCCACTGCTTCCAAAGCAGCACGGCTGCCCCGGTACTTCAGCGTCCGTTCCAACACCGCGACGCGGTCGCAGTTCATAGTCTCAGCCTCTTGCGGGGTGGCCGCGCGGGTCGCGTTACGGCCCCGGAATGGCTCAAGCGATAGGGGCGCGCCATCGGGCCCGCACAAAACCGGGGAAAGGCTTGTCTGTGGCCCGCTGAGTGCCACCGCCGCGTTAGAGGCCACCAATGTGCCGCGACCTGGCTTGCGGCTCAGGTAGCCTTGCCCCTCAAGCGTGATCAATGCACGCCGCATGGTGCCTTGGCTTACGCCAAACTCATCTGCCAGTTCGAATTCATTCGGCAAACGCCGCCCGACTTCCCAATCGCCGCGCGCAATGCGGGCGATCATCTCGGTCTCGGCGGTTTTATAAAGCGGAGTGCGGGCCATATCTGTGCGTTCCTTGCGTGCAGGCAGGACAATGCCGCATCGCAGCATTTTTCGCAATGGCTGTCTGGTCGCGGGCGCGGATCAGGCCTGATTTGGTTCCATCTCGGCAGCTTGCGCTATGGCATCCACGCCCATCTGCTCCAGCAAATGGATGTAATCCAGCAGTACCCAGTTTTCCGCGATCAGGCCATTTTCGCAGCGGTAGAAATCCATCACGCGCAGGGTCAACGCTTTATCCGTCGCAGGCACCCCTAGATACGTGTCGCGATGCGTCATGGTCATGGACGGCCAGCCTGAGACGGCGGCAAAGGCCCCGTCGCCGATCCGGCAGTAGTGATTGCCACCCTTGCGGTCCGGGAAGGCACGCAGGAAGGGCGCGCGGTGGTGGTCCACGAAACCGGGCCAAGACACGGTAGATCCGATGCCACCTGGCCCGTACCACGCAAAGTCCGGCGCCCAGGTGCCGCCCGCACCCACTTGCCCGTCCGAGCCGTAGGTTTCGGGGTTGTAGACATGCAGAGCTGACAGCATCGCCTCAACCACATCCAACGAGGCCGCCCCTTCGGACCGGTTCTCCGGGCAAAGGCCGTCTTGCGTGGCAGGCGGCGGAAAGGTGATGGGTGCCCCGTAGTGCGCCTCGGCCAAAGGCCAGCGCCCGCATTGCTGCAACAGGTCCAACAGGTCGATGATTAGGCGCCCCTCGACGATCCGCCCTTCCTCGACACGCCAGAACTCCCCGATGCGCAGGTAGATCAGCTTGCCCGTCGGCGCGATGCCCCAAAGCGGGGATGTGAAGAGGCCCGTCAGATGAGTAATGCCCGTGACCCATTCCCCGCCCACGTCCCGGCGATTCTGTCCGCCGATCACCAGCAGGTCGCGCCGTCTGGGTGTGGAAAGGGCCGCGCGCAGCGGCGCAATCAACCCGTCTACGACCCCAGCGGGCCCATTGAGCACACCGATTGGGCTGGACACATGGATCTCTGCGTTTGGCGCGAAGAGCTCAGTGGCGTGCGCCTCAACGCCCTCGTTTTCCAAGGAAAAAAGGGATGCCAATCCGGCCCGTACCCAGTTTCGCGCGTCGTCCATTGCCTGCCTCATCGATGTTGCCGCCCGCAGGCTTGCCAGAACCAGACGACTGGCAAAAGGCAAATATTGCAAACCTATGCAAATTCGGCAGAGTGGAAGGTGGTCGGGCCTTCCAATTGGTCCGAAATGCATGAAGACTGTCACGGGTCACCGGAAAACCGGGGCCAAAGAACAACCAGGGAGAAACACATGTTCTTCAAACGCCTTGCCCTCGCGGGTGCGGTCAGCGTCGCGGCCACTGCGGCCTATGCTGATGGCCACGCCTCGTGCGACTTTGAGAATACCACTGAAATCACCATGCTGTCCGCCGCCTTCGAAGCCTGGGTTGCCGTCACCGACGGTATGGCGGCTTGCGGCAACTTCTCGCCCGAGCTGGACCAGGAATTCCGCACCAAGCAGCCCGAAGGCTTCGCGGCTGACCCATCGCTTTACCAGCTGGGCGGCGTGTCCAACGGCACCATCACGCCTCTGCTGAACCAGGGCACCATTCGCCCGCTCGATGATCTGATAGAAGCGCACGGCCAGCAGCTGACACCGAACCAGCTGATCCAGATCGACGGTCAGACCATGGCCGTGGCCATGATGGTGAACGTGCAGCACCTGATGTTCCGTGAAGACATCCTTTCGGATCTCGGCATCGAAGTTCCCACCACTTGGGAAGAAGTGCTGACTGCGGCTGCGACCATTCAGGAAGCCGGTGTTGTGGACTACCCGCTGGGTGCCACGATGAAAGCAGGCTGGAACATCGCGCAGGAATTCGTGAACATGTATGCGGGCTTCGGCGGCACGCTTGTGAACGATGACAACACGCCCGGCGTGAGTTCCGAGGCCGGTCTTGCCGCCCTCGACATGATGATGCGCCTGACAGAGTACATGGACCCCGAATATCTGGTGTCCGACTCCACCTACGTGCAGCAGCAGTTCCAGCAGGGCTCCATCGCCATGGCCAACCTCTGGGCCTCGCGCGCAGGTGCCATGAACGACGAAGCTGAAAGCCAGGTTGTCGGTCTTGTGGCCACCGCCGCAGCACCGCTGGCCATGGAAGGCGGCTCGCCGGCCACCACGCTGTGGTGGGACGGTATCGTCGTTGCCGCCAACATCTCGGATGAGGAAGCTGAAATGGCATTCCGCACCGCGATGGCCGGTATCGACTCCGAAACCGTAGCAGCCGCCCCTGACGCCGCCATCTGGCTGATCGAGGGCTATGAGCCCAACGAGATGTCCGCAGGCGCCATCGCTTCGGCCACGGCCAACCCGGCACCACCGGCCTACCCGTCGACCACGCAGATGGGTCTGATGCACACCGCACTGGGCAACGAGCTGCCCGCATTCTTCACCGGCGACGTGACCGCCGAAGAAGCGCTGGCCGCTGTTGAGGCCTCCTACACGGTTGCCGCTCAGGAAGCGGGCCTGCTGGAGTAAGCGACACCGAAGGTCGCAAACTCCGCCTCGCGGAGTAATCCAGACGGCACCATAAAATCGGTCGGGGCGTTCGCGCCCTGACCCACACATCGACAGGGCTAGGCACGGGGGCCGATCGCCATGAAATTCAAGACATTCATCTGGTTTGTCGGACCATCAATGTTCCTGATGCTCCTGTTTATCGCTCTGCCGCTTTACGCTGTGCTGGTGGGCTCTTTCCAGGTCACCCAACCCATCATGCAGACGGTCGAGGTGGAAAGCTGCTCCGCCGGCTTCCTGGCCCAATCCTGCACGACCGAGGTTCGCACCATCCCCGTCCTGGACGAGGAAACCGGAGAGATGCTGACCACCACTGAATGGGTCGGTTGGCTCAGCTACCAACGCGTGCTCGAACCGCAGCGTGCGTGGGATGCGATCACGTCGCTGAACTACGGCGCTCTGATGCAAATCGACTTTTGGGCTGCGCTCCGCTTTACGCTGATGTTCACCTTCATCACGCTGCCTCTGGTGATCGGCGTGGGCCTTGCCATCGCATTGGCCGTGAACAACGCCGCGAAATCAATCCGCGGCCCGATCATCTTCATCTCGCTGCTGCCGTTTATCATCACACCCGTAATCGGCTCGCTCTCGATCTACTGGCTGTTTGTGGGTGACGGCATCCTGACGCGCGGGATCGAAAACCTGCTCGACCGCGACATCGCCATGTTCGCGCAGGCCTGGACGATTGAGCTCTTGATGCTTTTCTACCGCGTCTGGCACGTCGCCCCTTTCGCCTTCGTGATTTTCTATGCAGGCCTTCAGACCGTGAACCAGGACACGCTCGAATCCGCGATCATCGACGGCGCTTCCCGCTGGGATCGCCTGAAATACGTCGTCATCCCGCATCTGATGCCGCTGATTATCTTTATCGCGCTGATCCACCTGATGGACAGCTACCGCGTCTTTGATGAGATCGTCGGTTTCCGGGCCGAGGCGCATGTTGTCTCGCTCCAGTATCTGACCTTCGATTTCCTCCAGCCCGACGATGCCGGCAACCGCGCGTTCAGCCGTGCGTCGGCCTCTTCGATGCTGACCATGGTCGGGATTGTGATCCTGCTGATCCCACTGCTCCGCCGAACCTGGCGCGACCATAAAGGGAGCTCGCACTGATGTCCGACACCCCCCGCGCCATGCGCCAGCCTTTCGGCCTCCGCCTCGGCTCTGCTGCCTTCCTCGCTTTCTGGTGTATCCTGGCGGCTTTCCCGATCGTCTGGATTACCTTGATGAGCTTCAAGTCACCGGTGGACGCCTTCGCGGCCAACCCGTTTGACGTGATCCTCGGCCCCGTAACCCGGGATCGCGGCAATGGCCTGTCCTTGCTGGACATCGTCCTTGGCCTTGTCGTGATGTTCTTTGCGATCAAGCTGGCCTTCAGCTTCCTGCCGCGAAAGATCAATGAATGGAGCCCGAAGGGCCAGGTCTGGGCCGGTTGGATCATCGGTGTCATGGCCTATGCCGTGGCGTTCCTGTTTGCCTTCTTCCTGATCCTGCCCGCCATCCTCGGCGTGCTGAACCCGATCCTCGGCCCATTGGGCACGCCGATTGTGGGCCTGACGACTGAACATTATGAGACCATTTGGGTCGAACGTGGGTTCTACAACAACTTCATCAACTCGCTGATCGTTGTCGGCGGCACGGTCACGATTTCGCTGACCATCGGCACGCTGGCGGGCTACGGGCTTGCGCGCTCCGGCTCCAACATTGCGTTCTGGATCCTGATCGTCGCGCTGATCTTCCGCGCGCTGCCCCACTCCGTGCTGCTGGCAGGCTACTTGCCCGTCTTCGTGAATTCCGCTGAAATCCTGCGCCCATGGCTGGGGGACAATGCGCCAACGCTCTATGGCCAGCCCCTCGCTGTGATCGCCGTCCTGGTCTCGATCAACCAGCCCTTCACCATTTGGATGCTGCGCAGCTTCTTCCAGAACATCCCGAATGAATTGGACGAGGCTGCACGCGTGGATGGCTGCACCCACTTCCAGGCGTTCCGCTGGGTCATCATGCCGGTCATGTGGCCGGGGGTAATCACGACGGGGCTGTTCTCATTCCTGCTGGCCTACAACGACTACCTCATCACGGCGCTGCTTCTGGACGGAACGAACCAGACGATGGTTCCCGCCATCGCAGGCTTCTTCAACCGCGAGACAACGACAACCGACCAGGTCGTCGCCGTCGCCGCAGCCGTCTCGATCATCGCACCGCTGTTCCTGCTGGTAATGATCTTCCAGCGCCAGATTGTGAGCGGCCTGACGGCGGGTGCGGTGAAAGGATAGTGGCGCAGCCCGGGGGCAACTCCGGGCGCGCCAGCTTAACCCAAAACTCGATAACTTTCCCCAAGCCACGGCATCTGCTCCTGCCCCGGCTCCCAGAAATGCACGCCGATCAGTTCCCGCGCCAGACCCGCGATCTGCTCAGGGATGCCGCCGGACCAATCCGAGGTCGCATAGAGCACGATCTGCCGCGCCATGGACTCGCCGGGCAGGGGATGAGCATCTATCCCGCCCGCAAAACGCCCCGCGCGCAGAAGCGACAGGGGTGTGGTGATCGTCCAGCCCTGACCAGCTGCCACGAGCGCGCTGATGGACTGGTTCGAGTCCATCTCGAACCGTTTCGCAGGCACCGACCCCGTCCGCGTCAGCCAGGCCTCGATCTGCTGACCCATGATCTGGTCCATGTCCCGGCGCAACAGCGGCAAGCCCTCAAGCGCCGCCATGCCACCACTCACATCGCGGCCCTTGGGCACGGCAAGAATATAGGGATCCTCCAACAGCGGCAGGGCAACCGTCCCCGACGGCGCGGCACGCCCTGCGGCTGCGATCACGATGTCCAGCTCCCGCGTCGCGACACGGGCTTGCAACAGGTGGCTCGGGCCTGTCTGCAGCGTGAACTCGCACTGGCTCATCGCGTCGGCTAGCCGCGTGGCCAAAAGCGGCGTGACCTCATTTTCGAAATCCTCGATCACGCCAAGCGACAGGGCTGACAGATCCGTCAGATCCAGCGCCGTCAGATCCCGCTGCCCGGCCCGCAATGCCTTCAACGCGGCCTTTGCCTGCCCCAGAAACAGCCGTCCCGCAGGCGTGAGGACCATCGGCCTGCGCGAGGCATCGACCAGATCGGCCCCCAGCGCGGCGCTCAGGTTCTTCATCTGTTGGCTGACCGCAGGCGCGCTCATCCCCAACTCCGCAGCCGTCGCCGCGACGGAGCCTGTCCGGGCCAGCGTCTCGAAGACTTCGAGGCCCCTGAGCGTCAATCCTTTGAGAAGCGGAGCCGGCACGGGTTCAGGCGTTCACGATCTGCATGAGCAATTCAGGCGCCAGCGCGATCCCTCCGCGCCGTTGCGGCAGCGTCTTCTCTGCGGCGGGCAGCCCATCCAGCATCTGTTCGGCCGCTGTCACCTCCGGGTTCAGCGCGGCAATCCACCCTGAATGCGCAACCGACCCGTCCACTGGCGAATCCGCAGGCGGCGGGGCCTTCGATAGCAGCGCCGACAGCACCGTATTGGTGCCCGAGTCAAACTTTGTGACGGGCTCACCACCGGGTCGCACCGCATAGGCCTGCCCCTGTGGTCGCAGCGAGATCCCCGCCAAACCCGCCTTCGCCAAATCCGCCATCGCACCGGCCATCGCGCCGGGATCACTTGCATGGGTCAGATGCAGTAGGGCCAGCCCTTCGGCCCGCGCGACCTCGATCAGTCGCGGCATGGCATGGGAAAGGGCAGGGGCCGCCAAGCCGTGGCCAGCATCAACATGCAATACGGCCCCAGCTGGCTTTGAAATCTTCGGCACGGCATCCATGTGCACACGACCATAACGAACCAACCGGATATCGCGGAGCAGGGCCGCGAACCCGTTGTCCTTATCCCCGGCGGCTTCTGAAAGGGCCACATCGCGGGCGACGATCGCGGCCTCCGCTTCGCCAACGCCCGCGCGCGTCAAACAGTCCCGCGCCAGCATTTCAAGGTCGGACAGGTCGTATAGTTCGGTCATGGCGCTACTCTTTCCGCCCCGCGCCGCCAAGGTCAATGGCCGTTGATTGAAACGGCCAGACCCGGCGGACCCACGCTAACCCTCCAGAACCAACTCCGGGAACCGCCGCGCCGTTTCGCGGATCGCCTTGGCCAGCCGCTCAAACGCCGGGGTTGCCCCCGAACTCGACCGCCAGACCAACCCGATAGAGCGGGAGAATTTGCGCCCCCGAAAAGGCCTCACGACCACATCCTGCGCCCGACCTTCGATCTCGGATCGCACATAAAGCGCCGGCAGGAACGTCAGCCCCATGTCCATCGCAACCATCTGCCGCAAAGCGTCCAGGGAGGTCCCCTCATAATCGCGGCTCATCTGCGCGCCCGTCTCCTGACACAGCGCGGAGATCTGATCATGCAAGGCATAAGCTGGCGACAGCGACAGGATCGTCTGATCGGCAAGCTCCGGCCCTTCGATGTTCGAGGATGCTTCAAGGGCGTGATCGACGGGCATCGCCACACCCAAAGGCTCCCGAAACAGGCGCGTCGACGTCAACCGCGCCCCCGGCACCGGCAATTGCGTCAGGATCAGATCGTGGATGCCGTCATTGAGCTCCCGCAGCAGGGATTGCGGCGGGCCTTCGCGGATATAGAGCCGCAAATCAGGGTGAGTGCGGTGCAGATCACCGACCACATGGGGCATCAGGTACGGCCCCAGCGTCGCCGAAGTGCCAAGGCGCAAGGTGCCGCCCATGCCGGATTGGAGGGTTGCCGAGAGGTCTACGATGCCCTGCCCGGCATCCAGAATGTCACGTGCGCGCGTCGTGATTTCGCGGCCCGCCTGCGTCAGGCGCACAGGTCCGCGCCCACGCTCCACAAGAGTCAGACCCAGCGCGTCTTCGAGCGCCTTGATCTGGACGGAAAGGGAGGGTTGGGAAATTCCGCAGGCTTCAGCGGCCTCGCGAAAATGGCGCGTGTCTTCCAGCGCTGTCAGGTAACGCAGCTGACGCAGCGTGAAGGGGAGGGTTCGTGTCTGCACGTCTTGATAGCTTTTTCCAATTGAAATCCACGTAGCTTAGGCATTTCACCTATTAACTACTTGGAATAGAGTAGAGCTGTTGCAAATGAAATCAATTGCGGTGGGGCACGCTGCCGCATTTGATGGTGTTTCGATTGCTCTGGTCGTTGTCCCTTCCAGTGTGCACACACTTCGGAACACCTTCCATGGGCTGCGCGTTTGGAAACATGCCGTCATCTCAAACGCGCGGCCTGTGGCACCTTCATCCAAGCGAAAAAGGCCTCTGCCGCGCTCGCTCGCACCAAATTTTGCACGTAAACTATCAAAAATCGTAAGTAGATAGTCTTGATCTATCATCCCTAAAAACTATCTGTTCCCTCGAACGTGGCCATTGCGCATGAAAGTGCAACTTCGTCTGGACCTTGGGGCAGATTGCACCAAATTAGTGATAGACCGGCCAGAGAACGAACGCTGCCGAATGGTGGCAACCGAAGGGACAAGACGACGTGGCAAAAAGCGGCGTGGAAGTGCCACGGCTGGCAGGCGGTCCGGCGGGGTGGGTATCTGTATTGATCCCCGCGGCGCTTTTCGTCTGGTTTGCTCAGTTCCTTGGCCCCGTCGCGGCGGGTGAGACACCCCTGATCGGGTTCGATTGGGTGCCGTCCATGGGCATCCGTCTTGAGATGCTGGTCGACGGTCTGTCGCTGACCTTCGCCCTCCTGATCACCGGCATCGGCACTCTGGTCACGCTGTACACGACCTCCTACCTCGGCAAGCACCCGGAATATCCGCGTTTCGTACTCTACTTGATGACCTTCATGGTCGGCATGTTGGGCCTTGTCCTCGCCGACAACTTGATCGCGCTTTTCGTCTTTTGGGAAATCACAACGATCTCCTCATACCTTCTGATCGGCTTCACTTCCGATAGCGCGAAATCACGCCGTTCCGCCCTGCAAGCCTTGCTCGTCACCGGCACCGGCGGTCTCGCGTTTCTGGCCGGCACGATCCTTTTGGGGCAGGCGGCTGGCACCTACTCGCTGGCCGAGATCCGTGGTATGGGCGACGCGATCCGCAACCACGAACACTACATCCCGATCTTGATCCTGTTCCTCGCGGGCGCCTTTACCAAGTCGGCGCAATTCCCGTTCCACTTCTGGCTGCCCAACGCCATGGCCGCGCCCACGCCTGTTTCGGCATACCTGCACTCCGCCACGATGGTGAAAGGCGGCGTCTACCTGATGGCGCGGATGAACCCGACCCTTGGCGGGACCGAGCCCTGGTTCTGGGCGCTTGTCATTGCAGGCGGCTTCACCACTGTCTTCGCCAGCGTCCTTGCCATCCGCCAGACCGACATCAAACAGGTCCTCGCCTACACGACCCTCATGGCCCTCGGCGCGCTGACGCTGTTCATCGGCGCGGGCTCCTCGGATGCGATCAAGGCTGCGATGATTTTCCTTGTCGTCCATTCGCTCTACAAGGCCGCACTCTTCCTGATGATCGGCATCGTCGACCATGAAACCGGCACCCGAGAGGTCGCCGACCTGCGCGGCCTCGCCCGCAAAATGCCCGTGACGTTCCTCGCAGGTGCGCTCGCCGCCATCTCCATGGCTGGCATCCCGCCCTTCTTCGGCTTCATCGGCAAGGAATTCCTCTACAAAGCGGGGCTAGAGGCCACCACCGCGCAACTCTGGATCACCGGCACCATCTTCGCCGCCTCCGTCCTGATGTTCGTCGCCGCTGGCATCGCCGTCGCGCGGCCGTTCCTGGGCAGCCTCCCCGAGAAGTTCAAAGACGTCCACGAAGGCCCCTGGCCCATGTGGATCGGCCCCTTCATTCTGGGCGCCCTGTCGCTTTTCTTCGGTATCTACTCCGACATTCCCGAATTCTGGATGGTCGGCCCCGCCACGGACGCGGTCTACGGTTCCGATGTCTCCGTCGATCTCTACCTCTTCCGCGAGGTCAACGCGGCCTTCATCCTGTCAATGATCACTTTCGGCGTGGGCTTCATCCTCTACCTTATGCACGCCCGCATCCGTGACGCGCTCGCCGCGATCATCCAGGCCAATCCACTCAAATTCGACCCCGGCTGGGATCGCACGCTCGACGGCGTCAAAGCACTGGCTGAATTTCAGACGCGCCACCTGCAATCCGGGGTGCTGACCCGCTACGTCTTCATCATCTTCGCGACCTTTGCCGTCACGACCGGTTTCACCCTCTGGGCGCAGGACGCGCTGAACTTCCAGCTCGACATCGCCGCCGAGCTTGACGGGCTGGAGTTCAAGCACTGGGCCGTCCTGGTCTTCATCACCGCGGGCGCGATCCTGACCGCGCTGACCGGCTCGCGCATGACCGCCATCGCTGCCCTTGGCGTCGTGGGCATCGGCGTGGCGCTTCTTTTCATCATGTTCTCCGCCCCCGATGTCGCCATCACCCAGCTGCTGGTCGAAACACTCGTCGTCGTCCTCGTTGCCGTCGCCATGTTGAAACTGCCGCACCTCGGCGTGCGGACGTCCGAGCCGAACCGCCCCGTCCACGCCATGCTCTCCATCGCTGTTGGCACCGTCACCACGCTCGTCCTTGTCGCCGTCCTGCAAACCGACCTCGACCTGCGCCTGACCGAGTATTTCAACGCGACCTCCTATTATGAGGCCTTCGGCTCCAACATCGTGAACGTCATCCTTGTGGACTTCCGCGCGCTTGATACCTTCGGCGAAATCGCAGTCGTCGTCATCGCGGCCCTCTCCGCCTACGCCCTTCTGCGCGGCACACGCTACGGCTCCATCCGCGAAGAGGAGGACCGCTAAATGATGAATTCCATCATCCTCAACGCGGCCACCCGCCTTCTGGTGGCGCTGCTGCTGCTCTTCTCGGTCTATATGCTTCTGCGCGGTCACAACCTGCCCGGCGGCGGCTTCATCGGGGGCCTTATCGGCTCCACCGGCTTCATCCTCTATGCCATCGCCCAAGGTCCCACCGCCTGCCGCAAAGCCCTGAATTTCGAGCCGCAGAACATCGCGATGGTCGGCCTCGGCATCGCGCTTGCCGCTGGCGTCTATCCGGTCTTTTTCAACGACGCTTTCTTCACCGGCCAATGGTGGTTCATCGGTGACCGCTCCACAGGTGATTACATTCCGATCTCGTCCGTGCTTGTCTTCGACATCGGCGTCTACCTCGTCGTATTCGGCGCGATCCTTACCCTTGTCCTCGCGCTGGAGGATGAAGTCTGATGGAACTCCTCGTCGCTCTCATGGTCGGTGTCCTTGTCGCCGCGTCGGTCCACCTGATGCTGGCCCGCAACGTACTGCGCTTCATCTTCGGCCTTGTGCTGATCTCGAACGCCGCGAACCTCACGATCTTTGTCTCCGGTCGCCTGACGCCCGAAAGCCCGCCGCTCATCCCCGAGGGTGCGACCACCCCCGTGGCCGACGCCGCCAACGCCCTGCCACAGGCGCTGGTGCTGACGGCAATCGTGATCGGCTTCGGCCTTTTCGCCTTTGCCCTCACGCTGGTCTACCGCACCTACCAGAACCTCGGCACGCTGAACTCCGATGAGATGCGTCTCGCCGAACCTCGCCCGGCCAAGCCCGCCAGGGCCATTGAAACCGACTCCAAAACCTACATCGCGCGAGACACCCAATCATGAGCTGGATCCTCGCCACCCCCATCATCATCCCGTTCGCCACGGCGGTGCTGGCCTTCCTCTTCCGCCATGGGCCGGAAGGCCGCTGGATCTCCGTGCTTGGCTCGGCTGGCCTTCTGATCGCCTCGGTGATCCTCATGGTCGAAGTCCTCGACCAGGGCGTTGTCGCGGCCCAAATGGGCCAATGGGCCGCCCCCTTCGGCATCACGCTGGTGGCCGATCTGCTGTCGGCCGTCATGGTGGTCATCACCGGTATCACCGGCCTGGCCGTCGCCATCTACGCGCTGGCTGACGTCGAAGAACGCAAGGAACAACTGGGCTACCACGCCCTCTACCAAGTCCTCCTCGCGGGCGTCTGTGGGGCTTTCCTGACCGGCGACCTCTTCAACCTCTACGTCTGGTTCGAGGTCATGCTGATCTCGTCCTTCGGCCTCCTGATCCTCGGCGGCCAGCGTCAGCAGCTCGACGGCGGCATCAAATATGTGACGCTGAACCTGATCTCGACGATCCTGTTCCTCAGCGGTGTGGGCCTCCTCTACGGTATGACCGGCACCCTCAACATGGCAGACCTGCACGGCGCGGTGCAGGAGGTTGAAAACCCCGGCCTCCTCGTCGTCATCGCCGTCATGTTCATGATCGCCTTCGGCGTGAAAGCGGCCGTCTTCCCGCTCTTCTTCTGGCTCCCGGCCAGCTACCACACGCCCGCCATCAGCGTTTCGGCCATTTTCGCAGGACTCCTCACGAAGGTCGGCGTCTACGCCCTCATCCGCATGTTCACGCTCGTCTTCACGACGGACGTGGCCTACACCCACACGATCTTACTCTGGGTCGCGGGCTTCACTATGGTTACGGGCGTTCTTGGCGCCGCCGCGATGAACGATTTCCGCCGCATCCTTTCGTTCCACATCGTCAGCCAGATCGGCTACATGATCCTCGGCTTGGCCCTCTTCACGCCGCTCGCTCTGGTCGGTGCCGTCTTCTACCTTGTCCACCACATCATCGTGAAAGCGAACCTCTTCCTCGTCGCGGGCGTCGCCCGCCGCATCGCGGGCTCAACCGAGCTCAGCCAGATCGGCGGTCTCTACAAAACGGCACCGCTCCTGGCGCTCCTCTTCCTGATCCCGGCGTTCTCTCTTGCGGGCTTTCCACCGCTCTCTGGCTTTTGGGCCAAGTTCGTTTTGATCAAAGCGGCCCTCGAAGACGGCGGCTATGTTATCGCCGCCGT
Source organism: uncultured Roseicyclus sp. (assembly GCA_947500415.1). Taxonomy (GTDB): domain Bacteria; phylum Pseudomonadota; class Alphaproteobacteria; order Rhodobacterales; family Rhodobacteraceae; genus Gymnodinialimonas. The sequence goes on from CANMRT010000001.1 coordinate 507,963, forward strand.
GGCGCTGATCGTGGGCCTGCTCACGATTTATTCCATGACCAAAATCTGGGGCAACGCCTTCTGGAAGCCGCATCCTGCAGGCCTCCAGCCGCGCCTTTCCAGCCTGCCAGCCAAAGACCGCGCGGCCTTGCTCACCCCCATCGCGGCGCTGGCCATCCTGACCTGCATCATCGGCCTCTTCCCCGAGCCCTTCATTCAATTCGCCACCCGCTCGGCTGAGCAGCTCCTGAACCCCGAAATCTACGTGCAAACCGTCCTCGGCGCCGCCTCGGAGGCCACGCAATGAACATCTTCGGCCTCAACATCGCCCTCGCCGTCGCTTGGGCCGCCCTGACGGGGGAGATCACCCTCCCGAACCTCCTCGTCGGCTTCGCCCTCGGCTCTGCGGCTCTCTTCGTGACGCGCCCACTTTTCCCGGGGAGTGAGCGCTATTTCAAACGGACCGGCCGCTGGATCCGCCTACTCATCACCTTCCTGTGGGAACTTGTCGTGTCATCCGTACAGGTCGTTTGGGACGTGCTCACACCCCAGCACATGGCACGCCCCGGCATCGTCTCCGTTCCCCTCGACGTGAAGGATGAGATGGCCGTGCTGGTCCTGACCAACTACATCTCACTCACCCCCGGTACGCTCAGTCTTGACGTGACCGAAGATTGCAACACGCTCTACATCCACGCCATGTTCGCGGATGACCCAGATGAAATCCGCCGCCAGATCAAGGAAGGCGTTGAGCGTCGCGTGAAGGAGGCCATGGAATGAGTCCCATCCTATCCACCGCAGTCGATATCTCCTTCATCCTCGTGATGCTGGGCGTGGTCGGCGGTTTCATCCGCCTCGTGAAAGGCCCAAGCCTGCCGGACCGTGTCGTTGCGCTCGACATGATGACCGTCCTGATCGTCAGCTTCTGCGGCCTCTACGCGATCCTGTCCGAGCAAACCGCCTTCGTAGACGTCGCCATCGTCGTCGCCGTTATCGGCTTCCTGGCGACCGTAGCACTCGCCCGCTACGTCGAGCGTCGGCAGCACCGCTATGACGGCTCCACCCCCATCACCGCGCCCGGTGCGAAGAAGGAGGGCGCGGAATGATCGTCGAATATATCCTCGCGGGTCTCATTATCCTCGGCGGATTCTTCTGCTTCGTCGCGGGCCTTGGCGTGTTGCGTCTGCCCGATGTGCTGATCCGCATGCATGCCTCCACCAAGGCGGGCACCCTCGGCTCGGGCCTGATCCTGATCGCGGTCGCCGTCTTCTTCGCTGACACCGGTACGATCACCCGCGCGGTGGCCACGATCCTCTTCCTTCTGATAACCGCACCGGTCGCCGCCCACATGATTGGACGCGCCGCGTTCCGGTCGCGTGTTCCACTGTGGAACACCACCGTCGAAGAGGGCGCGGAAGAGAAGCTGTCGCGCTAAAGCCCCACGGTCCAATGTAACCGACTGACCGCGTTTTTTCGGCGGCTCGAAACTATCACCATATGGTTGCAATTTTCGCGAAAAGAGTGACCATCTGGGTGCATTTGTAACCAGATGGTCGCACTTTGGATCAGGTCTGCAGAAAATCGTGCCGCCCGTCCGTGCGGATTGCACAGGCCGTCAATCGCCCGCTTTTCCACGCCGCAGTATCCGTCGCGATCCGCCCCTCAACAGCCAGCGGAGCGTCCATTTCGGTGTGCCCATGGGCAATCCAGACATCGTCCCCGCGTGAGGCGGAGTCGAATTCAGGATGCCCCCAAAGCAGCACCCGCGCCGTCTGATCTTCCATCGCGTGCCCCGGATCGGCACCTGCATGAACGACCCAAAGATTACCTGAGGTCCAAGACAGTGGCAGGTTTTCCAGCCACTCCTGCGTGGATTTCGGCAGGCGGCGGCGCAGGGAATGGGCGGCGGCCGGGAAGGCATCATACTCTGGTGTGTCTTCCAGATCTGCCGTTGCCACGCCGAAACTGCGCAGCGTTTCTGCCGCACCCGCGCGCAGCCATCGCGGCCCGCGCGTCGTGGGATCTGCAAGGAAATCCAACAACATACGCTCGTGGTTGCCCATCAGGCATACGACATTGTCGGGGAAACTTTCCTGCAATTCCTGCATACGTTGCAGGACGACCGCGCTGTCCGGTCCAAGGTCAATATAGTCTCCCACAAAGACCAGTTTCGGGTCGGTGGCCGAAGTGCCGCCGATGTGGGCGTCGATCAGTTCAAGCATCAACTCCAACAGGTCAGCGCGCCCGTGGATGTCGCCAATCACATAGGTCTGCTGCTCAGGGCACGGCAGATCCTGCGCCACCGCGACCGGTGCCTGCTCTGCCTTTTTGCCCTGTTTGTTGCGCCCCAGAAGGGATTTGACCGACCTCAACATGCCCTAACAGGTGCGGTCTTGGGCGCTGTTTGGCAAGAGGAAAGCCTCAATCCTGCGCCCTTAGAATACGGGCAGGCCGCACACCAAGCGGGCGCCAAGCAAAAGCAAGCCCCGACAGCAGCGTCGCGAGTGCGCCACCAAGCACGATTGCGCCCGCAGAATAAGGCTCAAATACATAATCCGTGTCCATCACAAAGGTCATCACGGCCCATCCGCCAAGCGCCCCTGCCAGGATCGCCACAAGCCCCGCCGCCGCCCCCATAAGCGCCGCGCGCAGGGCGAATGACCGCAGGATCAACCCGCGAGAGGCCCCCAGTGTCTTCAGTACCGCCGCCTCAAACACACGGCCCCGCTCACCCACCGCTGCCGCGCCAATCAATACGATGAACCCGGTCAAAAGCGTGGCCAAAGCGGCGTATGAGGTTGCAGAGGCGATCCCGCGCAAGGCTTCCGCCACTTGATCCAAAGCGTCCCGCACGCGGATCGCGGTGATATTGGGCGCGTCCCCCGCCACGTCACGCAGGATCTGCGCCTCGGCCTCTTCCTCGGCGTAGACGGTCGCGATGTGTGTGTGCGGCGCGCCCGCGAGAGCGGCGGCGTTCATCGTGACGATGAAGCCTATCCCTGCGTTTTCAAAGGAAACATCGCGCAGGGCGGCGATGCGGGCGGTGAAGTCGCGGCCCAGGATATTCACGGTGATCGTGTCACCAATGCCGATCCCGATCTCCAACGCTTCTTCCGCGGCGAACGCCACCAAGGGCTCGCCCGTGTAATCATCGGGCCACCATTCGCCCGCAACGATTTCATCCGCTGGCGGAGCCTCGGCCATATAGGTCACGCCCCGGTCGCCCTGAATAACCCAGTGATCGCCGGCCACGTCTTGTGCCCGTTCGCCGTTGATCTGCGTGATAACACCGCGCAGCATCGGGGCGGTTTCGACCCGGCTGACTTGAGGATCGCCCTCGACACGATCGAGGAAGGGAGCCAGCTGATCTGGTTGAATATCAACAAAAAAGTACGACGGCGCGACATCCGGTAGGTCTCGTTGAATCGCACTGCGCAGGTTCGTGTCGATCTGCCCTACGGTCGCCAGAACGGACAAGCCAAGACCAAGCGACAGCACCACGGATGTCGCCTCTGACCCCGGCCCACCAATGGCCCCAAGCGTCGTGCGCAGAACCGTGCGGCCCCTTACCAATCGGCTCCGCGCCGCCGCACGTGACAGAACACGGATCAGGAGCGCTGCGAGCCCAAGGATCAGCAGCGACCCAAGAATCCCGCCTGCCGTGCCAAGCGCGAGTGTGGGAATGCCAGAAAGAGCGACGGCCGCCCAGATGAGCGCGGCGGACAGCGCAAGGATCACAACCAGATACGGCCACCGAGGCCACCCGCGCGTCGGTGCGGTGGCGTCCCGGAACAGGGCTGCGGCACGGACGCTTTCGGTGCGCGCCAGCGGCCATAGCGTGAAGATCAGCGCGGCCAGCACGCCGTAGAGAGCGGCCTCCGCCAGCGGGGCTGGGTAGACGCTTATTGCAACCGGTACGGGCAAGCGGGCTTCGATGAGCGGACCCAAAGCGATTGGAGCCAGCGCGCCAAGCGCAAGGCCGAGGGCAAGCCCGACTAGTGTCAGCAAACCCACTTGCAGGAAATAGGCCGCGAAGATCGTCCGGCTTTCTGCGCCAAGCGTCTTGAGCGTCGCAATGGTTGCAGTCTTCCCATCCAAGTAAGCGCGCACGGCGGCGGCAATGCCAACACCGCCCACCGCCAAACCGGCGAGGCCCACCAGCACCAGAAAGGCCCCGATCCGTTCGATAAATTCGGCAATCCCCGGTGCGCCGTTGCGGGCATCGCGCCAACGGGCGCCACTGGCCTCGAACACCTGCGCCTCGGTTTCAAGGGCAGCGAGGTCGGTGCCCTCGGGAAGGGCGAGGCGGTATTGGCTTTCGTAGAGCGTGCCCGGCTGGATCAGGCCAGAGCCTTCCAGGCCCTCCAGCGACACGATGGTCCTCGGGCCAAGCCCAAAGCCCGAGGCTGCGCCGTCGGGTTCCTCGGTCAACGCCGCGCGAAGCTCAAACGCCTGTACGCCCAAGGTGAATGTATCGCCCACGGACAGCGCGAGCCGGTCCATCAACAGCGGTGCCATGACGGCGCCGGGCAGATCACGCATTTCCAACGCCTCGGCCATCGGCATCGGCGGGTCCAGCCCTGCTTCGCCATACAGCGGCCAGGCACCATCCACGCCGCGCACCTGCGTCAGGCCGCGCTCCATCGGGTCGCGGTCGACCACGACCATGGAGCGGAAATCGACGGATTCGGACACCGCCTCGGCCACGCTGTCCATAAAGGCGCGTTCCTCCGGCTCGGCAAAACGGTAGGTGAATGACATCTCGGCGTCGCCGCCAAGGATTACCGCCCCCTCCCGTGCCATGCCTTCTTCGATAGAGACGCGGACCGAGCCTACGGCGGCAATCGCGCCCACGCCAAGCGCCAGACAGGCGAGAAACACGCGGAACCCGCGTAGGCCGCCACGCAACTCGCGTCGTGCGATCCGAAAGGCAATGCTCACCGGCGGATGCCCATATTCCAGGGTGGTTGGTCGATCTCGATCAAGCGTTGTGTGGTTTCAGCCGCCGCGAGCGGGTCATGCTCCCACGTGTGGATGTAGACGCCCACATCAGCACCCTCCAGAAGCGCCTGCCGCGCCATGGGATGCGGACGGTCGAGTACCGCGCGCAGCCAGCCGTGTTTGAGGTAACGGATGGCGCCCGCGGCGCTGGCCAGACGCCCCTCCACGGTCGCGCCACGTTCCACGAAAGCGACGATCCCCTGCGGGTCGCCGTGCGAAGGTTGGTCGAGCGATACGCCCTGACCTTCCAGTGTAAGAGCCCCAAGCCCCTGATATTTCCAACGTCGCATCATTCTGCTGCGTCTTGTAGCACCGGATCGATGTGGCCGTCGCGCAGGCGCACCTCTCGGTCGCATCGATTGGCGAGGTCTTGCGCATGGGTGACAAGGATCAGGGTCGCGCCGTGCCGGTCGCGCAGCTCCATCAACAGGTCCATGATCTGCGCGCCGGTGGTGCCGTCGAGGTTGCCGGTGGGCTCATCGGCCAAAAGGATATCGGGGCGCGGTGCGGCGGCACGGGCGAGGGCCACGCGTTGTTGCTCCCCACCGGACATCTGGGCGGGGTAGTGGGTCAGCCGGTGGCCAAGGCCCATGGCGGCGAGCTCCGCTTCCGCACGCTCGAATGCGTCGGCATGGCCAGCCAGTTCCAGCGGGGTTGCAACGTTTTCCAGCGCCGTCATGGTGGGGATCAGGTGGAAGGACTGGAACACCACCCCCATATGATCCCTGCGAAACCGGGCCAGTTGATCCTCGGACATCGCGGTCAGATCGTGGCCCAAGGCCGTGACCTCGCCGCCGGTGGCCCGTTCCAACCCGCCCATCAGCATGAGGAGTGAGCTTTTGCCCGACCCCGACGGCCCCGTCAGCGCCAGCGTTTCCCCCTTTGCCACGTCCAGCGTGATGCCATGCAGGACGTCCACGCGGCCCGCATTTCCATCCAGCGTCAGGCGCGCATCGTTCAGCGAAAGGATGGGGTCCATGGGGCAAGGCCTTTGGCGTGTGTGTTCAAGGGCATATGGGGCTGCAATGGCGCGAAGCAAGCGGGCACTCCTCGGGCCTGCGGCCCTCCTTGCGGTTGCCATGCCGTTGCAAGCTCAAGAGGTGACGATTGCGGCTCTCGGCGACAGCCTAACGCAGGGCTACGGTTTGGTGCAGGAGGAAGGCTTCGTGCCGCAGCTGGAGGCATGGTTGCAGGCGCGTGGCCATGACGTGCGGGTTTTGAATGCAGGCGTTTCGGGGGACACGACGGCGGGCGGGTTGTCGCGGGCGGCCTGGACCCTGACTGATGAGGTCGACGCGATGATCGTGACGCTCGGCGGCAACGATTTGTTGCGGGCGATCCCGCCGGAAGCCAGTCGCGCGAACCTTGCAGGGATTCTGGAGGTGGCGACCGCCACCGATGTCGCGGTTCTGCTCGTTGGCATGACCGCGCCGGGCAACTACGGGCCAGACTATCAGCAGGCCTTCGACGCAATGTATCCTGAGTTGGCGGAAGAATATGGGACGCTCTACGCCGAAAGTTTTTTTGCGGGGATGATGGGGACGCCGGAAAGTGATCCGGGTGATCTGGTTGACTTGATGCAGGCGGACGGCATTCACCCCAACGCGAATGGGGTTGCCTTGATTGTCGAGGGTTTGGGCCCCGATGTAGAGGCCCTGATCGAGGCAGTACGCACAAACTAGTCGTGACAAAGCGAGCCAAAACGAAAGCAAAACTTGACGAAGCGAACATGAAGTGAAACGACGCGCTTAGGCACACGCGGAGATTCTGACATGGCAGAGCCCTACGACCTTTTCGTCATCGGTGGCGGCATCAACGGCTGCGGCATTGCGCGGGATGCGCAGGGGCGGGGTTTGAATGTTGCTTTGGCGGAGATGGGCGATCTGGCCGGGGCCACCTCCAGTGCGTCAACCAAGCTGTTCCATGGCGGTCTGCGATACCTCGAATATTTCGAATTCAAACTGGTCCGCCACGCGTTGCAAGAACGGGAAATCCTGCTTAGCGCGATGCCGCACATCAGTTGGCCCATGCGATTTGTTCTTCCGCTGTCCAAGGATATGCGGTTCGACAATTCCACGCCGACCTCGCGCATCCTGAGCGCAGTGATGCCATGGATGAAAGGGCGCCGCCCGAACTGGCTGATCCGGCTTGGCCTGTTCCTCTACGACAACCTTGGAGGGAGAAAAATCCTGCCCGGCACGGACCGCGTATCACTCGACGGCACATCTGAAGGCGCGCCGCTGCAAGACCGCTTCACCAAGGCCTACGAATACTCGGATTGCTGGGTGGAGGACTCGCGCCTTGTCGTGCTGAATGCCCGCGACGCGGAAGAACGCGGTGCGAAGATCATGGTGCGCACCAAGGTGGCGAGTGCCGAGCGTGAAGGTGATCTGTGGCGGATCGAGCTGGAAGGTGAAGGCGCGGGCATGGTCTACGCAAAAGCCCTGGTCAACGCAGGTGGGCCTTGGGTGGCGGACGTGGTGCGCAATGTTGCTCGGCAGAACTCCTCAGAAGGGGTCCGGCTCGTGCGCGGATCCCACATCGTGACGCGCAAGCTCTACGATCATGACAAGTGTTACTTTTTCCAGGGCACCGACGGGCGGATCATCTTTGCCATTCCTTATGAGACGGATTTCACCCTGATCGGCACCACGGATGCGGAGCATTTCGACGACCCGCGCGCTGCTGAATGCACGCCGGAGGAGCGGGATTATCTGCTCAACTTCGCCAATGAATACTTCAAGGAAAGCCTTAGCGCGCAGGATGTTGTCTGGACCTATTCCGGCGTTCGCCCGCTCTACGATGATGGCGCGAAATCTGCGACGGCGGCGACCCGCGACTACGTGCTTTCGCTGGACGCCAAAGGCGCACCGATGCTGAATGTCTTCGGCGGCAAGATCACAACATATCGCGTTTTGGCAGAGGATGCCTGGGATAAGCTGGCCGGGTTCTTTCCCAATGCAGGCGGCAAATGGACGGCGGGCGTGGCGCTGCCGGGCGGCGATTTCCCGGTTGATGGCGTCCAGGCGCAGATCGATCAGCTTAAGTCAGCCTTCCCCTTCCTGACTGACCGCTGGGCCAAGCGCCTGATCCGCGCCTATGGCACCGACGCGAAGAACATGCTGGGCCTTGCGAAATCGACTGAAGATCTGGGCCGCGATTTCGGCGCAACATTGACGGAGGCCGAAGTGCGCTGGTTGATGACCCGCGAATATGCCCGTTCGGCGGGAGATGTCGTCTGGCGGCGGTCCAAGATCGGCCTGCATCTGACGCCTGCACAGATTGACGCGCTCGATGAATTCATGCGGGATGCGGCGCAAGCGGCCTAAGCCCGACCGATAAGACCCAAGGGAGGCAAACATGACCCAAATCCTCGCCATCGACCAAGGCACGACCTCCTCCCGCGCGATTGTCTTTGACGGCGATCTGCGACCCAAGGCGTCGGCGCAGAGGGAATTCACACAGCATTTCCCGGCCTCCGGCTGGGTGGAGCATGACCCGGAAGAGATCTGGGACAGCGTGGTTGAGGTCTGCAAGGGCGCGCTGGCCAAAGGCGGGGACGTAGCCGCCATCGGCATCACCAACCAGCGTGAGACGGTCGTGTTGTGGGATCGTGAAACTGGTGAGGCCGTGCACAACGCCATCGTCTGGCAAGACCGCCGCACGGCAGAGCTTTGCGCGCGCCTGAAGGGGAAAGGCCATGAGGCGATAGTGCAGGAGAAGACCGGCCTGCTGCTCGACCCCTATTTCAGCGGAACGAAACTGGCTTGGCTTCTGGACAACGTCGACGGTGCGCGCGCAAGGGCCGAGGCCGGGACGCTTGCCTTTGGCACCATCGACAGCTTCCTGATCTGGCGATTGACGGGTGGCAAACGGCACGTGACCGACGCAACGAACGCCGCGCGGACCCTGCTTTACAACATCCGCGAAGGGCGTTGGGACAACGATATTCTCTCAATGTTGAACATCCCTGCCGCAATCCTGCCGGAGGTTCTCGATAGCGGCGCCGATTTCGGGGAAACGACGTTGTTCGGAGGGTCTCTCCCGATCCTTGGTGTTGCGGGCGACCAGCAGGCGGCGACCGTTGGGCAAGCCTGTTTCCAGCCGGGGATGCTGAAATCGACCTACGGCACCGGCTGTTTCGCGCTTCTTAACACGGGCAACACTCTGGTGACGTCGCAAAACCGGATGCTTGGGACCATCGCTTACCAGTTTGACGGCAAGCCGACCTATGCGCTGGAAGGCTCCATCTTCATCGCGGGTGCTGTGGTTCAATGGCTGCGAGACGGGTTGCAGATCATCAAGGACGCGCCGGAAACTGCGCCTTTGGCGGAACAGGCCGACCCGGCCCAAACCCTCTACATGGTGCCCGCCTTCACTGGCCTTGGCGCGCCCTACTGGGACTCGGAAGCGCGGGGGGCGATCTTTGGGCTGACCCGCAATTCCGGCCCCGCTGAGTTCGCCCGTGCGGCCTTGGAAAGCGTCGGTTTCCAGACCCGTGATTTGCTGGAGGCGATGGCTGCGGACTACCCGGGTGAGACTGGAACGGTGCGCGTGGACGGTGGCATGACGGCCAGCGATTGGACGATGCAGTTCCTGTCCAACATCCTCGGCGCGCCGGTGGATCGACCCGAGGTGTTGGAGACGACGGCACTGGGAGCCGCTTGGATCGCAGGCCATCGCGCGGGCATCTACCCCGATCAGGAGGGGTTCGCGGCCACCTGGGCGCTTGAGCAAAAATTTGAGCCGCAGATGGAAGACGTTACCCGCGCCGCCCGCTATGCCGGTTGGAAAGACGCCATAGCACGGACGCTGAGCGACCATGGAAAATAACCTTCGCATAGCCCTGGCGCAGATGTGTTCGGCTGACAGCCACGCACCGAACATCGCCGCGATGAAGGCTCTGGCCTTGGATGCCAAAGGGCAGGGGGCCGACATGTTGGCCTTGCCCGAAGTGTCAGGCCTGATGAATGCCAACCGCAAAGTCTCGCTGACCCAAGTGGTGGCCGCCGAAGACGACCCTTTCATCGCTGCGTGCCGGGAAGAGGCCGCGAAGCAGGGCATTTGGGTTCACTCCGGCTCAACCCCCGTACTGGCCCCGGACGGGCGGTTCTTCAACCAATCGACCCTGATCGACCCCGCTGGAGAGATCCGCGCGACCTACAACAAGGTGCACCTTTTCGACGTCGACATACCGGGCGCGACCTTCAAGGAATCCAAATCCTTCGCGCCGGGCGATGCCGCCGTACTGGCAGAGACACCCTGGGGTCCGATGGGCCTGACGATCTGCTACGACATGCGGTTCCCGCATCTGCACCGGACCTTGGCAGAGGGCGGCGCGCGGGTAATCTTCAGCCCCGCCGCCTTCACGGTGCCTACGGGCCGCGCCCATTGGCATGTGTTGCTGAGGTCCCGCGCGATTGAGACGGGGGCTTTCGTCATTGCGCCCGCCCAAGCGGGCCACCACGCCGATGGTAGGGAGACTTACGGCCATTCGCTTGCAGTGGACCCCTGGGGTAAGGTGATTGCCGATCTGGAAGAGGGCGCGCCGAAGCTTGAGGTGGTGGAGATGGACCTTGGCCTCGTCGAAAAGACGCGTGGGCAAATTCCGAATTTAGTGAACAAGCGCGACGCGCCGCTCCGCCGGATGTGACGCGGGCCCTAGGAAGTAAACGCGCTTTCTGAGATCAGCGCGGCTTCGTGCGCCTTCAGGCTGAGCCGAGCCGAGACGTAATGCGCGCGGCCGCCTTCAGTTCCAAGTTCCGGGAACTCTGCCAGCAGATCACCGAAAATCTCGCGGGCTTCTTGGTTATGCACCATGTCGCCGGGCTGGAAGCTTTCGGTCCAGGCATTGTCCACGCGGATGACCTCATGGGCGTCGCACATCAGGTGGATGTAGGTGACACGTTCGCAGGCGCTCACGACCTCAACGCCAGGCAAATGGGTGAGATGCTTGGCGCGCACCAGAACCTGATCAGCACCGAAAAGAAGCTCGGCCTGATTGCCCTCGATCAACATGCAATGCTGAGGCGAAACCTGCATATCGCGGTTCGGCACTCCCTTACCCAACGCGCCCTTGCGGATGCGGATGGGCCGAAGATGAGGGGCCTGCGCCAGATCGCATTGGTTCAGCTGTTTGTGCCCAATCCAGCGGATCGGCTGCAAGCCGTTGTCGCGCGTCTCGATCAGGTCGCCGACGCGCAGGTCTTCGACCTTGTAGGTCCCGCGTTCCACTTTCACGCGGCTGCCGGGCGTGAAGCAGGGAATGACCGTTTCGATATTCGTGAAAGTCAGCGTGGTGCCATCGCTGAACGTGACAGTTCCGTTTTCCGGGTTGCCGCTGTCGTAGGTGATGACTGCGTTCTCATCGCCAAGGAACAACGTGTCGTTATCGTCGCCCCCTTCACCGCCGTCGATCACATCGCCGGAGGAACCCACGATATAGTCCGCGTCGTCGCCCGCATTGACGGTGTCCGCGCCCTGGCCCGTGATGATGCTGTCTTCGCCCGCGCCGCCAAGGATGTTGTCATCCCCTTCGCCGCCATCAATGGTGTCGTTGCCCGCGTCACCCGAAAGCTGATCCGCGCCTTCCTCGCCCATGATCGAGTCGTTGCCATCGCCCCCTTCGATCGTATCGTTGTTGGACGACCCAGCCGAGGTGAACGTGACCGGATCGATCGAAGTGTCGTTGGTCGAGACAATCGCGAAATTGTCGAGTGCGTAGCTTTCGTCGCCGACGCCTTGGTTCAGGGTTGAGCCAAAGCCAAGCTCAAGCGTATCGGGGGCATCCTCCACTTCGATCCGCACGCGGAAGCTTTGGTCGGTTGTCCAGCTTTGCCCGGACCAATACCCATTCTGCGCGGCGTCGCCGAGCGAGGTAAGCGTCACATTGTATGTGACACCGCCAATGACGACCGTGTTCGACCCACCCACAGCTGTCCCGGGGAAGAACGCCTGGCTGAAGATCTCATCGCCATTGGCGTAGATCTGGAATTCTTCGTTGTCCCAGCTGTCGATGCGGTGGAAGTCGAACTCGATGACCGCGTCGTCATAGCTGCCGTCCAGATCAAATGTGCGGCTGATCTCGATATCCGTCGCATTCGACGTGCCCTGCACGCGGCCAAGGACCGAGCCGAAGAACGGGTCAGTATTGTCGGTCGTGGCCGGACTCCAGCCCGCGGCGCCACCGTCGAAGTCATCCTCGTAGATCAGCGTGCCATTGGCGGCTGTCCCATCGCCGCTGTCGCCATAAAGCGTGTCATTGCCGGACCCGCCCACAAGGCTATCGGCCCCGTCGCCGCCAATCAGCGTCTGGTCAGCGGTCGAGGCGCCCGCATCAATCGTGTCGTCCTGATCGGTGCCGGTGACCTGTTCGATATTCGTGAATTCAACAGAATCCGCAGACCCTGTGTCGTTTACATCGCCCTGCTCATCGCCATCGAAGACCGCGTTGATGCCGGTGGACATCGCGCTGAAATCGAGCGTGTCGAGGTCGTCGCCATCTTCACCGCCATCGACTGTGTCCGTGCCGAACCCGTCCGAGAACTGGAACAGATCCTGCTCTGCGCCGCCTGACATGCTGTCATCGCCCGCGCCGCCATCGAGTGTGTCGTTGCCGAAGTCGCCAGACAGCGTGTCATCGCCGAGGCCACCGTCCAGACTATCCGCGCCACTGCTGGCGAAGACTTGGGTGGAGCCATCCGCAGGCGCTTCATAGACTTGCAGGATATCGTCGGTCGCGGGATCGCGCAGGACCCAATTGGTTTGTGTCGTCGAAGCCGTGGTGAAATCGCTGCCGGCGGGAATTGTGATGACGCCAACAACGGCACCCGTCGCGTCGACCTGCGCGAGCTCCACGGCATAGGGGCTGTCGTTTTGGAATGTGACGGACGTGGCCGTGCCGCCGGTGCCAGACGGGATCGTTGTGGGGTCGATCGCCAGCTGATCGCCAAAGATCGCATCATTGCCCGCCCCACCTTCCAGCGTATCGCCGCCTTGGTCCCCATGGATGACATCGTCGTCAAACTCGCTGGCGGTGTAGTGCACATCGGTCAGGTAAACGAGCTGCCCGCCGGTACTGCCATTCTCGTAAATCACCTCGAACGACGTGATGGGGCCCGCAATCTCCACCAGGACAGAGCCGTTGGCGAGGTTTGGATCATCCGCCGCACCGCCCGCCGTTACGGTTTGACCAACGACTGTGTCATCCCCGGCCTCGGTCAAGGTGACCGTCACCGGATTGCCGTTCGCGTCGTAGGCGTTGACCGTGACGATATCTTCCCAGGTATCACTGTCGATGTCGTTGAGGCGGAACGAAACGTTGGTCAGTTCCACATCCGAGGCGAACTCAACCGTCGCCACATCTGCGCCGCCATTGCCGCCAAGCGAAAGGCCGGATGTGGTCGAAAAAGGTTCGGACCCGCCAGCGGTATATTGTGTGGTCGTGTTGACCTGTGCCTGGTTCAGCGCCCCGTCGTTGGTAATGGAGACAGAGATATTGGCAACGCCGGTGTCCTGCGTGAATCCACCGGACAGATCGGTGCCATTGGTGCCTTCGGCCACCCAGCTCAGGTTCTCGACGCTGTTGACGTTCAGCGCAGCGCTCGGCCCGCCCACCACGCTATCGTCGCCTTCGCCCGCATAGATCGTGTCGTCGCCAAAGCCCGCTTGGATGTTGTCTTGGTCGCCGGTTGTTCCAAGGGTTCCGTCGTCATTGTCGACCTGTTCGAGGTTTTCATCGAAATAGTTGCCGTCGATCACATCATTGCCTGCCGTACCCGAAACGATGCCATCGGGGCCGCCGTTGACGATCAGTTCTTCGATCCCGGTGAAGGTCGCGGTGGAGCCGTTGTTAAAGACCACTGTGCCGTTTTCACTGTTGGTCGGATCGAAGATGACCTCAGCGACATCATCGACAATCAGCTGGTCGGCTGTATCCGTGCCGCCTTCACCGCCGATAACCACGTCGCCACCGGAGGCCGTGATCGTATCGTTGCCATTGCCGCCGTCCAGCGTATCGGCACCCTCACCGCCGCTTAGAATGTCAAAGCCACTGCCCCCCAACAGGCTGTCGTCGCCTTCACCGCCTTCCAGCGTATCCGCCCCACCGTCGCCTTCGAGGGTGTCATCGCCTGCGCCGCCAACAAGCGAGTCGCTGCCACCGCCGCCTTCCAGGCTGTCTTGTCCTTCGCCGCCAAGAGCCGTGTCATTGCCTGATCCGCCCAAAAGCGTGTCATTGCCGGACCCGCCATCCAGACTGTCGTTGTTGTCGCCGCCGTCCAAAAGGTCGTCGCCAAAACCGCCAAGGATCGTATCGTTGCCGGCCTCGCCAAACAGTTCGTCTTCGTCGGTCGGGACGGCCTCGAATTCTACATCCGTGATGAGGCCAAGCTGGCCTGACGTGCCGCCGTTTTCATAGATGATCTCGACGCGTGCGACCGGGCCTGCAATTTCCACCAGAACCGAGCCAAGCGGATCGTCGGCGCTTGTGCCACCCGGTCCGGCCGAAACGGTATTGCCGCTGACGGTATCATTGCCCGCAGGGGTGAGCGTCACCGGGATCAGATTGCCGTCCGCATCGTAGGCGTTGACCGTGAAGATGTCTTGCCAGCCGTTTGCGTCGATGTCCTGCAACCGGAAGGAGACATTTTCGACTTCATCGGCGAAGCCAGAACCGCCCACAGCTGAGAAGTTGAGGTCAACGGTCCAGACCGATGCGCCACCATCACCGCGCAGGGCGAGGTTCGAATTGGCATCGAATGTCTCGCCACCATCGACATAGGTGTCGCGCGTATCGACGACAGCGGTTGTTCCGCCGCCATCATCGGTAAAGCTTACGGCGACGTTGATACCGCCTGTGTTTTGCGTAAATCCGCCTGCAACAGACGTGCCGTCACCGCCCTGCGCGGTCCAGTTCAGGTCCAGCGGGGTAGGGGCGAGGCTTGGGGCACCGCCGTCGATATAGTCGTTGCCGCCACCGCCACTTACCGTGTCGTTGCCCGCAAATCCCGTAATGCTATCGGCACTGCCTGTCCCGGTCAGAGCGTTGTCTGATGCGTTGCCGTTTATCGTTGCCATCTTGTCTGCTCACTTCGACCTTCAACGGCCGTTACTGGTTATTGCGGAAACCTAACCAGAATTGAGTGACAGGAATGGGGCGGCTATGCCCCGAATTATGACGAAAGCAAGGCATTTGTATACAGGTATACGACGTTCAGGCAGCTGACATGGCCGCCTTTGCATCTTCCAGGATCAGGTCTGAAGCCTTTTCCCCGATCATGATCGCGGGTGCATTTGTGTTCCCCGAAACGATCTCAGGCATGATCGAGCAATCGGCGACCCGCAGGCCGGTGATCCCATGTACCCTCAGCCGTTCATCCACCACAGCATCGCCACCTTGCCCCATCTTGCAGGTGCCGGTGGGGTGATAGATTGAGGCCGTGTTGGACCGTGCCCAATCCAGGGTCGCATCGTAATCGTCGATGTCGAGGGAAGCGTGCGGCCGGTATTCCTCAGATATCTTTGAGGTCAGCGGTGCCTGACGCGCAATCCGCCGCGCGATATTGACGCCGGCCACGATCGTCCGGCAATCCGTCTCGGTCGACAGGTAACGCGGGATGATCTTGGGGTATTCCCTTGGCTTGGACGAGCTCAACCGGATTTCGCCGCGGCTTTCGGGGCGAAGTTGGCACACCGACATGGTGAAGGCCGAAAACTTGTCCGCTCCCTTCCCGGGGTTCTCCGCCGAAAGCGGCTGAACGTGGAACTGGATATCCGGCGTTTCAAGGCTTTCGTTGGTGCGCATGAAGCCAGTCGCAAGGCTTGCGGCCATCGTCATGGGGCCCGCCCTAAACATAAGATATTTCAAACCGATGCGGGCTTGGCCAAACAGACTGGAGACCTCGTCATTCAGGGTCGGCTCATTGCACTTGTAGACCAGTCGCGCTTGCAGATGGTCCTGCATGTTCTTGCCTACACCGCCAAGGTCTTGGGCCACTTCGATCCCGTGCTCGGCCAGTTGCGCGCCTTCACCAATGCCCGACAGCATCAGCAGCTGGGGGGAATTTATGGCACCGCCCGAAAGGATCACCTCACGACCGGCCATGACTCGCTGCACCTGACCGCTTCGATCGGTGTATTCCACGCCAGTGGCACGCCGACCGTCTAGGATGATGCGATCAACCTGCGCATGCGTGACGATCTGAAGGTTTTCGCGACCGCGGGCAGGTTTGAGGTAGGCCACCGCTGCACTGCACCGCCGCCCATTCTTTGAGGTCAGCTGGAAGTAGCCAACGCCTTCTTGTTCGGCGCCGTTATAATCCGGATTGAACGGATAGCCCTCTGCTTGCGCGGCGGCGACCCATGCGTCGGTGATCGGGCGCTGGATGCGCATGTTGGAGACGGACAAGGGCCCTTCGTCTCCGTGGAACTCATCCGCGCCGCGTTCATTGCATTCCGCGCGCTTAAACAACGGCAGCACATCGTCCCAGCCCCAGCCGGAATTTCCCATCTGCCGCCAGCGGTCGTAGTCTTGCGGTTGTCCGCGAACGTAAAGCAGCCCGTTCAATGACGATGAGCCACCCAGAACCTTGCCGCGCGGCCATTCAATGGAGCGTCCGTTCAGGCCGGGATCAGGCTCGGTCTTGTAGCACCAATCGACCGTCGGATTGTGGATCGTTTTGAAATACCCGACCGGGATATGGATCCAAGGATTCCAATCTCGACCACCGGCTTCAAGCAGGATCACACGATTCTTTGGGTCTGCAGAAAGACGGTTGGCCAACACGCAGCCTGCTGATCCGGCGCCTACAACCACGTAGTCTGCTGAAAGTTCCGCCATTTTTAGGCCCCCTCCGCATAGAATCGGTGCGATTTGAAGTTTTTCCTTGCCAGCACGACCATAAGTTGAGCAAGATTGAGACCACAAGTATCAATTTCGCGCATTATTGGGAGGTAATGGATATGAAGGCTTCAAAAGTCCTCAGCCAGGTTTCGCGCAGAGACTTGATGAAACTGACCGGGACCTATGGTCTGTCGTCGGTCATGATGGGTGCAGCAACGCTGACCGGTGCGGTCACTTTGCCGTCTTTGGCCCGCGCGGTCGAGTCCACATATGATCGTCGCTACGGCACAACGGCCCGCTACGAGCTTAAGATGGGGGCTGCTGGCTTTAACCAGCGCAACCTTCTGATCGAGCGCGCAGGCGTTCTGGAATTCGCCCGCGACCTTGAAGAGCGCACCGACGGCGAAATCCGCATGGAGTTCATCGGCGACAACCAGATCTGTGGTCAGCTGAACTGCCTTGAGCGTGCTCAGCTGGGTGTCGTCGACTTCTACTCGGCATCCACGCAGAACTCTGCAGGCTCCGCGCCTTACCTCAACGTTCTCGACTACGCCTACATGTTCCGCTCCCGCGCGGATCAGTACCACTTCCTCTACAGCCCGGAATCCATGCGCCTCCTCCGCGAGCCGCTGGAAAGCCGTCACGGTGTGAAGTTCCTCTTCAGCCACGCAGAACTGCGCGGCCTGCAGATGGGCGCATCGTTCCAGGATCGTGAAACTGTCACGACGCTGGAAGAGCTGTTCGGCACGCGTAACCGTGTGACCGGTACGCAGCTTGGCCGTATCGCCATGAACCTGATGAACCTCAACCCAACGCCGATCGCGTGGGAAGAGACCCTCGACGGTCTACGTCAGGGCCTTGTCGATGGTGCAGAAACCTGGGCCTCCGCTGTGGCTTACGCCAACATGAGCCCTGTGGTCAGCCAGTCGGTCGACCTGAAGTTCTTCTGCGGTACTGAACACACCGGCATGAACGCCGAATTGTTCGACAGCCTCGAGCCACACCTTCAGGACGCCATCATGGAATCCGCGTACTTCACGCAGGTTCATGTGCAGGCAGCCAACGAAGCCGCTCTGGTCAACACTGTCGGCTTCACGGATCCGCCGATGCCCGGCACGATCTTCGCCGAGAACAACGTGCGTGTTGCACGTCTTGGTGACGACCAGATCCAGATCGCCCGTGAGATGTGCTCGCCCGAGTACAACCCCGAGCCCTGGGCCGAATGGCGCGAGCGTCTCAACAACTGGGCCGGTGGCGCTGATACCTACCAAGAAATCTTCGACATCGCGCGCCAGATCCCTGAGGATACGCTGGCCGAGAACGTCGAGCCTCGTCGTTGGTGGCGCGGCTGATCCGTCCCTTCGGATCATACCTGACCTGATTGACGGCGGCCTCCATTTCAAATGGCGGGCCGCCGCTTTCCCCTAAGCAGACGCGCACGCCTCATACGACCTGAAGACAAATGAGCGTTTTTCGATAAGCTCGGTGATCAGGGCTTTTCAAAGAACGATCAAAGCGGGGAACCACAAAAAACCCTGCACATAATAACTTTCAATCGCCGGGAGGGGCCGATGGGAGATATCTTCAACGGTATCGGGGAGATACTTGCAGCTTTCGCAGATGGCGACAGCTGGATGATCAGCGAGGCTTTGGATGCCAGCGGGGCCTGGGCCCTGGGGTTGGCCATTTTGCTGATCGGCGGCTTCATCATCATGATGATCTATCGCTTCGTGCCATTCATCGAACGCCATTTGGAAGGCTATGTGATGGTGATCTCGTATCTCACCATCGGTGGCATCATCTTCTTCGGTGTGATCCAGCGTTTCGTGCCCGGTATGCTGGGAATGGACTTCTCCAACACGCCTGAATGGCTACGACCCTGGCCTTGGACGACAACGCTTCCGCCGTTCCTGTTCCTTGTGATGACCTGGGTTGGGTGCAGCTACAATGTGAAGCTGCGCACGCACCTTGCGTTCAGTGAATTCCGCACCAACCTGCCGCGCATTGGTCAGATGTTCATGCTGACCGTGGACGCAATCCTTTGGATCGGATTCTCGTGGGTTGTGATCGTCACCGGTAGCCGGATCGTTGCCAACGCGGCCTCAAACTTCCAGCTGGTGCCGGGCATGAACAATTACATGCAGTGGTGGTTCATCCTTGCAGTGCCGGTATCGTTCATCTTCCTTGTTGCGCGCGTGATGGAAAACTGGCTCGAAGACGCCCGTAATTTCCGGTCCGGTGACGAGATTATCAAGCAAGCCGTGATCGGGGGTGACGCATGACCGACGGTACAATCATCACCCTGCTGTCGCTGGGCGTGACGTTCCTGTTCATGATGGGCGTGCCCGTCTTCCTTGTTATCGGCTACTGGGTCATCGGCATGTCGTTCGTGCTGGGCCTGCCGCTCGACAATATCGCGGCTGCACTCAGCCGTGTGTTCACCGACGGCTTCGCGCTTTTGGCCATGCCGCTCTTCATTTTGACCGGTGATCTCATCAACCGTTCGGGCATCGCAAGGCGATTAACCGATTACGCCTATGCCTGTCTGGGTTGGATACGGGGCGGCCTAGCTATGGCGGCCCTCGGCGCTTGCGGCCTGTTCGCAGCCATCTCGGGCTCCAACTCGGCCACCACCGCAACCATCGGCTCCATGCTTCACCCGGAAATGGTGAAGGGCGGCTATGATGAACGCTTCTCGGCCGCCACCGCGGCTGCGGGCGGTACCGTGGGTATCATCATCCCGCCGTCGATCATCTTCATCGTCTACGGCTTCCTGATGAACCTGCCGATCTCAGACCTCTTCGTGGCGGGTATCATCCCCGGCTCGCTGATGGTTCTGGCCATGATGCTGGCGTGCTTCCTCGTCTGCTTCAAAAACAAGTGGGGCCATATCATCAACCTCGACATCATCCGCGTGATGAAGACGGGGGTTGGCGCATGGTTGGGCTTCTTCGCCATCGGCCTTGTGCTTTGGGGCATCTACACCGGCAAATTCTCCCCAACCGAGGCGGCTGGTGTGACCGTGGGCTTCTGCGTGATCGTGGGCTTCTTGTGCCTGGCCATCACCAAGATCGTCTCGCTGAGCAATCCGGGCTTTGCCACACGCGAAGATCGCCCGGTGGATGAGCGTGGCTTCGGCGGCATGCTGGTTGTGAACGGCTTCGGCCCGCTGGAGCTTCCCTCCATCACCATGCGGTCGGCCCAGATCACTGGCATCCTTGCGCCACTGATCGCCGTGTCGGTGGTGATGCAGCAGATCCTTTCGGTTCTGGGGGCCCAGGCGTTCCTGACCGAATTCGTGACCTCGATGGGCGGCTACTACGCGGTTCTGTTCACCGCCATGGCCATCGTCTTTGTCTGCGGCATGGTTCTGGAATCGCTTCCGGTGACGATCATCCTCGCACCTATTCTCGCGCCAATCGCCCACGATATCGGCGTAGAGCCTGTGCAATTTGCGGTGATCTTTCTGGTCGGTGCGTCGATTGGTTTCATCACGCCGCCCTACGGTCTGAACCTCTACGTCGCATCAGGCGTAACCGGGGTGCCATACTTCAGACTGCTGCGCTATACGTGGCCCTATCTGATCTCGCTGATCACGATTTGGATCATTGTGGCTCTGGTACCGTCGCTCTCGACGATGCTGTTGCCGGATCTCTAAGGAGGGGCCCATGGACGGAGACCGTCCACGCGAAACCATACCAACCAACCTCCGGCTCCTGATGGTGCTGGAGGAGGTGGCGCGCGCCGGTGTTCCCGTGACCCCAACCGAGGTGAACGCACATCTCGACTTGCCCAAACCCACCATCCACCGGCTGTTCTCTACGCTGGAAGATGAGGGTTTTTTGCAACGTGACATGGACGGGCGGACCTATTCGCCCGGCCCCCGCCTTCGGACCCTTGCAGCGTCGATCCTGTCGTCACTGCGTATCCGTACGGCGCGCCAGGCGATCCTCAAACGGCTGAGCCGCGAGATTGGGGAGACCTGCAACATCGCGCTGCCTGACCGTGACGCGATGATCTATCTTGAGCGTGTCGAAACCGAATGGCCCCTGCGCATCCAGCTACCTCAAGGCACGCGTGTGCCGTTCCATTGCACAGCGTCGGGCAAGATGTATCTTAGCTCGCTCGCGCCGAACCACCTGCAACGCTACCTCAACGCCACCACGCTTACCGGCCAGACCGACAACTCGATCACAGACCGCGCCGCGTTGATGGCAGAGTTGGATGAGGTCAAACGCAACGGCTACGCGCTTGACCGCGAAGAATTCATGCAAGACATGATCGCGCTTGCCGTGCCCATCCACGAGGCGAACGGACGCCTCATGGCGACGCTATCGTTCCATGCCCCCACGCAGCGTTTCGACACCGCCCGCGCGGTTGAGTATGTTGGAGCCTTGCGTGAAGCCTCGTCCGAGCTTTCGCTGCTCGTTGAAGGTGAGCACTAAGCCCGCATTCGGCACATCACTGTACGATAGGCTGCCGCGCATCAACTGACAGGCATGCCCTTCACGCGCCCCAGCCGCTTCAACGCTGCGATCCGAAAAGGAGCATTGGCCGCGCCGTATCCGTTGTAGGGCCCGCGGCGTTCCACGACTTCAAAGAACGCACCGTTGGCAAAAGGCCGGGAATAGAGCTGGAAAAATTCTGACGATCCGTCGCTATCGTACAGGATGTTGGCATCAGCCATCGCGGAAAGGCGGCCGGCATCCAAATCAAACCGCGCCGCCAAGTCCGTGTAGTAGTTTTCAGGGATTGGCAGCGGGTCAAATCCCCGCTCTCGCAAGGCCATTGCCGATGCAAAAATGTCGTCGGTTGCGAAGGCCACATGCTGAACTGAGGCGCCAAAGCTATCAGCCAGAAACCCGCCGGCCAGAGTGCGATGGGTTTCGGCCCCGTTAAGGGTGATCCGAAAGCTACCGTCAGGCGACGACAACGCTTGCGACCTTACAAGCCCGTCGGGGTCGATCACATCCACCATCGGCTCTTTCACCATTCCGAACAGAGAGGTGTAAAACAGCGACCACGATAACATTTCGTCATACCCCATGGTCTGGGCCACGTGATCTACTCGCGTAAGCCCCGCGGATTCATCGGGGGGTGCAGTTCTTTCGAACTCAACCTTCCAAACGTCGCTAAACGCTTCATCGACGAAGTGCATGACAGACCCGCCAAGGCCATGGATGGCAGGGATGTCCAGCTCAGCATCGGCGCGGGCTTGATCGAACGATGCCGAGCCCAGGGCCACGGCGCGCTGCAAGGTCTCTGACGCAGATGACACGCGCAGTCCCAAATCGCAGATATTCGTTCCGCGGGTCACAAAGGCATTGTCGGCGTGCCCCTGCATCTCAGCGTTAAGTAAGACACGGATGTTGCCTTGCTTCCAAAGGGACAGCGCTTTGGTCTTGTGCTCCGCGCGTCGTTCGAAGCCGAGCGTCTGCAATAGACACCCGAGGGCCTTGGCCTCCGCGCCGCGTGTCGCGAACTCTACGAATTCGACGCCTTCAGGCGGGGTTGGCTTAGGCATTGCAGGAAAGTCGAAAGACAGGCTTGGTTCGGCCCTACGCACACCATCCAAAAGGTTCAGAAGCGATCTTTTTCCCGCAGATGAAATCTGCCGCGCCGGGCCGCCTCGGAATTGGTCATTGAAGATTTCGAGGCTAATGGGGCCAGCATACCCCGTCGCCATAACAGCGCGCATGAAACCTGGTACATCCAGATCGCCCTCCCCCGGCATGTTACGGAAATGCCGGGACCAATAAAGCAGGTCCATGTCGATCCGTGGGGCATCCGCAAGTTGCACGAAAAAGATGCGGTTTCCGGGGATGCGACGGATGGTTTCGGGGTCAATGCCACGCCCCAGCGTGTGAAAGCTATCCAAAATCAAGCCGACATTCGGGTGGTCAGCACGACGCACGATCTCCCACGCGTCTCGGTGGTCGTCGACGTATTGCCCCCAGGCGAGCGCCTCATACCCGATCCTCAGGCCACGCTTCGCAGCCCTTTCCCCAAGTTCTGCGAAATCGTCAGCGGCGCGGTCTATGCCGCCCAATGCGTCGGGATGCACGGACGAGCAGACAAGAACGAGATCGCAACCAAGCTCTTGCATTAAGTCGAATTTTCGTTCGGCCCGATCAAAGGCTTTGCGGCGAAGGTCGCCCGGCAATCCTTCGAAATCGCGAAATGGCTGGAACAACATCAGGTCAAGTCCCGCGTCGCGCACAAGTGCGCCGACCTCGCGTGGGGTACGTGTGTCTGCGATGAAATCTTGCTCGAAAATCTCGATGCCGTCGAAGCCCGCGTTGGCGATGGCCTCAATCTTGTCCTCCAAAGTGCCCGAGATGGATACAGTTGCGATGCCCAGTTTCATCGACGTCTCAGAATTGATTTCGCAGAGTGGCCGTTGCCTCCGCCAGCATCACCAGATCAACCCCGACCGCCGTAATAACGGAACCCAGTGCGATGTAGCGCTTCGCGTCCTCTGCGTTCAGAGCCATGATCCCGATGGGTACATTCAGCGCCTTGAGGCGCCCAAACGCGGTTTCGATCACCGCTACCACATCAGGATGGGTCATCTGCCCGCGCAGGCCCATGGATGCGCTCAGATCCGCAGGCCCGATGAAAACGGCATCGACGCCATCAGTGGTGGCAATCGCCTCCAATTCTTCCATCGCCTCGATGGTTTCGACTTGCACGATCAGACACAGCTCTTCCTCGGCACGATCGAAATAATCATCGACCTTCCCGTACCGGGTGGCGCGGGTCATGCCCGCCATGCCACGGATGCCTTGGGGGCCATAACGCATGGCGCGCACGGCATCTTCGGCCTCAGCAGCCGACTGCACATAAGGCACCAAAAACGTCTGTGCGCCCATATCCAGCAGCCGCTTGAACAGCGTCGGATCGTTAGTTGCAGGCCGCACAAGGGCCGATACCTCTGGCGTCTGGCCAATGGCTTGCAGGGCAGGCAGAACCTCGACCGCCTCAACCGCCGAATGCTCGCAATCCACCAGCACCCAGTCAAAACCCGCACCGCCCAACATTTCAGGCACGGTGTTGCCGCCAATCGTATTCCACAGCCCGATCTGGCTGCGTCGCTCCTGAAGGGCAGCCTTGAAGTGGTTCTTGGGCAGGTCCATCGGGGCCTCCATGTTCAGGGTGGTTCAGCCGCCGTGGCCAAAGCGGCTCGGCAACCACAGGACGAGATCAGGCAAGAAGACCAGCAACAAGAGCGCGCCGATCAACACGACAAGGAAGGCCCAGACCTCCGCAATGATCTCTCGCAGCGGAATGCCGGTGACGGCGTTGATGACAAAAAGCAGGATACCATAAGGCGGCGTGATAAGCCCGATCATGGAATTGACGACGACCAGCACGCCGAAGTGGACAAGGTCGATGCCAAGTTCGCGGCAGGCTGGGATGAACAAGGGAACGATGACCAGGATGATCGTCGTGGCATCCAGCACGCATCCAAGCAGCAGGATAAGTAGCATCACCATCAGCAGGAACAGCGTCGGGCTCATGTCGATGCCAACCAAGGCATCCGCGACCATTGAGGGGATGTTTTCCGACACGACGATGAAGTTGAGGATCAGCGCACCGCCGATGACAATCCCGACGGAAGCTGAGGCACGTGCGCTTTCCACAAAGATCTCGTAAAGCCCCCGCAGGCTAAGCGCACGATAGAACAGTCCCGCCAAGAGCAGCGCATAAAGGGCCGCGACGGCTGCGGCTTCGGTCGGCGTCGTGACGCCCCCGTAGATGCCGTAGAGCAGGATCACCGGCATCAGTAGTGCAGGAAAGGCGTTGGCCGTCTTCTTTGGAAGCTCCCTTAGAGGGATCGGTTCCTCTAACGCAAAGCCGCGTTTGTGGGCGATGTAGCTGTTCATCGCCATCAGGACGACACCCATGATCAGGCCTGGGATGATGCCTGCAAGGAACAGCGCCCCAATGGAGGATTGCGAAACCAGCGCGTAAAGTACCATGGGGATCGAAGGCGGGATGATAGGGCCAATGGTGGCCGAGGCCGCCGTGATGGCAGCCGCGTATCCCCGCCCGTAGCGGCCATCCTTGGTCATCATCTGGATGATGATCTTGCCGATACCCGCCGCATCCGCCACTGCTGAGCCCGACATGCCGGAAAAGATCAACGACGCCACGACGTTCACGTGCCCAAGGCCCCCCCGGAACCGCCCGACGGCGGCGACGCAGAACCCCAATAATCGATCCGAGATTGTGCCCGCGTTCATGATGTTCGCGGCCACGATGAACAGCGGAACAGCCAGCAAAACGAAACTGCGGTAGAGGCCTTGGATGATCTTCTCACCCGCCAGCGCCAGGTCCATCCCACCGAGGCCAAGATATACCAAGGCCGCCAGAATGATCGAATAGCCGATAGGCGTGCCGATGCCCGCCAGGAAGAATAGCGTGGCTATGCAGGCCAGAACCTCAAAGCTCATGTCGCATCCTCACCGTGGCGGATGACGGGCGGCTCCGGGTCGTGGTCAATGTGGTGCTGATCGTCGGGTGGCCCATGGCGCAGGGTCACAACAAAGCGCCAGCCATAGCGCAGGATCAAGGCGCCCAAAAACACCATGTAAATGATGAAGATCCACTTCAGCCGGATGCGGTCGCCCGTGATCGGGTTCTGCACGGTCGAAGTCCGGCGCATCCGCATGAAATCCACATAATCCCATGATGGCAGGAACGAGATCGCCATGCCCACCACAATCGCGCCAGCCGCCAACAGCGCCAATATCCGGCGCGGCCCGGGCGGGGCGGCAAGGTAAAGGATGTCGAAGGTCACATGGTCCTTCTCGCGCACGTTAAAGGCGCAGCCGAAGAACACGATCCAAACCCAAAGGATAAGGCAAAGCTCAAGCGTCCACCCCAATGGCTCGATATTGTCGAGCCAATCGTAGCGACCACCAAGGCCCAGACTGTCCACGATCTGCGGTGTGTAACGCGAGCCGACTTGCAGTAGGAAGGTAAAGAACATCGCCGCAAGCATGGCCGCGGCGATGGAATTGGTAAGGGTGGAGAAGCCCGCTTTCAGCTTAGCAAACACCGCAGGCTTCCCCTTCTTCGATCAGTTGCCAAGCGCGTTGATCTGCTCCAGCACGCCTTCAGGCCAGTCGCCGGCAAATTCGCTCTCCAAGTATGCAGCCTGAACCGTTTCGCGGAACGCAGCAAGATCGGGCTCATAGAGGGTCAGACCATTCTCTTCGAGGAAGGCTCCCAGCTCCGCCTCAAGCTCCAGCTGGCGCTGACGGCCCGCTTCGGCAGCGTCATCGGCGGCTTGCTGAACAGCCGCCTGCTGCTCTTCCGTCATCGATTGGAAGACCTCTTCCGAAATCGCGATGTAGTTCAGGTCCACAAGGTGCGAGGTCAGGGCGATCTGGCACGTCACCTCGTAGAAGCGCGCGTCGACCACGGTCGGCAGCGGGTTGTCCTGCCCATCCACGGCACCAGTCGACAGGGCTGTGTAGACCTCGTTGAACGACATTGGCGTGGGCGATGCACCAAGGGCCGAACCCAGGAATTGCCAAGCGTCCGTGCCAGGCATCCGAAGGTTCACGCCGTCCAGATCGGCAGGCGTTGTCACCGTCAACTCATCGGGGCACTGGCGCAGGTTCACGTGACGACGGCCAAGATACATGACCGACAGAAGACGCACGCCAAGCTCATCAATTGCCTGCTGCTTAAAGGCATCCATCAGCGGGTCATTGAACACCGCGACCTGATGGGCCGCATCCTGGTGCACATAGCCTGCCGTGAAGATGGAGAATTCCGGGAAGAATTGCGCCAGCTCCTGCGCGGAGGTGATGCTCATCTCAAGGTTGCCACGGCTGATGGCTTCAAGCTCCGTGCCCTGGGCGAAGAGAGTGGCGTTGTAGGATGGCTCGTAGCTGGCGAAATCAGACACGGCGGGGCCGAAGACCTCGGCCATGGCGACCGAACGCTGGTCCGTCTCAGAACCAGCCATCGACAGGCGCAGCTGGATCGCATGACCGTCGGCAAATGCGCCTGTGGTCGTTGCGACAAGGCTCAGCGCTGTTGCAGTCGTAAGCGCCATGCGGCGCGTGATTTTCGTGATCATTGTTGGTCCTCCCATAGTGGTAGATCACCTTCTTTTTCCTCAGCATGATGCCGAGTCGTTTCAAATCACAAGATTTTTGTCAAAATCTCAGATATTGTACTCCGCCGCTGCCGGGTTGTTGTGGCTTGTCTCGGTGGAGATTTGGATCGACCGCCCCGTGGCGGCCGATGTTTGTATTGCTTCGATCACACCCAAAGTGCGCATCCCTTCGCGGGCCGATACCAAAGGTACTGCGCCGTTCGCGATCACGTCGCGGAAGTGGGCGATTTGGTTGACCAAAGGGTCCGAGGGTTCGGTTGCGACGGTTTTTGCGGCGATTGGCGTCCACCAATCCGGCTGTCCACTCTCATGAGCCCAAACCCGCAAATCGGGGATCGAAAGCGCGCCGTCTGAGCCGCCAATTACATAGCAGCTCTCCGCGGTGTGCGGGTAAATTGGATTCTCGCCTGAGGTCATTTCCCAGGACCACGGCGCCACCACACTGTCGGACACGGTGATCGTGGCAATCGCCCCATTCTCCAGCGTCAGAACCGCAGCGGCGACATCTTCGTTGGCATATCCGCGAACCGATGGTGCGGCCTGTGCGAAGACGGAAACTACCTCCCCGCAAAGGTGACGGATCAAGTCGATGTCGTGGGCAAGATTGACCGAGATCGGCCCTGCACCAGGCTCTTTCCGCCAAGGCGCGACGTCGAAATATGCATCCGGTTTATAGAACCAACAGGTCGCGTTTACGGTGCGAATACCCCCGATTTCACCTGCCAAGATCAGGTCGCGCGCGGCATGGATCAGGGGGTTATGGCGACGATGGTGCCCCACCAGAACCGGCACTCCTTGCGCCTCGGACGCATCGACCAGCGTTGCCGCCGCACCCACGCTGGTAGCGATAGGTTTCTCGATCAAGACCGGGCAATTGCGGCCAATGGCAGCCAGTCCGTTTTCCAGATGCAGGGGTGTGGGTGTCGCAACGATCAACCCGTCCGGCGAAGAGGCTGCAAACAAGTCATCCAAGGTGGCGTAGCAGGTCAGCCCCATGGCCGCGGCCTTGGCCTGTCCCTCGGCAGAGGGTTCTACCGCGGCGGCGACCTCGACCCCATCCACTTGCGCAGCGGCATTGGCATGGCGTTGGCCGACAAGACCGAAGCCGCAAATGGCCAGCGATATCGCCTTTTTCACCGCTGGTCCTCCCTATCCCGGCGCGCCCGTGAACGGCACGTTAGAGACGGTGATCTCGATTCGCAATAATATCTGATATTTTATACTTTACCGGGCAATTTTAGAAATACTTGCCGATTGGACCAGTATCCGTATGACTGAACGACAGAACAAAATCGGACGACAATGATGGCCCAGATCGCCGCGACTGTAGGCACCAGCACCTACCAAAAAATCAAGCGCGACATCCTGTTCGGCGCACTGGAGCCGGGCGCAAAGCTGAAGCTGGACTCGTTGAAAGAGCGCTACAGCGCCAGCCTGTCGACCTTGCGCGAAACCTTGAACCGGCTGGCCAGCGAAGGCTTCGTGGATGCCCCGGAACAACGCGGTTTTTTCGTCAAGCCGGTCTCAGCAGATGACCTGCATGAGATTGCACACCTCCGGGTGCTTCTCGAATGCCACGCGCTGCGCCTGTCGATCGCAAATGGCGATACGGAGTGGGAAGGCCGCCTCGCTGCAGCCCACCACAAGCTAAATGTGATGGAGCAGCGGCTTCTGGCCGGCGACGAGTCCGAGAAAGAGGCCTGGAAGCGTTACGATTGGGAGTTTCACCAAACCCTGATTTCAGCCTGCAACTCCGCGAACCTTCTGTCCCTTCACGCTACGCTCTACGAGAAATACCTGCGCTACCAAATGCTTGTTCTGACCCATCGCGGCGAAGAGGCAGCTCAGGAGCACCGCGTGATGTTCGAAGCCGCCCTTGCGCGGGACGCGGATAGCGCAGTCGCAGCACTTGAAACGCATATCGTAAAGGGGCTGGAACATACGGTCGCCGCGATGAATGCCTAGCGCGCCAATGTCGCCATACAAAATTCGCAGGTTGGTAAGGAAAGATTGGCTGGGGTGGTAGGATTCGAACCTACGGTACACTGTACCAAAAACAGCTGCCTTACCGCTTGGCTACACCCCAACCGTGCGGGTGCAGATACGACGCGCGGGCGCAAGGATCAAGCCCCCTGAACACGTTTTCTCTTGCCGGATTTCCTCTACTCCTGCGGCGCTTCCCGGCGCAACAGGTCGTTGTCCGGCAAGGCATGGCGCTCGGCCTCAATGATCTCTTCCAGTGCGGCACTTTCATCGGTGCCGACGTCCTGCGCCTCAACCTCTGCGGGTGGTAGGGCAGGGCGCTTCGGCGCGCTTGGCGTTGTGCCCGGCACCTCAACACCCGCTAGCCTGTAGGTCGGCTCGGGCAGCGCAATCCCTGCCCCCTCCAGCCGTGCCTTGACCACACGGATCGCCTCACCTTTGGCCATGCCGATGCCCGTCTCATGCTGTTTGATCCAACCGGCCGCCGTGACGTCGATGGTCGAGGCGCCCAGCCCCTCCACCCAGACACCGGGCTTGGGCGTCTCCAACACAAACGGCAACTCCGTCAGCGCGCCCAATATGATGCGCTGCGCCTCGGCAATATCGGCGTCTGCCTCCACCCCCAAAAGGAACGTGAACCGCCGCTCATCATTGCGGGTGTAGTTCACGATCTTCGACTTGAAAACCGTCGCGTTGGGGATGCGGATGTGGTTGCCATCCAGGCTTAGAAGGATCGTTGCACGGCTCGTCAGGCGAATGACATGACCCAGATCCCCCTCAATCTCTACCAGATCCTTGGGCCGAAACGGTTGCCTTATCGACAACATGATTGAGGAGATGAAATTTTCCACCGTGTCCCGCACGGCAAAACCAATCGCCAGACCCACGATACCCGCCGCGCCAAGGATCGTACCCAAAAGCGCCGTCGCGTTCAGCAGATCCAGTGCCAGAACGACTCCCAGCACGATGAAAGCCAACCGCACCACTTGCCGGTAAATGTCTGCAATGAACGCATTCGGCGCGATCCGGTCCCACGGCCAAGACCGCCGCGCCAACCAAAACCCGAATAGCCACATCAAGGCGGCTGCCGTCAGCGCCACAAGGATCAAGGGTGAGAACGCCACCACCTGCTCCACCCGGTCATACATCCGCTCAATCGCGGGGTTCAGGCGTTCAACCACATCGGTGGTTTCCATCACCGTATTCTCGATCGCCACGACCCCTTCGACGCGGGCCACAAGCGCATTCAGGTCTTCAATCCGACCAGCATCCACCACCGTGCCGCGCAGGGTTACGATGCCGTTGGATACCGTTGCGCGAACATCCGAATATCCGTCCAGCTGACCCAGGATCGCCATGATCCGGTCGCGCGTCGCAAAGTCCTGCGCGCGGTCGCTTTCAACGGAAATCGCGCCATCGGGCTGTGTGCCATCGGTTTGTGCGGCCAATGGCCCGCAAAGAGCCACTGCGAGGAGCACCGCGAGGAGCGATTGATAAACCCTCTTCATACCGCCACCGGTGCCGCCTTCGCGACTTTGTCTAGCGCCATCAACACCTCAATCACACCGCCCATGTCCTCCAGCCGGATCATGTTGGGTCCGTCCGACGGTGCGTTGTCCGGGTCCTGATGCGTCTCCAGGAAAACACCGGCCACACCCACGGCCACCGCCGCGCGGGCCAGAACCGGGGCGAATTCCCGCTGTCCGCCTGACGACCCGCCAAGCCCGCCGGGTTGGGCCACGGCATGGGTGGCATCCATCACTATTGGATAGCCAGTCTTGGCCATCTCGGGCAGCGACCGCATGTCCGCCACCAGCGCGTTGTAGCCAAAGGAAACCCCGCGCTCGGTCAGCAGCAGGCGTTCATTGGCGGTGCTCGCTACCTTCTCGGCTACGTTCGCCATATCCCACGGAGCCAGGAATTGCCCCTTCTTCACGTTGATTGCCGCGCCTGTTTCGCCTGCCGCCAGAAGCAGGTCGGTTTGGCGGCACAAGAAGGCGGGGATTTGCAAAACATCGACGGCTTCGGCCACCGGCGCGCACTGGTCAGGCGCATGTACGTCCGTCAAAACAGGGCAGCCAAATTCCTCTCGCATCGCCGACAGAATGCGCAATCCTTCGTCCATCCCCAACCCGCGCTTTCCGCTCAGCGATGTGCGGTTGGCCTTGTCATAGCTGCCCTTGAAAATGAACTGCGCGCCCGTCTTGGCGCAAACCTCGGCCATATGGCCCGCGATCATTCGCGCGTGGTCCAGGCTTTCCAATTGGCAGGGGCCTGCGATCACAGTCAGGGGGGTCGTATTCGACACCGCCAGTGATCCGATTTCCACAGTCTTCATATCCACCCCCGGGGCCAAGTGCGGCCCCGGAACGGCGCTTCAGGTCAGGAACTGACCTGTTCGCGCAGGATCGAGGCTGTCATCGATACCAACAGGTAGATGCCAGAAAAGACGACGAAGGCAAGCAGGGTATTCTCGAAAGCCTTCGGATAGGCCGCCTCATCGGGGGCAACCGGGAAAACACCCATCGAGATATAGAGGGTCTGACGATTGGCCTCCATCCGTGCCGCTTCCCGCGCCTGCATGGCCTCGGTCAGCATCAGGCGCCGTGTTTCAAGATCGGCTTGCGCCACGACCAGTTCCGATTGCACCCGCGCGAGAGAGACTTCGCCCCCCGTCAGGGTGCTCCGCAGGTCAGCGACTTGCGCTTCCAGCCGCGCGATGGTCGCCTCCGCCGCTTCAACACGCCCGGCATTTGGTCGTGTCGCAGATTGGATTTCCGCGAGCCGCAATGTCTCTTCGGTGATCCGTGCCTGAAGGGTCGAAATCTGAGAGAACACAAGGTTCAGTTCCGCCTCCGGTGACACGACTTCAAGCTGCTGTTGCAGATCAAGGACGCGTTCCTGTGCCAACGCGGCGCGATCTTCAGCCTCTGCAAAGGCCTCTTGCGCGCCCGCCATGCCATCGTCGCGCAGGCGGGATGACATCTGGTCAACCCGTTCTTCAGCGTATCCGATCAAGGCTTCGGAGAAGCGCTGGCTGACAAACGGGTCAGCGGCCAGAACTTCCATGCGGATCAGGCCTTCGGTCGGGTCGTAGCTGATGACAAGGCTGCGCAGGTAAACGTCATACATCTGCTCAACGCTTGCGTCAGGGGCAAGGCGCAGCAGGGGATCGATTGCGTCGCTCGAAAAATGCTCACGAAAGCCAAACTCTTCATCCAGCCGGATCATGGCTTCGCGGCTTTCTAGGTAACTTTGAACCGTAATCGATTCTTGGACCGTCGCGAAAGAGCTGCCGCCAAGAAGGCCACCCAAACCGCCGCCGCCGCCGACCGAGGCTTCGGCCTTTTGGATAACGAACTCTGTGTCAGTGGCGTAAAGCGGTGTGGCGACGGTGTAGAAATAGTAGCTGACGATCATCGTCGGCAGGAACACGAAGCACGCAAGGCGCGTGGCCAGTTGGATCAGTTTGCGGCGACGGCGCGCGGCGATGTCACGCTGCACGCGCATAATCTCCGCTGCGCGTTCGTCCGCTGAGAATGTCTTTGGGCCTGGAGGTGGGGCCGGGGCATCCACTTGCGTGGCGGGCACTTGCGCGGTGGCGGCGCGCACCGGCAGCGTATTGCCCGCAGCGGCGGCACCTGCAGCGGCTGCGCCACCTTTACCGGCTTCGTTGACGACCAGTTCCAGCATGTTGGATTGGTTGAATGGATCAAGCCCGCGGCGGCGCAACTGGCGCACGGCGTCGAAATCAGACGATGGTTGCATCCCGTGCTTCTGTGCCAAACGCCGCGCCATGCGCAGCTGTCGACCGGTCAGCCCTTCGGCCCGGATCGCCGCCAATTCCTCTTCGACAGTTGCGGGGGCGCCACCTGTCGGCTGACCTGCTTCCGCTTGCGCGCGGTCGTGGGCGGCAGAGCCCGGCAGCGCCATGTCGCCAAAGCCGTCTTCGGTCGTATTGGGAAGGCTGTTGTCTTCGGCGGCCGAAGGTCCAGCCTCGGTCGCGCGCGCGTCAGCGGCTTCCGCGCGGCGGGTTTCGCCAGCAGGTGCAACAGCATCGTTGCGGCGGATGCGGAATTTCCTAGCTTTGGGTTTGGTAGTCATAAAGCTGCTTCGCCTCTTCCAGCGTGTCGAACGTGTGCAGCTTCCCGTCCTGAAGGACGGCTGCACGCCGCGCGAATTTCTCAAGCGTTTGGGCCTGGTGCGACACGATGATCACGGTCGCATGCTTCAGCCGTTCCGCCAAAATGTTTCCTGCGCGCCGGTTGAACTCGGCGTCTGTGGATGCGGGCATTCCCTCGTCAATGAGATAGATATCAAACTCCAGCGCCAAAAGGAGCGAGAAGTTGAAACGCGCCTTCATGCCCGACGAATAGGTCCCCACGGGCATGTCGAAGTATTCCTCGATCCCGCACACCCAGCGGCAAAAGGCCTCCACATAGTCGGGGTCCAGCCCGTAAAGCTGCGCGATGTAGCGACAGTTTTCCATGGCCGAGAGTTTGCTGACCAGCCCACCCATGAACCCCAGCGGGAACGAGATCCGCGCGTTGCGCGTGATCGTGCCCTCGTCAGGCTTCTCAAGGCCGCACATCATTCGGATCAGGGTTGTCTTACCGGTCCCGTTCGGGGCCAGGATGCCCATCGAGTAGCCGATATCGACGCGAAAAGACGCACGGTCGAGGATCACCTTTCGGCGCTCACCGGTCCAGAAGGATTTCGAAACCCCTGAAAACTCCAACATGCGTCTGCCGCCCAAAATATGCCTACAGGTGCGCGCCATCTTAGATGCGGCGTGTCACCATATTGGAAACATACATCCCCTTTAGGGCAGCATTATGTCGCAAATGCCGCCCATTTCACAGGGAATTTTCCATCAATTGTCGCAAGCCTCGGGGCGGCGCGCCCGTCACAGCTCCTGTTTTTGCACGCGAAACAGCTTGCCCGAGATGATGGAGACGACCGCCGCCCCGAACGAGAACAGCGCACCCATCTTCGCCGCATCCTGTATCGGACCCGGATCAAACGCGACCGAGGCCACGAAAAGCGACACGGTAAAGCCAATGGCCGCGACAAAGCCGATCACAATCAGATCGATCAGCCTCATCCCTTGCGGCAATCCCAGCCGCAGGATTACCACCGCAACCCATCCAAACAGGAAGATGCCCACTGGCTTACCAATCAACAGACCCGCAAGAACCAGCCACGTCGCGTCGCCCATGGCGCTGAAGGCCACGCCCGCGTTCATCAGACCGAAGAGGCCCAGAATAATTTCCACAGGGTATTTCAGCGCGTGCTCAATCTGGTTCAAAAGATCGTGCAAATGCTCTTCCGCGGCCGAGAATATGCCAAAGGCCCGGTCCGCATGGGGGATCGTTGGCACAATCGGCAACAGCCCAAGCGCCGGGTGCAGGCCCGACATCATGAACCCGTACCAGCTTGCACAAGCCGCCAGCAGGTAGGGCCAGAACGACAGTTTCGTGCGCACCCAGGTCGACCGCCGGCGCACTTGGTCGCCCCGATCAAGGCGGCGTGGCAGCCAGTTGAACAGCACATAGACACCCACTGCCGCGAACAGCGACAGCAGCAACCAGACCGGTGCCAGATCACCAGACGGGTAGAAAATCGCAAGGATCAGCAGGCCAGCAGCATCATCGGCAATCGCCAACAAAAGCAAGAACCGCACCGCCGGATGGCCTGCGCCAAACACCAGTCGCCCAACCAAATAGGAAAATGCGATGTCCGTCGCCGTCGGAATGGCCCACCCATTTGCCACCGCGTCATAGGTGTCAGAGCCAAGGAAATAAGCGATGCCAAGGTACACGGCGATGGGTCCGAACATGCCGCCTGCCGTCGCAACCAAAGGCGTTGCCGCCTTCTTGCCGCGCAAGCTGCCGTTTTTCAGGATCACTGCCTCCCACACCTCTTTCGCGGCGATGGCGAAGAACAGCGCCATCAACACATCATTCACGAGGTAGTGCAGCGTCAGATCGCGCACGACATGGCCGTGGCCGTCATCGTGCAGATGCCCAATCGGGGCGTCGTGCCAGATCACGAATTCAACGAAATCGTGGTAAAGGTCTGCCCAATAGTGGCTGTTGCCCGCAACCGGCGCGATGAAGTCCAGATTGGCCCAGATCAAAGCAATGATCGCGCCACTGATCAGCAGCAGCGAATAGCCGGTGATGAAATTCCAAACGCGGTACATGCCGTCCCTCCCGCTTATCGTTTTTGGGTGATTACCCAAACACAGGAGGGGCGTCCATGGCTCAAGCGATCACTTCGCCGACTATACGCGGAAAGCTTGCACTCAAAAGGGTTAATCAGCGCTCTGGCCGTGTCAGGCGACCATGCCCCACACCAGGCCAGCCGCAATCGCCCCGACCAGCGCCAGCGCCAAATACGCCACGAAGACCCGCGGCTTCACCAGCGCATAAACCGCCACGGCCGCTGGAATGCAGCTGACACCACCGGCAATCACGAAAGCCATCGCTGCGCCTTGGCTCATGCCCTGTTCCAGCATCCCGCTGATCAGCGGCACGGCAGCATATCCGTTCAGGTAAGCCGGTGCGCCCACCAGCGCGCCAATGATGATCGGGCCAACACCATCGCCACCGACAACCTGGACGATCAAATCCGCAGGCACATAACCGATCAGCAGCGCCTGCAACAGGTATGCCAGCGCAAGCCACTTCCCTAGGAAGATCAGATTGTCCATCGACGCGCGTCCAAAGATACGCCGCCGCTCGCCCTCTTGCCAGAACCGCCAGTTCAACTTCAGCTTCTTGGCACTACAACATCCACCCACCGCAGGCTGCGCCCTCAGCGGGTCCGCGAAAACGGGCGTAGTGGCAAACATTTTCACGGTGAGGCCGCCTGCAACGCCCAACGCTATGGCGGCTACGGTCTTGGCTACAGCGAACTCAAAGCTGATCCCACCGGCTGTGATCGCAAACATCGCGGGGTCCATCAGGGGCGAGGCCAGCCAGAAGGCCATCACAGCGCTCAGCGGCGCACCGGCGGCCAGTAAAGCGGCGACAAAGGGGATCACTTCACACGAACAGAAGGGAGACAGGCCACCGGCCAATGCGCCGACGACGATCATCCGCGTCTCTCGTCCCACGAAAGCGCCGTCCAGCAACCTTTCCGAGCCTGTGGCCTTCATGAATCCAATCGCGAAGACCGCGAAGAGGATGAAGGGCAGGGTGCTCGTCCAATGCTCAAACGTTTCTTCCAACGTCGGCACCACGGCGGGCCGATCGAAAATCGCCAGCACAGCGACGATGGCGATGAAGGTCAGCACGACCTTGTCCATACGCGCCCAAAGGTCAGGGATCAGGCGGGGGGTGACGGTCTGGTCAGCCATGTCCGTGGTGCTTTCCATTTGCGTCCTGATCCGCGCAGCATTCCGCCAGCATGAAATTTGACAGATCCGCGATGAATTCGTGGTTTGCGTGGCAAATCATCCGCCGCCCGTCGCGATCCTGGTAGATCAGGCCAGCGGCCTTCAGATGCTTGAGGTGATGCGTCAGGACGGAACCTGAGATGCCAACGGCTTCCCCCAAATCACCTGTGGCCATACCGTCCGGCCCGGCACGCACAAGTCGCAAAACGATGGCCATCCGCGCCTCTGATCCGAGGGCCGCGAAAGCCGCCGACACGATGATCAGCTCCTCTTCCGGGCTCACGCCTCGGTCGTCTTGCTGTGCGTTAACTAGGTTTACCATGTTTCTACTATTCTAGAAATGTAGAAATAATGCAAGTCCCTTGTTTTGTGGGTGGTTAAGCGTATTTCCAACGTCATGAACGATCTGATCACGCGTGCACAAGACCTTAAATCCTGCCGCATCTGCGCCGACAGATTCGCCGCGACCCACACCGCGCATGAGCCTCGCCCCGTCGCATGGTTCGCCCCCGGCGCCCGCATTCTGATAGCGGGACAAGCACCGGGAATGAAGGTCCACCACTCCGGCAAACCCTTCACCGACCCCTCCGGCGACCGCCTCCGCGATTGGATGGGTGTGGATGAGGACACGTTCTACGACCGCGCCCGTGTCGCCATCCTGCCCATGGCCTTCTGCTTCCCGGGATACGATGCCAAAGGCTCCGACCTTCCACCGCCCAAAATCTGCGCCGAAACCTGGCGCGCGCCACTGCTGGAGGCTCTAGGCGACGTCCGCCTCACCCTCCTGATCGGCACATACGCGCAAAAGTATCACCTCGGCGGCCGCGAAAGCGTCACCGCCCGCGTCCAGGCCTGGCGCGACCACGCGCCCGCCGTCTTTCCCTTGCCTCACCCCTCCTGGCGCAATACCGCGTGGCTGAAGAAAAACCCGTGGTTCGAGGCCGAGCTTCTGCCCGTCCTCCGCGCCCGCATATCTGAGGTTCTCTCCCCATGACCCCGCTCGACGACGCCTTCGCCGCGATGGAGGCCGCACCCAACGACGACGCCGCGCGCCTCGCCTGGTTCGACCGCCTCGCGGGCTCCGAGCTGGTCCTGTTGCTGGAGGAAGAGGCGCAAGGTGACCGCATCAAGCCGCAGATTTTCAACGTCGAAGGTGCCGATCTGGTGCTTGCCTTCGACCGCGACGAACGGCTTTCGGCCTTCGCCGGCGGCCAAGCGCCCTACGCTGCCATGTCAGGGCGAACGCTCGCCGCTATGCTGTCAGACGCAGGCCTGGGCCTCGCCGTCAACTTGGGCGCGCCGTCCGAGACCGTGTTAGAAACCGACGCCATGGCGTGGCTGTCCGGGGTTCTCTCCGAAAAGCCAGCCGAAGTCGAAGACCAACCCGAAGAGGTCCGCCCCCCCGCCGATCTGCCCCAAGCCCTTCTATCGGCGCTCGACATGCGGCTGGCCTCTGCCACCGGTCGCGCCGCATCAGCCTACCTTGTGGCCACCACCTTCGCTGACAACCGCCAAAGCCACCTGCTCGCCTTCATCGACCCCGCCCCCGGCGCGGAAGGGGCCTTGGCGCAGCTGGTCGGCGAAGCGCTGACGTTCTCGGGGCTTGAGGCCGCATCTCTCGACGTCGGCTTCTTCCGCGCGAGCGATCCCTTCTGCGCGCAACTGGCCCGTGTCGGTCTGCGATTTGATCTGCCGGAGCCCGAACAGGGCAAAGCGCCCACAGCCCCGGGCATGAACCCTGCAAGCCCACCAAAACTCCGTTAGTAGCCGAGTTCGCGATCCACGAGGTGCAGGAACGGCTCACCGGCTTCACCCCGGCGGATATTCTCAGCAATAACCTCCGACGCCGTATCCGCCCGCGTCTCAGACGCAATATGCGGCGTGACGGTCACTTTCGGATGGGCCCAATACGGATCGTCCTTCGGCAGCGGCTCCACTCGGAACACGTCCAGAGTCGCATGGCCAATTTGCCCGCTTTCCAACGCCTCCAAGAGCGCCGCGTCGTCAATCAACGGCCCGCGACCCGGATTGATGATTACCGCTCCCTCCGGCATCCGCGCCAACCTATCGGCATTGAACAGGTCCGTCGTTGCAGGTGTATCCGGCAGCAGCAGTACAGCAATCTCACTCTGCGCCAGTGCTTGGTTCAGACCAGCCTTCCCAGCATGACAAGTCACGCCTTCGATCTGCTTCTCTGACCGCGCCCATCCACTGACCTTGAAGCCGAGCCCAACCAGCGCCTGCACAACAGCAGTGCCCAAAGCACCTAGCCCAAACACCACCACGCTGCGATCCCGCGCCAACGGTGGCACAACACCGTTGCGCCACTCACCGTCCTGCCCGTGGATATGCGCGTCCATGCCAAGATGATGGCGCATCACATGGCCGACGCACCATTCAACCATCCCATCGGTCAACCCGCTGTCGACCATCCGCGCGAGCGGCACGTTCAGGGTCTCATTGCCAACAACCTCTTCAACCCCGGCCCAGAGGTTCAGCACGGCTTTCAATCGCGTGAACGGCGTGAAATCCTGCACATCGGAATTCGGGGCATAGACGATGTAGTCAACGGTTTCGGGTGCGGCCTCCAACGTTAGCCCCGCATCTGATACGCCAGCCGCTGCCAACGCACGCCGCAACGGTGTCTCGTAGGTTTCCCAGCGCTCAGGCCGCGCGGCAAATAGGATCACGGGATCAGACATCGAATTTCCCTACCGCGCGCGGTGCACATGGGCCGATTGCACCAGCCCGAACCCCACCATCAAGACCAACATGGCTGACCCGCCATAGCTGACCAGTGGCAATGGAACACCAACGACCGGAACCAACCCCATGACCATCGCCATATTCACCGCAAAGTAGAGGAAAAAGGTCGTCGCCACGCCCACCACCATCAGCGACGCATAGCGATCCCGCGCCATCAGTGCGGTGGCGATGCAGAACACGAGGATCAGGACGTAGAGCAACAAAAGCGATGCCGCACCGACAAACCCGAACTCCTCTGCCAGCGTCGGGAATATGAAGTCGGTATGGCTTTCCGGCAGGAAGTCGCCCCGGATCTGCGTGCCCTGCATAAACCCGCGCCCGGTCCATCCGCCTGATCCCAAAGCGATCTGGCTTTGCGTGATGTGATAGCCCTCTCCCAACGGATCGCGGGTGGGGTCAAGGAAGGTGTCGATCCGCGAATATTGGTAATCCGCCAGCAGCGCCCAACTGGTGCCCCGGCTGGTGAATACGGCTGTGACCGTACCCACAGCCAGCCCGATCACGGTTGCGAAATACAGCCAATGGACCCCAGCCATGAAGATCACCGCGCCGCCGCCCATCAGCATCAGAAGCGACGTGCCAAGGTCAGGTTGGATGAAGGTCAGCGCAACGGGAATGCCAATGATCAACAAGGGGATCGCCACGTACAGCGGGTTCGATACTTTCTCTAGATCGAGCCAATCGTAGTAGGCCGCCAGCATCATCACGACCGTGATCTTAGCCACCTCGGATGGCTGCAGCCGCATGAATCCCAGGTCGATCCAACGCTGTGCTCCGCCGAAAGTGGATCCGAAGAACTCCACATAAACCAGCAATAACAATGAGATGATATAGGCCAGAACTGACATGTTGCGCCAGAACCAGATCGGCACCAAAGCCACTATGATCATCGCTAGAAAGCCGATTGCGAAGCGCTGCATCTGGGTTTCGGCCCAGGGTGAGAATGATCCGCCGGCCACGGAATAGAGCATCAGGAAACCCACACAGGCGACGCTGACCAGCAACATCGCCAAGGCCCAGTTCAGGTGCAGGATTTTCTGCCAGCCCGTTGGTGTGGATTTGACGTTGTATTCGAGAAAGCTCATGCGTCTTGCCCACCGCGATCAGGGGTTCGACCCGAAGGTTGAGGCGGGGCCTCAAATATTGGCAAGGTGCGGTGCATCTCTTCGATGCCGCGCCGCTGGCTAACGGGGTAAAGATCGGATGGCGGGACATCGCCCACCTGCGCACGCAGCAGAATATCGCGCCCGATGGGGGCCGCCGCGACCGAACCACCGCCGCCGTGTTCCACGATCACTGCCGTCGCATAGCGCGGGTTGTCGTAGGGTGCGAAGCCCACGTAAAGCGCATGGTCGCGCCGCTCCCACGGCAGGTCCGCGTTGCGGATTACGCCCGCCGCACGCTCGGCGGCGGTGATGTTGCGGACCTGGCTGGTGCCGGTCTTGCCTGCGATGGAGTATTCGTCCCCCATCACACGGCTG
Organism: uncultured Roseicyclus sp.; assembly: GCA_947500415.1. GTDB lineage: Bacteria > Pseudomonadota > Alphaproteobacteria > Rhodobacterales > Rhodobacteraceae > Gymnodinialimonas. The sequence continues at coordinate 548,552 of CANMRT010000001.1, forward strand.
CGGTAGGCAGTCCCGCGGCTGTGGTTGTTCACCCGCCACATGCCTTGGTGGATCAGCGCGATGTGGTCCGGGTTCACGCCCAGATCTTCAGGCTCGGGCCGCGCTTCGGGCACACCATCGACAGAGCGGATCAGGTTCGGGATCAAGGTCTTGCCGCTTGCCAGCCGCGCCGTCATCACCGCCAGATGCAGCGGCGATGACAGGACAAAGCCCTGCCCGATGGAGGCGTTCAACGTGTCGCCGACCACCCAATCCTGATCGAAGCGGCGGCGCTTCCATTCCATGGTGGGGGCTAGCCCCTCGGCAATCCCGCTCAGCGGCAGATCGTGGCGCATCCCGCAGCCCAGGCGTCGCGCCATGGCCGAGATGTTCTCAATCCCCACACGTTGGGCGAGCTCATAGTAGTAGACGTCGCAAGACTGGCTGATGCTTTCCAGCATGTTCATCCGACCATGCCCGCCACGCCGCCAGCAGTGAAAACGGCGATTGCCGATTTCCATGTGGCCGGGGCAAGCGACGGTTTCTTCGGGTGAGATGAAACCACCCTCAAGCGCCGCCAACGCAACCACCATCTTGTAAGTGGACCCCGGCGGATAAAGGCCCTGCGTCGCCTTGTTGGCCAGCGGGCGGTAAGGGTCTTCGTTCAGGCCGGTCCATTGCGTGGTGGAGATACCGCGTACAAACAGGTTCGGATCGAACGTAGGCGCAGACGCTACGGCGAGCACGTCACCATTGGTGCAATCCATGATGACGGCACCGGCACTTTCGCCATGCATTCGCGCCTCGACGTAATTTTGTAGGCCTGCGTCAACGGTCAGCTGCACGTCACTGCCAGGCGTAGCCGGATCACGGTCCAACTCGCGCATGATCCGGCCTGAGGCGTTGACCTCCACCCGGCTGGTGCCCGCGCGCCCGCGTAGCAGACCCTCGGTCTTATCTTCGACGTTGTAGCGCCCGACCTGGAAATCCGGGATTTGCAGCACCGGGTCCGTGTCACCCGTCTGCTCCAGATACCAATCTGAAACTGGGCCGACATAACCGACGACATGGCTGAAATCGGCGCCAAGAGGATAGACGCGGGACAGCCCCACCTCAGGGTTCACGCCGGGCAGGGCAGGGGCGTTGACGGCGACCGCCGAAAGCTCCTCCCAACTCAAGCGGTCTGCGATGGTGACAGGCACGAACGACGGGCGGTTGCGGATCTCCTGCCGTGCGCGTTCCAGCGAGACAAGGTCAAGGTTCACCAGCTGGGCAACCTCATCCAGTACGGCATCCACATCGCCCGCATCTTCGCGCACGATCGTGATCCGGTAATTCTGCTCATTGCCCGCCAGCAGCACGCCGTTCCGGTCAAAGATCAGGCCCCGCGCAGGCGGCAACAGGCGCAGGTTGATCCGGTTTTCCTCGGCCAGCAGACGGAAGTCATCGGCCCGTTCCACCTGCAAATACCGCATACGCCCGGCAAGAATGCCGCCGGTGCCCACGAATAGCCCGCCCACGATCAGCCCGCGCCGGGTGATCTGGCGGGTGCTTTCCTCGATCTCGCGTTGGGTGCGTTTCATGGGCAGCGTTACTTCACAGGGCTTCCAGCTCAGCAGGGCCGAGTTTACGCAAGCCGAAGACAAATTTCGAGACGGCGACGACAACGGGGTAAGTCACGATTGTGACAATCCCCTGCGCCAAGGTAAGCCCTAGCGGGTCAAGATCCACCAGCAGCACCCACAAAATCAGCCGATTGAGCAAAACCATGCCCATGACGGCGACGGCCACCGCCCCCCATTCCACAAGGAACGGGAACTCTGTCATCGTCAGCCGCCTGCGCCGCAGACTTTCCGAGGCGAGGATCACCAGAAGCGTCCAAAGGCCCGGCGGGCGTTGAAACAGGAAATCGGCCAGCAGGAACACGACAAGCAACGCCCCAAGCGGCACCACATCGGGCTGGCGCACCATCCAGGCGAAGGCCAGCAACAGCAGTAGGTCCGGGCCGGGAATGCCCACGGTCGCAAGGTTCAGCGGCAGCAGTTTGAAGGTGATCAGCGCCAGGGAAAGCGCCACAAACAGTGCGCGATAGGTCCAGACATGGCGGTTCGACAGCGCGCTCATGTCATTCCTCCGCTGCGGCGATGGGGGCTTCGGCGCGCGCGGCCGGGTCCGGCACCAGCGCGCCGTCTTCGTCAATCATCATGCCTTGCGGCGGCCATGGTGGCCCAATCAGGCCTACGGGATCATCCAGCGTGGTGCCAGGATGGCTGCGCATCACGCGCATGAAGTTCAGCCGTTGCAAATCTGCCGAAAGGCGCGCGCGCAGCAATCGGTCCGAGGTGAAGACAACCTGCCCCACCAGCAGGCCCGGCGGGAACAACCCGCCATCGCCACTTGTCACGATCCGGTCGCCCGCCGCGATGTCTTCGGGATCTTCCACGAAATCGAGGATCGGGTTTGCCGAATTGTCCCCCATCAGCAGCGCTTGCTGCCCGCTTGGCAGGATTGTCACCGGGATCCGGCTGGCCGCATCGGTCAGCAGCATCACCCGCGCCGTCGAGTCGCCCACCCCTGAGATGCGCCCAACCACGCCAAGCCCATCCATCGTGGCCCAACCGTCCAGAATACCATCCCGCGCGCCAACATTCAGCAGCACCGACCGCCGAAAGGGTGATCCACTGTCGGCCAGCACAATGCCCGTCACAAACGTCAGCTCCGGGTCCAATTGCACGCGGTTCAGATCCAGAAGCCGCGCATTCTCCTGTTCCAGCTGCAAAGCCGCCTCGCGCCAGGCGCGCATTTGCTGCAATTCGCGCCGAAGTTCCTGATTTTGCTCGAACAACCGCGCGTAGCTTTGAAAATCTTCCGCCATCCGCGCGATGCCGGTGATCGGCGCCATGGCCCATTCCATGTTGGGAACATATCGGTCGACGATTGCGGAGCGAATGCGCTCCATCCGCGGGTTGTCGATCCGCCAGATCAGCACCAAAGAGACCAGAAACAGCACCAGCACCGCCAACAGCAATCGCCGGACGGGTCGCGTATAGGATGCGTCATAGCTGTCCCGGGCCATTCACTGCCTCTCGGGTCTTGGCTTGGTGTTAGCTGTCGTAATCTATCGCATGACGCAGGAGATTCTCATACTCCAACGCCTTGCCGGTGCCGAGGGCCACACAGTTGAGGCTTTCATCGGCGACGGAAATTGCCAGCCCGGTCTGTTCGCGCAGGGCAAGGTCCAGTTCCCCCAGCAGCGCGCCGCCGCCCGTCAGCATCACACCGCGATCCACAATATCTGCGGCCAGATCGGGCGGGGTCGCCTCAAGCGCGCCCATCACCGCTTCGCAAATCTGCTGCACGGGTTCGGCCAGAGCTTCGGCTACCTGAGCCTGCGAAATCTCGGTCTCTTTCGGCACGCCGTTCAGCAAGTCACGCCCGCGAATACGCATCGATGCTCCCCGCCCATCGTCCGGCATCCGCGCCGTCCCGATGGAGGTCTTGATCCGCTCTGCCGTCGCTTCCCCGATCAACAGGTTATGTTGACGGCGCAAGTAGCTGATGATCGCTTCGTCCATCCGGTCACCACCTACGCGCACCGAACGGGCGTAGACGATGTCGGCCAGCGACAGAACGGCCACCTCGGTTGTACCACCACCGATATCCACAACCATCGAACCGGTCGGGTCCGTAATCGGCATCCCCGCACCAATCGCCGCCGCAATCGGCTCTGCGATCAGGCCCGCTTTCCGCGCACCGGCCCCCAGAACCGACTGGCGAATGGCACGCTTTTCCACCGGCGTCGCACCATGAGGCACACAGACAATAATCTTCGGCTTCGAGAACGTCGTGCGCTTATGAACCTTGCGGATGAAGTGCTTGATCATCTCTTCAGCAACGTCGAAGTCCGCAATCACACCGTCACGCATCGGCCGGATCGCTTGAATCGACCCAGGCGTCCGCCCCAGCATCAGCTTCGCGTCTTCGCCAAAGGCCAGTGCCTTCTTCACACCGTCCTTGACCTGATAGGCCACCACCGACGGCTCGTTCAGGATCACACCGCGCCCGCGCACGTAGACCAGCGTGTTCGCGGTCCCGAGGTCAATCGCCATGTCTGAGGAAAAGAGGTTGCCAAGAAATCCGGCCATGGGGCGCGTATCCGTTCGTCAATTCAAAAAGGGGCCTCCCCTTCACGAGGACGCCCACCAGAGACTCGGCATATAGACGTTAGGGGGGCTAGGCGGCAAGGGGTGGGGGGTGAAGGGATCGGCGGAGGGGTGCCGTTACTCTAGCGCCCCTCCAACACGGCTGAACCTACCCCACATCCTTGTAGCTGACCTCTTTCACATCCCCGCCGGTCTTCTCACGCCGCACGATCAACCGGTTCAGCGCGTTCACATAGGCCTTCACACTCGCCACCACCGTATCGGTATCCGCCGACTGGCCCGTCGCAATTCGCCCGTCTTCCTCGATCCGCACGGTTACAGTCGCCTGCGCGTCCATGCCCTCGGTCACGGCGCTCACCTGATAGAGCTGCAGCGACGCCTCATTCGGAAACAGCTGCTTAACCGCGTTGAATGCCGCATCCACTGGCCCGTCGCCCTGCGCGGTGGCCTGCAGGTCTTCGTCGCCCACCCTCAAGGTCAGATCCGCCGATTGCGGCGCTTCCGTCCCGCAGATCACGCGCAGGAATTTGACCTCCAGATGGCCCTCACCGTCCGACCCCGCATCTGTCACCAGAGCGATCAGGTCGTCGTCGAAGACCTCTTTCTTCCGATCCGCCAGCGCCTTGAACCGCACGAACAGGTCATTCAGCTGATTGTCGGCCATGTCATAGCCCAGATCCTTCAGCTTGGACCGCAACGCCGCCCGCCCCGAATGCTTGCCCATGACGATATTCGTCTCGGCCAGACCCACATCCTCAGGGCGCATGATCTCGAAGGTATCGGCTGATTTCAGCATGCCGTCCTGGTGAATGCCGCTCTCGTGCGCGAAAGCGTTCTTGCCGACAATCGCCTTGTTGGGCTGGACGTTGAACCCCGAGACGGTCGAGACGCGGCGCGACAGATGCATGATCTTGGTCGAGTCGATGCCCGTCGAATACGGCATGATGTCGTGGCGGACTTTCATGGCCATCACGACCTCTTCCAACGCGGTATTCCCCGCACGCTCGCCTAACCCGTTGATCGTACACTCAATCTGCCGCGCACCACCAGCCACAGCGGCCAGAGAGTTCGCCGTCGCCATGCCCAGATCGTTGTGGCAATGGGTGGCAAAGATGATCTCATCCGCGCCGGGCACTTCCGCGATCAAGCGCCGGATCAGGTCCGCGCTCTCCACCGGGGCCGTATACCCACACGTATCTGGAATGTTGATCGTCGTGGCCCCCGCTTTGATCGCAATCTCAACCGTGCGCGCCAGATAGTCCCACTCCGTCCGCGTCGCATCCATCGGCGACCATTGCACGTTATCGCAGAGGTTTCGGGCGTGCGTGACTGTCTCGTGGATACGATCAGCCATCTCATCCTTCGTCAGATTGGGGATCGCACGGTGCTGCGGAGAGGTTCCGATAAACGTGTGAATACGAGGCGATTTCGCGTGTTTCACGGCGTCCCACGCCCGGTCGATGTCCTTGAAGTTCGCCCGCGCCAGCCCGCAGATCGTGGAATTCACGGCATTCTTGGCGATCTCCGAGACGGCCGCGAAATCACCTTCGCTGGCAATCGGAAACCCGGCCTCGATGATATCCACGCCCATCTCATCGAGCAGCCCCGCAATCTCCAGCTTCTCGTCATGGCTCATCGTGGCGCCGGGCGACTGCTCGCCGTCCCGCAGGGTGGTGTCAAAAATCAGTACGCGATTGTCGGTCATCTCTTCATATCCTTAGGCTTGAGTGTGTGTCTCTCCGGCGCTGTCCCTCCCCTGAGCGGTCGCGCCGAATGGCACGCTCAGAGGCGGCTAAGGAGAAGAAGGCCAAGCAGGGCGGCACGCGGACGATCCGCGGGCAAAAGGATATGAGGCTGCTTGGTCAACATGGACGGCACCATACCGCGGAAAACGTAAATGAAAAGCCCAATTGAAATGCATGGCACCTAAGCGGGTTAACAGCGGCGTATGCCGCCCCGCAATCGATGGGCCGTCCCGCGGCCTGTCGATTTGGTCAATCTGGTCGCTTCACGGGTGGGTTTCCCAAACTTGGCTACCATAAAGTGCCAACAATCACCGTAACGTCGACAGTCCCCGGCCCATCAATAGCGGCGCTCGGACCCTCAAACCCAGGTCCGCGCCTCTTCCCGCTCCGGCCCCTCCAGATGCGGCACCGCGTTGAAACTCGTCAAAAACGTGCCCCCCTCCACAACCCGGAACCGATGCACGGAGGAATTGAAGATCGGCAACAGCACCTGCGCCAACCGGTCCATATCCAACCCCAACGCAATCCTCAGCGACATCGCGATCACCCCGCCAGAGGTCACGCACAACACCCGCCGCCCAGGCACCGCGGCCTCAGCCAGCACCGTCGCAATCCGTGCCTCAAAAGCTGCAAAGGGCTCGGACCCGTTGATCTCTTGAGCGTGCCACGCCTTCAGCGTCTGCGGAATATGATCCGCGAAATCCTGCTGCGTTGCCGGGATCGGCATCCCATGGGTGATCTCCATGTCGCGCGCCAAAGCGAAGTAATCCAGCTCATTGAGGCGCGCATCGGCATTGGCCTCAACCCCAATGCCATCCGCCGTCTCCCGGTGCCGGCGCATCGTGCCGCGATAGACCTGATCGAACCCGGCCTCCTGCGCGGCAAACCACTCCCCCAGCCACCCGGCCTGCCGATGCCCCAGCTCGGACAACCGATCATATTCCTCTTCCGTGGTCGCCCCGGAATTGGCCTGCCCATGGCGGACAAGGATCAACTCACCCATCGCGATACTCCTTCGCGGCCCCGTCTAACGCGCCTCACGCTTGACGCAAGTGCGCTTGGCCTTACCTCGCCCTGTCATGATCAATGCACTTGTTATCGGAGCTTCCGGCGGGATCGGGCAGGCCATGGTGGCCGAAATGCGCGCACGCGGCGGCAACGTCACAGGCCTCTCGCGCTCGGTCGATGGCTTAGACATCACAGACGCCGATACGGTCGACGCGATCCTTGGCGCTCTGGAGGGCCCGTTCCACACCATCTTCGTGGCCACGGGCATCCTCGCCGCCGCAGGTCACGCGCCCGAAAAGCAACTCTCCGCAATCGACCCGATGGCCATGGCCGAAGTCTTTGCCGTCAACACCATCGGCACCGCCAACATTTTGCGCCACCTGCCGCGGCTCTTGCCGAAAAAGGGCCGTTCGGTCAGCGCCGTCCTTACCGCGCGCGTCGGCTCCATCGGCGACAATCGCATCGGTGGCTGGCACAGCTACCGCGCCTCCAAGGCCGCCGCGAACATGCTGGTCCACGGCGCGGCAGTCGAATTGGGGCGCACCCACAAAGACGCTATCGCAGTCGCCCTCCACCCCGGCACGGTCGCCACGCCCTTCACCGAAGACTACGCCGCGACCCACAAAACTGTGCCTGCCGGTGAAACCGCAAAGATGCTCTGCGACGTCATGGAGCGCCTGCAACCCACTCTATCCGGCGGCTTCTACGACTATTCCGGGGCGGAGGTGCCTTGGTGAAACCCCGCATCATACTCATCCTCGGCGACCAGCTGTCCCCCGACATCGCCGCCCTACGCGAGGCCGACAAAGACCGCGACGTCGTCCTGATGGCCGAAGTCGCGGATGAGGCGTCTTACGTCCCTCATCACCCGAAGAAAATCGCCTTCCTTTTCGCTGCCATGCGCAAATTCGCGGACACTCTGCGTCAAGACGGCTGGCAAGTCCGCTACACCAAACTCGACGACCCCGAGAATGCAGGCTGCATCCCCGGCGAAATCCTCCGCGCCTGCGAGGAGGCGTCAGCCGATGAGGCCCTCACCACCGAACCCGGTGAGTTCCGCCTGATCGAAGCCCTCGAAGAGGTGCCAATCCCCGTTCACATCTTCCCCGACGACCGCTTCCTGTGCTCCCACGCCGAATTCGAAACCTGGGCCGAGGGCCGTAAAGAGCTGCGCATGGAGTGGTTCTACCGCGAGATGCGCCGCAAGACCGGCCTCCTGATGGACGGTGACAAACCCGAAGGCGGCAAGTGGAATTACGACCACGACAACCGCAAACCGCCCCCCGGCGGCATCGAAGGCGGCCCGATGCAATTCACCCCCGACGAGACCGTCGAAGAGGTCCTCGCCCTGGTCAAATCCCGCTTCGACAACAACTTCGGCACGTTGGAGCCGTTCTGGTTTGCCACCGACACCACCCAAGCTCGGCGCGCTCTTACCCATTTCATCAAAACCGCCCTGCCAAACTTCGGCGATTTCCAGGATGCGATGATGGTGGGCGAGCGCTTCCTCTACCACTCCGTCATTTCCATGTACCTCAACGCAGGCCTCCTCGGCTGGCACGAGATCTGCGACGCCGCCGAAGATGCCTACAAATCCGGCCTCGCGCCCCTAAACGCCGTCGAAGGTTTCATCCGCCAGATCATCGGCTGGCGCGAATACATGCGTGGCATCTATTTCCGCGAAGGCCCCGACTACACGCGCCGCAACACGCTGAACCACCAGCGCAAATTGTCCGGTTTCTACTGGGACGCCGACACCAAGATGACCTGCTTGTCCGAAGCCATCACACAAACCCGGGAAGAGGCCTACGCCCATCACATCCAACGCCTCATGGTCACCGGCAACTTCGCCCTTCTCGCGGGGATCGACCCTTACGAAGTCCACGAATGGTATCTCGCCGTCTACGCCGACGCCTACGAATGGGTCGAAGCCCCCAACGTCATCGGGATGAGCCAGTTTGCCGATGGCGGTATCGTCGGCTCAAAGCCCTACGTCTCGGGCGGGAACTACATCAACAAGATGTCCGACTACTGCAAGGGCTGCGCCTATGACGTGAAGGTCAAAACGGGGGAGGGGGCCTGCCCGTTCAACTACCTCTACTGGGCCTTCCTCGACCGCCACAAGGACCGCTTCGGCAAGAACCCCCGCATGGCGCAGATGTACCGAACGTGGATGCGCATGTCGGACGAAAAACGCGCGGATACGCTGGAAAGTGCCGAGCGGTTTCTTGAAAAACTAAGTGCTGGAGACCGCGTCTAGCCCTTCTATAATACATTCGTGCCCACTCATCCTCTCTCACGTCACAGATTTGTCACCTTCGCGCTCTGTGCCGCGGCAATGCCCGCTTCCGCTGACACTTGGGTCGGCTTGACGGATGTGTTTGAAGTGGCAGTCCCGTTGGGCTTTCAGGTCACGCCCTATCCTGACGGGATCGCGCTTAATCAGACCGGAGGCGTGCGCTCGCTACTCTTTGTGCGTCTGACAATCTCAAGATATTTCCCGTTGCACCGGTCGGTCTCGCTCAGACGGCGGGGGGACATCCTCTACACGTTTGACAGCGGGCGATCTGCCGGCTCCGGCGGAGCACTCCACGATTTGCGCGCAAGGCGCTGGCTTGGTGCGGATCGCCCTGTTTTCATGCGCGCGCTTCTCCAAAGCGAAGGCCCCCCTGATTTCTCAGCCGCCTTCGCTATGCTATCTTCTGCGCGACCCACCCTGTGACAGGAGCATGCGCCATGGCCAAAGCCGACAACAAAACCATCGCGACCGAGGCTGACGTGACCACCTTCCTCGACGCGGTGGAGCATCCAACTCGGCGCGCTGATGGGCTGGCCCTCGACCATCTGTTTCGCGAGGTGACCGGCTTCACACCCCGCATGTGGGGCCCAACGATCATTGGGTATGGGCGCTACGACTATGTCTACGACAGCGGGCGCGAAGGGTCATACCTCGCCACAGGCTTCAGCCCCCGCAAGGCCAACATGTCGATCTACATCATGCCCGGGTATCAGGATTATTCCGAGATCCTGTCCCGGCTGGGCAAGCACAAGATGGGAAAATCCTGTCTCTATATTAACAAGTTGGCAGATGTTGATACCGGCGTTTTGGAGGAGCTGATCCGTTCAGGCCTGCGCGATCTCGACGCGAAATGGGCGGTGCATCCGGCCTGAGAATTGCCAGGGTCAGGCAGCCCTAACTCGCCTCCGCCCAATCCGCTTCCCGTTCCATGCCGCCGTAAGGGGCTGTGCCCTGATCCGACAACAAACGCCCCGGTAACTCCATCCGGAACCGCGCTCCGGGCAAATCTTCTTGCCACAACGCAGGCATCAACTCCAACGCGCCACCGCGACTGCGCAGCAATTGTGCCGTTGAGCGAAGTCCGAAACCGTGGCTTCCGGCGCGTTTCTCGCCTTGGTCTATCAAGTCCTGCAAGCTCATGCCCTCGGGCAAACCCGCCCCGTCGTCGGCCACGTCCAACAGCACCCGTTCGCGCGCCTGATCGGCCTTCAACCGAACGGAAATACGGGATCCCGCAAACCGCGCGGCGTTTGTCATGAGGTTGCGCAAACCCATCTGAACGACCACCGCGTCACATTCTATGCAGGCTTTGTCGATATCGACTTCAAGCGTCATTTCCGGGTCCACCATGGCCGCAACATCATTGGCCAATCGCCCAAGATCGACGACCGTTCGCCGGGTCACACCGTTCTTCAAAGACCTGCTGTGCTCCAGCGTATCGGTAATCTGTCGCAACGCCTCGTCCACGGTGTTCGAGATCATGCGTAGCAAATCGGTTTTACCATCGCCGCGATCTTCAAAATCCTCCAACACAAGGTCCACAAGGCTCGATACCGTCGCAAGGGGGCTGCGGGCATCATGGGCGGCCATGGTCGAAAACAACTGAAGGTCCGCGAACCGCGCCGTCATATCGGCAACTGCCTCTGCCGCTGCGAATTCACGGATCTTGGCGTCAGTCGTGGACACGGCGATCCCAAGGATGACACGGTCATGGAAGCCCGCGGGCTTTGAAAGCGTGGTCTGCCACCACGTTTCCCGCCCCTCGATCATCAGGCATTCTTCGTAAGAAACGGGCGCGTCGCTGCCCAAACAGTTGCGGTAGTTTCCGTCAAGCTGAATGGCCATTCGGGCAGGAAAGATCTCCTCTGCCGAGCGTCCGGGAAAGATCGACACGGGTACGCCGGCAACCCGGCCCAACGCGGCATTTGCGTGGAGGAACTCCAACCGCTCGCCTGCACGCCGGATCACAATGAACATGGGCAAATCGACACCGTCGACCCACATAATCAGACGCTGCAGCGCGGCCTCGTCGGGAAGCATCTTATCGTCGGCCATACCTGCGCCCTTGCACTCAAACCCCCGGAACTCGGCCCGGTTTCAGGCCTTCGGTAGCGGAAGGAAGTTAACAAGTGGTTTCCGCGCGTGGGTCCGGAAAACAGCTAGAACAACCAACGCCGACCCTGGCCAGATTATTCCCACCAGCGATCGACTGCGGCGATGTCGTCATCTGACCAGCCGAAATGATGGGCGAATTCATGGATCAATACGTGGGTCACAAGCTCGGCCAACGTCACGTTCCCACGGTCCACCCATTCATCCAGAATGGCGCGCCGGAATAGCCAGATTGTGTCAGGCCCCTCGGGCTGATCCATCACCGATTTCTGCGTCAGCGGGATGCCGTCATATAGCCCCGTCAACTCGAACGGATCCTCCATCTCCAACTCGGTCAACATCGCCGGGTCTGCCACATCTTCCACCCGGATCACGACACTTGCGGCAGGCCCCTTCCAGGGCTCGGCCAATGCATCGCGGGCGGCATAAGCCATCTCCTCCATCTGGGCGAGGCTCGGGGCGGTCTGGTCAGCAAAGCTCATCCCCCCGATATGGACAAAACGCGCGCCCCGTGAAAGAGGAAGGGCCGCAATCCGCATCTGAGGCCGCGTCCCATGTCCGTCACCACCCGCTTCGCCCCGTCGCCCACCGGATACATCCACATCGGCAACCTGCGCACGGCGCTGTTCAACTTCCTGATCGCAAAGAAGGCGGGCGGCACCTTCATCCTGCGCCTCGACGATACCGACCCGGAGCGGTCCACCCAGGAATATGCGGATGCCATTCAGCGCGATCTGGAATGGCTGGGGATCGAATGGGACCAACTGGAAAAGCAGTCCGACCGCTTCGACCGCTACGCAGCCGCCGCCGATGAACTGCGCGCGAAAGGTCGGTTCTACGAGGCCTGGGAAACCCCGACCGAGCTCGACCTCAAGCGCAAGAAGCAGCTCAACATGGGCCAGCCGCCGGTCTACGACCGCGCCGCACTTGCCCTCTCGGACGACGAAAAAACCACCCTGCGCGCCGACCGCGGCGATGGCGTTTGGCGCTTCATGCTCGACCATGAGCGCATAGAATGGACCGACGGTATCCTTGGCGATCTTTCCATCGATGCCGCCTCCGTGTCCGACCCCGTCCTGATCCGCGCAGACGGGCAGGTGCTCTATACAATTGCTTCGGTCGTGGACGACACCGACATGGGCGTGACCCACGTTGTGCGCGGCTCTGACCATGTCACCAACACTGCCACCCAGATCCAGATCATGGCGGCCCTCGGCCACACCGCACCGAACTTCGCGCACCATTCCCTCCTGACCGGCCCGCAGGGCGAGGCGCTGTCGAAACGCCTCGGCACGCTCGCCCTCCGCGACCTCCGCGAGCAGGGGATGGAGCCTATGGCGCTTCTGTCGCACATGGCCCGCATCGGCTCGTCCCAGCCGGTAGAGTTGGTCGAAAGCATCGACGCGCTCGCAGACGGCTTCGACCTGGACCACTTCGGCTCCGCCCCCACCAAGTTCGACGTCGAAGACCTTTGGCCGCTGACCGCGCGCATCCTGCACGAGACGCCCTACGATGCGGTGCAAGACGACATCGCCACCCTCGGCGTGCCCGCCGATCTTGCGCCCACGTTCTGGGAGGTCGCCCGCGCCAACATCACCCGCAAGTCTGAGATGGCCGAATGGTGGAGCCTGTTCCGCGACGGTGCCACGCCCTTGGTCGATGACGAAGACCGCGATTTCGTCGCCCAAGCCTTCGCCATGCTCCCCGACGCCCCCTACGACGCCGACACGTGGTCCAGCTGGACGGGTGCTGTGAAAGAGGCGACAGGCCGCACAGGCAAGGGCCTCTTCATGCCGTTGCGCAAGGCTGTCACGGGCCGCGAGCGGGGGCCAGAGATGGCCGACGTCATGCGGCTTCTGCAAAAGAAGCCGTCGCTCTGACGCTCAAAAAAAAGATCGGGGAGTGTTGCAGCCTCCTGACAACATTGTGAAATAATGGAAATCCGGAAGACGACACGGCCCCCGGGATAACGTAAGGTCAGCTCGATACCCCTTCTATCGGAGCCTATTTCATGACTCGCTTTGCCCTCATCACCGCCGCCGCCCTTCTTGTTGCCCCTGTTGCTGCCTCTGCCCAACAAGCGATCGAGGCGGGCCCTATCTGGAACCAACAACACGCCAATCAGGTCTGCCCGGCCATTGCGGCGTCGCAAGGCGGTGAGTGGACGGGCCATTGGTGGACGACCATTCCCAATGAAATGTCGGTCTGCCAGATCAGAACCGAACAACCCGCCCGCGCGGTCGAGGCCGGCCCGATCTGGAACCAGCAGCACGCCAACCAGGTCTGCCCGGCCATTGCAGCCTCCCAGGGCGGAGAATGGACGGGCCATTGGTGGACAACCATCCCCAATGAAATGTCGGTCTGCCATATTCGTTGAGACCGTACAAAACCTCTGGCGGTTGGGGCGCGCCCGTGCCACCAATCGCCCATGGCCCAGTCGCAAGCCGTCTTCCTCGAAGGATCGCTCTTTCGCCACATCACGGTGATGTCGCTGACATCCTCGCTGGGGCTGATGGCCGTCTTCATGGTCGATTTCGTCGACATGATCTTCATCTCCATGTTGGGGAAAGAAGAGCTTGCCGCCGCCGTCGGCTACGCGGGCGCGATCCTTTTCTTCACCTCGTCCTTCGGGATCGGCATGGCGATTGCAGGCGGCGCGCTTGTGGCCCGTGCGCTTGGGGCAGGGGACGAGGCGCTGGCCAAACGCCGTGCCGGAACCGTCCTCACTTACGGGGTGATCTTCGGCGCGATCTTCGCAGCCTTCGTATGGGTCTACGTGCCCACCTTCGTGGCCCTCCTAGGCGCCTCCGAGACCACGCAACCACTCGCCACATCTTACCTGCGCATCATCGTCCCCTCTCTGCCTCTGCTACTGGTCGGCATGGTCGGCGGCGCGATCCTGCGCGCCCACGGCGATGCGCGCCGCGCCATGATGGTCACGATCTGGGGCGGTGTGGTAAACGCAATCCTCGACCCCATCCTGATCTTCGGCCTCGATCTGGAACTGACTGGTGCGGCCATTGCCTCCGTCTGCGCCCGCATTGCCATCGGCGTCATGGCGATTGTGCCGATCATCCGGCACCACGGTGGCTTTGACCGCCCGTCACTGCCAGATATGCGCATCGATCTCGCCCCGATCGTCACCCTCGCGGGGCCCGCCGTCCTGACCCAACTGGCCACCCCCATTGGCCAAGCCTACGTCACCCGCGCCATGGCGGAATACGGGGAAGAAGCCGTCGCAGGTATGGCCATCGTCGGCCGCCTCACCCCAGTGGCCTTCGGCGTGCTCTTCGCCCTGTCTGGCGCGGTCGGCCCCATCGTCGGCCAAAACTTCGGTGCCGGGCAACACGACCGCGTCAAACGGACTTACACCGAGGCTCTGTTGTTCTGCGCCATCGTCGTCCTGCTCATATCCGGCATTCTCTTCGGCCTGCGCGAACCCATCGCGGCCCTGTTCGAGGTGACCGGCACCGCGCGCGAATTGGTCTTCCTCTTCTGCGGCCCATTGGCCCTGCTGTTCTTCTTCAACGGCATGATCTTTGTGTCGAACGCCAGCTTCAACAACCTCGGCCACCCCTACCAATCCACCTTCGTGAATTGGGGCCGCCACACGCTTGGCACGATCCCCTTCGTGGTGCTCTTCTCGATGTGGTTCGGCGCGGCGGGCGTCCTGATCGGCCAAGCCGTCGGTGGCGTGGCGTTTGGCCTGCTCTCCTTTGTCCTTGTCCGCCGGATCATGGCACAGGAAAGCGCACCGAAACCGCGCGATCCATTCGCTCGTGAAGGTCGCCTCCACGCACTCTTCCACTTGCGCCGCTAAAAAAGTTCGGAACCATTTCCACTCCTGGTTGTTGCCTACCCAAGACACACTCACCGGAGGAAAGACCAATGGAATATGGTATTATCGGCTTGATCGTTCTGATCGCCAACATCTACGCACTGTTCAAGACATGGACATCGGCCGCATCGACGGGGGCAAAGCTGCTCTGGACGCTCGTCATCCTGATCCTGCCGGTCCTGGGCTTCATCGCCTGGTTGATCGCAGGCCCCAAGGGCGACAGCGTCAGCGTGTAAGTCTCGATCACTGCAATCAAAGGCCACCCCGCGCGGGTGGCCTTTTTGCGTTCTACCCTGTGCCCTGCGCCCGAATACTCATCGGAAGGATCAGGCCCCATTTCGTCTCCATCACCGGCCCATGGGCGCTGAACCCAGCCTTTTCATAGGCGCGAATGGCACGCGCATTGTCCGGATGCGGGTCGGTCGCGACCACCGGTGCACCATCTGCAAACAGCATCTCAACATAAGCCCGCACGAAGCCAGACCCGTGGCCTTTCCCCAGCCAGTCCGCAGGCCCGATGAACTGATCGACCCCGCGCGACCCCTTGGGGAAATGCCCGAAGTGGTGTTTGAAATCCCACCCATGAACGGAATAGCTCTGCTGAAATCCAATTGGCGTCTCACCACAATAAACCACGCTCAGCGACAACCTCGGGTCCCGCAGGTCATCCGCATCGTAGACGTCGTCGTCATCCCACCATTCCGCCACATGGGGCAGATCGCGCCAGGCGTTCAGCATCGGAAGGTCATCAAGAGTTGCAGGTCGAAAGGTGTACCGCGCGCTCACGCGTAGACCGTGCTCCACCGTTCCACCAAGGCCTGTTGCAGGCGTTTTGCGGCGCGGTTGTAGGTGCGGGCCCCTTGTGGGCGTTCCCGCTCATCCTCGGGGATCGCTTCGCGCCGGTCCAGATCGGCGCAGAAGATGGTGAAGGCCAGATCACGCCCCGACGGCGCGCGGGCGTATCCAGCAAGGGTCGAGACGAAATTGAGCGTTCCGGTCTTGGCGACCACTTCCACCGGATGATCCTCGATCACGTTGCCATCGCGGTCACGCATGGGGATGTCCTTCATCAGGTTCCGCAAGCGTCCGCCATGGCCTGCCGCGACCAGAGCATGGGTCATATCCTGGGGCCGGATACGGCTTCCGACGCCGAGGCCTGAGTGATCGACGAAGTGCACGTTTCGCGCACCCAACCGCTCACTCATCCAATGGGTCATGGCATCACCTGATTCGGGCAATCCGCCGGGCTGCACACCGCGTGCTTGTGTCGCCATCAGACCCATCACTTCCGCCGTCAGATTGGTCGACCACCGCATCATCCCGCGCAGGATATCCTCCAAGGGGTCCGAGGTATGTTCGACCAAAACCAGCGCCGTGTCTGGCGCGCTGTTGGCATAGTCGGGGGAGGGCAGGCGCACGCCCTGCTCGGCCATCAAAGTCTGGAACACTTCCGCCATGTAAGCCGCTGGCCTGCGCACAGGAAGCCACCGTGCCCCGGCATCACCAAGCGCCCCGCGCGCCACCGTCCAGGCGTCGTGGTTTTCGGCATCGGTGTAGGTGTAGACAGGTACCGTTCGCTCCGCGATCTGCATCCGCGCGACTTGAACGGCAGGGCGCAAGGTGGTCGACCGCGCATCCATCGAAATCGTGTAGTCCTCTCCCTCCCGTTCCCACTCAAAATGGACGCGGTTGAAGTTGAGGTTCAGGGCAGAGATCGCTGGATTATACCCCACATGCGGTAGCTGCGCGGGATCGATCTGCCAAATCTCGGGTAACGCGCCCGTGGCAACACGGAACCGGCCCGTCACTTCGCGCACACCCATTTCCGTCAGTTGGGCACACATCCCGGCCAGTGCATCGGTGTCGAAAATCGGATCGCCCGACCCCACCAGCCACAGATCCCCGTCGAGCCGCCCATCCGCCAGAACCCCGTCCGAAACGATACGCGTCCGGAAGCGATAAGCGGGCCCAACCTGGTCGAGCGCATAGGCGCATGTCACGGCCTTTGCGACAGAGGCGGGGGGCAGCGGATAAAGCGGGTTCACCACCTCCAACATCTCGCCCGTCGCGGCATCGGCCACGGCAAATCCAACACGCCCACCAAGCCCCGCATCACGGATCAGATCTGCGGCTTCCGGGATTGTGCGGATCAGGAATCCTTGCGGGCGGACCTGCGGTCTAAGTGACCGTTCCGGGGCGCCGCCCCACGCGGCGGTCGCGGTGCTTGCAAGAAGCCCGCTGGCAAAGATCCGTCTATTAATCATGGTGTCGTGTCGTTTGGCAGTTACCCACAGGATAGCTTGCCGAGCCTCTGACGCTCAAGCCCCGGAAAGGACAGGTTTTCGTGAATATTCCGTTAGGGTTTCCTGCCTTGACCTTTCCCGATAGGCCACGGTCCATGGATGCCAACACACTCCGCGCACTGCCCCTCATGGTCCTTGCCATGGCACTGATCCCGGCAGGTGATGCGGCGGGCAAGCTGTTGACCACCGCCGGTGTCGCCCCCGTCTTCGTCGCATGGAGCCGCTTTGCCCTTGGCGCCCTGATGGTCGCCCCCTTCGCATTCCGCGCCGTTGCCCCCGGCCTTTTCGCCGATTGGCGCGTCTGGCTCAGGGCGCTGTTCATCGTGGGCGGGATCGTCTCGATCCTCACCGCGCTCAGGACCGAGCCGATCGCAAACGTCTTCGGCGCATTTTTTGTGGGGCCCATTTTCTCATGGCTCCTGTCTGTCTGGCTGCTGCGGGAACCGTTCTCAGTCCTCCGCCTCGGCCTTGTCTGCCTCGGGTTTGTTGGGGTCATCCTAGTTGTGAAACCGGGCTTTGGGATGACGCCGGGCCTTGGGTTTGCGGTGCTCGCGGGGCTTTTCTATGGCGGCTATCTCGTGATGAGCCGCTGGATCGGCGGCGTCGCACGGCCCCGCGCGCTGCTGCTGTCCCAACTGGTAATCGGCGGGCTTGTCCTTGCCATCCCTGGCCTTTCTGCGCTGCCAGCATTCACGCCACACGTCGCAGGCCTGACGCTTGTGTCAGCCTTCTGCTCCATGGCGGGGAACTTCCTACTGATCCTCGCCTACCGCCGGGCAGAGGCCAGCCGCATGGCGCCCTTCGTCTACACCCAACTCATCTGGGCGACAGTGCTGGGTGCTGCGCTATTCAGGGATGTCCCGGACGGCTTCGCATTCGCAGGCCTCGCCATCCTGCTTATATCCGGCCTGGCCGGATTGCTGGCGAAACGCGCCTAACCCCACTCCCCTCGCGCACGGATCTCCGAACTCGATACATCCAGCATCGGCACGTTCAGAAAACACCACGCAGGCGCTTCCACGCGCCCCAGCAACCGTGCCGCACTCGCAGGCAGTTTCGCATCTCGATACTTTTGCGCTGCCACGCTGGTGCGCGCCGAAATCCTCTGCCCGGGCCGGGCAAGCACACCAATGGGCACATGTTCCATGATCCAGTCCCAATGCTGCCAACGATGGAATTGCGCCAGATTATCCGCGCCCATAAGCCAGACGAACTGCACTCCGGGATAAAGCCGCCCCAGTTCCGCCAACGTGGCCGCCGTATACCGAGTGCCAATCCGCGCCTCGATATCCGTAGCCTTCATCCTCGGGTGCCGGATCAACGCGCGTGCCGCCGCCATCCGCTTGTCCAACGGCGCAGGGCCGCGGGATTTCAGCGGATTGCCGGGGCTGACAAGCCACCACACACGGTCCAGTCCGAACCGTTTCAACGCTTCCCGGCTGACATGCACATGCCCCTCGTGTGGCGGATCAAATGACCCACCGAACAAGCCAATCACCTGGCCGGGCTGTGCAAAAGGTAACTCGTGGCGCATCAAACCGCGCTCCGTTCAGGACCGCGCCTTGATGGGGTGGGTTGGGGGGCCTGTCAATCAGGCCCCCTTGCCTCACAACAGGCGGAACGGATCCCGCGTGGGTGGGTCCCCGCTCCTCGGTGTGGCCTTGCGATGTTGCGTGGGCAGGCCGACATCGCCGCGCAAATACTCAGGCACATCACTGTCGCGCGGGTTGATCGGCTTGTCCTCCAACGGACGTGCCATCCATTGCTGGAACCGTTGGAACAGGGCCAAGGGGCGGAATTTGGATTTGGTTTGCATCGTGCTTTCCTTTGGTTGGGAAAGCCGCCACGCGCCGGGGCATACGTTTGCTGAAGGGGGGTGAAAGCTCACCCAGGCAAAAGAAAAGGCCGCGTCACGGGCGGCCTTTGAAAAAGGGTCGTCAGAACAACCCGTCTCTCAGCCGCGCCTTAGGGGGCGAGGGATACGCCTGCCGGGCGCATACAGATGAGACGGAAATGTGCCATGACGGCTTCCTTTTCGGTTGCGGTGCGCGGCTGATAACAGCGCAGGGCAGATTGGGTCCAGACTTTTTGTCCGACCGTGGCGCAATGGGCGAATTTCCCCTCCCGGCATGTGACATGTTCGACATTTGACTAAAGATCTCCGGAAAATTCAGATCCCAAAGAGGTGCCCGTTAACCGGTGATTGGGGCAGGGGACCTAGTCTGACGCGGAACGAGGTTATGCAGCAGACAGGCCGCAAAAGTGATCGAGAATGCATCAGGCTTTTTCGCCTTGCCCCAAGCCTTTGGCAGCATATGGCTGAACCTGCTGTTTCTTCTTGAGGTGCTCCTGGCCCTCCTTCTGTTTCCGACCCTTGCCATCCTCTACGCAAAGATCCGCACTGCCCGGAAAATGCAATCTTCGCTAGAGCAGGTTGAACGCACGCTCGATGACGTCTCAACGCAGGAAGCGACGTTTCGCGCAGTGTCCCAGCACGCCAACGACGGCCTTGTTTATCAGGATATGGAAGGCACCATCATTTGGGCCAATGCCGCCTATTGCCGGACGATGGGGTGGAAGCTGGAAGAGATCATCGGTCGCAAGCCGCAGGAATTCTGCTTCCCGCCTGAAGCCAGACCAAGTGACCGGGAAATCGCGAATTTCCGCTTCGACCCAACGGATGAAACCTTCACATCATTTCATCGCCAATTGAACGTCCGCAAAAATGGTGATCACTTCTGGCATGAATTCAGTCAGGCGCTTGTCGAACCACGTTCGGG
This sequence comes from uncultured Roseicyclus sp., assembly GCA_947500415.1. Taxonomy (GTDB): domain Bacteria; phylum Pseudomonadota; class Alphaproteobacteria; order Rhodobacterales; family Rhodobacteraceae; genus Gymnodinialimonas. Next base: position 568,779 of record CANMRT010000001.1, read on the forward strand.
CCAGCGCCGCGTTGTCCTTGTGACCCGCGATGTCTCCCAACAGGTGCAACGTGAGTTGGAGTTGGAAGATGCCAAGATCTACCTCTCCCATGCCGCAAACCACGATGCGCTGACCGGTCTGCTCAATCGTGCCGCCTTCCTGCGCCGCGCCGATGCGGTTTTGTCGCGCGACACGGAAGAGGCCCGGCATATGGGGCTCATCTACATCGACCTCGACCACTTCAAGGCGATCAATGACAGCAATGGTCACAGCGCGGGCGACCAGATCCTCGTCCACGTCGCCGAAGCCATGAAGGATACCGGCGGGGAGGATGCGATTTGCTGCCGGATGGGCGGGGATGAATTTGTCATGGCCTTGCCGGGCTTGTCAGATTTTGAATCACTGCAACTGGTCGCGGACACTTTGCTGGAACGCATCCGCACGCCGATTGAGTTCTCCGATACGACGCTCACCTGCTCCGCCTCCATCGGCCTCGCGCTCAGCTGCGGGGATCGTATCACGGCCGAGGATCTGATCCGCTCCTCCGACTTCGCGCTTTACGAGGCGAAAGTCCCCGGCGCGCCCGCAATCGCCCGTTACGACGCCGAATTGCATGAACGGCAAGAACTTGAGAATGCGATGATGGAGGAATTTATCGAAGCGCTCGATACCGATGGGATCGATTTCCAGTATCAGCCGATCCTCGATGCCCGCACCGGCAAAATCCGATCCTTCGAAACCCTCGCCCGCTGGACCCGCAAAAACGGCGACCGCATCCCGCCCGACCGCTTCCTTCCCTTCGCCGCCCGCGTAAATCGGATGACCGACATAGACTTCGCCGCCGTGCGCGCCAGCGCGTCCTTGGTGGCGGAATTGCAGGGGCGCGGCCACAAAATGCTCGGCGCGTTCAACACCTCCTCTGACGCGCTCGCCCACCCTGACTTCCTCCCCCGGTTGGAACATGAGGCGAAAACCGCAGGCCTCGCCTCCGACAGCCTGATCGCCGAAGTGCTCGAGACGACCTTTTTCGGCGCCGACACCACCGACAACGTCGCCGCAGCCCGCATCAACGAGCTGCGCAACAAGGGCTACGCCGTCTACCTCGACGATTTCGGCGTCGGCTACGCGGGTTTGGCCCACCTCAGCCAGCTCAACGTCAGCGGCGTGAAACTCGACCGCAGCCTGATCGCCAACATCACCCGTGACCGCTCCGCCCGCATCATCACCACCTCGATCCTGCGCCTCTGCCACACCCTAGGCGTCGGCACCCTGGCCGAGGGGGTCGAAACGCGCGAACAGGCCGAATTCCTCTACAAACACGGCTGCTTCCGCCTGCAAGGCTTCGGCATCGCCCGGCCCATGGCCCGCGAAGCCGTGATCGAAATGGTCGAAAAGGGCGAAGAGATCATCATCCCGTCCGAGGCTGCCGCCCTGTCCAAAGTCTCCTGACCCACCGCCCCGCATTGCCCATCCCCGCGCGCGCTACTATGCATGGCCAAACGAATTCCTCGCGACGGAGCGGACCCATGGCAGCTTATCAATACGTCTACCACATGGATGGTGTGTCCAAGACCTATCCCGGCGGCAAAAAATGCTTCGAAAACATCCGCCTGTCCTTCCTGCCCGGCGTGAAAATCGGCGTCGTCGGCGTCAACGGCGCGGGCAAATCCACTCTCATGAAAATCATGGCAGGCCTCGACCCCGATTTCACCGGCGAGGCTTGGGCCGCTGAGGGCGCGCGCGTCGGCTACCTGCCCCAGGAACCGCAACTCGATGAATCCCTCTCCGTCCGCGACAACGTCATGCTCGGCGTCGCCGAAAAGAAGGCCAAGCTCGACAAATACAACGAACTCGCCATGAACTATTCCGACGAGACCGCCGATGAAATGGCGGCCCTCCAGGATGAGATCGACTCCAACAACCTTTGGGACCTCGACAGCCAGATCGACGTTGCCATGGAAGCCCTCCGCTGCCCCCCCGATGACGCGCCCGTGGAAACCCTCTCCGGCGGCGAACGCCGCCGCGTCGCCCTCTGCAAACTCCTCCTCGAAGCGCCCGACATGCTGCTCCTGGACGAGCCCACCAACCACCTCGACGCCGAAACCATCGCCTGGCTCCAACAGCACCTGATCGACTACAAGGGCACCATCCTGATCGTCACCCACGACCGCTACTTCCTAGACGACATCACCGGCTGGATCCTCGAACTCGACCGCGGCCGCGGCATCCCCTATGAGGGCAACTATTCCGCCTGGCTCGAACAAAAAGCGAAACGCCTCGAACAGGAAGCGCGGGAGGATAAATCCCGGCAGAAAACCCTCGAACGGGAGCTTGAGTGGATCCGCCAGGGCGCCAAAGCCCGCCAGGCCAAGCAAAAGGCCCGGATCAACGCCTATGAGGATCTGGCCAGCCAATCCGAGCGCGAAAAACTCTCCCGCGCCCAGATCGTTATCCCCAACGGCCCGCGCCTTGGGCAGAAAGTGATCGAGGTGAACAACCTCAAAAAGGGCTACGGCGACCGCCTCCTGATCGAAGATCTCACCTTCGCCCTACCCCCCGGCGGCATCGTCGGCGTCATCGGCCCCAACGGCGCGGGCAAATCCACGCTCTTCCGGATGCTCACCGGCCAGGAACAGCCCGACGACGGCACGCTGGAATACGGCGACACCGTCGACCTCTCCTACGTCGACCAATCCCGCGACGCCCTCTCCCCCGACGCCACCGTCTGGGAAGAAATCACCGGCGGCGCGGAAATCATCGAACTGGGCGACGCCCAAATCAACTCCCGCGCCTATTGCTCCACCTTCAACTTCAAAGGCGGCGATCAGCAGAAAAAGGTCGGCCTCCTCTCAGGCGGCGAACGCAACCGCGTCCACATGGCGAAACTGCTGAAATCCGGCGGCAACGTCCTGCTCCTTGACGAGCCCACCAACGACCTCGACGTCGAAACCCTCCGCGCCCTCGAAGACGCACTCTCCGACTTCGCCGGCTGCGCCGTCATCATCTCCCACGACCGCTTCTTCCTTGATCGGTTGTGCACGCACATCCTGGCGTTTGAGGGCGAGGCCCATGTCGAATGGTTCGAAGGCGATTTCTCGGCCTACGAGGAAGACAAGAAGCGGAGGCTGGGACCGGACGCGCTGGAGCCTAAGCGGCTGAAGCACAAGAAGTTTGTTCGGTGAGACCCTACTGATCCAAAAGTAGGACGCATTCGTAAACAATATCGACGCGTTCTTGGTCGGACAGGATCGGGCAAATGTCCGCCGCAATTGTTCCGTTGTACCAGCGCCTACCTCCACCGATACCAGCACCAGAGCAAGAGACAGGAATGCTCACAGAAGTTCGATCGGCGGTAATAGTGAAATTTCCGGCGGCTCCGCCATTGTCGCTGACAGTTATGAGTCTTGGACTGGTACCCTCGCACAGCTGCCATCCAACAGGTGAAGTAAGCCGTATCTCACCACTCCGGTTGTGCCTTCTTTCGCTGAAGTTCGTGAAATCAGCTGATGGGCAAGTTACGCCACCATCGGCGGAAATTTCGCGCGCATTGTCTTGAAGAAAAAGTGAAACTCTTTGCGCCACACAAGCATTCACAAGTTCGCGGCGTTCGGCATCTTGTGCAATACTCTGGGAGCCGAACAGAGAGAAAACAAGCACTAAGAAAGTCGGGTTCGGTCGCATTTCGTTACTCCTCAATCAGAGAGATACAATCCAAAAGGGCGCTTTCGTCCAAAATAAGCCGTGCTTCGTCAGCGCAGCGGCGAAGGGCGCTCAAATCGCCATCTCCACCGACATCGACTGCAATTACTTCTTGCAAAACTTGACCATATTCATCAACCGCATTTTGGAAAAAGCGTGACATAGTGCCTTGGTTGAAGGCATCAAACCCTCTGTCGATTGTTCCGCGATGATGGATTCCGACCACAGTCCCGTCTTCGCTCAAAACTGGTGCGCCTGAACTGCCACCCAAGGTGTCGCATTGGTGTAGAAAGAAGCCGGTTGGAATGTTCGCGTTTTGCGGGCCAGCCATACAACCAACTCGTGACAAACGCATGGGTTGTCCTGCCGGATGGTGAAAGACCTGAAGAGCCTCACCTTCCACAAGCTCTCGAAAATCCACCTGCAGCGCTCCCCATGTATCGCCAGGACGACCATCAACAAAAAGCAAAGAGAAATCCATTGCTGCGTTAGTATAAATGGGAGGAAGGGAAACTTCGTATCTTTCAGCGCCCGTGTTTCCAAATTGACGCAAAATTCCGAACTCGATGGCAGCGGCGGATGGCGTTGAAGAACCTGGGATGCAATGATTATTCGTCATAATAATAGATGGCGAAATTAGGAAGCCCGTACACAAACTCGCACGCAGGCCCCGTCGAATTCGCAGCCGTCCGACTGGCTGTGCAAGTTGGCGAATTCGGGTGGTTTCAGAGTATGCCCCAACAGGTTCCCAACGCGCCACTTCAAATAATATGGACTCAGTGCTTTCAAGTATCGGGATGTACTCGTCATCCCAATATTCGTCAGATATCTCATATACTTGAGATGTGGCAGGGCTTCCGAAGAGAAGCGAAAGAATGAGTAGAATGCGCATTGCTTGAATATTCCTACGGCTATTTGATTCGTATATCATAGTATTGGTTGCCCGGCGCTGTAAAATATAGCGCGATCGAAACGAGCGAGTATTAAACTTGTTTACCCGATACGCCAACCACCCCTACACCTCTCCCATGCGCCAACTCCTCCCAATCCTCCTCGCTCTGACCCTCACCCACCCGGCCCACGCCGAGGACTCCCCCTCCGTCGCCGACGACATCAACGCCCTGAACGAGGCGCTCCAGATCCTCCTCACCGACCCCGAAGACACCTTCACGGACCCAAACGGAGAACCGCCCGACCTCACCATCTCCCTCCGCGCCCAATCCGGCACATTGGCGACCGACGACGCGCCCCTCACCGATGGCCGCCTCTCCCTCCCCGTCGACACAACTATTGCCCTGCAAATCATGGCGATGGACCTGATCTACGAGATGTCCTTCCCCGACCTCCAACTGGAGTTCGAGGCCATCCCCGGCCGCCTAGAAGTCGTCTACATCCGCTTCACCCAGACCGGCCAATATGCCGGGAATTGCGTCTACACCTGCGGCTCCGCAGGCGCTCCGCTCGTGTTTGACGTGCACGATTGAGGTGCAACCCACCCGAAAAACGGCTGGCAAATCCTTACCAAAGCCTTAACCAAATCCCTTATTCAAAACAAAAACAACCACTTAACCCCCGGTTGCAACCTTGAAACCCCCTCGGCCCCATTCCGCCGATCGGTCTCAATACCCTTGCGTTTCGCCCCAATCCGCTCCATATGGCGCTTGCGACCGTTACCGCATCTCGTCCGCTGTCTCCTCTACCAAGGCCTCAGTCTCGATCTGCTACCCAACTGACGCCATGCCGCCGCACGCACGCGGGCGGGTTTAATACTAGGAGATACACAGATGGCCAACGGCACTGTGAAATGGTTCAACACCACTAAAGGCTTCGGCTTCATCGCACCGGAAGAAGGCGGCAAGGACGTGTTCGTGCACATCTCTGCTGTCGAGCGTTCCGGCCTGACCGGCCTCGCCGACAACCAGAAGGTCACCTACGACCTGGAAGCCGGCCGTGATGGCCGCGAGAGCGCGGTTAACCTGACGCTCGTCTAAGCCACCCGGTCGACGCGAAAAACGAATGGCGCGCCCGATCCCGGACGCGCCTTTTTTGTGTGTTTTACTGCGTCAAACTGTGACCAGATGGGTGCAATTTCCTCGGAAAAAGCGACCAACTGGTAACATATCCGCCCAGATGGTCAGTCTTCCAGAACGAACGTGACCTTCAGGCTGACGCGGTATTCGTCGATTTTGCCGTCCTTGATCGTGACCTTCTGGTCCTGAACCCAGGCGCCCTGCACGCCTTTCAGCGTCTTGCAGGCACGGTCGATTCCATTTTCGGTGGCATCCTCGAAGCTCTTCTTCGACGACGCGATGATTTCGGTTACGCGAGCTACGCTCATATCTCTCTCCCTCTTGGTCGATTCCCGGAAGGTTCAACCCTCCACAGCCCGTAGCCTAGCACGGTTGCGCCAAAAGCTGCGCACACAAGCGGGTCATCGGCTATCTTCTGCCAAGCCTTGGAAAATAAGGCAGGAACACGGGCAAGCTATCGGATATCAGCGCGGCGATATTGTGTGGCGAAGGGCACCCGCCACAGGGTTAGTGCATTCGAAACGCAACCCATTGGATCAAAGAAATGAAACGCCCTTCACAGCCTCGCCGCCCCGCAAATCCAATCCCAGGCCGCCCCGCGCCCGTCCCGTTCAAGTTCACCGATTGGGCCGCGATCTAAGGTGCGCACACGATTCGACACGTGTGTGTCAATACCGTGTAACACCCAATGACCTGTTAACCCTTCCGCCATATATTGGAGGGTGAAAGGACCCCTGTCATGAAACGCCGTATTCCAACGCCCCACGCTCAGCGCAAGCCGCGCCCAAACCCCTTCCGCTTCACGGATTGGGCAGCAATTTAAAGAGGTTAGCTGTTCTGCGGGGCCGGATTCCGGTCTTTCCCCGCGAAGCGATGTGCGCCGGTTCCCATATCTGAACCGACACAAAGCACGTCGTCAGAAGCGGAAGGAGATCACCAGCAGCACGACCGAGATCATCGCGGCCCAAAGCGTGAAGATCATCGCCATGCGGCCGAAAAACAGCCATTCCCGCACATCGTCATCGTCACTGATCCGCTCAATGGACGTGCCTTTGATCATCTTATCCATCTGGGACCGGACTTTTTCTTCCATGCTGGCCATGTCATGCCTCCTGAAATCTGCGTTGTTGTAACCATAGCGCGCAGGTCCCCGCTTTCCAGTCGCAGTGCACTATCTTTCGCGTTGCCTGATCCCCCATCTCCGTTAACTTGAGCCTAACCCACCCGCATAGGAGCCCCCTGAACCATGCGTAAGATCCTTACTTCCTTGGCAGCCCTTGCCACCGCAGCGTCTTTGACCCCGTCCGCACAGGCGCAGGATGCCGTTGAGATGGAGTTCGTGATGGGGCTGATGGAGTCGATGAACCGGCTGTCGGTGACTTTCAACCGCGAGGTTTGCGGTTTCATTCTTCAGGATGCCGACGGGAACTATTCCTCGACCAAAGCGTCGTGGGGTGGCGAGGCGAGCTGTGCGTCGATGCCTTTGGAGCCTGGAATGCGGGCCATCTCTTCGTGGCACACCCATGCGGCTTGGGGCCGTGGTTATGATGGCGAGGTGCCGTCGATCCAGGATGTTGAGGGCGACATGCGGTTCGGCGTGAATGGCTGGGTCGGCACGCCGGGCGGGCGGCTTTGGTACGTGGATGGAACCACCGGCACGATGAGCCAAGCCTGCGGGCGTGGATGCTTGCCGGAGGACCCGAATTTCTTCCCCGAAGAGCACGGGCCGGTGGCCGAGGTCTACACGCTCGATGCGCTTTACACGCGGTTTGGGCGCTCACGCTAAGGCGTTTCGTGCACGCGTGCACAAGACCCTTAAATATCTGGTATTAAAAGAAAAAGCCGATCCTGTTTGCGTTTGAGTAACCAAGATCGGCTCTGAGATTCCTACTCCGCTGCGTCCAGATATTCCTCGACTGGCGGGCAGGTGCACACGAGGTTTCGGTCGCCCGCCACATTGTCCACGCGGTTCACTGGCGGCCAATATTTGTCGACCCGAAATGCACCCGGCGGGAAGCAACCCTGCTCTCGCGAATAGGCGCGGTCCCAATCCCGGATCAGATCCTCCATCGTGTGCGGTGCGTGGTGGAGCGGGCTGGCCTCGGCTGCCATATCGCCTGCTTCAACATCCGCAATCTCGGCCCGGATCGCCTGCATCGCGGTGATGAAGCGGTCCAGTTCGGCCATCGTCTCAGATTCCGTAGGTTCGACCATGAGCGTGCCGGCCACGGGCCAGCTCATCGTGGGCGCGTGGAAGCCGTGGTCCATCAGGCGTTTGGCGATGTCATCTACCGACACCCCAACCTCGGCGAATGGGCGGGTGTCAAGGATGCACTCATGGGCCACGCGGCCAGTTTTGCCCTTGAAGAGGATGCCGTAGGCCTCCTCCAGCCGCTTGGCGATGTAGTTGCCGTTCAGGATTGCAACCTTCGTGGCCTGCGTGATGCCTTCCCCGCCCATCAAGTGCACATAGGCGTAGGAAATCGGCAGGATCGATGCGGAGCCATAGGGCGCGGCGCTGACCGGGCCTTCCGTTCCGCCACCTTCAGGATGGCCGGGCAAATGCTGCGCCAGATGCGCCTTCACGCCGATCGGCCCCATGCCGGGGCCTCCGCCGCCGTGGGGGATGCAGAAGGTCTTGTGAAGGTTCAGGTGGCTAACGTCGGAGCCGAGGTCGCCGGGTTTTGAGAGGCCCACCATCGCATTCAGGTTCGCGCCATCCAGATAGACTTGGCCCCCGAATTCATGGGTGATGTTGCAGACCTCCCGCACCGTTTCCTCGAACACGCCGTGGGTGGAGGGGTAGGTTATCATACAGGCCGCAAGGTTATCCCCAGCAGCCTCAGCTTTGGCGCGGAAGTCTTCCAGGTCGATGTCACCGTTCTCAGCCGCTTTCACGACCACAACCTGCATCCCCGCCATCTGGGCGGAGGCCGGGTTGGTGCCGTGGGCGCTGATCGGGATGAGGCAGATATTGCGATGCCCGTTGCCTTGCGCGCGGTGGTAGGCGGCGATGGTCAGAAGCCCCGCATATTCGCCCTGCGCGCCGGAATTGGGCTGCATCGACATGGCGTCGTAGCCGGTGATTTCGCACAGTTTGGCGGAGAGGTCCTCCAGCATCTCGGCATAACCTTCGGCCTGATCGGCGGGCGCGAAGGGATGCAGCGCGCCGAATTCGGGCCAGGTGATTGGCATCATCTCCACGGCGGCGTTGAGCTTCATCGTGCAGGACCCAAGCGGGATCATCGCACGGTCGAGCGCCAGATCGCGGTCGGAAAGGCGGCGCATGTAGCGCATCATCTCGGACTCGGCGCGGTTCATGTGGAAGATGGGATGGGTGAGGTAGTCGGACGTCCGCAGCAGCGCATCCGGGATCGCGGGTGTATCGAGACGTGGTGCTACGAGCACGCCAAAGGCGCGGCAGACGGCCTCCAAATGCGCGTCGGTTGTGACTTCATCAAGGCTGATACCAATCCGATCGGCGCCCACGTCACGCAGGTTGATGCCACGGGCAACGGCGGCGGCCATGATCCGGCTTTGCTTGTCGCCGACATGGATCGTCAGTGTGTCGAAGAACGTGTCGTTCTCGGGCGCGAAACCCCCGGCCTTGAGGGACGCGGCAAGGCGCGCGGCGCGCAGATGCACCCGTTCGGCAATGGCGCGCAGGCCTTTGGGGCCATGGAACACTGCGTAGAAGCTGGCCATGACGGCAAGGAGCGCTTGGGCCGTGCAGACGTTTGATGTGGCCTTCTCACGCCGGATATGCTGTTCGCGCGTTTGGAGGGACAGGCGGTAGGCCTTGTGCCCGTGGCTGTCGATGGAAACGCCTACAATCCGCCCGGGCATGGAGCGCTTGAAGCTGTCCTTGCAGGCCATGAAGGCGGCGTGGGGGCCGCCATAGCCGAGTGGAACACCGAAACGTTGGGCCGAGCCGACTGCGATGTCAGCATCCATCGCGCCGGGTTCTTTTATAAGAGTGAGCGCGAGAAGATCCGTGGCCAGGATCGCTGCGGCCTTGTTTTCGTGCAATGCGGCGATGTGCTCAGTTGGGTCTGAAAGCCCGCCATAGGTGCCGGGGTACTGGAAAAGTGCGCCGAAAACTTGGTCGGGCTCTAGCGTGTCGGGCGCGCCGACGATGACCGAGATGCCAAGCGGGGCCGCACGGGTTTCAATCACGGCGATGGTCTGAGCGTGGCAGTTTTCGTCGACGAAGAAGCCGTTTGCCTTGGACTTCGCCACGCGCTTGGCCATCACCATGGCCTCCGCCGCGGCGGTTGCTTCATCCAGCAGGGAGGCATTGGCGACCGGCAGGCCTGTCAGATCCGCCACCATGGTCTGGAAGTTCAGCAAAGCCTCAAGCCGGCCCTGCGCAATTTCGGGCTGGTAGGGGGTGTAGGCCGTGTACCAAGCGGGGTTTTCCAACACGTTGCGCTGGATCGCGGGCGGGGTGTGCGTATTGTAGTAGCCCTGTCCGATCATCGAGACCATCGGCTTGTTCTTACCCGCCAACGCACGCATGTGGTCAAGCAGTTCCGCTTCCGAAAGCGCGGGCCAGTTCAGAGGTGTTTCCTGTCGGATCGCGGCAGGCACCGTGTCGTCAATCAGCGCATCAAGGCTATCGGCCCCCACGGCTTGCAGCATATCGGCCATCTCGTCCGGGGACGGGCCGATATGGCGGCGATTGGCAAAGTCGGTCGGGTCGTAATCGGTGGTCGTCCAGGGCATTCAGGCCTCCAAAATCTTTTATAAGATTTACGTGGAAGAGCGGCGTTAACCGCCGATGTGGTCTTTGTATTCATCCTCGGTCATGAACTCGTCCAAGGCAGCGGGATCGTCCACGCGCAACTTGAAAAACCAGCCTTCGCCAGTTGGATCTTCGTTCACCAACGCGGGGTTGTCGGCGAGCGTGTCGTTGACGGCCACGATCTCCCCATCAATGGGTGCGGTGATGTCGGAGGCGGCTTTGACGGATTCGATCACGACAATCTCGTCGCCCTTGGCCACTTGGGTTTCCAGTTCGGGCAGTTCCACGAACACAACGTCGCCCAATTGCTCGGATGCGTGGGGTGTGATGCCGACGGTGATCGTGTTGCCGTCAGCGGACAGCCATTCGTGGTCTTCAGTGAATTTCATCGGGTCTCTCCGGGGTTAGGTCAGCGTTTGTAGCCGTGGGGGGTGAAGGGCAGGGTGGTTTGCGTGACGGGCAGGCGTTTGCCGCGTACGTCGCCGTAAAGAGGGGCGTCTTTGGGGACGCTGGCGTCGATCAGGCCAAGGGCGATGGGGTGCCCAACGGTTGGTCCGAAGCCGCCTGATGTGACGTGGCCGATGGGATCGGTAGCGTCTGCGCTGTCGTAAAGCTCTACGCCGTCGCGCATCGGGGCGCGTCCTTCGGGTTTGAGGCCGACACGTCTGCGTGGCGCGCCGTTGGTGAGCTGGTCGAGAATCGTGTCGGCGCCGGGAAAGCCGCCGGCGCGGTCGCCGCCTGTGCGGCGGATCTTGCCGATGGCCCAAGCCTGGCCTGCTTCAACGGGGCTGATCGTCTCGGACATGTCCTGCCCGTAGAGCGGCAAACCGGCCTCCATCCGTAAAGCGTCGCGGGCGCCGAGGCCGATGGGCTCGACGCGGTCGTCGGACAAGAGAGACCTTGCGAAGGGCTCTGCAGCCTCATCGGGAATTGAAATCTCGAACCCGTCTTCGCCGGTGTAGCCCGAGCGGCTGATCCAAAGGGCCGCTCCGTTCCAATCCACCACGTGGCTGTCCATGAACCGCATATCCCGCGCAGCGGGAAGGATTGTTGCCAGCGCTTCAGCGGCTTTGGGGCCTTGCAGCGCAAGCAGTGCGCGGCCTGAGACCTCTTCCACGCCCTCAATGTGGGCGTGCAGATGCGCGACGTCCTCGGCGTGGCAGGCGGCGTTCACCACCAAAAACAACGCATCCGCGTGGCGTGCGATCATCAGATCATCCAGCACGCCGCCCGCATCATTTGTGAACATCGCATAACGCTGTCGCCCTTCGGCCAGGCCGATCACATCGACTGGCACGAGCGTCTCAAGCGCTGTGTCGGCACCCAAGGGCAGGCGAACCTGCCCCATGTGCGACACGTCGAACAGGCCCGCATTCTCGCGTGTCCATTGGTGTTCGCCCATCACGCCGCGCGCATATTGCACCGGCATCGACCAGCCCGCGAACGGCACGAATTTTGCACCCAGTTCAGCGTGCAACGCCGCGAGAGGCAGGTTTTTCGGATCAGTTGCCCCGTCCATTTTGTCCCTTCTCCGGGACGAAAACGCCCGGCATCACTCACACACCGCGAACGGTGTGAAACGATGCCCCCTCTGTCCTTTCGCCTGAGATCGTTATCCCTTCGGCGGAGGGGTAGACCCCCTCACTCTCCAGAGTTTGTGCGTGCCAGCGACAGGTCCTTCTGCCTGAGAGATTACCGGGGCGGTTGCTCCTTCGGCCCACGCGCATTGCAAGCGATGCGCGCACGTCTCCCTGTCGTTGCATGCGAAAGCATACAGGGCTTCTTCGCCCAATCAAGAGGTCTTGATAGCCTCCGCCAATTGGCCCATTGGAAGACCATGAACGATCCTTATTTCTTTGGCTATGGCAGCCTCGTGAACCGCCGCACACATGACTATCCAAACGCCACTCGCGCCCGTGTTACCGGCTGGCGCAGGGTATGGCAGGGCACGTCTTTGAGGGAAGTTGCGTTCCTGACGGCCGTCCCTGATTCGAGCGCAGAGATCGCAGGTCTGATTGCAGCAGTCCCTGGTGCGGATTGGGTCGCCTTGGATGAACGCGAACGTGCCTATGCGCGCCACGATGTGTCGGCTTTGGGTCATGGGTTAGACGATGAACCGAGTGTGCAGATTTACGCCGTTGAGCAGGCCCTTCGCGACGCCGGAGAGCACCCAATTTTGCTAAGCTATCTGGATACGGTAATTCAGGGCTACATGTCCGAATTTGGCGAGGCAGGCGCGGCGGAATTCTTCCACACAACAACGGGTTGGCACTTGCCGATTTTGAATGACCGGGATGATCCGATCTATCCGCGCGCGACCGTACTGACCGCGGACGAACGGGCCTTTGTGGACGAAAACCTGAGCCGGGTTCGTTAGGCCTCAGGCCAAAACCCGGCCTCTTGCAACAGCCGTTCGGCCAAGGGGCGTCGCACATCACGAATGGAGGCCCAAGTCGCGCCCCTTAGGTGCAGTGCGAAGACAACTGGTGCCGCGTCGGTGCGGGTCAGAAAGCCAACGTACCAGCCCTTGGCCCAACCATCTGAATAACCGCCGCCGGTTTTCCCGTGCAGAGTGACATTTCCACGTTCCTCGGCCCAGGCGGCCTCAACCAATGCAATGCGAGCGGCGTCGGATAGGCCTAGGTTTCCCCGCAGCAGGTTGGACAGGAATTGCACCTGTTCCGTGACTGAGATGGTCAGTGCGCCCGTCACCCAGAAATCATCGCTGCCGTCCGGGACATTGGCGTTTCCGTAGTTCCATGCGCTGAGGAAATCGCGATAACGCTCCGTCCCCACCGCCAAGGCGATGTCGCGGAAATACCAGACGACGGACTCTTGGAATGCGGTTCGTAGCGTATGGTCGCGCTCCCAAACATCAGGCCACCAAAGGGCCGGTGGGCGACGGTCGCTGTCCCAATCCCTGTGCGCATCCAACGAGCTTTCGACGCCAGTTTCCAAGGCGATCAACAGGTTGGGGATTTTGAATGTGGAAAATGGCGTGTGACGTGCATCGATGTCGCTGCCGTCCAGCACCCATTGGGCGCCATTGGACAGATCGACAGCGAGGAAACTGGCGCTATCCGGAACATCGGCGGCGCGCGGAAGCGAATTGACCACTTGAGCCGAAACACGAGAGGCGCTGACCGCAGCAAGTGCCATGGCTCCCGTGAGGGTTTGGCGACGTGTCGGCGCGGGCCGTCTCACAGTGTCATATGACGTGCACGTGCCCCGCGTTCGATGGCGGCGGCATGGAGCCGATCGATGTTGAGCGAATGGCGTAATTCTTCCAAGAACCGCAGTTCCGCCTGGGCAATCGCCCCGTCCGCTGCAGCGACGTCGCAGGCTAGGGCATAGGCGGTTTCGTAGAGCGGCTCGGGCAAGTCCTCTTTCACCAAACCGAAGAGTGCATCGAGGCCATCCTCATCTTCAAACAGATCAAAGACGATGTTGGCGATGCGGCGCATACGATCGGCGTCGTAGTTTCCGAAAACGGGTAGGAAATTGACGATTTGTTCAATAGACAGCAGTTCGGACGTGCGGATCGTCGCGTCCGATACGGAGATGCCGACCATTACGGCCACCAGCGAATCTTCGGGTGTGAATGAATGGTCTGTCATGGCGTGCTCCGTTCCTGCTTCTTCTGTCATTTATTGACGCCACCCGCGTCACACAATAGGTGCGGCGCATCCCTCGATGATCAGGACAAAAGCGATGAGCGATCTGCGTGATGTAGCGATGAATTCCAAGGCCTGGGCCTTTGAAGAGGCGCGCCGTGTGCTGGACCGCTACAAGGATGGACCGCCCGAGAAGGGCTTTGTGCTGTTCGAGACCGGATATGGCCCGTCGGGCCTGCCGCATATTGGTACCTTTGGCGAGGTTTTGCGCACGACAATGGTGCGCCGCGCGTTTGAGGTTATCTCTGACATTCCGACCAAGCTGATCTCCTTCTCCGACGATATGGACGGGATGCGGAAGGTGCCGGGTAACGTGCCCAATCAGGAGGCGCTGGCCGAGCATCTGCAAAAGCCGCTGACCTCTGTGCCTGATCCGTTTGGCACCCACGACAGCTTTGGCGAACACAACAACGCTATGCTGCGTCGGTTCTTGGATACCTTCGGGTTCGAGTATGAGTTCATCTCAGCCACCGAATTCTACAAGGCGGGCAAGTTCGACGCGACGCTGAAGCGCGCAGTTGAGCGGTATGACGACATCATGAAGGTGATGCTGAAGTCCCTGCGCGAAGAACGGCAGCAGACCTATTCGATTTTCCTGCCGATCCACCCTGAAACAGGGCGGGTGATGTATGTTCCGATGAAGGAAGTGAACGCGACCGACTACACCGTCACCTTCGATGACGAGAATGGCCGCGAATGGACGCTGCCGGTGACGGGCGGTAACGTAAAGTTGCAGTGGAAGCCCGACTTTGGCGCGCGTTGGGCGGCCTTGGGCGTCGATTTCGAGATGTATGGCAAGGACCACTCGACCAACACGCCGATCTATAGCCGCATTTGCGAGATTCTGGGTCAGCCCGCGCCGGTGACGTATAATTACGAGCTGTTCCTTGATGAGAATGGCCAGAAGATTTCCAAGTCGTCCGGTAACGGGATCAGCATCGATGAATGGCTGACTTATGCGTCGACCGAGAGCCTGTCGTATTTCATGTTCGGCAAGCCCAAGACGGCCAAGCGGATGCATTTCGATGTGATCCCCAAGGCGGTGGACGAATACCATCAACAGCTGCGTGCCTATGCGGGGCAGGACACGGGCGCCCGCCTGGCGAACCCGGTGTTTCACATCCATGGGCACAACGTGCCGGCCTCCACCATGGTGGTGCCGTTTGCGATGCTGTTGAATCTCGTGTCGGTTTCCAGCGCGGAGGAGAAGGACAAGCTCTGGGGCTTCATCAACCGCTATGCGCCTGACGCGAGCCCGGAAAAGAACCCCGATCTGGATCAGGCGGCGGGGTTTGCCATTCGCTACTATAACGACTTCGTCAAACCCACGCGGGTGTTCCGGGCGGCCACCGATCAGGAACGCGGCGCGATGGAAGAGCTTGTGGCGTGTCTGGGCGATGCAGACAAAGCGTTGGATGTGATTGCCCGGAAGAACGCGCAGGAAGGCAAAGACGTTCCACTGCCTGAGGTGAACTGGCAGGATGATGAGTTCCTGCAATCCATTGTCTTCGCCATCGGCAAGACCCACGGTTTCGATCCGCTGCGGTCTTGGTTCTCAGGCCTTTATGAGGTTCTGCTTGGCGCGTCGCAGGGGCCACGGTTTGGCGGTTTCATCGCGCTCTATGGCATCGATGAAACCAAGCAGTTGATCGAAGACGGATTGGCCGGGCGACTTTTGGGCTGAAACTTTTCGCGCGCGCGCTACGTGGCTTCAGGCATTGGAACGATTTGCCTGATTAGGAGAAGCCCCATGGTCCGTGCCATCGCCGCATCCGTTTTCCTCGCGCTCAGCCTTGCGCTTGTTGCCCTGTTCGTTGCGCCGCGACCAATCCTAGCGCAAGAAGCCCTTCCGCCCAACCCAGAGATCGAGGCCGTCATCGGCGGGCAATTCGACGCGTTCCGCGCGGAGGATGTGTTGGAGGCCTGGGAATTCGCCAGCCCCAATATCCAAGGCCTGTTCGGCAGTCCGGAGCGGTTTGGCACCATGGTTCAGCAGGGCTACCCGATGGTCTGGAACCCGGGCGATGTGAATTTCATCGATCTGCAGGCTTTTGGTGGCTTGGTTGTTCAAAGGGTCGAGGTGATCGACCAGAATGGCACGCTCCATTACCTCGGCTACGCCATGATCGAGACGGAAAATGGCTGGCGGATCAATGGGGTGCAGGTTCTGGAAGCACCAACGTTCGGGGCCTGAGGTCGACCGGAGACGCTCGCGCAAAGCGCCTCGCCCCTCCCGCCGTCCCGCAAGAGTGCCGTGTTAGTCGCTCGACTTTTTCCGGTCGTGTTAACTGCCGCTTAACCCTTTGGGCGTAACCATGGCGAGGCAATCCAAGGCAAATGGCTGTCCCAGTCAGCCGGTCTTGGGCCGTTTACAGACATTGCAAACAACCGAGGTGACCGTTCATGGGCGCCTCGGTTCCCCCTGTTCGGTCGATGGATGACACGCAGGCGGCTCGCACAAAGGCCAGCCCCGCGCGAACGAAGGGGTATGACATGAACCAGGTGATCACAGACGGCCTAATCCTGATGCCACCGCCATTTTCTGACGGGCTTGGCGTCTGGTCGCGTCAGGACGGCACGCCTGGCAGCGACACTTGGGCCACCGCACCCAATGCAGCCCTCGTCGCCGCCGACGCCGATTTCGGCGATTGCCTTGAGATCCTCAAGGCCGAAGCCACAACACGCATCCGCTACATGTCGGAAACGCCCATCATCCCCGGCACTTACCTGCGCGTCTCGGCGCGGGTGAAGGTGCTGTCAGGCAATTTGCCGGATGTACGCATCGGCGCGTGGCCGGGCAATTCTTCCAACAGCTACGTCTCGGGACTTGATGAATTCGGCCCGTCCGTCGACATCACGGCCTATGGCAATATCGTTGAAGTGACCGCCATTCTCGGCACTGGCCAGCGTGGCGGCGTGGATATGGCTTGGGGCGCGACCCCAACTTATGCCCATGTCGGCCTCGACCTGACCGGCCCCAATGGCGGGCAGGTGCGCATTGAGAGCATCACCGTTGAAGACGTGACCTCCGTTTTCCATCGCAAACTGATGGATTGGGTCGACATCCGCGACTACGGCGCTGTGGGCGATGGCGTCACCGATGACCGCGCCGCAATTGCCGCAGCCGACGCCGCGGCCAATGGGCGCGAAGTGCTGGTGCCCGCGGGCGATTTCTACATCGGGTCCAACGTGACCTTCACCAACCCCGCGCGCTTTGAAGGCCGTATTGTGGCCCCGGATTCCGTTCGTGTGGCGCTCGACCAGAACTTCGACCTCGACGGTTATGCGGAATGCTTCGGCGATGAAGTTCTTGGCCTCAAGAAAGGCCTACAGCAGCTGTTCAATCAGTCCGAATTCGAGGCCTTCGACCTGAACGCGCGGCGCATCACGCTGGATGAGCCGCTCGATATTCAAGCCATCGTCGGCAACCGCAACACCTACGCCAACCGCCGGGTGATCCGGAACGGGCAGTTTGTGGCAGCGTCCTCCAGCAATTGGCAGGATGAGGTGACGACCCGCTCCGGCGCTTGGTCCTCGTCGAACGCCTTCGAAATAACCGGCGTTTCAAACGCGGATTCCATCCCGGTGGGTTCACTTGTGACGGCGCCTCAAGGCGTTGGGCGTGAGGTCTACGTGAGCTCGGTCAATGCCGCACAAAACAAGATCACGCTGTCCTCGCCGCTTTGCGCGGCCCCAGCGAACCAGACCTACACGTTCACTAAATTCCAATACATGCTGGACTTCATGGGCTGGCTAAACCTGCAACGGTTCATCATCTCGGACGTGGAATTCCTGTGCGGCGGCCAGTGTTCGGCCATCATGTTGCCGCTCGATGGTTTGGTGTTCCAGATTCAGGATTGCTTCTTCACCGGCCCCAAGGATCGCGCGATCACCTCGGCGGATGAAGGCTGTCAGGGGATGCAGATTGACCGCTGTCAGTTCCTGTCGAACGAGCAGACGATCAATGTGCCGCAGCGCAAGTCGATCTGCTTCAACATCAACTCCTCCGACTGCAAGATCCGTGACAACCGCGCCAACAAGTTCCTGCATTTCGGGGTGATTTCGGGCTCGGGCAACATCATCACCGGCAACCATTTCTTCCAGGGTGACGGTATTGTCGAAGGCGTGCGCTCCCCCGGTCTGGTGATCGCAGATGCGAATGCCAAGATGACGTTCCACGGCAATTACGTCGACAATTGCTACATCGAATGGACGAATGAAAAGGATCCGACGCCTGATTTCACCGGAGGCCTGTCGTTCCACGGCCTTTCCGTGCAAGGCAATATCTTCTTTGCCACCAACACGGCGCCTTGGATGCGGTTCATTGCGATCAAGCCCTTTGGCGATGACCATTTCATCAATGGCCTGTCGATCACCGGCAACCTGTTCAAGAAGACGAACGGCGCACAGTTGGAGCAGGTCGAAGGCGTCGATGACAGCATCGCGCCGCTGGATTTGAACCGCACGGCGGATCTGCAATTCGACAGCAACACATTCCACGGCATCGTCAAGCGGACCGAGAACCCCTGCTACATCCGCGCGACCGAGAACACGGCAACCCAGACCTGGGTGGTCGATATGTCGGGCTACACGCCCTTCGGCGCGCCGGTGAAATACGGCCTCTCGGTGATGCCCGACGGCCCGGTGCGCAACGGATCGAACGTCGCCCAGTTTGAGGCCCCATGGACCCAAGGGTTCCAGGGCACCGGAGGCACCAGCCTTCGGATCGGATGGTCGCAAGCCTTGCGCGGGTCGGTCATGGTGACGGCGCGCTGCGATAACTGACAACCGCCCACCTGACACCTGCGTATTGCCCCCGGACCACGTGCCACTGGTCCGGGGGTTTTCCTTGCGACTGCGACGGGGTAGGGACCGCCCATGCTGCCTGTTGAAGACGTCCAATCCTATCCGCGCCCACCTGCGTTAGAGCCGGTCGCCCAACGCCTGCGCGCGGTCTTCGCAATGCTGCCCGTGGCCGATAGTGAGGCGGGCTTTCGGGTGTTGGAAACGCACCACGCACCGACCTACTACATCCCGCCGTCTGATATCGTTATGTCGGCTCTTGTTCCCACCAACCACGAGACATTTTGCGAGTGGAAGGGCAGGGCGGTCTATTTCGATCTGGTCGTGAACGGCAGGCGCTCGGTCAATGCGGCCTGGTCCTATCCGGCACCGACCGCGCGTTTTGAGCAGATCCGCGATCACATCGCCTTCTATGCAACGTCTGTGGACGAAGCCTACGTCGGGACGATCAAGGTGTTGCCGCAGCCGGGCGATTTCTACGGGGGATGGGTGACGCCGAACCTGACGGGTCGCATCAAGGGTGCGGTTGGCACGATTCACTGGTGACGCCGCTTAGACTGCGACAGCGTCTTGGTAGAGGTCGGAATTGATATAGCGCGTCAGCTCCACCCAGCTTTCAGGATCGAGAAGGCTTAGAATCTCGCCCGATACCGAATAGCCGTAACGCGTGCTGTCGCCGCCGAGGAAGTGGAACTCCAGATGCGCGCCGTCGGTCGATACGGTCGCGCGCTTTTCGCAATGCCACAGGCAGCGCCCGCCGTCGCGCAGCGCCCAGATGCCGGAAATCAGCATCTCGTCCCCGGTCAGGATCGTTACGGCCTGATCGTCGGTAAAGTCCCAGGCATCGCCGGTCTCATCCTCCAGCCATGTGCCGATCAGACCCACGCCGTGATCGCTGGCCCGAGTGAATTGCCGCGCGCCCCAGATCATCGTGCGACCACCACCTTCAAAGCGCAGCTCTTCCTCCGGCTCCCCAATCAGGTAATCGCCGGTTTCCGTAATCTGGTAGGTCTGCGGTTGGCCAGGAAGCAGCCAGATGCCGACAAGGCTTGGGTCAATGGGTGCGTCACTCATGGGCGAATCATGGCACGGAAAATTCGGTCTGGATATGGGGTTGGTACGGGTCGTGCCGGACGTGAGTCCGTCAGGCCACAATATCAGCCGCAGTCAGCCGAAACGCTTTGCCGAAACCGCCGTTCAGAAGACCGCCTAGTGGGGCAAAACGGGTTAGTCGGAAGTCGCCGAAATCGTAGTAGAGCTGCGCCTTTTGGTAGTGATGCAGGTAGTGGTCCTTTAGCGCAGCCTTGTCTGCAATCTCTGCCTGGGCCTGAAGCGTCAGGCGCGGATGGGTCAGCGGGTCGCCCTTTGGTCCCGGTTCACCGATCAGAAGCGAACAGATGGGGTTCGCGTCGAGGGCCTGCGTGTGGGAAGACAACGTTGAGATCAGGCTCAACGGCACACCGTCCGGGCCGGGCACCAATGCAATGCGCGTGACCGTGGGGGCCTTGGTGTCAGGGTCGATGACGGCGAGGGCCGCGAAACGGGCGTCTGCGATCAACCCATGGGCAAGAGCGCGGGCGTCGTCATCGGTGGGTCGGATCGGGTCGATCTTCTTGTCAGACATGTCGGAACGGTAGCAGCGGAAGCCACAAGGCGCGAGCGGTTCAGAACGTGTGCCAGAGCGACAGAAAAAGACCGACGTTAGTGCTGCCTTCCAACGCGCCGCGCGCGCCGAGCCGAATGGTTGTTTCAGGCAGGATGTCGAAGGCAAAGGATGGCGAAACGGTGACAATCATGTCCGACCCCGGCCATTCCTCGGCCTTCAGCGAAACGATTGCTGTGGCTCGGTCAGACAGGGAAAAGCCTAAAGTGCCCTCGGCCTGCCAGATCGTATCTTCAAGCTCCAGGTCGTAGATCACCGCCGCGTCCAGTGCGACCCAGCCACCCTGATGCCGGATCGGGATCGGCCATGCGCCGCTGCTTTCGCCAAAGCCGCGCCCGACAGACGCACCAAATCGCACGAGCCCATGCACCGGCCCATCGCCGATGCGCCGCGCGCCCAGGCCCGCATCGACCGCCCATTGCCAGGTCGCATCCGGCGGGGTCAGCGTGTAACGCAGGAAGGCCACGCCCATCTGGCTGACCTCTCCCCCGCCGATGTCCGCTCCAATCGTGAAACTGCGCCCCAACCCGTATTCGGCGTAAAGGCTCGTGAAGGTCTCAGGCTCCCACAGGCCTTCCATCAGATGCGCTGGTTCTTCCTCGGCCGAGATCTGGAACGACACGAACAGATCGCCCTGCTCCCGCGCCCACGGGCCCGCATTCGCGGGCGCGCCCCAAAGGGTGGCCGCGGCGCAAAGACCCCAAACCGTGACGGTTGCGCAACGCATGGCGAAGATTAGGCCTGCTCTTGGTTAACAAACCCCTAACGCGCCTTGCCCGGTCCGCAGGCGGCCCGGCATGTTGTGATCACGCCACAAGAGATTCTGGGGGGAATCGCCGGTATGGCTCTGTTGTTGCCAAATTCCCGTTCTTTCGACTGCTTCGCGGCAGCCACCCCCACTTGTGCTTTGTTTAGTGTATGTTCGTTTTTTTGGGTGATGAGTGAGTGAATTAACCGGGTGGATCCGCGCAGCCATGGCTGATGCGGGCACAATCCAGATGCAACCGAGGGACTACGGTGTGCCGATGCGACCCCTGACCGGGCCGCTGACCGACCGTATTCTTACGGCCTATCGCGGCGGGCGGGATCCTGATGTGCAAGAGGCTTTGGCCCGACGGCATGAGTCCTACATCGATTGCCTCCGTCTGGCTGGCGTCCGTGTCCCCGACACCCACATGCGCCTGATCGAAGAGGCTGGCATCCAGCACCCGGTGATTGTTCAGACCGCCGTGCCGCAAGAGACGATGCTGCCACGACTGGTCAAACAGGCCGGAACCCAAGCGGCCATTGGCCTGCTGGACCGTGTTGCAACGGATGTGGCGGAGTTCTGGCGTCGCGTGGCACAACGGCCAGAGCGGATCGGTTTTCACACGCCGCTCGACCGGTTCGCGATGGACGAAGATGGCCCTCTATTTCTCGAAACCTTTCCACCCCTGATCTCCTACAACCGGGATGAGATGGGGCAGTTGATCCAGCGTTTCGCCGACTCCGGCTTGATCCGGGGGCTCGGCAAGGTGCTGCCCGGACGCATCCGCGATATTCAGGACCGCTGGTATACCCCGGCAGGCTCCATCACGACGCTGATCGACGGCGCCCTGCGCCTGCGCCCGCAGGACAGCGAAGCGCTCCTTGAATGGGCAAATGGCTTTGCCAGCGCCCGGTTGGAAGCGCCTTGGCGGGACAATGTGCGCACGCATCTGGCACGTGCGGCCCGGCGCGACGCAGAAGGCGCACGCCGTTGGCCCCTGCTGGGAGGGCGCGACCGCCCCCATGCCTGAGCCAACCCCCGCACTCCCGGACATGAAAATTGTCCTGGTGCACCCTGAAATCCCTGGCAACACCGGCACCATCGGACGCACCTGTGTGGCGTTGGATTTGGAGCTGATCCTGATCCACCCGCTTGGTTTTGACCTGTCCGAAAAATCCGTGCGCCGGGCGGGGTTGGACTATTGGAAACATGTCCGCCTGACCGAATACGACAGCTGGGACGCCTTCATGGCCAACCGCGCGCCAACGGAAGACCGGCTTTTCTTGTTCGAGAATGGCGGTGAAGGTGGCTCGGTCTACGAGCCCGATTTTCCGTCCGATGCCTATTTGGTTTTTGGGAAGGAGACCAAAGGCCTGCCGGCGGAGGTTCTGGAGGGTCGCGCCAAGCAAACCTTTCATCTGCCCATGCGCTCGCCCCATATCAGGTCGCTCAACCTCGCCAATGCGGCGACGGCTGTGATCTATCAAGCGATGCGCGGGTACTTGAGTTGACTGGGCAAATGGGCCGCCTGTGCTAGGTTCCGCACAAGACAATCGGAGGGCGCTGGAGTGAGCGAAACGGACAATCAAGTAACAACGGGCACCGGCCCGGACCTTGCCGCTGAAGTGCAGGGATTGAAGCAAGAACTGACCTTCCTGCGCGAAAGTCGCATGTTCGTCATCCACCAATCCATCCCGCGCATTTTACTGTTCCGTTTCGCCGTGGGCATGGCCGTAGGCCTTGGCACGGTAGTCGGCGCGACATTGCTGTTGTCGCTGCTGGTCTGGGCCCTAAGCCAGATCGAGTTCATTCCAATCATCGGCGATTGGTCTGTGCAGATTGCACAACGGATTGAGGCGGCCATCGGCGACGGAAATTGACGGCGCGCCATTGTGCGCGTGGCGATCAAACCTACATCTCCTGCAGAGCCAACCCCTTGGATGCAGGAGATGCTGATGCAATGCCCCGTCGATGGAACACAACTGGTGATGTCCGACCGCCAAGGGGTTGAGATCGACTATTGCCCGACATGCCGCGGTGTGTGGCTGGACCGGGGTGAGTTGGACAAGATCATCGAACGATCAGTTCCCGCCGCTGCACCACAGGCTCAGCCGCAGCCAATGGGCGAGGATTACGGGCGTGGCAAAAAGAAACGGCGCGGATCGTTTCTGGACGACATTTTCGATTTCTGAGCCGCGGGCTCGGCACATACCCGATCAAACAGATCGAAATACTGCCCGCCGATGTGGTCCCATTTGTAGTGGTGCTGCGCAAGCCGTTGCAGCGCTTGACCGTTGGCGTTGGGCACACCGGCAAGGAGCAACCGAGACAGGTCGCGCGCGTCGGTGAAATAGGTAGCCGAGCCGAACGTGGTCAGTCGGTTGAAGGCGCAGTCAAAGGCGAGCGTCGCGCATCCGACATGCATCATCTCCACCAGCGATGGGTTCGTGCCGCCAGCGGAATGGCCGTGCAAGTAAAGCGATGCATGTCGCCGTAGGGTTTGGAGCAAGGCGGTGTCGTAGATGGGATCCAACAGGGTCAGGTGCGGGTGCTGCCGGTAGCGTTCGCGCAAGGTGCGGCCATACCGGCTCGCCTCCCAATTGCCGACAAAGACCAATGGCTTGCGGGCGGATAGGCAGGCCTGGAGGATCATCTCGACGTTGTTTTCAGGCTCGACCCGGCAGATAGCGAGGGCGAATTCCTTGGGCAGTATGTTTGGCAGGGGCGCATCGGCGACGTGCAATGCTTGGTCGCCGCCGTAGGTAATAACCTCCGCCCGCCGCCCGTAGCGCGCCCAAAGATCATCCGCGATGGCAGGGCTGTCTGCAATCACCGCATCGGCATGACGCACGGCCAATCTTTCGCACATTTTCAGGAACCGTCGCGCCGCTGGCGACCACTTCGCGCGCCGCCATTCCTGCCCGTCCACATGGGCCACAATCCGCATCTTGGCACCCGCAAGCATTGGCAAGGCCAGCGCCCCCGACACACCCAACAGCAGCGCTAGATCTGCGCCGTTCGTGCGCGCCTGAGCGAGGCTCAGCATGTCATAAGGCACGCTTTCCGCTCCGTTCGCACGCAGGGGCAGATATTTAAGATCAGCGTTTGCGAACCGAGGCGGATGGGCCGCAAATGCCGGGGCGCTGCAGGTGATTGTCAACCGTTCGGCCCTTTGCGCCTTGGCGTGATACCGTGCCAACTGCTCGGCCAAAGTCTCGAATCCACCGTAACAGGCGGGCACGCCAACCGTGCCCAAGATCGCGATATGTTTGCCAGCCTGCGCCACGCGAGGGTCCTTCCATCGAATGTGGCAGAGTTAAGCTGATCTTTATGAAGAAGGTGTTGAATGCCCCTGATCCGGCTTTGCCGGTGCCATATTTCAGGGGGCAGCCATGACTTTGGTTCCGGATTTTGATCCCTTCTACAGCGTGCCGAAACCCATCCGTCCGGTGGCTGTGGACCACATCGGCGGCTCCACGGTGTTCTGGCGCGCCAAGGCCGTAGCTGATCTTGCAGGCGCAGTGTTTCTGCTGCCCGTTATCGCGGGTCTGGCTGTTCTGCTCTCTTGCCTGAACCCCCTTTTCAACCCAGGTCCCTTGCTGTTTCGACAAGACCGGATGGGACAGCATGGCGCGCGCTTCACGGCCATCAAGTTCCGCACCATGGCGCACGCCCCCCGCCATCGCGGACCAGATGATCCGGTGGAGGCGGAGCATATTCCCCGCCTCGGCCGCATCCTGCGCCGGATGGGTTTGGATGAGCTTCCGCAAGCCATCAACATCCTGCGCGGCGAGATGAGCTTGATCGGCCCGCGCCCCGATTGCGCCACGCACGCGCAAGTATTTCTGGAAACCATCCCCGAATATCGCCACCGCTTAACCATTAAACCTGGCATGAGCGGTTATGCCCAAATCACCTTGGGATATGCCGTGGGGCAGGAAGCAACCCGCGCCAAAGCCCGCGCCGACATCGACTATATCGCGCGGGCAGGGTTCGGGCTTGATCTGTGGATCACCTGGCAGACGATCCTGACGGTGCTGACGGCGCGCGGTGACTAACGCTTACTGCTTCAGGCGCTGAGGAAACGGACCTCACCCTCGGGGTCGATCCGCGCGGCCGTCAGTGCCCCGCCGTAAACCGCACCGGTATCGCACCCGATGCGTCCGTTTTGCGCAAAAGGGTTCTCGAACGGCTGGTGGCCAAACGCGACCCATTGGCCGTCGCTGCGGTCTGATTTCAGAAATGTATCATGCCCCCAAAGCAGCGTCTTGGATTGCTGCGCCTCCATCGGCACCACCGGATCGGCGGCGGCATGAACGACCCACAGATTGCCCGACGACCAACTCAGCGGCAGGGTGCCTATCCAATCGACCAGATCTGATCCCATCGCCTCCATCAGATCCCCCGCTGCATCCAGCAGATCGCCTGCGCTGCGGGTGTCTGTGGTCAGCCCACGTCCCACTCCGTAGCTTGCCATGGTCTGCAGCCCGCCATATCGCAACCACCGCTTGGCCGAGCCTGTCGGGTCAGCCAGAAAATCCAGCATCATACGCTCATGGTTGCCCATCAGTCCCAAGATCACATCGGGGTGGTTTGCAGTGGCCTGCGAGACAAACGCCAGGACATCCGCGCTGTTATCGCCGCGATCGATATAGTCGCCCACGAAAACGACTTTTCCCGCGCCGCCACTGCTTTGGGCGATGTCATCATCGATTAGGTCCAGCAATTCACCCAGCTTGTCCACACACCCATGGATATCGCCGATTACATAAACCAACTCCTCCGGCGCCGGAGCCTGCCACCGCTTCATGATTCGCTCTTCCCCAATATTTTGCCACTGCCTAACCCGTGCGTGACCGGTTTGCATCTGCCTAGAGTTTTTTCGCCGAAACACCCTCACGCTCCGGCGCTGCCTTCCGCAAGCCGCTAGAATGCGACAAACACCGAGTCGCTGGGGGCGCCTGTTCGCAGGCACGGAGGGTAGATAAGTATGAAAATCACGTTGCGCAGCGCGATCGCCGGCATCGCCATGTTGTCTTTGGCCGCATGTGGGTCGGCCTACGTCACGTCCGACATTTCCGCCGCAGCCGGGTCAGATGGCGTGCAGGTTGTTGAACTGTCGCCCGCAACTGTGGCCCACGCGAACCGCAGCCCCTACACACCGCAAAGCCTACCGCTCGCGTTTTCACGCATTGCCGGTGGCGGTGGTGGCCCGCGCGGTGCGGAACGCCTGCCTGATCCGGTGTTCGACCCGCAAGCCCGCCCCGGCACGCTTGACGTGCAAGTTCCCCCCGATGCGAACCCCGGACCGTACCGCATTGGCGTTGGCGACGTGCTGATCCTTGCAACCCCGCGCGGCGAATCCACAACGGAAGAACTGGCCGGACTTGTTGCCGCCCAAAACCAACGCCAAGGCTACACCGTTCAGGACAACGGCGACATCGCCATCCCGGATATTGGTCGCGTTATGGTCGCTGATTTGACACTTGCCGAAGCCGAAGATGCGGTGTTCGAGCGTTTGATCGAAGCGCGCATTGATCCCTCGTTCAGCCTTGAAGTTGCGGAATTCAACTCGCAGCGGATCTCTGTCGGGGGTGCCGTGCGCAATCCCGGCGTGGTGCCCGTTGGCATGACGCCGGTTTACCTCGACCAGGTGCTCGCATCTGTTGGCGGTCTGTCACTGGACGCCGACGACTTCGCAGTGATCCGCATCTATCGCGACGGCACTCTCTACCAGATCCCGACGTCCGAGCTTTATTCTGACCGTGGCCTGCAACGCACGCGCCTGTTGGACGGGGACAGCCTGTTTGTCGACACCGCCTATGATTTCCAACAGGCCGAAGCCTACTTTGCGGAAGTCATAGCGCGCGCCGAATTCAACCGAGCTGCCCGTGCAGACGCCATCACCCAACTTCAAACCGAAGTATCGATCCGCCGTGGAGCGCTGGACGAAAGCCGCCAAAACTTCCGCGACCGCTTGGAATTGGGCGCGGAGGGGCAGGAATACGTCTATATCGCGGGCGAGGTGGGGGAGCCGGGCCGTTTCGCACTTCCGTTCGAAAACCGTGCCATGCTGGCCGACGCCCTATTCGACGCAGGCGGGTGGAGCGAAAGCACCGGCAACCCGTCACAGATCTATCTTCTGCGCGCGCAAGACAGCTCGGCCTATGTGGCCGCTGTAACGGCTTATCAGCTTGATGCCTCCAACGCCGCCAACCTTGTGATGGCGACCCGGATGGAGCTGCGCCCAGGCGACGTCATCTTCGTGGCTGAACAGCCCGTGACACGCTGGAACCGCGTGATCGATCAGATCACCCCGTCGATCATCAACCTCGGCGCATCCGCAGTTCGGTAAGCTGAAAGTGGTTGGCGCCGTGGGTACGTCCAGGCCGTGTTCCAAATCAGATGAACGGATATGAAAAAGCCCGCCTCGGTCAATAACCGGGGCGGGCTTTCAAATTCTACGCTCTCGTTCTGTTCAGTTTGTACCGTCTGACGAACTCGTGCCGGACAAGCCGATTACCACCAAGGCTGCGGCACCGACTGCCAAAAGAACTGGATCAAAGCTTTGCTGCGTTCCAACGGTCACATCCAGATCGGTGTCGGTCGTAGTGACCGGCTCAATTCCTTGTGCTGACACGGAGGCCGCAAAACCAACGAAAAAAGCTGCGCTGAATGCGAGTTTCATAGTGAGTGTCCTCAATGTGCCAACCACGCGAAACGCAGCAGATTTGATCAGTTAGTGCCGTCGGACGAGTCGCCAGACGCGATGATTGCAATGCCTATCGCAGCAGCACCCAGCGCAAGGTACAGCGGGTCAATGCTCGCCTGAGTGCCGACCGTCACGTCAAGGTCGGTTTCTGTCGTCGAAACAGGCTCGATGCCCTGTGCGGATGCAGCTGCTGCGAAACCCACGATCGTGGCGGCAGTAAGAAGCGTCTTTTTCATTTTGTCCTCCTGGACCCGACCACGCCTAAGCGGATTGGATTCGATTTGTTTTCAGCGGTTAAGCGCAAATCCAGACGGATTGCTCCCAATAGTTCAGGTTGGATAATACTCGCCCTCAGTTGGCGGATCAACCATTGTTCGATACTCGGCCCCTGCGGCGGAGGTTTTTCGCTCGAATGCCTGATCCTCGGCTGCCATCGGGCACCAGCCAGCGTGGTCGGATGCGGTCAAAGAACATCACATTTCAGCTGTGCCGAGGCGGGAAGCGCCGCGTAGGTCACGCCGGTCAGATCGCATTGACCGGTTTCGCGCCCATGCCGAGCAGCCGCCTCTCTGATCGCATCTTCGCTCAAATAAGGCCGCAAGGCTTCAAGATCGAGCATCGCACGACAAACGGAGGCGGGCTGCGTTGCAACCTCACCGCGCTGCGCTGGCCCGTGGGGGATCAGCCCCATCATGCAATCTGCGTTTGGCTCTGCGCGCGCCTGTATCAGGGCTTCTGACAATTCTTCGCGCACCGCTTCCAACGCCGCTTCCTGGGTCGCAACGGCTTGACCGGCCTGCTTCGCCACATGCTCCAGGGGGCGAACTCGGGTCAGCCGCGCGGCGGTCAGATCTTTTTGCATCCGCGCCAGATGATCCAATGCTGTAGCAGCCTCGCCTTGGCGCAAGGCCGGATCAGCAACCATCTCCCGCGCGCGTCGGACATAGCGTGCGGCGCGGGTTAACAAGGCATCGTTTGGATCGCTGAGGGCGGAGCAGGGGGACATATCGTTGGGCATACCCAAGCCTGCGGCGATTCCCGTTAACGCAACCTTACCAAATCAGATCAAACCGAAGGCACTTGCCCGCAAGCACGGAATGCCTCGACCTCTGGTGCCGCGCCCTCCAACGACATCGCGACAACCGCCACTCCCGTGAAGCCCGTCGCAGCTTCGTTGAACTGCAATCCGTCCAACACATTGCCAAAGCCCCGGTCCGACACGCTTAGCGACAGGCGGTCGGGCGACAGAACGTGCCGGTCCGTCAGGATCGTGTTGGGCTGCGCGCCGTAGAAGGCCATGCCAAAGCGCGTCTCAACCGGCCAAGGTTCCGGCGCGGTCACGGTGATTGTGTAGAGCGGCACGGAAGGGTTGTAGGTCAGGCGCACGTTCGCGCCCTCCTCGGCATGGGTCAGGGTGCAGAGGTTGCCATCCACGCCCGCTTCCCATGCGAGGGTCGGGGAGGCGAATAGGATCAGGGCGGCGGTCAGTAGAACTCTCATAGCGATGCAGATAGCAGAGGCGCACCGCTTGACCAGCCCGCTTGCCGTCCCTCTCGGCCCGCGCAAAACTACTTCCATGACACGGGACGAATTCAACGCCTTCTGCGGCGCGATGAAAGCCACGAGCCACGTGGTGCAATGGGGCAATGCCGATGTGTGGAAGGTCGGCGGCAAGGTCTTCGCGATCTGCGGCTGGAACGACGGCGCGGACGCGTTCACCTTCAAGGTCGGCGATGTGGCGTTTGAGGTCCTTCCGGAGCAGCCGGGAATCCGACCCGCGCCCTACCTCGCCTCGCGGGGCATGAAGTGGGTGCAGGTCCATGAGGCAGGCGCGATGTCGGAGGCCTCGCTCAGGGAGCATATCGAGGCGAGCTACGCGATGGCCGTGGAGAAGCTGACCAAGAAGCTGCGGGCGGAATTGGGATTGTGAGGGCGCGTGCTCAAGGTTGAGCGAAGGGACTAAGTATATGAAATAAATAGGTAACGAGATTCCTGTTTACTCTTTCTTAACTCGTCCGATGGTGAGATTTCCCCACACCCCGCCCCGGGATCCTCGCGCCCAAACCTTGCCACACTGACCCGCTAGACCCCGCCCATGCCGATCCTGTCCGACACGGTTGTGCTTGCCCTCTTCGGCCTAGGCCTCGCGGTTCTGCTGCTGGTTCTTCTGCTGCGCCGGCGAAAGGGGCGGGGCAGGCCGATCATCATCGACGGCTCGAACGTGATGCACTGGAACGGGGACGTGGCCAGCCTCAGCTCCGTGAAGGAGGTCATCGCGCGGCTGGAGGCGCAGGGGTTTCAGCCCGGCATCATGTTCGACGCGAATGCGGGCTACAAGCTGGCCGACCATTACCTGGACGACCGACACTTTGCCAAGCTTTTGAAATTGCCCGCCAAACGCGTGCTGGTGGTGCCGAAAGGCCAGCCCGCCGACCCCACGATCCTCGCCGCCGCGCGAGATGTGGGCGGGAAGGTCGTAACGAACGACCGGTTCCGGGATTGGGTGGAAGAGTTCGCGGAGGTGGCTGAGAAGGGCCATCTCGTGCGGGGAGGGTATCGGGATGGGACGCTGTGGCTGGATGAGAGGGCTTTGGAGCCGTAGGCGGGAGAGCCAGCTGGGCCGACGCCCTTTAAGCGGGTTAGAGTACGTTAGAGCCATCCGACAGCGAGACGGAACAAGTCCCGCTCTTGGGTTGTTCAAATGCGCATTTCAGCCTTTGTTGCGACCGAGTAACTTCGCAGTGACAATAAACGGATCATTCTCATATGCAGTGTTTGCGAGGGCGCGCGTCTTTCTAGCTATCATGTTCGGCGTCCAAACAAGCCAGCCATTTTCCGAACCAACCTCTTGCAGTTCGTCCTGCAGGTCTTTGTTCACTTTCCCCGCAGCCAAGCCGAGCTCAATCTTAGTCTCCGCGTCGGCTAATCCCAGCTCTATGAGGTCCAGCCGAAGTCTGCGAAAGACGATTGTCCTGTAGTTTGCACATGTAAAAAGCTTGAATTTGCCCGTCGGAGTTTCGAATTCGCGGTCTAACTCAGAATGGGGCACGCCATTTGAGTCGAGGTATGATTTCACTTCCATCGCGATGATCTTGTTTGCGGATGGTTTGTAACCAATTACGTCAATCTCTGGCCTTGGCATGCTTGGCTTTCCGATTTCTCGTTTCTCGGCTTTCGACAAATTCACCTTGTGGGATTGTCGAGTCCAGTATCCCTCTTGTTCGAGCAAAAGCCTTATCAAACCTTCGAAACTGTCCATGAGCTTTCGCCATCCTCTAACGTTTGGATTGTCTACCAGCCCGGTAAGAAGCCGCGAAGCCGCCCGGGCCATCGCCTGCAAGTCCCGGCGGGCTGGCGATTAGGTAAGTTGAGATCAACGAATCAGCGTTGTCCAGACCTGGAAACCATGAAGTGCTTCAAACTTCTGTTTGATCGCCATACCACGTGCATACAATTGTCATTTTGTGGCGAACGCAATTGGCCTCATTCGTCATATGGAGGAAGACGATTTGCCCATTTGTGGCGTTCTTCCGCATCATCTGGTGGCTTAGACCTTATCGGCTTTCTCTTGAAGCTGAGCCGCGTTTCTTCTCTTTCCCGTTCTTCTTCTTTTGTTGCGGCGGCCATATTCCGGCTCTCCATGATGCCCGCGATTGCTGAAAAGACCAACATTAGCGGAAACAGGAAAAACCACGCAGCGAAATAGGCTATCACTCCTACGAAACCTTGCCTTGTGGCCCACCCGAAAAGCGCAACAGCGCCGATGAAAACAGCCGCTGCGATTTGTATGGCGACGTAGAGTGCAATTAGAGCCGCTACCCCTAGTACGATCCACCACGTGGTCTCGGTCACTACCGCCCCCGCCGCTTTACGTTCCCACCTCTCTGCCCTGGCCTGCCCGCCGTGGACCGCCCACTCGCCTTCTGAGCGCCCTCAACCGCCTGCTCCACCGCCGTCTGCCGTGCCAGCGGGTCATCGGCAATCGCCAACTCCACCGTCTCCAGCCGCTTCACCTCATCCCGCAAGCGCGCCGCTTCCTCGAACTCTAGGTTCTCCGCCGCCTTCCGCATCTGATCCCGCAGCCCGTCCAGATGCGCCTTCAGGTTCGCGCCGACCAAGGGTTTCTCGACCTTCGCCGTCACGCGGTTCATGTCGACGTCGCCTTTGTAGGTGCCCATCAGGATGTCTTCGACGTTCTTCTTGATCGTCGAAGGCGTAATGCCGTGCTTCTCATTGTAGGCGATCTGCTTTTCGCGCCGCCGATCCGTTTCACGCATCGCGCGTTCCATGGAGCCGGTGATCTTGTCGGCATACATGATGACCTTGCCCTCGGCGTTGCGCGCGGCGCGGCCGATGGTCTGGATCAGGGAGGTCTCGGAGCGCAGGAAGCCCTCCTTATCTGCATCCAGAATGGCGACGAGGCCGCACTCCGGGATGTCGAGGCCTTCGCGCAGCAGGTTGATGCCGACCAGCACGTCGAACGCCCCGAGCCGTAAGTCACGAAGTATTTCAATGCGTTCGAGCGTGTCGATGTCGGAGTGCATGTAGCGCACGCGGATGCCCTGTTCGTGCAGGTATTCGGTCAGGTCCTCGGCCATGCGCTTGGTCAGGACGGTCGCCAGCACGCGGAAGCCCTTCTCCGCCGTCTTGCGGATTTCATCTAGAAGATCGTCGACCTGCATATCGACGGGCCGGATTTCCACCTGTGGGTCAATGAGGCCGGTGGGGCGAATAACCTGTTCGGTGAAGACACCGCCGGCGCGTTCCAACTCCCAATCGGACGGGGTGGCTGAAACGAAGACGGACTGCGGGCGCATCGCGTCCCATTCCTCGAACTTCAGGGGGCGGTTGTCCATGCAGGACGGCAGGCGGAAGCCGTGTTCGGCCAGCGTGAACTTGCGCCGATAGTCGCCCCGATACATTCCGCCGATCTGGGGGACGGAGACGTGAGACTCGTCGGCAAAGACGATGGCATTGTCGGGGATGTATTCGAAAAGGGTGGGGGGTGGCTCACCCGGAGCGCGACCGGTGAGGTAGCGGGAATAGTTTTCGATGCCGTTGCAGACGCCGGTGGCCTCCAGCATCTCAAGATCGAAGTTGGTGCGCTGTTCAAGGCGTTGGGCTTCAAGGAGTTTGCCCTCGCCTACAAGCTGGTCGAGGCGCATCTGAAGCTCGGACTTTATCCCCTTCATCGCCTGCTGCATCGTCGGGCGCGGCGTCACGTAGTGGGAGTTCGCGTAGATGCGGATCTTCTCGAAATTGTCGGTCTTTTCGCCGGTGAGCGGGTCGAATTCGGTTATGTTTTCAAGCTCTTCGCCAAAGAAGGAAAGCTTCCACGCGCGGTCCTCCAGGTGGGCGGGCCAGACCTCAAGGCTGTCGCCCCGCACACGGAAGGTGCCCCGCTGGAAGGCCTGATCGTTGCGGCGGTATTGCTGCGCCACGAGGTCAGCGATCACTTTGCGCTGATTGTATTCGCGCCCCGCGAAAAGGTCCTGGGTCATGGCGCCATAGGTCTCGACCGAGCCGATGCCGTAGATGCAGCTCACGGAGGCCACGATGATCACATCATCACGTTCGAGCAGGGCGCGGGTTGCGGAGTGGCGCATCCGGTCGATCTGTTCGTTAATCTGGCTCTCTTTTTCGATGTAGGTGTCTGAGCGCGCGACGTAGGCCTCGGGCTGGTAGTAGTCGTAGTAGCTGACGAAATATTCGACGGCGTTTTCCGGGAAGAAGCCTTTGAATTCGCCGTAGAGCTGCGCGGCGAGCGTTTTGTTGGGGGCTAGGATGATGGCGGGGCGTTGGGTTTCCTCGATCACCTTGGCCATGGTGAAGGTCTTGCCGGTGCCGGTTGCGCCCAGAAGCACCTGATCCTGTTCGCCGCCATTCACACCCTCGCTGAGCTCGACAATTGCGGTGGGCTGGTCGCCCGCAGGCTCAAACTCCGAGTGCATGGCGAAGCGCTTGCCGCCCTCCATCTTCAGACGCGCGCGGATGTCATCCACGTTTTGGCCGGTCTCGGGCATTTGTTCGGGCGAATTGTTGTGCATGGGGCGATCCTTTGCGTCACCCCATAGAATGGAGCCTCAGCGCGCGGCTGCAAGAGGGGGTGCTGACAGCTGGTGACAGCATTGTGTCAGGAGGCTGTCTCGGGCACGCTCAAAATGGTTAAGAATTCGTTACCTGAAAGTACCAAAAAGGTTAATAAAATAAGGGGATTTTGCATGATTATTGCTTTGCGATGTACGGCGCAAAGACGTATGCAGATTGGGCAAGCAGCAGAAGCGGTTGCCGGCCCTAGGCCGATACCCACCCCTCGCTCCCTCGGCCAGGGCTGGCAACCAGACTTCCCGGGCAATTCGAATGTCTGACGTGAAGCGGTTCTGTGGTAGATACATGCGCATGATTGATTTGCGCCTTTTCCTCCCGATCGCCCTTATCGCCACCCAAGCCGCAGCCGATGCCGACCCGCCGCGCGTCTACGCACAGGATGGCCCGGTCCAAATCGCAGGTGAGATCGAGACCGTCTTCGATTGGACGACGGATCGCTGTGACGACGAACACATCCCCGATCTTCCGACCCGGGCATTTCGTGGCGCAGATGGCCAGATCAGTCTTCTGACAAACCACTACACCGCACGCCGAATGACGGGACCGGATTTCGACAACCTTACGGTCGATTGCGCCGCGCTGATGACTTCGACCCGTAATCCGGACGCGGACATGTTCAGCAACCATGAATGGATAGCGGCCACATGGGCCGATGGTGAAACGGTCCATGCCCTCGTGCACAACGAATACCAGGGGAACCGTTATCTGGGCTGCGACAGCTACGACTACTTCCAATGCTGGTACAACGCGATCACTTACGTCCGCTCCGATGATGCAGGCGCGACCTTCCGGCACGTGATCCCCGCGCCAGACCACTTGGTCGCCAATATCCCTGAAGTCTACGCCCCCGACGAAGGCATCTTTGGCGCGTTCAGCCCGTCCAATATCATCGAACGGGACGGCGCCTATTTTGCTTTCATCAAGGTGCAGACCTATCCGTTCGGTGAACAACATGTCTGCTTGATGCGCACCGAAACACTCGGCGATCCGGACAGCTGGCTTTATTGGGACGGTTACGGTTTCAACGGCCATTTCGCTGATCCCTACCGCGATGACCTCCGCGCGCTGAGGGCCACAACCTGCACGCCGGTGGCCCTGCCTGAGATTGCGCAGCTTTATGAAGGCATCACTTGGAACACGGAGTTGGAGCGGTTCATCCTTGTCGGTAGCTCTTCCGACCCGTCACGCGACCCAAATCCATTCGGCTTCTACTATGCCCTGTCCGAGGATCTGGTGAATTGGGAGCCGCGCGTGCCGCTTTTGGAAGTGCGCCTGCCGTGGCGCGCCAGCGGGCCGGAAACCACCTACATTTATCCGACCCTGATCGACCACGACGCGCCGGGGCAGAATTTCGACACCAGCGGGGCCGAGGCCTACCTCTATTTCACCCGGCTGAACTTCGGCTCGGGCCATTTGGACCGCGATTTGATGCGAGTGCGGGTGGCGATTGCACCTGTCCAAGAGTGACGCCGACCCAATCGCGCGGTCGGCGGAAAACCTCAAATCCGTTGCACCTGCAAATGAAGACTTATGGACGTGGCCCATTTGAGGGCGTTTAATGCTGCCTGAGCGGAGCGCGTATCGTTTCGTCCGCAATAGGATTGCACCAGACCAGACGCTTATATCTGAGGCAGGATCAGACCGGAGGTCCCGCCCGAACGCCACCGCAGCGGTGGCGCATGCGAAAGGCAGGCCCATGGCCAAGATCATTACCCGGTATTTCGACCGAGTTCAGAACGCGAAAAACACCCGGCACGAACTGGTTCGCATGCGCAATGCGCCGTCGCAGATCGTGACAATCGCCGAAACGACAGACCAGCTTGATCGCATGTTGGCGTCAGCGCCGGTCGAGAAGGCGACAGCCAAGGAATACAAGAAGCGTCTCGCCAAGGGCGGGGCGGTGTTGATGGTACGCGCCGGTTACAAACCGCTTGGCATCGCGCGCATGGCGCGGGACGCAGCGGCAAGCGAAGGCGCGGTGGATCTGAGCAACCTCATCGAAGAAGTCGCGGTCGCGGACGAATTGCGCGAACCGATGTCCAGCATCTTCGCGGATCACCCAAGGTTCCTGACCAAACCGCGCGACCCTGACAACAAAACCTTCCACATGGCGAATTGGCCCATTCCGTTGATCAGCCGCGGCCAACCGTCGAACGTGTCCATCTTCGCGCCCCACGCGCGGATGGCCAGCTGGCCCATTGGCCTGAAAGCGCCGGAAAAGCCGCGTTATGGCGCGTTCCCCTTTGGCCTGCTGGTGCCCGGCAACGGCTATATGGCGAAGTTCCCGATTGCGCATTTGGTGCCCGGCCACAAGTTCATGGCGAAGTTCCCCTTCGCCCATCTGGTGCCCGGCAAGGGCTATATGGCGAAGTTTCCGTTTGCGCATCTGGTGCCCGGTCACAAGTTCATGGCGAAGTTCCCGTTTGGCCATCTGGTTCCCGGGCATGCCCGCATGGCCAATTGGCCCTTCCCGCTGTTGATTGATGGGGAGCAGGGCACGAACGCCATCGTGCCGGGTCACAAGTTCATGGCGAAATTCCCATTCGCCCATCTGGTGCCCGGCAAAGGCTATATGGCGAAGTTTCCGTTTGCGCATTTGGTGCCCGGTCACAAGTTTATGGCGAAGTTCCCGTTTGGCCATCTGGTGCCGGGCAAGGGCTACATGGCGAAGTTCCCCTTCGCTCACATCGTGCCGGGTCACAAATACATGGCGAATTTTGTCTTTCCGCACACGCGCACGGCCGCCTGAAACGAGTCCGGCGCAGGCCCGGCTTTGGCCGGGCCGCGACACCATTCCCGTTGCCAAGCGCGCTCAACCTTCGCATAACGCTCTCGACGACAAATTCGAGGCCTCGACCCATGCGTGCACGCATTTTCAAACCCGCCAAATCCGCCATGTCCTCCGGGCAGGCGAAGACCCGCGAATGGGTGCTTGAATACCTGCCCACCGAGGCGCGCGGGATTGATCCGCTGATGGGCTGGACTTCGTCTGGCGACATGGACAGTCAGGTGCGCCTGAGGTTTGAAAGCCTTGAGGCCGCAAAGGATTACGCCAAGGATCACGGGATTGAGGCTGTTGTAACCAAACCCAAAACCCGCAAGCCCAACGTCCGCCCCGGCGGTTACGGCGACAACTTCGCCACCAACCGGCGCGGGGCTTGGACTCATTGACCGCGTTGCGCGTCGGGCCGATTTCGCCTGACGATCCCGGCCTTGCCGATCTGATCGCGCGCCACGCCGCCCATGGCGACGCGCATTACCCCGCCGAAAGCAATCACCACCTGACCGGCCCGGAGATGGCCGGGCGAGGCGTTCGCCTGTTCGCGGGTTGGTTGGGGGCGGAGGTCGTCGCAATGGGCGGCTATGCGCTTTGGGGTGACAGCCAGGCTGAGGTGAAATCCATGCATGTCTCCGAAGCTGCGCGCGGGCAGGGGGCGGGAACTGCAATTCTCACCACTCTGATGGATGCCGCGCAGGACGAAGGCGCGGCGGCGATATGGCTGGAGACGGGAAGTCGGGCAGGATCCGCAGCGGCGCGCGGGCTTTATGAGCGGGTCGGATTCGAGTATTGTCCGCCGTTTGGCGACTATGTCGAGGATCCCGAAAGCGTCTTCATGCGGCGTGCGTTGTAGTTACGGAATAACTACAAAAAAACTACAGATTCACTACAGCGTATTTCGCCCGTCGAAGCCCCCGTGGACGGCCCCGCCCCGAATGGTTAAACCGACGCTCAGCGGGCCCATAGCTCAACTGGATAGAGCAGCCGACTTCTAATCGGCAGGTTGAGGGTTCGAGTCCTTCTGGGCCCGCCAACCGTGGCTCCGCGACACGCGGCTGGCAGGGCCTCACACAGTGAGGTCCCGAGAAGCCAAGCGTCGCTCCGCGACGCGCGGCTGACAGGGTCTCACATGACGAGGTCCCGAGAAGCCAAGATCACGCAGTGATGCCCCTGCCGCCCCTTCTCCGAATCCCAATTTCCACCCCGAATCGCATCCGCCAATTCGCACCAATTCATCGAAGATTGATATGCACTTTAGCGCATCAAAGGCGAAATCCCGCTTGGAAACAGGGATTTGGCGGCTACTTACGCGTGAAATTGTCGGCTTTAGAGTATTCACCAGCCTGTGATGTGCCTATAGTATCTCCCTATCGGGTCCGCCCGGTTTGAATGAAGATCAATGGGGATGATCTATGATACGCTCCGAGCTGATCCAAAAGCTGTCCGAGGAAAACCCGCACCTGTACCAGCGGGATGTTGAACGGATCGTCAACGCCATTTTCGAAGAAGTCATCGATGCCCTTGCCGACGGTAATCGCGTCGAGCTGCGTGGTTTCGGTGCTTTCTCAGTCAAGAAACGCGACGCACGTGTGGGCCGGAACCCGCGGACGGGTGAAAGCGTTTCTGTCGAAGAAAAGCATGTGCCTTTCTTCAAGGCCGGGAAGCTGCTACGCGATCGTCTGAACGGTCACGACGGGTGATCTTCCGGCCTTGGGTCGGGTTGGGCCAAGGGGTGTGAGATGGCAATCTTTCGGTATCTGAAAATCCTGTTTCTTGTGCTGGTCCTGGTGGCGCTGCTTCTGCTTGCGCTTGCGAACAATGACCCAGTGACCGTGAACCTCATGCCGGATCCACTGGCGCAGGCCATGGGAATGGCGAACGCGCGCACGATGCCATTGTTTGTGCTTGTGCTCGGCTCGGTTCTCGTTGGCATCATCGTCGGGTTCATCTGGGAATGGCTACGCGAATATCGCTATCGGGCCGAGGCCAAGACCCAGCGCCGCGAAGCACAACGCCTAAACCAGGAAGTCGCCCAGATGAAGGGCCGGTCTTCCGATACGCAGGACGATGTGCTGGCGCTTCTGGATGACGCCGACGCCGCGCGTTGAGCTGACATGTCTGACATCGCCATCAAGTTCTGCGGCCTCAGCCGCCCTGCCGACGTGTCCGCCGCCGTTGACGCAGCCGCGCGCTACGTAGGCTTTGTTTTATTTGAGAAATCTCCGCGCAACGTCTCGTTGGACACGGCGCGTGAGCTTGCATTGCAAGTCCCGTCTGGCATCGCCAAAGTCGCCCTGACGGTGAATGCGGACGACACTTTCCTTGATACGCTGACGGCCACTGTCCCCCTCGATATGCTGCAACTCCACGGGTCCGAGACCCCGGAACGAGTCTCCCAAATCCGCGCCCGCTACGGTCTGCCGGTCATGAAAGCCATTGGCATCCGTGAAGCCGCGGATTTGGAAGCCATCGACACCTACTCGGAAGTCGCCGACCAATTGCTGATCGATGCCAAACCGCCCAGGGGCGCTGACTTGCCCGGTGGCAATGGCGCGGCGTTTGATTGGGACCTGCTGGCAAACCGCAAATACTGGACCGTGCCCTGGATGCTCGCCGGTGGCCTGACGCCTGAGAATGTGGCCGAAGCGACCGCGAAGACCGGTGCGAAACAGGTCGACCTTAGCTCCGGCGTTGAATCCGCGCCCGGCGTGAAAGACCACGCCCTTATGCAGGCCTTCGCCGCCGCTCTGGCCCCATGACGACACCGATTTTTCGCAAAGCAACCGCAGCAGATGTGCCCGCCATCGTGGCAATGCTGCGGGAAGACAATCTTGGCGCGCAACGCGAAACGGCCCCTGATGAGTATTACGTTGCTGCATTCAAAAGCATCGGCGATGCGCCGCAAAACCACCTCATCGTGGGTGAAATCGCAGGCCACGTGATTTCCTACTACCACCTGACCGTGCTTGGCGGCCTGTCCCATCGCGCCGCGCGGCGTGGCAACATCGAAGACGTCCGCGTCGCGGAAAGCCTGCGCGGGCAGGGGATCGGCCACTTGATGATGGAAGACGCCGCTACCCGCGCCCGCGACCTGGGCTGCGGCGTATTGCAGCTGGTCGCCCATGAGACGCGCCAAGCGGCACATGCGTTCTACCTATCTGTTGGCTTTACGGCGAGCCATGTGGGTTTTAAACGCTCTCTGTCCGACCCGGAGGAAACGCAATGAACGAGCTCTTCAACAGCTTCATGACTGGTCCCGATGAAAAGGGTCGTTTTGGCGATTTCGGGGGCCGTTTCGTCTCGGAAACGCTGATGCCGCTGATCCTGGAACTGGAGGCGCAGTACGAGCACGCGAAAACCGACGACAGCTTCTGGGCCGAGATGCATGACCTCTGGACGCATTATGTTGGTCGCCCTTCGCCATTGTATTACGCGGAACGGCTGACCGAACGGCTGGGTGGCGCGAAAATCTATCTCAAGCGCGATGAGCTGAACCACACCGGCGCGCATAAGATCAACAACGTGCTGGGGCAGATCATCCTCGCCCGCCGCATGGGCAAGACGCGCATAATCGCCGAAACTGGCGCGGGGCAGCATGGCGTGGCGACCGCGACGGTCTGCGCGAAGTTCGGTCTGAAGTGCGTGGTTTATATGGGTGCAACGGACGTTGAACGCCAAGCGCCGAACGTCTTCCGCATGAAGCTGCTTGGGGCCGAAGTAATCCCCGTCACATCCGGTCGTGGCACCCTAAAGGACGCGATGAACGATGCGTTGCGGGACTGGGTGACGAATGTGCGCGACACGTTCTACTGCATCGGGACGGTCGCAGGCCCGCACCCCTATCCGGCGATGGTCCGCGATTTTCAGGCGATCATCGGTAAGGAAACCAAGGAACAACTGCACGCGGCTGAGGGCCGTCTGCCCGACACGATCATCGCCGCCATTGGCGGCGGGTCGAACGCGATGGGCCTGTTCTTCCCATTCCTAGACGACAAGGATGTGAACATCATCGGCGTCGAAGCCGGCGGCCACGGCGTGAATGAGAAGATGGAGCATTGCGCGTCCCTGACCGGCGGACGTCCCGGCGTGCTGCACGGCAACCGCACCTATTTGCTACAGGATGATGATGGCCAGATCCTCGAAGGCCACTCGATCTCCGCCGGTCTCGATTACCCGGGCATCGGGCCTGAGCATTCGTGGCTTCATGAGATTGGCCGCGCGCAATATGTCTCGATCACTGACACCGAGGCGTTGGAGGCCTTCCAGCTCAGCTGCGAAACCGAGGGCATCATCCCTGCGCTGGAGCCGTCCCACGCGCTGGCGCACGTCTGCAAGATCGCGCCAGATCTGCCCAAAGATCACCTGCTGGTCATGAACATGTGCGGGCGTGGCGATAAGGACATCTTCACTGTGGCTCGCGCGCTTGGTTGGGACATGACCGAGGCGTGATGCGGGTCGATGGCGAGAGAGGATGCCCATGAATTCGACTGACCTCGCCCAAGATATGCGCAATTGGCGCAGACACCTGCACCAGAACCCTGAATTCGGGTTTGAAGAGGCGGAAACGGCGCAATTTGTCGTGGATCGCCTCCGCGCGTTCGGCATTGAAGAGATTGAGACAGGCGTAGGCGGCACAGGTGTTGTCGCTACGCTGCGTGCCGGCACGTCTGACCGCACGATTGCTCTGCGTGCCGACATGGATTGTCTGCGCATTCAAGAGACGACGAACCTTCCTTACGCCTCCGCAAAACCGGGCTTGATGCATGCCTGTGGTCACGACGGACACACGACGATGCTGCTTGGGGCCGCCGCCGTGCTCGCCGGTGAGGGCGGGTTTGATGGCACAGTCCGCTTAGTTTTCCAGCCGTCTGAGGAATGGGGGCAGGGGATGAAGGCGATGATCCGCGATGGGCTGGGGTCGCGCTTGGGGTTCGATGAGATCTACGGGCTCCACAACATGCCGGGCCTGCCTGTGGGCGCGTTTGAGACGCGAACAGGGGCCTATATGGGGGCCGAGGGTAACTTCCGCATCGCGGTGCGTGGGGCAGGTGGCCATGCGTCACGCCCGCACGAATGTCGGGACGCCATCGTCGCGGCCTGCGCCATTGTTGGGCAGCTTCAAACCATTGTTGCACGTAACGTGGATCCCGCAGATCTGGCCGTTGTTTCCGTGACGTCGATTGAGGGCGACAATGTGAAGAACGCCATCGCCAGCGAGGCCGTGATCGAAGGCGATTGCCGTCACTTCGACGATACCGTCAGCCAACGGATCGAAACGGCAATGCGCCGGATCGCAGGCGG
The DNA here is from genome assembly GCA_947500415.1 of uncultured Roseicyclus sp. Taxonomy (GTDB): domain Bacteria; phylum Pseudomonadota; class Alphaproteobacteria; order Rhodobacterales; family Rhodobacteraceae; genus Gymnodinialimonas. The sequence continues at coordinate 611,020 of CANMRT010000001.1, forward strand.
CGTGGCGGCGGCGCACGACTGCACGGCAGAGGTCGATTACGACCGTGTGTTTGTGCCGTTGGTCAATGATGCGACGGCGACGGAACACGCTCTATCGGCTGCAACTGCTGTCTATGGGGCCGAAAACGTGAACGGCGAAGCTGCCCGCATGGGCGCGTCGGAGGATTTCGCGCAGGCGCTTGGCCTTGCGCCGGGATGTTTCGCGATGATCGGCAACGGCGACAGCGCGCCGCTGCACAGCCCGGCCTATGATTTCAACGACGACGCGCTGATGCATGGGGTGAAGTGGTTCGCGCGTATCGTGCGCCAGCGGCTTCCTGCGATCGCTGGCAATTCCTAAGCCAACGCAACAATAGCGGCTTAACTATCCGCCCCCACCGCGTGAGCCTCCAGCATCTCCATCGGAATGACCTCCAGCGCCCGCTTGTGTGTCGCCCTAAGGTTGACGGGTGGGGCAGCACCTTCTTCTGCCGCCTGAAGCCAGCGGCTCGCGCAAACGCACCATCCGTCACCGGGGTTCAGCCCCACGAAATTGTATTCAGGGCGCGGTGTCGAAAGGTCGTTGCCCACGTATTTTGAATAGGCGAGGAATTCGGCCGTCATTTCACAGCAAACCGTGTGCGATCCGCGATCCTCGGCGCAGGTTTCACAAGCGCCGTCGCGAAAAAAGCCGGTCATCGGGTCGGTTGAACATGCCTCAAGAGCCTCACCAAAGACGTTGAGAGATGCGGCTTTCTCGAAGCCCATGGTCTGATCCCTTCCGCGAAAGAGGAAGGCCGTTCATCTATTTGGGTAACGGAAAGCGGGGGGCAGGTGAAGCCTCATTCCGCCAATCGATCCAAGCACAGTGAAAGTCCACGCGCGCCAATAGATGTTGAGTGGGCGAGCCGCCGGACCAGAGCGTGGCAACAAGGCCCGCGCCCGGGGTGTCGTCATCCGCTTCCATCGCCAGATGCAGGAGCGGTGCATCCGCCGTCGCCCCTGCGCCGATGGTGTTCAAAGTGTCCGAGATCGAGGCGCCGGTTGCGTACGGGAAATACTGCGCCGCGATGGTGGAATAGACGACATGCAGGCCCGTCCAAGGCTGCTGCAAACGGTCTGCCAGCCAAGGGGCGGCATCTGCGGCCTCCACTTTGGTATCCGCCAATTCTATGGCCGCGCGGGTGCGTGCCATGCGCTCGGGTTGATCCGGCCAAATATAGGCCAGCAGGCGTAGGCGGTCGCCCGGGTCGTGTGGATCAAGCGGCGTTATGTCGACGGCGGCGCGGTCTGAGACGTTAATCGGATGTGGCTTCGGGAAAGCGCCGGTCCAATCGGGTTTGAGCTGCACCGCACTGCGCGGCGCGACGTGCAGACCACGGCCCATCGATAGGGCGAAGCGATCCAGCGACAGGTTCAACCCGGCACTGGCGCCGAGTTCTGACAGGATCACCGGCATCGTCCCGACCTGTCCAAGCCCCCACCAGATCCCCGCGATGATAGCGGATGCGCGGCGCACTTCGTTGGTCTGCGGTGGGCGGCCGAGCCAATCCATGATCCGCGCCTCATGGGTGATCAGGGCGGCCTCAACAGCCTGCCACAGGGCATTATCCGGCACGTCATTCGGCGGGTAGGCGGCTTGCAGGCCGTCATCGACCCCATCCAGCACCAGACCATGCAACGCACCGGCCAGCCGCAAGGGGACGGATTGGCTGGCGGCACTCACGTCGCCCTCCCACACCAAGCAGCGGGCACCGACCGCCGTGGCCTCGGTCAGACGCTCACCGATAAGGGGCATGAGCCGCGCCATGAAGGGGGAGCCGAGGGCGGCTGTGACCTCTCCCTGCCGCGTGAAGGCCTGACGCAAACGGTCGCTCAACGGAACTTGTCCACCAGCTTTTGAAGCGGATTGCGGGTGTCTTCCGCTTTCTCTACGACAGGCTCGTGCAATGGCTCTGGCTCAGGTTTCGGCGTCGATTTCGACGACCGGGGCGGGGCAACGCGCAAGGCCACCGCGTTCAGGAACTTGCCGCCATCGCCCTCTGCCAGCCGTGGCGCGCCATCGCTCACTCCGCGCAACACGTCATCCAGCCACTCCTGATCGGCCTTGGCGAAATCGCTGAGCACATAGCCCGGCACGCGGTCCTTATGGCCGGGGTGCCCGACGCCCAGACGCACTCGGTCATAATGCGGCCCGATATGTTGATGGATGGAGCGCAGGCCGTTGTGCCCCGCATGCCCGCCACCGGCCTTCACGCGCACCTTGGCGGGCGCGAGGTCGATCTCGTCATGCCAGACGGTCACATCGGTGGAGTCGAGCTTGTAGAACCGCATCGCCTCGCCCACCGATTGGCCGGAAAGGTTCATGAAGGTTTCAGGCTTCAGGAGCAGGATCTTCTCTGACCCCAGCTTGCCCTCGCTCAAACTGCCCTGAAACTTGGACCTGAAAGGGGCGAACCCGTGATCCTCGGCGATCCGGTCCAATGCCATCCAGCCGATGTTGTGCCGGTTCTTTGCGTATTTCGGGCCCGGATTGCCCAGACCGACCCAGAGTTGCATGGCGAGGCCTCCCAATCGTTGTCCCGGTGATATGACCCGCGCGGGCGTTTGCCAAGGCGTGAGGGGCGTGTCACGGTTGCGCGAAACCACCCAGACCGGAGGCCGCCTTTGACCAACTTGCCCGACACGATGCGCGCGCTGGTTCTGCATGGGCCAGGTGCGGGTTTGGTTTTGGAGGACGTGCCGTGCCCTGATCCGGGGCCGGGTGAGGTTTTGGTCCGCGTCGCGGCCTCCCCCATCAACCCGTCCGATCTGGCGATGCTGGAGGGGGAATACGGCCTCGGCTGGCCCTATCCGTTGATCCCGGGGCTTGAGGCCTCGGGGCAGGTTGTGGCAACGGGCGCGGGCTTTCTGCCAAGGCTACTGCGCGACAAACGGGTCGCCGTGGCGGCGGGGCAGCAAGGCTTATGGGCCGAATATTCAACCGTGCCCGCCAACCAATGCGTGGCGTTGCCCGACAGCCTGCCGTTTGGGGCCGGGGCCAGCAGTTTCGTGAACCCGCTGACGGCAATCGCGCTGGTTGCGGAGGTGCAACGCGCCAAGCAAGACGTGGCCGTTTCAACCGCTGCGAGCGGCGCGCTTGGCGCGATGATCCGGCGGCGGGCCAGTGAAAAGGGCGTGAAGATCATCAACTTGGTCCGCAAGGACGCGCAGGTTGAGGCGTTGAAGGCAGAGGGCGCGCGGTATGTGCTCAATGAGACCGCGCCCGATTTCGATGCGGAGCTGGCCGCGATGTGCAAGGATTTGCGGTGCCGGATGGCATTTGATGCCGTAGGCGGCGCGATGACCTTCCGGCTGGCAGAGGCTCTGCGCGGCAAGGGGCAAATCCTGATCTACGGCGGATTGTCCGGCAAAGCGGCGAGCGTTCATCCCGGCACGATGATCTTCAAGGGGCTGACTGTGCGGGGCTTTTGGTTGTCGAAATGGCTGGCGGAGAAGACCCTGCCGCAGATGATTTTGCTAACCCGCGACGTGACGCGCAACTTGCAGGGTGGTTTCGCGGAGACCCGCATCGCTCAAGTGGTGTCGTTGGAACAGGGGGCCTCAGCGCCTGAGGCCTACGCGGAAAACATGAGCGCCGGGAAGACATTGATTTCGAGCGGGGCGTTCGATCTTGGTGTATGAAACCACGCCCACAATTTGCCAAAATCCGCCCGTAACACGCCGGGTATGAACGACATGACACAACCATCGCCCGGTGCAGAAACCATATACCAGATCAACGGCTTGGAGCTCGCCTTGCCCGAGGCGCTTGCGACCGAGGCCATTGCGGGCAAACTGTATGACGGCACCTATGAAGGCGATGAGGCGCGCGCTGTGGACCGTTGCGTGCGGCCCGGCTTTCGCGTGTTGGAGCTTGGCGCGGGTCTTGGCTATGTCGGCACGTTGGCGGCCAAGAAGACCGAGCCTGAGAATGTGCTGTCGGTGGAGGCGAACCCCGATCTTTTGCCGGTGATCGGGGCCAACCACGCTCGCAACGGCGTGGGTGAAGTCAGCCTGATGCACGGCGCCGTTGTGGGCCATGCGGCGGAGGGGGCGACGGCCAAATTCCACCTTGCAGCCGGTTTCACCGGATCGCGCCTCGGGGCCAAGGGCGGGCGGCAGGTCGAAGTGCCACTGATTGGCTTTCACGATCTTCTGCGCGCGCACCGGCCGCATGTCGTGCTGATGGATGTGGAGGGGGCCGAAGCGCAATTCTTTGACCGCCCCTGGAAATGCCCTCTGCGCTTTTGCGTGATGGAGATCCATCCCAAGCAATACGACGCGGCCGTCATCAAGAAGATCATCGACCGGATGAGCGCCATGGACATGACCTATGATCCGGTCACGTCCCGGGGCAAAATCCTGGGCTTTCGCAAGGTCTGGTCCGAGGGCGCTTAGGCCCGATCGATCCGGCCTGAGAAACAACCATGGCCCGCGTTGTGGGCGTGGATGTAGCGCACCTTCGGATTGGCCAGCATCTCTTCGATGACCTCCGCCGCCTCCGCGCCCGGAACCACGCGCCCGTCTTCGATTTTGTCAGCCTCGTTGAAGCCGCGTAGCGAGAGCAGCCTGCTGGCCATCACGGGCGGGATTTCATCGACCGCGTCATAGGTCTCCGTCGCACCCTCCTTCACAAAGATCGCGTGGGTGCCGTGATAGGGGGAATTCGCAGGCTGATAGGTGTGGTTCAGCAGGATCATCGTCTCGCCCGGTTCGGCATCTCGCATGGTGATGCGGTCGGGCAGTGCACCCGCGCGGTCGGCGACGTAACGCTCGGCCCCGTGTTCAGCAAGCTCAGCGTCGGACAGGCCAAAAAGATGGGTGAACGGGGCGGGGTCTAGGCCACGGATACGAAACGACATGGGGCTTCCTTTCTGGATCAGGTCATGGCGGATAGATGCATCGCGCAGGTCCACCATGCGACCCGGATGTTGCGGGTTTTACACCGCGGGCATTTGCTGGGTGGCGCAGTGGATGCCGCCGCCAACCTCGCCCAAAGCGTCCACGTTCAACATGATGACCTCGCGGTCGGGGTAGAGCGCTTGCAGCGCATCGCGCGCCGCGCGATCCGTCCTTCTGTCGCCGAACTGCGCGGCAATGACCGCGCCGTTGCAGACATAGTAATTCACATAAGATGCCACGAAGTCCTCTGACGTCACGCGGGTGTCCCAAGCCTCCTCGATCACCGTCAGCCGCAGCCCGGCATCGCGCAGGATATCGTGGGTTTCAAAGGCAGACACGCTGAACGGATCGTTCAGGTCGACCTCTTCCGGCAGTTGAATGAGGGCATGACCCGGAGCCACGAAACGGGCCAGCGCGTCGATGTGGTAGTCGGTGATATCAAGGCCTTCGACACCCGGTGCCCAGATCATCCGCGCCGCGCCGAGGCTTTCCAGAATGCGCCGTTCAATCTGATCGCGGGACAGGCCCGGATTGCGGTTGTCGATCACCCATGAGCTTTGGTGCGCCATCACGAGGCCCGCACCGTCTTGCTCCAATCCGCCAGCCTCACCCACCACACCGCTGTCGATCAAGGGAAGGCCCATCCGTTCAGCCACGCGCGCGGCGATCTGGCCATCGTGGACGTGGGTCTGCTTGCCGCCCCATCCGTTGAAATTGAAGGTCAACACAGCCCGCCCGCCTGCACCGTCGGTCAGGACAACCGGGCCAGAGTCCCGCGCCCACAGATCATCGGTGGGGATGTCCCAGATCTCGATGTCGCCTGACAGACGACGCGCTGCACCCGCTACGGCATCAGGCGGCATAAGCAGAATGACAGGCTCAAATTCGGCGATGGTATTGGCGATGTCGGCGATTGTGCCTTGCAGATAATCGAGGAAATCACGGTCAGGATGCACCTCGCGGTTGACCGGCCATTGCATGAATGTGGCGTCATGCCGGACTTCTTCGGCGGGCATGTGCCATGACCCTTCGGTCGCCCGCGCCTTTTGTGAGCCAAGGGCAAGGCCCGCGCCAAGCGCTGCCAATGTCGTGCGTCGTGTCATCCGCATCTTATCCTCCCACACGTGGGCCGTACCTTTGCACGACAAGGCCAATCCGCAAAAGAAAACGCCGCCCCGGTGAGGGACGGCGTCAAATTCGTCGAAGATGATGGTGCGAAGATTACTCTTCTTCGCCGCCCGCGTCGGTGGTCGGAACCTCGTCGGCTGCGACCTCTTCTGCGCCTTCTTCTTCATCATCCGAACCGCCGCCGATACCTTTCGGTGCGCCGATGTTGGCGATGACAAAGTCACGGTCGATCGTGGCTTTCGCGCCCGAGGGCAGCTCGACCGAGCTGATGGTGATCGTATCGCCGATCTCCAGGCCTTCGATGTTGATGGTAATCTGCTCAGGAATATCGCCCGCGGTCACGCGAAGCTCGACTTCCGGACGCACCATGGTCAGCGTGCCGCCCTTCTTGAGGCCGGGGCAGTTTTCCTCGCCCACAACTTCTACCGGGATGAACAGGCTCACCTTCGATGTGCGGCGCAGACGCATGAAATCGACATGCGTGGGCAGGTCCTTGACGATGTCGCGCTGCACGTTGCGGCAGATCACGCGGACGTCTTCTTGGCCTTCGACCTTCATGTTGAAGAGCGTCGACAGGAACCGGCCTGCCTTGAGGTTCTTCAAAAGGACATTGAAGGGGATCTGGATCGGCAGCGGATCATCGCCACCACCATAAACGATACCGGGCACTTTGCCTTCACGGCGTGCTTGACGAGCGGCCCCCTTGCCTGTCCCCGTCCGTGCCTCAGCGATAAGATCAGGAATCTCACCAGCCATTGCTATTCTCCTAAGAATGTAGACCGCCTCCAAGGGTGTCGGTCCGTGAATTGAAGTCGCGCGTATAGGGCAGGCAGCGGCGATTGAAAAGACCCCTCTTGCGAGTCGCCAAGGCCCATGCGACGGCTTGCGGCCATGAGCATTTTGTCCGCCCTCAGTGTTTCACGCCGCCCGGCTGTTGCCTTCATGATCGTTGGCACCTTCTGGGGCTCGTTTGCGGCGCAGGTTCCGGTGTTGAAAGCGGGGATCAATGCGGACGACACGCTGTTTGGCTTGATCCTGTTGGGCACGTCACTTGGGCTGATCTCCACCATGTGGTTGGCGCCGATTTTTGACCGAGCCGTCGGGCGATACGCGATGCCGGTTGCGGGGCTTATCTTTGCAGCCGTCGTGATGGGGCCATCGCTGGCCTCAGGGCCACTGCTGTTTTTCTGCGCGATGGTGGCGGCGGGCTATGCGTCGGGCATGTTGGACGTGGTGATGAATGCGCGGGTGTCCGAGCTTGAGGCGCGCCATGGCCGGTCCTTGATGAACGCCAATCACGCCATGTTTTCAGTCGCCTACGCGATATCTGCTGTCTGCACCGGGTTCGCCCGTGAGGCGGGATTGTCGCCGGTTCAAATCTTCGGGGTCATAGCCATAGTGATCGTTGCCATGGCGCTTTTCCTGCGGATGGAGGTGGAGCCGGTCGATGAAGAAGCGCGCCGCACGAACCGGTTTCCCTGGCCAACGGTGCTGTTGTGTGGCGCCATTGTGCTGGTCGCGTTCTTCGTCGAGGCGACCGTTGAGGCCTGGTCGGCTTTGCACATCGAACGCACGCTGGGTGGCCGCGCCGCGGAAGGGGCGTTGGGGCCTGCGGTTTTGGGGCTGACGATGGCGATAGGACGGTTCTCGGGCCAAGCGTTGACGGAGCGGTTCAGTGAACATGCAATCATTGTGATTGGGACGGGCATGGCGAGCCTCGGGGCGCTGGTTGCGGCAGGCGCGCCCTCGCCATTGATCGCCTATTTTGGCTTTGGGGCCATGGGGTTAGGCATCGCTGCCGTGGGGCCTGTTGGCCTTGCCATTGTAGGCCGGATGGTGCGGCCGGAGCATCGGACCGCAGCCGTGGCGCGGGCGGCGGTGATCGGGTTCATGGGGTTCGTTTTGGCGCCGTCGTTGATGGGATTTGTCTCAGGCGCCTTCGGTTTGCGGATTGCGTTTGTATCTGTTGCGCTGATCGCGCTCCTCGCTCCGCTCCTCGCATTTTACCTGCGCAGCAACGCCGCGCGTTACTCCCACGTGTCGTGACGTCCCCGTCACGCCCAATGGTCGTGAAATCCCTTCGGGATCAGGAGGTTATGGCGGCCTAGGTCAGACACGTTACGCTCGCCGCACAGACCCATGGAGGTATCGAGTTCCTTGTGGATGACCTCCAGCGCTTTGGTCACACCGGCTTGGCCCATCGCGCCGAGACCGTAGATGTAAGACCGCCCGATCATCGTGCCTTTTGCGCCTAGCGCCACCGCTTTGAGGACGTCCTGGCCTGAGCGTATGCCACTGTCGAGATGGACTTCCATCTTGTCGCCGACTGCGTCCATGATACGGGGCAACATGCGGATGGATGAGAGCGCGCCATCGAGCTGTCTGCCGCCGTGATTTGACACGACAATCGCATCTGCGCCCACGTTAAGTGCTTGTTTTGCATCCTCTTCATCGAGAATACCCTTCAGTACGACCGGGCCATCCCACCAGCTGCGGAACTCCTTGATGCGCTCCCAATCAAGGCTTTGATCGAAGGCCTGCGCGGTCCATGAGCTGAGCGACGCGGGGTCGTCTATGCCGTCGATATGGCCCACGATATTGCCGAAAAAGCGGCGTTTGGTGCCGAGCATTTCCAAGCCCCACGGCACTTTTGTCATCATGTTTGCAATGGATTTCGGGGTAAGTTTTGGCGGTGCGGAGAGGCCGTTTTTGAGATCTTTGTGGCGTTGTCCCAACATTTGAAGGTCGACCGTGATGACGAGAGCCGAGCAATTTGCGTCCTTCGCGCGGGCGAAAAGGCGCTTCATGAAGTCGTCGTCTTTCAGCGTATATACTTGAAACCAAAAGGGTTTTTGGGTGTGTTCGGCGACGTCTTCGATGGAGCAGATGGACATCGTGGAGAGGCAATATGGGACGCCGAAGCGCTCGGCGGCGCGGGCGGCTTTGATTTCGCCGTCGGCGTATTGCATTCCAGTGAGTCCCACGGGGGCCAGCGCCACGGGCATGGAGACGTCCTGGCCCAACATCTGTGTCGCCGTGGAGCGGCCCGCCATATCGCGCGCGATGCGTTGGCGCAGGCGTATCAGGCTGAAATCACTGACATTTTCGCGAAAAGTCTGCTCCGTCCAGCTGCCCGATTCCGCGTAGTCGTAAAACATCTTGGGCACGCGGCGCTTGTAGATGCGCTTGAGGTCTTCGATCTCAGTAATGACGGGCATGAACGGGATTCCTTGCGAGTGGTCATATTTCTTTACCAATCGTGCAGTACGGAGTCCATCGCAGGTTGCGCCGCCAAAGTCCGTTCACGTGAACGCATATGCGTTCAGTTGAGCAGATATTTTTCGAAAAGTGCGTTAATCTGAGCAGAGTCCGATGCGTTCACGTGAACAGATCAAAATGCGTTCACGTGAACGGAGTTAACCAAAGGTTTCTAAACTGGCCCGCACCGCGCGCAGGATCGGCTTTTCGCGGAACAGAGAGGTGGCCCGGGTTAATCTGGCGCCTCAGTAACGCGGAGGGTTTGGGATGAACATCGAGCCGAGGGAATGGGGCCAGCTGGAGCGGTCGGCGCGCAACGTGTTGGTGCTTCATGCTCAGGTGAGCGCCCTGTCGACGATGGTGACCGCGCTGCTGGAACGGCAACTTGGTGGCGCGCGGGAGATCGAGGTGCTGCATGTGCTCGACCATTTGAGCCGCGATGGGGACGGCATGTCGATCAGCCATCTGGCGCGATCGATGCGCTGGTCGCGCCCGACCATGTCGCGCGTAGTGGGTCGGATGCTGGAGGCCGGGCTGGTCGAAGCGGCGGTCTTCGACGACGACCCGAGGAAGCGCACGATCTGGTTGACCGAGGCGGGACAGCGGGAGCGCGTGCTGCTGATTGAGCGGGTGGTGATGGAGTTGATGAAGGTGGAGATGCACCTGCGGGCGACGAAGGTGGCGAGCCTTAGGGAAGAGGCGGGGGCGATGGTGGCGGTGTTGGAGAAGATGCGGGGGAAGAAGAGGCGGCGGCGGCGGTGAGGGCAAAGCGCTGGTTTATGATCCACAGTGATTGCGCAATAGGTTGCGCCTTCAGTTTAGCGCATGACCGTGACCATTTGGATACTGCTTGTCGGCAGCGAAGACCCTCACAATATATGAACAGATGGACAAGCAGAAATTTTACCATCTCGTTGTAGAACCCTGTATGCTGTTCATTAAGCGATCAGCTGAGGACCTGGCGGCGCACCCAAATTACAATGAGGTCATTTCCTCAGCAGTAGGTGCCGCAACCAGTGCCTATCACTGCCATGAGGTCGCAAGCCGCCAAACGAAAAACGCGGAAGTTCCTCCAATGACTGACGGCCGAGCTGAGGATCTGCGCCTGCGGCTGAAGGATGTCGTTGACACAAGCAAGCATGGAATCTTGCGCGACCCACGACGGATCGTTTCTTTGCGTTCAGCGTTGGCATTCGAGTTCAATCAAGAAAACCAATTTCGGTTTTTGAGAACTGAAGTTCTGGCTTGTAACGAAATATTCGGCGAGTTTGAGGTGGGCGACACCCTAGTAGAATTCATCGATGCTCTCGGAAAAGAGCATGACGTTCAAGGGCTTGACGTGAAGATCACTTTTCCCAAGCGTCGCTTCGTTGGGCGAGCAGAGGTGCGAGCGCCCGAGTCACCCCTGTTCTCCACGGACAAACTGCACCTCAGAATGTATCGGCGTAACGATGCTGGCGAGCTGGTTTTGCATGATACGCCCTTTGAATTTGCAATACTGGGTGCTCAATACGCGCCTTGAAATTGCTGGCCGCTCCATCGCCTAATAACGAAGCGGTAATTCTCTCCGTCTGTATTTTCCACGGCACTATGAAAGAGGATGACCGAGATGATTGGGGTTCGATAAGCCTCAATCATAGTGAAATGTCACGCCCGATGCGCCCCGTCTGTGAGCGTCTTCACAAACGCCAGCACCTCATCCACCGACTTGCCGTCGGCGATCTCGGACACAATCGCCGATCCCACGACGCAGCCGTCGGCGACCGATGCGATGGCCTCGGACGCTTCCGGCGTGCGAATGCCGAAGCCGACGATGACGGGCAGGTCGGTTTTGGCTTTGATGCGGGCGACCTCGGGGGCGACGTCGTTGGCCTCAGCAGCGGCGGCGCCCGTGATGCCGGTGATCGAGACGTAGTAGACGAAGCCCGACGTGTTGGTCAGGACCGCGGGTAGGCGGGCGTCGTCGGTGGTCGGCGTGGCCAGGCGGATGAAGTTGAGGCCCGCGGCCTGGGCGGGGATGCAGAGTTCGTCATCCTCCTCGGGCGGGAGGTCCACGACGATGAGGCCGTCGATGCCAGCCTCTTTCGCGTCGGCCAGAAACTGGTCCACGCCGCGCGAGTAGATGGGGTTGTAGTAGCCCATGAGGACGATGGGGGTCGTGTCGTCACCGGCGCGGAAATCGCGGGCCATCTGGAGAGTTTTCTCCAGCGTCATGCCGCCTTCGAGGGCGCGTTGACCGGCGAGCTGGATGGTGGCGCCGTCGGCCATGGGGTCGGTGAAGGGCAGGCCCAACTCGATGATGTCGACGCCTGCGCCGGGCAGACCCTTCATGACGGCCAGCGCCGTGTCATAGTCGGGGTCGCCAGCCATGATGTAGGAGACGAAGGCTTTCGTGCCGGAGGCGTTCAGGCGGGCGAAGGTGTCGTCGATGCGGGTCATGGGGCGGCTCCGGTTCGTGGTCCGCTCCGTTTGCGTCAAGGAAAGGCGGAAATCAAGCGGAGGGGGAAATGCGGGCAGAATTTCCCGAAGGGTCTGGAACAATTGTGGGGGTGAGACCATTTAGGAGGTATGAATTACATCCTTGCCATATTGCTGCCGCCGCTTTCGATCTTCCTGGCCGGGCGCGTGATCCTTGGGATCCTAATCGCGCCTGTATGGTTGTTGGCGATCATCTTTTCGGGTGGGCTGACCCACCCGATGTTTGTGTTGTTGGCGTGGTTCATCATCTTTGAGCGCCGCAATGCGGGCCTGCGCGACTAGGGGGCGGTCAGCCTCCAGAACCGCAGCGGCAGCACGATCGCGGCCACCGCAAGCCCCAGCATATAGCCGACCCAAACGCCCGCCGCGCCGTAGCCGAGGACGAAGCCGAAGAGGTAGCTTGCCGGTAGGGCCAGCGGCCAATAGGCGGCGAGCGTCACCATTGAGGGCCATGTATTGTCAGACATGCCGCGCAGGGCCCCGAGGGCCACGCCCTGCACTCCGTCGGCGATTTGCAGCAATGCCACCATCAGGAAGAGGAGTGTGGCAAGCTCCACCACCGCCGGATCGTTCGACATGGTCTGGGCCAGCATCCGACCGCCGACAATGAAGACCACCGCCGCGACGGCTTGCCAGAGCGTGACGAGCACGAAGGAGGCTTTCAGGATCGGGCGCAGGCGGGTGCGTTTGCTGCTGCCGACGGCCTGGCCCACACGGATCGAGGCCGCGCCTGCCATGCCGAGCGGGATCATGTAGGCGACCCCTGCCAGCGCGTTGACGATCTGGTGGGCGGCGAGCGCCTCGGCCCCCAGCCAACCCATCATCAGGCCCACGACCGCGTAGGCCCCTCCTTCTCCGGCATAGCCGAGACAAAGGGGCAGGCCTTGCTTGAGTTGGTCCCAAACGTCGCTCCATGCCACCGCGACGCGTTGGCGGTAGGGGGCCATGGAGGGAGACTTCAGCAGGAAGATTGCCCCGGCCAGAAGCGAGCAGCATTGGGATAGGATCGACGCGAGGCCCGCGCCGAGGAGGCCCCATTCGAAGATGTGGATGAAGGTATAGTTGGCGGGCACGTTCACGATGACGCCGATGTAGGAAAGGCCCACGGCGATCCAGGGCCGGTCCACCGCGTCGTAGAGGCTTTTGAGGCCGAAGAAGATCGTGAATGGAATGATCCAGATCGCCATGGAGACCCAATAGGGCAGCAGGATCGCCAAGACTTCCGCCGGTTGGCCGAGGGGGCCGAGGAGGGGGTAGAAAGCGATCATGATCAGGGCGGAGCCGCCGCCGCCCACGGCACAGAGCAGGAGGCCGGAGCGCAAGGCAAGGGCCACGCGGGCGGGGTCTTCGGCGCCGTCACCCTGGCTGATCTGCACGGAAATGACCGTGATGAGACCCCAAAGCGCCGAGATCAGGATGATGAGAACGGCTGTTGTGATGCCTGCGGCGGCCAGCGGCACGGTGCCAAGGGGCGAGATCATCGCGGTGTCGACAACCCCGATCAGGAGGGCCGCGGCGAGGCCTGCCATGAGGGGCACGGCCAAGCGGATCAAAGGCCAGAATTCGGCGCGAGTCGCACCTTGGGAGGGAAGAGTTAGGTCAGTCATGGGTCACCTGCCGGGCGTGTCCGGCGTACTGGATGCTGGCCATGCTCACGCGGGAGCAAGCGGGCAATCCTTTGATTTTCAACGGTTTCGACGGTCGGCGGAAATCGCGTTAACCATCGGAGAGGGGCTTAGCCCCGCGTTGGGTGATCCATGTGAACGGTCCTTATGGGACTATGTCTGTGTGCCGGCTGTTTAGGTGAAGGGCGCGTGGAAGTCGAGAGAGGGTCGCGCGGCATCGGGGCTGACAACAGACACCAGCTGACAGCAAACGCCGTGCGGGCTTGGGTTGCGCCAAGATATCAAGGCTTTTCCGAAGCGCCGGGCAATGGTTAGCTTGGTTGTGTAGATTTGATGATTTCCGGACTGAGGCGATATGAGCAACCGTTATACAATCAAGGCCGGTGAGAGAACGAAGGTCTTCCGGCTGTTTTCCAGCTCGATCCCGAGCACGATCAATTTCGAGGCGCAGGCGGAGGGAGAGATCTCTGGCACCGTCGAGGTTGACCGCTGGCATTGGTTCACCTGGAAGAAAGAGACCCTTCCATTGCAGGCTAACAACGCGATCGAGAAGCGGTACGGGGATGCGGATTTCATCATCCACGTGACGCCGGATCAGGATTGCGAGGTTGTCTTTGGCAAAAAAGTCATGGGCGGGGCTTTGTTTGCGATCTTGCTGGTGGCGGTGGTGATCGTCGCGATTGCGTTTGTGATGATAGCAGCGACCGCCCCGCCGCAGTGAGGCGGGGCGCGTGTAAGTTGCGCCTATCATTTTCTGAAATTCTCCAAGCGGTCTTGCTACGGATCGAAGATGCACGTTTTGCTTGGACCCGCGCTGGGAAGACCGTCCGCCGAGCGGATTTAGCATTCCAAATACAGCGTTAGACGATGTCGAATGGCAAATGCGTTTGGTCTGGCGACTTAGTGCTGAAACTGAATTCTGCCGATATGACGGGCATGGCACCGCTGCGCTTGGTTCGAACGCCGGAATCGGGTATTATTCCTCCTACGATTTTGAATATTTATGAAATTTTTCAAAGCCTTGGAGGGCATTTCCATGAGCGAAAACGTTGAGGAACATCTCGGACAATTTGAACGTGACCCGCTGCGAAAGATCTACAAACGGGACCAGGCGGACGCATTGAGCAAACTTGTGCACGTCTATGGCGGCGGCGTGGTGTGCGGAACGGACAAGCGCGGTTTTCCGACGCCGGACAATCTGTCTCCATTGGAGCTGATCGTAAACGCGCCGGGCGGCGTTGTGCCGCTGTGGGCAAAGGGCACGACCCTGCGCTGGCGTTTCCAAGAGGCGTCGATGGCGGTGTTCCGCGACCCTGAGGCTGCCAAGACATACCTGCGACGCCTGTTCGGTTTGGGCGTCGATCTTTGGGGGACGGGCGTGCCGGTGATCTTCAAGGAGGCGCATGAAAACTGGGATTTCGAGTTTGTTGTGGCCCCGGCGGAAAATTGCAGCCCGAGCGGCTGCACGCTTGCGCGCGCGTTCTTCCCGGACGCGGGACGGCATGAGTTGATCCTTTTCCCGACGTTGTTCGAGCAATCGCATCAGGAACAGGTGGAAACCATGGCCCATGAGTTGGGGCATATCTTTGGTCTGCGCCATTTCTTTGCGGAAGTGTCAGAAGCGGCCTGGCCGTCAGAGCGGTTTGGCGAACACAGCAAGTTCAGCATCATGAATTACGGTTCGGACAGTGTGATGACCGACAATGATCGCGATGATCTTGCCGCGCTTTATGCCAGTTTTTGGGATGGAACACTCACGCAGATCAACGGCACGCCGCTGGTTGAAGTGCGTCCGTTCAGCTGCACCGGAGGCGTGGAGCCGCCCATGCAGATTGCCGCACGACAGGTTGCGCAACAGCAGGTCTGAGGCGCGGACCGGCGAGACGGCTTGCGGCTGGTTCGGTGCGCGTTACTCCGCCGCGATGCGTTCCACTTGCGGGGCATAGCCGTCTCGGGTCTGTGGTGTTTTGATCCCGAGGGCAGCACCTGCGACTTGCGTGCGCAGGATTTGTGCGGTGCCGCCGCCGATAGTGAACATGCGGACGTCGCGGTACATGCGTTCCAGCGGTTCGGCATCGGAATAGCCACGCGCGCCGAACATTTGCAGGGCGGTGTTCACGACCTGAATGGCGATTTCGGAGGCGAAGAGTTTGGCGCGGGCGGCTTGTGCCATGTCGGGAAACGGATCGCTGGATTTGGCCGCTTCGCGCAGCATGAGGCGGGCGGCGTGGATCTGGATGTCCGCGTCGGCGATCATCCATTGCAGCCCCTGGAACTCGGCCAGGGGACGGCCGAATTGGTGGCGGTCGAGGAGGTAGGCTTTGGCGCGGTCGAGCGCACCTGCGGCGACGCCCATGGCGATGGTGCCCGCGCCGACGCGTTGGGAATTATAGGCGTTCATGAGGTCGGCAAAACCGCGGCGGAGGCCCGAGGGGGGCTGCAGTAGCCAGCGTTCGTGGACTTCGAGGTTTTCGAAATGCAACGTGGCTTCGGGCATGCCGCATAGGCCCATGGTGTGTTCGCGGCCTGCGATTTCGAACCCTTCCGGCGGGTTCGTGGGGTCGATGTGGACGATGAAACCGCCGATGCCTTGCTCAGCGCCGTGTTCATCGAGGACCCGGGCGAAGATAAGGTGCAGCTTGGAGACGCCACCGCCGGTGATCCAATGCTTGGTGCCGTTGAGGATGTAGGTATCGCCGCGCTTGCGGGCGGTGGTCTGCATCTCGGTCGCGGCGGAGCCTGCGTCGGGCTCGGTGATGCAGATGGCGGGTTTGTCGCCGGCCAGAACGATGGGCGCGCAATGGGCTTTCTGGGCGTCGGTGCCATAGGCCATGACGGCGGAGATGCCGCCCATGTTGGCCTCCACCACGATGCGGGCGGTCAGCGTGCAGGCCTTGGCGATTTCTTCGACGACTTCCGTGACAGTGAGGTAATCCGCGCCTTGGCCGCCGTATTCGGTTGGGATCGACATGCCCATGAGGCCCGCCTCGGACAGCTCGGCGACGTTGGGCCATGGGTAGGTGCGGGTGCGGTCCCAATGGGCGGCGCTCTCGGCGAATTTGGGGGCCAGCGCTTGGGCTTTGGCGAAAAGCGGATGGGTCATGGTGTTTGGCCTCACGTGTCTGTGATGCCTTGACCATACGGAAGCTGTCGTTCAAATCCATGGAATAAATTTGGATGTTAAGTTCAGAAAGTGTGGATTTATGCAGACGCGCAGCTTGCGGACATTGGTGAAGGTGGCGCAGGTCGGCTCTTTCGTCGGCGCGGCGGAGCAGTTGGGCATGACGCTGAGCGCGCTGTCGATGCAGATGAAGGCGCTGGAGGCGGAGTTGGGGGTGGCGTTGTTTGACCGCTCGGTCAGGCCATCGCGCCTGACGCCGGTGGGGCGGTCGGTGGTGGCGGAGGCCGAGGGGGTCTTGGGCCGCGAGGAACGGCTGCTGGAAATCTGCCGTCCCGGCGACGATTTGGTGGGTTCGTTCAAGTTGGGCTTTGTGAGTACGGCTGCGGTGCGCTTGTTGCCGGGATTCTTGCAGGCGGCACGGGGTGGGCGGGCGACATTTGCGTTGGAGACGGGATTGAGCGCGGTCATCCAGGAGAAGGTCCTGACCGGGCAGCTGGATGCGGGTGTGGTGACCAATGCGGACGGATTGCCGGAAGGGCTTTCGGCGCGATTGCTCAGGCGGGAGCCGTTTGTTTTTGCGGTGCACCGGGATGTGGCGGACGACATGGAGCGCCAGACGTTCTTTCACTTCATGCCGGGCACGGGGATCGGGAAGCTGATTGCCGGCGCGATGGGGAGCCCGCGCGATGTGGTCGTTCTGGATAACCTTGAGGCGATCATGGAATGCGTCTGCGCGGGGCTTGGCTATACGCTAATGCCGGTGCCGGATGTGGAGCGGTATTTGACTGATGATGTGGTCATGTTGCCGGGGCCGGAGGGCTTGCAGCGTCGGCTGGAGCTGGTGGTGCGCAAGGGGAGCGCGCTGGCACGGCGGGAAAAGGCGTTGGCGCGGTTGTTTGGAGTGCTTGCGGCGGAGAACGCTGCGCCGTAGAAGGCGGCGAAATGGCCGGAGGGTGCGAGCATGGGTTTCAAGATGGGTATCGTGGGGCTGCCGAATGTGGGCAAATCCACCCTTTTCAACGCGCTGACCAAGACGGCGGCGGCGCAGGCGGCGAATTTTCCGTTTTGCACCATTGAGCCCAATGTGGGCGACGTGGCAGTGCCCGATGCGCGGCTCGACAAGCTGGCCGCGATTGCGGCGTCGAAAAGCATTGTGCCGACGCGGATGACCTTTGTGGATATTGCGGGGCTGGTGAAGGGCGCGTCGAAGGGCGAGGGCCTTGGCAACCAGTTTCTCGCCAATATCCGCGAGACAGACGCGATTGCCCATGTGCTGCGCTGTTTTGAGGACGGCGACGTGACACATGTGGATGGGCGCGTGGACCCGGTGGCCGATGCCGAGACAATTGAGACGGAGCTGATGCTGGCCGATCTGGAGAGCATCGAAAAGCGGTTGGTCAATATCGTGCGCAAGGTGCGCGGCGGCGACAAGGAAGCGGTTCAGTCTCAACGTCTGATGGAGGCGGCGAAGGCAGCGTTGGAAAACGGCCAGCCCGCGCGCACGGTCGAAGTGGATGCTGAAGACGCGAAGGCCTGGGGGATGTTGCAACTGCTGACCGCGAAGCCGGTTTTGTACGTGTGCAATGTTGAGGAAGAGAACGCAGGTTCCGGCAACTCGCAGTCCGAGCGGGTTGCCGAGATGGCGGCAGCACAGGGCAATAGCCATGTGGTGATTTCCGCCAAGATCGAGGAAGAGATTGCGCAGCTGTCCGCGGAGGATGCGGAGATGTTCCTTGAGGAACTGGGGCTGGAAGAGGCCGGGTTGGACCGGTTGATCCGCGCGGGCTACGAGTTGTTGCAGTTGCAGACGTATTTTACGGTTGGGCCGAAAGAGGCGCGCGCCTGGACGATCAAAGAGGGCACGCTGGCCCCGGCGGCGGCGGGTGTGATCCATGGGGATTTCGAGGCGAAATTCATCCGGGCGGAGACGATTGCTTACGATGATTTCGTCGCCTTGGGTGGGGAGAACGCGGCCAAGGATGCGGGCAAGATGCGCGCGGAAGGCAAAGGGTATGTGGTGAAGGACGGGGACGTTCTGCACATCCTTCACAGCGGGTAGGGGGCTAGCCCGCGTCGCCTGAGGGCGACTCCCTCAAGGTTTTTCTGGCAAGATGAAGGGGCGGGTTGCGCGCCCTTTGGCCCGAGGGGATGATAAATGAACCATCTTGAGGAATTCGTCGCGCGTCCCGTGCAGGCTTTGCCCTTGGTGGAGCAGGACGGGTGGCGGTTGAAGCGGTACGCTATCCTTGCGGAGGGGCGGGCTTTTGATGCCGCTGTGGCGGAGGCTGCGAGCCGCGAGGCGTTGCGCCGTTTGCCTGCTGCGAGTGCATTGAGCGATGCGGATGGCAACCACGGGGTTGGTTTGCAGATCGTGCACTTCGCGCAGGTCGCCGTGGTCTCGCCCGTCTTTTATTGGCAATGGGGCAGCGTGTTGGCGCGGATCGATCAGTTGCGGGCGCAATGGGCCGAGCCGGAGGTGTTTGAGACCGGGGTTGCGGAGGTTGTGGGCTGCATCTGGGAGATGGAGGTCGTGGCTTTTGAGATGGACCTTTGGAAGCGCACAATGCTCGGCGCAGATGGCGCACCGGAGGATCGGTTGGCGCGGTATTTGGGCACTCATTTGGGGGAGTGATCCGCGCGGCTAGTCGTCTTCGGTACTCTGGGGCGTTTGCCGTCGTTCCATGACGCGTTGGGCGTAGAGGGGCGGCAGGGTGGGCGCGGCTTCGCGCATCTGGGCCACGCGCGCTTCGGCGCCTGAAAGAAGCTCAGGGATGATCCGCGTCTCGGGCATGTTTTTCCAGTATTTCACCGGCATCTCGGACCGCATGGCGGAGATCTTCACGCGGGCGGGGTTGAAGATGGAGCGGTAGTATTCGGTCCAAAGATCCTCGGTTGCGTCCTCCGGCAGATCGGGGCGGGGGGCGGGTTCCTCAAAGGTGAGTTTGCGGTCTTCGAACCGGGCGGTGACGTCGGGGGTGGCGATGAGCCAATCCATGTCGCCGAAACGACGCGCGAAGAAGGGCGTGCCGGGTTGGACAGTGTGGTGGGTCGGTTCAAACCAGGCGGCGAAGCGGGGGCGGGGGCAGTTTGTGGGGAGTTCCCGGAAGCGGACGAAGGCGTGCATCTTGTGGATGCAGCGGCCAACGTTCTTGGAGAGGCGGCGCAGTTTGGCCATGCCCGCATCGCCGGGGTCAGACAGGAGCGCGGGGGTTTCGCGGGTGCGGATTAAGGCCGTGTAGAGGAGCGCGAAACGCTCGGGGTCGGCGTGCCAGACAACGCTGTCTGCCAGTTGCGCGAAGGCTTTGGGCACTGTGAGGGTGCCCGTTGCTTCGGGCAGGAGGGCGGCGTCGAAAAGCGACGGCGTGGCGGTGTCGAAGGCCCAATCTATGGCTTCGGGCGAGATGTTGTTGGTGAGGGCCGCGCGGGCAGCGTTGCGCCACGCCTTGGCGGTGCCGATGCGGGGTAAGGTGACGCGGTACATCAGATGAGCTGGAGTTGCTGCGGTTGCGGCGCGAAGCGGGCGCGCAGGTTGGCCTCATCCGTGAGGGTGCGCGGGGTCCAGCCGCCGGCGGTGATGAAGGCGCGGGCGTTCTTCATGTTGGCGCCCATCCGCATTAGGTCTTCATAGCGGATGGTGCGGTGGCGGCGGGTTTTCAGGATACGGCCGACAGTTTTGGTGCCGAAGCCTGGGACGCGCAGAAGCAGCGCCTTGTCGGCGCGGTTCACGTCGACGGGAAACACGGCGCGGTGTTTGAGGGCCCAGGCGAGTTTGGGGTCGATTTCGAGGTCGAGATTGCCGTCCTTCGCGGGGTCCGTGATTTCATCAACGGTGAAATCGTAGAAGCGCAGCAGCCAATCGGCCTGATAGAGGCGGTGTTCGCGGATGAGCGGCGGCTTGATCAAAGGCAGCGCGGCGGAGCTGTCGGGGATGGGTGAGAAAGCGGAATAGTAAACGCGGCCAAGGCGATAGTCGGAATAGAGGCTGTTGGCGCGCACGAGGATGGTGGCGTCATTCGCGCCATCGGCACCGACAATCATCTGCGTGGATTGACCGGCGGGGGCGAAGCGGGCGGGGCGCTTGCCGGTGTGGGATTTGTCGCGGGAGGCCTCGCGCAGCGCGCGCACGTCGCCCATGGCGCCGCGGATTGTGGCGGGGTCCTTTTCCGGCGCATAGGTTTTCACGGCGCGGTCGGTGGGGAGTTCGACGTTGATGGAGAGGCGATCGGCGTGGCGGCCGGCCTCTTCGATCAGTTCCGGGGATGCGTCGGGGATGGTCTTGAGGTGGATGTAGCCGCGAAAGTTGTGATCCTCGCGTAGGGTGCGGGCGATCAGAACCATCTGCTCCATCGTGTCGTCGGGGCTTCTGATAATGCCGGAGGAGAGGAAGAGGCCTTCGATGTAGTTGCGGCGATAGAAGCTGATGGTGAGGTCCACGACTTCTTGCACGCTGAACCGGGCGCGGGGGGTGTTGGAGGACACGCGGTTCACGCAATAGGCGCAGTCGTAGATGCAGAAATTGGTCATCAGGATCTTGAGCAGGCTGATGCAGCGGCCATCGGGGGCATAGGCGTGGCAGATGCCGGTGCCGCCAGTGGAACCTAGGCCTTTGCCATCGCGGCTGTCACGCCGCACAGAGCCCGAGGATGCGCAGGAGGCATCGT
This sequence comes from uncultured Roseicyclus sp., assembly GCA_947500415.1. Classification (GTDB taxonomy): domain Bacteria; phylum Pseudomonadota; class Alphaproteobacteria; order Rhodobacterales; family Rhodobacteraceae; genus Gymnodinialimonas. The sequence continues at coordinate 632,214 of CANMRT010000001.1, forward strand.
AGCGGGCGGCATCGGCGAGGATGGCGAGTTTCTCTTGAACGTTGCGCTTTACCATAAATGTTCTGGTAACGTTCCGCGCGTGTGTTCGCAATATGTTCTTAGCGTAGTGAGGCGGATGGGCGCGGGTCAGCTGGCCGTGAAGGGCAGGCGGGAGATGTTGATGCGACCCCAATCCGGCAGGGCGATCCAGGTGTCGGTCAGGGTATCGTGGACGCGCCAGGTCTGGCTGCGCAATTCGAGAGCGGTTGGGTGGATGGTTTGCTCGGTGGGGGAGGCGAAGCGCAGGCGGGCGGTGGTGCGGGATTGCACGGCCTGGGCGAGGGCTGCGATGCGGGGATCGTCGGGGGCCGGGTCGGGGATGTGGTGGAATTGGGATTGCGCCTTTTCAATATGGGCGCGGGTCTTGTCGGGGAGGCTTTCGATGAGCTTGGTGCGGGCAAGTTGCGCGGCGCTGGACAGGCCGAGGGGGGCGAGCATGGGATTTTCGGTGGCGAGGATCAGGCCGAGGGCTCGGGCCTCCGCCTCCGCCAATCCGGTCATGCGAGTGCGGTATTGGAACCCAAGCTCAATCCCGCCCTGATTGCCTTGGTGGACGATGATGGGCAGGCCCGCTTCGGTCATTGCATCGACGTCACGCAAGATGGTGCGGGGGGCAACCTCAAGCTCCTCCGCCAGTTGGACGGAGGTTTGGCGGCCCCGGTTTTGCAGGATGAGGAGGAGGCGCAAAAGACGGGCGGCGCGCATGAAGGGCCCTCTCAAACCTGACAGTAGATGTCATATAAGGGATGCTAGGGCCTTGGCTGTCAACAACGGGCAGGGCCATGAAACAGGTAGAAACAGAGATCGAGATTGCAGCGCCAGTGGGTCGCGTTTGGCAGGTGCTGACCGAGGATATGCCGCGCGCGCCGGAGGCCTTTGGGATCACACGGTTTGAGGGGCGGATTGCGGACGGTGCACGGATAAAGATTTGGTCGGAGGTCGCGCCGGAGCGGGCCTTTGCCTTGACGGTGGCAGAATTGGAGGCCCCGCAACGGATGGTTTGGCGGGGCGGGATGCCGCTAGGCCTGTTCACTGGTACGCGGACGTTCACCGTGACGGAGCGCGCGGGCGGCAGCAGGTTCGCGATGCGGGAGGTCTTCACCGGCCCGATGGCGGGGCTTATCACGCGGTCCATGCCGGACCTGCGCCCGAGTTTCGAGACATTCGCACGAACCCTGAAAGAGAAGGCAGAGATGACATGAGTGATGTGACCTACGGATCGGGGACGGCTGAAGACCCTTGGGTGTTGAAGACGCCGCCGCTGAGCTCGGACTTCGAGGTGTGGCGGGACGAGGCGCAGGACCCACCTGCGTTGGTCGTGCAGGTGGGCAAGACGCGGCTGTCTTACCAGTTGCGCGCGTTGGAGGACGCCCATGCGATGTTGAAGGACCACGGCGATTGGATGCCTTTGGGCAATGCCGATGAGGGAAAACCCACGAAGGAGGGCACGCTCGAGGCTTGGGCGCGGTCCGAGGGTAATCCTGTCGGCGGCTACTATGGTCTGCGGAAGGGCTACCGGGGGCGGTTTGCGAATTACGTCGGGCCGGTTCTGGAGCTGCTGGGGTTGGCGGAGCTGGAGCACAACGCGCGCAATAACCGCATCCGGGCGATCTGACGCAAAAAGCCCCGGCGGTTGGCCGGGGCTTTGCAGGGGCGTGGGTGGTGGATTACCGGCCGTGGGCCGTCACGAGCGCCTGGGGGCCTGCGTTTACGATGGTCTGGTAGCGGAACCGGATCTCATCGATGTTGCGAACCGGGCCGCGCAGGTTGAACCAGCCGGTGCAATTGCCGGGGCGCACGATGCGGCGGACGTTGAGGTCCTGGCTGCCACCGAGGGCGAAGCTGACGTCGACATCACCGAAATGCACGGCGCGGTTCACGACGCAGAAGCGCACTTCGCTGAAGAGGGCCGGGCCGGGGACGGAGATCACATCGACGTCGCTGGTATCCGCTGCGATGCGGGCGCCGAGGAAGGTGTTTGCGGCGGCTGGCATGGCGGCGGAGGCGGCGATGGCAACGATGGCGAGGGTTTTGAGGGTCTTTTTCATGGATCTATTCCTTTGGGTTTAAAGTTTGGGTCTTAAAAGTGTTGGTGTCTGAAATGCTGTAGACATGAGGTATCACGGGGGCTGACGGGGTTTCCGTCGCCCTTTGTGCGATTTTCTTTTGCGTTTTTTGGTAAGGTGTTGTTTTTGCTTAAGAAGAAACGCGACGTTTTTTGCGACGGATGCGCGGGGCTGCGTTAATCGGCGGCGTTTTGGGCCGGTTCGACCTGCTGATGTACCTCGATCACGTTGCCTTCTGGGTCATGGAAGAACACCTGATGCCATTCGGCGGCGAAGGCTGCGCCGTAGTCTGAATAGGGAATGCCGCGCGCGTCGAGGATGGCGAGGAATGCCGCAAGGTCATCGGTGCGGAAGGCGATGTGGCCGCGGTCGACAGGATTGATGACCTGACCGTTGTGGAAGGCGACTCTCAGGTCACGCTCAGCCAGATGCATCTGCATGGCGCCCTCGGTGGCGAAACGGATCTTGCCGTCGAAACCCTGGCCGCCCTTGGCCTCGGTCCTTGGGAATTGATCCGCCGGGATGTCATCGAGGCCAAGGACATTGGTATAGAAGTCGTGCATCCGGTCGACGTCTTCGGAGACGAAGTTGATGTGGTGGAATTCGAGTCTCATTGGGCGCGGTTCTCAAAAGACGGTTTTGCCCATCCTGCGAGTTCCGCGCCAAATGTCACGTGCCGATCAAGCCGCGAGCGTATCCGCCAGCTTGTCGAAGGCCTGCATCCAGCCGCCTTCGCCGGGCGAGCCTGCGGGCACGCCGATGTGGCGCATGACCATGCGGGTGCCCGTGCCGTCCTCCGATAGCTCCACATGCACTTCGGTCATCTCGGGCGTACCTTCGGGCATTCCCATGGAGGCGGGCGAGAGGACGTTGCCGTCCGCGTCGCACATCGCCTCGGTATAGACCAGGCGGGTTTTGGGTGTGACCTCGGTATAGGTGCCGGTGAAATACATCGTCATGGAGCGGTCGGGGCGATCCATTTTCATGGTCACGCGGCGGGTGCCGCCGACCTTCACGTCCATGCGGGCTTCGGGCACCGACATGCCCATGGGGCCATACCATTGCATGAACAGGTCGGCCTCCGTCCAGAAGCGCCAGACCATGTCGAGGGGGGCGTCGAAATGGCGCTCGATGCGTACGAAGCCGGCAAGTTCAGTCATTGGAATGGTCCTTCAGTTTGGCAAGGGCAGTGTCGAGCGCATCGAAACGCGCGGTCCAGAAATGGCGGTATTGCTCGGTCCAGTCGGCGATTTCTGCGAGGGGGGCCGCGTTGAGCGTGCAGGGGCGGAATTGCGCCGTCTGTGACCGTTCGATCAGACCTGCCTTTTGCAGCACACGGATATGCTGGGAGATGGCGGGCAGGCTCATGTCAAACGGTTGCGCGAGATCGTTGACAGTGGCCGGGCCATCGGCCAGCCGCGCGAGGATGGCCCGGCGTGTCGGGTTGGCAAGGGCCGCGAAAGTCGCGTCGAGCTGGGTGTCGGCGGTCATGTGACGTTAATAAAGTGATTCATTAATTAAGTAAACACTTTACAATTCACCGGCTGGCCGGTGTCCAAGATCATCACGGATCGTGATCTGCGTTGCCACGCTTTATCAATTGTCCTGACTGCAGGATTGAGGTGACATGCGCCTTCCGCGATGGGGGGGTGCTGGTGCGATGCAATGGGTGCTGCAAGACTTTGAAGATACGCGCAAACTGGGCGATGCGCTGACGCGGCTTGGGGTCGCGCACAGCTGGCACAAGGTGGTGCCCTTCGTCGGTGAGTTGATCCCTGAGCCCCAGATCGTCGACCCGGAGCAGGTCGTGTTGTTCGGCAGCTATGGCTTGCGCCATTTCGCAAGCAAAAAGGGGTTGAGGCCGGGTGTCTTCACCCTGCGCCCGTTCCTGTTTGAAGATAACTGGGCACCGTTTTTGTTGAACGGACGCGACGCATTGCTGATGCGGCTTGATCAGGTACACGGGCGTTTGCCCGATGGGGATTGGTTCATGCGTCCGGTGGATGACAGCAAGGCCGAGCCGGGGCGTGTCCGGTCAGCCGCAGAGATCCGCGTCTTGGCCGAAAAGGTGATGGCGGTACCAGTTGACGATATCCCAAAAGGGTCGCTGCGCCCCGATACGGACCTGATGATGACGCGGCCTGCGCGGATTCGTGTCGAATGGCGCATCTGGGTGGTGGCGGATCAGGTGGTGACCTGGTCGCTTTACAAAGAGGGTGCGCGGGTTGTCTATCGCCCTGAGATCGACGCGGATGCACAATCCTTTGCGGAGGCGATGGTCGCGGCCAATCCCGGATATGCCGAGGCTTATGTGCTGGACGTGTGTCGCACCGATGAGGGGATGAAGCTTTTGGAGACCAATTGCATCAATGCGGCAGGGTTTTATGCCGCAGACCTTCAAAAACTGGTCGCGGCCCTAGAGGGGCTGGCGCATGGCTAACCAATCCGACGACACGCCAGCCGGTTTCGGCTATGCCGTCAGCGCCTATGTCCTGTGGGGTGGTCTGCCGCTATACCTCAAGGCGCTGGAACATTTGCCCCCGGCCGAGGTGGTGGCGCATCGCGTGGTCTGGTCGCTGCCGCTGATCGGTTTGCTGATCTGGGTCACCGGGCGGACGGCGGATTTGAAGGCGGCTTTCCGATCACCGAAGCTCTTAGGCATGGCGGCGCTGACGAGCATTTTCATCTCGATCAACTGGGGCGTCTATGTCTGGGCGATTGCCAATGACCGCGCGCTGGACGGGGCGTTGGGCTACTACATCAACCCGCTTTTCAGCGTGTTTCTGGGTGCAGTTCTGCTGGGCGAGAAGCTGAGCGCGTTGAAATGGGCGGCGGTGGCGCTGGCCTCAGCGGCGGTGGTGGTACTGACGATTGCGCAGGGAAGCCTGCCCTGGCCCGCGCTCGCCCTGATGTTGAGCTGGGGCGGCTATGCGTTCTGCAAGCGGCGCCTGCCGATTGGGCCAAACCAGGGGTTCTTCCTGGAGGTTGCGATCCTGAGCGTGCCGGCATTGGCCTATCTGGTCTGGCTGGGCGGCGAAGGCGCGTTTCTGGGGGAAGCGGGGGACACTTGGCTGCTGATGTGCGCGGGCGTCGTGACGGCGGTGCCGCTGATCCTTTACGTGAACGGTGCGAAACTTCTGCGGCTGAGCACGATCGGCATCCTGCAATACATCGCGCCGACGTTGATCATGCTGGTGGCCTTGTTCGTATTCGGAGAGCCCTTCGGCACGGCGCGGGCGATTGCCTTCCCGATGATCTGGGGCGCGCTGGCGCTCTATTCGGTGGCACTGATCCGGGAAGCGCGGGCGTGATGGATTGAGACTTGTCATCCTTGATTGGCACTTATAGACGGATCGGCGGAGACGTGGCCGAGTGGTCGAAGGCGCTCCCCTGCTAAGGGAGTAGGCGGGAAACCGTCTCGAGGGTTCGAATCCCTTCGTCTCCGCCACCATGGCACTTTTTTCGGTTTGATAGGGTCGCATTGAGCGGCCCTTCTTCTTTGTTTTATTGGGCATAGTGCGCTCCTGGGATTGTCTTAAGTATTCTCCGATTGCGTCTATATCTGTTCAATGTGTGGTATAAATTGTGGTACCTTTGTATGGCGTTAACCGGGAAGCTAACGAAGAAGTTGGTCGAGAGCTTGGGCCCCGGTCGGCATGGCGATGGCAATGGCTTGTATCTGGTTGTGGACCCTTCTGGCGCGCGGCGTTGGATTGTCCGGGTGACTGTGAATGGGCAACGGAATGTGAAGGGCGCGCCGTTACGCACGGATTTCGGTTTGGGCGGGGCGGATATCGTCACAATCAACCAAGCGCGCGACCTCGCCCTGAAATATAGACGCATGGCCAAACAGGGCCTCAATCCCCGTTTTAATGCGACGCGGGAACGGCTGACGTTCGAGGAGGTCGCGCAGCAGGTGCACATCGACCGGTAGCCCACTTGGAAGAACGCCAAACACGGCCAGCAATGGATAAATACCCTGCGCGACTTCGCTTTTCCGAAGATCGGGCGCATGCCGGTTGATTCAATTGGGCAGCCAGAGGTTCTGATGTGCCTCTCCTCCATCTGGACGGAAAAGCATGAAACGGCTCGGCGCCTTTCGCAACGGATCAAGACAGTTCTGGACGTAGCACGCTCGAAAGGGTTCCGAGAGGGGGAGAACTCTGTAACGGCGATCCAGGAAGGGCATGTGTTGCCGAAAGTGAAGAAGAAGGCGACGCACCATAAAGCCATGCGTAGGCAGGACGTGCCCGCCTTTTATGCTGATTTGAATAACCGCAATGCCATGTCGGCAAAGGCACTTATGTTCACCTGCCTTACGGGCTCGCGCACCAGTGAAGTCTTGAAAATGCGATGGGAAGAGCTGGACTTCGACGCATGTCTATGGATCTGCCCTGATGAGCGGATGAAAGGCGGACTTGAACACCGAGTCCCGCTGACAAATGCGATGATCGAGGTTCTAGAGCCCTTGAGGGCGCTCCAATCCGAGGTCGTGTTCGAGGGACAGAAGCGGCACCATCCGCTGTCAAACATGTCGATGCTGATGCTCTTGCGTCGGATGGACATAGAGGGCGTCACAGTACATGGCTTCCGGTCAACGTTTCGCGATTGGGTGGGAGAGGAATTGGGCGCGCCACGCGAGCTGGCGGAAATGAGCTTGTCCCATAAAGTCGGCTCGGACGTTGAGCGGGCCTATGCACGCAGTGATTTGCTTGAGAGGCGGCGGAGGCTGATGGAGCAGTGGTCTAATTACCTGACCGGCGCCTGATGGCGGAAGATGGCGGGATGCACGAGATCGCGATCAATGAACTAGAGTTGAATAACATCGACCTCATTCGTATCGCTTTGAGCGAGAAGACGGATGAGGCCCGCCAACGCGCTATTTGGTGCGTAAAGCATGAAGTCTTGGCCAAGAGCATAGAGGCGATAAACGAACAAGCCGGAGCAGGGTGGACCGAAAGGCCAGAAAACAAATCGCTCATGGACTGGGTGGTTGCTACTACAGGAGATCGTCAAACTGCGGCAATGGAATTTACAGAGACAGTGCTGCGGTATGCAAAACAACAAGAGAGGAAGCTGAATATTGCGGAAGAAATTGGCTTCCACATCTTTCTTTCGATCCAAGAGGGTAGGAATTCAGGTGTCCAAACCAGAGATGGCATTCTTGAGCGCGTTAGGCATAGCGCCAAGGAGGCCAATATAGCTGGTGCCAAAGACCGAGATACCCTGCGCACAGCTTGGAACGACTACCGTGGCGTCTTTCATCTAGGGCTGGCAATGAATTTTTGTGAGGAAAACCCTGAGAAGTGCCTGAACGTACTTCATGTCGCCGAGGAGCTTCGTGAGCTGCTTAGCACGTCCTGCCCTAGGGGCACTCAAAAGCCATACGTCGACGCCGAACTGCAAACTTCTTTCGTATATAAATCAACGCTTAAGGGTCCCCGATTTCATGATCGGGGACTGCATTTTTCGGTGGAATAGCGGTCACTCATCCATTGCGGCTTAACGCAATTGAAGAGGCAACTATGTCATCGAAATTCTTTGACGATGATCGCTCCTATCTGTTGGGCGACGACGAACTGCTCCTCCTTGGGGATCGCGAGAAACTGGCCCAATGGCGTCACAAGGGCCGAGGGCCTGCATTCTATCGCCTGGGTCGCAAGATCGTGTACCGCGGCAGTGACCTGAACGCTTGGGCTGAGGCGCAGAGGGTCGAGCCTTCGGCTGATGAGGTGTGATCTCATGTCACGCTCAGACACCACCGGGCAAATGGACCTCTTCTCCGAGCCAACCGCACGCCCTGCTGCTGGTATAGCCCCTTTGGCAAGGAAACAGGTCTCCTGTACGAAGTGTCAGGAGACATTCCTCTCCGATATTGAAGTGGCCAAGCGCTATGGCATTTCGCGCGCCTCGGTTTGGCGGTGGGTGAAGAATAATTCTAAAGCCCCGAAACCGATCAAGCTCAGCCCAGGTACCACACGCTGGAAGCTCAGCGAACTGGTCGAATTTGAGGCGCAGAGTGCGCGGTGGCGGCAGACACTCAAATGAGCCGGTCGTACAAAGGGGTCCGCGTTAAGGCCCATCACGTCTACTCAATCGAGGATCTGATGGCGCTTTATGGCGTTACAGCGAACACGATTTCGAACTGGAATGCCGACGGTTTGCTGCGATCGGATGGGCAAAAGCCGTACCTTATCAAGGCGCCGCTGTCGCGCATTTCCATGCGAAAAGGATGGCACGCCAGCGTGTGGATTTACGCCCCGGCGAGTTCAAGTGCATGACCTGCAAAGCAGCTGGGTTTCCAGACATCGAGACGGTTGAAGTCCGCGAGTTAGCTTCTGGCCGCAGGATCATCTGCGCGATCTGCTCGAGCTGTCAGGCTCCGATCCGTAAGATACCAAGTGAGGCGGATTGAGACATCATTGAAGATTGTCGCAATCCCAACACCAGCAGGGTGTGCCTACACGAAAGAGAAGAGACAGTTCCCGGTGGTATTGGGATCAGCGCTGAAATTGAGTCGCCAACTTGTCATTTTGAGAACGACCGACTGCTCTATCAGTGGCAGAAATATGCGCAAATTCACTCGGCAAAAACCGTAAGCCAGCACCTTGCGGCGATCCGCTATTGCGAACAGGTGACTCGCGGAAAACCATTCTTCTGCTTTACGACCGACGACGCTTGTGCGGTGCGGGAGGACCTAAAGCGGAGGTCGCTGCCCGAAGCCGAAGATCATTTATCGGCATCGTCGATCCGTCACATCATGTCTCACCTCCGTCAGTTCTTTTAATGGGTCTTCAAACAGAACGGATACAAGCGGCTGCCGAAGGACATTCCGGATTACCTGCAGCTTCCCAAGGCAATTCTAGCAGCAGCCCCCAAGGCCCCGCCAAAGGCCTACCCCTCTATGGGGGAGGCGGAAGACCTGCTTCGCAAGATGCCTTCCAAGTCTCTAAAAGATCGACGCGCACCGGCGATCTTCGCGCTCGCTTTCCTCGGAGGGCTGAGGGCAGACACGCTGGTGAGCCTTAGGGTTAATCATATCGACGTGGTGGCCCGGCGAATCGATCAGAACGGGAAAGTGGCGCGGACAAAGAACGGTAAATCCATCGAGATCGCATGGTTCCCAATTCCAGCCCTGTTTGGGAACGTTGTCAGCGATTGGATCGAAACGTTGGACCGCCTTGGGATTAAAGGTGATGACGCTCTATTCCCGGACTTGAAGTGGCTGAAGCGTTCTGGCAGCGTTAATAGCAAACTCTGCCGACCCATCCCGGTGGTGAGGACGACCTCCGCAATCGATGACGCTTTCGCTATCGCGTCGCAGGGTAGCGAGCAACGCTATACGCCGCACGCGTCAAAACACACACTTGGTGCCGAAAAAAACCTCCGGCCATTGACGGCACTCGAACGCAAAGCGTGGTCGATAAGCCTTGGGCATGAAAACGAGCAGACTACGGAAATGCACTACGGCAAGTTGAGCGATGTGCAGCGATTGGAGATCATGGATAACATTGGAACTAGCAGGCCCAAGTCGCCCCGTGATCTACCGGAGGCAGACCAGCTAAAAATGTTTCACGAGTTGCTCGAAAAGTTCGGGATGTGACCGGCGAAATTCGTCAGTCTAGGCACGCCAAACCGAAGGTGATCCCCCAATAAGATGGTCCTCTGTTTTCCTTCACATAGCGCCGGACCGCTTCACTGGGCGAGGGTACCGGCCTAAGGTGCAACTTTCCCACTCTTTTTGCACGAGGCGTCCGTTCGCCGGACGCTTGCCCTTTAGCAGCTCGAGATGCTCTAGTTGAGCACTGTTTCGCGTAACAGGCGCAAGCGCTGAACACGTTCTGAATCCAATATATTCGCCACCTTTCCCGCTTCCGCCGATCCCCGACCGATGAGGTTCTTCGAAAGTGTGCAACAATGGACCGTTCAAGCCTATTTTGAGGATGCTAGACTGCCTCTTGCCGCTAACGGACATCTGTGCGGAACGCGACTAACTGCAAAGTACCCGCCACACTCCACCCTCAAGCACCGACCATCGGCATGCGAATTGGTAGGCTGCCCTCAAGCAACCCTCTCTCAGGGGCCATCTCTGCTACAAACGTATTCCAGATCAGTGGCCAATTGTTACGCCGGAAAAAAACCCCATTTCCCTGAGATACAAGCGTCCGACATACTCCATGGATATCAACACAGCTGGCATTTGCTATTGTTCTCGCGCCCGAATTGGCTCCGTTCAAAGCCACAGAAAATTGACGAGCGGGAAGCCATTGGGTTAGCTGAGACCGAGGTTGCTGTAGCGCCAAAGGTCGGTACAAATATCGACCGCCCTGTCATCGGCCTCTATCGGCCGCACATCACGTCTGGCGACTGTCTTATCGTGACCGGCTATCAGGACTTCCTTTCATCGCTCGCCGTCCTGATGAGAGGTCAAGGAGCTCAACGACCCTGACGCCGACCCAGACATCCGCATTCGGATATCCTTTGGTATGGATACGGCAAACTCTCGACGGTTGGCAAAGCCGAGACCGGTGACCGAAGAGATGAAGCTCTATTGGCTGGAGAAGTCAGGCCTCCAGGTGGAGGATGACGACGATCTGCTGGCGGTGCTGGCAAAGCGAGCGATCCAAACAGGTAAAATCGAGCTTCGTGTCTTTGATCCCGTATTGGCCCAGACCCGCCTAGGAATCAGCGAGGATCGTCGGATGCATTCCAAGATCGTGAGTTCACGGGTGGGCGCGGTGGCAGGCTCGGCGAACTTCTCTCGGTCTGGGCTCTACAGTAACATTGAGTACGCGGATGGGCTCGATGCTGGTTCGCACGAGCTGCAACTTGAGCGAACCCAAGCGGCTGAACAGATTTGGGACGTTTCCGCCGACTGGACCGAAGAAGCGCTCGAGATTCTTGATAGGTTTATAAAGCCTGCAACAGCAGAAGACGCCATGGCGCGGATGATCTCGGAACAAAAGGGCTTCGAGCCCTGGCTGACTGGAAGCCGCCAGGAGATCACGGGCCACACGCTCTACTAATACCAGCAGGAGCTGACCTACGAGGCCTGCTCCATCGCATACGATCACGGCATCGCGTTCGTGGAGGCTCCTACAGGATCGGGCAAAACCGAAATTGGATGCCATTTGGGGGAAGCTCTTTCGGAAACCTTTTCGCGGGTCATTCCACGCTCCCCCATACATGGTGTCGCCAGAAAGAACGCGGCGGTGATAGCGGCGCCCAAGGTCATACCTAGCTGGAGGAAGCATTCGACCAACTCCCTAGAGGCCATAGCCAACACAAATCTTTCAAAGAAGCGCCTTCGAGGGGCCGGCGATGATCGCAGGTCGGGTCTGAGACTCGATCAGTTCGGCGTGCTTATTATCGACGAAAGTCATACGGTGACGCCTGGCTTCGAACGGGCGTCCCAGATGGCCGCTGCGGTCGAACTTGCACCACCAAGCTGGAACGTCTGCTTGTCCGCAACCCTTCTGGGCAATCGCGACGTCGACTGGCTTGCCCATATGCAGGAGAAGCGCGCCTCAATCTTCATGACTCCGGACTACATCCAGGCCATGGGTGAGCTGTTCGAACGTGAGATGCAAAGCTCACCCGACATCTTCGACCAGAAAGTGCCCCTTGCTGTTCTTTCGGAGCCAGAGACCGCTCTTTCGAGGCAGGCACGCACAGAACTTTCCGAGCTGATTTCGCCTTTCTTGGCGCGCCGTCAGCGTCGATGCATTGGCGAGGATGAGGATCGCTCCAAACACAGCTACCCGAAGCTGGCCAATCACGTGCGGCCCAATAGGCTGAAGCTCACGAATCCTCAGAAGGCGCGTCTCGACGTAATCGTTGCGCTCTGCAATGAACTCGTACCCGGCGGTAGGGTTACGGCTGTCGAGAAGAGCCGCTTTGGACACTTGAAGACGCAGCAAACTACCCAGGATCAGCTCCATATCCGCAACCTGCTGAACATCCTCCGGGTGAGCGCAGCGCAGGCAGCCTGGGAAATGACCCAGGGCGTCATCGGAAAGTGGCTGCGGGAATTTGAACAAGGGTCCAAGAACAAGCGGAGAGCGCCACACCCTGGTCAAGCCGACATGTTCGCTCTGCTTGGCATCGATGCGTTAGCCGCCCCCGAAAAGTGCGATGAACTAGCCAAGAAGCTCGCCTCACGACCGCTGCAAGACTTGGATGGGAAGCGATATGAAGCTTGCCTGCACATCCAGCAGCAGAAGGATCGGGTTGTCTTTCTAGCAGAGCGCACGGACACGCTCGAAATCTTCGCTGAGGCGCTTTCCCGCCGCGGTCACCACACGAACTTCGTTGTTGGCAGTCAGACCAAGGGTAATGAAAGGGCCGTGAAGGCCATCTTTGGCAGCGGACCGGATGGCTTCAAGCGGATCACGCATGGCAAGTCGGTAGAGTCCTACTTCCGCCCTGGTGGGAAAAATGCGCCGGAAGGGCCTGCCTCGGTCTTCCTCTCCTACAAGATGGCGGAAGGAATTAACCTTCAGTCCGCCGATACGCTTGTTCTCCTCGGAGCCACGTCGAATTTGAAAGAACTCATCCAGGGATTGGGGCGTATCGACCGGATCGATAGTCAGTTCGGAATTGTGAACTACCACCTCGTCGATGTTCCCGTTGGTCAATTTGCATCAGACGAGAAGGTCACCAACCGCATCGAGAACTATCGAACACTCGCAGGAGAAGAGCTGATTGACGCACTGCAAGAGGCTGGCTCCGGAGACACCGAGGTGATCCTAGAGAGCGTCACGCTTTACCTGGGGTCAACAAGGCGGATGCGAAACAACAATTTCCACGACGTTCTCGCTCGGACCAAGGAGAATATTTCTCCAGAGCGCTATGGCCTCATCAGCAAGGCCAGGATCGAAGGGACTTGGGGCGCTGAATTGGCGCTTCTGTCAGCCAGAGAGAGTTTCACAGCCCTACATCTGAAGGGCGTCGACAAGCCGACCAGCTTCTTCCCTCCGCGTTCTCTGCTGCTGCGGCCTTCTGAGACAGGCCTACTGTTGGAGCGGGATCAGTTGGCCTGTGCCAAGACCCTCGAGTCGGCATACGAGAGGACTAAGAGCCTCGGCTTGGAACAGACGAGGATGTCCCAGGAAGATCTGGCTGGCGCGCTTGAAACCGTATCTAGCCAGCTTGGACGGCTTACAGAATGGAACCTACGCCCGGCACGCGTCGAAAGCCTTATGAAGGCGTGCGCTGAGTTCATGAGCCGGCGGACCGATCAGAACGACAACGATCGCGAAATGTTCGGCCACCCGTCCCTACCGGCCATCGAAATGTTCTGCGAGTCTTGGAGCAGGTTGCTCGACCCCTACTGGGAGCGAGCCAAGCAAGAGGTGCGGGATAGCTTCGCCTATGAGGACCTGCCGAAAGGGTTCATAGCGATCCAGGCGATCCTAGAGAAGCTCGAAGACGACCTTCCGGGCGCTGACGAAGTCCACGAAAAGATGTCCAAGGTGATCTAAGAAGCAGAGCTCGTTTCCAGGGATCACGAACCAGAGATTGGGCGCCGGGTTTCGGTCGTGTTTTTCTCGGGTGGTGCGGGTGAGCACTGATCGATGTGAGCACAACGAAGGTCCATTATGTTGAGTGGATTGGAGTATCCGACACGTCATCTGGGCCTCGCAATTCGCTGTGCTTTTGACCGAGGTTGGCCCGATACAGGGTCGACATATTGATACATGTCGTCGTGCCAATCCTTTATCTCGGGCTCTCCAAGCTGGGAAGCATCAAGCTCGAAACCAAGCAAGTATCGTTTTCCATTGTTTGAAATCCCGATGGGAGATGCAGCTCCGACATTTCCTAGCCGCACTATTTGGGGCGACCCGCCGGTATATGGATCAGCGCCGGAGGCCAAATGATCAACAAATGACCAATAAACTGCACGGCTCATGTTCCCTTGCTGTTTGGCATGCACGGCAGCGTACATCTTCATGAATTCATTCTCGCCAGAACCAAAAGCTCGGATGAGCATAGACTGCGCACCGCCCGTTTGAATCGTTGTTGTCTTTCCCGGACCCTTTCCAGAGGCGAAGAAGATGGAGCAGATGTGAAATGGCGAAGAGTTCTGTCGGTCATCGCGCGTCGCGTAAACTATCTCGACGGATCGAGTTCTGGGAAAGGTCCCGATGGTAGCATCAAGGTATGACATGTACTTTGACACACGCAGAGCCGGATCGGACGAGCGCGCACCTAACGATTTGCTGTCTATTGCATCTACTAGCTGTGCAAGCACCGTTTGCGGCGGGAGCGCCTCTCCGACAAATCCGAACACATCCGGAAATACCCTAGAGAAGAAGAGCTTTTTCCCGCAGTCCCAAACATTTCCCGTCCCATCCCGGAACCGACTGTCAGAGCAAAGATTTAGTGTCTGTTGCTTATTTTGATCGGCCGATTTCCAGCAAACCATCGTAGTCATTTGAGAAATTCCATCCGATTAGTTCCATATAACTAGCTCAGAGCTACCTCGTCCGTTAGTGTGAGCTCTAATTCTCGCGCCGCCGCTACGGAGTTCCTGTCAGAGCGCGTGCCATCAATGAGGTACTGCACATGCCCGTTGCTGATGAATCTGGGACTTTGATTTCTTTTGATGAGTCCGGCTTCACAGGTCCCGATCTACTTAACGAAGATCAGCCCTACTTTGTCTACGCCTCACACGATCTCTCCCCACCAGAGGCAAGTGAGTTCTTAGAGTCGTCGAAATCAGATTTCGGCCTTCAGGGCGCTGAACTAAAGGCCACTCGACTCAAGAGACGCCGCGACTGGGGCGAGCTATCAGATCGGATTTGCAAGATTTCAGATCGAAGATCGAGAGTAGTAACTTTCGAAAAGCGCGCGGCCTTGGCGGGAAAATTCTTTGAGTACTTCTTTGAACCTGTATTGGCCGAGGACAACATTGCTTTTTACCTTATCGATTTTCACCGCTACATGATGAATGCGATACTCCACCTTATGAGAGACAGTGGTGCAGATTATTCTGGGTTAAGCGCCCAAATGCAGGCATTTATGCGCTCCTTTTACCCTATTGACGCACCAGATTTGCTCGGCGGAAACGGCCAACATCATATCGTGATGGAAAGGATCCAGAGATTTTGCGTGGGATATGCCAGTCGAATTACCGCAGAAACAGAACACTTACGCCCAGAGAATGATGAAACAGGGAAATGGGCGCTGGACCTGACTTCGACTTCTCTATTCAGCCTGCTATTTCAGTGGTGGGGGCATCGCCATCCAAGACTTCAGGTCCTGTGCGACGACTCAAAACCACTTGCGCCGATGGCGGACCATTTCAATGCCTGGGTTGGTCAAGACCAATCGGTTCCAGTAACCAATGGTCGAACATCGGCAGAACTCCGGGGAAACCTAGTTGCTCCAATTGAGTTTGGATCTTCAGAGGAACACCCCACTATCCCGCTGGCGGATCTACTGGCTGGCATGACGGCAGATTTCTGCATTCGAAAGGAGGATGCTCCAAGTGGCATCCAGAAATGGGTTCGGCGAAATCGCATGTGGTCTCATTCGATCGAGTTCGATCCCAAATTGGTACGCAAGGGAAATCCCGCCGTTAGGCTAGGTAGGGAGCTGCTGAAGGAGTTGGCTTTCAGAGCTGATAGGGGCGATGATCCGCTGGGTGAGATCGTGCCGTTCATTGAAAGGACGCGTGGAAAATTTGGGGCTTAGCTGTCCTCGCCACAAGGCAGCGTGACATAGAGAGAAGCCGAAATAGCAACGCGTTCAAGCGGCATACCGTAATCGGCTACCGACTACTCAACCATAGGCTTGTAATCCGAATTATGTCATCTTTTAGGATGCAAATATGACGCCTGGAAGCGTGTCCATATTTGGATTTTATGCTGGAATAGAGAACAGTGACGACGGACACCATATACATGGTTTGGCGGGCTGACTCCGACCGTCAACGCCAATCTCAATCTTGCCGCCCGGAATGCTTCGCTTTAGCTTCGCGACGGCCCCGTTCAGCGTGCCCATGCCTAACCCACAAATAAAATTAGGACCGTAAACTACACTAACCGGCCCGGGTCAGGGTCAGTCCACTCCATGACAGAAACAAACCAAAATCTAGCTCGGTTTCTTTAGTAAATTCCGGAAAGAAAAAGGAAATTTTCAATCTCGCAATTTCTGACATGCTTTGTACGACGGTGCAGCAAGCATTTGGAGACGATATGCAGATATTCAATTATGCTGGTAGTTGGATTGAAAAGTCGGCGACACATGCGTTCGAGAGGCTACTCAAACGCATGGCGGAAGCCGAGAACGCTAGGAGGGAAGAAGATATATCAAACTATCGGCTCGATGAGCCACACTTGTCAAAGTCAGATGCTATGCCTTGGGAACAAGATGAAAACGACGATTTCTACTGAATAGCTGAAGACGGGCATATATTGTTTGGGCATCTTTCAACTGACGAGTCACAGCCGTAACATGCGGCCTTGAAGTTTTGCCACAAGCTATTGTCATAGGAGATTCCAATTTCGACAAGAATTTCCTTTACATCTCGCCCTTCAGGAATCGCGCTTCCATCGCCGTTCTCATCACAAGGAACATGATGAATGTAAAACACTCCTAAAGAATGGCAGAAACGCACATATGCATGAGTATGAAGAATGAACTCATGCCAGACATGATCAATGATATCTGGAGGACTAAAAAGAGCGTCCTCGAATGCCGCCGAAATTGACAGAAAAAGCACTAGATCTGTGAGAATCGCATCAGCTCTATCGAAATCAATGTCATGCTTAGCAGCAACGCGTTTGCAGATACTTTGTCGAACGTCAGCTTCCAGTACGCCCACCTTGAATGACGCGTTTGGGTTGTTTAGTGCCGGTTCCTTCAAAGCGCCGCGCAGCATGCTCTTCTCCTAAATGTCACCTTGTGCAATATAGATGTCACAAACGGTGAAACCATACAATCAAATCGCTTTTGGGGAAGAGTAGTGGATCGCAGGGTAGGACAAGGCACACTTGATGTTGCGCGTTTGCACATCAACCGCTTGCGTATGGAGGACCGTGCCTATGCGCAGGTCTACGGGAACCCGGTATTTCACCCCATAAGGCTGGCGCTTGTTTCTGTGGTTCGTGAAGTGACTTTGGGGTCAGGCCCTGCACATCCGGATACCGGGCGCTGTGTGGTTGACCAGAACGTCGCAATCGACGAAGCGGCAAAGGCTAAACATGGAGCAAACGCTAGAACTGCTTACGATACTGCAAAAAAACATGTCAATAATGCCATACTAGATCTTGATATGTTCAGCCGGATTACCCCCAAGATCATTAATCAGGCTTGGCCTAAGTCCGAGTGGCCATACTTGGCACTGAAGCGCACCAAATCATATCTGTTCTTCACGGAAGAACAGTTCAGCAAGCTAACCCGGCTCACGGATATCCTACAGGTAATCGACCGGGTTGTTCGGGAGCAGGCCGAAAGTTCGCCTGAAAGTGTTCCAAGCCATGCCAATCTGCCGCCAGGCATCTACTATGACATCCTGCTACAACACGATTAGTCAGCAAAAAGCGCACTAAGTTTTAGAATGATTTTCTGACCAATTAGCTCCGCAAAAATTTCTGTAAATATCTGAATAATAATAGAAATTTTAAAAATTTTGCCTCTGTGCCATTCTCCAATCACGGCCGCAACCCCTGAAAGGAGAAAATGATGACCGTGATCACCAATACCGCCTGGCTCTCACGCAAGCAGCAGCTTGCCCAGGATCCTACTCTCTTGGACCGCATGATGGATTACGACCACCCCGCCCTAAAGGAGCGGATGGTGGTGAAGGTTGGCTGGACAGAGGACTTCACGAATGAGCTTTTCGAAGAAATGAAGTGCTTCCTCTATCTTTGCGCCACAAACGAAGGTGCGATGGCTCCACCGGAAGACATTGATGAAATTTGGCACAATTTCATCCTGTTTACGGGAGATTATGCGGAGTATTGCAAAGCCACGGTGGGGACCTTTCTGCACCACCAACCTTTGACAGTAGCGCAGCGTGCGCAAAGCGATGGCTCGATGATCGACCGCACGCTCGCCGCCGCTCGGGCCGCGTTCGGCGACGATCTCTCCAGTCACTGGGAGTTCAGCAAGATTCCCGGAAGCTGCGGCCCAGGGACGTGCGGTGCATCCACCAATTGCCAAGGGTAACATCTGGTTCGAATGTGATCGTGGCTATTCATTCCGCAACAGAAGGTGGGATGAGATCGACAGTAGGGGCGGCTTTGCCGCCCCTCATTACAGGGAGCTGCAAATGGCCGTATCTGTTTCCTTCGACAATATCTTGGCATGCGCGCGCCTGAGTGGGAGATTTGCTGCGCAGTTCGACCGCAAGCATCAGCATGACCATTGGAACCGCGCCCTTGCGCTACTTGACCGCTTTGGCGGCCCAAAAGATGCTCTTCTTCTCATTGCTGATGCATACCGCGAAGGGTTCGAAGCATTCCAGATCTTGAGAGCGTCATAGTCAATATGGTGGCTGCCGCACAAATTCGCATCGCAGAAGTTTGTGATGCGGCTGCTTTGTATGCTTTGATGGAAGGCCTATCTCAAGACAATGACAATTTGCTTTATGAAACTGACGAGGTTCCGTCAGTTGGTCGCCTTAAACAGTTAATCACGGCGGGAGGGATAAGTAGCCTTTTTGTCGCTGAAATCGGTGGTCATCTTGTCGGTTATGTTGGAATGCGGTGCGGCTATCTCAGACGTGTTCAACATGTAGGGCAAATTGCTTTGGGCGTTGCAAAAGGCTATCGTCGCCAAGGAGTTGGTATGTCTTTGATGAGCTTCGCGATAGCGCATGCACAAAACACCGGCCTGACGCGCCTTGAAATAAGAGTTAGTACTTATAACTCAGAAGCTGTAGCGCTCTATAGGAAAGTGGGATTCGTATGCGAAGGCATAGCGCAGAATGCCGCTGTCGTTAGGGGACAAGCAATCAATAAATTCTATATGGCCCTGCTGCTTCCGTAGCGGTGCTGGCGGTGAAGCATTTTGGTGTTGGTCAAAGACTTCGGTACTCAACCTCCGAGGTCATGGCACGTTTTCGGACACCTCTGCGTAGCCTCGCTTTAGTTTTGTTTGCGCAGCTCAAAATATGTGCCTGAGCCAAGCTCTCACTCCCGAACCAATCAGTACGCATCTAACCAGATCGGCCATTCCGGCCCCAGTCTCGTACCAGGCCCGAGTCTCCAAAGAGCCCTGGCACGATCTCCATGCGATTGAAGCGTTTCATGTTGTCTTCGGACTCTACCCTGGTGAGATGCATACGCCCTACCCCCACATCCTGGTCGCGATGTCCGCTCTTTTTTGCCAACTGCATCGGCGTAGATCGTTGCCGTGTAGAGCTGCGCATGCCCAAGCCATTTTTGCAGCATGTGGAGCGGAATGCCGTTCACCGTCGCATTGATCCCGTAGCCATGGCGCAAACCCTTAACGGTGCGCTGCGGGGCGTCGGGAATGCCAGCTTCGATGATCACGCCCTTCACGATCCGCCAGACATGGACGCGGCTGATCGGCCAGATAGACTCCCCCGCCCACTTGGGCGATTTCTGCGCCTCTCGGATGCCGTGAGCAGTGTTGAGCGTGTCCAAGTAGTCAGGTGGGACGGGAACTGTCCTGAAGACCACCTTGGCCTCCTCTGCCCCGTTCCGCCGCTTCTTGAGCGAGCGGATCGCTATAGTGCCGCCAGAGAGATCAACGCGCGCCGGTGTGATCTCGATCAGCTCAGATGGGCGGCATCCGGTGAAGTGGAGGGTTTCGCAAAGGGTGCGATCACGAGCTGGCCACTGACGCGCTGCAGCCAAGAACGCCGCTCTCTCTACAGCATTCAGATAGAGGCGGTTTCCTTGATCGTCATAGAGGCGCATTTCACTCATATGTAACACTATACACGAAGAGTGTTACATTGTGAATCCTAGGCCGGGATATCATCCCCAAGAAAAGCGGGCGTCCGATCTGGGCCCCTGCCCTATCAGACCTCGCTCAAGGTAACACTATTACCCATAGTGTTATATTAGGGCGGAGAGCCGACATTCGCTGCAAAGGGGTCAAGGTCCGCTTTGTGCGATTACTCGATTGGTTTGCCTCCGACGTTAGTCTATCCATGAATGACGGTTATGGCCCAAGTACATCCAAAGTAACCGTGCCGTCTTCAATCTCCATTTGGGACCATTGCATGAGTGAGACCGATTGACGTCTGAAAGACCATTTGAACACGAACCAAGCCAAACGTGAGAGAATGTGCTTGGAAATTCTGTCAGTCCAAGACGATTACACCGATGTCCGCCCACGTTTACCGAAGGGTGGGCCAGATGGCGGGCGCGATCTGCAAGGTTTCTATAAAGAAAACCTGCTCTTTGGTGCTGTCGGGTTCGTGAACGATGCAACAGACTTGGGTCAACATAGAGATCAAATCAAAGCGAAGTTCGAAGGAGACCTCAAAAACGCTTTAAAAACAAAGAAGGACGGGACCCCTCAACCGAAAGCTTTTGTCTTTTTACAAATGTTGGTCTCACACCAGGAATAATTTCGGGACTTCAGAAGCTTGCCTATGCGAATGGAGTTGATCTTTGTGACATATTTGATCGCGAGAGAATGAGAATCGTTTTGGATTCAAATCGAGGGTATGCGATCAGATTTCGATACCTTGATATTCCTTTGAGTGATGCAGAGCAAAAGGACTTCTTCGGTGCCTGGGCTGACGAGATCAACTCGGCCATTGGTTCGGGCTTGAAAGGAATAGATCAAACGACCAAGAGGATTCAGTTCCTACTTGAATCTCAGATGCTGTTGAACAGCCTTGGGGTTATTGTGAAACTCGACAACTCTATTTAGAATGCTTGCAAAGGTGAGTTTTTCTTTCAAACGATGTTGTCTCTTAGGATCCACTCCGAAGGCCTCATAGGCGTGACATTTGGAGGTGGAACCGAGAAAGTTACCGAAACGCTCGACGAGTGGAAGTCTAGAGAAGGTGGCCTGACAAGGAATGGGCAGTATAGTTTTGGATTTAGCTGGTTACTACCTGGAACGCCCATGTGCCAACGCTACGTTGACAGTGCAGAGAAGCTGGAACACCCAAAGAAAGCAAAAGAAGATGAACGTCTGGAGTATATTCGAACATCAAGTTCGAGCGGCATCTTGGAAGTTGACAAGTCGCATTTGTATTTTCAGACGCTTTCTGAACCCTTTCTCGATAGATTTCAACCGACCTGTAAGATGATAGAGCTGGATGGTTGTATGATCTTATTTGAATGTAGTGCAGAGATTGCGGAACACATTGATCAGATCACCATTGTAGGGGGCGGCTACGAGCTGTTGAAGCTTTCCAAGGCAGACTTCCATCCGGTGAAAGGCAGCTATGATCGCCTGAAGGTTCCGATTGAGGGTAAGCAAGAAGAAGACAGTCACGACTGGGTAACGCTCAGGCCTTCTGAGATGTCTTCTTGTTTTTCGATTGATTTGATGTCGAAAACGCCCAGGCGTTACGATTGGTAGCGGGGGCACCACGATATAATGACAACAACCCGTCTTTCAGGTACAGCAAGTCTACGCCCGATACGCTTTGGCTTCTTGGTCCGTCCAAGTGACAAGAAATCCGTCAGTCGCATCATGCGTTGGTCCACATGTCTTTGGGGTGGACGTTGCAACCCGATTATCCCGGTAGGTCGCTACCCCGCGCACTGGCGCTCCAGCGAGCCGTTTCTTCGCAAGCCAGACCGGGAAGTTGCACGAGACTACATGCGCTTTTTTGAACCAGACATCATTGTTGAGGCGGAGTCAGGCTTAGCGGAGTCAATTGGCTTCGACGCTGTTTCTAACTCAAGTTTGGAATCGCAGCTTATCTCACTTGATGAACTCCACTCGAAGAAATGGACCGGCCATCGGATGGACCTATACGTTGGTCAATCTGTGGTCGACATATATCAAGCTGACTATGAGGCGCGGCATCAATTTGTTCTTCGTGAAGATGTGCCAGCACTTTTGTTCAAGGAAGATCGGCTGGCGCCACTTGTAGAGGCAATATTCGGCGCATTTCCGAGAGATAACGATGCAGACTATTTCAAGAAATTCTACGAAGACGCCTATTCTCCGAAGTTGGTAGCCGCGGGTCCGGATACATGGCTGTCGGTTTTTGAAGGTAAGGCAAAGCCGCCATTTTATCCAACCTTCTTGGACTTGGAAATTGAATCTCAGACTCGTATAAAATCGACGTTCTTCATATTTGATCACACCAAGACGAGCGACTTGATCGATTATTGGAATACTCGGCTTTTTGAGACGCCTGTGTTCCCGGTTCCGCTGTACTGGTTGGACGAACTGAAAGGCTTTGTCTCGAAAACGATAAAATTCAATCATCGTCCGATCCCGAGCAACAGATTTGGGACGATGGTCACAAGCCAGGTGGTTTTCGCTCGAAGCGTCAAAGAGGAAGTAGCGAAGGCTGCCGTTGAAGTGTTCTTTTCCGATTGCCCCGAAGATTCCTTTTCCATTGGTCGCTCCACGCATCCTAAACACTCCGATGACTGGCATGGACCGAGATGTGAGCGTCACAGCGTCAAGTCAGAAGAGGCGAGATTATCGCTTGAAGTCGAAGGAGGATCAGTCTCGTTTCCCTTGCCGTATCCCAAGTTTTCCGGGAGATTTGGCGGCGGACGTTATCGCTGGGCAAATGTCGTCAATCTCAGCACACACGGTCCGAGTGACTTGGCACTCTGCTATCCCTCAAATATCGAGGACCGCACCTTTCCGAACCTTGCGATGGGGCAACAGGGGCCGATTGTTTCCCGCGAAGGTTGGGTTCTTCTTGAACACTACCAGGAGAGCAGCGGCTATCTGCGAATAGACTCAGGTACAGATGCCATTTGTCGTTGGCTGAAGAAGAATGGAATTGAGGCTAAGCCCTCTTCCGCTGGTCGTATTGCGTCACAAATGGTTGAGAAGCTTGCATCCCTTCGTGCCGCCGACTTGATCGCGGACAAGAATACGGTCCAGCTTTTGAACAAGATGGCGATGCAGGAACGTGCAAGTAAATCGAAATTTACGTCCAATACCAAGACATTTGAAGGTCGAACTGCAGATACCGGACGATGGCACGAACTCATAAAGAAGAGGGCGAAGAACTCCCTTCGCTTTCGAGTTTCACTTGAGCAGTTCACGAGCCGGGGTATCCTAAAGCTGGGTCTTGGGCTGAATTGCCCACACTGTACACACAGAAACTGGTACGGACTTGATAGAGTCGATTACGGCGTAACTTGCGAACGCTGTCTTAAGGAATTTTCCTATCCGCAGGGCAGCAAGGAGCCACGCTGGAAGTACCGTGTGACCGGGCCATTTTCTGTCCCAAACTTCGCTGAAGGTGCTTACGCTGTATCGCTTACGCTAACCACGTTTGCGAAGAGCCTATCTCCAGTTGGAGACATAGGCATGACCATGTCCACCGGTTTGAACCTCAAGTGCGACGCATTCGAACGGGAGATTGATTTCGCCTTTTGGTACCGTAAAGAGCGAATGCTCAATCAAAAAAGTGAACCGCATTTTGTTGTTGGTGAAGCCAAGAGTTTTGCAGAGGAAGCGATCGAGAAGGGCGACCTTGAAGCGCTTCAAGCGGTGGCAAAAGAACTCCCTGGAACCGTATTGGTCGTATCAGTTTTGAAAGAGAACTTCTCAGAAAAAGAAAAGCGGCTGTTGGAGAAGCTGGTTCGTTGGGGTTGGGTATCGGTTGAAGGGCGCATGAGAGCACCTGTGATCATGCTGACAGGCGTTGAACTGTTCGCTGACTGGACGGTTGAAAAGTCATGGCAACAGAAAGGAGCTCCGTACCCGGCTGACGCTGACATGAACGTATTTTCAGATTTGGAATTGTTTGCGATGGAGACGCAGCGCATTCATTTGGGGATGGATTACTATTCTCATCTTGAACAGAAATACAAGGCTGCGAAGCAAACCTAGGTTGGACTCAGGGTCAGCTTTTGACGTTTATTGGACAATTTCGTCGAGCAACACGAACGTCAGCTATGGGCCGCCAGCGAAGACGGCCCGAAGTTGCTAGATTTCTATCGCCTCGGCGATTGCTAGCGCGTCCTCAAGTTCAACACCCAGGTACCGGACCGTGCTATCCATCTTGGTGTGTCCAAGCAAAAGCTGAACGGCCCGCAAGTTGCCTGTCTTCTTGTAGATCTGCGTAACCTTCGTTCGCCGCATCGAATGCGTGCCGTAAGCGCTCGCCTCTAATCCGATCGATGTGACCCAATCGCGGACGATCCGCGCATACTGCCGGGTTGAAATGTGCAGGCGCTCATGGAAGCGGCCAGGCCAAAGATACTCAGAGCCGACCATGAGTTCATCCTCCATCCACTTTTCGACTGAAGCGCGAGTGCCCTCGGAAATCTCAAAGCGGACTGGTTTCTGATTCTTGCTTTGCAGGACAGAGGCGCGCTCTTTGATCTGGCCCGATGCTATCACGTCGACGACTTTCATCCTCACAAGATCACAACCGCGAAGCTTGCTGTCGATGGCCATGTTGAACAGCGCGAGATCGCGATGCTTCTCGGCCAATTCAAGTCGAACTCGGATTGCCCAGACATGTTTTGGCTTTAGCGGCCGTTTCTGCCCAACGATGCGGCCTTTGTTCCAGGCCGGGCGAAGTGCGCGAATGGCTGGTAGGTTTGGTGTTTCCATGACTGATCCTCCAATCCGCCATGCCCTCCCAAAGCGACAACCCGACGTTGACCGCAGCACTCTACCACAAGATGCTGCGCCGCCTCCGGCGACCGCTTCGAGCTCATATTACCGGATGCTGCAATCTGCATGAACGACAGCTATGTGGAAGCAGCGCGATTGCCGATGGCTTCACTGAAGCGGAGCAGATATCCGTCTGGATCAGCGACAGCGAACTGCAGAACGCCAAGGTCAAACTCTCCGACGCGATACCAACGTTCCTCTGGTGCAAGGGAAAGATCAACACCCGTTTGCTCCAGTCTCTGAACAAGAGGGGCTATTGATTTCGTTTGGATTTGCAGATTGACGCCGCGACCAAGAGGTCGTTCCAAAGGTGCCTGATCAGTCACCAAATTGCGCTCCAAGTTCGCTTGATAGAACATGACCTGAGCGCCCTCGAATTCCAAGAAGACGAAACCCTCGTCAGGACGCTGGAAGGCAATCTTGAATTCTAGGCAGTGGGTGTAGAATTCTAGACTTTCCCGCCAGTCCAAGACGGCAAATTCCGCTACCAGCGAATTGATCTGGATTGGGTCGGTAGGCATTGGATCAGACCAGTTACTTGCTCGGATTAAATGCGACGTTCTGCGACTAACCCTTAAAGCAGACGTTGACGTGCGTCGAGCGCACGGCAGGTAAGTCCCGCGAAGCAGCTGTTCGTCGCGAGTTAAACTTCGCAGTTGCAGCGAAAGTCGGCTCTGACGGGCCGCAGCGCGGCGTTCTTCGTTCCGAGCGAACGGCAGGTTTGGGCCGGGCCTATAAAATTTTCACGACGATCTTTCCTAGATGCCTGTTCGTTGCCATGTACGCATAGGCGTCCGAGACATCAGAGAGCGGGAAAGCGCGATCGATAACTGGCTTAAGCTCTCCACTGGCCCAGAGCGGACCCAGGAAGTCGACTGCTCTTCTGCGTCGGTCTGCATGATCCAGAAGGTGCTAAACCAAATGAAAGCCTTGGATTTTGATCCCTTTTGTCAGAATGGGATAGAAGGGAAGAGCTGGTATCTCACCTGACTGAAACCCCATAAGGACCATCTTGCCCTCTGGAACCAATGCTTCGGCGGCGGGCGCGATCAAGTCTCCGATCACGGAGTCGCAAACAAGGTCCACACCCTTGCCGTTCGTGATCTCGTTCAGTCGCGCGCCGATATCCTCATCCTCTGTGACAATCACATGATCCGCGCCGGCTTTCTTGAGATCGGCAACTTTCTTCTTTGTTCTGGTGGTCGCGATGCTGCCCGAACCGATCTGCTTCAATATCTGGAAAGAAGCCGTGCCAACACTTGAACTCGCTCCGGTTATGACGACGGATCTGCGTACCGCGTCGATTGGCATCTCGCCCGCTTGAACTATCATTCAGTAAGCTGTTGCGAAGGCCATCCAGAATGCAGCAGCATCCTCGAAACTGATACCTTCCGGAATCCGTTCCAAAGCATTGGCTGGCACGTTAACAACTTCAGCCAGAGTGCCATATTTTGCCCAATCCATCATGGGCAACACGCAAACCCTGTCACCTTCGGCGAACTCTGACACACCAGAACCAACGTTGATAACTTCCCCAGCGCCTTCGGCACCCAGGGGTGCATTTGGGATTGGTGGCTCGACGAGATATTGGCCAGCGACATAAAGGATCTCTGCCCGATTGAGGCCTGCTGCACGCATGCGAATTTGCACTTCATCGGCCGCAGGTGGCGGAGCCGGCACATCGACTAGCTTGATTTTCTCGGGGCCTCCAAGCGTGTCAAATTGTGCGATGGTTGGCATAGCCTGTCCTTCCGAAGCGAGTGCCCCCGCAAGACTACTGGTGCCTTTTCGCAAGATCACGTAGCGTATTGGCATCTAGATGGTGCAAAAATGCGAGGTTAGTGTGGACTGGGAAGACATCAAAACGCTTTGCGCTGTCGTTCAGTACAAGACGGTTCGTGCCGCGGGGGAGGCGCTTGGTGTCCATCACACCACCGTTGGTCGAAGGATCGACTCGCTGGAAGAAAGCCTCGGTACGAGCCTGTTCAACCGCACCCCCGACGGGCTGCTTCTGACCTCTGCCGGGGAAAAGCTGTTCCAAGTCGCGCAGACGTTTGGCGAAGCGTTGATTGACGCTGAGCGGGGCATCGCAGGGCTAAACGACGAACTCGCCGGGCCGTTGACGGTCACGATGCCCGAGCCCTTGCTCAATGCTCTGTTCATGCCAGAGCTGCCCGTCTTCATCGCGCAACACCCATCAATTGAGCTGCGCTTCGACACCTCCCTGTCGATGCGGGACGTCGCGCGGCGCGAAGCGGATTTTGCTGTCAGGCTCGACAACAATCCGCCCGACACCCTGGTGGGCAAGCGCCTTTACGCCTACACAGAGGCGGCCTATGCCACGCCCGACTATCTGTCGCGGGATCCCAAGACATATCGCTGGCTGGGTTGGGGGACGGCAGCGCAGGGGGCGCCGGAGTGGGTGCGGACATCGGAGTTTCCGGACAACCCGATTTGGGGCGTCTTCCCGACCATTCCTGCGCAACACGCGGCGGCACAGGAAGGCCTGGGGCTTGCGATCCTGCCGTGCTTGTTCGGTGACTCTGACCCGGATCTGCAACGCGCGGGCAAGAGGGCACCTGTGAAGAGCCGTGACATCTGGCTGCTGACCCATAACGACCTGCGCCAGACGGCGCGCGTTCAAGCGTTTATGGGCTTTGCCGAGTCAGTCCTGCGCAAACACAAAGCGCGTCTGATTGGCGAGGCATAGGACGCGCTGCGAAAAAGCACCATTTATCTGCGAACATACTCCGTGATGCTGCGAAATTGCGATGCTACCTCTGAGCCAACGCAACAGTTTTGGTTTGGAACCTCCCATGCTCATGACATCGAACGACGTGCATCCGCGCATCAAGGAGCTTGGGCTTGAGGGGGAGTATCCTTTCGCGTCTCAGTTCATGCAGACGCCCATGGGCCGGATGCATTACCTCGACGAAGGGGATGAGAATGATCGCTCCGTGGTGCTTGCGGTGCATGGCAATCCCTCCTGGTCGTTTCTGTATCGCGCCTTGGTCAAGGGTTTGGCCGATGAGCGCCGCATCGTGGTGCCCGATCACATTGGCTTTGGTCTGTCTGACAAACCCGATGATGAAGCCGCCTACACGCTGAACGCCCACATCGATCATTTGGAGGCTCTGGTCCTGCAGCTTGATCTGAAGAACATCACGCTCGTGATGCAGGACTGGGGCGGGCCGATTGGCCTGGGCGTCGCGACCCGTCATCCCAACCGGATCAAGGCGCTGGTGGTGATGAACACGTTTGGGTTTTACCCACCGGTCGACGGACTGGACCCGGAAAACTTGAGGCTGCCCGCGCCGCTCCTTATGATGCGGTCCCGAGGTCTGGGCGACTTTTTGGTGCGGCGCCTGGGCTTCTTCGAACGGCAGGTCATGACCATGGCCACGGCGACCAAGCTTAAAGGTGCCGTCAGGCGGGCATACCGCGATATATTCCGAAGCGCCGCAGACCGCTCGGGCGTCATGGCGTTCCCGCGTATGATCCCAACCAACACGGCCCATCCTGCGGCAAAGATCCTCCTTAGCGAGACGGGTCCCTATGTCGAACAGTTTGACGGCCCTGCACATATCTTCTGGGGCCTAAAGGACCCGCTGATCCCGATCGGGGCGTTGGCAGCCTGGAAGAAGCGTTTGCCCCAGGCCAGCGTTACCGAGTTCAAAACCGCACGGCATTATCTGCAAGACGATGAGCCCGAGGCCCTGGTGCGGGAGCTTCGCACTTTTTTGGCCACGAAGGCCGATTGATCCACCACTCACCGAAAAAGAGAAGGAAACTAGGATGACACTCAAGATGTCTCGTCGTTCCGTTCTAAAAGGGACCATTGCCTCAGTCGCCGCCGTGTCGGCGCTTCCTGTCGTGGCCGAGGGGTTTACCCCTTCCGCAGCCATGCCGTTCGAGAAAAAATTCGTCGAGGTGAACGGGTCCAACATGGCTTACGTCGATGAGGGCGATGGCCCGGTCGTCCTGTTCCTGCACGGAAACCCTACATCGTCCTATCTATGGCGAAACATTATTCCCTTCGTTCTCGACGACTATCTGACGGAGGCCACACACTTCCGGGCCATTGCCCCTGATCTGATCGGCATGGGCGACAGTGACAAGCCCGAGATCGACTACACCTTCGCGGACCATGCGGGCTACCTCGACGGCTTCATCGAAGCCCTCGGGCTGCGCGATATCACCTTGGTCATCCATGACTGGGGCTCGGTCCTAGGGATGCGATATGCGCGTTTGAATGAAAGCAACGTCACGGCGGTTGCCTTTATGGAGGCCGCCATTCCACCCGCCCTGCCTGCCCCCAGCCTCGAGGCGATGGGCGAGCCGAGTGCGCAGCTGTTCGGAATGTTGCGCTCACCCGTAGGAGAAGAGGCTGTCCTGCAAAACAACTTCTTTGTGGAGGAGGTGTTGGGCAGATTGGCCGTCGCAACGCCGCTGTCGCAAGAAGTGCTGGACCATTACCGCGCGCCGTTTCCAACGCCGGAAAGCCGCAGACCAACTCTCGTGTGGCCCCGGCAAGTTCCTATCGCTGGAGAGCCAGCGGACACCGCCGAAGTGATCACGGCCAATGGTGAATGGCTATACTCATCGGACATACCCAAGCTGATGTTCCACGTCACGCCCGGTGCGCTGATGCCACCACCGGTCGTCGAGTACGTAAGGGCCCATGCGTCCAACCTGGAGGACGTCTTCCTCGGCCCTGGCGTGCACTTCGTCCAGGAAGATCACCCCGAAGCCATCGGCCTCGCCTTGCGGGATTGGCTTGATGGCTTGCCTGGCGGAGGCCTGGATCAATGACCGTCAATTCGCCCATATTCCTTGTCGCCACTCTGCACGTGAACGACATGGGGAACTTTCAGGCTGGCTATGTCGGCCCCTTGAAGGCCATCAACGAGCGTCATGGCGTCGAAACCATCGTAGCGACGCCCCAATTGACCGCGCTCGAAGGCACCGTCGCCGCCAACGTGGTCGCGCTCCTTCGGTTCCCTTCGCAAGTCGCGCTCGACGAGTGGTACGCCGACCCAGACTATCGCCCGCTGATCGAGGCCCGTCAGGCCGCCACCGATCAGACGACCTCATCCCTGATCGCATTGACGCCAAATGGCGTAGCACCCAACACCACATGAAAGACCAATGATATGAGCTTTGAACTTGCCCTGGTCGCGTTTGCGCTGGTCACCATGACCGCGCTGACAATCGAGATCGCTTACGCCTATATCAGCCAAGGCTTCGGCTACGGCTTCTCCTCCAATCGTCCTATAGTGGACCGAGGCGCGCTTGGGCTACGCATCCAGCGCGCCTACCAAAACCAAGTTGAATCTGCGGCCTATATTGTCCCAGTTCTGGCCGGCAGTGTTTTTTTGGGCGTTACGGGTGATGGACCAGCACTCGCTGCCGCAATCATTGTCTTCGGACGCGCCGCTTTTGTGTTTCTGTACTACACCGGCATTCACTTCATCCGCATTATTGGTTTTACCTGCGGCTCCCTCGGATCATTGTATTTGGCGTTTCAGTGCATCTTAGCTGTTACTGGATGAACCTCGCTGCTGGCCGGACCTACGAGCGTTTCCGAGAGAGGGAGTTGTGGTTGGCCATTTATACCTGCCTTACAAGATTCAAATGAGTTCGCGGTCGCAGCGAATGTCCGGAATGAGGGCTGCGGCTGCAAAAACTAAGTTGCCTGCTCAATGTCGGCTTAGGGCCGCTTGACCTTTTGGGGCGAGCGGGCAATCATGTTATTGGCCTAGCGCGTAGGCCGGTGTGCCCGCCATGCGAAGCAAAGCAACGCGACTTATTCTTTTTGGATACCATGCCGCTGGCAGGGTCCGATAAGCAGCGGGCACCTTTTCGGATCCAGTTCGGATATGGACCATGAAACCGACATACTACCTTAAGAAACTGAAGGAACTGTCTAAACGCTACGCGCGAGCTCAACAGGTACCTCTCCACAAAGCCCGTGATACGGCTGCCGAGGTTCTAGGCTTTTCACACTGGAACGACGTTACTAAGGCACACCGAGCCGGTTGGACCCCAACAAAGGAGCATGTCTCTGCCGTTGAAAACTTGCTCGTCGAAGCGCTGCCGGGCGATGAAGCTGGTGGACCTGAATTTGGGTCATTCCTTGCAAACTCACTCTCCGAGACAGATGTTTAACACGGCACCATTGATGGGCACGAATACAATATCTCAGCTTCAATGGGCGACGTACATATGCATGGGACAGGTTGGTACCTTCATGTGCCGGAAGTTTCAAATGGGGAACCTCGTCTAGAGATCGCAAAGCAGATTGAGAATGAGGCTCCAGTCTACGAAACGGCATTTCAGCAAGAAGCGCTCAACATCGCCGTCAAACGCGCAGAACAGGTTCGTGCGGGGATCGCATCAGATTGGCCAAGACGTTCCACCAAGCCTGACAAAGACGGCCTGGTCCGTCATCCCCTAAACCGCGATGAGTCCAATAAGTGGTTCTGCTTGCATTGTGACGCTTCGATAACCGGCTAACAGATTGCCAAGAGTCTTTGGCATTGCCCACGTTGCGATGCTTCTCCCCTTGATATCTTCAACAGTCCTTGGTGGCTTGAAGGACAAGATAGAAAACCGGAGCTAATTGCTGACAACGAGCTACTTGGGAGGCCTGAGCTAATCGTAGATCTTCTGGATACACGGCTGAAACTGGAGCTCGATGCAGAGAAGGTGACTTTATAGATACGAAGCGCACTCGTTGAGGATGCCTCGAACGTAAGCGAACGGTTCGGGGCTTTGTTCGCCGATATCTTTGTTCATGACGACAACGATGTTTGCATTACCTTTGATGAAGATCTTTGGCCGGAGCACAAGGAACCTGTTTCAGCATTCGCAGTTGCCGCTCAACTCGGGGTAAATGTTGATCTTGAACTTTGTCTGCGGGAGTTGCCCTTTGCTTGGCCAGGGTTGGGTGAGCACGCCAAGAGCATCGTCGAGTACACCGAAATGATGCTTAACGCCTACGCCAGCCAACGGGCTGACAAAGAGGTCGAATGAGTAACGACCATTAGACTACAGGTTGCGGGGAGTGTCTCCGCAGCCTGCCACAAGCGCGTTCGATGATCTCCCGGTTCCGAAACTACAGCGAATGTCCGGAATGCGGACTGCGACTGCAGCATAGAAGCGGCACAATCAACGGCAGCTTAGGGCCGAAGACTTTCCCATACCGATCCCAGCGCCTCGCGCCCCTACGTGATCGGGTACACTCTAGCTTGATGGAACTGATTTACCCAATCAACTTCATCGGCCACGATGAATGGATGCAAAGCGGGTACGATCCGCGCTTGTCGGAGGGCGACGTTATTACGCGCGATGGAGAGATCATCGGTCGGTGGCGCGTTGTCGGCTATGATCCAGATGATGAGTACTCCGCCGGCCGTTTTGAATTTTTGGCCCTTGGGGAAGATGCTGTAATGTTCCTGGAAGACTTTGCCAATCTTGATGTACGCATGCACCGAGGGTTTGCGCTGTCAACACTGATCAGAACCATCATAGAATGGTACGAGACCAATAAATCCAAAATATCCTGACCAGGCAAAATCTCTGGAAGATGGTCGAGGGTCGATTTTCGCCGTCTGATGACCTCTGTCAGCGCATCGATCTTAATGGCGCAGCAAATGACTGCTTTGATGAAGCCGCACTGCAGCAGATCCTGACTCGATGAACGGCAACTATGGGCCGCAAAGCCGACTCAATAAGACGGCATAGAGTGCTCCGGGAGTCATTTGCTCAACAACTGAATTCCGAGCCGGCAAGCTTTGGGGGATACTTAGGGGGACACGTTAGCATGAAAATGATCTAACCATCTAAAAAGTCGGCACTTTACCAAGGTAAGTGGTGCGGGTGAAGAGCCTCGAACCCCCGACCCCATCATTACGAACGACGTGCTCTACCAGCTGAGCTACAACGGCATCCTTCTCTGTCGCGGCCCTACTATGGCCCTACTAGTTACAGCGCGCCGCTCCTAACCAACTGGTCTCAAACGTAGTTCGCGAGCGGACGCGCTAATTACGGATGACGTGCTCTACCTGCCAAGCTGCAGCGGCCTGCCGAATTGCTTCTACGACCACGATAGCCGCGGCCTCCCGAGCCCGGGCAGCTGTGGTTGACGCAACTACCGTCCGCGCCTGCGAACTGATTATCATCGCTGAAAGAGGAAGTTAGGCGTGCAGCGTATTAGTATACCCGAGCTCTCTAAGTTGCCTGCGAAGCCGCTCCGCTGCGCGCTTATCTTCAGGGGTCGCATCCTTATCCCGATCTATTAGCTCAGCAAGTCCAGCTCCGTCGTAACCCATGATGGCAGCGACATGGGGGAGCGAGTCGTCGTCCTCGGAAATGTCTCGAATGAACCGGCGAACTTTTGCAATTGAAGGATGGTCGAAGCAGTTCGCCACGAGTTTCCTAG
The DNA here is from genome assembly GCA_947500415.1 of uncultured Roseicyclus sp. GTDB lineage: Bacteria > Pseudomonadota > Alphaproteobacteria > Rhodobacterales > Rhodobacteraceae > Gymnodinialimonas. Next base: position 665,529 of record CANMRT010000001.1, read on the forward strand.
CCCCTTCGAAAGCGTTAATGGTGTTCAACGGGGCGGGACGAAGGCGGGATCCGTAGAAGTGAGTATGGTCAGTGTGAAGGGCATTCATGTGGATGTTTGTCCAAAGTACCCGCTCCAGGAGTCTATCCTCGCGCTCTGAGATAGTGGCGATAACTTGTTTCGCCGTCTTGTTTGCTTCCCTTGCATCGTCAAGGGCTCTCCAGGCCGTAGCGAGAGCCATGCCAGTAAGCGCCGTAATCACTAGCCCGACAAGCCCCAACCCCAAGCTGATCAGTTCACCGGTCGATCCGGAGCCAGTTGCGGCGCTGGCATCTTGTCGGATCGTTAACCCAACGTACACGAGTGCTGCGAAAACGCCCCAACGTACCGCACCCCAAAACCTAAAAGATTTTCTAGGTGAGTTCCGTTGTGATGTGGGGTCATCCGACTCCCGGAAGCCATTTAGGTTCCATGCTAGGAGTGCAGCGGCAACTGCAAGGGTGACGCCCGAAATTATTGCAGGCCAAGTCATTTCATGCTCTTAATAATCGTTTCAATTATTGCCTCTGCACCAGTGCCGTGGAAATCTGTCGGATGAAAAGTCTCGACCCAGTCAACATTATCGACTGACTCGATTCCGCCTTTTGGGACACTGGTCATCATAAAGCGTTTGGTGTCTTTTCTATTTTCTTGGAACCAGTGCAAGAGGATAAAGCCCTGTTGTGCATGGTCGACGGGAAGACCCAGATCCTCCCGACTTTTCTCAAATATTTTTGGGACTGGTCTCGGCCTGGAAAATAGAAGATCGGAAACCAACGCGTTTATAGTAACACCGGTCTCGATAATCTCTGCGACTACATCGAGATTTGGAGCATCGTCAAACAACAGAGTTTCCGAGAATTCTTCGGCCAGTCTGTCAAGCGTCGCAGTGAACTTGTGCCGTTCGTCATCGACAAAAAGGATGAGCTTTTTGTTGTATTTGTCGCCCACTGCACTACTCCTTTTTCTTTTCTGGTTGCGCCTCAAGAGGCCAACGTAACCTTGCGTGCACGAACCAATTTTCACCGTTCAACACGTTTCTGAAAGCAAGCTCTCCACCCTCGTTACGGGCATACTCCATCGAGATCAACACGCCGGGCATCTGCTGATCTTCCCGTGAAACGTCGAAGTATTCTTTCGGGATCTTAACACCACTAGGGTAGTCTGCGAGTCGCCCTGGATTCGACACTTCGAACTGGAGTTTGCCACCAACCAGTTTGGTGCTAGTCTGAACTTCAATTCTAAAGGAAGATAGTCGGCTTTTTTGGGTTCCGTGCTTACTCGCGTTTCGCAAGACATTGCGAGCACACAGCCGAAAGCGGGCCGCGTTTCCCGCGGCTTTGCGTCCCTCAAGGTTGGGGTCGTGGGGGCCCTCGATGAGTATCTTTCGATTTGCATTTGCAAAATCGTATGCCGGCATGATCACCGATTTGAGCTCCTCAAGAGGTTGAAATTGAAGTGAGTCACTGCGTACCTCGGCAAGGCTTGCATCTCTCATTAGCTCAAGCGATTCATCGAGCTGCACACGCGTTTCTGGCGGGACGTCGTTTATCAGCTGAAGCAGGGCGCCACGAAGAAATTCCAATTCGTGGCTGATAGTGTGGCGCGCAAGGCTGCGCATCAGCATTCCGTCGATCAAGTAGATCACTGGGCTAACGAGCCGCATTAATGCTCGAATGCGTTCTACGTCCATCCTCAGAAACGGACGAAGACCTGCCTGCTTGGAAAGGCCCACCGCGCCAAGAACTGTTTCGTCTTCGGCCAGCTTTAGTGGCATGGCGAAACGTGGCCTGTAGCCGTTAAGATCATGGGGAAAGCTGCTATCATCTAAAGGCTCGTGGTAGAAATAATCTTGACTCGTGGAGATTGCTCCAAAGAGAGCTGGAAGCCTGTCGCCAGTAATTGCCTTGTTTTCGAGCGCATGCATACTCTTGATTTCCGCTGTGCTATAAACGCTCTTGTCGGCGAGGATATCTCTCACCCGCGGCTGGCTTTCTTCGTCCCTGCGCCAAGCGATGGACGCGAGCGTAAATCCCCCCTTTTTTCGGCAGGCCTCAAGAAACTCATGGCGAAACCTCTTAAAGTCCCGATGAGTTGCCGGAAAGTGGCCGTTCTTTTTCAAGAATTCGAAGGCTTCGATCCGGTTCGCATGGAGCTCCGCTCCACGCTGTTCGGCGATTATCCCTTTTAGTGTTTTGAGGTGGCCTTTCACTCGTTCTCGAGAGCGGTACAGCCCGTCCATTGCAGCTTCAGACGGGGTAGAGTTGTGGCCGCTGTCAATCACCAGCAGAGCTCGCAATTGAAGCTTGGGCTCTGGGACTTCTTCCGAGGCCATGAACACGGGCAAGTAAACCGGTTTATCCTCATGCGAGACCCGTAGAAGGTGATGCATGGCTTCCGAGGCGGAGCCTTCGACCGGTGGACGACTTGCGATACCCATGACAAGATTTTTGGTAGAACTATGCGGGTCATCTTGAGCTTCCGTCGCTGCACCGGCCAGAGCTTCTTCACGGTTCTTGTTTGCTCGTTGTTCTAAGCTTGAGAGCATGCCGTGTGTTTCTTCGTCGAGCCAGAATGAAACCATCGACCCGCACAGGACGCCTGCAAACACACGGTCGAGCGTGACGCTATTTTGACCGTCAGGGCATGCTATGGCATCTTCAAGGTCTTCCTCGGTTGGTTCAGCTTCGTGACCAATCGCGAAGCAGAGGTCGAGCAACGGCGGAAGTGATTTTTCCTCGGTTCCGCCGACAGAAGGTGTCATCCCCGGAACCTCGAAGATGCGGTAATACCGGCATCTTCGAAAGCCGAAACCTTGGAGCATCAACATCAAGTCTTCAACGACATCCCTTTCGGTCTTCATCGATCGGTTTGTGATTGGGACCGCAGTTTGCAGCCGAATGGAGCTGCCAACTTCATGGTCGGTTTGTTCTTCGAATATCTGGTATACCTTCGTGCCGTCGTCTGATACTTGCGGATCGAGATAGATTATTCCTGTTTCATCTGTTATAGGCGGGGTCGGGTGGGCCTGGTCAGTAGGCCATTTTGAGTTCGTATTGTAGAGACGTCGAATGTCGTCAACGAGGCGAATGGGGACGGCTGCCTTTTCAAGTGCTCCCATTGGCAGATTATCTGGGTCGCGGGTGTATGGGTCGCACAGTTGCAGTAAGAAGGCGCCCGTGATTTCATTCAATTGAAGGATGTCCAGCGGTAAGCCGAATACGTCCAGACCGACTCGTTTCCATTCCCTCTGGCGGGTGACTAACGTACTGTGTCGATCTTTTGAGTCGATCGCGTTGTCTAGTAGGTAAATGCTTGGCGGATGCTCGCGTTGAGTAGCAAGGAAATCTCTCAATAGATCTGGGGTAGTTTGACCCTGAGTGGCACTGCGGCCGGGCGTATCATGGAGTATCGCAATGTCGAAGCCGAAGGAGCAAGGCGGCGATTGGCCCAGTTCATTGAGACTGACAACAGTAAAGCCAGCGCCCGCGTCCTCCACCTGACGCCGGACTACTGACTCCCAGAATTGCTTTTGATCGTCTACTACGAGAACTCGTTTTCGTGATCCAGTTGGCACTATTACATATCTCCAAGTTTCAAGGGCAGCAGTATACTAAAGCTGGCACCCCCAAACCGCGGGCGGGGGTCGCAAACCAGTTCTCCTCCTAATGACTTAATCATTTCCATCGAAAGGTAGAGCCCCATGCCGGTGCTGGCTTGTGGCCGACCAGATCGACGCGGAAGGAATATGTGAGGCCTTGTTACCGTCGGAACACCTGGGCCAGAGTCCTCGACTGATATTCGAACCTGGTAATTCCCAGCGTTCGCAATTCGTGCCATCTTGACCCAGATTTTTTGGACTCTCAGATCCGCGATGAATGCAAAAGAGTTTTCAATAAGATTTGAAAGCACACGGTCAACCACCATTCGATTTACGTGGGTATGAATGGGGCCTGTCGGCAAGTCTTCGATGATCTCAATAATCCGGCCTGCTTCGCGGTCTTTCAAGAACCTGTTCATCATCCGGGTAGTGTTGCGAACGACTTCGACCAGGTCAGTTGCATTGTCAGGAACCACCGGTCGGAAGTCGCGCAGCTCTCCGATCACAAGCTCCCTGATTTCCCGCGTACTGGCTGACAATTCCTCATAATTTTGGAGCGTGACTTTCTGCCCTAGGATTGGTGTTAGAAGTGTCCGCAGTTCGTGAAGGGTTGAGAACGCGCGTCGGCCCTGCATCGCCGAAGCTTGGATTTCGTCAACTGCTTCGCTCTGTGAGATCGCTTCGATGAGAAGCGCAAAATGATCCACTCGTTCTTCCAAGCTCGCCACAATACTGTGTGGGACTGGGTGTCGCGAAAAGAATGTAATGCACCGCGGCGCGTGATTTTGTAGCAGTACCGGAACGCACACAGCGTATTCGGCTTCTTTGCCGAACACGTCGGCGAGAGGATCCCTGTTGCTAAGCCGTTGGGTGGCCGTCCGTTCTTCTCGTATTGCTCTTCCCACTGTTGACCGAACAAGATCCGAAAGGGTCTCAATGGTAACCCTTCCTGACACGGAAGCAGTATGAGCTCTAAGCTCGAATACACCGGGAACCACCTCTACCACCCAAAATGCTCCTAGGAAATCGTGGCGGGTTGATAGCTTCTCCAGCAGAGCGTTTGCCTTTTCGATCGTGATCTGCGTCCTTGATTCTACGGCGAACATCTGGTTTTCCTCGCGCGAAACGGGTGAGGCAGCTATCTCGACGGATTCAGGGTCGGCTATCCAATCGATTACCATGGGCAACGAAAGAGGTTTCGGCAGGAAACCGAACTCCAGCTCAACGGCTCGTTTCTTTGCGGTTTCATTGTTTCCTGAAATCATCAAGACTTTCGTCTCAGGCCTGTCTTCCAGTGTCGACTGGACAGCTGCGAGTATTTGGTCTTCGACGTGTTTGTCGTCCGATAGTTGCTGGTCCAGAACGATGCGATCCGGCCCCCATCCGAGCCCTCGCATGGCATTATCAAGCAAATTGGGATCGCTGCCGGATGCTTTCCAAACTGAAGCACCGACGGCCTCCAGCTCTCGGGCAAGCCAATCGCAAATCGGCTCGTTGTCGTCGATGATTAGGACCTTGTTCGCTTCAAGTGAAACACGAGAGATTTTGTGATCAGCAATTTCTGCCGTCGCCTCGGCTGTTTCTGTCGCGGTTTTTTCAGCCCGTGGTGCGGTGCCTTTACGGGCGGCATCAATTTTCCACGCTTGCTCCTGCAGCTGATACCAGCGCTGCACGCTGAGTTCGATCGTAAGTGTGTCTTGAAGCACCTTGGCGACGCATCCTGCGATGATGTCACCCTCATACAACAGACTGCGGATATCTCCCTGCCTTAAGTCTTCGCCTTTGTAGTCCTGCATGAGGCGCTTTCGAGGCACCTCGCATTCTATGACCAAGCCCCGGAAGCGTACCCCAAGTATCGCGCTATCTCCGTGGATAAAGCGGCGAACGACGCCCACCAGCACTTGACCGTGTTTTGGGAGTCGATCGTTTGCCCAAGGGTTGATTGAGCGCGACCATGCCACACCGTACCAGTTTTGAGAGAGACTTTTTCGAGTTAGGAAGATTTCCTTAACGCTTGAGGCATCACCCGGTGGCATGTTCTCGGCGTCCACGTACACGAGATTTTGGCCAAAAGTTTCAGACTCCAGTCGGAACTGGAACCGCTTTTCGGACTTGATTTCACGCTCAAACCTGACCGGTTGGTACCTATCCGATACCTTTTCGAAATCACCTGCCACCAAACTAAACTAAGCCTTCTGCCTCAAGTAATGGAACGTTTCCCGCCAAGCCTTTGTATTCAATGTCAAAAGGATATGCTAGCGTCATAAGTCGGGCTGGCGCAGCATTCTGTTTGAACTGTTTTTTATCAAGTGCGCAGTTTGATCGGCGTTCGTATTTTTCCTTTTGGATTTGGTCGTGCAGCAATGAGTCAAATCTATGGCTGCGGCCTGCCCAAAACAGCACTAAATGGCCGAATGACCGGAAATGGTCATCCAAGTCCTCCTGGTTTCCCTCCGATGGATCCGGCGTGGTTCGCTTCGCCAAATCTCGCATGGCTTCCACCGTTGTTTTCTCAGCTCCTAGCGTGTGTGTAACTGTAAGTAGCGGTACCACTTCAGACGGCGAATAATCCCCTCGCTCATGGAGAATATGGAGACAGCAACTGACAGACCGGACAACTAAGCGTTTTTATGCGAAATGTGCGTGCGGTACGGGTACGCAGCGGAGATCGCGTCTGCGTACGACTCCGAACGTTCCGTGATACATAGTGTGGTATTGGATAGAAGTTGCGAAACAATTCTTGCATAATATGAGTTATTTAGGAGGAATATTTGGCGGACTTCGTCTCCGCCACCCACCCATATAGTCCGCGACGATTCATTCCTCAAAGCTCACACTGGGCCTATGCCCGTGTGCGGTTAGCAGCAGGCTATCCGTTGCCGCAGGCGCCAGCCTCTCGCCCGTTCAGCCCTATGTGGGTGTGACGGCGGACAGAGCGAGCCGAACGGCCACAACTGCGAGAAGTCCCAAGACCAGCAGATCGAAGGTGCGGTGATCGAAACGTCGGCCCAACATTGCGCCGATTGGCATAGCCGCGACGACGAGGACGAAGGCGCCCAGTCCAAGGGCTGCAACGCGCGGGGTCATCAGGCCGAAGCTTCCCATCAGCGGGATCTGGATCAGCGACATGGACAAGAAAAATATCGCGATGGTTGCCACAAATTGCAGCCGCTCAAGCCGCATGGCGTTCAGAAACGTGACTGAGATCGGGGCGGACACGCCGATTGCGCCTTGCAGAACACCCGCCGCTGCGCCGACGGGCCAGACGACACGTTGCGCCGTTCTTTCAGCGAGTTGCCAGCCGGGTCGGGCAAGGCGGAAGGCGATATAGACGCAGATGACGAGTGCGGCGCCCCCTTCAAGCCAGGCGGATGGCAGCGTGACTAGGACGAAGGTGCCGATGGCTGCCCCAATCACTCCCGCCAGTGCGAAAGAGCGGGTGAAACCGTTGGGCACCTTATGCGCCCGATAGTGCCACGATTGCCAGATGTTCGACAAAAGATTGGGGATGGCAAAAAGTGCAACGGCGGTTGGAACGTCGAAAGCCACAGCCAGCATTGGGACAGCCACGACCGGTGCCCCGGCGCCGGTGGCCCCCTTCATCAAGCCGCCAATTAGGATGCCCGCGATGGCAAATGCCAGGGCCAGCGGATCAACTGGCATTTGCGTGTGCCATGGGGCGGACCTCAGTTAGGGGGGCGTTTGTCCCGCAAGCATTTGTCGAATTGGGTGGTGGCACCAGAGAAATGTCGCGTCGGATGAATGATCGCAAGTGCCATTTTGAGTGAATTCTCATATTGTGAGAAAATCGACGGATTCTTCTTGAGGTGAACGGAGCGATGAGTGGGGGAAGCGGAGACCGATTGTTGTCGATCCTTGATCTGTTCACCGAGGACCGTTTGGCGTGGTCACCTGCTGAGATGATGACTGCGCTCGGGTATGCGCGGCCCACGCTTTACCGCTACCTGAAGCTGTTGAAGGAAACGGGACTGCTTGCGCCGCTTCCGGGCGGCCGGTTTGGGCTTGGCCCGCGGGTCGTAGAGCTCGACTTTCTGGCGCGCGCCTCGGACCCGATGGTGGCAAGCAGTCAGGCCTATCTTGATGCGCTGGCTGAGCGGTTTCCGGGCACGGCGTTCCTGGTGCAATGGTATGGTAGCAAGCTGTTGTGCGTCGCCTCGGCCAGCCGGGACGCAAACGCGCGCACCTCTTATCCAAGGGGCAGGCCCATGCCGCTGACCACGGGGGCCGCTGGCAAGGCGATCCTCGCGCGTCTGCCGAAACGTCGGCAGGATGCGATACTTGGCGCAGATGCAGACGGGATCCGCGCGGGTTTGCGCGAGATACGTCGCACCGGGCTGGCCGTGGCCCATGGTGAGGTCACGCGAGGCCTTGTCGGGACCGCAGCACCGATCCTTGAGGCCGGAGGGCATCCGCTGGGGGCGCTTTGTGTGAGCATGGACGCGGTGCAATATGCGCGACTTGATCGGGCCAGTTTGGAGCAGGCGGTGCGTGCCTATGCGGCGGAGATTTCCGACACGGCACGACGGGCCGAGACGTTGCAGTTGGAACAGGTATGAGGGACGCCATATGACATCCCCGGCACGGCACTACATTGGCGGCGTTTGGCGGGACGATGGCGGTACCCCGCGTGCGAGCCTTGACCCGGCGACAGGGTTTGCGACTGGCGAATACGTCCCCGGGACCGCCGCATTGGCCGATGAGGCAGCCGCTGCGGCAAAGGCGGCGTTTGACGCAGGTGATTGGGCCGCCTCCCCAAGGATGAGGGCGCAGGCATTGTTGGAAATCGCCGATGCGTTGGCCGCAGCGAAGGATGAGATCGCGGATTTGGTTGTCGCGGAGAACGGCAAGATCCGACGCGAAGCGATGGGCGAGACCATGGCTGGTGTCTCGGAGAGCCGATATTACGCAGGCCTTGCGCGGAATGTTCGTGGAACGATGCAAGAGATTGCCCCCGGCCAATTGTCGCTTTTCGCGCGCGAGGCGGCGGGTGTAGCCGGCATCATCGTGCCATGGAACGCCCCGGTGACACTGCTGATCCGGTCGCTTGCACCGGCCTTGGCCGCAGGTTGCACCGCTGTCATCAAACCCGCAGCGCAGACGCCGCTTGTTCATGCGCGGATCATGGCGTGTCTGGCGGAGTGTCCGTCGTTGCCCGTCGGTGTGGTCAATTCTGTGAATGAGGATGGCATCGCCGTGGGGCAGGCGATGGTGGCGAGCCGCGATATCGACGTGATCTCTTTCACCGGGTCAAGCCGAACGGGCAAGCTGATCCAGGAAGGCGCCGCAAAGACGTTGAAGCGTGTCGGGCTGGAACTGGGTGGCAAGGCCCCGGCGATAGTGTTCGAGGATGCCGATCTGGACCGGGCGGTTGCCGAGATCACCCACGGCATCCTGCCCATAGCGGGTCAGATGTGCGTCGCCGTGGCACGCGTGCTGGTCCACGAAAGTATTGCCGCGGACTTCGAGGCGCGTTTGAAGGCGGCCCTTGGTGCGATCCGGGTTGGCCCGGGCTCTGACCCGGAAAGCGATTGCGGTGCGATCATCGATCTGGAGAACCGGGCGCGCCTGATGGGTTTGATTGAGAGAGCCGGGGATGAAGGCCGCATGATCCTGTGTGGTGAGGCATTGGAGCAGGGGGCGTTCCTGATGCCCACATTGTTCGGGATCGACGATGTATCCTCAGACCTCGTACAGGAGGAATTGTTCGGCCCAATCGCCACATTCGAGACGTTCGGTGATGAGGCAGAGGCTGTCGCCAAAGCCAACGCGACGGCCTACGGGCTTGCGGCATCGGTCTTCACCGGGGACGTGGCGCGCGCTTTGCGCGTCAGCCGTGCGGTGCGGGCCGGCACTGTGTGGGTCAATACGCATCTGCGGCTTTTCGCGGAGGCCGAGACGGGCGGCTACGGGCAATCCGGGCTTGGGCGGCTGCACGGGCCCGAAGGGATGGCCGACTTTCTGGAAACCAAACACGTCTACTTTGAACCCGGTGTTGCAGGGGGATGAGCCAGATGGATGCCACCCATGATGTCGCCATTGTCGGCGGAGGGCCGGTGGGCATGGGGCTTGCCATTGACCTTGCGCAAAGGGGGCTGAGCGTGGCCGTGATCGAGCGCTACCCTGAACCCCAGAAAGTGCCGAAGGGTCAGAACATGACCCAGCGCACGCTGGAGCACATTGACGCCTGGGGGTGCGAGCCAGAGATGCGCGCGGCCCGGGTTACTCCGCGCGGTGTGGCGAACGGCGGGTTGGTGACATACGGCACGCTCTTGAGTGAGCATTTCTACGAATTCCTGCCGCGCGAAAGCGTGCAACCCTTTTACGGACAGACCGTTGACCGGATGCCGCAGTATCGCACGGAAGCAGTGTTGCGGGCGCGGGCCGCGCAGTTGGACGGGATCGACACGCGCTACGGTTGGGCTTTCGACACCTTGGCGCAAGACACAGACGGTGTGACGTTGCGCATCAAGGCGCACAAGGGCACGCAAACCGATACGATCCGCGCTCAGTTCGTTGTCGGGTGCGATGGCAGCAGATCGACGGTGCGCGAGACCTGCGGGATCACGCAAACGCAGTCTGACCATGATCGCAAGATGGTCCTTTTGGTGTTCACATCGCCTGAGCTGCATGACCTGCTGGGTGCACGATATGAGGCGCGATCCTTCTACAACGCCATGGCCCCGGAACTGGATGGGTACTGGCGATTTCTGGGACGCATCGATGGACAAACGGAGTGGTTCTTCCATGCGCCTGTCCCCCATGACACCACCCGAGAGAACAGCGATTTTGCGGCGCTGTTGCATGAGGCTGTGGGGCGAAGCTTTGCCTTGGACGTGACTTATGTGGGGTTCTGGGATCTGCGTTTCGCGTTGGCCGATACCTACAGGGCGGGCCGTGTGTTGATTGCAGGAGATGCCTGCCATTCGCACCCGCCCTACGGCGGCTATGGGATCAACACGGGGTTTGAGGACGCGCGGAACCTGGGCTGGAAACTGGCGGCCGAGATCCAAGGATGGGCGGGGCCGGGCCTGTTGGACAGCTATGATGCAGAACGACGTCCTGTCTTTGCCTCAACCGACCGGGATTTCATCCGGCGGTTTATCGCGGCCGACCGGGAGTTTTTGGCCAACCACACGCCCGGTGACGCGGATTTCGCGCACGTCTGGAACGCACGCAATGAAGGCGCCAGCGAGGTTTTTGCCTTTGCGCCGAACTACGTGGGCTCTCCGATCATCGGGGGAGATGGGTCCCCCAGCGCCAAAGGCGATCACGAGTTTGTGGCGCGCGCCGGGCATCATATGGCCCCCCGCACCCTTTCTGATGGGCGAACGACATACGAGGCTTTGGGGACCGGCTTCACCCTGTTCGATTTTGAGGCGAATTTGGGCCGCGATTTCGAATTGGCCGCGCGCGATAAGGGCCTTCCGCTGAGCGTTGTCAGAGATGTCTACGCGGGCGAGCTTTGTGACTACGAAGAACGCGCGATCCTGGTGCGGCCGGACGGCTACGTGGCATGGGCGGGTGATTGGGTCGATGCGAACAAAGTGTTGGCACGGGCCAACGGTGCGTTTTAGCTCCGGGTGACTTTCAGCTTCGCGTTCCGGACGTGCACTAACCGAACATCGTGTCCGGCAGGAACGTCGCGATTTGGGGGATGAAGAGGATCAGGAGTACGGCGGCCAACATGGCAAACCAGAATGGCCAGATGCCCCGGAAGATCGTGTTAAGCGGCACATCCTTGGCGATGCCCTTCACGACGAACACGTTCACGCCGACGGGTGGAGAAATTAGGCCCATTTCCAGCACGATGACCATCAGGACGCCAAACCAGATCATGTCGATGCCCAAAGGCTGAATGATCGGTTGGATCAGCGGCACGGTCAGGACGAGGATCGCAAAGCCTTCCATAAACATGCCGAGCACGATGAAGAGGATCAGGAAGGCGCAGACGATCTGAAAGCCGGTGAAGCCTTGCAACGCGACCCATTCCGACAGCGTGATCGTGATGCCGGTGAAGCCGATGAAGCTTTTGAAGACGAAGGCGCCGAACAGGATCAAGAACACGGTGCCGGTGGATTTCAGGGTGCTGGTGAACACATCGACGATATTGGCCCAAGTCAGTGCACCGCGGATGAGCGTCACGATCAGGGCTAAAAACGCACCGACCCCCGCGGCTTCAACGGCTGAAAAGACACCGGTGTAGATACCGCCGATGGTCAGCATGATTATGGAAATGATCCAGAAGGACCGCAGAAGCGCGCGCATACGGTCGGACATTGGCAACCGCTCAGCCGCTGTGGGCGCGCGTTCGGGTTTGCGCAAGACCGACAGCCAGATGGCAAAGATGAAAAGCGCCGTCAGCATCAGACCGGGCAAGACGCCTGCCATGAACAGACGCCCGATGCTTTCCTCGGTCAGGATGGCGTAGACGACGAAGCCTGCAGACGGTGGGATCAGGATGCCGAGCGTGCCACCCGCAGCGATTGCGCCGGTCGCCAAGCCGTTATCGTATTTGTAACGCTGCATCTCTGGCAAGGCGACGCGGCCCATGGTCAACGCGGCTGCCAGCGAAGAGCCGGACAGCGCCGAAAAGCCTGCACAGCCCACGATGGTGGCCGAGGCGAGCCCGCCCTTCTTGTGCCCCAGCCACGCGTGGGCGGCGGCATAGAGGTCGCGCGACATACCCGAGACGCCCGCCAGATTTCCCATCAGAACGAATAGCGGGATGATTGTGAGCGGGTAGTTCGAGGCCTCGTTGAAGATCTCACCCGCCAGCTTCGGGATCGCGGCGCGTTCGCGAATGAACCAGATGCCGGCGGTGCCCACCAACATCATCGCGGCCCCTACGGGCATACGGATGAAGAGCAGCACAAACAAAGCTGCGAAACCGATAAAACCGATCGTTGCGGGATCCATCAGGCGTTGACCTCGTTGGGGTCATCTCCGCCAAAGGTTGCGATGCCAATGCCGAGATGCACGGCAACTTGTGCTGCATAGACGGCCATGGTGACCGCAAGATACCAGAAGAACGGGCGATGCTCGATCGAGAGGTTTGATGTGATGCAGGCCCTCTCCATCCCGCAAGCTTTGTCCCATAGGGCATAGACCGAAAGGCCGATGATAAAGAGGGTCAGCGCCCGCATGATGAGATCCGTGATGCGGGTCACGCGGCGACCAAGGGGCGCGATCAGATCGACACTGACGTGGGCGTGGTGGCGCGCGCCATAGGCGACTGCTGCACCGGCCACGATGATCAGGGTCATTTGCGAAATGTCCCCAGTGCCCGAAATCGGGGCCCGAAAGAAGTAGCGCCAGACTACGGCGGCCAGCGTGATGCCCATCAGGCCGATGACACCAAGCGCACCGACTAAGGCCAGCAAACCGGATAACCAGTGTAGCGCCCGGTCCGCCGCGCGCAGCGGGCCGGGGATGGCTTTGGTTGGGGCGTCCCCGCTCATTCGCCGGACATGATGTCCATGACCGCCCCGGCGGTGGTGCCGCCCATTTCCACGGCACGAAGCTCTTCAATCAACGGGGCCATGGCTGCGTCCCAGCGCGCGCGTTCTTCTGGGGTGAGGTCGATGATCTCCACCCCCGCCTCGCGTGCGATTTCCAGGCCACGCGCTGCGGCACGGTCGTAGAAAGCCCCGCCTGCATCCGACAGACTGCGATCTGCGGCGGCGTCGATCCAACCTTGCTGTTCCTCGGTCAGGTCATCGTAGACGTCGCGGTTCATCAGTAGCACAAAGGCCGAGCCTGAGCCCGGGAAATACGTCGTGATGTAGTTGCCCGGTTCTTGCAGGTTGAACGACCCAATGGCCGACGGCCCGATGGCAATGGCGTCGACGACTCCGTTGGTCAGGTTCTGGTTGATGACGTTCACCGGCTGCGTGACGCCGGAGGCCCCAAGGGCTTCGGCAAATGCCACATCCTGCGTGGAGGTCACGCGCACGATCAGACCTTCGAGGTCTTCGAGCGTTCGCACGGGCGCGTCACGGGTGATCAGGACGGGCGGGTTGTTACCCCATAGCCCGAGAAGAACGGCGTTATACTCCTGCTCGATCATATCGCGCGCCCGCCAGAGCGAGTCCGTGCATTCAGTCGCAGTCTCGCAGATGCCGGGATAGGTGATTACGCCCGTCACCGGGAACACATCGCCCGTGTAGCCTGGGATGGCAAAAACGATGTCAGCGACGCCATCCAGCATGATGCCGTATTGCGCGGGCGGAGAGCCGTTCAGCGCACCGCCGGGAAAGAGTTCAACCGTCAACTCGCCCCCGGAAATTTCTGCGAGGTTTTCGGCAAATGGAGTGAAGACGGCGGCATTCATCGGATGGTTTGGGCCCATCCAATAAGCGAGGCTGAATTCCTGCGCCTGACCGGCCATTGGTGCCAGCGACAGGGCTGCCCCTGCGAGTAAGCTTATGTATTTCATCTTTTTCTCCTCCCTAACGTTCAAAATCCAATCAAACAGCGCACCCGATCTTCGACCAAAAACCGGAATCAGAACCGCCGGTCTATGCTAACCTGTGCGATGAACCGGTCTACCCTGTCGGTTCTGTCCATCCCCCACCGTCCCCGGATCATGCGATATGGGGGGCAGTGTGACTGCGCGGAATGCCCGTGCGCAATAACGTTTGGCGCGTCGGCTATCCGGCGCGCAGGGACACGCCGCTGTCGGTGTCGAACAGATGCGCATCGGTGCCGGATAGCCCCAGGGTGATTTTGTCCCCGGCCTTGGGTGGTGTGCGGCCCGGCGCGGTTGCGATAATTTCGGAGCCGTCGACGTCGACATAAACAAGTGTCTCGGACCCAAGCGGTTCGGCGACGGTGACCGTGCCTGCCAATACGTCGCCTTCGTTGGTTTTCAGATCCTCCGGTCGCAGGCCGAATGTCACCTCGCGCCCTTCGGCAATCGACAAATCGGGCATTGATACCTTGGCCCCGTTCCACAGACGCACGCCGGAACTGGTGCCGGTGGCTGACATCAGGTTCATGGCTGGCGCACCGATGAATTGGGCAACGAAGGTGTTGGCGGGCGCGTGGTAGACCTCAGCCGGGGTGCCGATCTGCTGAATGTGGCCGTCTTTCATGATGACGATCCGGTCGGCGAGCGTCATCGCCTCAACCTGATCATGGGTCACGAAGATCATCATCTTGCCGACGCGAGTATGCAGCTTCTTGATCTCAAGCCGCATCTGCGTGCGCAGTTGGGCGTCGAGGTTGCTGAGCGGCTCATCAAAAAGGAACACCGCCGGATCGCGCACCATCGCGCGGCCAATGGCGACACGCTGACGTTGCCCGCCGGAGAGTTGCGAGGGCTTGCGTTCCAGAAGTTCCGTCATGCCAAGGGTCGCGGCAACTTCATCAATGCGCGCGTTCTTATCAGCTTTGGAGAGTTTGGCGGTTTTGAGCCCGAACCCGATATTTCGGCGCACCGACATATGCGGGTAGATCGCGTAGTTTTGGAACACCATCGCGATATTGCGCTCTTTGGGTTCGAGGTTGTTGACCACGCGTCCGCCAATCTCAATCTCGCCCTCCGTTACTTCCTCAAGCCCCGCAATCATGCGCAGCGTTGTTGATTTTCCGCAGCCGGACGGGCCCACAAGGACGACAAACTCGCCCTCGGCCACATCGAGATTGATCGCATGCAGCACCTCGGTTTCGCCGTATCGCTTGACGAGGTCGCGCAAAATCAACTGGGTCATTTAGAGCCTTTCAGGGTCTGGAATGCCTCGGCAAGCTGGGTGCTGGCCGCATCCCGGCGTGCAAGGCGCGCGTCTCGGTCAGCAATCAGCGTGGCGAGGGTGTCGGCATATCCGTCAAACGCCGCATCTAGGGCTACCGGGGCAGGCCCGCCGATCCGGTCACGGCGGTTGACGAATGTGCGGGCGTCGACGGCTTCCGCGAAGCTCTCCTCGGTAAGAGTGGACGCGCGGTCGGCGATCTTGGCGAAAGCCGCTGCAAAGGCGGAATAGCCCTGTTTCAGGGGCGCGCCATCGGCAATCACAGCGCGCGCGGTATGGGCTGCAATCTCATGGGCCTGCCGGAAGCTGAGCCCCTCTGCACGGACCAATGTATCGGCCAGTTCAGTGATAGTGATACACGCGGCGTCGGACGTTTTTGCGACACGCTTTGCATTGATCGAACAGGCGGGCAGGAACGCGGTCAATAGGTCGAGCACCCGCGCGGCGTGATCGAAAGCCCCGTAGCCTGCCTGCTGCACCTCCCCCTCGCTGTCATTCATGTCGGTGAAGGGTGTGTTGTGCATCGTGTTGACGATCACATCGCAGCGCCCGGCAGCAACGGAGGCGAGGTGGCGCAGGTGTTCGATAGGCACGGGGTTGCGCTTTTGCGGCATGATGGAGCTGATCTGCACAAGGCTGCGTGGGACGTGCAGTTGCCCGACCTCAAAGGCGGACCAGAACGCCATATCCTGCACGACGCGGCCCAGATGGATCATCGGCAGTTTCAGCGCGGAGTAGAGGCCGGTGACGTAATCCACTGACGCGATGCAGCCGTAGGCGTTCGCTTTGGGCTGGGCGAAGCCAAGCAGGTCAGCCATACGGTCGCGGTCGATGGGAAAGCCGCTGGTGGTGATGGCCGCCGCCCCCATGGGGCAGAGGTCGAGTGGCGCGATGGCGGCATCAAACCTGCGGGCGTCGGACAACAGGACTTCGATGGCGGCGGCGAGGTAGTGACCGAATGTCGAAGGCTGCGCCGGTTGCCCGTGGGTGTAGGCCACAATCAACGTGTCGCGTTCCGCGCGGGCCTTGGCCAGCAGCGCCTCCGCTAGTCGCAACATCCGCGCCAATGTTTCCTCGGCCCGCTCCCGCAGGGCCATCTTGAACTGCGTGTGGTCCATGTCGTTGCGGGACCGTGCCGTATGGAGTGCGCCGCCCAGATCACCCAGCCGCGACTTCAGCTCCGCCTCCACAAGGAAGAACCAATCCTCATGCTCGCCGGTATAGGTTAGCGCGTCGCGGTCGGTCTCTTGCGCGATCTGGTCGAGCGTTTTGGCGAGCGTCGCGCCATCCGTGGTGGAGAGAATGCCCGTTTCCACCAGCATCACCAAATGGGCGCGGTTGATCGTGTCCATGTGGTCGGCGAAGTGGGTCTTCACGCCCTCAAAAAGCGGCGCAAGCACCGTGTCCCGATACGTCGGGTCCGGGAAAACCGACGTATCCGTCATCCTTTAAGCCCCGCCATAACCACGCCACGGATGATGAAGCGCTGGAAGATCAGGAAGAAGATTAGCGTCGGCAGTGTCGAGATGGCCGCGCCGGTCATGATCAGCTCCCACGCGACATCGGCTTCATCCCCGAAGGAGGATAGACCCACGGGCAAGGTGTAGAGGTCCGAAGACGTGGTCACGATCAGTGGCCAAAGGAACGCCGTCCAGTTGCCGAGGAAGATGAAGATCGCAAGGGCTGCCAGGGCAGGGCGGACCATGGGCATCGCCACCTGCCACCAGATCTGGAATTCGTTGAGGCCGTCGATGCGCGCAGCCTCTAGGAAGTCATCCGGTACCGTCTCAAAGAATTGCTTCATCAGGAAAACGCCGAACGCCGTCATCAGGCCGGGGAACATGATGCCCCAATAGCTGTCCAACCAGCCCAACTGCTGGCTCATCATATACCACGGGATCACCAGCATCTCGGTCGGGATCATCAGGGTCGAGAGGATCGCGATGAAGACGATGTAGCGGCCCCGGAATTTGAATTTGCACAGGACGTAACCCACAAGGCTGTCGAAGAAGAGCGCCGAAAGCGTGGTGATCGTCGCGATGATCAGCGAGTTGAGGAACCAACCGAAGAAACGTCCGTCCTCCAGCACGTAGGTGTAGTTCTCCAACGTCGGCTCTTCCGGGATCAGACCCAGATTGTAGACCTCCCACGGCCATTTCATCGAGGTGGAGATCATGTAGGCCAACGGCATGACCATCAGGATGCCGCCGCCAAACAACAGCGCCCACCGGATGAACTGAGCCATATTGCGTTTGCGTGGCCGTGCCTCGGCCTTCAGCAGGCTGTCGGAACTGGCGCGGATGGCAAGATCGTCGGTCGCGGCCATGGTCTAACGATCCCTCAAAAGGCGAAGCTGGATCAGGCTAACGATCAGCAGGATCGTGAACAGCACCACGGTTTGCGCCGCCGCATAGCCCATATCGAAGCTGGAAAAGGCGGTCTGATAGATCATCAAGACCAGAGGTTTGGTGGAGTTTAGCGGGCCGCCGGGATTGGCGGTGGTCATGTTGAAAACGTGATCGAAAATGCGCAGGAACCCGATGGAACTGAGCACGACGATGAACACGATTGTGGGCCTCAGCAGGGGTAGGGTGATTTCCCACAGGACCGTCCATGTCGAGACGCCATCAATCTCAGCCGCCTCATAAAACGTGCGCGGGATGGCGCGCAGACCGGCCATGAAGATGATGATCTGAAAGCCAAGCCCGGCCCAGATGGCGGGCGCGAGGATTGAGGGCAGCGCGTTGGTGGTGCTGTCCAGGAAGTCGATCTGCGAAATCCCGAAGGTCGCCAGCCAGTTGTTGAAAAGCCCAATCGGCACGTCCTGGTAGAACCAGCGCCAGACCCACGCCATCGCCACGGCAGAGGTCATGAACGGCACGAAATAAAGTGCGCGGATCGTGCCATGCATGAAGCGCACCTTGTCGAGGTGGTAAGCAATGATGAACGAGATCACGAGGCTGATGGGCGTGCCGAGAAGCAGGTAAACAAAGGTGTTTCGAAACACCTGCCAAAAGACCGGATCGGAAAAGAGCGTTCGGTAGTTTTCCAGCCCGACCCAGGACCGGTCGCCCAAAAGGTTCCATTCCTGAAGTGACAGAACCATCGCGTTCCCCGTCGGATAGAAACGGATCACGACGTAGAACAGGATCGGCACGGCAAGGAACGTCCAGGCCCACAACGTCCGCTTCTGCCCGATGCTCAACCGGGCATAAAGGCCGCGCCGGGCAGTGTTTTGGCGCGCCGTGTCAGGGGAGGAGATGCTTGCCACGGATCCTTGGCCTTGTTGGTTGAGGGAGGTCTGGACGGTGGTGGCCCGGGCCCGTCCGCACATGATGGCGGGCCCGGGACAGTCTCAGCGGATCAGATCATTCGCCAAAGTAATCATCAAGGATCGTCTGTTCAGCCTCTGCCGCGATGCTCAGGCTTTCGCCTGGATCCATGTCTTGCAGCTGCACCCGTTCGATCATGTCGACCAGAACCTGACGTTGCGCGGATTCATCGGCGAAGAAGGTGGTGTTGGCGTATTCCAGACCGCGGATGAAGGGGCCGAAGACCTCATCATTTGCGTTTTCTTCGGTCATGCCTACCTCAACACGGGCTGGCAATTCGCCCACAGTGTCGAGCCAGATCTGCATCGCTTCGGGTGAGGTGATGTATTCCATGAACAACACCGCCGCATCATATTCCGGGCCCTCCGCGGACGAGGTAATCGCGTTCACCCAATACGAGGAATAGTTCGACTGCGTGCCGTCGTTTGTGGCCGGAAGCTCGGTCACGCCCCATTGCAGGCCGCGCTCGCCGTTCAGGGCACCGATGCGGAACGAGCCGTCGATATGGAACGCGGCGCGTCCGCCGCGGAAGGCTGCCTGCGGCTCATCCATGAAGCCCGATTGCGTCACGCCTTGCTCTTCCAGACCAAGGTAGAAATCAAGCGCCGCGCGCCCTTCCTCGGTGTCGTAATTCACGGTGCGGTAATCATCGAGATAGGGCTCACCCCCCATCTGGCGGATCAGAACCTCGCGGAACCAATGGTGGTCTTGCGCGGTCATGCCCGTGGTCAGGCCAACTTGCGTGATATTGCCTGCGCCATCGCGCTCGGTGGTGGCCTCGGCGGCCGCGACAAGCTCATCCAGCGTGGTTGGGACTTCTACGCCAGCCCCCTCCAGAATGCGTTCGTTGTAAAACAGCGCCAGGGACCGGACGGCTGTGGGCAGCGCGTAGTAGGCGCCATCCCGCTCCATCGCGCCGACCATCGGGAAGAATTCCGCTTCAACCATCTCGGGCGAGAATGTGTCGGTTGGCAGGGGCTGGATCAGCCCTTCGTCGATGTAGTCGTTCAGCCAGCCGTAAAACAACTGCACGACATCGGGGCCTTCGCCCGACGGGACGGCAACGGCGGTTCGGGTGCGGTAGTCGGCGTAGGGGAAGTGGGTCATTTCCACGTTGATGTTGGGATTGGCGGCTTCAAACCCTGCGATCAATTCCTCCATCGCGTTCACGCGCGCCTCGAAGAAATACTGCCAATATTCGATTGTGACCTCCTGGGCGGAGGCGCTGCCAGCGGCGCTCAGCGCAGCGGCGGAGGTGGCGAGGGCAGCAAGCGCAGTTCGAAATGGACGGTGCATGAGGTGTCTCCCTGAAGTCGATTGTGTGAGGTGGCCTGTTTGCGTGTCAAAGGCCTTATGGGAACGCTAGCGCAGCAGCGTTGAGCTATCAAGTGAGTTGAGTTAATCGGAGGTATGGCCCAAGTTTCTAGCCCCGCCGGATCAAATGCTGAACGCAGCCGTCTCTATAATCGTGGGATGGTGCTGGATCATTTGCGTCGTCAGGGTGAAGCGGGCCGGGCCGAGATTGCACGTGCATCTGGCCTGAGCACGCAAGCGGTCAGCAACATTATCGCCGATCTGATGAAGGACGGATGGGTGATCGAGACCGGGCGTCGCGTCGGCCTGAGGGGACAGCCTGCCGTGACTTATGCCATCCGCTGTGACGCGGGCGCGGCCCTGGGGTTAGAGATCAGGCCCGATGCCGTTCTGGCCGCCTGGATCGATATCGGCGGGCAGGTTTTGCACACCGAGCGCATCGCATTGCCGAGCGCCACGCCGGACGAAGTTGTGCCGATTGTCGCGACTTTGCCAGATCGCGGAACGAAGGCGGGGATCGTCGCAACCTCCGTGATCGGGGCAGGCATTGTGATGCCGAACCCCATCGGCGCGGTCAGCCTTGATGAGTTGTCGACGGAGTTGCCGGGCTGGCAAAGCACTGATCCGCAAGACGTTCTGGGCGCGGCCCTTGGTCTGCCGGTCACGGTCGAAAACGACGCAAACGCCGCCGCAATGGCGCAGCGCGTGTTGGGCCCTGCCCATGACATGGGCACCTTCGCTTGCCTCTATTTCGGGAACGGGCTTGGGCTTGGGCTGGTGACCGAGGGGGCCTTGTATCGCGGGGCTTTCGGCAACGCGGGTGAGATCGGGAACATCATGGTTTCGCATCCCTCCGGTGTTCGGCGGTTGGAAGACGTTGCGGGACGCGTGGCCTTGGTGCGTGCTTTGCAGACCGACGGTATCGTCGCGGAAACTGTGGATGATCTGGCCGAGCAGCAACGCGAGCGGCCGCGGGCTTACACCATTTGGCTGGCCCAGGCCACTGACGCGCTAGGGCAGGCGGTTCAGGTCCTCGAAAACCTGTTCGACCCCGAAGCGATCCTTCTGGCCGGGGCCATGCCTGCCACGATCCTTGAGGAATTGGTGGCCGAAATTGCTTTGTCCGACCATTCGGTGGCCCACCGCCCAAACCGCAAACATCCACGTCTGATCGCCGCGGGGGCAGGGCGCATGACCGCCACCTTCGGGGCGGCCGCATTGGTGGTGAACGCCGCGCTGTCCCCCCGTCTTATCGCCACCCACTAGGAGCCGCCCAAGATGCCAAATCCGACTCAGACCCGCATCCTGACAGAGGCGCATGATCCACTGGTCGCGCGCCTGTGGCGAGCGATGGCCGGGTTGCGCTCAGTCGTGGGCTTCATGAATACGGGCGCCCACCCGGATGATGAGACCAGCGCGATGCTTGCCGCGTTGTGGCTGCGCGACGGGGTCAACCTGTCTTACGCGTGCTCCACCCGGGGCGAAGGCGGGCAGAACGACATCGGCACCGAAAGCGGCAGTGATCTGGGCACCCTGCGCACGGCTGAGATGGAGCGTGCCGCAGAGGTGCTCGACATGCGCCTTTACTGGCACGGGCAGGCGGCGGACGACACGATCAGCGATTTCCGTTTCTCGAAGTCCGGGGTCGAGACAATGGGCATCTGGGGACGTGATCGCCTGATAGAGCGTTTTGTTCATATCGTGCGAACTGAGCGGCCTGATGTGATCTGCCCGACGTTTCTGGATATCCCCGGTCAGCACGGCCATCACCGCGCAATGACCGAGGCCGCCCATGATGTGATCGCGCTGGCAGGTGACCCCACCTATGCGGGGTGCGATTTGCCCGCATGGCAGGTCTCAAAGCTTTACCTGCCTGCATTCTCTGGCGCGGGTGGTGCGTATGACGACGAGGTGCCGCCACCACCCGCAACCGTGACTGTTGCTGCCAAAGGCGGTGATCCGATGCTTGGGATGTCATATGAGCGGATCGGCCAATGGTCGCGGCATTTCCATCGGACGCAAGGCATGGGCCGTTGGGTCGCCGCCGGGGAGGAACGGGATTGGCCGCTGCACCTCGCGTGGTCAGCGGTGGGCGACGACACCGGCCATGTGATCGACAACCTGCCGCAAGACCTGGGCGCGATTGGTCTGATTGAGGCGCAATCTGCAATCGAAGAATGCTGTGGATCGTTCCCGGACTTGGCCGCGGTGCGCTTCGCCGCCACACGCGCCTTCGCGGCTTTGCAGGCCGCCAATGTGCCCGAAGAACACGCCCACCGCGTGGCCCGAAAACAGGCGCAGCTGGCGCGCGTTATACGGCTGGCCTCTGGCGTCGACGCCCGCGCGCGGCCCGAACGGGCGATGATCTCTCCCGGTGAGGACGTGGCGGTGACGGTTGAGTTGGACGCCGGTATCGCAGAGGTGACGACACGCTTGGTGCCGGGTGTCGGACTTGTGGCAAGCGAGACCGGGCTCTCTGCCAAGTCTGACGCTCCTGCCACAGACCCCTATCCCGACAGCTACGACCCACTGGTCCCCCGCGCTCCGGCTCTGTCTGTCACCACAACAATCGATGACATCACATCCGCCACCAGCGTTGCGTTGGAGACGCCTCTGCTGATCCTCCCCAACCCCCGCGCGCGATTGTCGGAGACGTCGGCTTTCGTTAACCTCTCGGCGCAGGTGGGGGAGGTAACCCTAACCGTTGATGATCGAAGCGCGGGCGACATGGCCTTCGACCTTCCCGACGGGTGGACCCAGCGTTGGCAAGGCAGCGAGGTCACGCTGATCCCGCCAGCTGACGTCCCGCCGGGTTTGCACCATGTCCCTTTGACCATCGACGGTGCGCCTGCCTTCACCACGCGCCTGATCACCCACGACCATGTGCCCTTGCGCCTGAACCACAGCCCCGCAGTCCTGACGGTGCGACTGGCTGAAGTTGCGCTACCCGCCGCACGGATCGCCTACGTCGGCGCAGGAAACGACCGAGTGGTGAAATGGCTGGTCGAGGCCGGTTTTGATGTGGTCGAACTGGACGATACCGACCTTGGCCGACCTGACCCATTCGCAAATTTCGACACCGTTCTAGTTGGTGTCTTCGCCTATCGGTTCCGCGCGGCGCTTGCCCCGTTGACCGAAGGTCTCAATGCCTGGGTTGCGGCAGGTGGTAACCTCGTTACCCTCTACCATCGGCCTTGGGACAACTGGGATCCCGAAAGCACGCCGCCCGCGCGGATCGAGATTGGCCAACCATCGTTGCGGTGGCGGATCACAAACGCGCAGGCCCAGGTGACGACACTGGCCGAGCAGCACCCCGTTCTGACCAGCCCCAATCAGATCACATCCGATGATTGGAACGGCTGGCAAAAGGAACGCGGGCTCTACTTCGCCAAAGGTTGGGACCCGGTCTATACGCCGATCCTGCGGATGGCAGACCCTGAAGAACAGCCGCTTGATGGGGGGCTTCTGGTGGGTGAGATCGGCAATGGGCGCCACATCCACGTTGCCTTGAACCTGCACCATCAGCTGACCCAGCTGGTCCCGGGAGCCTACCGCCTGTTCGCCAACCTGCTAACGCCGCACAAAGGCTGATGCCTGCTGCGCCAGCCACTGCGCCCGAGAACCTGCGCGGCGCGGCGTGGCTGATCGCGGACATGTCGCTCAACATCTGGGCCCTGAGTATCGTCAAGGCGATGGGCGCGGAGTATCCGGCGGCACAGATCGTCTTCCTGCGGGTGCTGGTGGGTTTGGTCGTGATCGCGCCCTGGGTCTGGAAAGACCGTGCGCTTCTGTCCAATACGCAGCGCATTCCCCTGCATTTGCTGCGTGTGGGGCTCTCGGCGCTTACACTTGCGGCTTCCTTCTTCGCCATTGCCCGCGTGCCATTCGCCACTTTCACAGCGGTTAACTTCGTGCGGCCTGTCCTGCTTATGGTTCTGGCCGCATTGCTGTTGAGTGAGCGAATTACGCCACGCCGGTGGTTTGCCGTTGGCCTCGCATTCGCGGGCGCCTTGGTGGCCGTTGGTCCCGGCACCTTTGCAAGTTTGAGGTCAGAGCAGGCGTTGGGCGTCGCGGGCCTGTGCCTCGCGGTGACGACTGGAACTCTGGCGATCATCCTGACGCGCCGTTTGAAAGGCACGCCGGAGGTGGTGATGATGCTGTTCTACACCGCCGGAATCGCGGCGCTCATGGCCCCTTTAGCGGCGTGGTCCTGGGTGCCGGTGGCGCAAGCGGATTGGCCCGTTCTGTTGCTCGTGGGCGTCTTCGCACAGGCCGCGCAACTCTGCTTTCTGAGGGCCCATTGGTTAGGGGACGCAGGGGTCTTGGCGTCCGTCTCCTACCTATCGATTGTGCTCTCGACGGCTGTCGGGTTCTTCTTGTTCGCCGAGATTCCGGGCTGGCCCCTGCTGATCGGCGCTGCGTTGATCGTGCTGGCCAATCTCGCAATCGTTCAAAGGGGTAAGGGCTAGGGCGTTCTGGACCCTCATCCATCCTTCAGCGATGTCCGCCCGATTTGGGCCAGCGTGATGCTGGTCTCATCCTTCAGCACCGACCAGAGCTGCGCCAACCCGTCTTCTCCACCCGCCGCAATCGCGAATTGCAGCACGCGGCCGAAGAACGTGAAGTTCGCACCTTGGTCGTAAGCTTTCACCACATCCTCCCCACCGCGCAGGCCGCTGTCGAAGAAGAGGGGGAAGTCGGTCCCAACTGCCTCACGGATCAGGGGTAGCATCGCAATCGGGGCAGGGGCGCTTTCCAACTGGCGCGACCCATGGCTGGACACCTGGATCGCGTCGACGCCCGCCGCTTTCAGCAAACCCGCATCTTCCGCATCCAACACGCCCTTCACGACCAGATTGCCAGGCCACATGTCGCGAAGCTTGGCCAACGTCCCAAAGTCCGCCTTGGCGCGGCTGGCCTTTCGGTCAAAGGCAAAGCCGTCCATCTGGAAATTCGCCATGTCGGGCTTACCGGCCAACAAAGACGCAATCGACCAGCGTGGATGCAATGCGAAGTCGAGGAACTGCCGAGGGCCAATTTTGAACGGCATCGTGAAGCCATGGCGCAATTCGCGGGGGCGGCGGCCCACTTCGGGCACGTCGACCGTCAGCACCAGCGTCTCGTATCCGGCAGATTTCGCCCGTTCCACCAGCTTGAAGGTCTCCGACCCGTCGCCGGTGAAATAGAGCTGGAACCACGCGTTTCCCTGCGCCTCTTCGATCAGCGCTTCCATCGGCGTCGAGGCCACGGTCGAAACCCCCAGCGGCACTTCTTCCCGCGCGGCCAGACGCGCCAGCATCATATCCGCGCCCGGACCTGACAGGTTGCACATTCCCATCGGCGCGATGCCAAAGGGGGCCTTGGTGGGCTTGCTGAAAACGGATGAAGACAGGTCGCGCGCGCTGACGTCGCGCAGAATCCGGGGCCGCAGGGTCAGCGCGTCGAACGCAGCGCTGTTGCGACCCGCGCCGGTCTCGGCCCCTGCGGCCCCGTCAATGTAGTCGAACACCATCCAGGGCAGACGCCGCTTCGCCAGGCGCCGCGCGTCTGCGCTGGAATGGATGCCCATGTTCAGCTTGCCACGGCTTTCATGAAGCGGTCGCGGATGATGACCGGATCCATGGTGATGACGGGGTTCTTGGCGTTGCCGCTGTCGCACTTCACGATCATCACGGTGCCTTTCCCGCTGTCGAGAGCGGCTTGCAATGCCTCGCCCGTATCGACGTCCTGCACCTCAACCACGTTGTCACAGCCCGCCGCGCGCGCCATGCCAGCAAGGTCGGTCTTCTTGCCGGTGTAGGTCGGCTGGTCGCCCGTCGACCCGTAAGAGCCGTTGTCGACAATCATCAGGATGTAGTTGTCGGGGCAGTTGTTGCCGATGGTGGGCAGCGTGCCGAGGTTTGTGAGGACCGAGCCGTCGCCGTCGATAACGATCACCGGCTTGGGCTGCGCAATGGCAAGGCCAAGACCGATGGACGAAGCCAGCCCCATCGTGCCGAGCATGTAGAAGTTCGTCGGCTGATCGTCGATGGCATGAAGCTCTTGGCTTGGAATGCCGATGTTACATACGACCAGTTGGTCACGTAGGATCGGGGCGATTTCTTTCAGGATTTCGGAACGGATCATTGGTCGCCATAGCCTCCCCAGAAGGATGCGTCCGTCAGGATCGCCACGGGTTTGTTGCACATGAAGGTGTACTTCAGGATCGCGTCGAGCTCGTCCGCGTCGCTTTCCTTGTGGAAGTGATAGGTCGGGATCAGCATTTGGTTCAGGAGCGCCTTGGTGTGCACGGCCATCTCCACCTGACAGGCCACCGGCTCGCGCAGTTCCCCACGGTAGGAGATCAGAATCGGCAGCGGCATCCGGTAGTATTGCGTCAGCGTCGCCAGCGTGTTGATCGTCACACCGATGGCGGTGTTCTGCATGATGATGGCAGGCCGTTTGCCGCCCATCCATGCACCCGCGCACAGGCCCATGCCCTCGTCTTCTTTGTTCGACGGGATGTGGAAGATCTCAGGCCGCGCCTCGACCTCGTCGATCACACCGGCCAGCTGCTTGCAGGGCACGGTCGTGATGAAGGACACGTCGTTGGCGACGAAATCGTCAACGATCTTCTTGGAAATGCTCACTTTGGTAGGTGCTCCTGTGAATGGGGCAGGGCGGCAGGGCCGCTCATTGCGGGGTCAGTATGATCTTGGGTGCAGGCACACGGCCCGCGCGGATGTCGGCAAAGGCCTGCGCGCCGTCTGAAAGCGGGCGCTCCTCTGTCCAGTCGAGCGCACCGAGGCGACCATCGAACAGGGCCGCCGCGCAGTCGCGGAAATCCTGCATGGTATAGGTGTAGGTGCCGATGAAGGTGATTTCCTGCAAGGTCATGCGACGGACATCGAGGCCACCCAGATCCTCGCCCAAGCCAACGTGGGCGATGACGCTTCCGGGCGCCGCACGTTCTGACGCAACAGCGCGGGTGGCGGCGTATCCAACGGCATCAATCACCAGATCGAAGACGCCCTCGGCATGCGCTACGGCAGTCTCGCCGCACTGGTCCAAAAGGAAAGCACGGCGAGTATCGTTTGGCTCCACCACGGTGACGTCACTTGACCCCATGGCCTTCAACGCTAGCGATGCGGCCAGCCCAATTGCGCCCCCGCCAATGACCAGCGCGCGCCGCTCGGACGACGGATGCAGGGCAGCCAAACCCAGCCGTGCGGCGTGCCAGCTGACCGCCAAGGGCTCGGCCAAAGCGGCTTTGTTAAGCGGAACGTCATCGGGAACCGCCACCAGATTAGCCTCGGGCATGGCCACGTATTGTGCAAACGCCCCTTCGCGCGGCGGCATGGAGATGATCTGACGGTCGGGGCAAAGGTTCTCGCGACCCGACAAACACGCCAAACATGTTCCGCAATTGACCAGCGGGTTGATCGTGACCCGCTCCCCATCACGTGGCCCGCCCTCAATCACACCAGCCGCCTCATGGCCCAGGATAAGCGGGGCAGGGCGGCGTGCGTCGTGGCCCAGATACGCGTGCATATCCGACCCGCAGATGCCCACGGCCTCCACCCGGATCAGATGCTCCCCATCACGCGGAACAGCCATGTCGGTGTCGCGAAAGCCAAGCGTTTCAACGCCGTCGTAAATCAGAGCCTTCATTTCGCGGTGAACCCCCCGTCGACCATCAGGACCTGCCCCGTCACATAGGCACTGGCGTCCGAGCTCAGGAACAACAGAGGCCCTTCAATGTCATCCAACGTGCCATTGCGCCCGATGCAAGTCTGTTCCGCGTTACGTGCCGCGCGCTCGGGGTCCGCGAAAACGGGTCCAGTCAATTCCGTCGGAAAAAAGCCCGGGCCGATGGCATTCGTGTTGATCCCAAAGCTCGACCAGGCCTCAGCCATCGCGCGGGTCAACTGCCCAATCCCGCCCTTGGACGCGCCGTAAGCCACGCCGCCCGGAAACGCGCGCGACGTCTGGAGCGAGGCGAAATTCACGATCCGGCCCCACCCACGGTCTTTCATGGCTGGAACAAAGGCTTGGCTCAGGAAGAACGGTACAGCGAGGTTCAGACCTATTGTGACGTCCCATCCTTCCGGTGTGACGTCATCGGCTGCCTCACGGGTATTTATCCCAGCCGCATGAATAACAATGTCCGGCGCGCCAAACGCATTACTGACCTGTGCCGCGATATCCGGCAACGCATCCCGGTCTGACAGATCCGCCGCCACCGTTGCGGCGGGCGGCCCGGTGCGCTCCGCCCAGTCCTCCAACGCCTCCGCCCGACGCGCCACTGCCACCACGCGCGCGCCAGCGTCCGCCAAGGCACTCGCCGCCTGCTGACCCAGTCCCGAACTGGCACCGGTCACACAGGCAATACGGCCCGTCAGATCAAAGAGGCGCGAGGTATCAGCCATCGGCCGACAGATCGAAGTTCTCGCCGGGGAAGTATTTGGCGAGCCGCACGTCCGCCGCGCGGGCGTGGCCCTCCATGCCCTCAAGCCGCGAGATGCGCGCCGTCGCCTCGGCCACCTGTTTGGAGCCGTCGCGCGTGGCCTGCTGCCAAGTCACGATCTTCATGTATTTATGGACAGATAGGCCACCCGTATAAGATGCGGCGCCAGAGGTCGGCAGAACGTGGTTCGTCCCGGTCGCCTTGTCGCCGTAGGACACGGTCGTTTCTTCGCCCACGAACAACGAGCCATAGCAGGTCAGCCGATCTTTCCACCATTCGAGGTCATCGGCCTGCACAGTCAAATGTTCAGGTGCGTATTCATCCGAACACGCGGCCATGTCTTCGCGGTCTTCGCAGATGATAACCTCGGCATAATCGCGCCACGCGGCGGTGGCGTTTTCGCGGTTCGTCTCGGGCAGATCGTCGATCAGGCCGGGGACCAGCGACATCACCCGCTCCGCCAATTCGCGGTTGTCGGTCACAAGCCAGACCGGTGAATTATAACCGTGCTCGGCCTGGCTGACCAAATCGGTCGCCACGATATGCGCGTCTGCCGTCTTGTCGGCAAGGATCAGGCTGTCGGTCGGGCCCGCAATCATGTCGATGCCCACGCGCCCGAAAAGGATGCGCTTGGCCTCCGCCACGAACTGGTTGCCAGGGCCGACAAGGATGTTCGCTTTCGGCAGGCCGAACAGGCCAAAGCTCATCGCGGCGACGCCCTGCACGCCACCCAGTGCCAGGATCGTATCGGCGCCACAGATGTGGGCAGCGTAGACAATCGCCGGCGCCACGCCCACGCCGGGGCGGGGGGGCGAGGTGGCGACAATGTGGTTGCAGCCTGCGACCTTCGCGGTCGTGACCGTCATTATGGCGCTGGCGATGTGGCTGTAACGACCGCCGGGCACATAGCAGCCAGCCGTATCCACCGGGATCGCTTTCTGGCCCGCGACGAAGCCCGGAACGATCTCGACTTCCACATCGCTGAGCGTGCTTTTCTGCGCCTCGGCAAAGCGGCGAACGTTGTCGTGGGCAAAGCGAATATCGGCCTTCAGCTTTTCGGGGACCAGTGCCGTCGCGGCCTCGATCTCTTCTGCCGTCAGGATGATGTTGCCGTCGTAACGATCGAACTTCGCCGCATATTCACGCGCCTTTGCGTCGCCACCCTTTTCGATGTCATCCAGGATCGCCTGCACCGTTTCATGCACATCCGACGCATCCGATTTGGAAGTGAGCGTCGCTTTCTTGAGGTACTCTCGGGTCATGTTCGCGCGGTCCTGTGGTGGAGGTCTTGAAGACGTGGTTCTGAGCGGCGGCTATGGATGGCAGAGCGGCGTGACGCGTCAAAACCTCCGAATCCGTTGCAGGCATGTAAGCCCTTACAGTATCGCAATGCAAGCGCTTACATTTCGATGTGCAACCACACCCGTTTCCCAGCAGAAACTAATGCAGGTTTCGGGTTTTACTTTGTTTTAGAAGCTTTCGCCGCGCCGCACCGCGGCCTCGACCGCCGCAATATCCTCACCGCTCAGTCCATAATCTCGGGCAGCGGTCTCCGCGCTGATGTAGCCACGGGCCAGATCGCGCCGTGCGTCGTCCTTGGACCGCTCTGCCGGGTCGCCGTAACCGGCACCACCCGGGAACGCCATCTGCACGCGCCGCCCGTGGGGCACGAATTGCTTCCCCTTCAGCCGCATCTCGGACCCATCGTCTTGCGCAATGCGGGTCTCGGCCCCGTTCGCCCCACCACGCCGTCCGCGCGCAGGGTGTTGGCCTCGGTCGAACATCGCTTGAATGTCGAACTCATGCCCTTCCTGCGCGCCGACTTCCATGACCTGCCCCAGCCCGCCACGGGCTTTGCCCGCGCCGCCAGAGTCAGGCCGTAACTCCTTGCGCCAAATGATGACCGGGCCCGCATGTTCCGTGGCCTCGATCGGCATGGTCATCACGCCGGACGGAAACGCCGTTGCGTTCATCCCGTCCAGACCGGGCCGCGCGCCGGAGCCGCCGGAGTTGAAGGTCAACACCTCCGCCCGCCGCGCGCTGGCCGGAGCAGGGGCGTCGGTACGGGGCCGCAGGCTCACCTGGAAATTGCAAAGACATCCCGCGCCCTCGGCAGGCACCAGGCCGGGCACGATCTTGTCAAAGGCATCAAAGACCGCATCCGGCACGAAATGCCCGACGATGTGGCGCAGTGCGACAGGTGCCGGGTGCAGCGCATTCACGATGGTGCCTTCGGGCGCGGTCACTTCAAACGGTGCGAGCGAGGCCGCGTTGTTCGGGATCTCAGGTGCAATGGCGACCTTCAGCGCGTAACACGCATAGGCCTTGGTATAGACCAACGGGCAATTGATACCCTTCTTATCCACGCCACTTGTTCCGGTGAAATCCGTGACGATCCGGTCGCCTTCCACGCTGACATTCACCTTCAAGGTGATCGGCGTGTCGAACCCGTCCATCGTCATCTCCCCTTCGGCGGAGGTCTGGGGCAGGGCGGCAATCGCCTCCAACGTGGCACGGCGAGAGTTTTCGAGGATGAAGGCGGCGATCCCGTCCAGATCGTCCAGGGTAAACTCGTCCATCATCTCGACCAACCGCCGGTGCCCGATCTCGTTACAGGTCGCCAGCGCGTAGATGTCCCCGATCAGTTGATCCGGCTCGCGCACGTTGCCGCGAATGATGCGAGTCAGCGTTTCATCCACCTCACCTCGCTCCGCGAATTTCATGATGGGGATGTAGAGGCCTTCCTCATAGACGCTCTGCGCATCGGCCCCGAACCCTCGCCCGCCAATGTCGACGATGTGTGCGGTGCAGGCGAAGAAACCCACCAGCTTGCCCTTGTAGAAAGACGGCGTGACCATGGTGATGTCATGCAGGTGGCCGGTGCCCTCCCACGGATCGTTGGTGATGTAGACGTCCCCTTCGAACATGTTCTGCCGCCCGATCCGGCGGATAAAGTGCGCCACTGCGTCGGCCATTGCGTTCACATGGCCCGGCGTGCCGGTCACGGCCTGCGCCAGCATCTGCCCCTCGCGGTCGTAGACACCTGCAGAAAGGTCGCCGGCCTCGCGCACGGAGGTCGAAAACGCCGTCCGCACTAGTGCTTGGGCCTGTTCTTCGACAACCGAGATCAACCGGTTCCACATGATCTGATAGGCAACGTTCGACGTGGTCATGCTGCACCCCCAGTGCTTACAGGTTTGGACATAACGTCAATACACCCATCGCTGGTACACATCGCGTCGCGGCTTCCCGGCACGATGATGGAGGTCTCGTCTTCCACCACCACCGCTGGGCCTTGGGCCATCTGTCCGGGGGCAAGGCCCGCACGGCTGACAACCTGCGCCTCTGCAAAGGCAGCCTTGGCCGGATCGAAAAGCGCCCGCGTTCCGTCCGCCCCGGCAGCCCCGGCGACGTCCACTGGCGTCAGCACTTCCGGCAGCGACGGCGGCGTGGTGGCGTTCACCGACCAGACGGTGATCTCAATATCCATCCCCGCCACGGTCCGCGCGAAAAGGTTGGTGTATTCCTCCTCGAACCGGTGCTGGAACACCTCCGCGTCCGGGGCCATGGCCTGCGCTTCGGTCAATGAGATGGGGATTTCCCAGCCCTGACCCGTATAGCGCATGTAGACCTTGAACTCGCTCAGGATCGGGCTTTCCGCATCACACGAACGCACGAAACTCGTGGCCTCCTGCTGCAATTCCGCCAGCAAGGTCTTGATGGTGCCCGGGTCAAAATCGCTCAACTTCATGTAGACCGACCGGTTGGCCTCAAAACTAAACGGCGCGCGCAGAAAGCCGATGGCAGACCCCACGCCGGCCCCCGGCGGCACAAGGCAGCGGTCGATGCCAAGTTTCTCGCACAACCGCCCGGCGTGGAGCGGGGCCGCGCCGCCAAACGCGATCATCGTGTATTCGCTGAGGTCTTCGCCGTTCTCCACGGCATGCACGCGCGCCGCGTTGGCCATGTTTTCATCAACCACCTCGGCCACACCAAACGCAGCCTCGGTCGCATCCATTTCCAACGTATCCCCAAGCACCGACGTCAGCGCATTGGAGGATGCATCTGGGTGCAACGGGATCGTCCCACCCGCGAAGTTCTCCGGGTCCAGCTTGCCCAGAATCAAGTCCGCATCCGTCACGGCGGGCCGTTCCCCACCGCGCCCGTAGCACGCAGGCCCCGGCTCGGACCCTGCACTTTCCGGCCCCACCCGGATTTGCCGCATCGCATCCACATGGGCCAGTGATCCACCGCCTGCGCCAATCTCGACCATATCAATGACCGGGATCGAAATCGGCATCCCCGACCCCTTCTTGAACCTATAGGTTCGGGCAACTTCAAACACGCGGGACGTCTTCGGCGTCTGGTTCTTGATCAGGCAGATCTTCGCAGTCGTCCCACCCATGTCGAAGGACAGCACCTTGTCCAACCCATGACGCGCCGCGATGTGCGCGGCGAAAACCGCCCCGCCTGCAGGCCCGGATTCGACCAGCCGCACCGGAAACTCCGCCGCGTCGGTAATCGAGATGATCCCACCACCTGAGTGCATCAGGAACACCCGGCAATCGACGCCTTCCTTCCGTAGCCGATCTTCCAACCGCCCGAGGTATGAGGCCATCAGCGGCTTGATATAGGCATTCGCCACAACGGTGTTGAACCGCTCATACTCCCGCATCTGGGGGCTGACTTCGGACGAGATGGAGACCGAAACATCCGGCAATTTCTCCGCCAGCATGTCGCGCACCAAACGCTCATGCGCGGGGTTCAGGTACGAATGGATCAGCCCAACCGCGACGCTCTCAAACCCACCTTCGGCGATCCGGTCCACGACCTCCTCAACCGCCGCGCGCGGCAGATCAACCAGCACTGCGCCATTGGCATCCACACGCCCCGGCACGGTGAAACGCCGTTCACGCGGCAAGAGTGGATCAGGCAACGTCAGGTTCAGGTCATATTGCTCGAACCGCGATTCCGTCCGCATCTCGATCACATCCCGGAAGCCTTCGGTCGTGATGAGCGCCGTCTTTGCGCCCCGCCGCTCGATCAGCGCATTGGTCGCAAGGGTCGTGCCATGGATGATCTGCCCTATCTCAGACGGCGAAATCCCCGCCTTCGCGCAGACCTGCCGCATCCCGTCGAGGATTGCATCTTCCGGCGCTGCGTAGGTTGTCAGCACCTTCGTCGTGTGCCGCCCGGTTGCGGTTTCCAGCACAACATCCGTGAAAGTTCCGCCGATATCGACGCCAAGGCGGTTGTTGGACGTGGTCATTGCAGCCTCGAAGCAGGGAGAATTCCCACCTGTTAGACCGCATTTTCAACGAGACACAAAATTCATTTTTCGAAGCGGATTGATAAGAAGGACTTATCTTCGGTGTGTGCGCGCATTCTCAACCGCAAGCTCTGCCGCCTTCGCCAGAAACAGCGGTGCTTGGCCTGCGTCGTATCGGGCGAAAAACCGTAACGGTTCTGGCGTCCAGCCGGGATCAATCTCAACAAGCCGCCCCTCCGCCACCGCCTCCCGAAACAACTGTCGCGGCAGGAGCGCCACGCCCATCCCATCCGCCGCCATCTGAAGGGTAGAGGCGAGGCTGCTTGATTGCGCGACCTGCGCCGGATCCAACCCGCTGGCCGTCAGATGTCCCTTCAAAGCAAGCGAGGCGCCGGTGTTCTTGCCATGGCTCAACAGCCCTGCACCCAGCAAAGCTTCGAAGTCAGGTCGCGGACCAAGCGCACTCGCAATCTCCGGCGTCGCGATCCACCCGTAGCGGTATTCATCCAGCGGGATCAGCGTCCCGTCCTCAGACTTGAACGGACCGTTCAACATGGCGAGGTCCAGCTGACCCTCGCCCAACATACGTTCCAGCTCGGATGACAAATCCACCGTCAGCTCCACCCGGATCGCCGGATAGCGCTCCCGAAACGCGCGCAGGAAATCGTGCAACCACGTGCAGGCAATCAACTCCCCAACACCAAGGCGCAGCTTTTCCTCGATCAGGTCGCGCCTGTCAGCGGTCTCCAACACCGCTTCCGCCGCACGAAGAACCTCTCTCGCGGCAGCGAGAACCTCCAACCCCGTCTCGGTAAATCGGACCGAGCCCGCGTCCCGGTGCATCAGCACCACGCCAAGCGTATCTTCCAAAGCCGAGATGCGGACAGAGACGTTGGGTTGTGTTGTCCCAAGTGCTGCGGCGGCCTTCCGAAACGTGCCGGTGTCCGCCACGAAGGCAAGCGCTTCAAGTTGTTTGAGGGTTGTGCGACTTTTTATCATGGGGCAGGGGTAGGATCAGAAAACTGTATGATCAACCCCCGCAAAAAGCCATGTATGTCAGTCGTCGCCCTTCGCCGCAGCAGCCGCCCCGCCTTTGCCGAGGGCCACGGTGCCAAACGGCCCGCCATGCACCATCTGCGCCAGATCGGTCGGATCGCCCGCGCCCTCACTGGCGAAAATCTCTTCCGCAAATTGTTCGGCATTGTCCTTGGGCCGATAGCCCAGGAACGAGGCCTTGGAGTTGTCGACCGGCGCGCGATCATTGTCGGACACGCCGTAGATCACGGCAAAGCCCGTCGTCGGCGTATCAATCGCGCGCTCCACCAGATGCACCAGATCGCCATCGCTCAGCCACGTCCCCAACGCCCGCGCATTCTTGACGGGCGCGCAGCTTAGGATGCGCAGATGCACCGATTCCAGCCCACGCTTTTCCCAGTACATCCGACCCAGATCCTCGGTGAAGCACTTGGCTAGGCCGTAGAAGGTATCGGGCCGATGCTCTGCATCAATTCCGATGTAAGACGCGCGCGGGTGCATGCCCACAGCGTGGATCGACGACGCATAAATGATCCGCCGCGCGCCCGCTTTGTTGCCGCTTTCCCAGATGTTGTAGGAGCCCACGAAATTCGGCCCCAGCAACATCTCGAACGGGCCTTCATCGACGATTGCGCCGAAATGAACGATCATCTCGACCCCTTCCATCAGGGCCGCGACCTGGTCGTAATCCGCCAGATCAGCCCTCACATAGGTCTCGTTCGCCGCCAAATCGTCGACGCTTTCCGCGATGTCAGAGCTTACCAACACTTCACACATCGCAGCCAACGCAGGCCGCAGCAGGGAACCGCAACGGCCCGCCGCCCCGGTCAGAACAATCTTCTTCAGCATGGGTTTGGCCCCTTCAGATAACAGCAGTTTCAAGCAATGGGTCGTTCTTGACGATCCGCTCATAGGCAAACGGGCTCAGGTCAAGCGATTGATACGCGCCGTGGATCAACCACTCCGCCGTGCCACGCCCCATGGCCGGGCTTTGTTGCAGCCCGTGGCCCGAGAACCCGTTCAGGAAGACGAAATTCGGCACCTCCGGGTGCGGCCCAAGGATCGCGTTGTGATCGAGCGTATTGACGGCATAGTGCCCGGCCCATTCGGCCTGCACCTTCACAGCCTCAAACGCCGGAATGCGCGTCGCCAGCACCGGCCAGATGTGGTTTTCCCACATGCCGTAGTCCATGCCGAAATCATCGAAATCCACCGCCGGGTCGATCTCCGCGTGACCGCCTGCCTGATACGTGCCGCCGCCATTTTCACGGCAATGCACGCCCGATGGGTCAATCGTCAGCGGCAGGTCGCGATCCAGCGGGTTCTCTGCCTTGAAGACCCAGGAATACCGTTTGCGTGGCTCCACCGGCACCTTGATGCCCGCCATCGCAGCCGTCCGCGCCGCGCGAGGGCCGGAGGCATTCACAACCTGCCCACAGGCAATCACCTCGCCCGAGGCCAGCGTCACCGACTCAACGCCACGTGCGGATCGCGTCATTTCAAGCACTTCGCCTGCGATGTATTCTACACCGCGTTCCCGCGCCTGACGTTTCCACCAGTCAAAGACGGCAGCACCGTCCCAATAGCCCTCATTCACGGTATTGATCGAGCCAAGTACAATGTCGTCGACGTTGTAGAACGGATAGCGCGCCATGATCTCTTCCGGTGACAGCAATTCCGTTGCAGCACCTGCGTCGTGCTGAACCTTGATGTTCCGGCGCAGAACGTTCGCGAAATCCTCGGTTTCCGCGAGATAGAGATATCCAAACGACCGAACCGACAGCTCAGGGATACGGTCATCATTGCCCATATACCCGCGAATATTGTTCACGAAGTCGGCCGCGAACTGGCTGATCTTTACGTTCAATTCTGTCGAGAACTGCTGCCGCATGCAGCTGTTGGTATGCGCGGTCGAACACTTCTCGTAGCTCGGGTCGCGTTCCACCACCAAAACGGTGCCGTCAAACCCCATTTCGGTCAGCCACCAAGCGGTCGACGATCCCATGATCGCACCACCGATGATAACAATGTCGTAGCTTTGCCGCGCAGGCTTGGTGTCAAATTGAGCTTTGACCATATTCCCCCCTTCCAGCTGTATCGCCGGTTTTTCGCAAGCTGTCTTAGGCCGTGCGCGAAGGCAAGCTCTGTGGCCTACCGGATGCTGTTTTCATCCTTCACCGCCTCCATCGAGACGTGGGTTGAGGTCGCTGCGACGTGGGGCAGGCGGCTGATGACCTCGCCCAGAACACGGCGGTAATCGCTGATGTCCGTGGATCGCACCTTCAACAGATAATCAAACGCCCCTGCGATCATATGGCACTGCTCGATCTCGGGCACTGCGCGGGCGGCTTCATTGAATGCACGCAACGCAGGCTCGCGTGTATCGCTCAGCCGCACTTCTACGAACGCCACATGGGCACGTCCAAGGCGCGCCGGGTCCAGTACTGCGCGGAACCCTTGAATGAACCCGTCTTCCTGAAGCCGCTTCATCCGCGTTTGGCACGGCGTTTTCGACAGGCCCACGCGGTTTGCGAGTTCCGTCACCGGAATGCGACCATCGACGGCCAATACGGCCAGGATTCGCAGATCGGCTGCGTCTAATCGGCTGTTTTCTGGCTGGGAAGCACGCATCTTCCGCAATCTCCATCAGGAATTTAGGCCAATCGATACATCATGCGCCCCAGATCAGGCAACTTGCCTGTCATCTAGGTGCTATGCTTGGGCCAAGTAAAAGGATTTCGCCCATGTCCGACCTGACCCCATTTCGCACCGCCGTGACCTCCGCATACCTTGAGCCGCAAGATGCGGCCCTCGCGCGATTGACCACGCGCCATCCGGTCGGGGAAGCGACTCGTAAAGCCGCCTCCGCTCGCGCCGCGCGCATGGTTGCAGACATCCGTGCCGAGGATCGTGGCGGGCTGATGGAGGTCTTTCTTGCCGAATATGGCCTCTCCACCGCCGAGGGCCTCGCACTCATGCGTCTTGCCGAAGCGCTGCTCCGCGTGCCCGACGATGCCACGGTCGACGCATTGATCGAAGACAAGATCGTGCCAGCCGAATGGTCCGCCCACCGGGGCCATTCGAAGTCGGGTCTCGTGAACGCCTCAACCCTCGCCCTGATGCTGACGGGCCGCGTGCTTTCCGACGAAGACGGTCAGGGGATCGCTGGGACCCTCAAAGGCGCCGTCAAACGGTTGGGAGAGCCCGTGATCCGCGCGGCCACGCGCCGTGCGATGAAGGAAATGGGCAATCAATTCGTGCTGGGTGAGACGATTCAGGAGGCTGTCAAACGCGGCAAGGACCGCGCCGCGCAGGGCTACACCTTCAGTTACGACATGCTTGGCGAAGCCGCCGTGACCGCCAGTGAGGCCGAGGCGTTTCGCAAGGCCTACGCCGACGCCATCGCGCATCTCGCCAAACACGCCCACAGCGACGACATCCGCGAAAACCCCGGCATCTCCGTCAAACTCTCCGCCCTCCACCCGCGCTACGAGACGGCCAAGCGGGGCCGTTTAATGGCCGAGCTTGTGCCCACGGTCCTGACCCTTGCACAGCAGGCCAAAGAGGCGCGAATGGGCTTCAACATCGACGCAGAAGAGGCCGACCGCCTCGACATTTCCTTGGATGTCATCGAGGCCGTGCTGGCCGACGAAAGCCTCGCCGGTTGGGACGGTTTTGGTGTCGTCGTGCAAGCCTACGGCAAACGCGCAGCCCCCGTGATCGACTGGCTTTATGCGCTGGCTGAGGCTCACGACCGTCGCCTCATGGTCCGTCTCGTTAAGGGCGCTTACTGGGACACCGAGATTAAGCGCGCGCAGGTTGCCGGCCTGCCCGGTTTCCCGGTCTTCACCGACAAGGCTGCAACCGACGTCAGCTACCTCAGCTGCGCGCGCCAGCTGCTCGACAAGACCGATCGCCTCTACCCGCAATTCGCCACCCACAATGCCCACACCGTCGCCGCCGTTCTGGAGATGGCGGACGACCCGGGCGTCTTCGAATTCCAGCGCCTGCACGGCATGGGCGAGGCGCTCCACGAACAGGTCCGCCGCTCCAACCACGCCCGCTGCCGCATCTATGCCCCCGTTGGCGCACATCGCGACCTATTGGCCTACCTCGTCCGTCGCTTGCTTGAAAACGGCGCAAATTCCTCCTTTGTGCATCAGATCATGGACGAAGCCGTCGCGCCCGAGGTCGTCGCCACCGACCCCTTCACGGCCCTCTCTGGCCCGGCCACAGATGTGACCAGGCCCGACGCTCTCTACGCGCCCGAGCGCCCCAATTCGCAAGGCTTCGACATCACCGATCCCGCCGCGCTGGCCC
This sequence comes from uncultured Roseicyclus sp., assembly GCA_947500415.1. GTDB lineage: Bacteria > Pseudomonadota > Alphaproteobacteria > Rhodobacterales > Rhodobacteraceae > Gymnodinialimonas. The sequence continues at coordinate 704,635 of CANMRT010000001.1, forward strand.
GGATCACAACCGCCCGAGAGAGTTTTGCCACAACCCAATGGCAGGCGGGCGCCGGCACCGGCCCAACGCTCGACATCACCAACCCGGCCGACCCATCTGACATCGTCGGTCAGGTCCGCCTCTCCACCCGCGCTGACGCCGAACAGGCCATCACGCGGGCTACCCCTTGGGATGCCCAAAACCGCGCGGAAATCCTCAACCGCGCCGCCGATCTCTACGAGGCCAACGCCGCCGAACTCTTCGCCATCCTTGCCCGCGAGGCCGGAAAAACGCTCCTCGATGCCGAGGCTGAACTGCGCGAGGCCGTCGATTTCCTCCGCTACTACGCCTCCCGCATCCCCGACCTGACCGACCCGCCCTTGGGCCGCGTTACCTGCATCAGCCCGTGGAACTTCCCCCTCGCCATCTTCACCGGTCAGATCTCCGCAGGCCTCGCTGCGGGTAACGCCGTCCTCGCCAAACCCGCCGAGTCTACACCGCTCGTCGCTGCCCGTGCCGTGCAGCTTCTCCACGAGGCTGGCGTCCCGCAAACAGCCCTCCAACTCCTCACCGGCGAAGGGGCGGAGGTTGGTGCCGCCCTGACCTCGCACCCCAACATCGATGGCGTGGCCTTCACCGGCTCCACCGCCACCGCCCAAACCATCAACCGCGCGATGGCGGCAAACCTCGCTCCCTCGGCACCCCTGATCGCCGAAACCGGCGGCCTCAATGCCATGATCGTGGACTCCACCGCGCTCCCCGAGCAGGCCGTCAAAGACGTCGTCCAATCCGCCTTCCAATCCGCAGGCCAACGCTGCTCCGCCCTGCGCTGCCTCTACGTGCAGGAAGACATCGCCGAACCCTTCCTCAAGGCCCTCTACGGAGCCATGGACGAACTAACTCTTGGCCAGCCGTGGGACATCGCCACCGACATCGGCCCCGTCATCGACCAAACCGCCAAGGCCAAGATCGATGCTCACATCTCGCAGGCCCGCACTGAGGGCCGCCTGCTCAAGCAACTCGACACGCCCACGCAAGGCACCTTCGTCGCTCCCGCAGCGATCCGTGTCACGTCCATCACTGATCTTGTAGAAGAAATCTTCGGCCCCGTCCTGCACGTCGCCACCTTCAGGGCCAGCGCATTGGACGCGGTGATCGACCAGATCAACGCCACCGGCTACGGCCTAACCTTCGGAATCCACTCTCGCATCGACGATCGCATTGCCGATGTGACTTCCCGGATTGAGGCTGGAAACCTCTACGTGAATCGCAATCAGATCGGTGCCATTGTAGGCTCTCAACCCTTCGGTGGGCAGGGTCTATCGGGCACTGGCCCCAAAGCAGGCGGCCCGCACTACGTGCCGCGCTTCACCAAACCTGCGCAGGGGCAGGGCACCCCCGGCACCCCGTCTAATATCAACGAAACCGCCCACGACCTCCGCATCGCCGTCCCCGCCGACCGCACGCTTTCTGAGGCCCTCCTGCCCGGACCAACCGGCGAAACCAACCGCCTCACGACACATCCAAAGGGCCGTGTCCTCTGCCTCGGTCCAGGCTTGGATGCCGCCCGTGCGCAGGCCAGTGCCGCCACGAAAACCGGCAACGCGCCTGTCCTCGCGCCCGACCTACCCCCGGAAGCACTCGCAAAACTCCCCCCCTTCGATGCCGTGATCTTCTGGGGCGAGGATGCGCGCCCCTACCGGCAGGCGCTGGCGGTTCTCGACGGTCCAATCCTGCCCCTTGTCACCAACGCCGACCCAACCCCGCGCCTCGTGATCGAGCGCCACACTTGCATCGACACCACCGCCGCTGGCGGCAACGCCGCCCTACTCGCCTCGGTCGCCTGAGAACCACGCAATCGCGGCATCCGCGGCTTCCGGGTGCCCGACCGCGTCCATCACCAACGTGCCTTCCAACACGGTCAGCAGGGCGCGGGCGGTCTCCTCCGTCTCGCCTTCAGGCAGCCGCACCATCACCCAGGCGACAAACCCGTCAATGATTGCACTTCCCGTCTTCCCATAGGCCACTTCACCGCGCGCGGACGCCGCCACGATGTCCAGCCAGACCCGCGCATAGCCCTGCGCCATGGGCGACCGCATCACAGCCACGACCGCCCGCAACACATCCGCCGGGCGCGCCATGCGCGCTGCAGGCACCAGCGCATCCAGGCCCGCAATAAAGCCCGCCGCCAGGAATTCCAGCAACGCACCGATCACCCCATCCTTGTCTCCGAAGTGGTAGATCAGCATCCGGTCCGACGTCCCCGCCGCCTTCGCCAGAGGGCGCAAAGAGGCCGTCGTCAGCCCATGTTCCAACACATGCGCCGCCATCGCCGCCAACCACTGATCTTTCTTTACGTTGATTTCGTTCATTTCTTTACTGTTGTAGCGATTGCTACAATTCACATAATGTAGCAGTCGCTACAAATTCACAATTGAAAGAGACCAGACCCATGACCCTCTTCCAACTTCTCCCCGCCATCGCCTACGCCGCCTGCCTGATCGTCGTCTTCCGCCACGCCCTGTCACCCGCGGACCCGAGCCCGGGAACCTGGCGCTGGCCCGCCGCTCTCAGCGCAGTTTTCCTCGCCTTCACTCTCTTCCAAATCGCCACAGATGGCGTCCTGATGTTCTGGACCAATCACAGCGTCAATGCCACTGGCAACCAGGTCTGGTTCGATCTTCTGATGTCCGTTTCCATGGCCTTTATCCTGCTCCTGAACCGGGCGCGGGCACTGAACATGGCCATTGTCCCTTGGGCGATCTTCGTGGCAAGCACAGCCTCCATCGGACTTTTCGCTATGTGGGCGCGGGTGCTTTTCCTCGAAGAACGCGAAGGCGCACTCGCACATCCTGCCTGACCCTATTGCTCCATCGCCGCGTCCCAGGCCTCAAGGAAACTCTCCCGGTTCAGGCGATCAAGATAGACCATCAGGGCCGGTCCCAATCGGATCGGCCCGAAGGCTGACGCCGCCGCTTCACCCCGCGCTTGCAACGGCGGCAACACAGGCTCCGGCCCATCCCCCATCCCCTCGCGCAACAATGCATCCAGCATCCGCCCCGCATCCTCAACCCGCTCCGCCGTCGCCGGTATCAATGCCGTGCGCAACATTACATTTGCGAAGTCTTCCAACGGTAGGATCGCAAGCCCCGCATCCGCCCCCAAACGACCCTCCGCGTAAGACCCCAGCACATTGTACGCCAAAGCCAATTCACCCGAGGCCACGTCATCGATCATCCGCGACGAACAGCAATAAAGCCGCGCATCCAGCCGCCCCATCACTTCCGTTAACCGCCAATAGGCATCGCTCGACCGGGCCTCTTGCGTCGCAAACAGATACCCCAGCCCACTTTCGCGCAAATCATAGGTTCCCAACCCACCGGCAAACCGCTCCGGATGGTCGCGCAGCAATGTCACCAGATCAGCGCGCGTGCGGGGCAGGGGCAACCCCTCGAACCGCGCCTCGTTGATCACGATCACCGCAGGCTCTGCCGTGAAGGCAAACAGCTGATCGTTCCACCGCGCCCAATCGGGCAAGGCATCCGTCACCGCACTCTCGTAGCTCTGCGCATAGCCATCATTGGCCAGCGAAAATTGCAGATCCATGGCAGACGACAGCGCCAAATCAAAGGCCGCGCCGCCCCGGATCGCGCGGTTCAATTCCGCCGAGGATACGGTGACATAGTCGATCCCAACCTCCGGGTTCGCCTCCTGAAACCGCAGCAAAAACGGCTCGAACACATCAAGATCAGCGGTCGAGAGAACGCGCAGCATCTCATCACCCGCGCCCGGGTAGCTGCGCCGATCCTCAATCTCAAACCCCTGCGCCACCGCAACAGCTGCGAGGAGGGATGCGATGAGCATCCCGAGGAGCGATTGAGCGATAACATCCCTCACACCGCGGGCAAGATCAGCGAAACACATGCGCCCCTCCCGTCTTCGTCGCCGGACAAATCCAACCGCCCGCCATGCGCGCGCAGCGCTTCTTCCGCAATCGTTAACCCAAGACCCGAGCCCACCACGCCTTCTGCCCGTGCCCCGCGCCGAAACCGTTCCGTCAACTCGCCTGCCGACGCCGTGCCAAACCCCGGCCCTTCGTCCACAACCGTGACGCGCGCCTCACCGCCGCCATTGCGCACCGACAGCGTCACTTTCGTTTCCGCAGGTGAGTATTTGATCGCATTGTCCAACACATTGCGCAGAGCGTTCTGGATCAGGATCTCATCCCCCAGCGCCGTCGCCGGGTCCAAATCCAACGCGATGTCGATATCCTTCATCTGCGCCGTGGGCCGCAACGCCTCCGCCACATTCCCGGCCAAAGCAGGCAGGTCGAGCCTCTCGCGGGTCAGGTCATCGGCCCGAAACGACACCATTGCATGATCCAACAGCTGCGATGCAGAGCGAGAGCTTTCGTCCACCGCCCGGATCACCCGCCGCAACGTCTGTTTCTGCCCCTCTTCCTCCACCGAATGCAGCGCAATCTCCGCCTGCGTCCGCACCACGGCCAAGGGCGTGCGTACGCGATGCGCGGCCTCTGCAATGAAATCCTCCGACCGGCGCAGCGACCCGCCCAACCGCTCCATCAATCGGTTCAACGCCTTCACCAGCGGCATCAGTTCCGGCGGACCTTGTCGGCGCAATGGGCGCAAATCTGACGGCCCGCGTGTCGCTAAATGCTGCGCCATCGTGTTGAGCGGCCGTAGCGAAGCGCGCACCGCAAAGGCCGCGATCCCCACCGCCAGCACAAAGACCAGCACCGACAGCACCGCCGCCTGCCGCGATAAACCCGCCGCAATTGCCTGCACCCCCTCACGCGTCTGCGCCAATGTCACAGTGACCGGCACCGCTGCGCCGTCCGACAGGATCGTGCGCTGCAAACTGACCGCGCGCACGACGGCCCCGCGATAGGGCAGGGTGGCGAAAACAACCTCTCCCGGCACCACGTCCGGCCCCTCAAGGTCAGCGTGCCCCGTCAGCACCTCATCCCCCACCGCCACGCGGTAAAACACGCGGTCCTCGCTCAACGCGCCGAGCATGGAGAAGGCAGAGTAGGGCAGCTCCAACCGCACTTCCCCGCTTTCCGAACGCAGCGTCTCCGCAATGGAAGTGGCCGACGCCGCAAGGATGTTATCCTGCGTCCGCCCTGCCGCTTCCCGCGCGAAGCTCGTGACCATGCCCCAGCTTACCAGCGCCAGGATCGCCACCATCGCCGCCAGAAACAGCGTAAGCCGTCGCGCGATTGACCAGCGTTCCTCAGGCCCGCCGCTCATGTATCCATCCGGTAGCCGAGCCCACGCACCGTCTCGATCCGCACGCCGACGCCGTCCAACTTCTTGCGCAACCGGCCCACGTAGACCTCAATCGCGTTCTCTGTCACATCGGCATCCATGCTGAACAGCCGGTCGAGCAGCTGCCCCTTCGACAATATCTGCCCCGGATTGCGTGCAAATACCTCCAGCAATCGGATCTCACGGTTCCGCAAATCCAGCACTTCTTCCCCGTGCCTCAAAGTCCCAGCCGTCGGGTCAAACACCGCCTGTCCTAGTGTGATTTCATTCTTCGCCGTGCCACCGCGCCTGCGCAAAACCGCACGGCACCGCGCCTCCAGCTCACTGAAATCAAAGGGTTTCGTGATGTAATCATCCGCACCCTGGTCCAGTGCACCGACCCGGTCGCTGATCTGGGACCGCGCCGTTAGTACGATCACTGGCGTTTCGATCCGATCCCTGTGGCGGCTCAGAAAATCACGCCCGTCGCCATCGGGCAGCATCACGTCCAGCAGGATCAGGTCGTAGTCGGCCACGGCCAGACAATCCTCGGCATCCCCCAAAGTGGCGGCATGGTCGACAGCATGGCCATCGAGGCCAAGGCGCTGCACAACGCCCTCGGCCAACTCATGATTGTCCTCGACCAACAGAAACCGCATGGCCTCCTCCCCGCCTTAACGTGCCGGGCTGGGGCGTCAGGCGCAACAGGTCAGATGTCAGACCAACCCGGCCAGCGCCGCAAAGGGGTCGTGATCGGGGTCATCATTCCAGATGTATTCGTTCTCTTCCGCCATCTTTTCCGCTGCTGCGCGCCCGAACAAATCCGCTGCAGCCCCCAACGCCATATCCATGCCCGCCGACACTCCGGATGAGGTGAAGAACTTCCCATCCTGCACCCACCGCGCCTGTTTCACCCACTCAACCTTCGGCCCCAAATGCACCGTATCGTTGAAATCCAGCTTGTTTGTCGTGGCCCGCTTACCGTCCAAAACTCCCGCCATGCCAAGCACGATGGTTCCCGTGCAAACCGCCATCACGCGTTCGGCCTTCTCAGACGTCTCCGTAATCCACCGCAAAAACTCCGCGTCTTTCGCGGCGTCCAGCGCCGAGTCGCCGCCCGGCACAAACAGCAGCTCATAATCCGAGGACTCCGCCAACGTCCGATCCGGCACAATCCGCTGCCCATGCCGGCTTGGCACCGGGTCAAGCGTCATGGCGACTGTCACCACCTCGATCTGATCGCGAAACCCGCCGAGCATCTCGATCGGTCCGAAATAGTCGAGCGTCTGGAAGCCCGGAAACACAACGGATGCCATTTTGCGCATGGTTGGAACCTTTCAGAATTGTCGGCCAACGAAGCTGGCCATTCCCAACCGCACCTAGGTCATCCTTGGACCTTGGAAAGACGACACGCGCCAAATCTCACCCGTGTCAGGCTTCTGTCAGCTTCACGTGCAACCAATGCGTGCAGGACGGCAGAGGACCGTCCATCAATGGGAGGAAGACCAAATGAAATTCACCCGTCGCGTCATGATGACGGCGGCCGCCGCAATGGTGGCCTTTTCCGGTGCAGCGCAAGCTGACGGACACCAGGTTCTCGATGAACTCCACTTCCTGATCCCCGGCGGTGCCGGTGGTGGCTGGGATGGTACCGCACGCGGCACCGGTGAGGCGCTGACCGAAGCCGGCCTCGTGGGCTCCGCATCCTATGAAAACATGTCCGGCGGCGGCGGCGGTGTGGCAATCGCCCACATGATCGAAAACGCCGACAGCATGGGCAACACGATGATGGTGAACTCCACCCCCATCGTTATCCGCTCGCTTACGGGTGTGTTCCCGCAGTCGTTCCGCGACCTGACGCTGGTTGCTGGCACCATCGGTGACTACGCAGCCCTGGTTGTTCAGTCCGACAGCCCGATCACCTCGATGGAAGATCTGCTGACCACCTACCGTGCCGATGCAACCAGCTTCGCCATCGGCGGCGGCTCGGTGCCAGGCGGCATGGACCACCTCGTGGCAGCCATGGCGATGCAGGCAGCTGGCGAAGATCCCACCGGCTTCAACTACATCCCCTACGACGCGGGTGGCGCTGCCATGGCAGGCCTTCTGTCGGGCGAAATCCAGGCGCTTTCCACCGGTTTCTCCGAGGCTGTGGCCCTGGCCGAGCAGGGTGAAGTCCGTATTCTTGGCGTGACCGCGCCTGACCGCATTGCAGGCTCCGATGCGCCTACAATGATGGAGCAGGGCGTAGACGTTGAATTCGTCAACTGGCGCGGCTTCTTCGCGGCTCCGGGTCTGGATGAAGAGACCGTGGGCAACATGCGCGCAGCCATCGCTGCGATGTATGAGACCGAGGAATGGGAAGCCGTGCGCGCGCGCAACGGCTGGGTCAACATCCACAACCCCGGCGATGAGTTCGAGGCGTTCCTTGAGAACCAGGAACAGGTCATCGGCGATCTGATGCGCACACTCGGTTTCCTCTAAAAACCAAGTGTGAGTGCCGACAGGGTATTTTCCGCAGGAAAATGTCCCGAGAGGCCACCGTTTGAATAGGCGCACGGCGGATCAAACCTCCGCCGTGCCCACCAAACACCAAATACCTTGGGAGGGGACACCATGGCGCTCGATCGCTGGATCGCGCTGATCTTCGTGGCCATGTGCTGCGTCTACGGATACGCCGCATTCTTCACGATGGACCAACTGTTGCCGCCCTTCATGCAGCGCAACCCGGTTTGGCCCTCGACCTTCCCCAAAATCCTCGCCGTCGCGGGCGTGATCTGCGGCATGGTCGTTTTGCTGGGCCTTGAAAAGCAAGGCGACGACAAAGAGCCTTCGGCCACCGACATCAACTACCGCCGCCTTCAGGATTACAACACCGAGCAGGCAATTGGCTTACTAATCCTGATGGTCGCCTACGCGCTGGCGCTGCGGCCCCTGGGCTTTGTTGGGTCCACCATCCTGTTCCTGTCTGCGGGCGGTTTCATTCTGGGGGAACGCAAGTTCCACATCATGATCCCTGTCGCGGCTCTGGCGACCTTCATTATCTGGTATCTCGTGCAAGAGGTTCTGGGCATCTTCCTGCGGCCTTGGCCGTTCTTCCTGGCGTAAGGGGGCCGCACAATGCTTGAAGGACTGATGATCGGCCTGCAAACGGCCATCAACCCGTTCAACCTCGGTATGGTCGTCTTTGGCTGTATCATTGGCACATTCATCGGCATGTTGCCGGGCCTTGGTCCGATGTCGATCATCGCCATCATGATCCCGATCGCGATCACGTTGGGCGATCCCACAGCCGCGCTGATCTTGCTGGCCGGTGTGTACTACGGCGCCATTTTCGGTGGCTCCACATCCTCCATCCTTCTGAATGCGCCGGGGGTCGCGGGCACGGTTGCGACCAGTTTCGATGGCTACCCGATGGCCCGAAAAGGGCAGGCGGGCAAGGCCCTGACCATCGCCGCCGTCTCGTCTTTCATGGGGGGCACCATCGGTGCCGTCCTACTCATGGTCTTCGCCCCGATGCTGTCGTCGGTGGCGCTTCTCTTCCACTCCGCCGAGTATTTCGCGCTGATGGTTGTGGGCCTCTCCGCCATCGCCGCCTTTGCTGGCACGGGGCAAGTCGGCAAAGCGGTCATGATGACCCTTCTGGGCCTGATGATGGCCACCGTGGGCGAGGGCGCGCTTGCCGCCATGCCACGCTTCACCGCCGGTATCCTTGATCTGCAATCGGGCTTCAGCTTCATCACCCTCGCCATGGCCATGTTTGCCCTGCCCGAGGCGATGTTCCTTGTGATGAACCCTGCGCGCTCCGCGCAGGGCGGCTCGGACGAAGACAAGTCCGGCACGATTAACAACATGCGCTTTTCTCGGGCCGAAGGGCGCGCCATTGCGCCTGTCATCGGCCGGCAATCGGTACAAGGCTTCTTCATCGGCGTGCTTCCGGGGGCCGGTGCGACCATCGCCTCATTCCTCGGCTATGCGGTGGAGCGAAACCTCGCCACGAAGGAGGAGCAGGCAGAATTCGGCAAAGGCTCCATCAAGGGCCTCGCCGCACCGGAAACCGCCAACAACGCGGCCTGCACGGGCTCCTTTGTGCCACTGCTGACGCTGGGTATCCCCGGCTCCGGCACCACGGCGATCCTGTTAGGCGCACTTTTGGCCCTCAACGTGACCCCTGGTCCGCGCCTGATGGTGGATGAGCCGCAGGTGTTCTGGGCCGTCATCATCTCGATGTATATCGGCAACCTCGTGCTGCTCGTGCTGAACCTGCCGCTGATCCCCTACATCGCCAAAGTCCTGTCGATCCCGCGCAATTATCTGATCCCCTTCATCCTGTTCTTCACCCTCATGGGGGCCTACATCGGGCAGAACAATTCGACGGAACTGTTGATCCTTGTGGGTTTCGGTGTGATCGCCACGATCCTGCGCTTTGCCGATTACCCGCTTGCACCGCTCCTGATCGGGTTCATCCTGGGCACCATGCTGGAAGACAACTTCTCCCGCTCAATGCAGCTGTATCAGGGTCTTGGCTTCATTCTGGAGCGCCCGATGACACTGGGCCTTCTGGTTCTGGCTGCCTTCCTTGTTGTGCTTCCCACCTACCGCGCGGCCCGCGCCCGCAACCGCGCCAAGGGCGTGGCGGATGGGGATTGATCGGACCGGGGCCAATCCCCTCCAGAACATCCGTGTTCTGGATCTGACAAATGTGCTGGCAGGCCCTTTCGCCTGCCACCAACTCGCCCATCTGGGGGCCGAGGTCATCAAGGTCGAAACGCCGGGCCGCGGGGACCTCGCCCGCAATCTCGGGGCCTCGCCAGAGCTTTCCGCGCAGAACATGGGCATCTCCTTCCTTGCCCAGAACGCCGGCAAGAAATCCATCACGCTCAACCTCAAGCATCCCTTTGGCAAAGAGGCCCTCAAACGCCTTGTGAAAACCGCCGATGTGTTGGTCGAAAACTTCCGCCCCGGCGTGATGGCCCGCCTCGACCTCAGCTACGACACTCTCCGCGAAACCAATCCGGCCCTGATCTATTGCGCCATTTCCGGCTTTGGGCAGGACGGCCCCATGGCCAAACAGCCCGCCTACGATCAGATCATCCAGGGAGCGTCCGGCGTCATGTCGATCACGGGCCACGACATGCCCACCCGCGTGGGCTACCCGCTGTCGGACACCATCGGCGGCCTCACAGCCGCCATGGCCATCACCGCAGCCCTCAACGCCAACCCGCGTGGCAGCTTCATCGATGTGAGCATGCTGGAGTCCACACTTGCCACCATGGGCTGGGTCGTCTCCAACCACCTGATAGGCGGCGCAACACCCGAGGCCCATGGCAACGAAAACCCCACATCCGCCCCCTCTGGCACGTTCCAAGCGCTCGACGCGCCCCTCAACATCGCAGCCAACAAGGATGAACAGTGGGTGGCCCTTACATCGCTCCTCGGTCGTTCCGACCTCCTCACTGACGCAAGGTTCACAACGCGCGAGGACCGCAAGGCGAACCGCCACGCCCTGCGTGCAGAGATCGAAACCGTGCTCACCCGCGAACCGGCCGCCCATTGGGTGGAGGCCTTGAACGCAAAGGGTATCCCCGCAGGCCCTGTCTTAACTGTCCCGGAGATCCTCGCCCACCCGCAGGTGGCCGACCGGGGCCTGATCGCGCGCTTCGATCCGCCGTCGCTCGATCAACCCATCGACGTCGTCACCACCGGCTTCCGCATGAACGACACCCGGCCCACCGTCGAAACACCCCCTCCGGCTTTGGGTCAAGACACCCACGACATCCTGCAAGAACTGGGCTACTGCGAGGAGGACATCCAAAGGATGACCGAGGAGCGCGCGATATGAGTGATGACGTGTCCGACTGGTGGCGCACCAGCATAATCGACATGGAACCGGGCCGGATCGCGCTGCGCGGCACGCCGGTGCAGGAGCTGATCGGCAACCGCTCTTTCGCGGAAATGATCTGGCTCATGGTCATGGGCGAAGAGATCAAAGGCCCCCGCGCCGCCCTGTTTGAGGCCGCACTGGTGGCCGCCGTCGACCATGGCCCCCAAGCGCCCTCCATTGCCGCCGCACGCATGGCCGCGACTTGTGGCGTCGGTCTCAACAACGCGATGGCCACAGGTCTGAACATGCTAGGCGACGTCCACGGAGGGGCAGGGGAGCAGGCCGTGGCCCTTTACCACCATGTCGAACGCGCGGGGCCGGAAAACCTCGCGGCCTCCCTTGGCACATGGCGCGCGGCCAACGGTCCGTACTTGCCGGGCTTCGGGCACCGTTTCCACAAACCCACCGACCCCCGCGCACCGCGCCTGCTGGAATTGGTCGATGAAACGGCCGAAGCCGGCGCCGTTCCCGGCGCCTACGCCATGATCGGTCGCGCGATCGAGGCGCATCTGGTCGAGGAAAAGGGCAAACCTGTGCCGATGAATATCGACGGGGCCACGGCGGTGATCTACGCCGAACTCGGCTGCCCCGCGCCGCTCGCACGCGGGTTTTTCTGCCTCAGCCGATCTGTTGGCATACTCGCCCACGCCTGGGAGCAGACCGAGCAGGGCGGTCGCAACAAGGGACCAACGCCGCCCGACTATCGCTGGACCTTTGACGGCTAAGTCTTTGCCCAAAGGGGTGCCCCGTCCTGCGGACTCCCCCTGGATTATTTTTGAACCAAGGAAGGCCGGAGCGCCTCGGACCGGTTGGCCGACCTAGACACCGCGCGCGACCCTGTTACCTTCCGCCCGGAACCAAACCGGCGGAGGGACCCATGGCGAAACTGGCATTCTTAGGACTCGGTGTGATGGGCTATCCCATGGCGGCGCATCTCCATGGCGCAGGCCACCACGTGACCGTCTACAATCGCACCACAGAGAAGGCCGAGAAATGGGCGTCCGAAATTGGTGACGCCTTTGCGGGCACCCCGCGCGAAGCTGTGGTCGGCGCTGATTTCGTCATGGCTTGTGTCGGTAATGACGACGATTTGCGCTCGGTCGTCTTGGGCGACGAAGGCGCGCTTGCGGGCATGAAAGACGGCGCGATCTTCGTTGATCACACCACCGTCTCGGCCATCGTCACCAAGGAACTCGCCGCCGAGGCCGCGTCAATGGGCTTGGGCTGGGTCGATGCCCCAGTGTCCGGCGGACAGGCGGGGGCCGAAAACGGCCAGCTTGCCATCATGTGCGGCGGAGACGAGGCGCATTTCGCAGCCGCCAAACCCGTGATCGCCGCCTATTCCAAGGCCTCGGTGCATTTCGGCCCCGTGGGCTCGGGCCAACTGGTCAAGATGATCAACCAAGTCTGTATCGCCGGTGCCATCCAATCCGTATCCGAAGGCCTCTACATGGCCATGAAGGCAGGCCTCGACGCCAAGCAGGTCGCCGATCTCGTGAGCCAGGGCGCGGGCGGAAGCTGGCAGCTGGCCAACCGCGCGGGCACCATGGTCGATAACGAATTCAACCACGGCTTTGCGGTCGATTGGATGCGCAAGGACCTCGGGATTGCTCTGGCGCAGGGCAAGGACATGGGGCTGAGCTTGCCCGTCACCGCCATGGTCGACCAGTTCTACGCCGAAGTGCAGCAACTCGGCGGCGGGCGCTGGGACACCTCCAGCCTGATCCAACGTTTCCGCAAGATGAACGATGAGATCTGAGCGGAGTATGACCGAATTCACCATCGCCAGCTTCAACGTCAAAAACCTCATCGGGCCTGACCGCGAATACTACCGCTTCCAGTCCTACACGCCCGAGGAACACGCGTGGAAAGAGGATTGGCTGGCCGATCAACTCCTGACTATGGACGCCGACATTATCGGTTTTCAGGAGATATTCGAAGAAGACGCGCTGAAAAACGTCATCGCCGAGACCAGCGCGCGCGCCCGCGACCTCAATGCCGCCACGATCCCCGACCGCTCCAAGCGCTACCATCGCAAGGCGATCTTCCGCAAACTCGCAGTAGAGCCCTACGACACCGCCTCCCTCGCCTTCGCCCCAAACACTGCCGATACGGGTGAGCCAGGCAAACGCCGCCCCGGCCTCGCCATCCTGTCGCGTATGGGATTTGCCGAGCCGCCCGAAATTATCCAGGATTTGCCCGTCCCCCTCGACATCGCCTTCCCGCCCCTGCGCGGCGACGACACGGATGACGCAGGCTTCTTCCGCATCCGCCGCCTGTCGCGCCCCATCCTCAAGGCGCGCATTCCCGTCGGCGACACGGTGATCACCGTCTTCAACTGCCACCTCAAATCCAAACTCGGCGAACACATTACACCCCCTGGTGCCGCCTTTGCGCCCGAACAGGACCTCACCAACTACGACCCCGCCGGCCGCGCCCTGGGGTCCTTGCGCGCGGGTCTGCGCCGCATGGCTGAGGCCTGGGTGCTGCGCCGCGCTATCGTCGCCGAACTCGACCAAGGCCGCCCCGTCATGGTCATGGGCGACTTCAACGACGCCGAACATTCCGTCAGCTCTGAAATCATCACCGGCGAAGCCCCGTTCAAAAACTACGCCTGGATGCTGCGCCACGATGCCGAAACACCGCGCGACCGTTATTCCGACGCCGAAAACGAACAGATTACCGAGGCGATCGAGTCCGTCCGCCTCCACTCCGCCGAAGGGTTCTTCGCCCGCAAATCCCGCCGCGACATGGTCTTCACCTCGGCCTTTGGCGGCGTCTACGAGAGCATCGATCAGATCTACATGTCCCGCCATTTCCACCCGGACAACCCGGACCGGATCGGTGAAATGGACTACTTCAGCGCGCTGAACGACCACATCACCGACGGCAGTCACCCCGAGGCGCCGTACAACAAACTCGCCTCCGACCACGGGCAAATCATGGCGCATATGCGGATGCGCCGTGGTATTTGAACCTCAAAAGCATCAAATTGCCACGCAGTACAGGTAGGCTTCCCAAAAACTGCGAATCCGAATACCATATCTAAATTGAAAATGGCTTCTTTATTGAGGTGATATGAGTGTTTTCTCGAATTTTTGGACTGAAAGAACTTCTTTCCGCTGCCCTGAGTATTCTAGCATCGGCCGGAAATGCATGCGTTTTTTCTGAAACTCCGTCGCGACTTGGGGAGTTCGAAGGCAATGTCGTTGGCCAATTTATTACAAGGCCATACGCAACCAGACCGTTGTTCGAGCTTAGCGCACCATTCGTCTACGAAGCTCCCGATGGGACGCGCTACGTTGCTTCAGAAGGTTACATTGTCGACGGCGCGTCCATACCCCAGCTAGCGTGGTCACTAATTGGTGGCCCATTTTCTGGTCATCACCTAAGCGCATCGGTGATCCATGATTACTATACAGATCTGTGCTTGGTCTATCCGCATGAAGAAGAAGCACGGCAATGCCTAAGTACTTCTGGACAGTATTACGACGATGAAGTTGTGCACTGGAATTACTACCTCGGTATGCTTGCCGAAGGCGTAGATGAAGAGACAGCATGTGCTGAATACGTAGCCGTTAGTGTTTACAAATCTTGGGATCTCGACGGCAATTCGCAACCGATAAATGTGCGTATCATGGGGCAACCAGTCGGCCGCAATGATGCGAATACCGTTGATCGAGGGGTGGCCTTCTTGCGGGCTTCGATTGGCGCGTTTTTTCAAACGAGACGGGCTTCCGGCGGCTCGATCCTGAACATTTTTCCGGACGGGCAAATTCCAGCGACCCCTGAAGGTTTGCAGGAATATATAGCGCGTTTGCGCGATGGTATTGGATCCGAACTATATCGCACTGATTTGGACCAGCTTGGACTGCTGACTAGCGAAAATTATTCAAGCTTGGAGGAACTAGAAGTATGGCCTGAAGGGTTTCTTGAAGGTCGCTTTAATCCGTTTACAGAGCAGTATGAAGATTTGGCGTACTTTCAACCTGGCGCTCTAAATGATCAAAGTGCGCTTGCGGAGGCGCTTAACCTAACTCAAAGACCAGCGATTGTTCGAGATTTACCTGGTGAGGAAACGATTGATGCAGCCGATTTTTCAGAGGAGGCGCAGCGGCTTATTCTGGAATTCCTGGAATCGGAGGGTAGTGAAATCCCGCAATGGTTTGGAGTTGAGGATATCCAGGTGCAACCAATAGACGACGGTTCGGGTGTGCAATATCAGATATCGCCACTTCTGCGCGACTATATGGAAATTGGCGGTGGCCTACCTGACCTTGGAAGCAACGGCACGGTCATTTTGCAGCAGGGTTTGGGCGGGCAACAGGACCTTTTGGTTCAACCCGCCCCAGAATTGGGGAATTTTTAGAGCGTCAAAAGTTTGAAATCTGCGAAAACACACAGCTCGCTGGTTAGGCCATTTGAACGCCAAACAGATGTGATGTCGCCTTGTGCACATGTGGCGTTTCTCTACATCGCTCGACTTTGACCTCCCCCGCAATCTCCCATAAGCCGCTCCCATGGCCTTCCCCCTCACCGACCTACCTGCCCTTCAAGCCGCGGGCTTCGACACCATCATCGACGTCCGCTCCCCCGCCGAATTCGCCGAGGATCACGTCCCCGGCGCGGTCAACATGCCCGTCCTGTCGAACGAGGAACGCGCGACAGTCGGCACGATCTACGTGCAGGAAAGTCCCTTCAAAGCCCGCAAGATCGGGGCCGCCCTTGTCGCCCGCAACGCCGCTACCGCCATTGAGCAGCACATGATGCACTACGACGGCGGCTGGCGACCGCTCGTCTATTGCTGGCGCGGCGGGCAACGCTCCGGCAGCTTCACCTCGATCCTCCAACAGATCGGCTGGCGGGCCGAGACGCTGCAAGGCGGATACCAATCCTGGCGTCGCCATGTCGTGGCACAGCTCTACGACGGCACGCTGCCCTTCAAGGTCATCCGCCTCGACGGTCTCACCGGCACCGCGAAAACCGATGTCCTCAAAGCCGCCGCCCAACACGGCACGCAGGTCCTCGATCTGGAAGGCCTCGCCAATCACCGTGGCTCCATCCTCGGCGACATCGATGGCGACCAACCGGCCCAGAAAGGGTTCGAAAGCGGCATCCTCGAAACACTCTCCACCCTCGACCCCTCCCGCCCGCTCCTGGTTGAGGCCGAATCCGCCCGCATCGGCACCCTCCGCCTCCCGCCTGCACTCTGGGCCGCGATGAAGCACAGCCCCCGCATCGTGCTGGAGGCCACACCCGAGAACCGCGCGCGCTACCTCGCCAGCCAATACGCCGCCCTCGTCACCACCCCCGACGCGCTGATCGCCCGCCTGGATCACCTTCGCCAACTCGCGGGTCACACCACCGTCGAAAAGTGGATCGCCCATCTGCGAAATGGCGAGACCCAAGCGCTTGCCCACGCGCTCATCACCGACCATTACGACCCCGCATACCGTCGTTTGCGCCGCGACGATGACACACCCGTCACGGCAACCCTCGACATGGGCGATCTTGGCGAAGAGGCGATCACGCGCGCCGCCACCGATCTGGCCGCGCGTCTGGCGCAAGATGCGTTCACCTGAACGCAGTTTCACCCGCCCGCGATCACGCCCGGAAATGCGTTCACTTGAACGCAGTTTTCGAAAAATATGCGTCCAGATGAACGCATCTCCGTTCAAATGAACGCATCTCCCTTCACCTTGGCGCGTTCATCGGCTACCTGACCCATCACACCCGCAGATGGACAAGACGCATGGAAAAGTCATTCAACGCCGCCGAGGCCGAGGCCCGCATCTCCCAGATGTGGCAAGCCCGAAATTGCTTTGCCGCTGGCGCGAATTGGGACGGAAAATCAGACGCTTACTCGATCATGATCCCGCCACCCAACGTCACAGGCGTCCTCCACGTGGGCCATGCCTTCAACAACACGCTGCAAGATGTCCTGATCCGTTGGCACCGGATGCGGGGCTTCGACACGCTCTGGCAGCCCGGCACCGACCACGCGGGTATCGCCACGCAAATGGTTGTCGAACGCGAACTCGCGAAATCCCAAATCCAGCGTAAAGACTTGAATCGAGAGGAATTTCTCGATCACGTCTGGGCCTGGAAAAAGCAATCCGGCGGCACGATCATCGAGCAATTGAAGCGCCTCGGCGCCTCCTGCGACTGGTCCCGCGAGGCATTTACCATGTCCGGTGCCCCCAACGCGCCCGAAGGTGAAGAGGGCAATTTCCACGATGCCGTCACCCGCGTCTTTGTCGACATGTACAATAAGGGTCTGATTTATCGGGGAAAAAGACTGGTCAACTGGGATCCGCATTTTGAAACGGCGATCTCGGATCTTGAGGTCGAGAACAACGACGTTGCGGGCCATATGTGGCACTTCAAATACCCGCTCGCCGGCGGCCAAACCTATGAATACGTTGAGAAAGATGAAGACGGCAACGTCACCCTGCGTGAGGAGCGTGACTACATCTCCATCGCCACGACGCGGCCCGAAACCATGCTCGGCGACGGCGCGGTAGCCGTCCATCCCGACGACGCGCGTTATGCGCCAATTGTCGGAAAACTATGCGAAATTCCGGTTGGCCCGAAAGAACACCGCCGCCTGATCCCGATCATCACCGATGAATACCCGGACATGACTTTCGGCTCCGGTGCCGTGAAAATCACCGGCGCGCACGACTTCAACGACTACGAAGTCGCCAAGCGTGGCGGCATTCCCTGTTACCGCCTGCTCGACACCAAAGGCGCGCTCCGCGACGACGGCGCGCCCTATGCCGAGGCCGCAGAAATCGCGCAAGCCGTTGCAAATGGAGAGAAAATCTTGGGCGAGATGGAGGTTGATGCCCTCAACCTCGTCCCCGATCACTTGCGTGGATTGGACCGGTTTGAGGCCCGCGAAAAGGTCGTGGCCGAGATCACCGCCGAAGGCCTCGCCGTCATGACCACCTCAGACGATCCGCGTCTGGGGGGCAAGAAAAAGATGGGTGAGGACGAGGAAATCACCTCTGTCCCGCTGGTCGAGGCCAAGCCCATCACGCAGCCCTTCGGCGACCGCTCCAAGGTCGTGATCGAGCCGATGCTGACCGACCAATGGTTTGTAGATACAGCAAAAATCGTCGGTCCCGCGCTGGACGCCGTCCGCGACGGCCGCGTCCGGATCATGCCCGAACAGCACCGGAAGGTGTATTTCCACTGGCTCGAAAATATCGAGCCTTGGACCATCTCGCGCCAGCTTTGGTGGGGTCACCAGATCCCGGTTTGGTATTCGTACGATCACAAGACGGGCGAAATCGTCGATACCTTCTGCGGCGCGACTTGGGACGATGTCGAGAGGCAGGCACTTGAGAATTATGGTTCAGCATATTCGATACTGAAGGGTACAGCACCTTCATCAATGACTGACGACATTCTTGAAGCGGTTCAATGGTTTGAACACAATGGCGTCGCACCAGAAGATCGGAAGTTCATCCATCTCTACCGCGACCCCGACGTCCTCGACACCTGGTTCTCCTCCGGTCTCTGGCCTATCGGCACCCTCGGCTGGCCCGAGCAAACCCCTGAACTCAAACGCTATTTCCCGACCTCGACGCTGATCTCCGGCTTCGACATCATCTTCTTCTGGGTCGCCCGGATGATGATGATGCAGCTGGCCGTCGTCGACGACATCCCCTTCAAGGATGTCTACGTCCACGCCCTTGTCCGCGACGAGAAGGGCAAGAAGATGTCGAAATCCACCGGCAACGTCCTCGACCCGCTGGAACTCATCGACGAATACGGCGCCGATGCCGTGCGCTTCACGCTGACCTCCATGGCCGCGATGGGCCGGGACCTGAAACTCAGCAAGGACCGCATCGCGGGCTACCGCAACTTCGGCACCAAACTCTGGAACGCCGCGCGCTTTGCCGAGATGAACGAATGCAAGCCAAGCGCCGATTTCGACCCGTCGTCTGTCACGCAAACCGTCAACCGCTGGATCATTGGCGAAACCGCACGCGCACGCCTCGCCCATGACGAAGCCCTAGAAAATTATCGTTTTAACGATGCGGCCAACGGGCTTTATCAATTTGTCTGGGGCAAGGTTTGCGACTGGTATCTGGAATTCGCCAAGCCGCTGTTTGCCTCCGGTGACGAGGCCGTCATCGCCGAGACCCGCGCCGCCATGGCCTGGGTCATCGACCAGTGCCTGATCCTGCTCCACCCCACCATGCCCTTCATCACCGAAGAGTTGTGGACCGAGATTGTCACCCGCGACAAACCCCTCGTGCACGCCGATTGGCCCGCCTATGGCGCTGAACTGATTGACGAAGCCGCCGAAAAGGAAGTGCGGTGGGTGATTTCTCTGATCGAGGAGATCCGCTCCGTTCGTGCGCAAATGCACGTGCCCGCGGGCCTTAAATGTCAGCTTCTCCAGGCCGATCTGGACGAGGTCGGGCAGGGCGCCTTCGCCCGCAATGCGGCAATGATCGAACGCCTCGCGCGTCTGTCCGAAGTCACCCCCACGGAAACCCTGCCCAAAGGGGCCGTGACCATTGCGGTCGACGGCGGCACCTTCGCGCTGCCCATCGCCGACCTTATCGACGTCGCCGAAGAAAAGGCACGCCTTGAGAAGACGCTAGGAAAATTGGCCAAAGAATTGGGCGGCCTGCGCGGCCGCGTGAACAACCCGAAGTTTGCCGAAAGCGCGCCACCAGAGGTCGTCGAGGAAACCAAAGAGAACCTCGCCGCCCGGGAAGAGGAAGAAGCGCGCCTGAAGGAAGCCTTGGCCCGGTTGGCCGAGGTCGAATAATCATGGCGCTGGATCCAATGGCCCCTTTGCACAACGCGCAAAAGGCTTTGTTGGCTGGCGATACAGACTTGGCCGGCGCTTTCTTGGAACGCTACAATGCCAGCGGCTCGACGTCAGTCGAAGCCACGATCCTGCAAGCGCGCGTTGATCTTGTTGCTGGTCGTCCTCATGCGGCGATCGAAGCGTTGGCTCGTGCGCGTCAGGTGGTCGGCCAGGATCCAACGGTCTGGATCGCATCTGTGGACGTTGGAATTGCGGCTGGTGATACCAACACTGTGAAACAGGTGCTTCGGGAAGCAGCCGAGGCCAAGCAACCCAAGCAATTGCAGGACTTGCTGCATCAAAAAGCGAAGACGGGAAACACCGCTGGTGCCGCGAAGTTGGGGCGTTTGCCGGCCGCCGATTTCAAGGCCACGGCGGCGCTTTTCCAAAAAAGGGAATTCGCGAAAGCCGAGGCCGCCGCGCGAAAGTTGCTAAAGCTCCATGCGCGAGTTGCCCCGCTTTGGGCGGTTCTGGGCGCGAGCCTGGCCAGTCAGCGAAAGGTAGGTCCAGCCGAACGTGCCTACGAGCAGGCGATTGCAATTGATCCTGACTACGCAGAGGCGCGATTGCAGCTTGGTCAGATGCTGCTCCAGACAGGGAGAGCGACCGATGCTTTGCGTCAATTCCATCTTGCGCATGCCATCATCCCCAGCTCACCACTGTTAAGAAAGCAACTGGGGTTGGCGTATTTTGCCCTGGGTCGTTTTCCCAACGCGGCCACACAGCTATCTATGGCGCTTGATTTGGATCGTTTTGATCCCGAAACGCTCAACCTGCTAGTGTTCTCAGCGATCTCGGCAGGTGACGTGCAAAGCGTCAGTTCAATTGTGGACGAGGCGGCGCAGCGCTGCCCGGACCATCCGACAGTCTTGCTCGCGCAAGGGCATGTGTCGACTGAGGTCGGCGACTATGAGGCCGCTGTAAAAACACTGTCCGCGGCCCAGGCGCATCCAAGCGTTCGGGAGCACGCTACAAAACTGCTTGCGGATGCGCATCAACGCTTCGGTGAAATCGACAAGGCCAAAGCTTTGCTGACTGGTCTTTTGGAAGCCGCACCACAACATGGCGATGCATTTTCAAAATATGTGCGCTTGGGCAAGATTGCTGAAGATGATCCGCATGTCGCCAAGGCCGCCCGAATGTTTGAGGCAGGTGAGCTCCCGAATGAGGTGGTGTCGCGTGTGGGATACGGACTTGCGAAGGCGATGGAGGATCGGGGTGAGTTTGGCCGCGCGTTCGCCTACCTAAAGAAAGCGAAAGCCATCCAGAAAAAGGCCTATCCGATTGGAAAGGATGACGAAACGAAGCGTCAGATCGAGATGGTCACCGCCATGGTCGAAAATGGCCTCCCAGAACCGGCCGGCCATTCATCTGAAACCACACCGATATTTGTGACCGGTTTGCCGAGATCAGGAACAACGTTGATCGAAAGCGTTCTGGCCAGTCACAGCACTGTCTCTGCGGGGGGCGAGCTTGGACATCTACAAAACGCAATCAGCCGAGAGCTCTATATCAGTGGATCTTCCGCCGAAGAATTTGACCCTGCTCGTTTGAGTGAATTGCGAAACACGCTAGAGGCGGCTTACAAACCGCATGCTGATGGCAACCCGTTTGTAACCGACAAAGCAATTGGAACATACTACAGCATTGGCCTTGTCAGGCAGGTCTTCCCCGACGCCCACGTGGTTCTTGTCCGGCGGGATCCGAGGGACAATTGCCTGTCCATCTTCAAGAACAACTTTATCGATGGGGCTTATCGCTATGCCTTCGATTTGGTCACATTGGGCAAAACATACCTGGAGTTCATGGAACGCGTTCGGTTCTGGCGCGAGAATTGCCCAGACGCCTTTGTCGAAATCCGGTACGAGGATTTTGTCACAGAACCTGAGATGCGGGCACGCGCGCTTCTGGAAGGCGTGGACCGTCCTTGGGAAGATGGTGTCCTAGACTTTCACAAGTCAGCGCGGATGGTGAATACCCTCAGCAGCGTTCAGGTGCGCCAGCCGATCTACTCTTCTTCCATCGGTGCCTGGCGCAAGTTCGAAGATGAGCTTGCTCCATTGATTAGGGTCCTGGAAGACGGTGGCGCGCTTGAGGATTATTCCTGACGCCCCGTGAAGCTTCAAATTAGTTGTACTCGTTTGACGGTGCAGTCCTTGGGGCGCCCGTGCCCACGATTTGAAGATTCCCATGAAGCCGAGTTCGCGACAAGCAGGG
Source organism: uncultured Roseicyclus sp. (assembly GCA_947500415.1). Lineage (GTDB taxonomy): Bacteria > Pseudomonadota > Alphaproteobacteria > Rhodobacterales > Rhodobacteraceae > Gymnodinialimonas. The sequence continues at coordinate 726,815 of CANMRT010000001.1, forward strand.
CAGGGAAACCTCCATTGAGGGAGGGGGCCGGTTTGAGGGAATGTGAGGGCATAGAAACTCACATTCCAAAAGGACCCCTTCCATGCGGATATTTAAAGCCACTGCCCTTGCACTCGTCGCGGCCCTTTCTGTGTCCGCAACCGCTTCTACCGCCACAGCGACCGGCGCCGGAAACCCTGTCCACCCGCTTTACGGTTACGGCCATGCTCAGCCCGTGCATCCCGTGAATTACCACGGCCATCAAGGTCACGTGAACTACGGCCACAGCAACTGGGGCCACTACAACAACTACTCCTGGTACGGTGTTCACGGCGTGGGCTACCACGACCACCTGAACGTCCGTCACGGCCCCGGCGTGCGCAACCACGTTGTCTACACGCTGCCCTACAACGCCCACGGCATTCAGCTGCATGATTGCACCGTGATTCCCACAAGCCACGGCCATTCGCGCTGGTGCCTGGTGGCTTATCAGGGCCATGTGCGCGGCTGGGTGAACGCCCGCTTCCTCGCCCAGAGCCACTAATTTCAAGAACAGGACGCTCCGGCCCTCGCGGTCGGAGCGACACCCCAAAATGCAAACGCTCGACGCCTTTATGATCCGCCACCTTTTCGTCCCCGCCTCCCGGCGCGGGATTGTTGGCGTTGTGGTGCTTGTCGCCGCCGCCATCGCGGCCTGCGAGGTGCGGACGATGGGCATGGGCCTGCAACGCTCGGACGGGCGCAACGCAGGTATCGCGGACCCACTGCTCCTGCAAATGGCGCAGCTGGCCGAGGCGCTTTTGCCCGTGCTTTGAACGGCTTTGGGGGTTTCACCCCATTGAGCGCACACGTTCTTTGACGCTAGGCTGACCCCAGCGTCACCCCCTTCCAAGGACGAATATTATGACAGCTCTGTTTGCCCGCCTCAGCCTTGTGGTCACAATTCTGGCCCTGCTTGCCCCCGCAGCCCATGCCACCGCCGACGGCCCTGATGCATGGCGGGTCCATAACGTGGCCTCCTACGATGTGTTGAATGTGCGGGTGGGTCCGGGAACGAACTATTTCCAGATCGATGCGCTGCCCCACAACGCTCGGGGCGTGCAGATCGAATATTGCGTGCCAACCGTCACGCAGCAGCAATTCTTCGCGCTTACTCAGGCGCAACAGCAGCAGCTCAACAACTACCCCACCTGGTGCCTTATCTTCTGGAATGGTGTGCAGCGCGGTTGGGTCAACCGCCGGTTCCTGACGGAAGACAGCTACTGAGCGCTCAAGGGATCAACCGGTCCACGGCGCGCATCATCCCCAAACCCTTGTCATAAACCAGGGTCAAAACCCGCCTCGATCCGGCGCGTGTTGCAATGGCGGGCCCCAACCGCGCGGCGGCGGCTGCGGCGGTTCCTAGGATCAGGAATTGGCGTCTGTTCGGTTCCATGACCTCAATATGGGGCGCGCGCCCCCTTGCCGGGCGGGGAAAAATCGGCAAACGAGGACGCATGACCAAGCCCCGTTACACCGCCCTCGTCCAATCCTTGCCCGCATCAGTGCCATTTGTGGGCCCTGAAACACAGGAACGCGCCCGCGGGTCTGCCTTCGCCGCGCGTCTTGGGGCAAACGAAAGCGTCTTCGGCCCAAGCCCTCGTGCCATTGCTGCCATGGCTGAGGCGGCAAATGGCGCTTGGATGTATGGCGACCCTGAAGTGCACGACCTGCGCGCGGCATTGGCAATGCACCATGGCATAGAGCCCGGCAATATCATCGTGGGGGAGGGGATTGATGGGTTGCTTGGCTACCTCGTCCGCCTGCTGATCGGCCGGGGCGATGCGGTCGTGACTTCTGAAGGCGCATATCCGACCTTCAACTACCACGTCGCGGGTTTCGGTGGGGAGCTGCACAAGGTGCCCTACCGTGACGATTACGAGGATCCGGACGCCCTGATTGCCAAGGCGGCAGAAGTCGACGCAAAGCTGATCTATTTCGCCAATCCCGACAACCCGATGGGCAGCTGGCATGACGCCGCTACGGTGCAACGTATGATCGACGCATTGCCCGAGGGCTGCGTGTTGGCGTTGGATGAGGCCTATGCCGACACCGCGCCTGCTGATGCCGTCCCACCGCTCGACCTGACCCACCCCCGTGTCATCCGATTCCGCACGTTTTCGAAGGCCTACGGTCTTGCCGGGATGCGGGTGGGTTATGGACTTGCCGAGGCCGGTTTCATCACCGCCTTCGCCAAAATCCGCAATCATTTCGGTATGGGTCGCGTAGCGCAGGCCGCTGCCATGGCGGCGCTAGAGGATCAGGCGTACTTGACCCAAACGGTCGCGCAGATCGTCGAGGCGCGCGACCGGATCGGCCAGATCGCAATGGACAACGGCCTGACGGCTCTCCCGTCCGCGACCAACTTCGTGACGATCGACTGTGGACGAGACGGAGACTTCGCGCGCGCGGTTCTGGCCGAGTTGGTCGCACAGGGCATCTTTGTTCGAATGCCCTTCACCGCCCCGCAAGACCGCTGCATCCGAGTATCTTGCGCACCGGACGATGCACTCGACGCCTTTGCGCGTGCTCTTCCGAAGGCCTTGAAAGCCGCCGGTTAGGCCGCTTCTGCGATCACTTTCATCGCAGCTTCCAAACCTGTCGGCCCGTGGGGGATTTGCAGCGCGGCCATGCCTGCCTGAAGCCCGGCTAGAACGCCCAGAACCATATGGCCATTCACGTGGCCCATATGCCCGATCCGCAGATAATCATCCGGCGCATCCAGACCGTCCAGCGGAATGCCAAGGGTCACACCGTAGTTCGCCTCCATCCATTCGCGCAGGCGCAGGCCGTTGCCGGGACCGAAATTCACCAGTGTCACTGCGTTGGAGCGCTTGTCCCGTTCAGTAATGTTGGCACGCACGGGGCCCGCCTGTCCCCAGACCTCGAGCGCCGCCCAGATCGCTTCGGCCAGCACGGCATGCCTGCGCCAGACCTGTGAAAGCCCCTCTTCCTTCACGATCATGTCCAGCGCCTCGCGCAGCCCGTAGAGGTGATGTGTCGGTGCCGTGCCGCAGAAGTAGCGGTAGAAATAATCCGGGTCGATCCGCGGGCGCCAATCCCAGTAGGGCGTGGCCATATTGGCCCGGTCCCGCGCCGCATCCGCGCGGTCATTGAAGTAGACAAAGGCCATGCCCGGCGGCGTCATCAGGCCTTTCTGGCAGCCTGCAACCATCACATCGACGCCCCAGTCATCCATGTGGAATTCATCACATCCCAGACAGGCGATGTTGTCGGAACACAAAAGAGCGGGGTGTTCGGCCTCATCCAAGGCTGTTCGCAGCGCCTGGATATCGTTTTTCACTGAAGTCGAGGTATCGACCTGCACCGCAAGAACCGCTTTGATCTTGTGATCCGTATCCTCAGTCAGAACCTCTGCCACACGGGCAATGTCGATATCCGAATGCGGCCCAAAATCCAGAAGCTGCGTATCCGCCCCCAGGGCCTTCGCCATCTCACCCCAACCGATCCCGAACCGTCCCGTGCCCAGAACAAGCACCTTGTCGCCCCGGCTCAGGATATTGACCAACGCCGCCTCCCACGCACCGTGGCCGTTGCAGATATACATGGCCACATTGTGTGCCGTGCCCGCGATGGTCTTCAGGTCCGGCACAAGGGTTGCCACCATATCCACCAACTCGCCCCGGTAGATATTGGGCGAGGGGCGGTGCATCGCCTGCAACACGCGATCAGGCGCGACCGACGGGCCGGGAATGGCAAGATAATGGCGGCCTTGGGACAGCGACATCAGTGGATCTCCGGGACTTAAGCGTGCAGTTGTTCGAGAGGTATCGCGCGCCCCATGGGGGGTCAACGTTGCGTGGCGCGCGCGCGATGATTACCTGTGATGCGAAAGATCACCGGGGGCGAACATGGTTGGAGAACGGGCAGAGGATCGGACGGTTCTGCGCATCAGCGGCGCGGATGCGCACGGCTTCCTCAAGGGGCTGGTAACGCGTGATCCGGATGATGGGCTGACCTATGCCGCGCTGTTGACGCCCCAGGGCAAATACCTCGCCGACTTCTTTCTGTTGGACCGGGGGGACGACATCCTTCTCGACGTGAAAAGCGACCTCGCCCCGGCATTGGCACAGCGTCTCACGATGTATCGCCTGCGCGCTGCCGTGGTCATCGAAGACGCAGGCCTAGGCGTTGTGCGTGGGTTGGGCGATGCGCCGGAAGGGGCCTTCGTCGACCCCCGCGATCCATCACTTGGCTGGCGCGCCTATGGCCTTGAAGGCGGTGATCCTGTGGTCGGCTGGGATGCCATCCGCGTGGCTGACTGTATCCCCGAAACCGGCGTCGAGCTGATCCCGAATGAGACCTACATCCTGGAAGCCGGCTTTGATCGCCTGCAAGGCGTGGACCATCGCAAGGGCTGCTACGTGGGTCAGGAAGTTACCGCCCGCATGAAGCACAAGACCGAGCTGAAGAAGGGTTTCGTGACGGTCTCAGTGGAAGGCGCGGTGCCGGTTGGAACCGAAATCACAGCAGATGGCAAAACGGCAGGAACGCTCTTCACGCAATCCGACGGACAAGGGATTGCCTACCTCCGCTTTGACCGCGCCAAGGGAGATTTGAGTGCTGGAGAGGCCCGTGTTGTGTGGGAAGACGCCCGCTAAAAACGTTGTGCATAGAATGTGGATAGATTGGGATGTGGCGCGAAACGGCTCAAATCAGCAGCCCTGCAGCCCCTTCATGTCGCAAAAGCCATACTTTCGTCTCCACGCCACCCGGGGCTGAAAAGCCACCCAACCCGTTTGCACCCAGAATGCGATGGCAAGGAATCAAGATCGGTATCCGGTTCGCGCCACAGGCCTGACCAACAGCTTGCGCGGGCAGGCCCACTTCTTTCGCGACATCGCCGTAACTGCGTGTCTCGCCCATTGGGATCGCGCGCATCGCGTCAAGAACCTTTCCGGTCGCGTCGTCGCGCCCATGGTGAATTGGCACGCTGAAATCGGTTAGCCGACCCTCGAAGTAGGCCGCCAGTTCGTCCACCGCCTCGCGCAGCAGATCACTGTCACCGGGTGCGTCCACGGCGTGCCAACCTGCGCGGACAATCGCCCCGTCCGCCTCTTCCACATAGACCGGACCCACCGGCGTTTCGACCGAGCGTCTCATAGCTGCCGGGCCAACCACCAGGTCGTGCCATCGGGGCTTTGCACCGCGCCGCGCCGGTCCGGATCGTCCTGCTCCATCATTGGCTGAACCTCCACCGCGCCCGCCTCCAAGGCACGAGCAAACGCCGCATCAGGATCGCGCAGATAAAGGTGAAGATGCGCGGGTGGTCCCTCGGCCCCACCCATCATCAATACCGTATCGTCGATCCTGCATTCGGCATGCACAATACGTGCGCCGTCGCGGATCACGCGCAGGCGTTCCGCTTCAAACACAGCCTCGCAAAATTGCAAAACGGCCTCCGGGTTCGCCACCAACAAATAAGGCGAGAGGCTTTGATATCCGTTAGGTTTCCAATCCATGGGCCAAGCCTGCGCCCGAAGCGGCATTCGATCAACCCGGAACCTGCGCCAAACGGATCGGTCCGCGTGCAGTGAGTGGGTCGACGACTTCACCCCTTTGTGTGGCGCGCAGCCCAAGGTCCGCAGCAACGCGTCGAACGTCCGGCATCAATGGACGCCAATCGTCTGACAAGGCCCGCGCTGCCTCGGAGGGGCAAAAGGTCTTGCCCACTCTCTCCGCTGCGAGCCGCAGCAGCGTCGCCGAAATCTCAGCGTCACTTGCCAATCTTGTCTTGCGTCTTGTTCAGGAAATCATCGGCAGAATGCCGTTCCCAAAGCTGCTCATGGGGTTCACCTGAAGTTCGGTTCACCATCCGCCCGCGCTGCACGCCGGGCCGCGCAAGGATCGCCTCGGCCCAACGAGTCAGATGCGCGTACTCATGCACCGAAAGGAACTCGCTCGCGTTATAGCCGCCTTCGGTCACCATGCGCCCGTACCACGGCCAGATCGCCATATCGGCAATGGTGTATTCGCCTCCTGCCATCCATTCGTTCTCCGCCAGATGCTTGTCGAGGACATCCATCTGCCGCTTCGACTCCATCGCATAGCGGTTGATCGGATATTCCATCGGATACGGCGCATAGGCGTAGAAATGGCCGAAACCGCCACCTAGGAAGGGCGCAGAGCCCATCTGCCACATCAGCCAAGACAGAAGTTCCGGTCGCGCCTTGTCAGGGCCCATGAAGGCTCCGAACTTTTCGGCCAGATGCATCATGATCGCGACGCTTTCGAAAACACGCACCGGCTCGGGCCCCGAGCGGTCCCACATGGCGGGGATCTTGGAGTTCGGGTTGGCCTCGACAAAGCCTGACCCAAATTGGTCCCCATCGCCAATGCGGATCAGCCATGCGTCATATTCCGCGTCCGAATAACCCGCCTCCAGTAACTCCTCAAACAGCACCGTCACTTTCACCCCATTGGGCGTTCCGAGCGAGTACAGCTGAAAAGGATGCTCCCCAACCGGCAGCTCCTTGTCGTGGGTCGCGCCCGCAACGGGTCGGTTCAATGACGCCCAAGCGCCACCGTTCTCTGCATCCCAAGTCCAAACCTTTGGGGGCGTGTATTCTTCCTGACGAGCCATCGTGGGCCTCCTGCATCTCGGTTGTTTTGCAACTTAGGTCGCTCCTCCGACAAACCCAAGGCGCAGGTCACTGTGCGGCGGCGCACCCTGCCCATCTTTGTTCTCTGATACGCAAATCCAGGACCCGAAACGAAAAACCGCGCCCCATGGTGGGACGCGGCCTTTCAATCTTCGCTTATCAAATTTTAGCCCGCCAAAGCCCCATCGCAGCGCCCGCAGACCCCTGCATGGGAATGCGTGCCGACGTCAGGCAGGATTTTCCAGCAGCGCTGGCATTTCTCGCCTTCGGCTTTGGCGAAGTCGACCGAGATGCCTTCCACCTCAGGCAACGTGAACGTGCCATCAGTGCCTTCGGTCAACGTGATGGCGGAGGTGATCGCCATATCCTCGAAAGCCACCGATTTCAGGGCCGCCAATGTGCCCGCGTCCGCTACGTGGACGACGGGCGCTGCCTCGAGCGATGCGCCAATCACCTTTTCGCGCCGTTGCACTTCCAGAGCTGCCGTCACCACGCGGCGGGCAGAACGAACCTTGGCCCATTTCGACGCTAATGCCTCATCCCTCCATGCGGCAGGCGTTTCGGGGATATCGACCAGATGCACTGAGCTGATTTCGCCCGGGAACCGCTCAAGCCAAACCTCCTCCATCGTGAAGACGAGGATCGGGGCCAGCCACGTCGTCAGTCGATGGAACAGAATGTCGAGCACCGTCCGCGAGGCGCGGCGTCGGTTGGTGTCGCCGTCGCAGTAGAGCGCATCCTTGCGGATATCGAAGTAGAAGGCCGACAAATCCGTCGTGGCAAAGGTGAACACGGCCTGAAACACCCCTTGGAAATCAAACGCGCGGTAGCCGTCGCGCACCTGCTCGTCCAACTCCGCCAACCGGTTCAGGACCCACCGCTCCAACTCCGGCATCTCCGCCGGATCCACCCGGTCGGCCTCCGTGAAGTCATTCAACGACCCGAGCATGAAGCGCATTGTGTTGCGCAACCGGCGATAGCTGTCAGCCGTCCCTTTCAGGATTTCCGGCCCGATCCGCTGGTCCGCAGTGTAATCGGTTTGCGCCACCCACAGCCGCAGGATGTCCGCGCCATACTGGCTGATCACTTCCTGGGGCGGGGTGATATTTCCCAGCGATTTCGACTGCTTGAAACCCTTTTCATCCAGCGTCATCCCATGAGTGACGACATTCCTGTAAGGAGCGCGCCCAGTCGTGCCGACCGATTGCAGTAGCGAGGAATGGAACCAGCCGCGATGCTGGTCGGTGCCTTCCATATAGACGTCAGCAATGCCGTCCTCTGTGCCGTCCTCGCGGTCGCGCAGAACGAAAGCGTGGGTGGAGCCGCTGTCGAACCACACGTCGAGAATGTCGAAGACCTGATCGTATGCATCCGGGTCCACGTCATTGCCCAGGAAACGCTCCTTCGCGCCGGGTTTGTACCAGGCATCAGCGCCCTCAGCCTCGAAGGCATCAAGCACACGGGCGTTCACCGCCGCGTTGCGCAGCAGGTAATCGGGGTCTGTCGGCAGCGCGCCTTTCTTGGTGAAGCAGGTCAGCGGCACGCCCCAGGCCCGTTGACGGGACAAAACCCAGTCAGGCCGCGTTTCCATCATCGAGAACAGGCGGTTGCGTCCCGATTGCGGGGTCCATTTGACGTTGTCGATTTCGGTCAATGCGCGTACGCGGATCGTTTTGCCGTGCATGTCCAACCCGTCGCCCACGGGTTTGTCGATGGCAGCGAACCATTGCGGCGTATTGCGGTAGATCACCGGCGCTTTGGAGCGCCACGAATGGGGGTAGGAGTGGTGGATCTTGCCGCGCGCCAGCAGCCCGCCGACCTCAGCCAGCTTGTCGATAACCGCCTTGTTTGCATCGCCCTCACCACCCTTGCGGCTGAGGATATACTTGCCGCCAAAGAATGGCAGATCGGGCCGGAAAGAGCCGTCATCCTGCACGTTATAGGTGATGACTTGCTCCAGCATTCCGAGATCGCGGTAAAGTTCATATTCCTCCATCCCGTGGGACGGCGCGCAATGGACGAAGCCAGTGCCTTCCTCGTCGCTCACGAAGTCACCATGTCGGAAATCGCGTGGCTCGTCCCATTCGCCTTCGGAGCCTTCGGTCCCGGCGAGCGGATGGGCCAATGAAATTGCGTCCAGTTCCGCCGTGACCACATCGCGCAAACGCCGCCATTGGCCGTCTTCCAACCGGGCACGCGCCATGACGTCTGCCGCCCGGGTGTCGGCCAGCAAAAATCTGTCGCCTACTTTGGCCCAACATTCGTCCGGCGTGCCGGTGACTTCGTAGAGCCCGTAGGAGATGTCACGTCCGAAAGCCACGGCCTTATTCGACGGGATGGTCCAGGGGGTCGTCGTCCAGATGACGACGTGGGCATCATCCAGATCGCTCAAGGGTTCGACCAACCCGACATCCCCTTCAACCGCTGGCGTTGTCGCGTCGATCAGAACCTTGAACTTCACCCAGATCGTGAAGCTGTCCTTGTCGTGATACTCGACCTCGGCCTCGGCCAAAGCCGTCTGCTCGATGGGCGACCACATCACGGGCTTGGAGCCCTGATACAAAGTCCCGTTCATCAGGAACTTTTGAAACTCTTCCGCGATCACCCGCTCGGCATGGAAATCCATCGTCAGGTAGGGGCGGTCCCACGATCCGGTCACGCCGAGCCGCTTGAACTCCTCCCGCTGGACGCCGACCCAATGGTCTGCGAATTCCCTGCATTCCTGGCGGAACTCGACGATATCAACGTCGTCCTTGTTCTTGCCCTTCTTGCGATACTGCTCCTCGATCTTCCACTCGATAGGCAGGCCGTGGCAATCCCAGCCGGGGATGTAGCGGCTATCAAAGCCCATCATCTGGTGCGAGCGGACAATGATATCCTTGATCGTCTTGTTCAGCGCGTGACCGATATGCAGGTTTCCGTTGGCATAGGGCGGGCCATCGTGCAGCGTGAAGCTTTCGCGGCCCTCTTTTTCGCGCAAACGGTCGTAGACCCCGATCTTCTGCCACTTTGCTAGCCATTCAGGCTCACGCTTGGGCAGGCCCGCGCGCATGGGGAAATCGGTTTTGGGCAGGTTCAGCGTGTCTTTGTAATCGACAGCAGGGGTGTCGGCGCACATCTGGGGCGCTCCTCATATTCGAATGTTGTCTGGGGTGTAGCAGGGCCGCGCCGGGGCTCAAGCCCCATAAACAGCATAAATCCCGACGCCTCTGAGGATCAGAGCGCCGGGCGGCTAATTCGAATGATGAAGCTCATGCGATATCCCATGGCGCGCGGTATACGCCCGCGCGCCATGAAGGTCAAAGGGGCCGCTCAGCAGGGGCTCAAGATGATACCAAGACCGTAGAGCACCGCCAGAATGCCAACCACAGCCGCGATGGCGGAAACCGTCCGGCTTGCGCCTTGCCCTGATACGAGGCCAACAAGGCCCACAAGGGCGGCCAATGCGCCGAAGCCAACCCGACCGTAATCGATGAAGCTACAGGTGAATACGCCGTTGATTGTGCTGGTCGATGTGAAGTTGATCGAAATAACGAGGGCGAGAATCGCGAGGATGGCGGCACCTTTGGCAGCGCCAGTAAGATCGGAAATTTTCATTAGAAGGGGTCCTTTCAATTGTCTGGGCAGGATGCCGCTGCGTCACGGCCCACACAACGCAGGGAAACCGCCACAACCTGCCGCATGGTCCGATTGGGTGGGTCGGCTACCTTGCGCATCATGAAACTGAATATCGCAGTGGCAGGGGCCGGTATCGGCGGACTTGCAGCAGCAGCGCTTTTGGCGCGCGACGGCCATGTCGTAACCGTCTTTGATCAATTCGACGCGCCGCGCCCGGTGGGCTCCGGCCTGGTCATTCAGCCGGTCGGGATGGATGTCTTACGCGCCTGCGGAGCGGCAGTTGAAGCGCAGGAGCGTGGCACGCCCATCGCAACGATGTTCGGCGATGAGGTTTCGCGCAACCGTACCGTACTTTCAGTGTCCTATGGGCAAAAGGTTGACCGACAAGGCCTCGGCATCCACCGTGCTGCCCTCTTTGGTGCGCTTTATGATGCGGCGCGGACGGCCGGGACAACCATTGTGCCCAATAGCCCGGTGGCGGGGCGGCAGGGGCAAAACCTGCTGATCGACGGACAGTCGGAAGGCCCCTACGACCTTATCGTGGACGCGCTCGGGGCGGGGTCGGCCCTGTCGCCGTTGCGGTCCCGCGCGTTACCTTACGGTGCGGTTTGGGCAACTGTTCCGTGGCCAAAACATGCCCCTTTCCCTCAGGATCGCCTCAGCCAACGCTACCGGCGCGCGGACCGGATGTTGGGTGTGCTGCCGGTGGGCACCATGCGCGATGCCCCGGAGCAGCAATTGGCGGCGATCTTCTATTCTCTGAAAGCGGACACCATCCAAGCCCACTACGCCCGTCCCTTTACCGATTGGCGGACAGAAGCCGAGGCACTCTGGCCGGAATTCAAAGCCTTCCTTCCAGGCACCCTCGACCACAGCCACTTCACCCGCGCGACCTACACGCACGGCACCCTCAAGCGCCCTTACGATGACGGCCTGGTCCATATCGGCGACGCTGCACACCGCGCCTCTCCGCAATTGGGGCAGGGGGCGAACATGGCGCTTCTGGATGCGCGCGCTTTGCAACTGGCCCTGCGCCACGCGCGGGGGGAGGAGGCGCTTCGCCGCTACGCGATGGCCCGGCGCTGGCATGTCTGGCTCTACCAGATGATGTCCGCCTCCTTCACACCGCAGTACCAGTCTAACAGCCGCGCGCTTCCAGTCATCCGCGACCGCATCCTTGCGCCGATGTCGCGCGCATGGCCGGTGACTTCGATCCTGACCCGTCTTGTCTGTGGTGACCTTGTGCCACCTATGGCGCAGCTTGTTCCGCGCTTCGACTGACTGCGCGTTCGCGTAGGACGATGTAAAGCCCGGCCGCGATTGTCACCGCAATGCCGGCCGCAGCCAACCCGTTGGGGAGGTCACCAAACATCGCAAGGCCGACCAATGTGGCCATCGGAATCTCAAGATATTGCATCGGTGCCAGCGTCGCGGACGGCGCGAATTTCAAAGACCAACTCATCAACAGATGCCCGATGGACCCAAAGATCCCCAGCGCCACAAACAGCCAGATCTCTGACCCCAATGGCGCGACCCAGCCCACAAGCGGTGCCGCGTCCGCGACTGGCAAAAACACGAGCGGCGCAACAAACGGAAGCGCGATCAATCCCGATGACGCCTGCAACGCCAGCGGCTCAATCTCTTTCGACATCGCGCGCGTGATCAACATGAAGAGGGCGAAGACCACCGCCACGCCCACCGGCAAAAGTGCGGCCCAACCAACAGCCGCGAAACTCGGCTGCACGACCATCAAAGTACCGGCAAACCCAACGGCACAAGCGATCAACCGTCGCGGCCCAACTTCTTCATCCAGAAAGAACCGCCCCAACAGAAGCATCAGGAACGGCATGACAAAGGCGATGGCGACGGCATCGGCAAGAGGCAGCAACCGCAAGGCCGAGAACATCATCAGCAGACCCGAAATCTGTAATGCCGCACGAAAGGCTGTCAGCCCGACGACACGCCAAGATGGGAACAGGGCGGCGCCTGCCATCATTGCAATCGGCGTGAACAGCATTGATTGGGTGACAAAACGCACCAGGATCAGCTGGAACAGCGGAAAATCCTCACCCAACAGCTTTGCCAAAGCATCCGCAAAAGGGATGACCGTGCAAAAGCCGAGCATTAGGACGATGCCCAAAAGCGGTCTGTCTGCTGTTGTGTCCCGTGCCATGGCGCTTGTCTGGCACGGCGCGTCCGCGCCCGCTAGTCCGCGTTCAGGTAATCCCATACCCGGCTGATCACGACAGAGCCTTCGCCAACGGCACTCGCCACCCGCTTCACGCTGCCTTCGCGCACGTCACCCACCGCATAGATACCAGGGCAGGAGGTCGCGTAGGCGCTTGATTGACCGACAGAAGGGCCCGTCTGCACGAAGCCACGCTCATCCAGATCAACCAGACCAGACAGCCAGTCAGTGTTTGGCGCAGCCCCCACCATCACAAAGGCTGCGCGCGTGTTAATCTTCCAATCCTGCCCGGCCATGCCGTCATGGATCGTGATCGCCTCCAACTCATCACCACCATGCAGCTCGGTCATCTGTGTCCGGTAATGCACCGTGATCCTTGGGTGCGCTTCAAGGCGATCCGTCAGGTAGTGCGACATGGAGGATGCGAGCGTCTCACCCCGCACCAAAACATGCACGTGCTTCGCGGTACGGCTCAGGAACATCGCAGCTTGCCCGGCAGAATTTCCGCCGCCGACCACAACGACTTCGGTGTTGCGGCAATATCGGGCCTCAACGTCTGTCGCGGCATAGTAGATGCCTGCACTTTCGAACTCGGCCAAACGAGCGATGGGCAGTTGGCGATATTGCACACCTGTCGCCACAACCAAGGCGCGCGCGCACGTTTCGGCTCCATCATCCAGGACCACGTGGAATGTCCCGTCGTCCTTGCGTTGCAATTCAACAGCGCGCCGTGGCACCGCAAAACGCGTGCCGAATTTCATCGCCTGAACTTCCCCGCGCCAGCACAGGTCCGCGCCAGAGATGCCGGTGGGGAAACCCATGTAGTTTTCAATCCGGCTCGATGTGCCCGCCTGCCCGCCAATGGCGAGGTCTTCGACAACCAGCCCTTTCAATCCTTCCGAGCCTGCGTAGACCGCAGCCGCCACCCCCGCAGGTCCGCCGCCCACGATCATGACATCGTGCAACTCGTCTTCTTCGAAGTTCAGGTCCAGCCCGAGGCGCGATGCGATTTTTCGCGGCGTTGGGTCTGCAATCACCTCGCCTTTGCCGAAAATGACCGCAGGCGCGTTTGGTGCGATGGAGCAGGCGTGGGCGACCGTTTCGGCCTCCGCCTCATCCAGCGTAAGGGACCGCACAGGGATGCGGTTGCGCCCTGCAAATGCGGCGATTTGGCGGATATTGCGGTCCGCCTCAGCGCCAATCAGTGTCAGTTCGGAAGCGCCCCGTTCCAGCTGCCCCCGCCTGCGGGCAGCAAAAACAGTGATGATGATGTCCGACATCTCAGGGATGCGGGACATAAGGTCGAGCATCACTTCGCGCTCCACGCAAAGCAATGTCGTGTCCTGAACTGCGCGCAACGACATTGAATAGGCACCGCCGGACAGAAACGCGATGTCTCCGGTAAACTGCGTGGGTCCCAGTGATGCCCCGTCGCCGTAGCGCCCACCAGTGGCGGGATCGACAGCTTCCATTTCGCCATCCAACAGGTAGGTGAATTCCGTTGTGGGATCACCTGCGCGGTGCGTAATCTCGCCCGCTTTTACCCGCCGCTCGGTTCCCACCTTCCGCATCGCCGCGACATGGGTCTCGTCCAGCGGAGTGCGCACCATTGTGCGAAGATCTTGGCCTAGCGTTTCCATCGCTTATCCCTCACGTCCATTGAACAATCCCGTCAGCGCCCGCTTGATCAGGCCAGTCACGCTTGGTCTGCGCCCGTCACCAAAGGGCAGTGGGCGACAGACTTCCATCGCGGCGACGCCGACGCGGGCCGTGAGTGCTCCGTTCACCAAACCCTCGCCAAACCGACGCGACAGCTTCGACAATACGGAGCCACCAACAGCGGACCCGAGCAGGTCGTCACCGATGGCCACCGCACCGGTCGCCACCAGATGCGTCAGCACCGCGCGGGTCAGACGCCAAGCGCCGAATGTGCCCGCCCGTCCGCCGTAAATCTCGGCAATCTTGCGGATCATCCGTAGGTTTGAAGTTAGCGCCGCGATCACATCCGCCAATGCAAGCGGCACCAACGCCGTTACGGTCGCGACCTGCCGCGCGGCGGCCTCTACTTCGCGCTCTGCCATCGCGTCGAGCGGGGCCATGACCTCCGTCTCGGCCAAGGCAAAAAGGCTTGCGGGCTCGAATAGCTCCTCACGCTGACGATCGAGCGTCTCGCGCCCGATCTTCAACTCCGCGCGCCCGGAGTAGAGGTTCGATATCCGCCGCGCCACGTCACGTGCGCCTTTCACGTCGCCGGACGCCAGCGCCGCCTCTGCCGCCCGATGCACCTTGTCCAGCCGCCCGAGCCTTGAGAAAGCGGCGAGCTCCCGCAGGCAAATGAGTAGGAGCGCCAACAATACCGCAGCAATCAATCCGAACGCGATCCAACCCAACACCGGGTTCGCGGCCAATAGCCCCGTCACGAACTCCCAAGCGGACAGCGAGGCGACAAACCCGATCAACCCCAGGAGCGCGGCCCAGAAAAACCGCGCCAGTCGCGACGGTCTGCGCGCGCCTAAGGTTGCCACAACCTGCATCGCGCGCCCCTCGGGCGGGGGCATTCCAACGTCTGGCACGGGTGCCGCAACCTCTGGACCCGCCTCCGGTGCGTCGTCTAACTCGATCAGTATGGGCCCTTTACGCTCACTCATCGCAACTTGTCCCCAATCAGAAACTCCGCCGCCCGATCCAACCGGATATGCGGTGGCCCTTCGCCATTCCTCAACGACAAAGGCGCCGGTGCAAACCGCATCACGCCGAAATCACCGTCGAGCCACCCGTCCGCCCCGTCCCGAGCCGGAGCCAAAAGCACCTGCGGATCGGCGGGAAGATCACCAGGATGCAGCGCCGCTTGTCGTCCATCGTTTAGCAACGTGCCCCGTACGACACCCAAATCGGCCCCATCAACACGCCTCGTCTCCTCCACCGTTGCCCGCAACGCAGCAATCGCCATGGCCCCGGTATCCGCGCCCGAGAAATCCGCCTTCCGCCGGGCGTCGGTAACAAGCGCCTCCATGATCCCCTGCAACTTCCCATGCTGCTCGTGATGCAGATGATCCGCCTTCGTTGCCGCAAACAGGATCTTGTCGACGCGTTTGCCGAGGATCGACGACAGGAACGTGTTTCGCCCGGGGCGGAAGCTGCCCAAAATTCCGGATAGCGCCTGCCGCAGGTCCTCTACCGCACGTGGTCCGTTGTGGATCGCTCCAAGTGCGTCAACCAAGACCACCTGCCGGTCGATCCGCGAGAAATGAGCCCGGAAGAAGGGCTTAACCACTTGGCTTTTGTAGGCTTCGAACCGCCGCGCGAATTCTCTCGCCAGCGATCCACGTGGTGATGTTCCGGGCGGCAATGGCGCAAAGGTCAACGCGGGTGAGCCTTCAAGATCACCCGGAAGAAGGAACCGCCCCGGCGTGCAATCAGAATACCCCGCGCCGCGCGCCGCATTCAGATAGGCCGTCCAGCCTTCGGCAAGCGCCTTCGCACCAACTTCATCCAGCTTGGCGCTCGTATCTACGGCGCTGACCTGTTCCACAAACGCTGACCCTTCGTCGCGCGCGCCAGCGCGGGCCAAAGCCTGCTCCGACCACTCCGCAAACGACATCTCCAGTAGCGCTAAATCCAGAAGCCACTCGCCCGGGTAGTCCACGATATCCAAATGCACCGTCCTTGGCCCCGAAAGGCCCGACAGCAACCCCTTCGGACGCACCCGCAAGGACAATCGCAATTCGCTAATCGACCGCGTCGAGTCGGGCCAGAACGGCTCCGCCCCCGTCATCGCAGCCAAATGGCTCTCAAATTCGAACCTTGGCACCGTGTCGTCTGGCTGCGGTTGCAAAAACGCGGCCTCGATCCGCCCGCCTGCCGCCGCTTCCAGCCCGGCCATGCGGCCCCGATCCATCAGGTTCGCGACCAGCGATGTGATGAACACCGTCTTGCCCGACCGTGCCAGCCCGGTCACGCCCAACCGGATCACCGGCTCGAACAACATCTCCGACACGCCGTCGGTCACGGTTTCAATGCCCCGGCCCAGGGTGTCTACAATGGCTCCGATCACCAAGGGGGCATCCTCTCGCGCTTGTGACCCTCAAAGGATAGTCATTCGCGTCAAAGGTTTCGAGGGGCGATGGACGGGGAAGATCAACTGCGGTAGCCCCGTGCCATGCCCCGCTACGCCTTCCGCATAGAATACGATGGCCGCCCCTTCGCGGGCTGGCAGCGTCAGGCCAATGTGCCGAGTGTCCAACAGACGCTGGAAGAGGCGCTGGCCAAGCTGCAAACGATGGAGCCGCGCACCACAACCGCAGGGCGCACCGATGCGGGGGTGCACGCCATAGGGCAGGCCGCCTCCGTCGATTTGGAAAAGCCTTGGGACGTGTTTCGCCTGGCCGAGGCGCTGAATTGGCACCTCAAGCCTGCTCCGGTCGCCATCACCGCCTGTGCCGAAGTGCCGGATGATTTCAGCGCCCGCTTCTCGGCCCTGTCGCGCGGTTACACCTATCGTTTGGTTTGCCGCCGAGCGCCGGTCGTCCATGACGCAGGCCTGGTCTGGCAAGTGCGCGGTGCGTTGGACGTAGCTGCTATGACCGAGGCTGCAAAGCACCTGATCGGCAAACACGATTTCACAACCTTCCGCGCCGTCCACTGTCAGGCGCAATCGCCCGTCAAAACACTCAATAGCATCGATGTGGAAGAGGTTCCGGCGTTAGGCGGTGGCCGCGAAATCCGCTTTCACCTCGAGGCGCGTTCCTTCCTGCACAATCAAGTGCGCTCCATTGTCGGCTCGCTCGAACGGGTCGGCGCAGGATCATGGGAGCCTGATGACATGCGTACGGCGTTGGAGGCCTGCGACCGCGCCGCCTGCGGTCCCGTCGCGCCGCCTGATGGGCTCTACATGACTGGCGTCGGCTACCCAGAAGACCCCTTCGTGTCCGGCTGGCGCGAAACCGAAGTGGAAACCCGCTGATGGATCAACCCGTGGCAATCGTGAAAGATCTGGTCTTCGTTGGCGGTGGCCACACCCACGCGCTTGTGCTGCGCAAATGGGGAATGAAACCGGTGCCGGGTGTGCGTTTGACGCTTATCAATCCCGGCGCAACGGCACCCTATTCCGGCATGTTGCCCGGCCATATCGCCGGCCACTATACGCGCGATGAATTGGACATCGACCTCGTCCGCCTTGCCCGTTTCGCGGGCGCGCGTTTGATCGTGGACCGCGCCGTCGCCCTTGACCCTGCGGCCAGGATTGTCCGCCTCGGGTCCGGTCGCGAAGTGCGCTACGACATCGTTTCTCTCGATGTTGGCATCACGGCGGAAATGCCCGTGCTTACCGGCTTTGCGGACCACGGTGTGCCTGCCAAACCGCTTGGCCGTTTCGCCGACATCTGGGCCGAGACCTGCGAAGGCAAGGGGCCCATTCGTATCGCAATCCTCGGTGGAGGTGTGGCGGGATGTGAAGTCGCCATGGCCGCTGTCCACCGCATGAACGGCCTGAACCGAGAGGTCACGGTTTCTGTCATCGACCGGGGCGAAGTCTTGTCCAGCGTCGTTCCGGCCGCGCGCACGCGTCTGATGGGTGCACTGATCGAACACGGTGTGGATGTGATCGAAAATGCCGTTCCTGCATCCGTCGAAGCCGATGCCGTGGTCCTGGAAGATGGCCGCCGCATCCCTTCCGACCTCACCATCGGCACCGCTGGCGCCACGCCGCAGCCGTGGGTTGCCGAATCCGGACTGCCCTGCCGTGACGGCTTTCTTGAGGTCGACGAGTACCTCCGCTCTACCGCCGACCCGACCATATACGCCGCCGGGGATTGCGCCCATATCCTCCATGACCCTCGCCCCAAGGCCGGTGTCTACGCCGTGCGCGCCGCCCCGATCCTAACCCACAATCTGCGCGCCGATCTGATGGGGTTGCAGTGCAAACCATTCAATCCGCAGAAGGATTTCCTGAAGCTCATTTCGATGGGCGACAAGGTTGCAGTAGCCGAAAAAGCGGGCCTCGCCCGGGCGGGTCGCCCGCTTTGGCGCTGGAAAAACAGCATCGACCAAAAGTTTATGAACCAGTTTCGGCAACTTCCCGAGATGCCGGTGCCTGCCGTTCCAAAGAATGCAGCCAAAGGCGTGGCGTCCGAACTCGAAGGCCCCGCCCCTTGTGGCGGTTGTGGCGCGAAACTGGGGTCGCATGCACTGGAGGGATTGCTAAACGGCGCCCCAGGCGACGACGCCGCGGTCCTTACTATGGGCAAGACCCGTCAGGTCCTCAGCACCGATCACCTGCGCGCTTTCGCCCTCGACCCGGTTCTCGTTGCCCGTGTCGCTGCGATCCACGCGCTTGGCGACATCTGGGCCATGGGTGCCAACCCACAGGCCGCTCTCGCCCAAATGATCCTGCCCCGCGCCAGTAGCCGCCTTCAGGGCGCAATGCTGGATGAGGTCATGCAAGCCGCCCGTGCAATCTTCACGGAGGCCGGGGCCGAAGTCATCGGCGGCCATTCCACGGAAGGGCCAGAACTGACCATCGGCTTCACCGTCACAGGTCTTCTCGACCACGACCCGATCACACTTGCGGGTGCACAACCCGGCGATGCCCTGATCCTCACCAAACCCCTCGGCACCGGTGTAATCCTCGCCGCGGAAATGCAAGGGAAGGCCCCCGGCGAGGATGTTCTCGCCTGTTGGCAATCGATGCAATCCTCGTCAGCTGAGTCTGCCCATGCGCTCGCCCCCCACGCCCACGCCATGACGGACGTCACCGGCTTCGGCCTCGCCGGCCATCTCGCAAACATCTGCACCGCTTCAAACGTCGGCGCGGAAATCGACCTTGCGGCCCTTCCGCTGCTGCCTGGAGCAGAGGCACTCGCCACCCAAGGCATCCGCTCCTCCCTCTTTGCCCAGAACCAAGCCGCGAGCCCCGTCGCTAACGCTAGTGGCCCCCGCGGGGACCTCCTTCACGATCCGCAAACCGCAGGGGGCCTCCTCGCCGCCGTGCCCGCCACCGTTGCCGAAACATTCCCCGGCACCCGTATTGGAACCGTCACCGAGACGCTCGGCCTTACCGCCACTGGACACCACGCCCCACCGGCTTAGTGTCTCGGCGAACACATCCTTTTTGAAAGGTGCGCAAGCCATGTCGAAGTTCGGCTCCAGCCAATCCGTGACCCGTGTCGAAGATCAGCGCTTCCTGACCGGCGCAGGCGGTTATGTCGATGATATCGCACCCCAAAATGCGTTCTTTGGTTTTGTCCTGCGCTCCCCGATGGCGCATGGCACAATCACGACGCTCGACACCGCCGATGCCCGCGAAGCCCCTGGTGTTCACATGATCATCACCGCCGCCGACCTGGCCGCGCAAGGTCTCGAAAACAAGATGCGCGCGCATGTCATCAAGAACCGCGACGGAACGCGCGGTGATACCTCGCCCCGCACGATCCTGGCTGAAGGCCGCGTCCGTTTTGTCGGTGATGCCATCGCCTTCATCGTGGCCGAAACGCTCGCCCAGGCCAAAGACGCCGCTGAACTGATAGAGCTCGACATTGACGAGTTGCCGGTCAAACTTGACCTGACCCCGGGTGGTCCGGTCATCCATGACAGCGCGCCTGACAACGTCTCATACACCTTTGATCTCGGCGATGAGGCCGCGACTGACGCGGCTCTTGCCGCCGCTGCTCATACCGTCACGCTCACCAGCCACGACAACCGCATCATCGCCAACTCGATGGAGCCGCGCGGCTGTTTTGCGGAAACAGATGGCGACAAACTCCACGTTGCCGTCACGGGCCAAGGCGTCTGGGGCACCAAAGGGGACCTCATCAAGTGGCTCGATCTGCCGCCCGAAAATGTCCGCGTAACCAACCCAGACATCGGCGGCGGGTTCGGCATGAAGGCCATGGAATATCCCGAATACCGCCTCGCCGCCCTGGCCGCCCGTCAGACAGGTCGCCCAGTCCGGTGGGTCGGCGAACGGACCGAGTCGATGCTGTCCGACAATGCTGGTCGCGACCTCAACGTGACCTGCACATTGGGTTTCGACGCCGACCACAAGATCACCGCCTACAAGGTCGATAGCCTGTCCAACATGGGCGCCTACAACTCAGAGTTCGCCCAAGCCATCCAATCCAATCTGTTCGCGCGTGTGCTCTGCGGCCCCTACGACATCCAAACGACATACTTCCGCAATCGTGGAATTTTCACAAATACCACCCAAGTCGACGCCTATCGCGGGGCAGGGCGGCCAGAGGCGATTTACGCCCTTGAGCGTGTCATGGATTTCGCTGCGCGACAGTTGGGCGTTGATCCCCTCGACCTGCGCCGCAAGAACTTCATTGCTGACGACCAATTCCCCTATACCACTGCCACCAGCGAGCTTTACGACGTTGGCGAATTCGACCGCGTCCTGACCCGAGCAGCCAACGAAGGCGACATCGCTGGCTTCCCGTCGCGCCGCCAAGCCTCTGAAGCACAGGGCAAATACCGCGGTCTGGGCGTTGCCTACTACATCGAGTCGATCCTTGGCGATCCTTCTGAAACCGCCAAAGTCGAACTGCACGAAGGCGGCGCACGCCTCTACGTTGGCACTCAATCAAACGGGCAGGGGCATGAAACGGTTTACCGCCAGATCCTGCACGACCAAACCGGTCTTCCCTTCGACCAGATCGAGGTGATCCAAGGCGACAGCGATCTGATTGCCAAAGGCGGTGGCACCGGCGGCTCACGCTCCGTCACAACTCAGGGAGTGGCGATGCGCGCCACAGCGGATGTGTTAATCTCTCAGCTAACTGCATTCTTAGAGAAGAACATGGACACCGCAGATATGACATTCGACGCAGAGGAGGGCGTGTTCCGCGCGCCCGGCTCGAACGTTGTCGTTAGCCTTCTGGAAGCGGCCGGGAAAGCTGCTGACGCCGGTGAAGCGCATCTCTCCACCGCCGAGGAAACCACGAAACTACCAGGACGGTCGTTCCCCAACGGCTGCCACATCGCGGAGGTTGAGATTGACGCCAACACCGGCGAAACCCGCGTGGATCGCTACACGGTGGTCGACGACTTCGGCGTCCTGATGAATCCGCTTCTCGCGGAAGGTCAAGTCCACGGCGGTGTTGTCCAAGGCCTCGGCCAAGCGATCATGGAACGCGTCGTCCATGACGAAGACGGCCAACTACTGACTGCAACTTTCATGGACTACGGCATGCCCCGCGCCGATGACGTGCCTTTCGTTGCCTTCTACACCGAAGAAATCCCATCAACCGCGAACCCGCTCGGCATGAAAGGCTGTGGTGAGGCCGGAACGGTCGGCGCGCTGGGTGCGGTCGCCAACGCCGTCCAGGACGCGCTCTGGCCCCTCGGCTTGCGTCAAGTTGATATGCCGTTCACGCCGTCGCGGGTCTGGCAGATGTTGCAGGAAGCGAAGGGTCAAGTTGCGGCTGAGTGAGCGGATATCCGGCTGGCTGCATGGCCTGCGCAGTGCGGCACCGCCTGCGCCCGAGAACGAGGGCCGAAATTGCACTCATGTGATCCTGCTCGATGGGACAATGTCGTCCCTTACCCCAGGTTGTGAGACGAATATCGGTCTCACATTCCGGCTGTTGCAGGATCTGCCACCAGATTCCGGTGTACGCCTCTATTACGAGCCCGGTATCCAATGGCGAGGAATCCACCGTGCCCATGAGGTGATGGCTGGCATAGGCATCAACCGCCAGATCCGCCGCGCTTATTCTTGGCTCGCCATGGGTTATAAGCCGGGTGACCGCGTAATCTTGATGGGCTATTCCCGCGGGGCCTACGCGATCCGTTCTCTCGCTGGATTGATTGACCGAATGGGCCTGTTGCGCCGCGATCATCTCAGTCAGGAGATGGTGGAAGAGATCTACACCCGCTACCGCGATGCCCCCAACAGCGCGGCTGCGCGCGCGCTTTCGGGTCGTGTCTGCATCAGGGATGTACCCATCCGGTTTGTTGGCGTCTACGATACCGTGCGTGCCCTTGGCATTCGGTATCCGCTGGTTTGGCGCCTTCTTCCGCTGCCGCACCCGTACCACACCCATACGCTCGGCCTGCATGTCCAAACAGCGCGCCAGGCGCTGGCGCTTGATGAAACGCGCGTCGCATACGCACCGGTCCTTTGGGACACAACTGCCCCCGACCGCGCAGGTCGGGATGTGAAGCAAGTCTGGTTCAAGGGAAGCCACGGCGATATCGGCGGGCAGTTGAACGGAAGTGCCATCGCGCGCCCACGTTCAAACATTACCCTGACTTGGATGCTTGAAGAGGTCGCCCATGTCGGTTTGCCGCTCCCCTCCGGTTGGCGCGGCCGCTTTCCCACGGACCCAGATGCGCCTTCAGTCGGAAACCTGCGCGGCTTCGGAAAGCTCTTCTGGGCGCGCCGAAGAAGGATTGTGGGCACCGACCCATCCGAGACCCTGCATGACACCGCCCGCGACTGGGCCGAAGCCCGTGGTGTATCGCTCTCCGACCAGCCGGGCACCCCCATAGCTGGTTAGGTCCCGCGCTAATTCCCTTTCCGAGGCTTCGCCCTTAGCGTCGGATCAGCCTCCCTCGGGTCTTCAGGCCAGGGATGCTTCGGGTAATTCGCGCGCATATCTTTTCGGACATCCGCGTAGGACCCGTCCCAAAATCCCGGTAAATCCGTCGTCACCTGAACCGGTCTCTGCGCAGGTGAAAGCAGCACCATTTTCAACGGAAGCCTTTCCGGCCCCACTCTAGGATGTTCGCGCGTCCCAAAGACCTCCTGCAACCGCAGCGAAACTTCCGGCGCATCTCCCGAGTAGTCAATCGCAACGCGCCGTCCCAAAGGCGAGGTCCAGCTTTCCGGCGCCAGCTTTGCAACCTCTTGCATCGCATCCCACCCAAGCCAAGCCTCCAACGCCGGTCCCGGGTCAAATCGCGCCAATTCGCCTGCCGCCCTCATTCCCGACATATACGGAAGTGCCCAATCTTCTAGCTCTGCCAACAACTCCGCGTCCGAAACATCAGCCACACCCGAGAACGCCACCCTTGACCGCAACAGCTTCGCCCGCTTCGACCAACCCAGCGCGTCGATCCCCAAATCGCGCACCCCGTCCAGAAGTGCCTCCGCAATCGCTTCTTCTGGAGCCTCGCGCCATATCCGGTCGCCCAACACAAGCGCCCCGAACCGCTCTTGCTGCCGTGCCTCAACCTTCCGCGTGCGTCGCGACCACTCGCATACATCAACCCAAGCGATCCGTGCCCCATAAAGCGCGCGCAACTCCCCCTCCGACACCTCAATCGCGGCCCTGATCCGCGCCTCACGCGGGTTACCGTCCAGATCCGTTGCCACGATCAGCCGGGCGCCCGCCAGACCATCACCCTCGGGCATCACCGCCCCTTTGCCGCCTGACAACACGAACCGAGGCTGCTCGCCCGCGCGTCGCAACCCGATCCGATCCGGGTAGGCCAAAGCGGCCTGGGCTCCCGGGCCAAGTGCCTCTCCGGCCTCGAACCGCTGCAATCGCTTGGCCTCCTGCCGGATGCGCGCAATCGCTCCAGGGTCGGCTCCGAACTGCTTGGGATTGTCCAGCGCCTGCAGCCGCTTCTTCACATCCACATCTTGCCCGCGAAGGGGGTCTCGTTCTGCGAGAAGCGCCGCGAGGCGCGCGGAGCGATTGCCACCTCGCGCCAGCATATGGGCGAGCCGTGGGTGCAGGGGCATCCGCGCCAGCGTTTTTCCATGGGCCGTGATCGCCCCGCCCTCATCCACCGCGCCCAAATCGCGCAGCAACGCCCTCGCCTCCGCCATGGTTCCCTCAGGGGGAGGTGTTAGGAAGGCCAAACCTTCGGCTCCTCCCCACAACGCCAGTTCGAGCGCCAGGCCGGTCAGGTCCGCCGCTTCGATCTCGGCCGGCGGGTAGGCAGGCAGCGCGCCTTCAGCGCCCTTGGTCCACATCCGATAGCAAACCCCAGGCGCAACCCGGCCCGCGCGACCCCGGCGCTGTGCGGCCTCGGCCCGGCTGACCGGTTCGGTCACCAGCCGCGCCATGCCAGAGCCCGGATCAAACCTTGCGCGCCTCGACCGGCCTGCATCCACGACGATCCGCACGTCCTCGATCGTCAACGAGGTCTCGGCGATCGACGTGGCCAACACTAGCTTCCGCCCCTTTTCTTCGGGCCGCACCGCCGCCCGCTGCTCCGCCAACTTCATCGCGCCAAATAGCGGCCTCAGCACCACATCCTTCGCAACACGCCCTTCCAACAAAGCCGCCACCCGACGGATTTCCCCTTCGCCGGGAAGGAAACCCAAACACCCGCCGTCCGTTTCATCCATTGCACGTAAGACCAACTCGGCCACCGCCGCCTCGAACCGAACCTCCTTGCGCGGTGGCGTGTCGAGCCATGTGGTCTCCACCGGAAAGGCGCGTCCCTCCGATGAAATCATCGGCGCATCATCCAGCATCGCTGCAACCGGCTCTGCGTCCAACGTGGCCGACATCACGACCAGGCACAGGTCTTCACGCAAAGCGCCACGCACTTCCCATGTTAGCGCAAGGCCCAGGTCCGCGTTCAGCGAGCGTTCGTGGAATTCATCGAAGATAACTGCGCTCACCCCCGGAAGCTCCGGGTCCGCCTGCAACATCCGCGTCAGGATGCCTTCGGTCACAACTTCAATCCGCGTCTCCGGTCCCACCGCCGCGTCCCCGCGCACTCGGTAGCCAACCGTCGCGCCGGTCTTTTCGCCCAAAGTTTCCGCCATCCGTTCAGCCGCCGCCCGCGCGGCAAGCCTGCGCGGCTCCAGCATCAAGATGCGCCCTTCAACTTCCGGCAGAAGGGCGAGCGGAACTCGAGTGGTCTTGCCCGCCCCGGGTGGCGCTTGCAGCACAGCCCGGCCCTCGGCGCGCAGGGCGGTTATAAGCTCAGGCAAAATGGCGTCGATGGGCAATTCCATATGCACGGCCTAGGCCCGCGCCCGCACTGCGTCAACGGCTGGACACGGCCCCGCTGCACGGGTCAAGTGGCGGAGCAGAAAGGAACGGTTCATGGATGATCTGGCAGAGAGGGTTGCAGCAGGCGACAGGCGCGCACTGGCCCGTGCCGTGACACTTGTGGAAAGCACACGGCCCGATCATCAGGAACAGGCCTTGGCGCTTCTCGATCAATTGCGCGGGCTGGATCGTCAGGCCTTGCGGATTGGTCTTTCGGGCACGCCCGGTGTCGGCAAATCCACCTTCATCGAAGCTTTTGGGATGATGTTGGTGGAGGCCGGCCTCCGCGTGGCTGTCCTCGCCGTTGACCCAAGCTCTGCCCGCTCGGGTGGGTCCATCCTTGGCGACAAAACCCGCATGGATCGCCTAAGCCGGGAAAAGGCGGCGTTCATTCGGCCGTCCCCGTCATCAGCGGCCCTTGGCGGTGTCGCGCGCCGCACACGGGAGGCGATCAGCCTGTGCGAGGCCGCAAACTTCGACGTCGTCTTGATTGAAACGGTTGGCGTTGGCCAGTCTGAAACCATGGTCGCCCAAATGTGTGACCTCTTCGTCTTGCTCCTCGCGCCGGCGGGCGGGGATGAATTGCAAGGCGTCAAACGCGGCATCATGGAAATGGCGGACATCATCCTCGTAAATAAAGCTGACGGGGATCTGAAAGCGACGGCGACCCGCACCGTTGCAGACTATGCCGGTGCCCTTCGGCTGCTGCGCAAGCGCCCGTATGACCCCGAAGATTTCCCCAAAGCGCTCGCCGTATCCGCCGTCGAAGGCGGCGGCCTGGCACAAGCCTGGGCTGAGATGCAAACACTGGCTGAATGGCGGAAGAATAAAGGGCACTGGGGCCGCACCCGAGCGGCGCAAGCGGCCCATTGGTTTGATCAGGAGGTGCGGGAGGGGCTTCTCGCCCGGCTGACGCGAGATGCCCAAATCAAAGCCGAGATGCGAGATAGTGCAGAGGCGGTCGCCCGCGGTGAAACCACGGCCACTGCGGCTGCACGCGAGATACTGAAACGGTTGTCCTAGCGTCCAGTGAAGCGCCGCAGCTCGCCCTGGTAGCGGATGATAAGGCCCAAGCCCTTCACCTTCGCATGGACATCGAAGGTGATCGCGCCGTCCTCGGACACGCTTTCCACGCCCTCGCAACTCACCACCATCCCGTTCGGAATGGGCAACCCGAAGCCGGTAATCTTTTTGATCGGGATATACAGTTCACCGTCGCGGGCCTGCGGCTCCATCAAGAACACGCTGGTGCCCACCTGCTCCGCGACAATACCCGGCGCTTCCAGCCACTGCTTGGAGCGTGTCATATGGCCGTCGAAGCTCCGCTCCCAGATCTCGACGTTGCGGTCGCGGGTCTTTCGGAAACTAAACGGCATCTCGCCGGATTTCCCGGGCATCCCGCCCGCCTGCGCCACCTGACGTGGTAGCCAGCCGCCATGGGTAACGGTCACACGGCCCTTGTAGAAGTCCGATCCCTCGACCGAATGAAATCGCTGCAACGCCTCGGGCAAATCATTGAAACCCGCGCCCATCGCGGTGGGGTAGAGCATCATTTGGCCTCGTCGTCTCGGTCGATGAACCGCGCCATCACGGACGCTTGCGGTATCATGCACGTCTCGTAGCGCCCGAAAAGGGTATAGCGGTTTCGCGCGATGCGATTGTAAAGGAAGGTTTTTAGCGGCCTCGGCAGGAAACCGACGATAGAAAGCGCTTTCCACGGCCAGCCGATGGCACTCATCGCGGCTGCGAAACTGTCGAGGTGGATGTGGAACACACCGTCCACGACGATCAGATTGGTCTCGAAATCATCGGTTGGCAGGTTGAGCGCTTTGAAGAGCGCATGCCCGAGTTTCGATTGAGCGTGGGCGAAGTTGAAGCGCCCGGTCTTGTCGATGCGGGTGACAAAGCGGAAGAAGCCGGAGCACAGGACGCATTCGCCGTCGAAGACGATCAGGTCGCGGCCCGCGAGGCGGGTTTGAAGCTCTTGCGGAAGGTCGGTGACGGAGGCGTTCAGAGGAAGATCGCCTCACCCTGTTCGTCGATCAGGCGTTTGGCCTTAAGGGTCGAGGAGGTGACGGCCTCGTCCCGGCTTTGGCACTGATCGGCGCGGATCATGGTGTGGGTCTTGGTCTCTCCGTCGATCTCTTTCTCGATCACGGCGCAGATACGGTGGCCGCCGCTGTCGGCCTGCGGCTGGGGGGTGATGCGGAAGCCTTCGTATTCCTCCGCCGGGGCTGAGGACTTGGCACCGCCGCCACCACCGAAGAGTTTGGAGAGGATGGACATGGGCGTGCTCCCGGGTCGTTTCATGGGTCGGTTGAGAAGGTAGCGCGATGGGGTGGGGAGGGGAAGGTGGGTCAGGTTGCAAGGTAGCAACCGAGGGTTAAATTACGGAAATCATTAGAGAATTGATTTTTCGTTAACACTTTCTTAACCACGTTCCTGACGCAAGGTGGGTTTCACCCACCCTACGGTTTCATGTGGTCAAGGTAGTATGTGACGCACTCCTGTACCCGGCGGAAGCGGTCGCCGCCCAGATGGGTGCCGCCGAACCAGCGGGTTACGATGATGACATGGTTTTGTAACTCGGCGCGCTCCTGTATCCGCACGATCACCATGCCCGCGCCGGCCTCCCCGTCATCGTTCTTGAGCGGGCCGTCGGGGGTGAGGAGCGCCCATGTGTTGTGGGTGGCACGCGCGAATTTCTTCTGGCGTTTGAGGGTTTTGAGAAGGGCGAGGGCCTCGGCCTTGGAGGTCGCAGGGCCGCCGGAGACGGCGTATTTGGAGCCTCGGTCGGTGAGGATGGCGTCAAAGGTGGTGAGCATGGGTTGGGTTTAGGCGGTTCGGCCGTTGCCGCCAAGCTTTGAGCCGCGACAGCGTCGGGCCTCGGAACGGCGATCCGAGTGGGGGCGGTGTGGCAGTTTATGGTGGCTAAGTTGGTGGGTCCTAGCAGGCGGAGCGCTTTGCGGTAACCAAATCGCCGGGCCGGGGCGAGGCCCCGCGATGGCGGGGCGGCTTCGCCGCTGTTAACCCGCTTGCTCACGGCCTTCAGGATTTTCGCTGACCCAGTATCTTTCGATATGATTCATCGCAGCAGAGAGCTTTGCCTCCGGTTCAAGTATTTCAATTGGATGAAGAAAACTCTTTAGCTGAAGAAAAAGATGGCCCAACAAATAGCAACGGCTTCGCAGCAAACGCGATGCAAAGTTGGCATCTGGCATAGGTGCAGGCCAATAATGGTCTGCATCCTTAGTGGAACGAACTGCGAATGCACGTCCCAATCCTTTGCCGGTCAGATGGGCAATGGGCTGAAGCAAGCGATGCTCAAGATGCGGCGTTTTTCCAAGGACGTTTTGAATATTGGGCGAACCGCCGAACTTTGCTTTTCCCTTTGAAAGACTGGCTAACATGTAGATGCCGTCCCACTCTTGCTTCAAAGCGGCTGCCGCCAAGGTGTAGCACGCTCCAAGAATTAGATCCCTCGGCACATCCAACGATTGGAAAATCAAAGCAAAAGTGCTCAGCCAATAGTCTTCTTTCTGTGTGAGCCCTTCGAGCTCTTCAATTTTGGCTGGCAAATAAGCTTGTGCTTCAATTAGTGCGAGCAAAGCTAAGTCATGAGCCTGCAGGGCTTCCAGGACGTCTAGGTTCGAAAGCTTTTGGTCGGTAAACTTTGTCCTTAGCTTTTTCCGGCCTTCCAGCCAGGGGTCAAGCTCCGGGTTAATCACTGATCCAGGAAACTCCGCAACTTCCGGCTCCGCGACGGATGCTTCAGCTTCCGCAAAGCCTTCGCCTCGATCTGACGGATCCGTTCCCGCGTCACGCTGAATTGTTGGCCGACTTCTTCAAGCGTGTGGTCGGTGTTCATGCCGATGCCGAAGCGCATCCGCAGGACCCGCTCCTCACGCGGCGTCAGGGACGCCAGAACCCGCGTTGTGGTCTCTTTCAGGTTCTCTTGGATCGCCGAGTCGAGTGGCAGAACGGCGTTCTTGTCCTCGATGAAATCGCCAAGCTGAGAATCTTCCTCGTCGCCAATCGGCGTCTCGAGCGAAATCGGCTCTTTGGCGATCTTCATCACCTTGCGGACCTTCTCCAGCGGCATTTGCAGCTTCTCTGCCAGTTCCTCTGGCGTCGGCTCGCGGCCGATTTCATGGAGCATCTGGCGGCCGGTACGGACGAGCTTGTTGATCGTCTCGATCATATGGACCGGGATGCGGATCGTGCGGGCCTGGTCGGCGATGGAGCGGGTGATCGCCTGACGGATCCACCAGGTCGCATAGGTGGAGAACTTATAGCCGCGACGGTATTCGAATTTGTCGACGGCCTTCATCAGGCCGATGTTGCCTTCCTGAATGAGGTCCAGAAATTGCAGGCCGCGGTTGGTGTATTTCTTGGCGATGGAAATCACGAGGCGCAGGTTGGCTTCGACCATTTCCTTCTTGGCCTGACGGGCTTCTTTCTCGCCCTTCTGGACCTGGTTCACGATGCGGCGGAATTCGGGGATGTCGAGGCCGACGTATTGACCGACTTGCGCCATGTCGCCACGCAATTCTTCGATCTTGGGCAGGGAGCGTTCCATCAGCGCCTGCCAGCCGCGGCCGGACTTGGCTGTCATCCGCTCGATCCAGGTTGGGTCGAGTTCCTGGCCTTTGTATTCTTCGACAAACTCACGGCGGTTGATGCGGGCCTGGTCGGCCAGCTTCACCATGCTGGAGTCGATGGACATGATGCGGCGGTTGATGCCGTAGAGTTGGTCCACCAGCGCTTCGATACGGTTGTTGTGCAGGTGCAGCTCATTCACGAGTTCCACGATCTCGGCACGGAGTTTCTGGTACTGCGTTTCCTGCTTGGTCGAGAAGCTGCCGTCTTCGTTCAGGGTCGCGGAGATGCGGCTGTCCTGCATCTCGGAAAGCTGGACGTAATCGGCTGCGATGCGGTCGAGCGTGGCGAGGACCTGCGGCTTGAGCGTGGCCTCCATCGCGGCGAGCGACATGTTGGCCTGATCGTCCTCGTCCTCATCCTCGTCCTTTTGGATCGGGTTGCCGTCGGCATCCAGTTCCTGCTCAGGCTCTGGCTTGGGCTTGGGTGGTGCTGCACCCGGAGGGGTGGAACCTGTGGCGGTCGGCGCCACAACGGGTGTGTCGTCCTCGTCGCCCATTTGGGTGCCGAAGGTGGCATCAAGGTCGATCACGTCGCGCAGAAGGATGTCTTCTTCAAGAAGTTCGTCGCGCCAGATCGTGATGGCCTGGAAGGTCAGCGGGCTTTCGCAGAGGCCCGCGATCATAGTGTTGCGGCCGGCCTCGATCCGTTTGGCAATGGCGATCTCGCCTTCGCGGGACAGCAGTTCGACCGAGCCCATCTCACGCAGGTACATGCGGACGGGGTCATCGGTACGGTCGAGTTTTTCGGTCTCGGTGGCAGAGACGGCCACTTCACGCGATCCGGAGGTTTCGACCACATCGGTCGAGCCTTCGGGCTTGTCCTCACCCTCTTCGGCTTCTTCGTCTTCGATGATGTTGATGCCCATCTCGGACAACATCGACATGACGTCTTCGATTTGCTCGGACGACACCTGCTCGGGCGGGAGCACCGTGTTGAGCTGATCGTAGGTGATGTAGCCCTTGGTCCGCGCGTCCGCGATCATCTTCTTGACGGCGGTTTGGCTCATATCGAGGCCAAGTTCCTGGTCGTCGCCATCCTGCTTACGATCGTCGGTATCTTTGGCCATTCGTATCAATCCCTTGGGCTTGGGTCGATTCGGGTGAGTCGAACCCTTGCGTCTGAAAACAAACCTTAGGGCGAATCAGTGATTCGGAAAGGCCTATTTCCTTGATTTCTTGCCTTGTCCTGCGGTCGAGAGCAACCTGTGGAACTCGGCCCGCGCCTCAGAAGTTTCGCCGAATTGCTCGGCATCCTCTTCGCCTTTTGGCTTGAGTGCGGCATGTTTCCCGCGCACCGCCTCGTTCAGGCGGTAGGCAAGCGTGGCATCTTCATCATTTGTTATCTCGCCAAGGTCCTGTCGAGCCTCGGCCATCTCATCCTCAATCGCGCGGGCGGCGTTTTGTTTGGCGAACTCCTCTTCCAGGCATTCAGCCGCACGGGAGGGATCACCGTCGCCGATCAGGAACGGAGTAATGGCCAGATGGGAAAGCCCCAGAAGGCTTTCAAGGGCTGGCGCGTGGGAGGAGGCGTTTATTTCGTCCAGAAGAGCGGCGGGGTCACGGGTGGTGGTGCCCAGAATGAACCGCGCAAGGGCCGCGTGGTCGGGATCGCGAGGTGTGAAGCGGTCCAGTTGATCCTCGAAATCGTCGATCAGATGGGGGAAACGCACGCAGCAGGCCACGATCAACCCGCTGCGCAGGGTCTCGCCATTCAGGGCCGTGGCCTTCACCCGCGTGGTCGCCAGCGGGGCCTGCGCCTCGGCAAAGCCGCGAGGTTTCCATTGACCTTTGGGGCGTGGCGTCCATGCGGGCCGGAAAAGCGCGCGACGTAGATCGGCGATGGCATCGGCATAGTGCCGTCTGAGGCCCGGATCACCGATCCGCTTCAAGGCTTCACGCAGCCGCCCATCCAGTGCGGATTTGCGTTCGGGGCTGTCGAAGACCTGCCCCTCGGTTTCGCGCCGCCAAAGCAGATTGACCATCGGCTCGGCCTTTTCGAGCAGCGCTTGCATGGCACCTGGGCCTTGCGCTTTCAGCAGGTCGTCGGGGTCCATCCCCTCGGGCAGCACCACAAAGCGCAAACCCTTGCCGCCTTCCAGCATCGGCAGGGCCAGGTCGATCAAGCGCAAAGCCGCACGCTGGCCGGCCTTGTCGCCGTCGAGCGTGATGATCGGCTCGTCCGTGATGCGCCACATCAAGCGCAATTGATCCCCGGTCACAGCCGTTCCAAGCGGGGCCACGGAAGCGCCGAACCCGGCTTTCGCCAGCGCTATGACATCCATGTAGCCTTCGGCCACGATCAGGGGTTGGCCCTTGCCCGCCGCCTCACGTGCGGGGCCGTGGTGATAGAGGCTGCGGCCCTTGTCGAACAGGACGGTTTCGGGCGAATTCAGATACTTGGCGTTGTCGTTCGGGTCCATCGCCCGTCCGCCAAAACCCACGCAACGCCCGCGCGGGTCGCGGATTGGGAACATGATGCGACCGCGGAACGTGTCGTAGGGCTTGCCGCCCTTCTGGCTGGGTTTGGCAAGGCCGGTCTCCAACAGGTCCTTGTCCTTGAACCCCTTGGCGATCAGCGCATCCCACAGGCCTTGCCAGCTGTCGGGGGCGAAGCCGATTTCGAAGCGGTCGAGCGTGGCCGCGTCCATGCCGCGCCGTTCCAGATAGGCGCGGGCGTCGGAGGCAGCCTGAGTCTTGAGTTGCAGGCGGAACCACGAAACGGCAGCTTCGGTCGCTTTCGCGAGTTCCGTGTTGCGGTCGGCCTTTTCCTGCGCTTTTGGATCGCGCGCGGGCATGGTCATCCCGGCCTCTTTGGCCAACAGTTCTACGGCCTCCATGAAACCGACATTCTCGGTCTCTTGCACGAATTTGAACATGTCGCCCTTCGCGTGGCAGCCGAAGCAATAGTAGTAGCCTTTGCGGTCTTCGACGTGAAAGCTGGCGGTCTTTTCCTGATGGAACGGGCAGGGCGCCCACATGTCGCCCTTGGCCGGATTGGATTTGCGCGTATCCCAAATGACTTTGCGGCCCACCACCTGCGCGATGGAGGAGCGATTGCGAAGCTCATCAATGAAACCGGGGGGTAGGGCCATGGAGCTAATATCGGGCCGCGCAGGGGGAGTGTCCAGACACCTATGGGGGTGTTTGGTTAACCGGTTGGTGGTGTTGGGGAATTGGTTTGAAGCGCGCTTCTCTTGGTGCCGAGGCGGGTTAACAGCGGCGCAGCCGCCCCGCCATCGACGGGCCGTCCGGCGGCCTGTCGATTTGGTGAAGCTTGGTGGATCAAATGAGGGTCGTAGAAATTTGGCCTGAATAAAGTGGCTATAGCGCGCGTTGGATCGACAGTCCCCGGCCCGTCGATGGCGGGGCTCAATGCGTCTCCGCCCGCGCAGCGACCATCGTCATCGCGCTCTCGATCTCATGGGCACAGGTCGCAGCCATTGAGCGGAAGGCCATAACCTCGTAGCGTTCCAGCCCGGTGCGCATCAGCACGCAATTCATATGCCCCAGCAATGTCCGCGCCGCAGCCCCCACAGCGAACGTGCTGTCGCGCAGATCAATGGGAACCAGTCGTGCGAGGACATCCGCCGCGCCCGCCCCCTGCAACGCGCAGACGGCCCAGGCGCTGCTTTGATCCACCACAGCTGCCCCGGCGATTCGTTTCAGGCCCTTGCTGAGCACCAAAGCCTGCTCTGGCCCGAACCAGACGACGCCATTTTGGTGGGTGTTAGGCGAGGGGAAATCCGCCCCAACCTGCTTGTCCAAAGCGCGGCTGACTTTGGCCATCTGCCCCTTGTGCGGAGCTATCCAGGTGATTGAGTCATGGGTCATTTCGGTCAGGGATACTGCGCCGATCTCTATGGGAAGGGTCCCGTCGAAGGCCGTTTTTGCCGTCAGGTTAGCCACGGGCGCGCCCTCCATCCTTGTCGAAGAAGACGGGGTCGCAGATCTCGACCTCCGCCGTGACGCCGCGCAAATGGTCGACCATTTTTATGTGGTGCCCGATGCGGTTTGGGCCGTTCTTCAGGAATCCCAGTCCGATGAAATGCCCCAAAGTGGGCGAGTAGCCGACGGAGGTGACATAACCCAGGTCGTTCACACGCGTGGAGTCGGCGTCGGGTTCAAACAGATGCGCGCCGGCGGTCAGCTCCTTCACCGGGCCGACCGGCTTAAGGCCCACCAGACGCTCCCGATCGTCATCCAGCAAGCCGGGTCGTGTCGCGGCGGCTTTGCCGATGAAGTCTTTTTTCTTCGAGAGCATCCCCTGCATCCCGATATCGAAAGCGGTCGCGCGCCCATAGATTTCGGCATGGGTGATGAAGCCTTTCTCAAGGCGCAAAACGTTCAGTGCCTCCATCCCGTAAGCCCCGCCACCCAGCGCTTCGGCGCGGGCTACAAGATCGCGGTAGAGCGCGTCACCGTAGGCCGAGGGTACAGCAACCTCATAGGCGTGTTCGCCCGAGAAGGAGATGCGGAAGAGCCGCCCGTCGACGCCGTGGATGCGGGCGGCGCCGCATTGCATGAAGGGGAAGGTGTCGTCGTCGATGGGCGTGTCGAGGATGCCGTTCAGAAGGTCACGGGCGCGGGGGCCGGCGACGGAGAATTGAGCCCATTGCTCGGTGACTGAGGTGAACCGAACGTCCAGATCGGGGCGGAGGCCTTGGGCCACAAATTCCATATGCGCCATCACTTGGCCTGCAGCGGCGGTGGTGGTGGTCATCACGTAGTGGTTTTCCGCAAGGCAGGCTGTGGTGCCGTCGTCCATCACGTGCCCGTCTTCACGCAGCATGAGGCCGTAGCGCACGCGGCCCGGCTTCAGGGTGGAGAACAAATTCGTATACAAGAAGTCGAGGAAGGCGCCAGCGTCCGGGCCCATGATCTCGATCTTGCCGAGGGTCGAGACATCGACCACGCCCACGGCATTGCGGACCATATTTACTTCACGATCACAAGACTGCCGCCAATGAGTTTCGCCGGGGGCGGGTATGTAGGATGGGCGATACCAAAGTCCGGCTTCGATCATCGGCGCGCCGCGAGCGACGACGGCTTTGTGGGAGGTTGTGAACCGTTCCGGCGCAAAACCCTTGCCTTGGGCACCTGCGCCCATTGTGCCGAGGGCGACGGGCGTGAAAGGCGGGCGGTAGGTCGTGGTGCCGGTTTCGGGGATGCCGCGACCGGTGGCGTCGGCCAGCACTGCGAGCGCGCCAATGTTGCTGGATTTGCCTTGGTCCGGCGCCATGCCTTGGGTCGTGTAACGTTTCATGTGTTCGACCGACTGAAAGCCTTCCGCTGCGGATTGCTTCACATCCTTCGTTGTCACATCATTCGCGAAGTCGAGCCATGCGCGGCCTTTGCCTTCAACGGCCCAAAGCGTCGAGTGGCCCCCGGCCTGATCGTCGGCCATCGGCAGGTCCGGTTTGCGCACGCGCTTGCCGAGCGCTTTGATTGCCCGCTCTGCGGCAGAGATGCCTTCTCGTAGACACCCCGAGGTGTCGAATGTGCCCTGACAGGCCCCGGCGGTGTGAAGACCTTGGATCGCATCGTCCGCTGGGACAAAGGCCGCGATGTCAGGGTTCCAGATGGGGCGCGCGCCTTGGTGGCAGGTCAGGTGCAGGGTCGGGTTCCAGCCGCCTGAAACGCCAAGGCAGTCGGCTTCGATCCGAAACTCGTTGCTGCCATGGCGGACCTTGATTTCAGTAAGACCCTGGCGGCCTTTGGAACCGATGACCTCTGCGCCGCGATGCAGGCGATAGTCGCCGATGGCAGTCGCATCTTCGCGTGGGTCGATGACGGCGGCGACATCTACGCCGGCTTCCAGTAGTTCAAGCGCCGTGCGGTGGGCGTCGTCGTTGGTGGCAAACAGCGCCACCTTCTCGCCGGGCGTTACACTGTAGCGGTTTACGTAGGTGCGGACGGCCGACGCCATCATGATGCCGGGGCGGTCGTTGTTAGGGAAGGCCATGGGCCGTTCCAGCGCGCCTGTGGCGAGCACCGCCTGACCTGCCCGGATACGCCAGAAACATTCGCGGGGGAGGTTTGCGGTGTGGGGCAGATGCGCGCCGACTCGTTCGACGGCTGCGAAGATCAGCCCGTCATAGACGCCTGTGGCCGTGGTGCGGGTCATGATGCGCACGCGGCCCGTGTCGCGCAGAGCCTCTTCGGTCTCGGCAACCCAGATGTCGGCGGGCAGGCCGTCGATCATTTCGCCGTCGGATAAAAGGCGGCCACCGAGAGCATTCGTTTCTTCTAGAAGAATGACATCGGCCCCGGATCGCGCGGCTGTCAGGGCGGCCATCAATCCAGCAGGCCCGCCGCCGATCACCAGCACGTCGCAAAACGCGTAGGCCTTTTCGCTTTCTTCGGGCGAGGCCTCGCGCGTCATGCGACCTAGGCCTGCAGCGCGTCGGATGGCGGGCTCATAGACTTTTTCCCAGAAGGCGCGCGGCCACATGAAAGTTTTGTAGTAAAACCCGGCGCTCAGCCATGGCGCGAAGAGACCATTGATGCTGAGGAGATCGCGGTCGAGTGGGCCGATGTGGTTTTGGCTGCTGGTCTCCAACCCAGAAAAAATCTCCTGCACCGTGGCGCGCACGTTGGGCAGCATGGCGTTGCCCGCGCCCACCTGGATCAGGGCGTTGGGTTCTTCCGATCCGGCAGTCATAACGCCACGAGGGCGGTGGTATTTGAAGGACCGGCCCATCAGTTTCACGCCGTTGGCCATCAAGGCGGAGGCGACCGTGTCCCCTTTGAAGCCGTTGTAGGCCTTGCCGTTGAAGTGAAAGCGAACGGGTGCGTCGCGGTCGATCAGGCCCTTACCATCCAGCCTCATGTCCTGCCCTCCGACGCCAGACGTGTGCCGTAGACTTTATGGGTCACCGTGTTGCGCTCAACCACCAGCCAAGCGCCGCAGCCGCCGCCGTGATACCAAAGCTCTTCAGTGCGACCGGCGGGGTTTTCGCGGAGGTGAATGAAATTGTGCCAGTCGTCCGACCAGACCTCCCCTTCGGGTCGATCAAGACCCACGGCGTGGCCGCGGATGGAGAACTCCCGCTGGTCTCGGTCACCGCAATGGGGGCAAGGGATGTGCATCAGTTCGCCTCGCAGACAGCCGCATCGGCGCGGTAGAGCAGATATTGCGTCGCCTGGCCCGGCACTTCTGCCAAAGTTGTGTGGCGATCATTTTCGACGCCATCTTCGCCGCCGCATCCACTGGTCGACACTCGGACGTATTCCGTCTCAATTAGTAGGGTGTCTCCGTCGTAACTGACGACATCAAAGCTACCGCCATCGCATTCGACACCGAATTGCAGGGGCTGTAGAAAGTTTCCGCCGATCTCAATCAAGCGTCGTCCTGCCAGCCCCTCTGCAGCGGCGCGTCCGTCGGGGGCCATGTCGGCCGTAATATCGACCCAGGTCACGTCCAGATCTTCGTGGGGACTTGGATAGAAATTCAGCATGAGGCGCGCCACGAATTGCGTGGGGATCGCCGCCAGATGTGCAGAGTCGTATTCGCGAACGAAGCAGCCATCCGGAACAGTTTGGGCCGTAGCCGTGCCCGCAAAAGTGGCCACCAGAACGGACGCTAGCAGCACCTTAGTGGAGGTTGTGTTGGGCACCTGTCGCCTCCTCATCCATCAGGCCGTGGCCTGTGTTGAACCGATCCAGTCGGAAACCTGTAGCCGCTTCATGGGGGCGGTCCGTCGCCATCAAATGCGCAAAGCAATTGCCCGAAGCCGGGACGGCTTTGAACCCGCCGTAACACCAGCCGCAATTGAGGTAGAGCCCTTCGATATGTGTGCGGTCGATGATGGGGGAGCCATCGGGCGACATGTCCATGATCCCACCCCAGGAACGCAGGGTTTTCGCCTTTCCGATCATGGGCATAAGGGTCATGCCCGCCTCAGCGACATGTTCGGCCATCGGCAGGTTCCCTCGCGCGGCGTAGCTGGGATAGAAATCGAGATCGCCGCCGAAAACCAGACCGCCCTTATCGGATTGGCTAATGTAGAAATGGCCCATCCCGAAAGAGATCACGTGGTCGATCGTGGGCTTCAGCCCTTCGGTCACGAAGGCCTGCAAGACGTGGCTTTCAATCGGCAACCGCATTCCTGCCATCGCGGCGACCTGGCTGGATCGGCCCGCGACGACGATGCCGATTTTCTTGGCCCGGATCGCGCCGCGACTCGTTTGGACGCCTTTCACCACACCGTTTTCGATATCGATGCCAGTGACTTCGCAATTCTGGATCAGGTCGACGCCCCGGCTGTCAGCGCCACGGGCGTACCCCCAGGCGACCGCGTCATGGCGGGCCGTGCCGCCGCGCGGATGGTAGAGACCGCCGTATATCGGAAAGCGCGCCTGCTCGTAGTCGAGGTATGGCAGCATCTTACGCACGCCCTCGCGGTCCAGAAGGATCGCGTCGTCGCCCTGGTTGATCATTGCATTGCCCCGCCGCGCGAAGGCGTCGCGCTGGCCGTCGGAGTGGAACAGATTGATGATGCCCCGTTGACTATGCATGACATTGTAGTTCAACGCCTGTTCCAACCCTTCCCAGAGTTCCAGGGAATGGCTGTAGAATTCGGAATTGCCGGGAAGGCTGTAGTTGGCGCGGATGATGGTGGTGTTTCGGCCCACATTGCCGCCACCGAGATAGCCCTTCTCCAGCACCGCAACATTGGTCAGCCCATGTTCCGCGGCCAGATAATGCGCCGTTGAAAGTCCGTGCCCGCCGCCGCCGATGATGACGATATCGTATTCCGGTTTCGGATCAGGATTGCGCCACGCAGGACGCCAACCCTTGTTGCCGGTCAAGCCTTGCCACAGCACGTTCAGGCCGGAATATCGCATCACCCCTCCACCGTCGCGGCCCGGTTAAATGCAGGGTCGCGGAGGTCACGATATGGGCCAGTTAAGCCAAAGGAAAGTCCGTTGACGACAAACGGGATGTAGGGGGCGACGACACCCTTAGGTGGCGTTGTCGTCGTGG
The DNA here is from genome assembly GCA_947500415.1 of uncultured Roseicyclus sp. Lineage (GTDB taxonomy): Bacteria > Pseudomonadota > Alphaproteobacteria > Rhodobacterales > Rhodobacteraceae > Gymnodinialimonas. The sequence goes on from CANMRT010000001.1 coordinate 765,862, forward strand.
TCGGGATCAGCCGGTGCGGTGCCGTCATCATAGGGAATCTGGCCCGCATAGCGGGGGCGGGTGATCGTATAATTTTCGAACTCAAGGTCATTGATGCCTAAGTTGAAAGCCGGGTCATAGTCGATGAAGCTTTCAACGATCACCACCCGCTCACCCAGGGCGATGTTGGGCAAGCGATCTTCGTAGGCTGGAAGGCTTGCATCAAACAGTTGCGCGAGCGTGCCGGTCGGATGGCTCCAGATCACGGTATACGTGCCGTCATTGCGCCGCTGGATCTCGGTCGCGCGCATCTGCACCCCGTCGTGGTCGCGGATCATCGCGGACAGCATTTCGCCGAAACCATCAATGTCGCTGCCGTAGACCGTTTCTTCCTGACGCGAGATCAGGTCGGCGACGGTGTAAGTTGCTTTGATCGACGTATTGTAGACCCGGTAGGCGTCAAAGAACGTGAAGGTTCCGACCCAGGCCCAGACAAGCAGTGGGAATACGATGACCGTTTCAAATGCGACGGCGGCATCTTCATCCTGGATGAAGCGTTTGAGAAAGCAGTCCATTGGTAGCGTCCTCATGTCGGTTCGTTGACGAAAATACTGGTGGCGATCATGTGCAGCCCGCCGGAATCGTCACGGGCCAGGTTCAGACCCAGACCAGAGAACGGCAGGATACGGTCGACCACGAAGCAGACGCGGATCACGACGAATTCGTTGTTGCCTCCGAGGTCGAAATCATTGTCCGGGCGGATGATGAGGTCGTTGTTGCGGCTGGCGCAGATCTGGTTGTTCGCGGGCATCTCGTAGGTGGCGCGGTCTACAAGTTGCAGATCGATGTCCAGCAGGTTGAGGCAGTCCGGAAGCATGCTCGTGTTGGAGCACATCGTGTAGCGGACTTCGTCCGCATTGGTGACAACACCCTGCGCCAGGCGCAGAACGCGCACCGACATATCCAATGTCCGTTCCAGCATGATCTGACGGGTCAGGATCAGCGCCGTCTCGAACGCGGCGATGAACAGGATCATGATAAGCGGGAAGACGATGACCATCTCCATCGTCGAGGTCCCAGCCTCGTCGCGCAAAAAGCGCCTGATGTAATATGACATGGGCATCAAACGTCTCTTTTACTGGATAAGGCGAAGCTGGTTGATCGAGCGGGCGATATTCTCGAACGCCTCGCTGATTTCCAGACCTTCAACATTGTAATATGTCGCGTCGGTCGTGGCGCAGTAGCGCATGACGGCTTGGCCGCCGGAAGGGGCCTCGAACGCGATGGAATAGATCACGATACCGGCGTTGTTGGCGGCATCACAGATGGCCCGCAAATTCCGGTCGGCTTCGGTCTGGCCCGCATATAGATAGCTGGCGTTGTCGGCGACGGCGTCGTGGTAGGCCCACAGACCGGACGCACGTGCAGGTTCTTCAAACCATTCCTCGGCAATCCATTCGGCCGTGTAGGTCGCCCAAAGGTCGGCCCAAGCCAGAATGTGACCATCGTCGGAAGCATCGTAGGTATAAAGTGCGAGACGATCTTCCATGTCGAAGCCGGCGGTGTACCAGCTTGTCGATGACAGGTCATAGTCACCAAACCCGCCATAGGGGGACGCGGACCAGTAGCCATTAGCATCGCGCGGATCACCGGTAGGGATCCAGAACTGGCCGAAATCTTCCCACCAGACTGAATAGCGGTCGTCATCTTCGTGATAGAAGACCGGCGCATAGCCCGTGCGATAGGGATCGCGCAGGTCGTATTGGTTGGTGTTCGCACCATCGGTCATCAGAACGACAACCTTGATGGTTTCGTCATCCAAAGTTGTCGCCGGGTCGCCGTCCACAAACGGGGCCGGGCGATCGTCGAAATCGGAATGCACGTTGCCCGAAGCAATAAGACCGTTCAGTGCCGAATTGGCGGTCGGGTCCAGCAGGGCCACAGCCCAATTCATGCCAAGGTCGATTGCGGTCCAACCGCCCGTGTTCAGGCTGTTGATGTGATTGTGCAAAATCGTCTCATTGTGCTGCCATGGCAGGATCGCGCCGTATTGATCGGTCTGGCAATGCGGGCTCTGGAACAGCTCATCATCGTCTTCGTTGCCACGGTCCCAATGCGCAATCCGCTGGATCGCCTCGCCCGGGTCAATGGCCGTTGTCAGATAGTCCGAAGCGGGCCAAGAGCTTGCATCCCACGGGCCGGTCGCCGGATCGTATGAATAGCTGGACACCACCGGCTCAAACCGGGCGCAGTTGGAATAATTGTGTGTGTCGTCAAAGGTGAACACGCTGTCGATCAGCGCGCCACTGTTTACACGACCATTGTAGGGAACAATGGACACGGAGACGAGGTTTTCGGCGTTCAACGTGTCGTTCGCGCTAAGCACTTCGGTCACGAAGTCCCGCGCCGCAGGACGCATGTTGGTCATCCGGTTGTTCGATCCCATCGAGCCCGAGATATCGAGAACCATGGAGACTTCGATGTTGCGCACACGCTCTTCCGCGGCGCCGATGGCGGGCGATGTCATCACGCGCACACCGAAGAGGCGCATGAACAGCGAGCGCACTTCCAATTCGGCGTAGGCATGCACGCGGCGGAAGTTGATGCCTTCATCGACGCGCACGTCGAGACGGTAATCTCCGAGGCCTGCGATCGCGAAATAATCGCGAACAACGCCTTCGGGATCATAGGGCTGGGTCAGGGATGCCGCGGCGAGGATTGCGCGGTCGAGCGTGTATTGCAGCTGCGTGCGTTGCGTCTCGTATCGCATCACATCGATGGCGATGCCGCTGGCGCCAACCATCAAGACGAACATGAGGACCGCAAACGAGGTGATCGTGCCATCCTCGCGCTTCGCGAATTGCACGGGCGAAAGCCGTGCAGCCAAGGCGGTGGCAGAAGTCGCCATTTTACTGACAAGGCCCATCATGGCCTGCCCTCCAAAATCATAAACCCAACGACGAAAGACGCACGTATACGCAATTCGCCAACGCATTGAGTGACCGGAAAGGAAGGCAAAAATGGGGCACAGGCGTGTTGGAATGGGGCCGTTTTCGCCGGAACGCCCTTTAGAAATGGACAAAGTTGATGCATCTCAAGGTTGCATGACGCGGCCTGCTGTGCCCTTGTTGACGCGGGCGCACGCGGCCCCGAGGGCGCCCTGCAGCACGCGCCGGATGAACGCCCAAAGGCGCATCCGGGCCGGGGTGAACGCGAAGGGAGACGCGCCATGACGACCAACCGGGCCGAGCCCAGTTTCCGGGAATCCGTAGATTTGATGTTCAATCGTGCAGCGGCACTTTTGGACCTGCCACCCGGGTTGGAGGAGAAGATCCGCGTCTGCAATTCGACCTATACGGTCCGTTTTGGCGTCAAGTTGCGCGGCAAGGTCCAGACATTCACCGGCTATCGCTCTGTCCACTCCGAACATACCGAGCCGGTAAAGGGTGGCATCCGCTATTCGCTTGGCGTGAACCAGGATGAGGTTGAAGCGCTGGCCGCGCTGATGACTTACAAATGCGCACTGGTTGAGGCGCCGTTTGGCGGATCCAAAGGCGGGCTTTGCATCGATCCGCGTGAATACGACGCCGATGAGATCGAAAAGATCACCCGTCGCTTCGCCTATGAGCTGATCAAGCGCGACCTGATCGACCCGGCCCAAAACGTGCCCGCCCCCGACATGGGCACGGGCGAGCGCGAGATGGCCATCATGGCCGACCAATACGCGCGCATGAACACCACAGATATCAACGCGCGCGCCTGCGTAACTGGCAAACCACCCCACGCGGGCGGCATCCAGGGCCGGGTCGAAGCCACGGGCCGTGGCGTGCAATACGCGTTGCAGGAATTCTTCCGGCATCCTGAGGATGTTGCCAAAGCGGGCCTGAGCGGCTCGCTCGACGGCAAGCGGGTCATTGTCCAAGGCCTCGGCAATGTGGGCTACCATGCGGCCAAGTTCTTGTCCGAAGAAGACGGAAGCATCGTCACCCATGTCATCGAGCGCGACGGCGCCATCGTGGACGAAAGCGGCATCGACATTGATACGCTCCGCCACTGGATTGCGGATCATGGCGGTGTGAAAGGCTTCCCCAACGGATCCTATGTCGAGGATGGGACCGCTTGCTTGACCGAGGATTGCGACATCCTTATCCCGGCGGCGCTTGAAGGGGTTATCAACCTCAGCAACGCGGCGGATGTGAAAGCGCCGCTGATTATCGAGGCTGCGAACGGTCCGATCACAGCGGGAGCCAACGACATCCTTATGGATAAGGGCACGGTCATCATTCCCGACCTTTACGCAAACGCAGGCGGTGTGACTGTGTCCTATTTCGAGTGGGTGAAAAACCTGAGCCACATTCGCTTTGGCCGTATGCAGCGCCGGCAAGAGGAGTCGCGTCACCAGCTGATCGTGGATGAGTTGGAGCGCCTGGACGCGCACCTGGGCGGCGCGTGGTCCATGACGCCGGACTTCAAACAGAAATACCTGCGTGGTGCAGGCGAGTTGGAGCTTGTCCGTTCCGGTCTCGACGACACCATGCGGGAGGCCTATGCCGCTATGCGTGAAGTTTGGCATACGCGCGATGATGTCACCGATCTGCGCACTGCGGGCTTTCTGGTGTCGATCAGCCGGGTTGCCGCCAGTTATCAGGCCAAGGGTATTTGATGTGGGCAGGGCCTATATCCATCCGAGGATATTGGCCCGCGCTCAACCCTTCTGGCCGCTTTTGACCAGAAGCACGGTCATGAGGTCAGCAACCTCCTTGGCCTCGCCCCGTTTCGTCACGCCACCCACGGCCAGCGTGCGTCCGGCGCGCCACCAGAGACCCGGCGCATAGACCCGTCCGACCGGCGCTTTCAGCTTCACCAGAAAACCCCCGGCGGGTTTGAACGCGAAAAGCCCGCGATCGACGCGCTCCACATTGTCGATGGCGCACAAGACGCGGCCGTTCACTTCGCGCAGTTCAGATCGCGTCAGTTCAATCGTCACCGATGACGCGCGCCACATGCTGATGGCGAGCCAAAGGCACGCGGCGCCGAAGGCGATCAAGAACACCAGCCATCCGAGGTCCTGCGGCGGCCGTAGCCCCGCGATCAGCAGCAACAGCGCGCCCAACAAGCCAGCCATCCCAACAGCGGCCACGCGACGGCTGGCGTTGGGCGTGATATCCGCCAGCACCTCATTCGGATCGTCCTTCGACTTACGCGCCATTGCACACCTTTCGTGCCCCCGCGCAGAATAGACGAGAGGCGTTGCAGGGCATACGTGGTTGCCCATCAGCCCGCAAGGAGGCGCAAGTTCATGTCTATTCGTCCCATCCTCGAAACACGGCCCGCCCAACCCACGATGGAAGGCGCGGGCGTTCACCTGCATCGTGCATTCGGTTTTCAGGATCCGTCCGAGTTGGACCCGTTTCTGCTGTTCGACGATTTTCGTAACGATGATCCGGCGCACTACGCCAAGGGTTTCCCCTGGCACCCCCATCGCGGGATCGAGACGATCACCTATGTGCTGGAGGGCACGGTCGAGCACTCCGACAGCCTCGGCAACACCGGCGCGCTTGGCGCGGGGTCGGTTCAATGGATGACCGCTGGGTCGGGCATTTTGCATCAGGAAATGCCATTCGGGAATGCGCGGGGCCAGATGCACGGCTTCCAGCTTTGGGGCAATCTCCCTTCGTCCCAGAAGATGACTGCACCGCGGTATCAGGACATTCAGGGCGCAGATATTCCCGAGGTGATCGACGATGATGGCACCCGAGTGCGGGTCATCACTGGCGAGTTCTGGGGCAAGCGCGGCCCGGTCGATGGTATCGCGGCAGACCCGCAATACCTGGATGTCAGCGTGCCTGCGGGCGTGAAAAAGACATTCAAGATCGACACTTATCGCAGGGCGTTTGCCTATGTGTTCGAAGGGGCTGCGGCCTTCGCCGATGCCTCCGCGCCCAATGGCGTGCTTCTGGAAAAGGAGGTGATGGGCCAAGAGGTCAACATCCGCGACCTGTCCGGTGATCGCACTTTGATCCGCTTTGGCGCAGGCGATGAGGTGACCGTTCAGGCGGGTGAGGAGGGCGTTCGGTTCCTGCTGATCTCAGGCGCCCCCATCGAGGAACCAGTTGCCTGGCACGGCCCCATTGTGATGAACACCCAGGAAGAATTACAGCAGGCCATGCGCGACCTGCGAAATGGGACGTTCATTCAGCCAGCGCATTGATTGAAAAGGGCTTTTCGGCTTCCTTAGACCGGCATTTGCCATTGCACAAAGGCGAGGCAAGCCACGATCACGATTAGCGCGCGGAACCCGATTTCAGCGGCCAAGAGGCTGCGGCGTTGCGCAGCGCGCGCGCCGGGCCGGTGGCGGGATAAGGCAGCTTCGATCGTCGCAGCCGCGCGGTCGATTTGCGCACCGTCCGTCCGGGCCGCAAGCTTCGGATGGCTCAAGCGTTGCTCGGCATCAATAAGCTCTTGCGCTGCAGTCCGGGCCTGTGCCGGAAGCAGCCGCCCGGCCTTACGTACCGCCCCGGGAAAGCTACGCGACTTGACCGACAAGCGCTCCGCCATCTGCTGACGTAGGCTTTCGGTGATCTCAAAATAGCGTTCTTGATCCATCGAATCGGCCCCCTTTGCGCCGCAACTCGTTGAATTTACGCGGGTCAGCCACTTCGCTCAAGGACACCGGCTTCATCTGGCGCACCCTGTGCTTTCGCCGTATGGAAGGGCGATGCTTGCAACGTATTCAACTGGCGAGGCCAATGGCCGCCCTCCCATCCTGATCGCCCATGGGCTTTTCGGCTCGGCGCGGAACTGGGGCGTTATTGCAAAACGGCTGTCAGACACGCGGCAAGTTGTGACCGTCGACATGCGCAACCACGGCGCTTCGCGGCATCTCGGCCCCCATGACTACCCCGCGATGGCAGGTGATCTGGCCGAGGTGATCGATGCGTATGGCGGTGTTGCAGATGTGGTGGGGCATTCGATGGGCGGAAAAGCGTCGATGGTTCTGGCGGTTTCACGGCCAGAGATGGTGCGGCGATTGGTTGTCGCGGACATTGCGCCGGTGGCCTACTCGCACACCCAGCAGGGGATGATCGACGCGATGCGGAAGGTCGACCTTTCCAGTGTGGAGACACGGGGAGATGCGGATCAACAGCTGGCGAAATTCGTTGAAGATCAGGGGGTCCGGGCGTTTTTGCTGCAGTCTTTAGACGTGAAAGCGAAGGCGTGGCGGCTGAACTTGGATCAGCTAGAGGCCGATATGGACGCGATTATCGGGTTTCCTGAGGTTTCAGGCGTGTTTGAGGGGCCTGTCTTGATGCTGTCAGGTGCGGAGTCCGACTACGTCCAGCACGAGCACCGGCCTGAAATAAAACAACTTTTCCCTGCCGCCCGCTTCGCAAAAATACCGGGGGCGGGGCATTGGGTGCATGCGGAGAAGCCTCGGGAGTTTGAGGGGGCTTGTCGGGTGTTTTTGGATGGCTGACGCTAGCGGTTGTGTGCCACGGCGCGGTGTTGCGGAAATGTTGCGCAGTAGCCCAGATGTGGCGGGGCGGGTTGATCGGCTTGCGCGCGCGGGTTAGCCAGCACATACAGGTGCATGGACGCGGATTGCATTCCTGATGCGAGGGCTCGGGCCGTTAAGGTTCGGGCCCTTTTTCTGTTCTGGAATAGATGAAGGCGCCAGGTGCTCGGACGCGGTCCATGCATTGGGGTTGCCCCCACCCTGACGCCTTCGAATGGATTAAGTCCGCTTGCGCTTTCCCTCTCCGGTTCGCAGTCCCCCTTGCGGGCTTCCACTTGACGCTTGGTCCCCTTGCGGTTTCCTATACGCCCCACCGCTGCCCGCTGCTTCAAAAATCTCTTTCACGTCAAAGACATGGCCGACATTTTCCAAGCCCTCAATCTTCCACGTGCTGGTTTGAACCGAAGCTCCACCTAGCGCGCTTTCAACCTTGGAGGCCGTGGCGCCCTCCGCTTTGGTCTAGGACCTCCGCTTTGGCCCAATTACATTCCGACAAGCCGTCGATCCGAGCAACAAAATAGCACTGCAGCATTTTGATTTCTTGTGGATGAAAAGGTGGAGAACCCTGTGTGGGATCGGTTAACGCGCGCGCCAGAGGGTTGAGCCAAAACGCTTTTTTCGCGCTGTGGAGGAGTATGCTTGAGAGGGGTGATTTTCTGCACCTGCGAAGCCCGTTTTCGGGGTTTTGGCGTGAGAATCGGGATCACAAGATGTTGGGGCATTTTGCGGAAATGCGCCCTTCAGATCGGTGGATTCGGGTCAAATCCGCGAAAATCGGGGAATTTGGCGCCGAATGCGGGAGGTGAGTGATCCTGTAGTGAACCTGTAGTTTTTCTATAACTACACTTGTAGTGCACCCTTCCTTAACCGTGCCACAGGACAGTCGGGACCCGTTTCACCAAATCGAGGTCCAGACATGACCCAGCAAAAGCCCCTGACCAAGACCGCCCGGGCGCATCACTTCTACATGGCGGAAGCGATGAAGCGCCTGGAATGGGATTTGCAGAACCACTTGATGGCCGAGCGGCGCATCCCGGAGGCGTGGCACGAGATCGCGACGCGTAAGACCAGTGAGAAGAAGCAGCTGACGGTGCGGTTCGATGAGGATGTGGTGAAGTTCTTCAAATCCTGCGGGCCGGGCTATCAGGCGCGGATGAACGATGTGCTGCGGTCGTTCATGCACCTGAAGCTGGGCGGGTTCCTGCATGGGGAATAGACGATTGATGCGTTCCGGGATGGGGACAGCGCGGGAGAGGAGCGCTGGGAATGGGGCCGGATCGAAGAGATGAGACGGCAGGTGCGGGAGAAAACTGCGGACCTGGAGTGGAAGGCGGCGCAGGCGGAGGAGGCACGGGCGGCGGCGGATAAGGCGCGGAAAGGGTAGGGGCGGTGGGTTGCACCCACCCTACGGTCGCTCAGTTGGAATGGACCATGGCGATGACTGTCGCGCGCTCGACCCAATCGGGGGGCGGGGCGGCGGAGATCTCGGCCAGGTCGCGGCGGACGGCGGGCTGGCTGGCGGGATGGGTGCCGGCGGTCTGGTAGAGTGTGGCCAGCGCGGGGCCGGGTTGGCTGAGCGCCTCGGCCATGACGGCGGGCTGGTTGGCGGCGAGGAAGTTCGACACGCGCGAGCGGCGGGAATTGTAGGAGGAGTTCTCCACGGCGGTGGCGAGGCCGGTCACGGGCAGGAGCAGTGGATTGCCGAGATGGCCCTCGTCGCAGGCGGGGAGGAGGAGGAGCGGGAGGGGGAGGAGGTGGCGCATGTGGTCACTGACGATTGGATTGGTATGGTGAACCTGACAATTCGACCACAGGAATTCACGGGGAATGTTTTGAACGCGTATCGGAACCTCTGAAGTTGCAACGAATGTAGTGCCGCTCCAGTGTGTTGGAAAAGAGTCACTTTTTCGCGTGCCGTGCGTAACGAAAAATACAACTCTTGCGATGTAGTCGTTGCTTTGAGCACTATATAACGTATCACCTCGATCCTCGGGCCCACCTAAGCACAAGCAAGAAACATGGCTCGACGTACCTACTGCTAAGCGGGAGAGCATCGTGACAAAAGAACAGTTGGAAGATCTCGACTACCTCATCGAAAAGTCGAAAACATTGACGATGAGCGAAGAGCAAACCAAAGAGCAGCGCCGCAGCTTCGCCTATGGCAACTCCGCTTTTGAGAACTCCAAGATTACTCGTGACATGGTCAACGAAGAGGCAGAGCGCCTCGGCCTCTGATGCGCCCAGTGGATGAAGGAAGAGTCCGACACAGCAAGGCGGACGGGGCAACAGTCGTAAATGACGATATCGCCAAGGCAAAGCTCGAAGCTGCAAATGCGGTACAGCAGACAGAGAGAGTAAGGCAGTTAGTCCTCAACGTAGTTGATGGGCGACGTTTCCGACTACGCCCGTCGACACTGCTCGATCTTAACCGTTGTGCAATTGAGGGTTTGGATGCGTATGCTGGCGTGTGGCGTCCCGCAGGCATCGAAATCGGCGAGAGCAAACACACGCCGCCCGGTGGCCATCTCGTGCCAGAGCTTGTTGAGGAACTCTGCGACTACATCAACGACAACTGGGATAGTTGTAGCGCAGTTCATTTGTGCGCGATGGTTATGTGGCGGCTGAATTGGATACACCCGTTCACAGAAGGCAACGGACGAACATCACGCGCAGCGTCTTATCTAGTTCTTTGCGCAAAATCTGAAGCTTTGTTGCCTGGAGCCGAAACGATACCAGTTCAGATTGTGGCAAACCGCGATCCTTATTATGCCGCTTTGGAAGCTGCCGACGAGCTTTACAAGTCATCTGAGGAACTAAGAGAAGACCTTGTTCAGGACATGGAAGCATTGCTGGGAGCGATGCTTGCGAAGCAATTGCGTGGTGCGTTTGACGAGGCAACAACTTCGCAGGATTAACTGTCCATCTTCAGCGCTGAGATGAATGCGGATTGCGGAATTTCGACCTTCCCAAACTGCCGCATCTTCTTTTTCCCCGCCTTCTGCTTGTCGAGCAGCTTGCGTTTCCGCGTGGCGTCGCCTCCGTAGCATTTCGCGGTGACGTCCTTGCGCATCGCGCTCAACGTTTCGCGGGCAATCACACGACCGCCAATCGCCGCCTGGATCGGGATCTTGAACATGTGGCGGGGGATGAGCTCTTTGAGTTTCTCGCACATGGCGCGGCCGCGGCCTTCGGCGCGGTCTCGGTGGACCATCATGGAGAGGGCGTCGACGGGCTCGTCATTCACGAGTATCGACATTTTCACAAGGAAGTCCTCGCGGTAGCCGATCATCTGGTAGTCGAAACTCGCGTAGCCTTTGGTGACGGATTTCAGGCGGTCGTAGAAGTCGAAGACGACTTCGTTGAGGGGCAGGTCGTAGACGACCATGGCGCGGGAGCCGGCGTAGGTGAGGTCCATCTGGATGCCGCGGCGGTCCTGGCAGAGTTTGAGGACGTCGCCGAGGTATTCGTCGGGGACGAGGATTGTGGCCTTGATGCGCGGCTCTTCGATATGGTCGACGTGGGTCATGTCGGGCATGTCGGCGGGGTTGTGAAGCTCCATCATGGTGCCGTCGCGCATGTGGACGTGGTAGATCACGGAGGGCGCGGTGGTGATGAGGTCGATGTCGTATTCGCGTTCGAGCCGGTCGCGGATCACTTCGAGGTGCAGGAGGCCGAGGAAGCCGCAACGGAAGCCGAAGCCGAGGGCGGCGGAGGTCTCCATTTCCGAGGTGAAGGAGGCGTCGTTGAGGGCGAGTTTCTCGATCGCGTCGCGCATGTCCTCGAAGTCGTTGGCATCGACGGGGAAGAGGCCGCAGAAGACGACGGGCTGGGAGGGTTTGAAGCCCGGCAGCGGGGTCTCGGTAGGGCGCTTTTCGTGGGTGATCGTGTCGCCGACGCGGGTGTCGCGGACCTGTTTGATGGAGGCGGTGAGGAAGCCCATTTCGCCGGGGCCGAGTTCCGCGATGTCCTGCATCTGGGGGCGGAAGACGCCGAGCCTGTCGATGCCGTAGCGGCCGCCGGTGGCCATCATGGCGATCTTGTCGCCCTTGCGGATCTTGCCGTCGATGACGCGGATCAGGACGACGACGCCGAGATAGGGATCGTAGTAGCTGTCGACGAGCATGGCCTTGAGCGGCGCGTCGGGGTCGCCCTTGGGGGCGGGGAGGCGGGTGACGATGGCCTCGAGCACGTCCGGAATGCCCACGCCGGTTTTGGCAGAGATTTCGACGGCGTCGTGGGCTTCGATGCCGATGACATCCTCGATCTGTTCGCGGACGCGGTCGGGCTCAGCGGCGGGGAGGTCGACCTTGTTGAGGACGGGCACGATGTCGTGGTCGGCGTCGATGGCCTGATAGACATTGGCCAGCGTCTGGGCCTCGACCCCCTGGGAGGCATCCACCACCAGCAGCGAGCCTTCGACGGCCTGCATGGAGCGGGAGACTTCATAGGCGAAATCGACGTGGCCGGGGGTGTCGATGAGGTTCAGGATGTAGGTGTGGCCGTCCTTGGCGGGGTATTCGATGCGGACTGTGTTGGCCTTGATAGTGATTCCGCGCTCGCGCTCGATATCCATAGAGTCGAGCAGCTGTTCTTGCATATCGCGCTCGGCCACAGTGCCGGTGAGCTGGATCAGCCGGTCGGCCAGCGTGGATTTCCCGTGGTCGATGTGCGCGACGATGGAGAAATTGCGGATGCGGTTGAGATCGGTCATGCGGGCTGCCTGAAGCGTGTGGTTTCAGGGGGATGTAGCGTGTGGAGGGGGTGGGGGGAAGGGGGCAAGGTCCCACCCAGACGCTTTGGTGTCGCGGCAAGTTTCAACGGAGCCTTAGCGCGGCAGGCGAACTGAAGCCTGCCGATAGGTCTGACCTTCGCGCATGACCGCGCGGGTGCTGCATTTACGCGGCGCGTCAGCCCGCCTGTTGGTGGCCGTGACGCGCCGCGAATGGCTTTATTGCTGATGTGGGCAAGTGCTCATTCCCAGCATTGCGTAGATTGAGCACATGCCGGTGATTGAGGTGACGAGCAACATTGTCGAGATGACGCCCAAGGCGATCAGCGGTAGGCCGACAAGGGTGCCGTTGAATAAGACAAAGAGAAAGACGGCAAACGGGATGGCCCGCAGGACGCGGTCGAATTTCCCGACATTGCGGGTGGTCAGTTTTGTCCAGAGTGACATGAGAAAACTCCTTTATTTGGTGTGATGGTTCGCAAGGCTGTCGAGACCGGCGCGATACATCGCGCTGATCGTCTGCGTGAGTGCATCCGCCATCGTATCTTCGACATTGAACTGCGCATCCCAGGTCACGCGGGACCCAGTGTCGGCGGCGTCGATGCGAATGGTGCCCACGACAGATTGGGCGGGCATGGGGTGATGGTCGATGGCATAGACGAAGGTGCGTGTGTCGGCATCGCGCAGCAGGATGCGTTCGTGCAATTCGCCGCCGTCCCGCATGACGCAGAACCGCGTTGGCGGTGTGGTCGCCGCGTCGACCTTGGACCGGGCGATGAGGTCTGGATACCAGTCTTCCATACCGGTCATTGCAGCAATGGTTGACCACAACACATCGGGAGGCGCGTCGATCATGCGGTGAGCGTGGGCGCGGCAGGTAAGCATTGGTCATTCCTTTTTCGGGTTGGCGTAAGACGGAAATACATCTTGCGTGTGTCTGCATAAATGGTCCTAACTTACACTCTGTGGTGCAATTTTGGACCAAAGGAGTGATGTTGGTGAACTGGGATGATCTGGGCCTCTTCCAGGCATTTGCCGGGGCGAGCACTTTGCGCGCAGCCGCAGCGAAGGCGGGCATTTCACATTCCACCTTGTCGCGGCGCATGGACGTGTTGGAAGCACGGGTCGGCACACGGCTATTCGTGCGTGGGCCGAGGGGCGTTGCGCTGACGGAGGAAGGCACGGCGCTGCTGGAGACGGTCGGTCGCGCCTCGGACGTGTTGGATGAGGGGCTGCGCACGATCGCCGGGGCGCAAACGGGAATGCGCGGTTTGATCCGTTTGACGGTTCCCGATTTCGTCGCGTTTTATGGACTCCTGCACCGCTTGCCTGAATTCGAAGCTGCCTATCCCGAGATCACTTTCGAGGTGTCCGTTTCTTACGGGACGGCGGATCTATCCCGACGCGAGGCAGATATCGCCATCAGATTTGTCGGCATCGGGCAATCACCGGATGATGTGCTGGTCGGCCGCAAGATCGCCCAAAGCCATGCCTGTGGATATGCAAGCCGCGACTACCTTTCGGCCCATGACCTTAGCGATCCCGACTGTGGGGCTGTTTGGCTCGGCTGGGCACCGGACGAGGCGCAGGACTGGATCGCCGACACCCCCTATCCGCATTTGCCAGCGCGAGGCGCGTTCAATCATGCGGAATTGCAACATCACGCGGCCCGGGCTGGTTTAGGGCTGTCCTACTTGCCGATCATCATCGGGGACGCGGACCCAGCCCTTGTGCGTCTACCTGCGATGGAGCCCAAGCCAGCTCGTGATATTTGGGTGTTGAGCCATGCAGACCTGCGCCACACAGAGCGGCTTCGCGCCTTTCGCCTGTGGCTGGGTGATGTCATTCGAAGCGAAAACTTCTAACCGAAGTGAAGGCGCGAGCCCTTGCGGCAGGCCAGGTCGTGGGTCCTGCCGGTCGCGCAAGTTTATCGAACCATCGTGTGAGACCCGTGCTACGCTCCGTCCCACAGCCAAGGAGCGCCTTATGCCCAACGCCATCCCTCTGCGCATCGACGACATCTACGTGCCAGCCAAGCGGAAGAAAACGCTGGAGGCTGATAAGGTCGATGCACTGGCCAACGACATTCTCGAGAATGGGCAGACGACGCCCATTCGAGTGCGAGAGGGGAAGGGGCGGTATGTGTTGTTGGAGGGGTATCACCGGCTGGAGGCTCTGCGTGCGCTGGGCGAGGAGCGGGTGACGGTGTTCGTGACGCAGGCTCGGTTGCACTGAGGCGGCTCAAGCCCAAACCAATTGGGTGACGTGGTAGAAGATCGGGGCCGCGAAGATCACGCTGTCGAGTTGGTCCAGCAGGCCGCCCTGGCCGGGGATCAGGTGGGACCAGTCCTTGACGCCCTTGTCGCGTTTGATCGCGGCGAAGACGAGGCTTCCGAACATGCCTGTGAGCGAGGCGAGTGCTGCCATGGCGGCGGCGCCAATGAGGCCGAAGGGCGTGACCCAGCTGAGCACGGCGCCGATCAGCGCGGCGGCGAGGACGCCTGCGATCATGCCTTCGACGGTTTTGGGGGAGAGCTTGGGGGCGATCTTGCGGCGGCCGAAGCGGCGGCCGGCGTAGTACTCGAACACGTCGCCCAGTTGCACGACCATGGCGAAGAAGACGATCAGCAGGATCGAACGGTCGGAGCCGTCGGGCATGTCGTAGGTCAGCAGCGCGGGCACGTGGGAGATGCAGAAGACGCAGATCATCAGGCCCCATTGCGTCTCGGCCACGCGGCCCATGAAGTTGGTCGCGTCACCGCGCAAGGCGGAGACGATGGGCAGGAGCAGGAAGGCGTAGACGGGGATGAAGACGGTGAAAAGCGCAGTCCAGTCGAGCCAGACGAAGAGGTATTGGAGGGGCAGGATGACGAAGCAGGCGAGGGCTAGGCTGAGGTGATCGGCGCGGCGTTTGCGGGCGAAGGTGAGGAATTCGCGCAAGGCGGCGAAGGAGGAGAAGGCGAAGAGGAGGATGACGCCGATTTTGCCGAGAAGGACGGCGAGGGTGAGCAAGATGGCGAGGCCCCACCAGGTGTGGACGCGCATGTTGAACGCCTCGACCACCGGGTCGGTTTGGCCGTGGGGCAGGCGCATGCGAAGGGTTTCGCCGATGATGGTGAAGGCGATGAGGATGCCGATGACGGCGAGGCCGAGGATGGCGACGTCGGTTGTGGTCTCGGGCGTCATGGGGCGGGCTCCGTGGCCCGTTCGGGGGTGACGATTTCGTCTCTGCTTTCTGGGGCGAGGGCCACGAGGGCGTCGGCGGCGCGTTTGAGGAAGGCGTCTTTGCTTTCGCCTTCTTCTACATGAATGGGAGCGCCGAAGGTGACAGTGCAGATGAGCGGCAGGGGGATGATCTCACCCTTGGGCATGATCTCATTGAGGTTGGCGACCCAGGTGGGGACGAGGTCTACGTGGGGCCGCGCCTTGCCCATATTGTAGAGGCCGGAGCGGAAGGGCAGAAGGGGATCATCGGTCATGTTCCGGTTGCCCTCGGGGAAAATGATGAGGGACGAACCTTCGTCGAGCGCTTCGATGATCTTGTCGAGAGGTTTGTCATCGACCTCGGGCCGCCGGTCGATGAGGACGCAGTTGAAGACCTCTGGCCCCACGAAGGCGCGGATCTTGTTTTTGAGCCAGTAATCCGCCGCCGCAACGGGACGGGTCTGGCGGCGCATATGGCCGGGCAGGACCGTCCAGATCATCGGCATGTCGCCGTTGGAGACGTGATTGGCGTAGTAGACGCGCTGCTTGGCCACAGGCTCAATCCCGCGCCAATCCGCGCGCACGGCGGTGATGAAGCGGGCCACAAACGCCAGCGCATGGCCCGTGGCGCGGGCCGCGATACGGCGGGGAAGTGACGCAAGGTCAGTCATTTAGCTGTTGTGGCAGAGGTTTCGAATGAAAGGAAGAGTGCTGTGTATCGGTGCAGCGCGCTGGAAATTGTGCGCGGTGGCGCAGGTGCCGCGCCCCGCAAATCCGTGATTTGATCGCGAGGCCGGTTTCTGGCATAGAACGGGCAGAGCAGTACCGGGCATAAAGACCCGCAATTTTTTCGTGACGAGGCAATGAAATGACATTTTCCAAGACGTGGGCCGCAGGCGTGGCCCTGGCCGTATTCCTGGCCGTCCCCTCCAGTGCTTTCGCCAATGCCATTGAGCGGGCGTGCAATGCGTCCGACCGTGATGCATCGCGGTCGTTGTGCTCGTGCATCGGCGACGTGGCTGGTGATCTTTTGACCCGCGCGCAGATCCGTGAAGGTGCGCGGTGGTTCGATGATCCGCAGCGCGCGCAGGACACGCGCCAGTCAGACCGCGCCCGCGATGAAGAGATGTGGCAGGCCTGGCGGACATTCTCGACCGCAGCCGAGCAGCGCTGCGGCTAGGTCAGGCGTTTGGCCCAGGCCTCCGCCGCCTCTTCAATCAGATCAAGCGCGCCGTCGAAATCGCCGGTGTAGTACGGGTCGGGCACAGCGCCCGCGCCGACAGGGTCGCGGAATAGCGCGACGTTGTCGGCCTGTGGCGCAATCTCACGCAAGTCACTGAGGTTTTGGGCATCCATCGCGAGGATCAGGTCAAAGGCGTCGAAATCAGCCCGCGTGACTTGTCGGGCGCGCAATGGCGTCAGGTCGTATCCGCGCGCTTCTGCGGCCTCGATCGCGGGCGGGTAGGGCGGTTTGCCGACGTGCCAGTTGCCGGTGCCCGCGCTGTCGATCCGCGCATCGGGAAGATGCGCGCGCAACACGGCTTCGGCGGTTGGGGAGCGGCAGATGTTGCCGAGGCAGACAACGAGGATAGAGTGGGGGAGGATAGAGTGGGCCATGACAGGAACGTCTGACGATTGCGGGGAAAGGGCAAGGGATGATGCTATTCTGGAGGGTGGCTTTGCTGGCTGTGGCGTCAGCTGTCGTGGTGACGCCTGCAAGTGGGCAGGAAGCGCCCTGGTATGCCGTGGGGGAGCATTTGCTTGTCGATATCCCGGAGGGGGCCATTTTCCTCAGCGGTCAGGATTACGACGGCAGCTACATTGAGGATTACGTTTTGGAGGAGAACGCCCAGGGGGTCGCCTTAACGGGGCTTCGGATCTTTCGAACGCGTGAGGATCACCCGTTCAGTGCTTTGAGCGCATTGGAGGCCGCGCAGACGGTGCTTGGCGGGATCGAGACGGCCTGTCCCACGCTTGTGACCAATGACCGGGCGCTGCTTCGCGTCGATGACCGGCCGGGCCTGTCCTATGACGTTACTTGCCCTGCCGATCCTGCACGGGGGCGTGGGGCGGAGCACACGGTTCTGACAGCCGTAGCGGGGCCGGAACGGATGCATGTGTTCCTGCTGCAAGCGGGCGACGAAAGCAGCGCAGATGCTCTGGCCGCCCATGCAGCCCGGATCGAGGGGGCACAGTTTTGCCGTGTCCAAACGGCGAACGGGCTATGCAATGTCGATTAGGGCGGATCGCATCGTCGTGCTGACTGGTGCGGGGGTTTCGGCAGAGTCGGGGCTGGGCACGTTTCGCGACAAGGATGGGTTGTGGACGAAGTACGATCTGGCGGAGGTTGCTACGCCCGAGGGCTTTGCCGCTGATCCCGAAAAGGTCCATGCGTTCTACAACGCGCGGAGGGCCAATGCGCTGGAGGCAGAGGTCAACGCGGCCCATGACGCACTGGCGCGGTTGGAGGCGGCAGGAGCCCTCATTGTAACGCAAAACGTGGACAACTTGCATGAACGGGCTGGTGCCGAGGGTGTGATCCACATGCATGGCGAGTTGATGCGCGCCTTGTGTGCGGGTTGCGGTGCGACGTGGGAGGCCCCCCGCGTGATGGCGGTGGGCGATGCCTGCCCGGAGTGCGGCGGTGGGCCCACGCGGCCCGACATCGTCTGGTTCGGCGAAATCCCCTATCACATGGAGCGGATCGGCGATGCGCTGGCCCGGTGCGATCTGTTTGCGGCCATTGGCACCTCGGGCGAGGTCTATCCGGCGGCGGGGTTCGTGGAAGAGGCGCGCAGGGTTGGGGCCGAGACGCTGGAGATCAACCTTGAGGCCACGGGCGGGCGGTTTGACCGACGCATCCTTGGCCCCGCGTCAGAGGTCGTGCCGGCCTGGGTGGACGCGGTTTTGGGCCGGTGACGCACCTGTGATCCCGTGCGTCGGCCCGGCGCGGTATAGGGGCAAAAAGCGCGGGGGAGTGGCATGAAGTTCTGGATCGGTTTGGGGTTGTCGCTGGCCATGGCATTGCCCGCGCAGGCGTGGGTGATGGACGGCGCGATCTTGCAGCAAAGCGGGAGCGGGCAGTTCACGATCCTCGACCCGTCCGAGCCCTTTGCGGTGGGGGCGGATACGTTCAACACCGATCACCTTTATGCTTTCAACGAAGACCAGAACATCACTTTGATCGAACCGATCCGCGTGGACATTGGCGGCTGCATGCAAGGCCCGCAGGGCGGTGTGATCGCGGCCGGAACGGTGGTGGCGAGCCATTATGTGTTCTTCGATTCCATCAACGGCGTGCAGTATGGCTACGTCGACTTTGACGCGCCGGTTCTTGGGATTGCCGCCTTTCAGGACACGATGGCGGCGACGGATTTCCTAGCCAACACGGATGTCACCTACCTGAGCCTTGAGTTGCGCGGGTTGGAGCGTGGGGATGAGGTTTGGGTCGATGAAGATGATCCGCATCGGCTGTGGGTTTATTGGGCGGGATCCTCGCCCGGCGACTATATCCGGGTGTTCACGGCACAAAGTTCCGCCGCGCCGATGATGTGACGGCGAGAGGTCTGGCAGGGTGAGGTCAGAACATCTGGAATTCGTGGGTCTCACGATATGTGCAATAGGCCTCAATGCTGGCCTTCATGTTCGGAAGCATCTGGGGAAGTTGGTTGGGATCGAACCAATCAAGCGCGACGCTTTCGCCATCCAGCATCGCCAATTCCCCCGAGAATGACTGGGTGAAAAAGTTCAGGACGAAGAACTGGCAGGTATCTCCGTTCGGGAATTCCACGGTCTCGCGTGCGGGATTGCAGCCGAAGCCAAACGGTTGCGGGTCAGTGATCGATAGGCCTGTTTCCTCAAGGACTTCCCGTTTGACGACCGAAACGAGGTCTTCCCCGGGTTCGGCATTTCCACCGGGTATCCCCCATAGCCCAAAGTCGGTTCGTTTTTGCAGGAGAATTTTGCCATCGGACCGCTCAATGACGCAGCGGGCCCCGGGAACCAGAAGGAGTTGTGAGCCAACCAGCTTTCGGATTTGGCCGAGGTGACTTTTGTCGAAGCTCATGGCGGTTCTCTTCAGGATTGGGAACTGACCCGGCCCCTCAATTGTAGGGGCGGGGCCGTGCCTGGTGGTCAGCCGTCGGAGTGGCCTGAGTGATCGCCGTGGCCTGAGTTGTCGTCGCCGTGCCCGTCGAGCGCGTCCACGGCTGCATTGTCGACGGTCACGGTGATCGTTTCGGGAAGCCAGACGTCGAAGAAGAGTAACAGCTCAAAGGTGTCGCCCTGCTCCAGCGGCTCGGTCAGGCCCAGAAGCATGATGTGGTCGGCGCCGGGCATAAGTTGGTGCGTTTCGCCGGAGGGGATGGCGATGCCGTCCTCAAGCTCCACCATGCGCATGACGCCCGCGTCGTCCTGGGTGTGGGTGTGGATCTCTATCCTTTCGGCCACATCACCTTCGATACGGAACAGGCGGTCGTCATCGTCGGAGTGGTTGCGGAGCGAGACATAGACGGCGGCGGTTTGGGCGCCTGTATGGCTGACGCGGGCATAGGCGTCTTCGATGACCATATGGGCGGAGGCGAGGGCGGGCAGCACGGCGAAGGCTGTGCCGAGGATAGCTGTTTTGAGGGTCATTTGGGTCTCTCTTTGGTCTGAAATCTAGAAATTCGGGATCAGGCCGGGCGCGGGGGCGCGCGGGCGTGGGTATCCAGACGCAGAGAGAAGGGGGCCGATGGCGCGGGCATCACAAGGGGCGATGCGGAGAGGGTTGTCGATGTTGGGGCCGTTTGTGAAATCGTGTCCGCAAGGGCGAGGGACAGGTGGCAGATTGGGCAATCTGGTGCCGTGACGGCTTCACCATCGGCATCGAGGATCGGCAGGCCTGCGGAGTCGAGCAACAGTTGTGGTGCGGCTGCACCGCAGTAGCCGCCTGCCGCCGCCATGCGGGTTTCGGCCATGACGGCTGCGAGGCTGGTGAGCACCAGACAGAGGGAAAGCAGGGGGCCTATAGTGAAGCGTTTGAGCATTGCCGTGACAGTAGCGGAGCCAATGCGGTCCGTCATGCGGCATATTGGAAAGGTGGCGTCACATCTGCGTGGCGTCAGGGACTTCAAAGCTGATTGCCAGCCGGTTCCACGCGTTCATTTGCGAGACGATGAGGGTCAGATCGACGATCTCGGTGTCAGAGAAATGCTCGCGGAGGTCGTCGTAGAGCGGGGTTGGCGCACGCTCGGATTCGATACGGGTGATTGTCTCTGCCCAAGCGAGTGCCGCCTTCTCACGAGCAGTGAAGTGGGCGCTCCCGCGCCAATCAGGCAGGGATGCGATGCGGACCTCAGGCTCACCTGCTGCAGTGGCTTCCTTGGTGTGGAGTGCGATGCAGTAGGTGCAGCCGTTTATCTGGGAGACGCGCAGCTCAACCAGCGCGCGGAAGCCTGCGGGGATGGTCGCCATATGATGTTTGGCGGCGATCATGCCGGAAATCGCGGGAGTGTTGAGGGCGACGTAGTCGAGGCGTTGGGTCATGGCGCGACTGTGCCAGCCAATCGGCATCGCCGAAAGGTCAGATACGAAAACGCCCCGCGCAGAGGTGTCTGCGGCGGGGCGTTTGATTTGGAATGCGGCGGACTTGCGCTCTACGGGCTTAGGCCTGTGCGGCCTGGGCCTTCGCAATCTCTTTCTTGATCTTCAGAGCCTTCGTCGACAGCTCGGCATCCTTGGCTTTTGCCATGAACGCGTCGAGGCCACCGCGGTGGTCAACGGTGCGCAGCGCGGCGTTGGAGATGCGCAGCTTGAAGCGGCGGTCCAGAATGTCGGAGCCGAGGGTCACTTCGGTCAGGTTCGGCAGAAAGCGACGCTTGGTTTTGTTGTTGGCGTGGCTCACGTTATTGCCCGTCATCGGGCCTTTGCCGGTCAGTTCGCAAACGCGCGACATGGGTTCATCCTCTCGTTCATCAACGGCGGTGGCGGCGCGGGGCCTGCCGGGGCCGAAACCAAAAGGGCGCGGAGGAGGCTCCACGCCCGGAAATCTGTGCGCGTCGCATACGAAGGCGTGGGGAAGGTGTCAACCCGGGAATCGGGTCGCGGAGGGGGATTCACGGCGACGTTTTTGGCGGGTAGGCTGCACCGCGATGAAAGAGAGCGATTTATATCCGCCGGTCAAGGCGTTCCTTGAGGCGCAGAGCTATGACGTTAAGGGCGAGATTGGCCCGGCTGACGTTATGGGCGTGCGTGGCGACGATATGGTCGTGGTGGAGTTGAAGACCCGGTTTTCGCTGGCGTTATTCCATCAGGGCATCGCGCGGCTGGCGGTGTGCGATTGCGTCTATGTCTGCGTTGCACGGGGCAAAGGGCGCCCGTGGATAAAGGCATTGCGTGAGAACGTGAGACTGGCGCGGCGGCTGGGGCTGGGCCTAATGAGCGTTCGGATGGAGACGGGCGTGGTTGATGTCCATTGCGACCCCGGTCCTTACGCCCCGCGCAAGGTCGCGCGCAAGAAACGCGCGATGTTGAGTGAGTTTGAGCGGCGAGAGGGCGATCCGAACCTTGGCGGGCTGGCTGGTGCGCGGGTGACGGCCTACCGGCAGGAGGCGACGTTGTGCGCCGAGTTTCTGGCGCTGGCGGGGGAGGCCAAGGGGGCCGAGGTTGCGAAGTCGACCGGCGTGAAGCGGGCCACGGCGATCATGCGCAACAATCATTACGGCTGGTTCGAGAAGGTTGAAAAGGGCGTCTATCGGTTGAGTGACGCGGGCCGTGGTGTTGCGCCCCCTGATTGAAGGCGCGCGTTCCGCGCATTCCACATCCTCGCGGCCCCCGGGCCGCTCAGGCGGGCGCTTGGAGCTGCTGATGCGTGGCAAGTTTGGCGTTGGTGTCGGTTGAGCCGGTGCGTTTTGAGTATTTTTGAAACAAGGAAGCGGGATGCAGACCGAGTTTGAGATCACCACGCGCGGCGCTGGATTGTATGAGTTCACCCGCGACGTGGCACGGTGGGTGGCGGGATCAGGCGAAGGGGTATTGACGCTGATGGTGCGGCATACCTCGGCCTCGCTGTTGATCCAGGAGAACGCGGATCCTGATGTGCAGGTGGATTTGAAGCGGTTCTTTGAGCGGTTCGTGCCGCGCGGGGATGATCCGAGTATGTCCTGGCTGACCCATGTGGCGGAAGGGCCCGATGACATGCCCGCGCATATCAAGGCCTCGGTCCTGCCGGTGTCTGTGCAGATCCCGGTGGCGGGTGGGCGGATGCGGTTGGGCACCTGGCAGGGGATTTACTTGTTTGAGCACCGCGATGCGCCCCATCTGAGGCACGTTGCGGCTGCGTTTATGGGGCATTGAGGGCGGCCGGGGCGTCTGTGCAACACCTAGATGCTGTGGCGCGCGAATGCCTCTACCCAAGGCGCTGGGGTCTCCGTATAGTGCCTGTGGATAAGCGGGCTTAAGCCCCAAGGATCGAGGCAGGCGCAAAGGCTCCCCTTCGCGCGACAAGGACAGGAGGGCGCGGCCATGCGCTGCCCATTTTGCGGTAATGTAGACACTCAGGTGAAGGATTCGCGGCCTGCGGAGGATCATGTTGCGATCCGGCGTCGGCGGTTTTGTCCGGCCTGTGCGGGGCGTTTCACGACCTATGAGCGCGTGCAGTTGCGCGATCTGGTGGTGATCAAGTCCAACGGCAAGCGCGAGGATTTCGATCGCGACAAGCTGGAACGGTCGATCCGGATTGCGCTACAGAAGCGGCCCGTGGAGCCCGAGCGCGTGGATCAGATGATCTCGGGCATCGTGCGGCGGCTGGAAAGCATGGGCGAGACCGACATTCAGTCGAAGGTCATTGGTGAGATTGTGATGGAGCGCCTGGCGGCCATCGACACCGTCGCCTACGTCCGTTTTGCGAGCGTTTACAAGAACTTCCAGGCGACTGGCGATTTCGAGGACTTCCTTTCGGAACTGCGTCCGCCATCGTCGATCACCGACAGCTGACATGGACGACCGGCGCTGGATGCATCTGGCGCTGTCGTTGGGCGCGAGGGGATTGGGCCGGACCTGGCCCAATCCAGCGGTGGGCTGTGTTTTGGTGCGGGATGGACGGATCGTCGGGCGCGGCTGGACTGCGCCGGGCGGGCGGCCCCATGCGGAAGTTGTCGCGTTGGCGCAAGCCGGGGAGGCGGCGCGGGGGGCATGTGTCTATGTGACGTTGGAGCCCTGCAATCATCATGGAAAATCTGGGCCCTGTGTCGACGCATTGATCGCAGCGGGCGTTGAGCGCGTGGTCATGGCGGCGCGTGATCCGAATGATGTGGCCTCAGGTGGGGCGGCGCGGTTGCGCGCGGCTGGTGTTGAGGTTGTTGAAGGGGTGTTGGAAGCACAGGCGCAAGAGGCCCATCGCGGGTTCTTCAAGGCCGTGCGGTCGGGGCGCCCGATGCTGACGCTGAAGCTGGCGACGTCGCTGGATGGGCGGATTGCGACGGCGAGCGGGGAGAGCCAGTGGATCACGGGGCCTGAGGCGCGGCGACGGGTCCATGGGATGCGGATGCGGCAAGATGCGGTGATGGTTGGCGCGGGGACGGCGCGGGCGGATGATCCGGGGCTGACGGTGCGGGGGCTTGGCGCAGCGCATCAGCCGGTGAGGGTGGTGCTCTCGCGTCGGTTGGATGTGCCTGTGGAGGGGCAATTGGGACGCTCGGCGCGCGACGTTCCGGTCTGGATGGTGCATGGGCCGGATGCGCCGGAAGTTGGGCGGGTTGCGTGGTCTGAGGCGGGGGCGCGGTTGATTGAGGTGGCCACAGGCGCGGGCGGGCAGATTGATGTTTCGGCTGCGATGGGCGCGCTGGGGCAGGCCGGCTTGACGCGGGTTTTCTGCGAGGGCGGCGGCACGTTGGCAGCAGCACTTTTGGGTGCGGATGTGGTCGACGATCTGGTGGTGTTCAACGGCGGGATGATGCTGGGTGCTGAAGGGATTCCGGCGGTTGGCGCGATGGGGATTGCTGCGCTGGATGAGGCTCCGAGATTTGCGTTGAAGCGGGTAGAGCAAGTCGGCGCAGATAGTATGGCTGTGTGGCGGCGGCAGTCCGGGGACGTGGGATAAACGTCGGCTTTCTGTGGATAAACTTGTGGGAAACCGAGTTTCACATCGCGTTTGTGATATTCACTTTCGCCAGATCCAGCTTTGCCCGGCCATCCAGCCTTGTAGTTTTGCCAGAGCGCGGAGGCTTGGTTTTTGTGGCACGCCTTCACCAGTGGCCAGGCGATGTAGGGCGACCTCTACGGGGCAAGGTAGGCCCGTCACTGGGTCTGTATAGCGCGGGTAAGTGATGAGCGCTGCGTGGACCAAAGCGGCCAGCGAAGGGCGGGCCTTGCGCCTGTCCGGTACCGATCCAAGGTCGCTTGTCAGGCCCCAACCGGCGTAGAACGGCGCGCCGAGTGTGGTGACGGGAATGCCGCGGATCAGGGCCTCGAACCCCATAGCAGAGGTCATCGTGACGACGCGGTCGGCGATGGCGAGGAGCGCCTCAGCCCCGGTTTGATCGGCGATGTGATCGGCGAGGCTTCGGGCCTCTTCAGGAAGAAGCCCGGGACGCAAACCAGCTTCCACATCGGGGTGCGGTTTGTAGATCACGAAGGCCTGCGGATTGAGGCGACGCGCGGTGCGCAAAAGCTCTTCATTGGTGTTCACGTCACCGGCGCCGAGGCGGATGGAGGCGTCGTCTTCGACCTGCCCCGGCACTAGGATGACCTGCGCGCCGTCGGGCACGTCGGGGGCGGCGGCACCTTCGAGATTGTATTTCGTGACGCCTGCGCGACGGAGCGCGCCGATAAGCTTTTCGGCCCGATCAAGTCGCGGGGTCGGCAGGGCCGTGGCCTCGGCAATCAGATGCTCCAGACGGCTTTCGCGGGTTGGATCGTAGTAGATGCCCAGATCGTCGAGCACGAGCGACAGGGGGGGCACAAGCTCTGCGCCGAGCCCGCGGGAGCGCAGGAAGCCATCCTCCATGCGCAGAAGCACGCGGTCAGCGGCGCGGCATTGGTCTCGCATATCTTCGGTTTCGCGGCCTGCCCACACAACTACGCGACGCCCGTCCCGCGCGGCTTTGAACGGGTTTTCTTCGAAATCAAAGCGGTCATGCTGCCCGAAGCTTTGCCGCAGGTGCCCCTTCTTCCAGCTGCGCATTCCCAAGGCGACATAGCCGCCGCGATCTTGGCGCCAGGCGTTCACCTGCGCCTCAAGCGCGCCGAGCACCTCTTCCACTTCGCAGAGTTGGTCGCGGTAGGGGTCGTACCATGTTGGGTAAAGGATCAAGGCGGCCGCGACGAGTTGCGCGCGGGTTAGCGTGCGTTGGCGGCGGGCGGGCACCGGGCGGCGATCGTCGGTCAGGCCCCATCCGGCATAGAAGGGCACACCGAAGACCACGGGCTTATGACCTGCAAGAATGGCCTCGAACCCTGCGCCGGAGGTCACGCAATAGACGGCGCGCGCGCCTTCGAACATGCGCCAGAGTGAGACCGGGCGGTCATCGAGCACCACGTTTGGCGGCAAATCCCCGTCGAAATGTCCCGGGCGGTGGCCGTCGCGGGTTTCGGGATGCGTCTTGATGATGATCTGCGCGTCAGGGTGGTCTTCACGCGCCCATGTCAGGGCTTCGGCGAAGCTGTCAGGTGTGGCCTGGCCCAATTCGATGGAGGCATCGCCACAGGTCTGGTCGATCAATAGCACGTAGCCAGCTCGTTCCGGGGCGGGTAGCGACGGATCGGTGGCGGCGTATTTCGACAGATGCCCGGCCACCATGCGCGCTGAGACATCGCGGGCGCGGTTGAGCAGCGCGGTGTCATCAAGCGGGTGGGTGGCGAGCAGCGTCTCGATGTCAGAGGGGCCGGAGGCGTCGAAATACATGCCCTGGCGGTCGATGACCAAGCCCATCGGTGGCTCGCCCGAGCGACCGGGAAAGAGCGATCGCAGGAATGCGTCTTCGACCCGCACAAGCGATGCCCCGGTCGCCTCGGCCACGGCCTCGCCGCGCGGGGCGTAGGGGGAGTGGCCCCAAACGATCACATCGTCCTCGGCCGTGGGTTTGCCCAGTTTGAGGTCGTAGCCCGCAAGCGTCAGGATGCGACGCACGCGCTTGTTGGTCAGGAATCCTGCATTGTAGTGGAACGCCCGGCGCGAAAGGGGTCGCTCAGGCGTGCCCATGTACGTCAGTTCGTGGTGCCGTTCACGGCATCCGTCACACCGCCGACCGAGGTCAGCGTGCCTGTCAGCGCCGAGATGGCGTTGTTGAACTGCGTGATCGGGGCAGAGGTCACGTAGACCGTGTCGCCATCGCGGATCACGAAATCACGCGCTTCAAACATGCCGGTGGGCGCTGTCAGGTCGAGCACGTAGATCATGCGTTGGGTGCCTGTCAGATCATCGCGTCCCAATACCAGCTCAGCCAGTTCCTCAGGCTCGTTTCGCAGAACGAAAACGCCTGTGGGATCGGCGAGGGATGGGTTGAGGCCGCCGACTGTCGCGATGGCCTCAATGGCGGAGATTACCTGCGATTCAAAGGGCACAACGGTCTGTGCGCCAGTTGCGCCCAGGGCGGTAAACTGTCGGCTGTCTTCCTCAACCAAAATGCGATCGTCGGCGCGGAGTGCGATGTCGACGGAGGGATCTCGGAAGATATCCTCATACCAGACGGTGCCCGTATGTCCGCCACGCACAAGGGTGACGCGCGAAATTTCGGTCTCGACTGTCGTGCCACCAGCGGCGGCCAACATGCCCGACAGAGTGCGGGTCGGCTGTTCGATGGGGAAGATGCCTGTGCTGGCCACGTCACCCGTGACGACGACGGTGGCACCGTTGCCCGGTTCGCGCGTCACGATGACTTGCGGGTCGGGGGTTTGTTCATCGAGGTTGCGGGTGATGACCTCACGCAATTGCTCAGGCGTGTTGCCCGACGCGCGGATGCGGCCCGCATAGGGGATGAAGATGAAGCCGGAGTTGTCGACCTGAAGCGTCGTCAACTGACTTGCGTTTTGGCCTTCGCCAGCGAGCAAGCCGTCGGTCACATTCTCGAAAATCGTCAACGAGATTAGATCGCCGGGCCGGATCACGTCGGTGTTTGAGACACCGGCATTTGTCAGCGATGACGGGAAGCCGAGGGCGGGCACAAGCGAGGTTGCGGCGGTCACACGTTGGTTGACCTCAACCACAAAGGCGTCGCCTTCGCGTTGAACGGAGCCTGCGAAAAGTTGGTTGCGGGTGGGTCCTGCGGAGGGAAGCACGCGGGACAGCACGTCACACGCGCCGAGTGCTGCCACACAGGTGACAAGCACGCCGATGCGCGCGATCCGGGAAGCCGAAAACGTCACGGGGTTGGCTCCTTTAGCCTGAAACTGCCTCAGTATCATTCTGCTCGCGGATGCTCTGACGGCTCCGCTTTGGAGGGACACTAGCGAAAACAAAGGGTTCGGAAAAGCCCCTTGGTCACTTCACCAGTGACAAGTGTTGCCTTGGTGCCGGTCTGCCCGCATCGAGTGCATCATAGGGGTCTTCCGGCGACAACATCATATCCACGACCTGGCGCAATAGCTGACGGCGGCCCTTGGTGGAATAGAAGCTGCCGGAGATCTGCGAGGTTTCCAGCAGATAATGGCGATAATCGCGGTAAGCGCGGCTGTCGGGGCGGGTCGGGTTTTGGAAAAACGCGCCCATCGGCTGGTCCGAGACAAATTCGGGCTTGAGGTAGACGGCCTGCCCAAAGGCTTTGAGCGGAAGTCCGCGCCA
Organism: uncultured Roseicyclus sp.; assembly: GCA_947500415.1. Taxonomy (GTDB): domain Bacteria; phylum Pseudomonadota; class Alphaproteobacteria; order Rhodobacterales; family Rhodobacteraceae; genus Gymnodinialimonas. The sequence continues at coordinate 794,047 of CANMRT010000001.1, forward strand.
GAGCGCTTGCTGGGCGGCGGTGGAATTAACGGTCACGGCGGAGCGCGCGTCGTTGAGAAGGCGGGCCAATTTGCCGCCGCGCACGTAGTGGACGCGGTCCAACACGCCGTGCTGTTTGGCGATACGGCGAATGTCGGCGCGGATGGGTGTGCGGCCATCTTCCAGCGGGTGGGCCTTGAAGACGAGGTGGTGATGCGACGGAGCGCCATCGGCGAAGCCGGCGATCAGCACCTCAAGGAATTCGGCCATGCTGTCGAAGGGGCCATGGTCGCGGAAGCTGGCGTCATGGGCCAGTTGCAGAAGCGCCAGGTGATAGGGGAAGCCGCCGGTCTTGATGCGGTAGGTGGCCTGCACCCGGTCCATCCAGAGGAAGGGCATGAGGGCCAGGCGGCGCAAGTAGAGGCGGAATTCGTCGCGCACGGTCAGCGCCCGGTGGGGGCGGAAATTGGCGTAGGCGCGGTTCGCGAGAAGGACAAAGCCGTGGTAGGCCGCGCCGTAGAAGACGTGCTGGCGCATGTCGCCCCATTTCGAGGGCGTGTCCGGCAGGTCGAGGTCTAGGTTCTTGAGCGCGTTGCGCATCTGTTCGACGGTAGTTTCCATCAGGCGCGAATGTCCATTGGCCCCGCCGCGTTCGTAAGTGACCCAATAGGGGCGTAGATACCCTTCCTCAAACACGTGCACGGTGATGCCGCGCACCTTGGCGTGGGCGATGGCTTGGGCGTGGATCGGCCGCGTGTCGCCGTAGAGGACGAGATCTGTGATGCCCTTTTCGTCGAGCAACTCAGCCGCGCGCGTATCCCACCCTTCGGCGTCACCCTTGTACGCAAGGTAAGTGTCGTCGTCGGACCAGAAGGCCTGATCACCCCGGTTGAACCCCACCCGCCACACGGATGCGCCTGCCGAGGCCAGCATCTGCGATAGACGATGGAAGAAGGGCCCGTGGGGGCCCTGAAGGAACAGGAACGTGCGGTGGCTGTGGCTTGGCGCCATGGAATGGATCGACCCTATGGTTGGCAGGCTTCTAGCCGTATTTTCTTGAGAAAATCAAAACCATTGGGCGGGTCCGCGGCAGAAACGTGGCGTCGCTGTGGCAGATGGTGTTCTGGACCTTGCCGTCGCGCCGCGCGATAGAGGGGCACGTTTGACGAAAGGGCCTTCCAATGTTCACCGGCATTATCACCGATCTTGGCACCGTACGCGCGCTGGAACATCGTGGCGATCTGCGGGCGCGGATCGGAACGTCCTATGACATGAGCACGGTCGATCTTGGAGCCTCCATTGCGTGCAATGGAGTGTGTCTGACGGTTGTGTCGATGGGGGAAGATTGGTTCGACGTGGACATCTCGGCGGAGAGTGTATCGAAGACCAACATCGGTGACTGGGTCGAGGGCACCCGCCTGAACCTTGAACGGGCCCTGAAAGTGGGTGACGAATTGGGCGGGCACCTGGTGTCGGGCCATGTCGATGGCGTGGCCGAGATCGTGGCGACGGCCGAGGAGGGGGACTCGACCCGTTTCACCTTCCGCGCGCCTGAGGCCTTGGCGCGCTTCGTGGCCCCCAAGGGCTCGGTCGCGCTTGATGGCACATCCCTGACGGTGAATGAGGTCGATGGCGTGGACTTCGGCGTGAACATCATCCCGCACACGAAGGCCGTGACGTCTTGGGGCGCGGCGAAGGTCGGGGACTTTGTGAACCTGGAGATTGATACGTTGGCCCGTTACGTGGCGCGGTTGCAGGAGTGGCAGTAGGGCCGGAGGGAGACGCTCGCTTGGCAGCATCGCCCCTCCCACCGTCCCGTGGAGGGCACGCGATGAAACCTGTTGTGATGAAATCTATCGAGGATTGGTCCGGCCAACGTTGCGTGGATGTGCGCAAACATGTCGATGGGCTGTATTCTTGGGCAGAATGCAGGCGTGATCCTGAGGATGGCCATGGCTGGCGGTATCTGGGCCTTGGCGCGAAGGGATTTGCGAGCGAAGATGCGGCGGTGTGCGATGCGCAGGCGAAGGTTGAGTGGATGGAGGACGCGGGATGATCGGACATAATGGGGGTCCGTCGATGGACGCGGGCGCGGGCTTTCGCCGGGTTGCGTGGAGCAAGGCGCGCTATGCGTTGATGCCGACCTTGCCCTTGGAAGTGGTCCGGCTGCGTGTGAAACGGGCGGAGCGTCTGGGGCTGCCTTACAAGACCTATGCCACGATCCGAGCTGTGTCTGGGCGCGATATCGTAGGTTTCCTGTTCTCCGATAATGCCCTTGGGATGGGGCGAAGCCACGCGGTGCCTGAGGCGGCGCGGGACAGGCTTGCGGCATTGGAGGGGGAGGCCAAGCGTTTGGCGGCTGTCCATCTGCCGAAGGACCCGGCAGAGGTTTTGGCCTTTGGTGGGTTCGAGGCCGTGGGTCAGGCTCCGGGCCTTGCAACACCCTGGCGGGCTGCAAGAGACGCGTTGCGCGATTTGGCGCGGTCAGCGGAGGTGCCGTTTGATGGCTTGGTTGTGGTTGCAGCCACGGCCCTGGAGCGGGATTGGTCGGTTACGGCGGGCCTTGGCGGCACGATCCCACGAGAGGTTATGTTCCCGAGCGCCGCGTAACGCGCGCCCCTCTCTGGTCAAAGCCGAGGCGTTGGATTATCTGCGCGGGAGATGATGGCCTGTGTCGCACTGCGGGGCGGGCGCTGGAGGGAAATGGCAGATGACCCAAGCCTTTGAATCACCCGGTCCTGTGGAACAGGATTGGTCCGATGCGATCTCATCCGTTGATGAGATCCTTGAGGATGCGGCCAACGGCAAGATGTTCATTCTTGTGGACCATGAGGACCGCGAGAATGAAGGCGATCTGGTGATCCCTGCGCAATGGGCAACGCCCGATGTGATCAACTTTATGGCGACCCATGGGCGCGGTCTGATCTGCCTGTCCATGACGAGCGACCGGATCGACCAGTTGGGCCTTGGGTTGATGAGTACCAACAATTCCTCGCGCCACGAGACGGCGTTCACGACGTCCATCGAGGCGCGGGAAGGGGTGACGACTGGCATTTCCGCCGCAGACCGCGCGCGCACCGTGCAGGTGGCGATTGATGCCTCCAAAGGGGCGGCAGATATCGCGACGCCGGGTCATGTCTTTCCGCTGCGTGCCAAGGATGGCGGCGTTTTGGTGCGGGCCGGGCATACCGAGGCGGCTGTTGATATTTCGCGGTTGGCCGGGCTGACCCCCGCTGGTGTGATTTGCGAGATCATGAACGAAGATGGCTCCATGGCGCGGCTGCCGGATCTGGTGGCTTTCGCGCAGCGCCATGGCTTGAAGATTGGCACCATCAGCGACCTGATCGCCTATCGCCGCCGCCACGACAACCTGGTGAAAGTGCGTCAGGAAGAGGTCATCCAATCCGAATTCGGCGGCGAATGGACCATGCGGATCTATACGGATGAGACACAGGGCGCAGAGCATATCGTTCTGATCAAGGGCGACATTTCCGGTGACGATGCGGTTCTGGTGCGGATGCACGCGATGGACCCGCTGCTGGATGTGGTGGGCGTGGGCCCCCGTGGGCGGGCCGATGAATTTGCCGATGCGATGAAAATGATCGCCGAGGAAGGGCGCGGTGTGCTGGTCTTGCTGCGCGACTTGACGATGAAGCTGGTGCTGGATGATGAGGTCTCGCCCCAGACGCTGCGCCAATATGGCTTGGGTGCGCAGATCCTGTCGTCGCTGGGGCTGAGCGACATGATCCTGTTGACGAATTCACCGCAACCGAAGGTGGTGGGGCTGGACGCCTATGGGCTTCAGATCACCGGCACTCGCAAAATCTCGGAGCTTGGATAATGGCGGGACATTCCGACAACGATTTGGGGCTGCCGGAGTTCGATCGGCCCGTGAAGGTGGGCATTGTGATCGCGCCCTACTACACGGCGATTTCGGAGGCTCAGATTGCGGCGGCAACAGCAGTGCTGGACCGCGCAGGCGTGGCCCATGAGGTGATCGAGGTGCCGGGTTCGCTGGAAGTTCCCACAGCGATTGCGATTGCGCATCGGATGAGCAATTTCGATGGGTTCGTGGCGCTTGGCTGTGTCATCCGGGGGGCGACGTCGCACTATGATGTGGTGGTGAACGAAAGCTCCCGCGCTTTGACGATGTTGGGGCTGCAAGGCGTGTGCATCGGCAACGGGATCATCACCGTGGAAAATCGCGAGCAGGCCGAGGAACGCGCGGATGGCGCGCGGTTGAACACGGCAGGAGGGGCGGCCGAGGCAGCACTTCACCTGATCGCTCTGACACGCAAATACGGGCAGCCAAAGGGCAACCTCGGGTTCAAGCCGCGTGGCACAATCGAGATTGCAGATGATGGATCGGCCCAAGCATGAGTGACGCGAAACCCAAGGGGCCAAGCCGCGAAGAAAAGAAGCAAATGCGGTCAGCCGCGCGGCTTTATGCTGTGCAGGCGCTGTTCCAGATGGAGCATTCGGACCAGACTCTCGATGCCGTGCGCGGTGAATTCGAGACGCACCGGTTTGGCGCGACTTATGACGGCGAGGAAATGGCCGAGGGCGATGTGAACCTGTTCCGCAAGACGCTGGAAGATGCGGTGGAGTGGCAGGCGAAGATCGACCAGATGACAGATCGGGCACTGGTGGCGAAATGGCCCATCGACCGGATCGACCCGACGTTGCGCGCGCTATTTCGCGCGGCAGGTGCCGAGCTGACGCAAGGCAAGGCACCGCCCAAGGTTGTGATTACGGAATTTGTAGACGTTGCCCGTGCCTTTTTCGAGGAAGGGAAAGAGACGAAATTCGTCAATGCCGTGCTCGACCATATGGCGCGTGAGGCGCAGCCTGACGCGTTCTGATCGAGTGACGCGTCTAATCTACCTCTAGAAAATCGCTGCTAGGCCCGTCGGCAACCTTCGGAACGAGGTGCCGCTGAGATGAAATTTCGTCTCGCCGTGACCGGCATCATCGTGCCGCTTCTGGTGCTTGCGGTGGTTCTTGCGGCCATTGAGGTTTGCTATCTTGCGCGTGTGATCGATCGGGCGGAAATCACCCAAAACGCTTTGATCGAAGTGGATCTCATCGCCAATGCGATCCACACATTGCAGCACGAAGCGGCCGCGCAAAAGGCTGATGATGAGGCTGTGATCCTTGGTAAGGCGCAACGTGGTGTTGATCTGTTGACCGATGGCCTTGCAGCGCTCGCTCGCGCGGATCTGAGCAAGAGTTTCGGCAAGGCGCTCGACCCCGAATACGATACCATCCGCCGAGACTTCAATTCTGCGACCGACCGATTGCGTGCGCTGATGCTTGAGATCGCGCGCACAACGACCGAGCTGGGCACGTGGCACAGGCCATGATGGGGGCTGCGACGAAGCTCGATGAACGAATGGAGAAGCAGCTCGGAAAGATAAAGTCGGCGAATGCGCGTGTGGCCGGTTTGACGGGGGATGTTGCCGAATTCGCAAACCACGTCAGCTCCGCTTCCGATATGGCGACCTCCGCGCGCACTTCGGCTGAGCAATCTGGTGCCATTGTTCGCCAAGCGACTGACGCGATGGACCGGATCATAAAGTCGTCGCAAGAAATCTCGCGCACATGGTGCTGATTGGGGATATTTCGCGCCGAACCAATCTTCTCGCCTTGAACGCAGGGGTTGAGGCCGCACGGGCCGGCGACGCTGGTTGCGGCTTTGCGGTTGTGGCCACGGAACTTCACGCTATGGCGCAACGCTCAGGCAATGCAGCCAAGGACATCGAGGACCTTATCAATCAAAGCAGTGAGCACGTCTCTGAAGGTGTGACACTTGTAAGGCAGGCCGATACCACGCTTCAGCAGATTGCGGGCGAGATCAGCAATGTGGATGACGTCCTGCGGAGCCTCGCCAATGGCTCTCGCGCACAATCTGAGGCACTGCAGACTTTTGCCTCAGAAATCGCTCAGTTGGAGGTCTTGGCCGATCGCAACGGTCAGGTCGCGGAAGAGACCAGCAACTCGGCCAGGGAAACAACCGCGATATCGGCCCGCCTCACGCAGTGGGTCGAGGATTTCGATGTCGGTGCAGACGCGTCGGCGGCACCCCAAAGCAAGGTCGCCTGATGTGTTGGTTTCAACCGTTTGCCGCTTCTTCGTTGTCACCATCTGGGGTGACAAACCCGTACTGCTCCAGTTCTTCGGGCAGCAGCACATAGATGGCCTCAGGTGGGGTGCTCAGCGCGTGCTGCATGACTCGCACGTCGATACCCATTGTATCAAGGTATGCCATCACATCCGCCTGCCCGCGTTGAATGTCTTCGACGGCCAGAAAGGCGGGCAGAGCTGTGCTTTCGCCGAAGTAATGCTGGTGCACGCCGACCATGGCGCCGTCGGGGATCTGGCGGTCAACGCCGCTGGCTAGGACGTAAGGACAGGCGGACAGGCAAATGTCGCCGTCTTCCATTAGCGTATCTAGTTCAGCCGCCCGAATGGCTTCCCCGATTGTTAGGGCATCGCCGACGGAACCGCCCGGCGAATGCAGGCGGATTGTTGTGATGTCCGTGGCTGTCGGCAACCATTCCGCGAACCGCTGCGCGTCGCCAGGTGAGATGTCGCCTGTCACCAGTGCCAGGTCGCCTTCAATTGTGAAGCGCAGACGGGAGGGCATGTTGCCCGGGTCGGGAATGGGCGTCTGGCGGTCGGGGGTGAACCGTTCGCGGCCTGGCAAATCGCCAGGCCTGAACCGGCGTACTTGGTCGCCCGGCGCGACTGGCGCGTCCAGCGCGGGTGCACGTGGGCCGGTTAGAAGCTGTGGGATGGCGCCGATCAGGTCAGAGCCTGCCAGCACGACTGCCATGCCGACCTGAAAGCCGAGGATTGCGAGAATGGCTCGGCGGACCGTGAAGCCGCGCGGGGCCTCCGTTGCCTCAGTCATTGTTGCGCGCAGGTGTGTTGGGTAGGGGGCTTACGTTTTCGGCGACAGGCGCTGTACGGCGTGGCGGTGCGGCTTCAACCTCTACAGGCCGGTCCAACGCCTCCATCTCGCGCATGGCGTGCAGGGCGGAGCGGAGTTCAGCCAACGTCAGCGTGTCTTCTGCCGGTAGGTCGCCCCAGCCCGCGCGGATCGCGCCTTGCGTGACCATGAGGATGAGCACCAGCACTGCGGGCAGCAGGTCGATTGCAATGGCACCGGCCCAGGAGGGCACGAAGTTGCGGGCGTAGAGGATCACGGCGTCAGCGCTGGAAATCGGCGTATAAGTCACCTCCGGCGGGGCGGGGCGGGCGAGTACCTGCTCTGCCGCATCTTCCAGCGATTCCGCGCGCAGGGCGAGCACCTGCAACACGCTGTTGATGGTCGAGGCTTGTGCATCCTGACCAGCCGCGCCGGAAGCATCCAATTCCGGCAAAACGACCGAGGCGGACAGATCCTCTGCCGCACGATCCACGAGCGGAGCCACGGAAAGCTGGCGCAAGGTCGAAACCAGGCCCGCCAAACGTACGGCATCCTCGGAAAATGCAACCGAACGAGCCTCTACCGCGCCGGGCTCCACGATCAACGCGCGCATCCGCGACAGGATCGCGTTGCCTTCATCAAAGGCACCTTCGATCAATTCCGACTGCGCGCCGATCTGTGCTTCGAGAGCGGCCAATTCCTCGGCCTTCTGGCGCAAAACACGGAACACCGCGCCACGGCCAGCGAGGCCGGATAGGTCCCCCGAGGCTTCCTGCTCGGACAAGTCCTCAAACGACTGCCGCACGCGCGCGACGTCGCGCTCCAAAGCTTGCGCGCTGACCGCCGTTTCATGGGCCTGCTCCAGCGATTCCTGATATTCCTGCACGGTCTGGGCCAAATGCTGTTCAACCGCTGCTGAGCCTGCCAAGGCCGCCGCGTTCAACCAAGACGACATGGCGATGATCGCAATAGACCCCAGCACCATCGCGCCCATCAGCTTCAGCTTCGCCGCCCCCGTGCGCATCGCGGGCAAAAGACGCATCAAGTAGGACCAGAACACGAAAATGCCGACCGACACGGCAATCGAATAGGCCGAGGCCGCAAAGAACGACATTGCGCCGGTGTCATCCAGCAGCGACGACACGCCAAGGTAGGTGTAGATGCCGGAGGCCGTGGCGAGCACCGCCAAGGCCGCGCCCGAGAAACTGTCGAGCCAGCTTAGGTGCCCCTGCAGTTCGCGGGCATGGGCCAAGCCTTGCGGGTTCGTGTTCGTGCGATGGGAATCGGGCATGGAACCGCCTTATGAAGCTGCAATTCGCCCAATATAGACGGTTGCGCGAAACTCCCAAGGCGTCTGCACAAAACGATCAAGTCATCTGCACAAGTTTGCGCAAACCGGTGGAGAGTTTTGCGAAAGCTCGACGCGACAGGCCCGCAGCTCTACCTTCCAAGCATCAAGCCCCAAGGTAAGCCATGCCGAACCACATCTCTTTTCTGCTGCGTCACGCCGCGATCGGCACGGGACTTGCTGCTGTGTTTGTGGCGATGTTGCTGTGGGCGAATGTGGCCAACCTCTGGCATTTGGTCACCCACACGACTGAAGGCGCCTTGGCAGTCTTCCTGCTGTGGGCGTTTTGCGCGATCACGTTCGGATCGATTCAGATGGGCATCCGCATCATGATGCTGGCCGAGCGCGGCGAGGATTAGGTGACGGGGACCACCACAACCGTAGAGGCGTTCATTCCCGAGGACCTGTATGTACAGGTGGGCGCCAGGTAACCGGACCACGGCCCGGCCAGAGCCAGCTCCCTCGGAATTGCTTAAGGCCACCGGAATATTGCCACAGGTACGAAGAAGGGCAGACCCGTCACTTGGCCAGATAGGCCCTGCCGGGTGGTCCGGCAAGGGCCGTGTGTCATTCGGCGGCGAGTGCTTCGCGCATTCGCACAAGATGATTGTCCCAACCGCCATCGAATGCGGTCAGCAAACCAAAGGCCTCTGCCCCTTGCGGGATGCCATCATGGTGCAAGTGCAGACGGGTGCCGGCCTCAACAGGTGTGAGCGTCCAGGTCACATCGGTCATCAAGCCGCCCATCGGGCGGGCGGTGAAACTGTAGGACAGCACCTCAGGCGCACGCGCTTCACGCACCTCGCCCCAAACCAGCGGTTCTCCATCCTCGCCGGGCATGGAAAAGGCGCCCGTTGCGGTCAAGGCTGCACCGGGCCTGTGAAACCAGATCGCCAGCTTGTCGGGATCCGTCAAGAAATCCCACACGGTCGCGGGCGGGGCGGCGAGGATAAGGGTCTTTTCGATCGCATGGGTGGTCATTTGGATTGATCCTTTTCAATGGCAGATTGCAGCGCGGACAGTTTGTCGTCCCAGAATTCGTCGAAGAAACTCAGCCAGTCGCGGACCGGTCCCATGGCTTGCGGGTTCAGGCTGTTGACCCGCTCGCGGCCGCGGGCCTCAACAGTGATCAGTCCGCCGTCACTCAAGACCGTTAGGTGCTTTTTCACCGCGGCGCGGGTCATGTCGAAGTTCTCGGCAACTTCGGCGATTGTCATTTGCGACCCGCGTAGCATTAGCAGGATGTCGCGCCGGGTCGGGTCCGCCAGGGCGCGGAAGACGGGCTGCGCGCTGTTCATTCTGGCACCGGAAGAAAATCAAACGCCCCGTCCTGATAGAGGAAAGCGATACAGGGCTCAGCGGAGACACAGCTTGAGATATGCGGCACGTTGGCGGGGATGTGGTAGAAGGCACCGACGCCGAGAGGGGTGCCAAGGGCCGGATCTTCGCCCATTGCAACATGGGTCATCGTGCCCGCGACCATGACGCCGAACATGTCAGATGACTTGGTATGTGGCGGGCTGACCAGACCGCCAGGAAGCTCAACCATTGCCATATAGGCCTCGTTGAAGCGGTCCCCGACCAGAGGGGCGAAGCGGACACCTTCTGGCGTTGCCGCCCAATCCATATCGGTCGGGGGTTGCGTTGTGATTGTGTCGGCCGTTGCCTCAAGGGGCAGAAGCAAAAGGGAGAGTGCAAGAAGCGTGCGCATGGGAACCTCACTATAAAACCAAATGGTATCATTACTTAATATGAAACCTTATGGTTTCACGTCAAGAGAAAAATAGCTTGTCACATGTTCACGTATTGTTCATGTTTAGCCCATGCGAGACGACGCCACAGAAGTCACTTTGATGCCCGGCCAAGTGCTGGCCCGTGGCGTATGCCGTCATCTGCGGGCCCATGATTTCGTGACGATTGAGGAGTTTACACCGGAACGCGGCAAGCGCCTTGATGTCATGGCACTGGGTCCGAAGGGCGAGTTCTGGGTGATCGAATGCAAATCCTCGCGCGTGGACTTCACGTCAGACACGAAGTGGGAAGGCTACCTCGAATGGGGGGATCGCTATTTCTGGGCGGTCGATGAAGATTTCCCGACCGAGCTTTTGCCCGATGAGACGGGCCTGATCATCGGCGACGGCTATGACGCTGAGATCCTTCGCTTCGGGCCGGAGACCAAGCTAGCAGGGGCGCGGCGCAAGGCCGTGATGCAAAAGTTTGCGCGCCACGCGGCGATGCGACTGCACGGGTTCCGAGACCCTGCGGCTGTGTTCAACTACTGAGCCAGTCGCGGCTTTCAGCCCTTTTTGTTGGCTTTGCGTGCCGCCGCAGCCGCTGCGCGCAGCTCTTCCGCGATTTCCTCGGCCTCTTCCGGCTCAAAGTCCATCGGCAGATCGATCCCGTTCCCTGCAATGTAGATGCGCACCATGCCAAGCGTCGTCGGCCCGATTTGCAGGTCTGCGGCCATGTCGTTTTCGCTGTTGATGCTCATCGGATCTCTCTCCACTCTTGCGGTCATCGGCCTAGCCGATACTGACCCGAAGACGCAAGGGATTGACGCTATGGCCTCTGTCGAGTTTCGCGATCTGGCCCCCGGTGATGCAGGCTGGCTGATTGAGCAACATGCTCTGCTTTACACCCGCGACGAGGGCTTTGATCCTAGCTTTGAAGCATTGGTGGCGCGCATCCTTGCGGACTTCATCGACAACGCCCACGCGCCGGTGGAACGCGCCTGGATCGCCTGGGACGGGGACATGCGCCTTGGATCAATCTTTTGCGTCCATGGGCCGGACGCCGAAACGGCAAAGCTGCGCCTGTTTCTGCTGGTGCCCGAAGCGCGGGGTAGAGGCCTTGGGCGGCAACTGCTTGATCTGTGCCTCGATCACGCACGCGCCCATGGGTTCAAACGGATGACGCTTTGGACCCATGAAAGCCATCGCGCGGCTTGCGCGCTGTACCTAAAGGCCGGTTTCACATGCGCGGCGTCCAAGCCGGTTCATTCCTTTGGAGTTGACCTTGTGGAACAGGAATGGACCATCGACCTGACGGCCTGAGACCCCTTGCAATCGTCGCGACCCAGCGCTATTCCGCGCCCGGTGTATAGGACGAATGCACTAGGTTGCCGGCGTAGCTCAGTTGGTTAGAGCGCCTGATTGTGGATCAGGAGGTCCCCCGTTCGAGCCGGGGCGCTGGTACCATCCCCACCATGACCATGTTTAGTCGTAAATCGGGAAGCGTGCGCACATCTCGCAGACCTGTGCTTTCACGGCTGACTCCACGTCCGGGTTCGCGTCACCGCCCATCGCTGCAACCCCGTCCACAACCTCAACGATCCAATCGCCGATCTGGCGAAATTCGGTTTCGGTGAAGCCTCGCGTGGTGCCAGCGGGTGAGCCCAGGCGCAGCCCAGACGTGATCATGGGCTTTTCGGTGTCGAACGGAATGCCATTCTTGTTGCAGGTGATGTGGGCGCGGCCCAAGGCGGTTTCCGCCACGTTGCCCCTCACGCCCTTGGGGCGCAAGTCGACCAGCATGACATGGGTGTCGGTGCCGCCGGTCACGACGTTCAATCCACCTTTCTGCAGTTGATCGGCCAGTGCCTGCGCGTTGCTGATCACCTGCGCCTGATAGTCCTTGAACGACGGTTGCAATGCTTCACCAAAGGCCACGGCTTTGGCCGCAATCACATGCATCAGTGGGCCACCCTGAATGCCCGGGAAGATTGCGGAGTTGAATTTCTTCGCCAACGCCTCGTCATTCGTCAGGATCATCCCACCGCGGGGTCCGCGCAGGGTTTTGTGCGTGGTTGTCGTGGCCGCGTGAACATGTGGAAACGGCGATGGATAAAGACCAGCTGCGATCAAGCCTGCGAAATGGGCCACGTCCGCCAGTAGATATGCGCCCACCTTGTCGGCGATCTCGCGGAACCGGGCGAAATCCAACTGGCGCGGAATGGCCGAGCCTCCGGCGATGATCATCTTCGGTTGATGCTCCAAAGCGAGCGCTTCTATCTGGTCATAGTCCACATCCAGCGTGTCTTCGCGCACCCCATAGTGCACGGCGTTGAACCACTTGCCCGATTGGTTTGGCTTCGCCCCGTGGGTCAGGTGGCCGCCTGCATCCAGCGACATTCCCAGGATTGTATCGCCGGGCTGCAATAACGCCTGAAACACACCCTGATTGGCTTGGCTGCCGGAATTGGGCTGCACATTGGCGAATTCGCATCCAAACAACGCGCAAGCCCGCTCAATCGCCAGCGTCTCTGCCTCGTCAACGTATTGGCACCCACCGTAGTAGCGACGCCCAGGATACCCCTCGGCGTATTTGTTGGTCATGACCGAGCCCTGGGCTTGCATCACGGCCTTGGAGACGATGTTTTCCGAGGCAATCAGCTCAATCTCGTCGCGCTGGCGACCATGTTCGCGGGTAATCGTGCCAAAGATCGCGGGGTCGGTTTCTGCCAGGTCAGCCGAAAAGAAACCGGTGTCGCGGTGGGGTGCAGTCATGGGAATGGCTCCGTATCAGGCGACGCGGATGCGTCGAACATTGTCTTGGGAAGGAAGGTTTGGCGCAGCGATTTGGGCTTCGCCGGGATGCGGTTCTGTCACCAGATTTTCGCAGTGTGCCAACATGGGGTTCAGGGAAGGGCGGTGGGCAGAGATCGCCAACGCCGCCCCTCCGATGGTCTCAAATATCAGGGCCTGAGCAAGGGCAGCCTCATCAACCGCGCCGCACTCAGTGGCGTCGATCAGCAAAGCGCCCGGTTTCATCAGGTCGAGCTGCGGGCCGGACATTATCTTCGTCTCGGCGTGGGTTATGGCAACGACATCACAAAGCGGTAGTAGTGTGGTCGGGTCGGCCGCGATGACAACGCGCATCCCGAGCTCAGCCCGTGCCCTGCGCGCCAAATCTTGCACATCGCGCCCGAAGCCCACGATACCAAGCGTTTTGCCGCACAGGTCCATGCCGTCGCCGCGCCGCGCAACGGAAAGCATGAGCGAAAGGGCTAAGTCCGCCACGCCGTCGCACCGCAAGCTCGGGGCCACATCGCAATTCGCGACGCGGACCCGATCAATTGAAACGGAGCAATGGTCCACCGCAAAGACCATCACGCGGCCTCCATTACGCGGGCGATAGTCTCACCGATCACCGCCGGGTTCTCGGCAACGGTCACGCCAGCGGCTGACAGGATTTCCACCTTTTCCGACGCGCTTTCGCCGAACGCCGAGATGATCGCGCCGGCATGGCCCATCGTGCGCCCCTTGGGTGCGGTTAGACCTGCCACATAGGCCACCACAGGTTTCGTGATGTGATCGCGGATGTATTCGGCGGCCTCGGCTTCCTGCGGCCCCCCAATCTCACCGATCAGGGCGATGACATGGGTGTCTTCATCCTCTTCGAAGCGCTGCAGTATATCCTTGAACGAAGACCCGTTGATTGGATCGCCGCCAATACCCACCGACGTCGACACACCGATGCCGCGCTCTTTCAGCTGGCTTGCGGCCTCATAGCCAAGCGTTCCCGAACGACCGACAATGCCGACGTTGCCTTGCAGATAGATATGCCCGGGCATGATGCCCAACAGCGCCTTGCCCGGGCTGATCGTGCCCGCACAGTTCGGCCCGGTAAGGATCATCCGACGCTCTTTCGGGTAGCGATACATATATCGCTTCACGCGGATCATGTCCTGCGCAGGGATGCCGTCGGTGATGCACACGCAATAGCGGACGCCCGCGTCGGCCGCTTCCATGATGCTGTCGGCCGCAAAGGGTGGTGGCACAAAGACGAGGGAGGCTTCCGCGCCGGTGGCCGCCACGGCCTCTTCCACCGTGTCGAAAACTGGCAGGCCTTCAACCGTATCGCCACACTTGCCGGGTACCACGCCGCCGACGACGTTGGTGCCGTAGTCCAGCATGTCCTTGGTGTGGAAGCGCGCCATTTTTCCGGTGATGCCCTGGATGATGACGCGGGTGTTCTTATCGAGAAGGATGCTCATGATACCGCCCTCAATGCTTTTTCCTGTGCGCCCGGTTCGCGGACGACAACCCCTTGAGAGAGGTCGTTCCTCCAAGCCCCCACTGCACGCTCGGCGGCTTCATTCAGCGTTTTTGCGCGGATAATCGGCAGGCCGGATTTCGCGAGGATCTTCTGGCCTTCCTCTACGTTCGTGCCCGCAAGCCGCACGATCACAGGCACGTCGACTTCGACTTCCTTCAGCGCCTGAACCACACCTTCTGCGACCCAGTCGCAGCGGTTGATGCCCGCGAAAATGTTTACAAGGATCGCCTGCACGGATTTGTCCGACAGAACCAGACGGAAGGCCTTGGCCACCCGCTCAGGCGTGGCACCGCCGCCGATGTCGAGGAAATTTGCAGGCTCCCCGCCCGCCAGCTTGATCGTGTCCATCGTGGCCATGGCGAGGCCAGCCCCGTTCACAATGCAGCCGATGTTCCCGTCGAGGCCCACGTAGTTCAGCCCCCGATCCGCCGCGCGGCTTTCGCGGGGGTCTTCCTGGCTTTTGTCACGCAGTTCCGCGATTTGCGGATGCCGGAAAAGGGCGTTGTCATCGAAGGTCATCTTCGCGTCGAGCGCGATAACGCGGTGATCTTCGGTAATGACGAGCGGGTTCACCTCAACCATGGTGGCGTCCAACTCAGTGAACGCGCGGTAGCAGCCTTGGAGCGTACGCACCATTTGCTGCACCAGCCCGGCCTCAACGCCCAGTTTGAAAGCGATCTGACGGCATTGGAATTCGCGCAGGCCCACGGCGGGTTCCACCACCGCGCGCACGATGCTGTCGGGCTTATCGGCGGAGATATCTTCGATCTCCATCCCGCCTTCGGCAGAGGCCACGATCATCACCCGTTGCGTGGTGCGATCCAGAACGAAGCCCAGGTAAATCTCGCGCTCGATCGGCACGGCGGCCTCAACATAGACGCGGTAGACGCCCTTGCCCTCAGGGCCGGTCTGGTGCGTGACCAGCTTCATGCCGAACATCGCTTCGCTGGCGTCGTGAATTTCGGTGTCGCTGCTACAAACCTTCACGCCGCCCGCTTTGCCGCGCCCGCCTGCATGGACCTGCGCCTTCACAACCCAACGCTCACCGCCCAACTCGCGGGCGCGATAGGCGGCCTGCTCAGGGCTATAGGCCAGTGCGCCGTCGGGTACGGTCACGCCGAAACCGTCGAGTATTTCCTTGGCTTGATACTCATGGATATCCATGTCCCGTCTCCCTTATTCGGCAGCAATCGCGGCGTCGTAGTGACCCTTGAGGACCGCATCGACGCTGTCTTGATCGACCTCTGCCCCGAGATCGCGGAGCGCGCTGGCGAAGCGGTTCACGATGTCGGTGATGGCTGCCTCGTTCAACAGGTTCAGGATGCCGATGCGCACCTGAACGGGCTCCGACAGCGTTGGCCAGATGCCGAAATTCTGCGCCCGGCAGTGTTGCACCAGCTCCATCTCACGGCCTGCAAGGGCCTCGGGCAGGTTCAGCACCACCAGCGAGGGCATGTTGGATGTCACATCGCAGCCCATCACTTCAACCGCGCGTTTCAGGGCGGCTTCGTGGAAGGTGTAGTCGGCTGCCCGCTGCGCGATGGTTTGCTGCAAGCAAATCCGCAGCGCCTCGTGGAAAGCCGAAACGGCATAGGCCGAATGCGTGCGGTGGTAGGTGCCTTTCTCGACATCCTTGCCGTCGATGATACCCCAATGCCGCGCCTCAAGGATCGGATGGTGGCAGAACGTCCGCGTACCAGAGGCTCGAAGCGTTTCGATGTACTGATCGCTGAATGACACCGGCGCGTATGTCAGTGGCAGGCAGCAAATACCCTTCTGCGGACAGGACGCCCACCCGTGAACGCCGGGGTAGTCATCGATGCGGAAGTCGCCCACACCAAGCGAGGATACCGCGTCCACCAGACCCATCACGCCGTACTTTTCGCAGGCATCGCTGAAGCCCTGGATGTCGTTGACGCGACCAGAGCCGGTTTCCCAATGCGCCATCGCGGCCCATTTGGGTTTGTGCTGCGCTAGGGCGGTTTCAACGATCTCGCCCGTCACGCTTTGGCCGTGGGGCACGTCGATGATGATGACGTTCTTGGCCTGCGGGTCGAGGGAGTTTGCCGCCAGCTCCTCTGCCGAAGCTGCTTTCATCCGAACCGTAAGCCCGTCGATCCCCGAAAACGTTCCGTTCACGAACATCACAACCTTGTCGCCCGGCATCACGGCAGAGAACATTGTGTCCAGCCCGCTCCACCCGGTTCCGGCCACGCCGAAGGTGTGAACGTTGTTGGTGCCCATGACCTCCCGCAGCATCTGCTTGCATTCCACCATGCCGCGCAGGACGTCGCCGTGCATGTGATCGGCCAGACCAGCCCCCGCATAACGCGCCAGAACCCGTTCATCGGTATTGCCGGGGCCGGGGCCTGCCGCAATGGTGTTGGGAATTTCCAATTGGGGGAATGCGAGTACGTCAGTCATTGTCTCTCCTCAGGCGATCTCGGGCGCGCCGCTTTGGCGCTGAAAGGTCGTTGAGGAAATGAATAATTCAGTAGCGCAGAATGAAAACGCCCCTTGGTCCTACTTTTGGGTATCTAAATGGGTGGGAAATATACTACCCATAGGTATAAATATACCAATGTATGCTGAAGTAGTGCCTACCTAAATGGGTAGTTTATTCGAATTAAGGTAAACAGATCATATGCCTAGCCAAATCGACGCGCCCATCGACATCATGCTGGCAGACGGCAATCCGCTGGTCTTGTCCGCCATGTCCGAGATAATCGACCGCGATCCGCGATTCTCTTTGGTGGCCACCGCCGCCACGGCGGAGGGGTTTTTAGGCACTGTCATGCGCATCCCCGTGCAGGTCGGCGTGATCGATTGGAACCTGCCCGCCCTTGGCGGCGCGAAACTTATAGAAGTTCTGCGCGACCAGGCGAATGCCCCACGCATCGTCGTCTACGCCGAGGATACCGGTGACCTCCCGCGCCTTGCCATGACGGCAGGGGCTGCCGCCTTTGCCCCCCGCTCAAGTGACGCGGAAACTCTTATGGAAACCTGTTTCGAGGTCGCCTCCGGCAAAATGGTCTTCCCGTTCCTCGACGTGCGCGACCTGCAAAGCGACCCGATCCACCAGCTGTCCCGCAAGGAACGCGCGATGTTGGAGGCTCTTTCGAAAGGCCTGACAAATCGTGAGCTTTCGAAGGAGCTTGGGATCACCATCAACACGGTGAAATTCCACCTCTCGAACCTTTACGAAAAGCTCAGCGTCAAGAACCGGGCGCAGGCGATTGCCTTCTACTATTCCTCCCGCCTCGCGCTGGAGAATGACAGCGACGGTATACATAAATAGACCGAGATCGGGGCTTGACAGATTGTGTCGCGGCTGGCCCATGTCGCGCAACTTTGTGTCCGCCTGAAAGGTCAAGCCCATGTCATTCCATCCTATCACCCAGGCCCCCGGCCGCCTCAATCGCTCAGAACTCGCCGTGCCCGGCAGTCAGCCGCAAATGTTCGAAAAGGCAGCGCAATCCGACGTTGATGTCATTTTCTTGGACCTCGAAGATGCCGTCGCCCCCGATGAAAAAGAGCAGGCACGCAAGAACATCATCAAGGGCCTGAACGACATCGACTGGGGCAACAAATCCATGTCCGTTCGGATCAACGGTTTGGACACGCACTACATGTATCGCGACGTGGTGGATGTTGTTGAACAGGCCGGTGAACGGCTCAACCTCATCATGATCCCGAAGGTCGGAACCGCCGCAGATGTCTATGCCGTCGACATGATGGTTACGCAGATCGAAGACGCGAAAGGCCTGAAGAAACGCATCGGGTTCGAGCATATCATCGAGACCGCTTTGGGGATGCAGAACATCACCGAGATTGCGGGTGCCTCCCCGCGCAACGAAAGCCTTCACTTCGGCGTGGCCGATTACGCCGCCTCCACCCGTGCGCGGACGACTGTGATCGGTGGTGTGAATGAGAATTACGCGGTCCTGACCGATGCGGACGATGTGGGTAACCGCGAGACCCATTGGGGCGACATGTGGCACTACGCGCTTGCCCGCATGGTCGTCGCCGCCCGCGCCAACGGGTTGCGGCCCATCGACGGCCCTTTCGGTGATTTTCAGGACCCGGAAGGTTACAAGGCCGCCGCCTACCGCGCTGCTGTTCTGGGGTGCGAGGGAAAATGGGCCATCCACCCCAGCCAGATTGCGCTCGCCAACGAAGTGATGAGCCCGTCAGATGCCGAGATCGACAAGGCCCAACGCATTCTCGCCGCCATGGCCGAAGCGGAAGCTGCGGGCAAAGGCGCCGTCAGCCTCGATGGACGCCTGATCGACTATGCCTCCATCCGGCAGGCCGAAGTTCTTGTGGAAAAGGCCAAGCAAATTTCGGCTGGTTGAACCCGCCTATCAACAATCGCCGGGCCCTCAAGCGCCGTGGGTCCGGCAAAAGCGCCTTAGTCGTTCAGGTCCAATTCCTCGACCAATTCGCGCGTGTCCGACGCATAGACGCGGATCACCCCGTCATCACCCACCAGCACCGTGTAGCCGTTGATGACGCTGTAACCGACCGTCTCTACGCCCAGTGGAAACTCGAACACATCCGGGTGCACCAACACCGGGCCGCGATTGTCCGACAGCCGGATGACAAGCAGCAGGATCACGGTTACTACGCCCAGGATCATCACGCCGGTCAGGATCGTCACCAACACGCGCAAGAAGCGCAGTTGCGGCGGCAGCGGCTCATTTTCGGGACTGTCGTCGGCCATGTCTGCTTCCACACGCATCGTTTCGGTCACAATCGGCCCCAAACCGGAGCCGCGCCTTGATAAGGCAGTCGCGCGCGCGGTGCCAGAGGGCGAAGCGCTTAGCCGTTCGCGGCTGGCCAAACTGATCCCGGCGGGCGCTGTAGCTGTGAACGGCGCGGTCGTCACCGATCCGAAGGTCAAGGTCTCGGAGGGCGATGTGGTCGAGATCACCGTCGAAGACGCGGTCGAGGTCGACACACAGCCGGAAAACATCCCCCTCGATATCCTGTTCGAGGATGAGGACCTGATCGTGGTCAACAAGCCCGCAGGCATGGTTGTTCATCCTGCCCCGGGCAGCCCGTCTGGCACGTTGGTCAACGCGCTGCTGCACCATTTTGGCGGCAACCTATCTGGCGTTGGCGGCGAAAAGCGCCCCGGCATTGTCCACCGCATCGATAAGGACACCTCCGGAATTCTGGTCGTGGCAAAGTCCGACCGCGCGCACCACGGCCTTGCCGCGCAGTTCGCCGATCACTCGATGGAGCGGGAGTATTTCGCGGTCTGCCACGGCGTTCCCGACGGCTCCGACCCCCGCCTGCGCGGCCTCAAGGGTATCAGCTTTGAAGGCGCAACGCTCAAGATCACCACGCAGCTTGCCCGCCACAAGACGGATCGGCAACGCCAGGCGGTCCTGTTTTCCGGCGGACGACATGCGGTCACCCGTGTGCGTGTGATCAGGGCCCACGGACCCGTTGCATTGGTGGCGTGTCGTCTGGAAACCGGGCGCACGCATCAAATCCGGGTGCATATGTCCCACGCAGGGCACGCGCTTGTGGGCGACCAAACCTATGGCGGGCGGCGCCGGGTGTCCGACAAAACGCCCGGATCAACTGCGATCAACGGCTTTCCCCGGCAAGCGCTTCACGCGGCCTCCCTCGGGTTCACACACCCCGTGACCAAGGAAACACTGCGTTTTGAAGCTCCATTGCCCGATGATTTTCAGGCACTTCTAGGCGAAATTGCCCAAGAAACCCGGTAAATTCGTGCACAAATGCACGTGATCGTGCACGCATTGCGCTTGCTGTTCGCTGTCGCGCAGAGCTATAACGCTCTTCCGAAATTTGAATCCAAGCTCTTGAACTGAAGTTAATCGTATTTACATAAGATCCAACCGGGCCGAAGCGCCCGCTCGTCAATAGGGGGACCTTGTCCATGGCCAACTATGCAAATCTACCCGCTCCGACGCCGGAAGGTGGTCTGAACCGCTACCTGCAGGAAATCCGCAAATTTCCGATGCTGGAGCCCGAAGAAGAATTCATGCTCGCCAAACGCTGGGTTGAGCAGGAAGACACTGAATCTGCCCACAAGATGGTTACATCCCACCTACGCCTCGCCGCGAAAATCGCGATGGGCTACCGGGGTTATGGCCTGCCGCAAGCAGAAGTGATTGCCGAGGCCAACGTGGGCCTCATGCAGGCGGTCAAGAAATTCGACCCTGATAAGGGCTTCCGTCTGGCCACCTACGCCATGTGGTGGATTCGCGCCGCGATACAGGAATACGTCCTGCGCTCGTGGTCGTTGGTGAAACTCGGCACGACGTCTGCGCAGAAGAAGTTGTTCTTCAACCTGCGCAAGGCCAAAGCGCGCATCGGTGCGCTTGAAGAAGGCGACCTGCGCCCTGAGAACGTCGAACGCATCGCCAATGATCTTGGCGTGACCGAGACCGAAGTCATCTCCATGAACCGGCGTCTGTCCGGTGGGGACGCCTCGCTTAATGCAACGGTCGGCTCCGATGACGAAGGTTCTGCTCAATGGCAGGACTGGTTGGAAGATGAAGATGCCGACCAGGCCAGCGACTATGCAGAACGGGACGAATTCCAAAGCCGCATGGCCATGATGGCCGAGGCGATGGAAGTTCTGAACGAACGTGAGAAGGACATTCTGACTCAGCGCCGCCTGCAGGAAAATCCGGTGACGCTTGAAGATTTGTCCGGCGTCTATGACGTCAGCCGCGAGCGTATTCGTCAGATCGAAGTGCGCGCCTTTGAAAAGCTGCAAAAGCGCATGCGTGAACTTGCCCGCGAACAGGGCATGCTCGCCACCGCATAAACTCTCGTCCTCCAAGACGAACCTGAACGGCCCGTGTGTCCTCCCCGCGCGGGCCGTTTTTTCGTGCCGATGAGGGGGTAGGGAAACCCTACCTTTCGGCCACGGCCCCCTCGGGCGATAGTCACGGCACCCCTTCAAAAGCCGAAAGGCGTGCCTGCCATGACGATCCAGACCCTTCGCCCCCTGTCCCCTACGGCCCTTGTTCGCGCTACAGCGCCCCGTTTGGACGCGATGGTAGAACACGCCGAATTGGTCTTCGCATCCAGCCTGAATACATACGCACCCGCTCTCGTCGCGGGAGACGCAAAGACGCTGGTGCGTATGGTCCTCGATACGCTGCTGGCGGCTGCACCCGCAGCTGGCAGGCCTGACCTGACCCGTGAGGTTCTGGTCGGCCTGGCCTTGCATCTGCGGGGCGTCGGTATGGCGCCGCGCGGCTACATCGCCATCCATGCGGCGTTTCTTGACATGGTCGCGGACCGTCTCGGGTCCGACGCGGCCCTCATCAAAGCATGGGAGCAGGCTGTCGGCACAATGCTCGCCACCATGATGGCCGCCGCCCACGGACCGCGCAGCCACACCATGCCACTGGCAGCCTGACACCACCCGCGTTAACCTCTGTCCCATGACAGATCACCTGACCTGGGGCATTCTCGGCACAGCGCGTTTCGCGCTGGGCACCATGGCCCCTGCCATTCACGCCGCCCGCCGGTCACACCTGAAATCCATCGCCACACGTAGCCCTGGTCGCGCATCCCCGTTCACCGAGCTCTTCCCGCGCATCACAGTGGAAGCCAGCTATGAGGCGATCCTTAATGATCTGGAGATAGATGCGGTCTACATCCCGCTGCCCAACGCGCTCCACACAGAATGGAGCATCAAGGCTGCTGAAGCCGGCAAACACGTTCTTTGCGAAAAGCCTATCGGCCTGTCGACGGGCGACATCGACCGCCTCATCGCCACGCGCGACGCCACTGGCAAGCTGATTGCCGAGGCCTGGATGCCCGCCCACCACCCGCAATGGGCACGTGCGCGCGACCTGCTGCAATCGGGCGCCATCGGTACGCTCAAGACAGTCACTGGCAGTTTCAGTTTCGGCGGTCTGGACCCGTCTAACATTCGTCTCAGTCAGGAGATGGGCGGTGGCGCCTTGTACGACATCGGCGTTTACCCCATCGGTGGCTTCCGCTTCGCCACAGGGCTGGAACCCGCGCCTGCCCACATCGATTGGATTCTGGAAAATGGCGTAGATACAAGCGCTTGGATCGTAATGCGTGCAGACGACGTGCGGTTCAACTTCCATCTGTCTATGCGCATGACCAAACATCAGCACATGAGCTTTCACGGCACTGACGGCACGATGACGCTCACCACTCCGTTCAACGCCCATTACTGGGGGGAGGGGCAAATTCACCTGACGAAACCGGAAACCGAAGTGCAGGTCATTCGTTTCCCGCAGGTCGATCAATATGTGATGCAGGTGGAAAACGTCGCCGCCCACGCCCTTGACGGCGCGCCCTTCGCCAACCCGTTGGAATTCACGCGCGGTACGCAGTCCGCGCTGGATGCGATCTTTGCCATGGGGCGGGCGTCGGGGTAGACTACGCGCAGCACGCTTCAAGGAATGGCCCAATGTCCCGAAACGACGACGCAAATCTTGATGGCCGGATGTCCGGCGAACAGCCTCTGGCCGAGAAGGACAGCCTGATCCAGCGGCTGCTCTACATGATCATCATCGCTTTCATGCTCAGTTTTGCCAGCACGATCCTGACGGCAGTGACGATCATTCAGTTCATCGTGATGCTGGCCTCCAAGGGCGAGCCGAACGAAAGGCTCGCGGATTTCGGCACCGATCTGGGCATCTGGATCGCCAAGGCCGCCCGCTACCAGGTGGCTGCGTCTGAGGTGAAACCCTGGCCGTGGACCGATCTGGATTGAGCGCTGGCGCACAGGACCTGCGCGCGCAAATCGGTTGACGGAGGCCGCCCCAGGCCTCCCTCTAGCAGGCCAACGCCAGCCACAGGAGCCAGCCCATGTCGGACGCCCCAAAGATCGCTCAAACCGCCCCATATGCCGTCGATGTCGAAGCCGGAAAAAGCTACTTCTGGTGCTCCTGCGGGGAATCCGCGAACCAGCCATTCTGCAATGGTTCCCACAAGGGGTCCGACTTCACTCCAATGAAATACACGGCTGAGAAAGACGGCAAAGCCTTCTTCTGTGGTTGCAAGGCGACCGCGAATGCGCCGCTTTGTGACGGGTCGCATAGCAAGCTCTGAGAGCCACAAGGCTCAGGCATCCACGGCTTAGTTCAGCCGCGCCCGCAACACCCGCATCATATTGCCGCCCATGACAGCGCGGACCTCGTCGGGCGTGGCACCCGCACGCAGCAATGCATCGGTCAACGCCGCCAATTCACTGGTGTCGAATCCAACGGTCACTGAACCGTCGTAATCCGACCCGAGTGAGACGTGGTCGACCCCCAGCACATCAATCGCCGCCATAATGACTCGCGCAACCCCATCCGGGCTTTCGTCACAGGTCACATCCGCCCAATAGCCGATCCCGATGACACCACCACCCTGATCCATGCCGTTTTGCACGATCCGGCGCATCAGGTTGTCGGGAAAGTTCCGGTGCGCGTCGCAGGCTGAGCGCAGGCCTGTATGGCTCACGATCAGCGGAATATCCGTCAAGTCCACCACCTCTTGCGCCACAGCTTCCGAAGAATGCGCGAGGTCCAGCACCATGCCGCGCGTCACAACCTCAGCCACAACCTCACGCCCGAAATCGGTCAGCCCACCGTCACCAACACCATGCAAAGACGTACCAAGCTCGTTGTCGAAGAAGTGGTGCAACCCAACCAACCGAAACCCCGCATCCTCCAGCCGATCAAGGTTCGCCAAATCGCCCTCCAGCGCATGCGCCCCTTCGATCCCGAGTATGCCGCCGACAACCTCAGCACCGCCTTCGCGATCCGCCAGAAGGGCGTCCAGCCCCGCCTCATCTGTAATCACCCGCAACGCCCCATCCGAGGCCTCGGCAAAACCATGCAACCGTTCCGCCTGATAGAGCGCGCGCTCCACAAGGCTCGTCCAAGTTCGTAGTGGCCAAAGCTGGCCCATCGCCAGAAGCGTGATGTTGTCGGTCCCGTCGCCGGTATTCTCGTGGTAATTCTGCCCTGCCGGGCTCTTCGTGACGGCTGTAAAAACCTGCACCGCCACGTTGCCTTCCAGCAGGCGCGGCACATCGACGTGGCCGCGATCTGCACGTTCCGTCAGATCCCGATCCCACAGAAGGCTATCGGCATGCCAATCGCCCACAACGAGCGAGGCGTGCAAGGCGGCGGCATCATCGGAGACAGGGTAGGGGCCTTGCCAGTTGATCCCGTTGCGTTCGGCCTCCACATAGCCAGGCCCGAGGGTCAGGAACGCGACAAGCCCCAGAACCAGCACCATCAGTGCCCGCCCCAGCCATTTTCCGAACGTCCGCATTCTTGATCCCTCCCGCGTTTCACCCCACGTTAAGTCTGCGCGCCAGACGCGCAAGAGGCGACGTAGCGGGAGAGGGGCCATGGCAGGCGGATGGGCGAAAGACGGCGCGGTCAGCGAACAGATCGAAGCCTCGATCAGCGATGAGCTTGCCCGGATGCGCGCCCGCAAAGGTCCGCAAGGCGAGAGTCGGACCCATTGCGCCGATTGCGAAGAACCTATCCCAGAGGCGCGCCGCGCAGCCATTCCTGGCGTGAAGCTTTGCATCGACTGCGCGACGGACCGGGACACCGCCCCGCAAACGCGCGGCGGCATCAATCGCCGCGGGTCAAAGGACTCTCAGCTGAAATAGCGCTCACAACCCCGCGTAGCGCGCTACACCCGCAATCACCATGCGGGTGGCCTGCTCCAACCGTTCAAAGTCGATCGCGTCCGGAACATCCCGGCTCGTGCCATATCGCGGGCTTTCAACACCGCCGTCGTAAAGCCCCATCGCCGGAAACCCTGCCGCTTCAAGCGGCATGTAGTCGCTGGCCCAAATGTCCGTGTGGGATGTGTTGAGCGTCGTATACTCCGCCGCCACTTGCGCCATCATTTGACCAAAAGCGCGCGCGGCGGCATCGTTTTCGGCCACCGCATTGCCCATGTCATATTCAATGATCATCGGCATGTTTGGATCGGGTGGCCGCCAACCAAGCATATCCAGGTTTACCATCATCTCGATGGGCCAACCCTCCGCCCGCGCAAATTCCGCCAACGCGGCCGAGCCAAAAAACCCCTGCTCCTCACCCGCGAAAGCCACCGCGACGATGCTCTTGTCGAGGCCCGCGCCGGACAGGATGCGATACGCCTCCAACATCGCCGCAACGCCAGTTGCGTTGTCGTTTGCACCGGGCGCATTGTTCATCGGGTCTTCCGAAGCGCTGTCATAATGCGCACCGATCAAGACCACACCGCGCGTGTCGCTCGCATCCCCCAGGATGAAGTTATGCCGCGTTTTGCCTGACGGCATCTGGAACGCGAAGCGGGTCACATCGCCTTGCATTTCCATCAGATCCTCGACCCAGGCCTCCACGGCTGGAAAGCTGGGATGCTCGGTGAAACGCGTCGGAAATCCGGAAAGGCCGAAGACAATGTTCAGCAAAATCTCCGGCGACACTTGATCGACCAGAGCCTCAATCGCATCCGTCTGCGCCCATGCGGGTCTGGCTGCGAACGCTGCCGCTCCCGCCAACAAAGCCCGTCGATCCATCATCGCAAATCCATCCGCAACAGGTCTTGCGGCCCCGCGCGACCTTCGAGCCAATCTTCACCGGTGTCCATGAACCCGCCCTTCAGGTAACAGGCTAAAGCCGCCACGTTCACATGGTTCACGGTCAGGTCAACGCATGGCCGATCAGGATATTCAGTTGACAGATGGGCCTTCATCGCGCGCACAGCAGCGGTCGCGATCCCACGCCCTTGAGAGGCTTGGTCTACCATAAACGCCCGCAATCCCAGCGCACCTTCGGCACAGATCGGAATATTGTAGCGATAGCCCAGGTCGATCTTGAACAGCCCCACTGGTTGGCCTGCTTCAAAAATCCCGTGCAGATCAAACCGCGCCGGATTTTCGGCAAATGCTTCAGCCACTGTGCCGGAGAAGATCTCCTGCTCGGGCAACACGTGTACCCCTGCAAATCGCTCCTGATCCCCTGGCCCAAGCCGGGCCAGAGAGCCACTTGGCCTCACTCCATCGCCTCAAGCTCGTCGATGAAGCCTTCGATCATGCTCAGGCCTTTGTCCCAAAACGCGGGGTCGCTGGCATCCAAACCGAACGGTGCCAGAAGCTCATTGTGGTGCTTCGATCCACCGGCCTTCAGCATGTCGAAATACTTCTCTTCAAAGCCTTCGGCGCCCTCGGCGTATACGGCATAGAGCGCGTTCACGAGGCCGTCGCCGAACGCATAGGCGTAGACGTAGAAGGGCGAGTGTACGAAGTGCGGGATATAGGCCCAGAAGGTCTCATACCCCTCCATGAAGGTGAACACGGGGCCCAGGCTTTCACCCTGCACCGACATCCACAGCGCGTTGATGTCATCCACCGTCAACTCGCCGTTCCCGCGCGCCTCATGCAGCTTGCATTCAAAGTCATAGAAGGCAATCTGGCGCACGACCGTGTTGATCATGTCCTCGACTTTGCCCGCCAACATCACCTTGCGCTGCGCGTCGTCCTTGGCCTCGGCCAGCATCTTTCGGAAGGTCAACATCTCGCCGAAGACGGAAGCCGTCTCGGCCAGTGTCAAAGGCGTTGATGACAACATCTCCCCCTGACCCGCCGCAAGCCGTTGGTGCACGCCGTGCCCCAATTCATGGGCCAGGGTCATCACATCGCGTGGCTTACCGAGATAGTTCAGCATCACGTAGGGGTGCACGTCGCTGACCGTGGGATGCGCGAAAGCACCGGGCGCCTTGCCCTCTTTCACGCCTGCATCGATCCAACCATCGGTGAAGAAAGGCCGCGCCAGCTCTTCCATACGAGGATCGAAAGCGGCGTAGGCTTCAGACACGACCCTGCGCGCCTCGTCCCAACCCACCAGCCGGTCCTCGTTCATCGGCAAAGGTGCGTTGCGGTCCCAGACCTCCATGGTCTCGAGACCCATCCATTTCGCCTTCAGCTTATAGTACCGGTGTGACAGGCGCGGATACGCGGCAACCACTGCATTGCGCAGCGCCTCCACCACTTCCGGCTCAACATGGTTCGCCAAGTGCCGTCCCATCTGAGGTGACGGCAGCCCGCGCCAGCGATCATGGATTTCCTTTTCCTTGGCGAGCGTGTTGTGCACCCGCGCAAACAACGGCGCGGTCTCGCCGAACTTATCCGCCAAGGCCCGTGCGCCCGCCTCGCGGGTATCGCGATCCGAATCCGTCAACAGGTTCAGCGTGGCCTCGATCCCCATCGCCTCGCCATCCACTTCAAATGATAGCCCCGCGATCTGCTCATCGAACAGCTTGTTCCAAGCACTCGATCCTACAACCGATTTGTCGTGCAGAAACTTTTCCAGCTCATCCGACAGCTGATAAGGCTTCATCGCCCGCATCCGGTCAAACACCGGCTTGTAGCGCGCCAGATCGGCATTCTCACCCATCATCGAGTCGTAGTGGGCATCCTCGATCCGGTTGAATTCCAGCGAGAAAAACACCAGCGGCGTGGTGAAATTGGTGATCTTGTCCTGCATGTCCGACATGAACTTCGCGCGCTCACCATCGGTGGTCTTCTGGTAATACCGCAGACCCGCGAACGACATAATGCGCCCGGCGATGATGTCGATCTTCTCATACCGCAGCGTGCATTCCAGCAGGCCGGATGCATTCAGATCGGCCAGCTTGCCCTCGTAGTCATCCGCAAACGACCGGCAGGCCCCCTCCAGCCAATCCAGATCGCGCTTCAGCTCTGCCGCATTTTCGCTTTCATAAAGATCGCTCAGGTCCCATTCAGGCAAATCCCCCAACGGTGCCCCCCCGGCCTCAGCAACAGCATCACGAACAGGGGCAGGGAAAGTCAGGCGCATGGGAAATCCTCGTGTCATATGGCGTTGGGTCAGATATGCGCCTCAATCAGCCAGGTCTCAACCCGTCGCTCCTTCATCTTAGCAAATACACCTTCGGGGTGAGGCGTTTGGCCCGGGGGGCTGCCCCCCTCCACCATCTCAAAAGACGCGCGACGCCTGCGAGGACGCGGCAATGTCCCCGACGACGTGCAACGCGCGGCGCAATCGCTACCGCAGTTTACAGCTCCACATCCCCGTTCTCCCCAACCTCCGGATCAAACTCCGGCGCGTCGGGAGATCTGCGGATGATGATGTCACCGTTCGGCAAGCGCTCTGGCAGTTCATAAGACGTCACATCGTCCATCAACTCCCCCATGCGGTTGAGGAACGGCAGAACTTCTTCCTCGAAGTAGGGCCGTGCCTCTTCCAGCATCGGGCGCATTTCTTCCATCAACCCTTCCAGGATCATTTGCGCACCCTCACCAAGAAGCCCAAGCCCCTCGCTCAGGTCGCTATCGTCCTGTGCCGCGACAGGCGTCGCAATCGCCAACGTCCCCGCCGTCAAACTCGTCAAAATGAAATGTCTCATGTGGTAAAGATGGGGGTCAGGACCCCTCAAGATCAAGACTCACTGGGAAATGGTCCGATGCGGTCAGCAATGCTTCGCGAAGCTCTGTGTTGCCCCAACAGTCCGGATCATCAAAGGGATGCCAGATGTGCCAGCCCTTCGCCCTCGCCCTCAGATTGGGCGATACCATTATGTAATCCAGCAGCGCCTGCAAATATCGGCCCTCATGTCTGAGGAAGAACCGCGCTGTGGTCGGCGCCGCCGAAATCCTCGACTGCAAGGCGCGCGCCGCATGGGGGTCGAACATCTGCCGGCTGGCCTCTGCCTCACGCCCCAAAACGATTTCAAGGCCCGAGCGGCCAAAGAGCGCCTCGTATTCATCAAGACCAGGCCCGTCGTTCAGATCACCGGCCACGATCAGCGCTTCATCTCGTTCCAGATGCGCCTCAACGCGGCGACGCAGCCAGATGCACTGCGCCAACTGCTTGCGCCTGTTGGCGATGGCAATCCGCATGACCTCAGCATCGTTGCGCGCACCGTGCGGGGCTTTTGATTTCACATGGGCCCCGATCAGGCGCATGGCCCCCACGGGCGTTTCCAGCGCAACTTCTAACGGCGGCTTTGAGAAGCGCACCACATCCTCAGAGGCGTCAATATCCAGATCGATCCGAAACTCGCTGTCAAAACCGGGCGCGCCAAGATCAACTGGATCATGGCGCGCGGTGATGACGTCTGGATCGTAAAGCAGCATCAGCTCCTGCTGCGTATCATTGGCAAACCCCATGCAGACCGATCTCGCACGGATCCCGGCCTCTGCCGCAAAGTTGCGCAGCGCCGCAACGCCATCCCGTCCACGCCCGCAATCGGGGGCTTCGACCACCAGCACGGCATCGGCATCCAAAGCGCGAAAAACCTTCACCAACGCTGCAGATTGCTGCGCTTTCGTGACATCGCGCCGCCCGGACCACGTGTCATCGGCCACGATCCCGCCCGCTTCATCAAACAGCGTGTGGAACCATTCCACATTGTAGGTCGCGATCCGCATGGTCTTGAAAGAGTGCCCCTATGCGGCCCGTCCGGCCTGGATTTCTTCCCATGCCCGGTTGATTGCCACCATGCGCCGTTCCGCCAAACGCACAGCCTCTTCCGGCACACCCCGCGCAATCATCCGGTCGGGGTGTGTTTCGCGCACTTCCGACCGCCATGCAGCGCGGATTTCGTCCAGGTCCGCCTCGGGCGAGACGCCCAGAACCGTATAGGGATCAGGCCCGAATTCAGGTGCATGGCGCGCGCGCAACCGCTCAAAAGCCGGGCGCTCCATCCCGAAAATGTCGGCCACACGCGCCAGAAACGCATCCTCGCCCGGGTGATATTCGCCATCCGCCGTGGCGATGTGGAACAACCCTTCCAGCAAGTCGCACAACACACTGTCGGCGCCACAGGGCTGGCCATCGACCTTGAACATGCTCGCGATCCGGGCGGCATATAGCTCAAACCCCGCGACGTCCTCGCGTGCCATGTTGAACACGCGCGCGGCTGCGGGCTCATCGGCGGGCGGGATGTGGAACACCTCGCGGAAGGCCATAACCTCGTCTTTCGTCACCAACCCATCCGCCTTGGCCATCTTGGCCGACAGCGCGATGACCGCGATGGTAAAGGCCACGGTCCGTTCCGGCGGCGTGCGGAGGCGCGAGAAAACCTCCGACAGGCCCTCGCCTTGGCGCAACGCGGCGATCGCGTCTGATATGCGAGTCCAAAGTGACATGGGCCGACCTTATCGCGCGTACCCCGCGCGCGTCATGTCGAAAACGCTCACAGGTGCTTTTGCATCAGCACGAGATCGAGGTAGCGGTCAAACTTGTGACCGACTTCCGGGATGCGACCAACTTCGACAAAGCCCATCGCCGCGTGAAACGCCAAGCCGCCCTCGTTTTCGGCAGAGATGCCGCCGATCAGGGAATGCGTGCCCGCAGCCCGGGCGTCGTCTTCGATGGCCGCCATCAACGCGCGTCCGATCCCACGCCCACGTGCGGCCCCGCTCAGGTAGATCGCGTGTTCCATCGTCCGGGCATATCCATCACCGCCCCGAAACTGGGAATAGGTGCCGAAGCCACAGCACGCGTCACCGTCCACCGGCACGAAAACCGGTTGGCTGTTTACCACGTGGTGTATCTGGTCCTCGGTTTTCGGAGACGATGTGAAGGTGATCGTGGTGTCCCGGATCACCTCGTTCCACAGCGTCAGAATTGCCGGAACATCCGAAGAAGTCGCCTGGCGTATCATAGGACCAACGGGAAATTGGGTGTTGCGATTAGGGCCTCAATTCGCCGGAATTCGGATTCAATGATCTTTACGAATGGGTGATGTGACCTCCGATCCTGCGTCGAAAGCAGAGGTTCAAGTGCCGTTTGCAACGCAACTGCATCTGGTGAGAAAAGCCGCAACCCCTTTAGTCGTACAAAGGTGTCCTCCAGCACCGGCGGAGGCGTCTCCCACTCGATCAGGGCCGGGAATAACCCGCCAAACGGTGTCTGCCCACTCTCCGGCACCGCCATGCGCCACCGTAAATCGCCCCGCTCGAACGACCACGGCACGCCACACCCCTCAGGCGCAAGCGCCAGAGCCGCCTCCAGATCATCACACCGCGCCGCCCAATGGGTCAGTTCCGTGCCCGGCCGCCGCGCATCAAGGTTGTACCAACGCGGCTGGCCCGGTGCTTTCCCGTCCGGGTCCACCGCAATCACTTCAAAATAAGCGTCCGGCCCTAGCGACAGCAGCCGATTATGCGTGCCCATCGCAGCATGTTGTCCGCCAGGCAAAAGCGCCTGCCCGATGCGCGCCTCAACATCCGCCACGCCTTCCGAAAGATCGCTGGTGGTGACGACGATATGATCCAATGTCAGCATGCCCCTGTCGTAACCCATGCCCCACAGGTCGGAAAGCCCATTGCGCCGCGCGCCAATGCCATGGCCAATGCCACCCATGACGCAAGACGCCAAAGCCATCGCCCGCAAGGCCGCCTTCGCCGCCCGCAAGTCGGCCCATGCCGAGGCCGCGACCACAACCCCGCCCGCAACCGCCTATCTGCTGGACGCCATTGGGCCGGGGCCGGGGCGCATCATCGCGGGCTACATGCCGATCCGGACGGAGCTTTCGCCACTGCCCGCGATGAAGGCGCTCCATGCCCAAGGCGCACGCCTTTGTGTTCCGGTGATCGCGGGGCAGGGCCTGCCTCTCGACTTCCGCGAATGGACGCCCTGCTGCGCGATGGAAAGCGGCCCCTTCGGCGCGCGGGTCCCGGCCTCGGGCGATTGGCTCACCCCTGATACCCTGATCGTGCCGCTGGTGGCCTTCGACGCGCATCTCAACCGTCTGGGCTACGGCGGCGGCTTCTATGACCGCACCCTCGAACGCCTCCGCGCATCCGCGTCTACACGTGCCATCGGCCTTGCCTATGCCGCCCAAGAACTGCCCCACGTCCCGCAGGAGCCGACCGATCAACCCCTCGACGCGCTGGTCACCGAACATGGCCCACTTGCTCCGCCAGAGCCGCAAGTTTAAGCCCGTCTAATGCGTATTCTTTTCCTAGGTGATGTGATGGGTCGCGCGGGCCGCTCCGCCATCACGACCCGCCTCGCACAACTCAAGGCCGACTGGCGCGTCGATTTCGCCGTGGTGAACAGTGAAAACGCCACCTCCGGCGTGGGGCTTTCTGGCGCCCATGCCAAAGCCCTTCTTGATGCGGGCGCCGATTGCCTGACCCTTGGCGACCATGCCTTCGACCAGAAGGACATGCTTCAGTTCATCGAGACCGAGCCGCGCGTGATCCGCCCGCTCAACTTCTCGACCTCCGCCCCCGGCAAAGGCGCGCGTCTGTTCGACGTGAAAGGCCGCAAGATCCTTGTGGCGCAAGCCCTAGGCCAGGTCTTCATGAAACGCCCGTTCTCTGATCCGTTCTCAGCCTTAGAGGCCGCGCTCAAGCAACTGGGTGGCCAAGCCGCTGCCCGCATCGTCGATTTCCATGCGGAGGCGACGTCTGAGAAAATGGCCATGGGCCACTTCCTCGATGGCCGCGCCAGCCTTGTCGTCGGCACCCACACCCACGTCCCGACAAGTGACGCGATGATCCTGTCTGGCGGCACGGGCTACCTGACCGACGCAGGCATGTGCGGCGACTACAACTCCGTCATCGGGATGGAAAAGAAGGAGCCGCTCCGCCGCTTCCTGACCGGTATGCCAAAGGAACGTTTCACCCCCGCCACGGGCGACGCCACACTTTCGGGCGTGATGATCGAAACCGATGACGCCACCGGCCATGCCAAGACAATCACACCGATCCGCGAAGGCGGGCGGCTTCAGCCTTCCACACCATGAGCCACTCGCGCGGCTCGCTTCTGGCAATTCTGATGGCCATGGGGGCGGCCTGGGGTATCACGCAGCCCCTGTCCAAGATCGCTGTGTCCGAAGGCTACCGCGACATCGGCATCATCTTCTGGCAATTCGCCATCGGCGTGGGACTGCTGGGAACGCTTCTGTTGATCCGGCGCAAACCCCTGCCGATGCGGCCTTTGCACCTGCGCTTCTACCTCCTGATTGCACTCATCGGGACCATCCTGCCCAATTGGGCGAGTTACACGGCCGCAGTTCATTTACCCTCCGGCATTCTCTCCATCGTCATCGCGACCGTCCCGATGATGTCGCTGCCAATCGCTGTAGGACTCGGCATGGACCGTTTCACCGCCGCCCGTATAGCCGGCCTTACCCTTGGCCTGATCGCTATTGTCCTGATCGCAGCGCCTGATAGTTCCCTGCCCGAGGCAGGAATGGCCATCTGGCTCCCCATCGCCCTGATCGCCCCATTTCTCTACGCTTGCGAGGGCAACATCGTCGGCAAATGGGGCACCTATGGCCTCGACGCGATGCAGGTGTTGTGCGGAGCCTCGCTGATCGGCGTGGCAATCTCCCTGCCGCTGGCCTTGCTGACCGGCGAATGGATTAACCCGCTTGGTCCATGGGGCGCGCCAGATTGGGCGATCCTCGGCTCCTCCATCGCCCATGTCTCGGCCTATGTAGCCTACGTTTGGCTCGTTGGTGCCGCCGGCGCGGTCTTCACGGCGCAGGTCGGCTATCTGGTCACGGGCTTTGGCATCTTGTGGGCGAAACTGATCCTTGGCGAAAGCTACAGCCCCTGGGTCTGGGCGGCCCTGGCGCTGATGATGGTCGGCCTGTTTCTCGTCACCCCACGGCCAGGTGCTGCACAGCCTGAGCAGTAACCCGCCCTTGCCGCCACCGCTGGCCTCCTTCACACTCCCCGTAACGCTTCCAATCTGACGGCTTCAAATGCTTGACCTGCCCCTGTCCCAGACCGGCGAAGGCCTTCTCGCCCTGGCCGTCCTTCTTTCCATGTTCGCCCTCTTCATGTGGGAGAAATGGCCAACGGAGGTTGTGGCCATCGGCGGCACCGCCACGTTGCTCGTCTTGGGCCTGCTTCCCTACGAGGCCGCCATCGATGTCCTGTCGAACCCCGCGCCTTGGACCATCGCCGCGATGTTCATCGTCATGGGCGCATTGGTGCGCACCGGCTCCCTCGACCGACTGACTAAGTTTGCTGAAGCCAATGCCAAAGCGAGACCCGCCGTGGCCGTGGTAAGCCTGCTGGCCTTTGTCGCCGTCGCCTCCGCCTTCATGAACAACACGCCCATCGTGGTCATCATGATCCCGGTCTTCGTGCAAATTGCTAAAATCCTCGGCCAATCGCCGTCGAAATTCTTGATCCCGCTCAGCTATGCGGCGATCATGGGCGGCACACTCACCCTGATCGGCACCTCCACGAACCTACTCGTCGACGGCGTCGCCCGTGCCCAGGGCTTAGAGCCCTTCACCATCTTCGAAGTCACCCCCATCGGCCTCGTCGTCGTGGCTTGGGGCATGCTCTACCTGACCCTTATCGGCCGTCGCTTGCTGCCCGACCGGACTTCAATGGCCGCTCTCTTGGGCGGCAACCGATCCCGTCCCAAGTTCTTCACAGAGGTCGCTGTTCCGGAAGACTCCGCGCTGATTGGGCAAGCCGTGCAGGAAGTTGACCTGTTCAAACGCGACGGTGTCCGCCTGATCGACGTGCTGCGCGGGGATGCCTCTCTGCGTCGGGACATGAAGGCCGTTGCGCTGGAAGAGGGCGATCGCGTCGTCTTGCGCACCGAGATGTCCGAGGTTCTCAGCCTGCAGGAGTCGAAAGACCTCAAAACCGTGGACAAACTCAGCCAGGTCGCCACGGCCACCGTTGAGGTCCTGATCACTCCCGGCTGCCGCATGATCGGGCGTTCGCTTGGCAACCTGCGCTTGCGCCGCCGCTACGGCGTCTATCCCCTTGCTGTGCACCGCCGAAACCAGAATATCGGGAGCCAGCTGGATGATCTGGTCGTCCGTGTTGGTGACACTTTGCTTTTGGAAGGCGACCCCGCCGACATCCAACGCCTCGCCGCCGATATGGACCTTGTCGATGTCTCCCGCCCGTCCGAGCGCGCCTACCGCCGCGCCAAATCCCCCATCGCAATCGCCTGCATGGTCGGCATCGTGGTCCTCGCCGCCTTCAACGTCGCCCCGATCCTTGCTTTGGCCGTGGTGGCTGTGGCCCTCGTCCTGCTGACCGGCTGTATTGACGCCGAGGAGGCGTTCTCTTTCATCGAAGGCCGCCTCCTGGCCCTGATCTTCGCCATGCTCACCGTGGGTGCGGCGCTGGACCATACCGGCGCCGTGGACCTGATCGTGGGGCAAGTCGCGCCCTATCTGACCGAAGCCCCAACTTGGATGCTGCTGGTCGCCGTCTACTACTTGACGATGGTGCTGACGGAACTGGTCTCCAACAACGCGGTCGCCGTCATTATGGCCCCCATCGCCATTGCCCTGGCAGGGGCCGTCGGCGTTGATCCGCGCCCCCTTGTGATCGCGGTGATGATTGCGGCCTCGGCCAGTTTCGCAACACCCATCGGCTACCAAACCAATATGCTCGTCTACGGCCCCGGCGGCTACGCCTTCAGCGATTTCGTGCGCGTCGGCCTGCCTTTGAACCTAAGTCTTGGCATCGTCGTCTGCTTCGCGATACCGCTGATCTGGCCCCTTTGAGGAAAGCGATTTCATGACCCGAGCCCTTTTCATCTTACCCGCGATTGTTCTGGCCGGATGTTTGAACACGCCACCCCAACCGCAATCTGTCGATGTCTTTGCCACAGGCATCGAAGTCCAAATGTCGAACCGCCAAACCTGTACCGGCCCCGCGCCGCAACCCGGCGTAAGTTGGTCCGGCACGCTTCAGGGCTGCGATGCGCCTTATCCTTACCGAGTGACGTTGGACGACCGCGGCAATGCGCTGCGCGACGTAGTGGAAACGGGCTTTTCGGCCATCGGCGTACGAATTGCGCCGGTTGCGGAGGTTCAAATTGATGGACCCGCGGGCAACACCTGGCGGTTCGAAACGCCTCCGCCGTTGCCGTCCGATGATTGAGACCTCTCAAAGAGGCCAGACCAGCAGGATCGTCGGGATCGACACCGCAATAACCAACACTTCCAACGGAAGGCCCATGCGCCAGTAATCCCCGAACCTGTAGCCACCAGGTCCCAGGATCAGCGTGTTGTTCTTGTGCCCGATTGGGGTAAGGAACGCAGCCGACGCCGCCACCGCCACGGCCATCAAGAACGGGTCCGGAGATACGCCAAGCGACTGCGCCATCGTGATCCCCACCGGGGCTGCCACAATCGCCGTCGCCGTGTTGTTGAGCACATCGGACATCGTCATCGTCACGACCATCAGAACCGTCAGGATCGCCCAGGCCGGCAGCCCCTCGGTTAGTCCAACCAAAGCGCCCGCAATCAACTCTGTCCCGCCGCTTGTCTCCAGCGCGGCCCCCAACGGGATCATCGACCCCAGCAGCACAACCACCGGCCATTCGATGTGGTCGTAAATCTCGGTCAACGGCAGGATCTTCAGCAGCACATAGCCAATTGCCACGATGCCCAGGGCAATCGGCAGGTAGATGATTCCAAACGACGCCAGCGCCACCGCCGCCGCGAACAGCCCAATCGCGGCCCAGGTCTTACTGTCGTTCGTCACGGTCAAACCCCGGTCCGCCAGAGGCAGCCCCCCTAGCCAGCTCACGACATCCTCCGCCCGATCGGACGGTGCCAACAGCAGCAGGATATCCCCCGGCTCCACCACCGTTTTGCGCAAACGCTTCGTGATCCGCGTGCCCTTCCGCGCGATGCCCATTAGCGTCGTGGATTGTCGCCAGCTCAGCCCAACACTCTCGGCCGTCTTGCCTACTATGCGCGAGCCGTCTTGAACCACCATCTCGACGAAACTCACCCCGTCACCCGTCACACCATCGGCCCCACTGCCTGCTGCGGGCTCAAGGTTCTGGCCGACGCGGAACTCGTCTAACGCTTCGGGGGCGGCTTCCAGCACCAGCACATCGCCTTCCCGCAGGGTCAGGTTGCGCCCGGTTCCGAACCGCCGTTTCCCATCGCGCAGGATGCCCAATAGGGCGACGTCGGCCTCAGCCGCCGCCCCCTCTAGATCGCGCAATCTCGTGCCCGCAAGTTTCGCGCCCCCGGGCAGGCGTAACTCGGCGATGTAGGGCTCCAACTTCGCCAATTGATCGCCCACGCCCGAGTCCCGCTCGGGGATCAAGCGCCAGCCAACGAAAGCCACGAAGATCAAGCCGACGATGGCCGCGACCCCGCCCACGGGCGCGAAATCGAACATGCGGAAGGGCTCACCAAGTGAATCTTCCCGGATGGTCGCAATGATGATGTTGGGTGGTGTCCCGATCAGCGTGACCATGCCGCCCAGGATCGTGCAGAAGCTCAACGGCATCAGCGACACCCCGGGCGACCGCCCCG
This sequence comes from uncultured Roseicyclus sp., assembly GCA_947500415.1. Classification (GTDB taxonomy): domain Bacteria; phylum Pseudomonadota; class Alphaproteobacteria; order Rhodobacterales; family Rhodobacteraceae; genus Gymnodinialimonas. The sequence continues at coordinate 831,654 of CANMRT010000001.1, forward strand.
CCTTGCGCGCCGTGGCAATGTCCACCGGCATCAACAGCGCCAGCGCGGCGACGTTGTTCATGAAAGCCGACAACACCCCGCCGATCCCGCCCATTATCGCGATATGGGCCCCAAGCGATCGGCCCGCATCCACCAGCGTGCGGGTGATCAGGAAAACCGCACCGGATCGTACCAGCCCGGCCGAGACCACCAGCACCAAAGCCACCACCAGCGTCGCCGGATGCCCGAAACCCGCGAAAGCGTCCGAGGCCGGAATCACGCCCAGAACTGTGCCCACCATCAACGCGCCGAAGGCCACCATATCGTAGCGAAACCGACCCCACAAAAGCAGGCCAAAGACGATACCGAAGAGGGAGAAGAGGATAATCTGATCTTGCGTCATGGGGCAGAGCCTATCGCGGGAGACCGCACTCGGAAAGGCGCGATGAACCAGGCACTATCGCATCGCAAGCAAGGCTGCTGCATCATAATGTGCTGAACGATGGGTTGGTTGGTTCGGCACACAAACCCGATGTTCGCACCGAAGCCAACTCAACCAATTGCGGGATTGACTTAGACCGGGTCTAACCCGCTAGCGAGGTCTCGAAGGAGCACCCTGTCCATGAAAATTGCAGAGGCAGCAACGGCCTGCGGACTATCCGCCCACACGATACGTTTCTATGAAAAATCGGGAATGCTTCCGGAAATTGAACGCGGCCAAGACGGTCATCGTCGATTTTCGCCTCGATTGATCGAATGGCTGACGTTGCTTTATTGGCTGCGCGAGACGGGCATGCCTTTGGCAAAGATGCAGCGGTTCGCAGCACTCGCAAAAATGGGTGAGCAAGGTGTCGCCGAACGACGGCAAATCCTGGAGGACCACTCTGCCACCCTTAGGGCGCGCCGCCGCGCAATTGAGAAGTGTGAAAATGTCCTTGCCGTCAAGATTGCAAGCTACGGTCGGAAAACGGACGGGGTCGCTCAATGAGGTTCGCCTATCTCATCGAGCCCCCGTTCAACTATGTCGATGCGTCAGGCCACGTGACAGGCTGCGATGTGGAGGTCGCACGTCATGTTTTCTCAGAACTGGGCATCCACAATTACCAGCTTGTTGAAACAGCGTTCGCTGATTTGCTGCCTGGCTTGTGCGATGGCCGATGGCGAATGACGACAGGTCTGTTTGGCACCGATGAACGTCGGGATATGGCGAAGTTCAGCCTTCCAATCTGGGCGCTGCCCGACGGATTACTTGTGGCACAAGGCAACCCGCTTGGCCTCTCTGGGTATCGCTCCATCGCAGAAAGCAGTGGTCGCCTCGCCGTCATCCGCGATCAGTATCAGTACCGCACCGCTATTGAGCAGGGTATCGCCGCCGACCAACTCTTGATGCTTGAGGACTACCCCGAAGCCGCAGCCGCCGTCCGCGAAGGACGTGTCGATGCCTATGCAAGCGTTGCCATGGCGCATTTTGGGTTTATTGCTCAAAACCCTGATTGGCCAGTCGAAGGGATTGCTGTCCCAAGCGAAGAAAAGCCCCCTTCATTCGGAGCCTTCGCGGTTGCGCGGCACGATGCGCTTTTCCTGAAAGACGTCGATACAGTCCTCCATGAATTTCTTGGAAGCAGGTCTCATCGCGAAATGGTTGGCAGCTTTGGTTTCGATGATAGCCAGATCGACCTAGTCATTCCTGCCACAACGCAGTGCGCGCGCCCATAGTCGACCCAGGGAAATTCAAATTTCCAAATGAAGACCGGTGCAGTGCTAGAGATGCTTCATCGTTTTTCGAATTTTTATATTTAATATCAGATGTTTAAACCGGAACTGTCGATAGACTGGTCCATGACCTTCACGCCCCCGTCAGCGATCCTCACGCGTCCGTGTCCGGAAGGTAAGGCTCGCCTCCATGCCCCTGTGCAACCGGTCCTGTCATAACCCTCTCATCGAAAAAAAACACACACACCGGACCCCCGTAGGAGACACCAGACAATGACCCGCAAAACCACGCTCACCGCCCTCGCAACTCTCGCTCTCATCGCCATCAGCGCTGACGCCGCGCTGGCCGATTGCTACTGGCCCGTCTACCGCAACTGGTAATCCGTTTCCCTCTCCCCCAAGCCGCGTTCCATCCGTCCCTCCCTGTCCCTAGAACGCGCACAAAACGCGGGCCGTCCCCTCCGGCCCGCGTTTTTTTGTCCAATGATCGCAGGATTGAAGTATCCTCTACCCATGGCAGATGATCTCCTGACAAGGTTCCGCGCGATTGCCGAGGTCCACGACGGCGTGCAGGTGAAGGGTAAAAAGATGCCCTATACCGCCCTCAACGGGAACATGTTCGCTTTCATCGCCCCCGAAAATGCATTGTGCCTGCGTTTTGATGAGCCAACGCGCGCAGGGCTTGCCGAGCGTTTTGGCAGCGGGCCGGTGTTGCAATATGGATCGGTCATGCGAGGCTACGTGGCGATCCCGGAAAAGGTCCTGCACGACGAGGGGGAGGATCTTTTTGCGCAAAGCCTCGCCTTCGTGAAAAGCCTGCCCCCAAAGGCCACAAAAAAGCGCTGACGCGGGCCATTGCCCAATCCAGCCTCACGGCCTTATATGCGCGTCAAATCATTCAGATCACGAGACTGAGGACAAATCCCATGGCCGGCCATTCAAAATGGGCAAACATCCAGCACCGCAAAGGGCGTCAGGACAAGATCCGCGCCAAGCTGTTCTCGAAGATGGCGAAGGAAATCACCGTCGCCGCGAAAATGGGTGATCCCGACCCCGAAAAGAACCCGCGCCTGCGCCTTGCCGTGAAAGAGGCGAAGTCGAATTCCGTCCCCAAAGACGTGATCGAACGCGCCATTTCCAAGGCCACCGGTGGTGACGCTGAGAACTACGATGAAATCCGCTATGAAGGCTACGGCCCCAACGGGGTGGCGGTGATTGTCGAGGCGATGACCGACAACAAGAACCGCACCGCATCTACCGTGCGCTCCACCTTCTCCAAGAACGGCGGCAACTTGGGTGAAACTGGCTCGGTCGGCTTCATGTTCGAACGCAAAGGTCAGGTGACCTACCCGCTCTCCGCTGGCGACGCAGACACCATCATGATGGCCGCAATCGAAGCGGGCGCCGAAGACGTGGAAACCAACGAAGGCGACGGCGACGAGGATCAGGGCCAACACCTGATCTGGTGCGCCGATACTGATCTGAACGAGGTCTCCAACGCGCTTGAGACGGACTTGGGAGAATCCGAGTCCACAAAACTCGTCTGGCGTCCTACGACGACCACCGAACTGGGCCTTGAAGATGCGCAAAAGCTGATGCGCCTGATCGAGGCGCTGGAAGATGACGACGACGTGCAAAACGTCACCGCCAACTTCGAGATTTCCGATGAGGTGATGGCGCAGTTGGGCGCGGAGTAGCGCCAACTGGTTGAAATCGTTGGTGGAACGCGCGCGGCACCGCTGCTATCCGTTGCGTGTCGCAGCTCGTTTCAGGCTTTCAGTGATCGCAGCCATAGCGTCCCTGTTTTGCCGGGGCACCTGCCAGAACAGGCGTGTTTCCAGCACGATGTCAGGGCGTAAAGGCACCAGCGCTCCGGTTTCGAAATGGGGCTCTATCATCCCTACCGGGTTTACGGCCCACCCCAATCCCGCAATCGCGGCATCCGTAATCCCATGGGTCGAGGGCAGATAGTGCGTCGGCAAAGTGCTCAGGTTGATGCCAACAACCCGGCGCGCCCATTCCAGTTGCAGCTTGTCTTTCCGGCTGTAAGTCAACGCCGGGCCGGAATGAAGGCCCGTCAGATCGACACCAGAAGGAAAGTGATATTCCGCGAAGGCAGGAGAGGCGAAGGCCGCATATTTCAGACTGCCGAGCGAGATCACATCGCAACCGGAAATCGGATCCCCGCGCGCCGTGATTGCGGCCGCGGCCGCGCCGGAATGGATCAATTCCGCGGAGGTATCCTGATCATCGATCACCAGATCGTAGAACAGCCAATCCTTTTGCGGCAGCGCGGGAAGTAGCCAGCTCGCCAATGTGTCCGCCGTTACCGCAATTCGCAACGGTGCATCCAGATACATCGGCTTCATCCGCAAATCGCGGGCGACTTCCTGCTCCATCAATGCAAGCGACTGTGCGTGGGCCTGCAACTTGCGTCCCGCATCGGTCGCCTCAACCGGTCGCGTGCGGCGCACGAGAACCGCGCCGACGTTTTCCTCAAGCTGTTTGATCCGGGTCGAAACCGCCGGTTGCCCCAAGCCGAGTTTTGCCGCCGCAAGCTCGAACGAGCCCGTGTCGAGAACGGCGGTCAGGGCGGCAAGGGCGGAACGGTCAAACATCAAAAATTTTGATACTACATTTCTATTATCAATTCGACTGATAGAATGGCGGGGGTTACTGGGCTGTAAAGATACCGCCGAAAGCGCCCTATGCTCCCCATCTTCTCCGCAGGTTTTGCCCTCTCGTTCTCGCTGATCCTCGCGATCGGTGCGCAAAACGCTTTTGTCCTTCGTCAGGGCATACGGCGGTTGCATGTCGCCGCCGTCGTCGCTGTGTGCTGCCTATCTGAAGCCATTCTGATTTTCGCGGGTGTCGCGGGTTTCGGGGTTATTGCCGAGGCGGCCCCTTGGGCGTTGAGCGCGATGCGCTGGGGCGGTGCGGTTTTCTTGCTCGTCTACGGCCTGCGCAGCCTGCGCGCGGCCTTCACAACGGACGATGCGCTAAAGGCCGAAGGCGCGGCAGAGCAAAGCCTCACCGCCGCCCTGACCACAACTTTGATCCTCACCTGGGCCAATCCGCACGTCTACCTCGACACCGTCGGCTTGATCGGCGCCGTGGCGGCCACCTACGGCGAAGGGCGGTGGATGTTCGGGGCAGGGGCGCTCACCGCGTCTTGCGTCTTCTTCCTAATCCTCGGTTATGGCGCCCGGGCGCTTGCGCCTATTTTCGCAAAGCCCAAAGCGTGGATGTGGCTCGATGTGATCGTGGGCGTCACGATGCTGATCCTTGCGGCGAAACTTGCGTTGAACCTTTGAGGCAAGGGTGCTCTTGTGCCGCTAATGGACACGCCCGCCACCCCTGACATTCCGGCTCAACCTGCCGCCCGACCGGGCCGGGGCATCTTCTGGATGTTCGTCACCGGTCTCTGTTTTGTGACGGTCACGGCCTCCGTCAAAATGGTCGGCGACACGGTCCCCTCCACCCAAGCGGGCTTTCTGCGCTACGCCTTGGGCCTTGTTTTCCTGCTTCCGATGCTGCCCTCGGTCCGTCGCGCCACGTTTGACCGCAAGATCGGCACAATGCTTTTTGCGCGCGGGGCCTGCCATGCCTTGGCCGTGTCGATGTGGTTTTACGCCATGACTCGTATCCCGATTTCGGACGTGACGGCGCTCAATTACCTCAACCCTGTCTACGTCATCCTGTTGGCGGTGCTGTTTCTTGGCGAACGTCTGGGGCCATGGCGCATCGCGGCGGTCTGCGTGGCGTTCCTGGGCACGCTTATCATCATCCGGCCCGGATTTCGGGAGATCGACACAGGCCATATCGTCATGCTTTTTGCCGCCGTGGCGATGGCGGGCAGCTATTTCCTGGCGAAACTGCTGTCGCAACGGCTGGCCCCCGAGGTGGTGGTTTTCTACTTGTCTGTCCTTGTCCCGATCCTGCTCGCTCCGGTGGCCTGGGCTGTCTGGGTTCCTATCGGGTGGGTCGATCTCGGATGGCTTTTCGTCTGCGCACTGTTCGCGACCGTCGGCCATTATACGATGACCTTGGCCTTCCGCGCGGCACCCTTGGCTGTGACGCAACCGGTAACATTCCTGCAGTTGCTATGGGCCACCCTTTTGGGTGTGGTGGTCTTTGGCGAACCGGTTGATGGGTTCGTCATATTGGGCGGTACCATGATCATCGCAGCAGTCAGTTTCATCACTTGGCGCGAGGCAATGCGCGCGCAGCGATAGTCTTCGCCGTTCGCCCTAAAATTGTGCAGATCGCCAGCTTACCGGCCAAGATTGCGCTAACTTGAATGCTGCACTGCCGCAATTCTACCGCCATGGTTGAGGCCGCGCTTTCAGGTACTTTCGTGTGAAACGACACGGGAGAAGTGAATGACATTAGAAGGCATACTCTTTGGTGGAATGGGGTCATTGGCGGAATGCGCTGAGGTTGACCGCGCGGCCTGGAACACGGCGTTTCGGACCCATGGGTTGGAATGGAACTGGTCTTGGGACACCTACGCGGAGTTGATGCGGGCGGGCGGGGATCGACAATTGGTGACAAGCTACGCGCAATGGCGCGGAGAGCTGTGCGCGATTTCACCCGAACTTGTGGATGCCACCCACCAAAAGGTCTTCGCCTCTATCCTGACCGGCAGCCTACCTTTGCGGCCAGGGATAGAGCGCACGTTGAACTGGCTGGCGCGTGCAGGCGTCAAAACCGGGTTTGTGAGCCGCGCAGGCGCAGACCCCGTGCGCGCGCTTTTGACGGCAACGGCCCGGGCGCGGGCGGGAATTGGGTTCGACGTGGCGGTTTTGCGGGAAGATGTACGCCACCTTGCACCACACCCAGAGGCGATGACGCGTGCGGTTGACGAATTGGGGATTGGCCGAAGCCGTGTGGTTGTCGTGGCCGACACGCCAGCGAGCGCCCAGGCTGCACAGGACGCGGGTTTGGCGGTGCTGGCGTTTCCCGGCGCGCTGGCAAGCGGTTCGCCGGAAGATTTTGGAACCCTGCCGCAGGTCAAGGTGCTGAGCCCTGAGGCTCTGACCTCGGCTTGGCGCGGGGCGTTGGATACCGCGGCAGAGTGAAAGCTGGGCGAACGGGTGGTTTGACCTAGCGCAAGGTGCAGGCGACTTTGGGATGCCACCAATGCGGTGACAAAAACCTCAGGAGGTGCACCGCAATGTCCCATACCCCACACGAATTGGCCGAAGATTTCCCAGGCAAAGCCGATGCGATCCATGCATTGAAACAATCAGACGCCCATTTCGCCAAGCTGGCTGATGCGTATCACGACGTGAACCGGGCCGTGCATCGAGCTGAAACCGGGGTGGAGCCCGTAAGTGAGGTTGCCGAACAGGAAATGCGCCGCGAACGGATGGCGATAAAGGATGAGATTGCGGGGATCCTGGCAAAGGCCTGAGCGGCGCTGTCAAAAGGAGCGGCTTGCGCCGCATGCTTTCTCCTCGATGGCCGCCCGAAGGCGGCCTGCCTCAGGTCAGGGACGCGCTGCCCCCTTACGCGACTTTTCTTGCGAACAAGATCGCGTACCCCTGGAGAGTCTCCAAAACAAGGAAGGCGTTGGCGTCAGGCAGTTGGCTCGTCTGTCGGGCCTTCGACGTGGGTTTGAAACCGCTCAAAGAACTGGTCGGCCATTTTGGTGGCGAAGCTGTCAACGAGGCGGGAACCCAGTTGCGCAATCTTCCCGCCTACTTTCGCATCCACATCATAGGTCAGCTCCGTCCCACCTTCTGGGTGATCCGCAAGCGCAACTTGAGCCGCGCCCTTCGCAAACCCCGCGACGCCGCCTTTGCCCTCGCCGGAAATCGTGTAGCTGACCTCTGGCACCACATCTGTCAGTGTGACATCACCTTTGAACGTCGCTTTGACAGGGCCGACTTTCTGTTTGACCACAGCAGAAAAGCCGTCCTCGGGCGAGCCGGTAAGCTCCTCACATCCCGGGATGCAGGCCTTGAGCGTTTCGGCGTCGTTCAAGGCGGCCCAGACCGTGGCGCGGTCGGCGGCGATGTGGCGGCTGGCGTGCAATTCCATGGAGTGTGAGGTCCTTTTCCGGGTCGTGTTCCCGAACGGTAGCGAGCGGCCCGTCAGGGTGCAACTTCGTATGGCAGAGTGCCACGGCGGTTTGGATCGACGGTCAGCTGGCGTTCCAGCGGGGGAACGGCGCGTTGGTGGCAGCCTTGGCGTTCGCAGATGCGGCAAGAGATGCCGATGGGTTGCGGCGCGGCGGAAAGGTCGAGGTCGTCGGAATAAACCAGCGAGGCCGCGTGGCGGACTTCACAGCCAAGAGAAATCGCATAGCGGCGTGTGGGGCGGCCCCAGGCTCCGCCAGATTTGGAGACGTCGCGGGCCAGGATCACGTAGCGCGCGCCGTCCGGTGTTTCGGCCAATTGGCGCAGGAAACGGCCCGGTGTCTCGAAGGCTTGGTGAACGTTCCATAGCGGGCAGGCCCCGCCAAAGCGCGCGAATTGCAGTCGGGTGGCCGAGTGGCGTTTGGTGACGGTTCCGGCCTGATCAACACGAGCGAAGAAGAAGGGAATGCCCTTTGCGCCCGGACGTTGGAGCGTCGAGAGGCGGTGGGCGATTTGTTCGATGGAAGCGGAGAAGGTGATTGAGAGGCGCTCGAGGTCGTGGCGAGTGTCCTGTGCGGCCTCGGCAAACCGGGCATAGGGCATCAGGCAGGCGCCCGCGAAGTAATTTGCCATGCCGATCCGCGCGATTTCGCGGGCGGTGTCGGTCTGGAAACGGGCGAGGTCAAGCGTGGCCTCAATCAGGTCGTGCTGGCCCAGAAGCGCGTATTGGTGGAGCAGTTGGAAGCGCTGCGTCTCGGGTGCGGCCTGAGGCGAAAGCGTTAGGACCTTGGTGGCCGGATCATAGGCGCGAACCCCTTCGCCCGCGGCGTGGCGGATGGTGATGCCGCGATCGGCGAGGACGGCGGACGTGTGTGCCGCGAGATCACCGGTTGCGCGGGTGGCGAAGCGTTCAGCGGCACGGTCGACGGCGTCAATGTAGTTGTCGGTGTAGTGGAAGAAATCGCGCACCTCCTCCCAAGGGGAGGCAGTGGTGGAGGGGGCTTGGCCGAGGGCTTCGTCGAGAGAGGCGAGGCGCTCATGGGTCTGTCGATAGGCACGGTGGAGCGCTAGGAAGGCATGGGCCAGTGTGGGCGCGTTGGCGGCAGCAAGGCGCAGGTCGGCGAGATTGGGTTGATCGTCGGTGAAAAGCGGATCGGCCAAGGCTTCGCGCATATCGGAGACCAGGCGATCTGTGTCAGAGGCGCTGAGCTCGGTCACGTCCACACCGAAATCCTGGGCAAGGCCCATCAGAACGGCGGTGGAGAGCGGCCTGTTGTTGTTCTCCATCTGGTTCAGATAGGGCAGGGAAATGCCGAGTTTGGCCGCGAAATCCTTTTGGGTCAGGCCAAGGCGGGTGCGGATGGAGCGGAGTTTGGCACCGACGTAGAGCTTTTGGGTGGGCATGAGGCTGTAGTCCTGCAGTTTGCAGGCGAGAGTTTGCGGGTTTGCAGAATGATTGGCAAGCAAAGGTCGCTACTGCGACGTTACCTGTGCCTCGCGTCGAATGGTGTAAAGGATCGCCACGACGCCAAGGACCGCCGTCGTCAGCATCATGAACAGCAGCGGATAGGCCCCGTAGGCCCCAGTGAGTGCAACGCCGGCCAGCGCAGACAGGCTCGCCCCGCCCGCCAGCATGATCGCGCCACCAAGGCCAGAGGCTGTGCCAGCAAGGTGGGGACGGACCGACAACATGCCAGAGGTGGCGTTGGGTAGGACCATACCGTTGCCGAGGCCGACGAAGGTGGTGAAGCCGAAGAAAACGTAGGCGTTCTCGAGGCCCGCAAGGAACAGCAGGAGCGCCGCGCCGAGACCGATCACCGTCAACGCCGCGCCGTAAAGGATCATGCGGTTGATGCCGAGCGTCGTGGAATAGCGACCCGAGATGCCATTGCCGAAGAAGTAGCCCAAGGCCGGGGCCCCGAAGAAGAGGCCGACCTGCGAGGCGGACAGGCCAAAGACCTCGGAGCCTACGAAGGGTGCGCCCCCGAGGTAGGAAAAGAAGGCCCCGGACGCGAAAGCAGCACAGGCGCAGTAGCCCCAGAAGCGGCGGGACGCGAGCAATTCGGGGTATTCGCGGAATTGTGCGGCGAAGCTTGCACCGGTCGTTTGTGCCGTTTCGCCGAGATCCTTGTAGGTCAGCGCCATGATCGCCGCGCCGAGGATCAGCAACAGCCAGAAGTTGGCCTGCCAGCCGAGAGTCTCATCCAGCAAGCCGCCGATGGCGGGTCCGATCATCGGCACGATGGCCATGCCCATGGTCACATATCCGATCTGCGAGGCCGCGTTTTCAGCGTCGTTCATGTCGCGTACCACAGCGCGGCCAAGGACCAGGCCCACTACAATGACCGCCTGCATCATGCGGAAAAACAGGAAAACCTCGATGCTTGAGGCAAGCAGGCAGCCGACGGTTGCCAGTAAAAACAGGGCCATGCCGCCCAGAATGACGGGCCGACGGCCAAAGCGGTCTGAGATCGGGCCGATCAGCACCTGAAGCACTGCGTTTACGCCCAAGTAGAGCGACACCGACAGTTGCATGACCTTGTATTCGGTGTCGAAGAACGTCGTCATCGCGGGCAGCGACGGCAGGAAGATGTTCATCGACAGCGCGCCGAGGCCCGTCATCACGATCAGCGTGAAAATGTGCGGAGGGGTGGTTCGGTCGAGAAACCGAACGCTCGCGTGCGTGCTCATTGGGCCAGAGGTAGGCGACCCGGCGGGAGAGGTCCAGATGCCGAGGAGATGTATACCGATTTGCTAATTAGCTAACACCAAGACTTCACTGCGAATGAATTTGCAAATATGCAGGATCGGGCTGGCCCCGACACCGCGACGGCCCTAGTTTGCGCAACAATCGAAGGGGGACAGGTCATGAAAGACATCGTCGAACAGCTGGATGAGCGCCGCGGTCATGCGCGGTTGGGCGGAGGCGAAAAGCGGATTGCAGCGCAGCACGCCAAAGGCAAGCTGACGGCACGCGAACGCATCGAGCTGTTGCTGGATGAGGGCAGCTTTGAAGAATACGATATGTTCGTGGCTCACCGCTCCACTGAGTTCGGGATGGAGGGCAATCGCCCGCCCGGTGATGGTGTGGTGACCGGATGGGGCACGGTGAACGGGCGTCAGATTTACGTGTATTCGCAGGACTTTACGGTTCTGGGCGGCTCCGTGTCGGAAACCCACGGGGCTAAGATTTGCAAGATCATGGATATGGCGATGCAGAACGGCGCGCCGGTTGTCGGGATCAACGATTCCGGTGGGGCGCGCATTCAGGAAGGCGTCGACTCGCTGGCCGCCTATGGCGAGGTCTTCCAGCGCAATATCGAAGCCTCCGGTGTGGTGCCGCAGATCTCAATGATTATGGGGCCATGCGCGGGTGGGGCCGTCTATTCCCCCGCGATGACCGACTTCATCTTCATGGTGAAGGATTCGTCCTACATGTTCGTGACCGGCCCCGATGTCGTGAAAACCGTGACGAATGAAGTGGTGACGGCCGAGGAATTGGGCGGCGCGTCTACCCACACCAAGAAATCCTCGGTCGCCGACGGGGCGTTTGAGAATGACGTCGAGGCCCTGATCGAAGTGCGGCGGCTGATTGATTTCCTGCCGCTTTCGAACCGCGAAAAGCCGCCCGTTCGACCCTTCTTTGATAGCCCGGACCGGATCGAGGAAAGCCTTGATACGCTGGTGCCCGCGAACCCCAACCAGCCTTACGATATGAAAGAGCTGATCGAGAAGATCGCCGATGAGGGCGATTTCTACGAAATCCAGCGCGACTTCGCGGGCAACATCATCACCGGCTTCATCCGGCTTGAGGGGCAGACCGTTGGCGTTGTGGCCAATCAACCTATGGTGCTAGCCGGGGTGCTCGACATCGACAGCGCGCGGAAGGGCGCGCGGTTCGTGAGGTTCTGTGATTGCTTCGAAATCCCGATCCTGTCGTTGGTAGATGTTCCAGGCTTCCTGCCCGGCACAGCGCAAGAATACGACGGTGTCATCAAGCACGGCGCGAAGTTGCTGTTCGCCTATGGCGAGGCGACGGTGCCGAAGGTCACGGTGATCACGCGCAAGGCCTATGGCGGGGCCTATGTGGTTATGGCCTCCAAACACTTGAAGGCCGATGTGAACTACGCCTGGCCCACGTCTGAGATTGCAGTGATGGGGGCTAAAGGTGCGGTGGAAATCCTTCATCGCGCCGATCTGGGTGATGCAGACAAGATCGCAGCGCATACGGCGGAATATGAGGATCGCTTCGCTAACCCCTTTGTCGCGGCGGAGCGCGGTCATATCGATGAGGTCATCCAGCCCCATTCAACGCGTCGGCGCGTGTGCCGGGCCTTTGCCTCGCTGCGGCGGAAAAGCCAGACGCGACCTTGGAAGAAACACGACAACATTCCTTTGTGAGGGCGCGAAAGCATGACCCGTATCCTTGTTTTCATCGCCGGCGTTGCGCTTGTGGGACTCGCAATCGTCTGGTTCCTCGCGGATCCCGGTGAGCCTGATATCTGCCCGATACAAGACAACCGGACCGGGCCTTCGGGGCATGTTCTGTCGCTGTGTGATGTCCTTTACGAGGTGCAGCCCAACAACGATATCTGGGCCGTGGTCCGGGTGGTTGACGGAGAGCGTGACGCCAACGCGGGCCAGGACGATCACGACTGGGTCTGCGAGACCTGGGGCATTGCCGCGCTGGAGAAGGAGCCACGGCCGCAACGGATCGTGGTGCAGATCATGGCTGAGGCGTTCCTGCGTGGTGAGCCCGCGCCAGGGATAACTCAGGCGATCGAGGCTTACTCGGAAGATGACGGTGCCTGCGTGTGGGAGCTTTTGTGATGTTCCCTCAATCGCTTGCCTGTCTTCCTTCATCCAAATCCCTTGGTGATGCAACTGAGTCACATCCCAAAGGACTTTGTGGAAAGGTCTGTGGAGAAACTGTGAGCCGATGTATCGTCCGCCCCAGCTGCGCAAATGCAGCTGTACCTCGGATCGTGGCCGGGTCGCCCGGCTTAGCGTCGGCTGGCCCGGTCACACCGCGAGGCAACAAGAAGAAGAAAACGACACAGACGGGTTTGCAGACACCGTCCATGTCGCAACGGCAGGTCCTGAGGCACTATCCCCCAGTGTGCCCGAGCAGGACGTTCCCCTTGACCGGGCGAGGCGTGAGTCTTGCCCGGTTTTTCCATGCGTGGGCATCGCCATGCTGAAACATCGCGGCTTTCCCGGGCGGCTTCCCGGTACGGATTTCCAATTTACAATTCGTCGCGATAACAAGTGCGGCGCCACCAAGCTAATGGCGCGCGAGCGATATGCCGATCGTAGGCCTGCCGACCGGCGCGCGGACGCCGGTTTCATCGAGGCACTGTGGCTGCATTTCGGGGATGAGCCATTTGAGCGTGGCAACCTGGATGCAGGCCGCCTGAGCTGGCTGTTCGAGCGTGAGGTAATCCCCGCCGAGGACCCATTCGACCCTAAAAGCTACGACGCGCTTTTGCGCATCGATGAAGGTCGTGCGCGCGCCGCCTTCCCCGAAGCCTTCGATGGCAATGGCATTTGGGCGGGGTGATCGGCATGTTTTCGCCAGCGGTTAACCATAATGAGCGGCCCATCGCGCACGACCTGACACATCGCGTCGCCCCCCTTTCGCACCCCGGATTTCCTGTCATGGTCAGTGTGCCGACCACTGTCCCCAGTTGTTTTTACCCGGTCGGCACCCACAAGACGTGTTACCCTTCCCCTATAAGGCGGTCGGCTGGTTCGCCCAACCGACCGCCTTTTTTTGTCCAGTGCCTACTGGTGGAATACCGGACTTATCCACAGGGCAAAAAGCGTGTAGAAGCGGTTACACGAGGTCATTCGACAGGAGACGCATCAAAATGCGCACCAAACTTACAATCACCGCAATCTTTACCGCCATGCTCGCCGTTTCGGGCTGTGTCGCGTCCGATCTTGAACGGGCAGGCGTTGGCGCCGTTGTTGGCGGCGTCGGAACTGCCGTTGTCGGCGGATCGGTCGCCACGGGCGTTGTCGTGGGCGCCGCAGCGGGCGCACTGTGCGACGACGTCAACCTCTGCTGAGGTTGCCAAGGCAAGCGCGCACTTTGCTGATACGGATCGCAGTTTAGCTGCGGTCCCATTGAATTCAAAAGGCCATCCGGGCGCTGACAGCGCCGGGGTGGCCTTTGTCGTTTGGGCGGGCTCCAAGACCCGCAAGGAAGGGACGTAAACCATGTTCAAAAAACTGCTGATCGCAAACCGGGGCGAGATTGCTTGCCGCGTCATCAAAACCGCCAAACGCATGGGGATCCCGACGGTTGCAGTCTATTCCGACGCCGACGCGCAGGCGTTGCATGTGAAGATGGCTGATGAAGCGATCCACATCGGCCCGCCGCCCGCCGCCGAAAGCTACATCGTGATCGACAAGATCATGCAGGCGATCCGCGACAGCGGCGCGGATGCGGTCCACCCAGGCTATGGTTTTCTGTCCGAGAACAAGGCTTTCGCCGAGGCGCTGGAGGCCGAAGGCGTTGCATTCGTTGGCCCACCTGCTTCTGCGATTGAAAGCATGGGGGACAAGATCACCTCCAAGAAAATCGCGCAGGACGCAGGTGTTTCAACCGTTCCGGGTCACATGGGCCTGATCGAGGACGCGGCGGAAGCCATCAAGATCTCGGGCGAAATCGGTTATCCCGTCATGCTGAAAGCCTCCGCAGGCGGCGGCGGCAAGGGCATGCGGATTGCATGGAACGAGGGCGAGGTGGCCGAGGGCTTCCAGGCGTCGAAGAACGAGGCGGCCAGCAGCTTCGGTGACGACCGCATGTTCATTGAAAAGTTCGTCACTCAGCCACGGCACATCGAAATTCAGGTTCTGGCGGACAAGCATGGCAATGCGATCTATCTGGGGGAGCGCGAATGCTCCATCCAGCGGCGCAACCAGAAGGTCATCGAAGAGGCGCCGTCGCCCTTCCTGGATGAAGCCACCCGCAAGGCGATGGGCGAAGAGGCCGTCGCACTGGCGCAGGCCGTCGGATATTCCAGTGCCGGTACGGTGGAGTTCATCGTCGACGGGGACCGGAACTTCTATTTCCTTGAGATGAACACGCGCCTTCAGGTGGAACATCCGGTGACGGAGCTCATCACCGGCGTCGATCTGGTGGAACAGATGATCCGCGTGGCGGCTGGCGAAAAACTCCCCATAGCGCAGGAGGATGTGACGCTGACGGGATGGGCCATCGAAAGCCGCCTTTATGCCGAAGACCCGTACCGCAATTTCCTGCCGTCCATCGGCCGTCTGACCCGTTATCGCCCCCCGGCGGAAGTCGCTGCCGGGCCGATGAAAGACAAGTGGCTGCAAGAGGTTCCGCAGGCTGAGACGGCGGTGCGCAACGACACCGGCGTCTATGAGGGCGGTGAGATTTCCATGTATTACGATCCGATGATCGCGAAGCTGTGCTCGTGGGGCGAAGATCGTGAAACGGCTCTGGAGGCGATGCGTGTCGCCTTGGACAGCTTCGAAGTCGAAGGGATTGGTCACAACCTGCCGTTCCTGAGCGCGGTCATGGATCACCCGAAATTTGCCAGCGGCAACATGACCACCGCCTTCATTGCCGAAGAATACCCCGAAGGATTTGACGGTGTCGCCTTGCCAGACGCAGCCCTGCAACGTGTGGCCGCAGCGGCCGCTGCCATGCACCGTGTCGCCGAAATCCGACGTACCCGGGTATCTGGCCGGATGGACAACCACGAACGCCGTGTTGGCACCGAATGGGTCGTGACCGCCCAGGGCCAGCGGTTCGATGTGTCGATTGAGGCCGATCACGAGGGCTCAACAGTTACCATCGACGGTACGCCTGTGCGCGTCGCAAGCAACTGGACACCGGGCGATCAATTGGCGCAGCTGGACGTCGACGGTGTGCCCTTGGTCTTGAAGGTCGGCAAATTGCCCGGTGGGTTCCGCCTGCGCACCCGTGGAGCCGATCTGAAGGTGCATGTGCGCAGCCCCCGGCAAGCGGAGCTGGCCGAGCTGATGCCCGAAAAACTGCCGCCCGATACATCAAAGATGCTGCTCTGCCCGATGCCGGGTCTGGTGGTGAAACTTGATGTGGCCGAGGGCGACGAAGTGCAGGAAGGCCAAGCGCTCTGCACTGTTGAGGCAATGAAGATGGAAAACATCCTGCGCGCCGAGAAAAAGGGTGTGGTGACGAAGATCAACGCCGGCGCAGGTGACAGCCTGGCCGTGGACGACGTGATTATGGAGTTCGAATGATCCGGTGACCGACTGGGACGCGCGCATATGGCAGGCGGTTGTCGCCGGCGTTTTCATCGGGCTGGGATGGTTCGTGAACGGCTGGCTTGTGCGCCGCGACGCGGCCGCACTGCGCGCCGAAAAGCTGCGGGACATGCACCGCGCGATTTATGCGGAGATTGGGAATTACCTCGCCAACCTCTGGGATGAAGCGCGCCTTGATGCCTATGCCAAGGCAATGCTGGAGCGGATGCGTGCGGATGCCGACTTCGTTCCTTTCATCCCGCAAGAGAAAAGCGACACCCTATTCGAGTCGCTCACGCCCGACATCCACGTCCTGCCGCGTTACACGATTGACCCGATTGTCGCCTACTACAGCCAGGTGCGCGCCATTTCGGCCCTGATCGATGATATGCGAGGCGAAGGGTTCAAAGGCATGTCGCAGGATCGGCGCATGGCGATGTATGCGGATTACATAGACATGAAGAAGCAGGCCCTGCAATTCGGGCGCTACGCAAATGCTATGATTACCGCCTATGCCGACGGTGGGGCAGATCGCGCCAAGGCCGAAGCCAAGCGGTTCAGTAACCCGGTTGCGGACCCGTCCGACCGGTTACAGGGATAGGTGTGTAGGTGTTTTTGTCCACGTCACATCCTTTCGGTGTCCATACCCAGAATATAAGCGCGCGCGCGAGCTTTCACAAGCGCGGCGCCAATTATCCGCCCTGCCGCAGCTCTTCTTGCCGCAGTTGGAAATTGTCGATGGCACGGATGATTTCACGCACATCACGCGGGGCCGGGCGCCGCATGCCGACGGTGCCATCCTTCGCCACAACCACAATGGAAAACCCGCGTGGACGCAGGGCTGTGCGGATCTCGGACCGGGCCGAAGGGTCGGTGTCGAAGATGACCACGACGTCACGCTCCAAAAGCGCCTCGGGGCGTTGGGTCAACAGCTCCATCTGTTCGATGAAACGCGGGTCTGCGGGCGTGTCCGCGAACACGACAACGGGCCGGGCAATCCACTGGAATTCCTCCAGCGTCAGCCCCTCAGCGCTACGTGGCGCAAGCGGGTCTAGCTCAAGCTCGACAACCTCGGCCTCAACCTCTTCGGCCAAGGCAAGGGTCGCATCGCTGGCCTCCTGCGCGGTTAAGGGCAGGGGCATCAGGGCCAGAAGGGCCAACGGGATCAGGATCTTGGGTCGCATGGGTCCTCCAGTTGCAACAGATATAGGCAGCCCGAG
Source organism: uncultured Roseicyclus sp. (assembly GCA_947500415.1). GTDB lineage: Bacteria > Pseudomonadota > Alphaproteobacteria > Rhodobacterales > Rhodobacteraceae > Gymnodinialimonas. The sequence continues at coordinate 848,911 of CANMRT010000001.1, forward strand.
TGCGATTTCGAAGGGATTAACGCACGGGAATGCCGTGTTGACCGGATATTCATGGGTTTGGCGGAAAAAGGGCGGTGATGCGACCTGTATTCCGCGAAAGGCCCGGGCCATGGATGTGATCCTGCATGTCGGCGCACACCGCACCGCAACCACGACGTTTCAACGCCACGTTGCGGCCAATCGTGACTCTCTGACAAAGGCGCGGACGGTGTTTTGGGGACCAAAAATCACCAGGGGCGGGCTGTTTCGGAATATGACAAACGGCAGTGCGCCTATCCTGCCATGGCAGGCCAAGCGGATGCGCAAACGCGTGGCGCTGCGGGTAGAGGCGCTGCGCCAAGACGGTGTGCGCCGCCTGATCCTGAGTGATGAGAACATGTTGGGGTGCCTGCGCACCGGGCTGGAAGAGACCGGGCTTTATCCGGGTGCCGGGAAAAGGATTGGCGGAATTGCGCAAGCCTTTCAGGGGCATAGGGTGACCATCGGCCTGGGCGTGCGGTGCTATTCCAATTGGTGGTCCTCGGCATTGGCTTTTCGCCTGATGCGCGGCGGACCCCTGCCGCGCGCGACCCTGCGGGAGCATATGGTCACGCAACCGCGCCGTTGGCGGAAAGTGGTGGAAGAGATTGCGCGCGCCGTACCCGATGCCCGGCTCGTGGTCTGGACCCACGAGGCGCTGGCCTCAAGCCCGCAAACCGTGCTGCAGGCTTTGGCGGGGGTGGAGACGCGCCCGGCCAGCTTGCCTATCCTGAACGCCTCCCCCCGCGCCACGGACCTGCGCCGCTTCATGCGCGATTGCGATGTGGATGCAGACGAATTTTCATGGCCCGCCGACGGACGTTTCATGCCCTTCGAGCCCTATGAGGCCGAGGTGCTGCGGGCCCAATACCAAGACGACCTGACCTGGCTGGCCAAAGGGGCTGGCGGGTTGGCCGACTACATAGATGCGACGCAGGCAGAGACCCGCGCGCTGACAGTTGATGGAAGAGGATCATCCGATGACGGAGAAAACCGATACCTGGCGTGAGCTGGCCGAAAAGGAACTGCGCGGGCGTCCGCTGGATGACCTGACGTGGAACACACTGGAAGGCATCGACGTGAAGCCGCTCTACACAGCGGCGGACACCGAGGGGCTTGACCATATGGGCACGCTGCCAGGCGAGGCCCCCTTCACGCGCGGTGTGAAGGCCACGATGTATGCGGGCCGCCCTTGGACGATCCGTCAATACGCGGGCTTCTCGACCGCGGAAGAGAGTAACGCCTTTTACCGCCAAGGGCTTGCGGCGGGGCAGCAAGGTGTCTCTGTCGCCTTCGATCTGGCGACCCACCGCGGCTATGACAGCGATCATGAGCGGGTCGTGGGTGATGTCGGCAAAGCGGGCGTGGCCATCGACAGCGTCGAGGACATGAAGATCCTGTTTGACGGCATCCCGCTCGACAAAGTCTCCGTCTCCATGACGATGAATGGCGCGGTCATCCCGGTGCTGGCGTCGTTCATTGTGGCAGGCGAAGAGCAGGGGCATGACAAGGCGGTCCTGTCTGGAACGATCCAGAATGACATCCTGAAAGAGTTTATGGTGCGGAATACCTACATCTATCCGCCCGAACCCTCGATGCGGATCATCTCGGATATCATCAGCTATACCTCTGATAATATGCCGAAATTCAACTCCATCTCTATCTCCGGCTACCACATGCAGGAAGCTGGCGCGAACCTTGTGCAGGAGCTGGCCTATACCATCGCCGACGGGCGCGAATACGTCCGCGCGGCGACCGAGGCGGGTATGGATGTCGACAAATTCGCCGGGCGTCTCAGCTTCTTCTTCGCCATCGGCATGAATTTCTTCATGGAGATCGCCAAACTGCGCGCCGCGCGCACGCTGTGGCACCGCGTGATGACGGATTTCGGAGCCAAATCGGAACGGTCCAAGATGCTGCGCACCCATTGCCAGACCTCCGGCGTGTCGCTGCAGGAACAGGACCCCTACAACAACGTCGTGCGCACCGCTTTCGAAGCAATGAGCGCGGTTCTGGGCGGCACGCAGTCGCTTCACACGAATTCCTTCGACGAGGCCATCGCGCTTCCCACCGAGTTCTCTGCCCGCATCGCACGCAATACCCAATTGATTTTGCAGGAGGAAACCGGCGTCACCAATGTCGTCGATCCGCTGGCGGGCTCCTACTACATCGAAAGCCTGACGAATGAGCTGATCGAAAAGGCCACTGCCCTGATGGACGAGGTCGAAGAGATGGGCGGCATGACAAAGGCCGTGGCCAGCGGCCTACCAAAACTAAGGATCGAAGAAAGTGCCGCGCGCAGGCAGGCGATGATCGACAAGGGCGACGAAGTGATTGTCGGCGTGAACAAATATCGCAAAGACAGCGAAGACCCGATCGACATCCGCGACATCGACAACGCCGCAGTCCGCGAAAGCCAGATCGCCCGGCTTGAGCGCATCCGGGCTACGCGTGACGGGGCGGCCTGTGAGGCGGCGCTGAACGAATTGGAACGGGTGGCGAAAGAGGGCGGCAACCTGCTTGCCGCCGCAGTGGAGGCCGCGCGCGCGCGGGCATCGGTGGGGGAAATCAGCATGGCGATGGAAAAGGTGTTCGGACGGCATCGCGCCGAGGTGAAGACTTTGGCGGGCGTCTATGGCTCGGCCTATGAGGGCGACGAGGACTTTGCCGCAATCCAGGGCGAAGTCGAAAGTTTCGCCGAGACGGAAGGACGCAGGCCCCGAATGCTGGTCGTGAAAATGGGCCAGGACGGCCACGACCGCGGCGCCAAAGTCATCGCCACGGCCTTCGCTGACATTGGTTTCGACGTAGATGTGGGCCCTTTGTTTCAGACCCCGGAAGAGGCCGCGCAGGATGCCATCGACAATGACGTGCATGTCATCGGCATCTCGTCACAGGCGGCGGGGCACAAAACCCTCGCGCCGAAACTGATCGAGGCGTTGAAAGCCGAAGGGGCGGGCGACATCATCGTAATCTGCGGCGGTGTAATCCCGCAGCAGGATTACGATTTTCTGATGGGGGCAGGAGTGGCTGCGATCTTCGGGCCGGGGACGCATATTCCGTCGGCGGCGCGTGACATTCTGCGGTTGATTGGGGAGGCGCGGGGGTAAGGGGTACGCCCTAAGTGCCCGGCTCCTCAATGATGTATTCCTCCCACTCCTCTTCGGGGATTTCGAATTCCGGCACGGTGATGCCGCGCACGGAAACGCCTGCATCATGCACAGAATTCGGATCGCCAGAGATCAGCGGATGCCAGTGGTAGAGCGGCTTGCCCTCGTGCAGTAGGCGGTAGGCGCAGGTTTCGGGCATGAAATAGGCGACGTCACCCATCGTTTGCGGCGTTAGTTGAATGCACTCTGGCACCAGTGTTTTGCGGATGTCATATTGCCCGCACTGGCAGGTCTGGTCGTCCAGTAACCGACACGCCACGCGGGTCAGAGCGACCTCTTGCGTGTCTTCATCTTCCAGCTTGTTTAGGCAGCATTTCCCACAGCCATCGCAGAGCGCTTCCCATTCCTCCGCCGTCATCTTGGTCATTGGGACGCGCGCCCAGAACTCTTTCCTCATGCGCGCAGGGCCGCGCGGGCGGCGGCGGAGTCGGCATCCATTTGCACGATCAGCTCATCTAGACTGTCGAATTTTGCCTCACCGCGCAGGTAAGACACCAGACCAACGGATAGATGTGCGCCGTAAAGATCACCTGAAAAATCAAACAGATAGGTTTCCAGATTTGGAGTCACCCGCTCAAACATCGGGCGGAAGCCGAGGTTGGCGACCCCGCCATAGGTGCCCGCATGGGCGCCATCGCGGACTTCGACCGTCACCGCATAGACGCCAGGTTTGGGCACATGAAGCCCGTCAAGATCCATGTTCGCGGTCGGATACCCCAACTCACGCCCGCGCTTTTCCCCGTGCAAAACAGGACCTTCGATCCGATGCCAGTGTCCCAACATTTCGGCTGCATCGGCAGGGCGTCCATCGGAAAGCGCCTGCCGGATCGCGGTGGAAGACACGGCACCGCCGTCCCCTTCCAGAAGGGTCGCGATTGTCACCTCAAATCCGTGTTCGCGACCCAGCGTTTGCAACACGTCTGCATCTCCGCCGCGCCCCTTCCCGAAACGGAAATCCGCCCCGACAACGGCGTGGCTGATGCCAAGCCCATCGACCAGAACCGTTTGCACGAAGTCCTCTGCGGTCAGCCCCGAAAGGCCAGCGTCAAAGGGCAGTTCGGCGAGCAAATCGACACCAAGCTTCTCAAGCCGATTGGCCCGTGCCTCCGCGTTCATCAGGCGGAAAGCAGGTGCGTCGGGGGAGAAGACTTCGCGCGGATGCGGCTCGAACGTAACAACACCTAAGGGTGCGTCTAGCCGTTTGGCGAGGCCCAGAACATGCTGATGGCCACGATGCACGCCGTCAAAGTTGCCGATGGCAACGGAGGCACCGCGGTCGCGGGGTTGGGCATATTGGTAATCACGCAGGACTCGCATGGGCGGCAGTTAGGCTGCGTCGCGGCGGGAGTGCAAGCGATGTGCTAGTCGAATTTACCCGAAGGCGCGAGGACGGTGGCTTCGCCTTTCAGCACAACGGTCTCTCCCACACGCGCTTCGGTTTTCAGCTGCACGCGGCGGCGGGCGTAGTCGATGGACAGAACTTCAACGACGGCCTCAACCGCGTCACCGGGGCGAACGGGGGCCATGAACTTGAGTGTCTGGCCAAGATAGACGGTGCCGTGGCCTGGAAGCTGTTCGCCAATCACGGCGGAGATCAGGCCAGCGGTCAGCATCCCATGCGCGATGCGACCCTCAAAAATTGTGTCCTGGGCGTAGCTGTCGTCAAGGTGAACCGGGTTTCGGTCGGTCGAGACCTCGGCAAACATCTCAATATCCTGATCCGTCACGATTTTCGTGAGCGAGCGCGTCATGCCCACTTCCAGGTCTTCGACGACGATGGTGCCGGTGTTGATGTTGTCGAGCATAGCGCACGCCTCCTCAGCCGCTACATAGGGCGACTCGGGGTCATTCTGCAACGTCCGAGTGTAACAAAGTGTGAATTTTTTGCGGATTGCCGCAACTTTGTTTCGTGCGCGTTATCGGAGATAGCCGATGGAATAGGTCGGCTCTAACTGTGCGTCGGTCAGAAAACGCGCCAGTTTTGACGGGTCAGGCTGTATGTCTGTCCCCGTCTCTTCGCGTGCCAAACCACCGGTGATGAACAGCGTGTCGATGTTTTCGCCAATGCCGCCGGGGACATCGGTGACGATACCGTCGCCAATTGCCAGAATGCGGTCGTCGGACGTGCCTTTGCCCATCTGCGTCAGGCGACGACGCGCGAGGTCATAGATCGGCGGGTGCGGCTTGCCGAAGTAAAGGCTCTCGCCTCCCATCTCAGAATAAAGTTCCGCCAGCGCGCCCGCGCACCACTCACGACTTTCACCCCGATCCACGACGATATCCGGGTTTGCGCAAAGCAGCTTCAGACGTTTGGTCTTGGCCAAAAGGAATTTCGGGCGCATCGCAGCCGGGTCAGCCTTTGGGTCAAACGGCCCGGTGCAGACGATGCCCTCGGCCTCTTCCAATGGCACGCGCGTGATGTCGACCGCGTCCTCAATCAGCTCCATCTTTTCAAAGAACGGGGCGTCGTGGGGTTCGCCGATGTGCCAGACCTTCTGGCCCACGGCCCCGGTCAGCATCGCCGCGCGGGCGGAGTCGCCTGAGGTCGCGATCACATCCCAACAATCGCGTGGCACGCCGATCCGGTCGAGTTGCGTTGCCACGGACGCGCGGGGGCGCGGCGCGTTGGTCAGTAACAGCACCGTACCGCCCTGGGCCTTGAAGGCGCGCAAGGCCTCAACGGCCTCAACAAAAGGCTCCAACCCATTGTGAACACAGCCCCAAAGGTCGCAAAACACCGCGTCATACATCGAAGAGATGTCGGCGAGGTTCTCGATAGTGCGGGTCATGGGTGCGCTCCGGTCATAAGGGTCGCGCGCAGGTGTAGGGGAATGTGGGGACTAGCGGAAGATGCAGTTCAACCCGGTCCAAATCGCCTCAACCCGCGCGCCATCCTCTGACAGCAACCCATAGAGATCGCGCGCGCCGAATTCGGTGCCAAGCCCGCTTTCAAAGAACTCGACCCCGCCTGGGGTGGTCAGGTTGCTGACCGGCGCGCCGTGCCAAAGCCCGGTCTCGGTGATCAACAAATCACCCGGTCCCATGAACCATCCTGCGAAGCGGTCATTTTCGAACATCAACGTGATGTCATTTGGCCAATCCGCAGAAACCATCGGCCCCGCCCCGCATTCCTGCGGGAAGGTCACATCGACCTCCCACCCGAAAATACCGATCAGGCTGTGGATTGTGTCTTGGAAGCCGGTGCCGAAGGGAATGTCGGCGCGTGTTATGCCATCTTCGCTGGCGACCGAAAGACCGCGTGCGGAGGGCGTGACGATATCCGTCTCGCTTGGCCAATATGTGTCTGCCGCCACGGGGCCGGAAAGGGCGACGATCAGGGCAAGGGAAAGGGCAGGGCGCATGTGAACCTCCGGGAATTGCAGGTGTTCAGTCTGCGCCCCGAAGGTCTGGTGCGGCAAGGCGGGATTTCCCGCGGCTTAGATTGCGAGGTTCGGGATGATCTGCTTCTTGCGGCTGACCACGCCGGGCAAAACAACCTGATCTGCATCGCCCACAACGGTGGCGAAAGACTTTTCTGCAACCGATTTGGTCAAGTCGTTGGGGACCAGCATCGTGGCTTCTTCGTTTAGGATGTCGACCACAAACAGCAGAACCTGATCCGCGCCATCCTCTTCCGCGACCTTGGGCATGGTCTCCATGAGGGAGGCCTTGCGGTCCAGCACGGTTGAGGGGGAGGTCGTTTCAAGCACGCTGACCCGAAAGGTCTTGCCGCCCACTTCGTAAGTCTTGCTGTCCATGCGCAAAAGCTCAGCGTCCGAGAAGGCGGAGACGTCGGATTTCGCCGCAAACATTTCGGCGGCGAAGGCTGGGATATCGACGCCGAGATTCTTGGCCAGGTCCTCCGCTACGGCGCGGTCTTCCTGCGTTGTGGTGGGGGAGCGGAATTCAAGCGTATCGGAAAGGATGCAGCTCAGCATTGCACCTTTGATGTTTGCAGGTGCTTGGGCGAGGTCCTTACCGATCATCTTCCACATGATTGTGGCCGTGCAGGCCAGTGGTTCGATCCGGATGTCGATGGGGCCTTTGGTCTCTAACCCGCCGACCAGTTTGTGGTGGTCAATGATGCCCTGAATATCCGCGTCGTTGATGCCGTCGGGCAACTCGCCGGGGTTGTTCGTGTCGACGATGACGACCGGGGTTTCAGCATCCACAGTGTCGATGATGCGCGGTTTGTCGAGCTTCCAATGATCCAGCACGAAGGCCGCTTCCGTGTTTGGCTCACCCAAAAGGACTGGCTCAGCGGCAGTGCCCTTGATTTGGTTGAGGTACCAGGCCCAGATGATCGGAGAGCCGGTGGAATCGGTATCAGGGGATTTGTGGCCGAAAACCAGAGTGGTCATATGCTTGAGCCTTCGCGTCGAGTGGCGGAATTTTCGCCCTTCTAACTTCGCCCTCTGCAGATGTCACGGGGGGCTGCGGGATACCCTGCCAATAGGGTGCGGCGCTTTCCGATTGTGGTCAAAAACCGCGAAACGCATCCGCATTGGCGGCGGTGTCCAAGGGCATCGCTATAGCGATTTCACGGTCTGCGACCTCTTCTGCAGCACTGGATGATGTCGATTCAGCCGCGGCGGCCGCTGCGGCCCAATTTCCGGAACTGACCTGTCCCAGTTGGAACCGGGCAATCAGGTTTGCCAGCCCTGCCGCCGCATTGGTAAGCCCATCGCTCGCGGAGGATGCTTCTTCGGCCATAGCCGCGTTCGATTGCGTTGCCATATCGAGGTTGCGCACACCATCGTTGATCTCCTCCACCCCGATGGCCTGCTCTTTCGCAGAGGCTGCGATGTCCGACACAAGGCTCGCCACGGTATCCACGCGGTCAATGATGTCATTGAGCGCTTGGCCCGTATCGCGCACCAATCTTGAACCGGTCTCAACCTGCTCGCTTGAGGCCGCGATCAAGGCTTTTATCTCCTGAGCGGAGGCAGAGGAATGTTGCGCCAATGCTCGAACTTCTGAAGCCACTACAGCAAATCCCCGCCCGGCTTCGCCTGCACGCGCAGCCTCAACTCCGGCATTGAGAGCCAGAAGGTTAGTCTGAAACGCGATATCCTCGATGACGGAGATGATATGAGTGATCTGTTTGGAAGATGCCTCGATCTCGGACATTGCCGTGACAGCGCTTTCGACGACTTCGCCTGTTTTCTTGGTGGCTGCCCTGTTGTTGGAGGTCTCGCTTTCTGCGGCGGCTGCGTTTTCGGCGGTGGATTTGATCGACTGGCTCAACTGCTCCAACGCGGCTGCGGATTGTTGCAGCGTGGCGGCCTGGCTTTCCGTTCGGTTGGACAGATCGTTTGCGGAACTCGACATCTCACCCGCATCGCCTTTGACCTCCTCCGCCACGTCCCGGATAGACACAATCGTTTCGGCAAGCTGGTCGATCACGCGGTTAAACGACGTGCGCAGCGCGTCATATTCTGCTGGGAAGGGGCTTTCTTCGGTGTTGTCGATACGGGCGGTCAGATCCAGATCAGCGAGGCTCGACAGCCCATCGCTGAGGGAGTTTACAACACATTCTTGCGCAATGCGCTTGGCTTCGTCTTCCTGCATCCGGTCCGCTTCCGCGACTTTCAGGCTTTCGGCCTCCTTCATCGAGAATTGCAGCGCGACGATGCGATGAAAAATCTCTCCAATTTCATCTTTGCGATCCGCGTGCCTGATCTCAGACTCATATTTTCCGGTGGTCAGATCATGGATCGCGGTGCTGATGCTGTTTAATGGTGCCAGAAGCGCTCGCAGAACCAAGAAGGCCAGCGACAGGATTGCGGCTACCAAAAAGAACGACAGCGCCGTTGTGCCGGCAATGTTTGAAGCCTCGGCGATCGATGTGCGAAAAGCGGCATAGTCACGTCCAGCGCCCATAGCGCCGATCACCTGCCCGTCTCGGGACAAGATGGGCACATAAATCCCAATGTAGTTGGTCCCAAAGGCTCCGAATTGCCCTTGGATCGCCGTCCGCCGATCGATCGCATCCAATGCGTTCGGATCGGTCAAATCAGTCCCTGTCATGACCTGGCCAGAGTCATCTCGAACCGTAGTCGCTACTCGGGTAAATCCTCCTGTGGCTGCTTGAAACATGAAGACAGAGGCTTCTAATCCGGTGACGGCTTGAACCATATCCACGACGTGGTTGTCCAAGGATTCAGGCGGATCGTCCCACACGATATGCTGCAACTGGCCATCTGGCGTGTCGACTGTGGTAACGCCCCGGTATCGGTTGTTCAGAAAGTAGGCGAGGGAACGTGCGGACAATTCATTGTCCTGGTTGGCTTGGGCGTAATATGTCCGTTCCAGCGCGCGACCATTGGCAATGATCAGGCCCGCAGCAAGAAGCAAAAGCAAAAGCGCCATCGTGGCCAGCAATTTCGTGCGCAGGGACAGGGAATTGAAAAATGACATTGTCACCGGACCTTCGGATGGAGGCGTTCGTCCCCGTGCTAGCGACACTTTCTGAAGGTTCAGTTACCGGCGACGGCCCCTTGACTCGAATTTTTGTGCCACCTATCTCTCCGCCGTTGGCACTCACCTTGGGCGAGTGCCAATGCAACAGAGAGACATTCCGATATCGGAAAAGAGGAGAGGCCAAAAATGGCATTCAAACCGCTTCATGACCGCGTTCTGGTCCGCCGTGTTGAATCGGACGAAAAGACCTCCGGCGGTCTGATCATCCCCGACAGTGCAAAAGAAAAGCCCTCTGAGGGTGAAGTCGTCGCTTGCGGCGAAGGCGCTCGCAAGGACAGCGGCGAGCTAATCGCGATGGCCGTCAGCGCTGGCGACCGCATCCTGTTCGGCAAGTGGTCCGGCACGGAAGTCACCGTCGACGGTGAAGAGCTTCTGATCATGAAGGAATCGGACATCCTCGGCCTGCTGGCCTGAGATCCGATCCCTGAAAAACGCAGACAAATTTAGATAGGAGCCGCCATCATGGCAAAAGACGTCCGTTTTGATACCGACGCCCGCAATCGCATGCTTAAGGGTGTGAACACCCTGGCCGATGCCGTCAAAGTCACCCTTGGCCCCAAAGGCCGTAACGTTGTCATCGAAAAGTCCTTCGGCGCCCCGCGCATCACGAAGGACGGTGTTTCTGTCGCCAAAGAGATCGAGCTGGAAGATAAGTTCGAGAACATGGGCGCACAGATGGTCAAGGAAGTCGCTTCCCGCACCAATGACGAAGCTGGCGACGGCACCACCACCGCCACCGTTTTGGCCCAGGCCATCATCAAGGAAGGCCTGAAATCCGTTGCCGCTGGCATGAATCCGATGGACCTCAAGCGCGGCATCGATCTGGCTGTGACCAAGGTCATCTCCGAGATCCAAGGCTCCGCTCGCGAAGTCGCGGACAGCGATGAAGTCGCGCAAGTCGGCACCATCTCGGCCAACGGCGAAGTCGAAATTGGTCGCCAGATCGCTGACGCGATGCAGAAAGTTGGCAACGACGGTGTCATCACCGTTGAAGAGAACAAGGGTCTTGAGACCGAGACTGAAGTTGTCGAAGGCATGCAGTTCGACCGCGGCTACCTGTCGCCCTACTTCGTCACCAACCCCGACAAGATGATTGCAGAGCTTGAAGACTGCATGATCCTGCTGCACGAGAAAAAGCTCTCGTCGCTGCAGCCGATGGTTCCGCTTCTGGAAACCGTCATCCAGTCGGGCAAGCCGCTTCTGATCATCGCAGAAGACGTCGAAGGCGAAGCGCTGGCCACCCTCGTGGTCAACAAGCTGCGCGGTGGCCTGAAGATTGCCGCCGTGAAAGCACCGGGCTTTGGCGATCGTCGCAAGGCGATGCTGCAGGACATCGGCATTCTGACCGGTGGCCAGGTGATCTCCGAAGACCTCGGCATGAAGCTGGAAAACGTCACGATGGACATGCTCGGCACCGCCAAGCGCATCACCATCACCAAGGATGAGACCACGGTGATCGACGGCAACGGCAACAAAGCCGAGATCGAAGCGCGCGTCGCCCAGATCCGGGGTCAGATCGAAGACACGACCTCCGATTACGACCGTGAGAAGCTTCAAGAACGTGTGGCCAAGCTGGCTGGCGGCGTTGCCGTTATCCGCGTTGGCGGCATGACCGAAGTGGAAGTGAAAGAGCGTAAGGACCGCGTCGATGACGCGCTCAACGCAACCCGCGCTGCCGTCCAAGAGGGCATCGTTGTGGGTGGTGGTGTTGCGCTCGTGCAGGGTGGCAAGGCGCTGCAAGGCATGGAAGGTGCAAACTCCGACCAGAATGCCGGTATCGCAATTGTCCGCAAGGCACTCGAAGCACCGCTGCGTCAGATCGCAGAGAACTCCGGCGTCGACGGATCGGTCGTTGCTGGCAAGATCCGCGAATCCGGCGACAAGGCGTTCGGCTTCAACGCGCAAACCGAAGAATATGGCGACATGTTCAAGTTCGGCGTTATTGACCCCGCAAAGGTCGTGCGCACCGCACTGCAAGACGCTGCATCGGTTGCGGGCCTCCTTATCACCACGGAAGCCATGGTTGCCGACAAGCCCGCCAAAGAAGGCGCAGGCGGTGCCGGTGGCGGCATGCCCGACATGGGCGGCATGGGCGGAATGATGTAAGCGTAAATCCGCCCTGCGAATTTGCGCGAACCCGACAGGCGACTTTGCCTCGCAAAGTCTGCCGAGAGGGTCAGCCCAAAATAACATGCAAAGGTCCGCTCCGGCGGGCCTTTGTCATTTCCGGCTCACCGACAGGCCCGTCAACACAGGTTTCCCTGACTTGCGCGGCTGCGAGGCGTCACACCCTAGTGATGCACCTCAATTGCCCCGGAGCCTCATTATGCCCGCACTGACCAAACGTCTCAGCCTCAGCCTGGCCGCCCTTTGCCTCTCGGCGTTACCGGCCCTCGCATGTCCAACTGGCAAAGCGGTCGAGATCGAATGGAACGGCAGTCAATTCGCCGGTCAGGTCCTTGATGGGCCAGATGCCAACGGGAATTGTTTGGTCAGCTACGATGGCTGGGACGAAACCTGGAACGAATGGGTCGTTGTCAGTCGCATCACAAACCTTGACGTCGCCCCGCCTGTTGCTGCCGCATGCCCAGTCGGCGCCTCCCGCCAGATCGAGTGGAACGGTAGCCTGTGGGACGGCACAATCCTGGATGGCCCGAACGCCGAAGGCGCGTGCTTCGTGACCTATGAAGGTTGGGACGAAAGCTGGAACGAATGGGCCAGCCAGGACCGCATTCAACCTGTGGAAGTCGCAGCCCCCGCAGGCGCATCCTGCCCAATTGGCGCTTCGCTTGAGATACAGTGGAACGGCGATTGGTGGGATGGCTCAGTCCTGGAAGGGCCCGATGCGCAAGGCCATTGTTTTGTGACCTATGAAGGCTGGGACGCCAGCTGGAATGAGTGGGTCGCCCCGGACCGATTGCGCGGCGCAGACTGATCGCAGCAACACAAGATGTTCAACGGGGCGCGTTTCGCGCCCCTTTTCTTTTCCCGACACGCCTGCCAGACCTCCGACATGGTCGATGCACTGTCACTGGAGTTTACGGGTGCTCAGGTCCTCCGTCCCGATGGGTTGGACGGGGGTTATATCGCCATGGCCGACGGTCACATCGCCGAAAGTGCCACGCGCCAGATCGACGCCTCCGACTACATGATCCTACCGGGCATCATCGACTTGCACGGTGACGGGTTTGAACACCACATGGCCCCCCGCCGGGGTGCACAAACAGACCCCGCCCTTGGCCTGCGCGCGGTGGAGGCAGAGCTGGCCGCAAACGGGATCACCACCGCCGTCCTTGCGCAATTCTTCTCCTGGGAAGGCGGTATGCGCGGCCCGGATTTCGCGGAGGCGTTGATCGGTGCCGTTGGTGCCTACGATGGCCTTGTCGACATGCAACTCCAGCTGCGCTTCGAGTTATCCCTTCTAGAAGAGTTTGATCGCGTCAAAGCCTTGATAGAGCGCGAGAATATTGGCTATGTTGTACTGAACGATCACCTCAACCATGCGGCGCTGGCCGCTGGAAAGCGCCCGCCGCGATTTGTTGGACAGGCGCTGAAGTCGGGTCGCTCGCCGGAAGATCACATGGCGTTGCTGACGCGACTACACGCGCAAACTCCCGCAGCGCTGGAGGCCCTTCCCGCGCTGACAGAATGGATGGCGGCTCGAGGCGTGAAAATCGGCAGCCACGACGATGCCACGCCCGAAGACCGCGCGCACTTCCGCGCTATTGGGGCCAACATCGCCGAGTTCCCCGAAACCCTTGCGGCGGCTGAGGCTGCAAAGGCGGCGGGCGATCCGGTCATAATGGGCGCGCCAAACGTGGTGCGCGGCGGCTCCCACGATGGCAAGATTGCGGCGTCTGAATTGATCGCGGACGGCCTCGTCGATGCGCTGGTCTCTGACTATCACTACCCGGCCCCCCACCGCGCGGCCTTGGCTTTGTGGGATAGCGGAATGGCCCTGCAAGATGCCTGGGCCCTGATTTCCAGCGGCCCCGCGCAGGTCATGGGGTGGGCGGATCGTGGTACATTGGCCGAAGGAAAGCGCGCCGATCTGATCGTGATGCACCGCGACAGCCGCCGGATTGAGGGTGTTTTTTGCGCAGGGCGCGTCGCGCATCTGAGCGGCGCTTTCGCGGCCCGTATGATCGGGGGTTAGGATGCGACTCATCCTCTTGGTCTGCGTGGTGCTCATCGCCTTCGCCTCAAATTCCATTCTGAACCGCATGGCGGTCGGACCGGGCCACATCGACCCAATCACATTCGCCAATATCCGGGCCGTCGCAGGCGCAATGATGTTGACGGTGCTCGTTCTGGCGCGGGGACAGCGGTTGCCGCTGTTCCGTCTGAAGCGGATCGTCGGCGCGGGCAGCCTGACGCTTTACCTGATCGGCTTTTCCCTCGCCTATGTGCAGATCGACGCCGGGATCGGTGCCCTGATCCTGTTCGGGGCCGTGCAGGTGACGATGTTTGGCGGCAGCCTGACAGAGGGGGAGCGCCCCCCCTTACGGCGCTGGATCGGGGCCGCATTGGCGCTGGCGGGTCTTGCTTGGTTGGGCTGGCCCTCAGGCTCAGCCGCCCTGCCGCCTATCGCGGTGGTCGCCATGGCATTGGCGGGCGTGGCCTGGGGCGTCTACAGCCTGGCCGGGCGCACGGCGCAGGACCCCATCGCGACCACAGGCGCGAATTTCGTCTGGTCTCTCCCGCCCTTGGCCGTGATCACTTTCCTGCTCTTGCCCCCGCAGATCGACCCGATCCCGACCTCAACCGTGGGGATCGCCTTGGCCATTGTCGCGGGCGCAATCACTTCGGGCCTGGGATATGCGCTTTGGTATTCCGTGCTGCCACGACTAGGCGGAACGGTCTCGGCTCTTCTGCAATTACTCGTTCCCGTGATTGCTACAATCGCCGGTGTCGCCCTGCTTGGCGAAGTCGTGACCTGGCGCATGGTCGGGGCGGGCGTCCTGACGCTTGGCGGTGTCGCCTACGGCCTTGGCGCATTTCAGCGCAGAACAGGCTCCAGCGGGTCGTAGAATACCGCGTCACTCCACGCGATGTCGGGCAGACTGTCCGGCTTGAAACGCTTGTGCGCCAATTCCTCACGGTTCAACAAATACCGCTCCGTCACCACACCTTCGGGGTCGGTCCACTCTTGCAAGGGCTCGCCCGCGATCAGCGACACTCGGAAGTAGACGTCCACTTGATGATAATCCCGGCTCGGGTCGTGGAATTCGTTCACCATGCATAGGGCGCCCACGGCAATCTCCAGCCCGGTTTCCTCATGAAATTCACGGATCAGATTGTTTTCAAGCGAGCTATGCGGCTCCGCCCCGCCGCCGGGTGCGCACAACAGATCAGAGGTCCCACCGGGCCACGCGTTGACCATAAGCAATCGGTTGTCGACCAACAGAAGGCCGCGCACAGCAAGGCGGATGGGGCGAGACATGGGGGCCAGAGTTACGTTACGGCGCAAGAAGGGCAAGGCCCCTCGGAATTTCCCTTCATGCGGCCTATGTTAGCGAAATGCGCCAACCGCTTCTCGCTATGCTCTTCGTACTTGCCCCGATGCCGGCTCTGGCCGATTGCGTGGTGCTGTTGCACGGGCTGGGGCGCAGCGAAACCTCGTTGTTCCTGTTGGAAGAAAGCCTGAGTGCCGAGGGCTATACGGTCGTCAACCGCGGCTACCCTTCGACCCGGGCGGCGATCGCGGAACTGGCCGAACAGACCATTCCGCCCGCGATTGAACAATGTGGCGAAGAACGCATCCATTTTGTCACTCATTCCATGGGCGGCATCCTAATCCGATACTGGCTTGGGCAACACGCGCTTCCCGATCTGGGCCGCGTTGTCATGTTGGCCCCGCCCAACGGCGGCTCGGAACTGGTTGATGTGTTCGGCCCTCTGGAGCCTTTCGAATGGCTTAACGGGCCAGCCGGTCAGCAACTTGGCACCGATGATGGTGATCTGGTGAGCCGCCTGGGCGAGGTGAACTTCGACCTTGGCGTGATCGCAGGCGACCGCACTCTGAACCCCTTCTATTCAGCGCTTATCCCCGGGGCCGATGATGGCAAGGTAGCCGTCGACAACACGCGTGTGGACGGGATGGCAGACCACATCGTATTGCCGGTGACCCATACGTTCATGATGAACAGCCCGCTAGTGCTGGCGCAGGTTGAGGCGTTTTTGGAGACCGGAGCCTTTGATCACGACCTAAGCGTGATCGAGGCGATTGGCGATCTGATCGAATAGGGTCGCTGCACCTACGCGCCCGCGGGCGCTTGCCCCGGAGTTGTATCGGCCAAGATGAAGGCGCGGCTCAGGCCGCGCCAGTCACGCGGTTGATATGGCCCATCTTCCGGCCCGGGCGGGTTTCAGCCTTGCCGTAGAGGTGGATCTGCACACCGGGTTCGCCCGCCAATGCGGCGGCGCGGTCCACATCTTCGCCGATCAGATTCTCCATCACCACGTTGGCATGGCGGCTTCCGTCACCCAGAGGCCAGCCGGTTACGGCGCGGATGTGCTGTTCGAATTGATCCACGGCGCAGCCTGCCTGCGTCCAATGGCCGGAATTATGCACGCGCGGGGCGATTTCGTTCACCACAAGGCCCGCAGGCGTCACAAACAGCTCCACCCCAAGCACGCCCACATAGTCGAGTGCGTTCAATATCTGCGATGCCATAAGGACCGCGTCGGTCCGAAGAGGCGGCGCGATCTGGGCGGGAAGGGTGGTGGTCGACAGGATTCCATCCTCATGCACATTCTCGCCGGGGTCGTAGGCCGAGATCGAGCCATCCTGGCCCCGTGCAGCGATCACGCTGATTTCCTTGGAGAAATCCACGAAACCTTCCGCAATGGCAGACGCGCCTTCCAGGCTCGCGACGGCCGCGTCGGCCTCATCGGCCTGCATCACACGCGCCTGACCCTTGCCGTCATACCCGAAGCGGCGGGTCTTGAGGATTGCAGGCACGCCGGTGACTTTCAGATCAGCCTGAATGTCGGAGGTCAGCGGCGCGAAGGACGCGGTCTGCAACCCCAAATCCCGCAGAAAGCTCTTTTCAATCAAGCGGTCCTGGCTAACCTCAAGGGCGCGGCGGTCGGGGTAGAGGGGGGTGGTCGCGGACAGCACGTCCAACGCGTCGGCGGGGATATTCTCGAACTCAAACGTAATGACATCGCAGGCCTCCGCGAAGGTCTTTAACGCGTCGAGATCGCCGTACCCGGCCTGCGTCCAGGCGTGGGCCACATCGGCCGCAGGCGCCGCCCCGGGCTCAAAGATATGGGTCTTGTAGCCAAGGCGTGCTGCGGCCACGGCGAGCATTCGGCCCAATTGGCCACCGCCAAGAATGCCGACGGTGCTGCCGGCGGGAAGCGGCTCAGTCATCGCTTGGCTCCTCGGGGATCGAGGCGCTCAGATCAGCGCGCCATTGGTCAAGGCGCGCGGCCAATGCCGCATCCTCATTGGCCAGGATCGCCGCTGCCATAAGCCCCGCATTTGCGGCCCCCGCAGCGCCGATAGCCATCGTGGCCACAGGAAATCCGCGCGGCATCTGAAGGATGGAATAGAGACTATCGACACCCGACAGCGCCTTGGTTTGCACCGGCACGCCGATCACGGGCACACGGGTCTTTGAGGCCATCATACCGGGCAGATGCGCCGCGCCACCGGCACCAGCGATAATCACCTTCAGGCCACGCTCCGCAGCACTCTTGCCAAAGTCCCACAACCGATCCGGCGTGCGATGGGCCGAGACGATCTTTGTCTCGTAAGGCACCCCAAGCGCGTCCAGCATCTCTGCCGCCTCGCGCATGGTGGGCCAATCGGATTGCGAGCCCATGATGATGGCGACCTGAACCATGGCCATGTCCTTCTTTGGATTTGAGAGAAGCGGTATAAAGCAAAGCCCGCGCGGCGCAATCGGCCCTGCGCGCGTTGCTCAGGGCTCAGGCAATAATATCGGGCGTAAGCTCGTCTTCGATCCGTGCAATCCGGTCCTTGAGGCGCAATTTCTGTGATTTCAGCCGCTTGAGCGTCAGTTGGTCCACGGTCACCCGATCTGCGAGCGCTTCAATCGCTTCGTCCAAGTCGCGATGCTCATGGCGCAAAACCTCCAGCTTCACGCGCATCACGTCCTCGTGGCTCATCTCTGATGGCGGCGTCATAGATCGTTTCCCTGTTTCCCGCCATTAAGATAGGGCCAATCGGCGCACGCTCCAAGCGTTCATGGTCTTGCAGCGCGCCATTCCTGTTCCCATATCTTAACCACCGAGGGCGTTGCCGAACGCGGGACGCCCTTGATTTGCAGATCGCTTGAACAAGGATGTGCGCGACATGACGAAACTGACCCTTGCCTCCCACCCCTATCTATTGGGGTTTGATCAGCTGGAACGGCTGGTGGAGCGGACCGCCAAATCCGGGAATGAGGGGTATCCCCCCTACAATATCGAACAGCGCGACGAGAATTCGTATCGCATCACGCTGGCCGTTGCCGGATTTGCCGAAAATGACCTTTCGATCACCGTGGAAGATCGCCAACTGGTGATCCGTGGCAAACAGCAAGCCACCGATGAGGCCCGCGTTTTCCTGCATCGCGGGATCGCGACTCGCCAATTCCAGCGCAGTTTCGTACTCGCCGAAGGCGTCGATGTCGCCGGGGCCGCCATGGAACACGGGCTTTTGCACGTCGATCTGAACCGGGCTGAGCCCGACCGCGTTGTCCAGACAATCCAGATCAAGACCGGAGGTTCAACAGCATGACCCAAGAGCAAACCCCAAAGACCGAGCGCCCGATTGTCTACATCCGCAAGGTGGCCGTCGCCGACTTGCCCGATGAGGTGCAAGAGCGCGCCGTAGGCTTCGATTGCCTCTACGCCATCGGTGGTGAAAACGGCGAACAGCTGGCGCTTGTGAAGGACCGTGACCTCGCCTTTGTGGTCGCACGCCAGAACGACATGCGCCCGGTCAGCGTCCACTGAAGGGAAGGGCGGTCGCTCAGGCCGCCCCGCTGCCCTCCCGGATTTCCCGGATCCGCTCGGCCAACGCCCCTTCCCACGTATCGCGCATCTCATTGACGCGAGAAACGTAGGCCTCGTTCTCATGGGGGGCGACGCCAACCACATGGACCTCAGCGATGTTAAGCATCGCCTCGCGGTCGTGGTCGTTGAAGGCTGAGATAATCTGATCCGCCGTCTCCCGGCTCTCCCCCATCGCCTCAAATGCCGACCGTCCCATCCGAAGCGAGCTATCGTAGGTTTCGCGGATGATGTCGCGGCACCCGCGATACCAAAGGTCATAAACGTGGTCCCGGTCCACAGCGCGCCCGATCACATGCAGGTTCGGGTAAGTGGAGGTCGCATATTCCACGATCTGATCGATCCCGTCGCGATCATCAATCGCCACGATCAGGATCTGCGCATCGGCAATCCCTGCAGCGTTCAGCAGATCCGGGCGACGTGCATCGCCAAAGTAGGTCTTGATCCCGAACCGCTCCATGATCTGCAACCGGCGTGAGTTGTAGTCGATCACGGTTGTCTTATGCCCCGCCGCGCGCAGGATACGGTCGACCAGCCCGCCGATGCGACCGGCACCCGCAATGATGATCTTGCCATCACCAGGCATCTCATCGGCTTCCCGTTCCTCGCTGGCCACAAAACGCGGTGCAATCACGCGGTCGTACAGGATGAACAGCCCCGGCGTCAGCAGCATGGACAGTGCAACAACCAGCAACAGGATGTCCGAGACCGCTGGCGGCATGATCCCACCCGCCACGGTGAAGGACAGCAATACGAAGCCAAATTCACCCGCCTGCGCCAGCCCCAGCGCCATCAGGTATTTGTCGGAGCCGCGGATCTTGAACACATAGGCCAGCACCATCAGGATCAGCGCCTTCAAGACGATCAGTCCGAATGTCATGCCCAGAACCATGGCGATGTTCTCGCCCAGAAGGCCAAAGTTGATCGACGCACCGACCGTCATGAAGAACAGCCCCAACAACAGCCCTCGGAACGGGTCGATGTCCGATTCCAATTCGTGTCGGTAGGGCGAATTCGCCAGAACTACACCCGCCAGAAACGTGCCAAGCGCCGGCGACAGGCCCACAAGGCTCATCAGCAGGGCGATACCGATGACGAGCATCAAGGCGGCCGCCGTGAACAGCTCACGCAGGTTTGCGGCCGAGATGAAGCGGAAGATCGGCCCGGTCAGAACGGAACCAATCCCCAAAACGGCTGCAATGGCTGCGAGATTGACCAGCGCGGTTTGCCAACCGTTTAATCCGTCCACCAGGCTCATCGACGCGCCGTGACCATCCCCGTGGTCGCCTTCACCGTGATCGTCGCCATGGGTATCACCATGGCCTGCATCGCCGTGCCCGGCGTCGGCCCCGTGACCTGCCGCATCGGCGCCCAGGTCCATCAACTCCGGCATTGCCAGAAGCGGCAAGAAGGCCAGCATCGGGATCACGGCAATGTCCTGCATCAACAGAACCGAAAAGCTGCCTTGCCCCCCGTCCGACCGCATCAACCCCTTTTCATTCAATGTTTGCAGGACGATAGCGGTCGAAGACAGCGCCAGGACCATGCCAATCGCAAGGCTCACCTGCCACGGTTGGCCGAACATGATTGCGACCCCCATCACGGCCAGCGTCGTCAGCACAACTTGCCCACCGCCTAGTCCGAACAGCTGCCCTCGCATTTCCCAAAGGGATTTCGGTTGCAGCTCTAGCCCGACCAGAAACAGCATCATCACGACGCCGAATTCCGCGAAATGCTGGATCGAGATCACGTCGACCCCCAGCACCGCCAGCAGCGGCGAAATCGCAATCCCTGCAATCAGGTAGCCCAGGACCGAACCCAGGCCCAAACGGCTGGCAATCGGCACCGCAACCACGCCGGCGACAAGGAAGATCGTGGCAAGAAGCAGGAAATCTGTCATGGAGCGCCCCTAAATTCGTCCGCAACAAGCAGACGCGCAAGGGCGCGGAACGTCAAGCGGTCAGGATCAGCAGACCGGAACGACCAACTCGTCCAATTCCACCGTCACACCCCGCGCGCGCAATTGCGCGATCACGTCGGTATGAAGGTCAGTATTGCCGAAATAGGTAATGGAGACTTGGCGCAGATTCGGGAGGCGCAGCAAAGGTGAGAGGTCAGAGACCAGCTCACTATCCAGATGAACCGCGCGTAGGCCGCGATGGCGACCAAGGGTGGAAAGGTCGGTGCTTTGCGTCACGTCGGAAAGGTGAAGCCTTTGCAAGCCGGGCATCTCAGCGATGAACGACAGATCGGACATTCCGTTGTAGCCCACGGCCAGTTCGCGCAGCCCCGAAACTTGGGTCAGAGGCGTCCAATCAGCGGGCTGAATGCCTTGCATATGGATCAGCCGCAGGTTCCCGAAGTTCGCCAGACCCGACAGATCGCTCACGCGGCTATTGCCCATGTGCAATTCCTGCAGCTGCCCCATGGCGGCGATGTCACTCAGGCTCGCGATGTCGGTATAGGCCACCATAAGCGAGATCACATGGCTCAGCGCATTCAGCTGCGTGTAATCGGCCAACGGCGCGTAATCGAGGCGGAGCGTTTGGCAAGCCTCCGCCATGCAGGTCTCCACAAGGCCTTGGCCGTATTCGTAGGTCGGTACGGTCTGACCGACCTGACAGGCAGCAAGAGCGGTCACAGCGGCAGAGGTGAAGAGGGCCGGGCGAAGGAAGCGGATCATTGAACGGGCCGTTTCAATTGGGGGCGATGCCAATATAATACCATGGCGCCCCGGGTTTGCGAGGTATGGAAAACCTGCGGCCCGCAAAACTCGGGTCCAACTTAAGTTGCAGGCCATACCAGCAAAGACCGCGGGCCAGCTTGCTGTCTTGCCCACGTTTTCGATAACCTCAGGCATGGACCGCTTTTCTCCGACTACAACTGACTACGGAATGCTGGCCATGCCCTTAGACGAAGCCGCATCTGCGTTTGCGGCACTTTTTGCGACTGCATCTGTCCACCTGATCCGGTCCAATCTGAAAGGCAGTGCGGAAAACATCTTTCCTCATCTAGAGCCATTGAGCATGGCTTTGGACAGAACGCTTCTCGTCTCCAACAGTGAAAACTGGACCAGCTACTTTGCCAATGGCTTGTTGGGGTCGGATGTGTTTCCTCCGGTGTCCCGGATCGCAGCGACCCAACGGTGTACTGGCTTGCGGGTCGTCAAAGCGCCCAAAGCGACCATATTTGAAGCATATGAATGCCCTGAGCGTGGTGGGAGTATCACCAACCACCGGCGAACCATCTATGCTGCGCGAGACGGACGTTGGACTTTCGGCTCCACTGGGGATCCGTACCCGTTTGAAAATGTTTCGAACTACGAGGCAAAAACCATTCGGGATCGTTTTACGCCCGATCTACTGGATGCTTTTCTGGAAGGCCTGGGCGCTCCGCTGGAACCGTATCCGAAGACCAAGGAACTCAAGGCCGTGTTGTTCGTCCAAAAGGGAAAATCCCCGCAGCTCAAACGTTGGACATACGCTGATGTTCAGGCTGGTTTGCCATGGAAGCGGGCCTAGACTGGGGCCTCTGTCACCCTTTCGGCAGGCTTCGAGGTGCCTTTTTTGCCCCGTTTGGATAAGGCAAAAATATTCCTTTGTGCAGTCACGCCATTCAGGGCTCTAAATCCGCCGTTCGCGGCAACAATCCCGCCGCAGCCTCAGCCCCCATCCCGCCAGCGGTTCACCACTGGATACCGCCGATCCAGCCAGAACGCCCGCTCCGTCAGCCGTGCCCCCGGCGCGCTCTGGAAGCGCTTGTATTCGCTGAGGTAAATCAACCGCTCCACCTTGCGCACCCACTCCAGATCATAGCCCTCGGCCACAACTTCAGCCACAGACCTCTCCTGATCGATCAACATCTCCAGCATCACATCCAGATCGCTGTAAGGCGGCAGCGAATCCTCGTCCTTCTGATCCTCGCGCAACTCAGCGGTCGGCGGCTTGTCGATCACGCGCGGCGGGATGACCTCGCCCTCAGGTCCCTTCATCCAATCGCGGTGTTCCCGGTTCCTCCAGCGACAGGTCTCAAAAACCCGTGTCTTGTAGAGGTCCTTGATCGGATTGTACCCCCCCGCCATGTCGCCGTAGATCGTGGCATAGCCCACCGCGACCTCGGATTTATTGCCTGTTGTCAGCAGCATCGAGCCGAACTTGTTCGACAGGGCCATCAACATCACACCGCGCAGGCGCGACTGGATATTCTCCTCCGTCACGTCCGCCTCCAACCCCTCAAACAGGGGCGCGAGGCTTTCCGTCACCGCCTCCCTTGCAGGCGTGATCGGGATTGAGTCCAACCGACACCCCAACCGCCCGGCCACGTCCGCCGCATCCTCCAGTGAGGTCTCTGACGTGTAGCGCGACGGCAGCATCACGCAGTGCACGTTCTCCGGCCCAATCGCATCGGCCGCGATCGTCGCAACGATTGCGCTGTCGATCCCGCCCGAAAGTCCCAGTACAACCTGCTTGAACCCCGTTTTCCGCAGGTAATCCCCCAAAGCCATGACCATCACACGGTAGTCGGCCTCATATGCGTCGGGCAGGGAGGCCTTCATGCCCTCCACCGCGCGCCACCCCTCGGCCCCGCGCGCAAATTCGACGTAGTACAGCCCCTCATCGAACTGCGGCGCCTGCACGGCCAGCGCGCCGCCGGGGTTCAAAACGAAGGATCCCCCGTCAAACACCTGATCATCTTGCCCGCCGACAAGGTTCACATAGGCCAGCGGCAGCCCCGTCTCGACCACGCGGGACACGATCACCTGATGGCGCACCGCCATTTTCCCGCGATGGTAGGGCGATCCGTTGGGCGACACCAAAATCTCGGCCCCCGACTCCTGCAATGTCTCGCAGACATCCTCGAACCAGGCATCCTCGCAAATCGGAATGCCTATCCGCACGCCCTTGATCGAAACCGGCCCCTGCAGATCGCCGGGATGGTAATACCGCACCTCGTCGAACACGGCGTAGTTGGGCAATTCGTGCTTCAGCACCTTCGCCGTCACCGCCCCGCCTTCGCACACATAGTAGGCGTTGTAAGGCGAACCCGCCCCCCACATCGGCCCACCCTTTGCATCACCGTCACCCCACCACGGGCCACCGATCCCGAAGGCGGGCCCATCGGCACAGCGCGCCGCCAGATCTCGGATCACCTTCTCCACATCCTGTGCAAACGCGGGCTTCATCACCAGATCCAGCAGCTGATAGCCCGTTGCAAACATCTCAGGGAAAGCCACGAAATCGGCCCCCTCGGCCTTCGCCGCCTGCCACGCCTGAAACGCCTTTTCCGCATTGCGGGTCAGGTCGCCCACGGTGGCGTTCAACTGTGCCATGCACAAACGGAATGTATCGGCCATAGCGCCCTCCGGACCTTGCTTTCGCCCGTCATAGCACCCTGACCGCCAAGGCCAAGCGCCAAGCCGCCGACTTCAATGGTTAAAGGCGTTGCCAGAATGCCGCTCGTCACCTAGCTTTGCGCAGGAAAATGAACATCTCCGGTTCAGGGAGGGTGCGGGAATGAAACAGGCAATCTTCGGCGCGGTTCTTGTGGCTTTGGCTGGCATGGCCCAGGCGCAGGAAAGTGGTGAGACCACCACAGACATCCAGCAATACGACAACGGCGGCATTTACGAAGGTGAATTCCGCAACGGCGTGCAACACGGCACCGGCACCTACCGCCTGCCCAATGGCTACACCTATACCGGCAACTGGGTGGATGGAGAAATCCGCGGCGCGGGCACGGCCACCTTCCCGGACCAATCCGTCTACGTCGGCAATTTCGTCGCAGGCCGCCCGCAAGGGCAGGGGATGATTACCTTCGCTGATGGCTCGACTTATGAAGGTGAATGGAACGAGGGCCGGATCGAGGGCACCGGTACGGCGGTCTATTCTAATGGCGTCACCTATACGGGTCAGCTGCGCAACGCGCTGCACCACGGCAACGGTGTGATGACCGGCCCCAACGGCTATCGGTACGAGGGCGAGTGGGTCGACGGCCTGAAACAAGGGACCGGCTCCATCACCTATCCTGACGGTGCGACCTATACCGGCCAGTTCGCCGCTGGTGTCCGTTCCGGCACCGGGCGGCTCGAAATGGCCGATGGTGTTGTGTACGAGGGGCAATGGGCCGAGGGCCAGATCAATGGAACCGGCACGCTCACCCAACCCAATGGCGACGTCTATGTGGGCGCTCTGGTCAACGGCCAGCGACAAGGGCAGGGCCGCGTGACCTATGAGAATGGCGATGTATATGAAGGCGCCTTCGCCAATGACCGCCGCCACGGCCAGGGCACGTTCACGGGCGCTGACGGCTACATCTATGTTGGCGCTTGGGCCGAAGGCTCCATCGCGGGCGAAGGTCGTGTGACCTACCCCGATGGCTCGGTCTATGAGGGCACATTCCGCAACGACCTCGCCCACGGCACCGGCACAATCACCTACCCCGACACCTCAAGCTACACCGGCGGTTGGGTCGATGGCGTGATCCAGGGCGCAGGTGTGGCACGCTATGCCAATGGCCTGGTCTATGAGGGCAACTTCCTCAACGCCCGCCAGCACGGCCAAGGTACGATGAGCCACCCGGACGGCTACCGCTATCAAGGCCAATGGGAAGAAGGTCTCCGCCACGGTCAAGGCGTTGCGACTTATGCCGATGGCACTGTGTATGAGGGTACGTTTGAGGCCGGACAGCGCGAAGGCCAAGGCACGCTAACCATGCCCGACGGCTTTACCTATGTGGGCGCCTGGGACGATGGCGAGATCAATGGCGCAGGCACCGCGACCTATTCCAACGGCGACGTCTACACCGGCACCTTCGTCAACGGCCGCCGCCAGGGCGCAGGCACGATGACCTACGCAACCGGCGAAGTGCTGGAGACACAGTGGGAAAATGGCTTGCCCACCGACGGCGATGCCCCAGCCGTGGCTGATGAACCCGAGACGGGTGAAGTCGGCCCGGGAGAGGGCGAAGCGGAAGCCGAGGAAGAAGAGCCCGCCGAAACGGACGGATGATCTGAACCGTTAGAGAAGGGCGTCGCGCTAAGTCTGTCGAATGCGCCTCGCCTAATCCGGGCACAAAAAAAAGAGCGTCCATCTGGACGCTTTTTTCGCAAGAACTCCGTCCAGATGGACACATATGCGCCCAACTGAACGGAGTTTTGTTGGGCGCTTAGGCCGCGATTAGCCCCATGCTCTCCAGCTTCAAGAGCACCTGCTGCGCACAGTAATCGACGTCCATGCCCTCGGTATCGACAACCAATTCCGCCGCCGTCGGAGCTTCGTAAGGGTCTGAAATCCCAGTGAATTCCTTGATCTTCCCTTCCCGCGCCAGCTTGTAGAGTCCTTTGCGGTCGCGCCGCTCGCATTCCTCCAGCGACGTCGCAACATGAACCTCAACAAAGGCGCCAAACTGCTCAATTTCCTCCCGCACAGCCCGCCGCGTCGTCGTATAAGGCGCAATCGGCGCACAGATCGCGATGCCGCCATTCTTGGTGATCTCCGAAGCGACGTAGCCAATGCGACGGATGTTCAAGTCTCTGTGTTCTTTGGAGAATCCGAGTTCTGACGACAGGTTCTTCCGAACCACATCGCCGTCCAGCAACGTCACCGGACGCCCGCCTTGCTCCATCAGTTTAACCATGATGGCGTTTGCGATGGTGGATTTGCCCGAACCGGAAAGGCCTGTGAAAAACACCGTGAAACCCTGCTGCGAACGCGGCGGGGACGTACGACGAAGCTCTTTCACGACCTGCGGGAACGAAAACCATTCCGGGATCTCCAAGCCTTCGCGCAAGCGACGCCGCAGTTCTGTCCCGGAAATATTTAGAATCGTTACGTTTTCCCGATCCGCAATCTCATCGTTCGGCTCATACTGAGCGCGTTCTTGCACGTAGACCATGTGTTTGAAATCGACCATCTCGATGCCGATTTCTTCCTGATGCTCGCGGAACAAATCCTGCGCATCATAGGGCCCATAAAAGTCTTCGCCGGCGGAATTCTTGCCCGGCCCCGCATGATCGCGGCCCACGATCATATGCGTACAGCCATGATTTCGCCGGATAATTCCGTGCCAGACGGCCTCCCGCGGGCCAGCCATGCGCATGGCGAGGTTCAGAAGGCTCATCGTGGTGGTCGCCGCCGGATACTGGTCCAGCACGGCCTCATAACACCGCACCCGGGTGAAGTGATCGACGTCGCCGGGCTTCGTCAGGCCCACGACCGGATGGATCAGCAAGTTCGCCTGCGCTTCCTTCGCGGCACGAAAGGTAAGCTCCTGGTGCGCACGGTGCAGCGGGTTGCGGGTCTGGAACGCCACCACCTTGCGCCAACCGAGCTTGCGGAAATAGGCGCGCAGTTCGTTTGGCGTGTCACGCCGGGCGCGGAAATCGTAGTGGATCGGCTGCTGAATGCCCGTAATCGCACCGCCAAGATAGATCGGGCCTGCCACGTTGTGCAGGTAATTCACCGCCGGATGCGCGATGTCGTCGGCGCCATAGACCTTTTCAGCCTCGCGCGCTTTGTCCGGGCTCCATTTGTCCGAGATGGAAAGGATCGCAAGGATCACACCCTCAGCGTCGCGCAGGGCGATGTCCTGGCCCTCTTCGATGGTGTCGGCAAAGGCCTCATTCACATCCAGCGTGATGGGCATCGGCCAAAGTGAGCCATCGGCCATCCGCATATTTTCAACCACACCGTCGTAGTCCTCGCGGCCCATGAAGCCTTTGAGCGGGTTGAACCCACCGTTCATCAAGAGTTCCAGATCGCAGACCTGGCGCGGTGTCAGATCCCAGCTGGGAAGATCGGCAGCCTCCATCTTCAGCTTCTGGGCGCTGTCGTAAGAGACAAAGAGTTCCGGGATCGGAGCGTGGAGGGGCATGGCCATAGTTGCGGTCCTTTTCGGGGGTGTAAGCGTGCCGTCATTGCCGGTCAGTTCGGCATGCAGGGCATTGTATTCTTTGCGTTTCCGGGCGAGGAAAGAGTCGACGAGCCGCGCCCTTTCGGCCGCGCCTTTCGGGGTAAGGGCGTAGGCGACTTTCTTGCGTCGATCGGTGCTGTCGCGATCGACCACTTGCACAAACCCACCTTGCGTTGCGGCGCGGAGCGCCGTGTTCAGCCCACCCAAACTGATACCAAGCGCCTGCGCTGTCGTGCGCTGCGAGGCGTGCGGCGCGGCATCGATCTGGCGCAGCAGGCGAAACAGCAGGTCTGTGTCGGTCATGGACATGGGCGGGTGGTCAGTCAGCGGTTCAATTATTTGTTCACGTTTGAACGCATACAGATCGGGCTCTCACATGGGAAGAGGTTTGTTCAACTTTGAACAATTTGTTCGCAGATCGGCGACACCGCACGTTGTTTGTGCCTCGGTTGTAACAAAACCTGCGCGTTTCATCGCGGAAATGCAGCTTGCCCGAAGGGTTTGTTAACGTCCTGCGTCCATAGCTGCGCCCATGATAGATGAGTTGATCCTCCACATCGGGATGCCGAAGACGGGCACGACGTCCATCCAGCGCGCTTTGAATGCTGTGCGTGGTGGAGCGGATTGGACCTATCTGGATCTGAACCCACCCCATTCCGCCAATCCCGTTATCCTTCGCGCCCATGGAGGGATCGCGCCTGTGTCCGTTCACCCAGGTCCACGCGGCGCGCAGTCGCCTCAAGCTGCCCACGCCCACCTGACACATGCCTTGAAGTCAGTGCGCACCCCGCGTGCCATTCTTTCTGCGGAGGTGATGATGCGCCTTCCCCCTGCAGCTGTCGCCAGCCTGCTGGACCACCTTTCACAACACGCACGCAGCATTCGGGCCATCGCCTACATACGCCCGCCGCTGTCGTTCATCACATCCTATGTGCAGCAATTCTACAAAACCGGCCATGCGCCGCTGGCTGATGTTTTGCGCCGGGCGCAGAGACCCATTACCGCAGACGCTGCCCTTTGGGATCATGCGTTGGGCCGTGAACATGTGCACTTCCTGCCGTTCGCGCGCGAAACCTTCCTAGACGGCTCCGTCGTTCAGCATTTTGCCGAAACGCTTCAACTTGGCCCCCTGCCGGAACAGAAGCAAAATGCAAATGTCAGCCTGTCGGATGAAGCGACGCGTTTGATGGTGCAATTCCGGCGCCACCATCCTGTGCGTCATCCTAACGACGGGCGCATCCTGCACCGGCTATCTAAACTGAGAGGCAGCCCGTTTCGTTTGCATGCGGAGTGTCTAGCCCAAGCGCAATCAATGGCGAATGCGACCTACGCTTGGGCTGAGGAGCGCATGAAGTGGGAGATGTGTGAGGGTTCTTCCAAACCCTCTCCGCGCGCTATCCGTGAGGATGCAGATTTTCAGGATATTCTGCCGGAAACACTTAATTGGCTTTCAGAGCAGACCAGCTGCGATGCCACTCAATTGCAAAACGATCCCGAGGCGATTGCCAAGGCAGTCTCACTGCTGCGGGACCGTCCAACCGGGCAGAGCACAGTTGGTCGATTGGCGAGGCGCCTGCGTTTGGCGTGACGTGCCGAGACTGATGCGTTGTAAGCGCGCCGACAGTTTTTTGGCGGTCTACTCGGCGGGCTCAACTGGTGCTGCGTAAGCCCCTGCGTCTACCGTTTCCTCACCCTCCATTTCGGCCAGGAACTTTTCGGCATCCAACGCCGCCATGCAGCCCATCCCCGCGCTGGTTACGGCCTGACGATAAACATGATCCGTCAGATCCCCCGCCGCGAACACGCCAGGAATGGAAGTTTTGGTCGTCCCGGCCTGCACCTTCACATAGCCGCCATTGTGCATTTCAAGCTGGTCTTTGACCAACTCGGTCGCAGGCGCGTGTCCGATGGCCACAAAGAAACCTTTGCAGGGGATCTCAGTGATTGCGCCAGTTCCAACGTGCTTCGCGCGGACACCCTCGACGCCACGCGGTTCCTGGGCGCCGACGACCTCCTCGATTTCGTGATCCCACAAGACCTCGACCTTGGGGTTCTTGAACAAACGGTCCTGCATGATCTTCTCCGCGCGCAGACTGTCGCGGCGGTGTACAAGCGTGACCTTGGAGGCGAAGTTGGTAAGAAACAGCGCTTCCTCCACGGCCGTGTTGCCGCCGCCGACCACAACAATCTCTTGCCCACGATAGAAAAAGCCATCGCACGTGGCACAGGCGCTGACGCCGAACCCTTTGAAATGCTCTTCGCTCGGGAGCCCTAGCCACTTTGCCTGAGCACCCGTCGCGAGAACCACGGCGTCCGCCGTATACGTTGTGCCGCTGTCGCCATCCGCCCGGAAAGGTCGCGTCGATAGATCCAGTGCATTAATGTGATCGCTGATGATCTCGGTCCCCATCTCCTTGGCATGGGCTTCCATCCGCACCATCAATTCCGGGCCCATGACGCTTGCATCGCCTGGCCAGTTTTCAACGTCCGTGGTGATCGTCAGCTGCCCGCCCGGCTGAATGCCTTGCACCAGAATTGGCTGCAGCATCGCGCGGCTGGCATAGACACCAGCGGTGTAGCCCGCAGGCCCCGAGCCGATGATCAAAAGGCGGGTGTGGCGAGTGTCGGTCATTGCAAGTGTCCCCCGGGGCAGCATTCGTCCGATGGGATATACGCGTCGCAAGGACCGGATGAAAGACCCGGCCGCACACGGAAGCGCGAGGCCCAGTCGCGTCACCGAAAGCCGCTTTGTTTTCAAATGATAGCTATTCCTTTTCTTGCGCGGTTGTGAAATAAAGTTGCGCGACAGACGTAAAAAGCGGTTCATTTGAAAATCGCACCAGGGAGCACGACCGTTCATGCAAACCGCGAAACTCGACCCGATCGACCGAAAGATCCTTGCCGAACTGCAGGAAGACGGGCGGATGACCAATGTTGAGCTGGCCAAGCGCGTCGGCATTTCTGCCCCGCCCTGCCTACGACGTGTCCGCACGCTCGAAGAAGCTGGCTTCATAAAGGGCTACCATGCCGAAGTGGATGCCCGGCAGTTGGGTTTCGAAGTTCAGGTGTTCGCCATGGTGGGCCTTGCGAGTCAGGCCGAAGCTGACCTTGTCGCGTTTGAAGAGCGGTGCAACGCATGGCCTCTGGTTCGTGAATGTCACATGCTGAACGGGGAAATTGACTTCATCCTGAAGTGCGTCGCTCCCGATTTGTCGTCATTTCAAAGCTTCCTGACGGGTGAGCTGACATCGGCGCCAAATGTGGCCTCGGTTCGCACCTCATTGGTGATCCGCGGGGCAAAGGATACGCCAGGCGTGCCGTTCGACGTGATGGAAGATCGTCTCGCACAATCGGCCTGAGGACATGGCCCCAATAGACCTGACGGCCCTCTATCGTGAGGGCTTGGCACACCATCAGGCAGGACGCTTGGCCGAAGCCATTGCGATCTACGACCGCATTCTTGCGTTAAAGCCCGACATTCCTGAGGTGCTGTTCCAGAAAGCGCGCTGTCTGGGCGCCCAGCCGGACAAGGCCGCACCGCTGTTTCGCAAGGCGTTGAAACTCAAGCCGAAAGAGGCCGCAATTTGGCAGGGCTTGCATTCCGTTTTGGGTGGCAAGGATCGATCCAAACTCGAAGCGGAGGCATCCAAAGCAGGCATTCTGATCGGTTCTGAAAGGGATATGGCAAAGGCACAGGCGCTGTGGCGCGATGGAAAGGGGGCGGCCGCTGAGGCCGAAGCCTTGCGGGTTACCAAAGCCGCGCCGCAAGCCTTCTGGCCGGTCTACACGCTGGGTCTGATCCGCGAAGGCGCCGCCGCCGTTCCGCCGTTGGAAGCGGCCCACGCGCGCAACCCATCGCACACCGGTGCGCGCCTGGCGTTGGCCCGTGCGGCACTATCAATCGGCCAAATTGCGCGTGTCGAGGCTTTGCTTTCCGTCGCGAACCTGCCGCCTGCTGCCACGATCCTTGAAGCACAACTTCTACGTGAAACGGCGCAACCGGATGCTGCCGCTGACTTGCTTGGCGATGGCCCTGCAACTGACAAGGCTTGGCAAACTGAGTTGGCCCTATCCTCTGCGGCGGCCTTTCGTGGACCGGATGCGCAAACCGCACTCGCAACGGCAGTTGGCTTGGGCGCGCCGCGCATCGCCACCACACGTCGGGTAGCCATGGCTGCTGAGGCTGCAGGCGAAATATCGACGGCCGAGGCGATCATAGATTGCGCCGCGAAAGATCAGCCGACCGCCGCGCTGTTGATCCACCGAGCGCAGCTTCGCCAATCGGCAGGCGACTTGGAGGGTGCCGAGGATGATTTGAATGCGGCGTTGACCATCGACCCTGTGAACGGGGACGCCTTTCGCGCACTTGCAAACGGGCGAAAAGTCACTGCAGAGATGGAGCTGCCCGACCGTATTTCCACGGCGTTATCGAGCTCAAGTGTTGCCGCCACTGACAGGGCCGGTTTGCACTTCGCCGCTGCCAAATGTGCGATCGATCAGGGGCGCCATGGCGACGTCATGGATCATCTGCACCGTGCTAACCGATTGGTTGCGAAGGTTTTTCCCTACGGGTTTGACGCCGACTTGGCCGCCGCGAAGGCGCTTGTTGCGGACTGGAATTCTTTGGAGCCCGTGAGGCCCGAAGGACCCGAGGCCCGCGTGATCTTCGTGACGGGCTTGCCGCGCTCTGGCACGACGCTGGTGGAAACGATCCTGAATACCCACTCGAAGACCGGGGCAGGGGGAGAGATGGCGTTTCTAGGGCAGGCCTTGGCCCCAGTGCTCGACATACTGCGCCGGGGGGAAGCGCCGGATATGGCTGACCTGAAGCAGGCCGGTGAGCGCTACCTTACACTCGCCGCACGCTGTTCAGGGCACCCAAGCGTGATCGTCGACAAGGCGATCTCGACCTTTTCGCGTATGGGTCACGCCCTGCGTGCGTTACCGCAAGCCCGCATCGTGCATGTCACACGTGATCCGCGCGATGTGGGTCTTTCGCTATATCGCAATCGGTTCCCTGATGGATCGCATCGATACGCCTACGATCTGGAGGCGATGGGCCGCTACATCCGTCTGCACGACGCGATCACCGCATTCTGGAGACAGGTCGTGCCCGACCGGGTTCATACAATTTCCTACGAAAACCTGACTGCTGAACCAGAGTCGCAAATTCGCGCGCTGCTCGAGGCCGTGGACCTTCCGTGGGACGCCGCTTGTCTTGCCCCACACGACAGCGCGCGTCGCATTCAAACACTCAGTTTCGCGCAAGCCCGCGAACCGATTGGACGCACGGCGGTTGCAGGCTGGAAGCGGTATGAGGCCGATCTTGCCCCGCTTCTTAAGGCGCTCGAAAATGAAGTTTCGCTCGACTAACCTATTCCAAACAAACGAAAGGCGGCCGTTCTGGCCGCCTTGCAAGCGTTTGTTGTCTGGGGTCCTCGGGGTCTTCGTCCGGGTTTTTCCGCTTTATTCAGCGGCCACGAGCTGACGCGGCTTCTCCGCGCGCCGGGCTGCGCGTGCTTTGCGCGACCACGGCATTTCAACCTGCTCTTTTTTCGCTTCAGCCAAGACTGTTTTCATCCAGCGTTGCGTTTTCATGTGCCTCGTCCTTTGTGCCATGCCCGCGTTTGTGGGGCGTTGTTCTCGATTGGCACCAATCTGGCGCGGCTTTCGGGCAGTCTTGCGGCAAAAACTCTAACGCTCCGTAAATCTTCTGGGCCATTTTGGGGCAGAGAGCCGGCCAAGAGTGGCTTGTTTCACTGGCATTTTCGGAGAGTTCGAATGAGATTGTGCCCAACCAGAGGCGAAGCCCGCCCCGATTGTGTCCAATTTCGCACCAATGAGCCCGTACGCGTCTACGCTAGAGTCGAATCGCAGAGATCAGACGACCATAGTCCGCCTCACCCAGGTGCGTCGCGCGGCGGTAAGAATAGAACTTGTCGGGATCAGAATAGGTGCAATCGCCTGTCCATTCAGCTTCTGCCACACCGGCAGCCCGGAGGCGCGACAGGCCAAATCCCGTCAGGTCGAACTGATACTTGCCCTCCGTCCCATTCACAAAGAAGCGCCCGTGGTCCGGGTCCGCGTCCATGAAGCGTTCCAGAAATTCCTGACCCACCTCGTAGGCGCGCTGGCTGATCGAGGGACCGATCACTGCGTGTATACGTGCACGCTCCGCGCCGAGCCCTTCCATCACGTCTAATGTGGCCTCCAGCACGCCATCGATGGCACCGCGCCAGCCCGCGTGGGCCGCACCGATCACACCCGCTTCATGGTCTGCAAACAGCACGGGTTGGCAATCGGCTGTCAGAACAGCCAGCGCTACACCCGGCGTTGCTGTCACCAAAGCATCCGCCTTGGGTCGCGCTGCAGTTGGGCCGTCTACGACCACGACATCTGCAGAATGCACCTGATGCACGCCGACCAGAGCCTCGGATGAAACGTCCATCTCGCGGGCAACCCGTGCGCGGTTCATCGCCACAATTTCCGCCTGATCGCTTGACCCGCCGCCGCAGTTCAGACCCGCGAAAACCCCGGTGGATGCACCGCCAATGCGCGTAAAGAACCCGTGCCTAACCCCGTCCAATAGCGGCGAGGTCACGGGATCAAGGCGCATGGCGGTCATGGTCATCGGGTGCAGGCTCCAGGGCGGGGGGCTGTGGCGCGCCATCCGGGGTCAGCGCCATCACCTTGAACAGCGTCCCCATTTCCGCCGGGTGCGTCAACCGCCTGTGCGCCGCGATATGGGATTCCAATGCCGCACCGCGAAGACCCTTCGCCAACGTCTGCGCCCGCGCGGTGATGCCAAGCCGTTCAAGGAAGACGCCCTGGGCAACGGGTCCGCTTGCAAGCGCCGGGGCGGCGGCACGTTCCAAGGGGCCAAACGCCACGTGGGCCGTCAGGTCCGCTGTTCCGGGCGCGTCCAATGGATCGGCATAGGCATGGTTAGAGAGCGCTTGGAACGTATCGCCAACGCTTTCGACATCACCGTAATCAACGATCAGCGCGGCACCGCCATGGATTGCGATACGCCGCCCGATTTCTTCGGCGATGGCTTCCCCCGGGGCACAGGTCTCAACGATCATGCCCGGTTCAAACCCATCGCGCACCGAAAGCGGCGCAGGCGGTGCGAGGCCCCAAATCAAGCGCTCACCATCGATGCCGATCTGCCGTTCCTGCCAATCACCTTTGTCGTTCATTTGAAACTGCCGGATTGGCAGGGCGTCGAAAAACTCGTTAGCGACCAAGAAAAGAGGCCCCTCAGGCAAGTCTGCGACACTGTCGTGGAAGACGGCCTTTGGCACCGCTTCGGCCTGCAATGCGCGCAAAACCGGCGAGGCCTCCACCAAATGCACAGTCATCGCCTCATGAAACCCTGGGACACCGCGCGTGGCGCGCAGGGCGTCCGCCATCAATGTCCCGCGCCCCGGGCCTAGCTCCGCCAGGATGCCCTCTTGCCGCCCCTGATCCATCCAGACCTGCGCAAACCAGAGGCCCAAAAGCTCGCCAAAAATCTGGCTCACTTCCGGTGCAGTAATGAAATCGCCTGCCTTCCCCAATGGATCTCGCGTTGCATAGTAGCCGTTGTCCGGGTCGTGCAGGCATTCGGCCATGTAGTCGGCCACGGGCATTGGCCCAAGCCGCGCGATGCGGCGGATCAAACGATCCTTAAGCACGGCGCGACCGCAGCACGAAGAAGGTGCCAAGCAACAGCATCGGGATCGTCAGGATTTGGCCCATGGTCAGGCCGACGTCCGGCGACAACGCCAGCGCGAAGCCAATCGGATTGTTCGGTCCCACGAATTGCACATCCGGTTGGCGGAAGAATTCCACAAAGAAGCGCGACGCCCCATAGATCAGGAAGAACATCCCTGTCAGGGCTCCAGGTCGTTTCAACCAACCGCGCCGCCATGCGAGCCACAGCAGAAGCGTGCCCATAAGCAACCCCTCCAGGGCGGCTTCATAAAGCTGCGACGGATGGCGCGCGCAGACCGTGGCGCCGAGAAATTCGGTGATCCCCACTGGCCCCTCGCAATCCTGTGCGGCCGCACCAGGGAAGATAAAGGCCCAGGGCGCGTCGGATGCGCGGCCCCACAATTCCGCATTTACAAAGTTCGCCAAACGCCCCAGCAGAAGTCCAATCCCGATCACCATCGACATGGCATCGGCGATTTGCAACGGAGGGGCTTTGGCCATCCTGCAGAAAATGAAGCCCGCGATGGCGACACCTGCAAGGCCGCCGTGGAAGGACATTCCGCCCTCCCAAATCCTGAGCGCTGCCAACGGATCGCTGGCATAAATGCCCGGTTGATAGAACAGCACGTAGCCGATGCGGCCACCGAGGATGACGCCGAGAACCACAGCGGTCAGCAACCCTTCGACCTGATCCGGGCGCAATGGTGGCGTGTCATTTGGCCAAAGCGCGGGACGTGCCATGGCTTTCCAAATCACCCACCAGCCGATCCCCAATCCGAAGAGATAGGCTAACGCGTACCAACGCAGCGCAAAGCTGAAGTTGCCAATCTCGATCGAGAACAACTCGGGCGACAGGGGCGGGAACGGAATGGCGAACACGGGCGGAGCCTCAACAAGCGAGATTTTCCCGTGGTTGCGGGCGTGGTGCGACGAAGTCAACCTTGATCCGTGGCACTTCATCGCCCATATCCATCACAACATGAACAGGAGTGCAGCCCATGCAGACCCGCAACAAGATCATGGATGATCTGAGCCAATTGATGACGAATGCCATGGGCGTGGCCCAAGGCGCCAAGGATGAGGCTGAAACCGCCATGAGCTCCATGATGGACCGCTGGCTGGCGAACCGGAACCTTGTCACCCGCGAAGAATTCGATGCCGTTCGCGCCATGGCCCAAAAGGCCCGCGAGGAAAACGAAGCGCTCAAAGCGCGCATTGCGGCGTTGGAAGGCAACGCTGACTAAGTACTGTCCTCAAAGATCTTCGAAGGCCGTCAAAGTTTTTTGGCGGCCTTTTCTGTGGGTAAGTGACTCCCCCTTGTGGGTGCTTTTCGCATAACCGCTATATCTTGTGGGCAACTGGTGGAAATGCCCGATTACCCAGTTCCCACCCCCAAAATACTTCTTTACAGCGAGTCCCCAACGCTCCACCATATTTCGTAGGGATCGAGGCCGAGCAGCCCATTCCTAGGAAAGACACCCAGCTTTTGTGGGCGTCTTGGGATTGAACCACCAAGGCCCCGCTGGCTGCCAACCAGGACTGGGACCATGTCGCACACAGAAGAATACTTCGATATCGACGAATTGCACCCGATCGACATCGTTGAAACCCTCGCCGCCCACCACGAATGGGATTTCGACCGTATCGCTGACGACCAGATCGCCATGGCGATCGAGGGGCAGTGGCGCACCTATTCGATAACGCTGGCCTGGTCCTCTTACGATGAAACCCTGCGAATGATTTGCACATTCGAGATGGAGCCGCCGCAGGAAACCATGAACAAACTCTACGAGGCGCTTAACCTCGTGAATGATCGCTGTTGGGCGGGGGCCTTCACCTATTGGGCGGCGCAAAAGCTGATGGTTTACCGCTACGGTCTGGTACTGGCGGGCGACCAGCTGGCCTCTCCCGATCAAATTGCCTGCATGGTGGAGACCGCGGTGCTGGCAGCAGAACGTTACTACCCCGCGTTTCAACTGGCCATGTGGTCGGACAAGACGCCTGAAGAAGCGATGGATGTGGCAATTTGTGAAGGGTACGGACGGGCCTGACGCGATGTTGGGTCTTCGCCTCTTGTTCGCATTCGGGGCGGTGTTGTTTCTGGGCGCAATGGTGGTCACCGTGCTCAGCTTTGCGACCCCTGAAGCGTTGCCTGAGGTGCTGACACGAACCGGGCGTGGTGTATCGCAGACCTACGCTTGGATGGCGGGCGGGGCCGTTGCTGGCCTTGCAATCGGATGGGCGATCAAACGCCTCAGATAAACCGAGGGGCAATGACCTTTCATACAGGCAAAAGGGTCGCGCATTGCGCGGCCCTTACGCGTTTTGGTGGGCCTTGGGATGTGGATAAGTGTTGCATCCGTGTCAGCGCATGGAAACAGACGTCCCTGCCGGGCTGGAAATTTCGGGCCCCAAATGGGACTGTGCGGTCTGAGAATTTGCCAGGGGGAGGCAAAGATGGATTTGTCGGAGATCAACCGGCGCGGGCTGGTCATGCTCGGCTGCGGCAAGATGGGTTCTGCCATGCTAGAGGGCTGGCTGAACAGTGGGCTGAATGCTAGCGCAGTTCATGTGATTGACCCCAACCCCTCGGATTGGCTCCAAGGGACGGGTGTTCGGATCAATTCCGACCTGCCGGAGGCCCCTGCCGTTCTGATGATCGCAGTTAAGCCACAGATGATGGAAGATGCGCTGCCTCAGGTCGCAGGCTTCGGCGGTGGCGGCACCTTGATCCTGTCCGTCGCCGCAGGCACGCCGATCCAAGCCTATGAGCGCGCGTTTGGGGCGGGCACACGCGTTGTCCGCTCCATGCCGAACACGCCCGCCGCTGTTGGCAAGGGCATCACTGCCATCGTTGGCAATTCAGATGCTTTGCCGGAAGACCTCGACCTGGCGGAGGCGATGCTCAGTGCCATTGGAAAGGTGGTTCGCCTGACGACGGAGGCACAGATTGATGCGGTCACGGGTATCTCCGGTTCTGGGCCTGCATACATCTTCTACATGATCGACACGCTCGCCGCTGCTGCTCGCGCCGAAGGCTTGCCCGAAGACATGGCGATGCAACTGGCAAAAGCGACGGTCGCAGGCGCGGGCGCTTTGGCGGAGCAATCCGATGAAAGCCCAGAGCAACTGCGCATAAACGTGACCTCGCCAAATGGCACAACACAGGCGGGTCTTGAGGTGTTGATGGGCGAAAACGGCCTGGCCCCATTGATGCGCCGCACGGTTGCCGCCGCAACGCACCGCAGCCGGGAGCTGCGCAAATGACTGACGAGATCACCTTCGATCAGTTCATGGCCGTCGACATTCGGACCGGCACCATCACCCGGGCCGAGGATTTCCCGGAAGCCCGCAAACCGGCCTACAAGCTGTGGGTCGATTTCGGGGATGAGATCGGGGAACGCAAATCGTCGGCGCAGATCACAGCGCACTACACGCCGGAAACGTTGGTGGGCAAACAGGTGCTCGGCGTGGTCAATTTCCCGCCCCGTCAAATTGGCCCCGTGATGTCTGAGGTTCTCGTTCTAGGTTTGTACGATGGGGAAGGGGCCGTGGTGCTTCTGACCCCCGACAAACCTGTCCCGAACGGAGAGCGCATGTGCTGAAACTGCTTGTATCCCGCCGCCTGCCAGAAAGCGTCATGGAAGCCGCAGAGGCGCGCTTTGACGTGACCTGTCGCACCACGACGCAACCCATGGGTCACGCGGAATGCGTGGCCGCGTTGCGCGATTATGACCTGATCTTGCCGACCTTGGGCGACGCCTTCGGCGCATCTGCCTTTGACGAGGCCGGAGAGATCCGGGCCAAGCTGTTGGCGAATTTCGGGGTCGGCTACAATCATATCGATGTGGACGCGGCGCGGGCCGCCGGGCTTGAGGTGTCGAACACGCCGGGCGCCGTCACAGACGCGACGGCTGATATCGCCATGACCCTGATCCTGATGACCGCTCGCCGCGCCGGCGAGGGCGAGCGGATGGTACGTGCTGGCGCGTGGGAAGGCTGGCATCCAACGCAAATGCTGGGCATGCATCTGTCGGGCAAGACTGTGGCCGTGATTGGAATGGGACGGATCGGGCAGGCCATCGCGCGGCGCTGCCATTTCGGGTTTGGATGCCGGATTGTCTATGTGAACCGCTCGGCCAAGGACGTGGATTTCCCGGCGGAACAACTACCGATGGAAACCGCGCTCATGGGAGCTGACGTTGTGGTGCTGGCGACCCCGGGTGGGGCCGATACGCATCACCTGATGGGCTCGGAGCAGTTCGCATTGATGCAACGCCACGCGATCTTCGTGAACATCTCGCGCGGGGATGTGGTGGACGAGGCGGCCATGGTTGCGGCGCTGTCTGTCGGGCGTTTCGCCGGGGCGGGTCTGGACGTCTATGAGTTCGAACCGGCTATTCCCGACGAGCTGATGGCGATGGAGAACGTGACGCTCCTGCCACATCTGGGCACCGCCGCGCTGGAAGTGCGTGAGGATATGGGGCGTATGGCGTTGGACAATGTGATTGCGTTCTCCGAGGGCAAACCTGCGCCGAATGCGGTGTAACCTCTCAACCGCTCCTCGGGCCTGCGGACCTCCTCGCAGACTAGATCAGATGAGGCGTTCCATGCGGGTCGCATTGGAAAACCCAAAGAGCCAGCGGAATGGAAAGATGTCTTCCGTGCCCTTGGCCTCGAATCCCTGGCGTTCATAAAGGGCGCGGGCGCGCGGGTTGGTGTCGATCACATCAAGTCGGACGGCGCGGAGGTTTCGGGTTCGGGCTAAATCCACGATCCCATTCAAAAGCTGCGTGCCAACACCCATTCCGCGAGCTTCTGGCGCAACGGCAATCCCGTCCATCAACAAAAGGTCCGGCTCTACCTTACGCTCAACCATCGACAAAAGCGGTGCGCGCCAGGCAGCTCCGACCGTACCGAAGACGCGTTTTAGGTCTGACCAATCGCCACCGACCAATGCACCCTCAGATGTCTTGAACCCGGCAAGGCCTAGCAGAGTGCCGTCAGGGGCAGATGCGGTGAGGCAGAATTTGGGGTCGAGGACGGGCGTCAGAAATTCCAGAGCGCGCGGTCTTGGGCCAAGCAACCGCCCGAGTTTGTCGCCGAAGGCATCCCAGAACAGGCCAGCCGCGACTGGGCGTTGGGTTTCGGTAAACCCAGGGCGAAGAATGACATCCATGAAGTACAAATGGGCGCGCATGGCGCACCTTGCAACGTAGCGCTGCCTCGGGATTTCAGATGATCGCGTCCCCGACCTCTTCCCGGAAATGCTTGCGACAGAGACTGATGTAGCGGTCATTCCCGCCCACCTCGATCTGCGCGCCTTCGCGTACTGCCTTACCGTCCGCACCCACACGGATCACCATGGTGGCTTTCTTCCCGCAATGACAGATCGTGCGCACCTCCCGCATCTCATCGGCGAGCACTAGTAGCGCGGCGGAGCCGGGAAAGAGCTCCCCCTGAAAATCAACGCGCAAACCGTAGGCCATTACGGGCACGCCGAGGTCATCGACAGCGCGGGCCAGTTGCCAGACTTGATCGCGGGTCATCCACTGCGCCTCGTCCACCAACACGCAAGCGCAGGGGCCAGCGGCAAGGCGGGCTTCGATCTTGGCGAAGAGGTCGTCTGATTGGGTGTAAGTGTCTGCCTCAGCCTCAATTCCAATGCGACTGCCGATTTTGCCCGCGCCCGCACGTTCGTCGAAATTGGCGGTCAAAAGGTAAGTTTGCATCCCCCGCTCGATATAGTTGTAGGAGGCTTGCAACAGCAGGGTCGATTTCCCTGCGTTCATCGTGGAATAATGGAAATATAGCTTGGCCATGGAGACAGATTTGGCCCAAGAGGGACGGACTGACAAGACACATGCTATGGGCGTTGACGAGTAGGGGCGGAAGCGGCTTTGCTGACACCAGCGAGGGGACAAGACCATGACCGAAACGTCCAGAGGATATCTGAAGCGCCATACCGAGCGCCTTATCAAGGATGTGGGCTACGCAGCAGCCTGTGAGCTGACCGGGCGCTCGAAAGCCACTTTGGGGCGCTATTTCTCGGAAGCGGAGGAACATGCGGATCGCTTTATGCCGGTGGATGCGGTTGCGGCGTTGGAGGCTGAGGCCTCGTTTCCCCATGTGACCGCGGCTTTGGCAGAGTTGAATGGCGGGCAGTTGAGCTACGGTGCCGAGAAGCGCAACGCGATGCGGGGCGACAACCATGGAAATGTGAATGCCAATGTCATCGCGCTGAGCCAACGGTTTGCGACGTTGATGGGCGAGTATCAGATCTCAATTGAGGATGGGGTGATCTCGGTCAACGAGGCACGGCGGCTTCTGGAAGAGACGCTAGAGCTTCAGAAGGTTCTGATCGAGATGAAGCTGCGGTTGGAGGCTGATAGCCGGAGTTGAGCGGCGGGTTGCAAGGTTGCAACCCAGGGTCAAGCGGCTGAAAACGTTGGAGAAACGCGTTTTCGTTAACCTTGGCTTAACCATCCTCGCAGCGTCAGATTAGACGACAAGGAGGGTGGAATGAAGCGCGCGATGTCCGGGGTATGTGTTGCGGGGCTTGCCGCTTTGGGCATCGCGCCCTCGGCCTCCGCGCAGGTGACGTATGCGTCTGATGAAATCTGCGTCCAAAGCATCCTTGCGCTGCATGGCTACGATCCCGGCCCCATCGACGGCATTCTGGGCCAACGCACCCGAGACATGGCCCATAGCTTTGCAGCGG
Organism: uncultured Roseicyclus sp.; assembly: GCA_947500415.1. GTDB lineage: Bacteria > Pseudomonadota > Alphaproteobacteria > Rhodobacterales > Rhodobacteraceae > Gymnodinialimonas. The sequence continues at coordinate 890,935 of CANMRT010000001.1, forward strand.
ATTGGCGGATGGACCCTTTGCCGCGCTTGTCGGGTAGCACTGCGGCGGAATGGTGCGTGGCTTTGACGGCCGCACAACGCGGGGCGGATCAGCCGCTGGACCCCGCGCTGACCGACGGCCCTGAGAATTTGCGGTGTGTGGCGGACCCGGTGGATGGCTATGCGCGGGTGATTGCGGGCGTGGTGGACGGCGATCCGGTGACGTTGCGGGTGGATGCGCGGTTTGGCGGTGCGGTGGGGTCGTTGACCTGGCGCGGGCAGGAGTTTCTCAACATCTACGACCATGGGCGACAGATCAGTTATGCCTGGCACCTCAACGACCATGGCGAATGCCTGAACCCGACCGAACCCGGCGCGGCGCAGGATTTTTTCCTGCAATCTTCGACCACCGAAGTGCACGAAATCTGCTCTGATGCTCCAAATCGCCTGAGCACACGCATCAGCCCCGCTTTCTGGACCCAACCGGGCCAAACAGCCTTTTGTGACAACGGTACTTTGGAAGCAATCAACACCGAGCTGGTCTCGGGAGATATTCTCGAGAAGGTCACGCAGATTGGCTACGAAGGGATCGAAAACGTGATCGTTTTCGACTCCGTCATTACACTTCAGGAGGATCACGACCTGCTGCGGGCGGAGGTGCCAACAGCCTACCTGACCGGCGAATTCACGGCCCGCTATCGGTTCGATCCACGCGACGGCAGCCTGACACCTGTGATCGAAAGCATGGAATTGGTGGCGCCATGGTCTTTTGTGGACACATCCAACCTGCCTGCGGTTCTGGCGACGGAGGACGGAGAATTTGCGCTGGGGGCGTTTACAGGCGATCAGGGCGCTGTGTTTCAGATGCTCTATTACGAGAGCCTCAATCCCTTTGATGCGACCAACAAGTGGAACATCATTTTCAGTGTCGAGCCTGCACCTGCCGGATCATATGAGTTCCGTACCTTTGCGGTGATCGGCACGCTGGAGCAGGTGCATGCGGGGTTGATGGCTTTGGCAGCACTTCATCCGGTTGATGTGACGCCGGGCGAGGGGTTTGTGGACCGTTTCGATTGTGAGTGGATCGAAGGATGGGCTTGGGACCCGGACGCACCCGATATGCCGATGGTTGTTGATGTAACCGACAGGGCGACGGCTGAGGTGGTTTTGAGCATAACCGCCGACACGGTGCGCGCCGATCTGCCGGATGCCTTGGGCGACAATGGTGAGCACGCTTACGCGTTCCAGACGCGGGAGATTTTGCCGGAGGGTGGTGAGGGGTCTTTCGCGCTGTCCGTGCGTGCCTCGGTTGCGGGGTTGCCGGCAACGCCTTTGGTGCCAAACCGGATCGACCTTAGCTGCTCTTGAGGCGCCCAGTCAGGCGACCTTTTCGACGATCACCGAGCCCACGGAATATCCGGCCCCGAAAGAGCAGATGATGCCGGTGTCGCCTGCCGCCAGATCATCGGAGTATTTCGCAAACGCGATGATGGAGCCTGCGGAAGACGTGTTAGCGTAGTCTTGCAGGATGTTGGGTTGTTCGCCGTCTTCCGGGAAGCGACCCAAGACCTTCTTGCCGATATAGTCGTTCATTGTCTTGTTGGCCTGATGCAGCCAGAGGCGTTTCAGGTCGTCCGCCGTCACGCCCGCGTCGCCCATATGCTCGGCGATGTGTTTGCTGACCAGCGGCAGCACCTCTTTGAAGACCTTGCGGCCTTCCTGCATGAAAAGCATGTCGCGGCGGTCGTCCATGTGGCCGTCGCGGGTGCGGCGCAGGAAGCCGTTGTTGTTGCGGATGTTGTTGGAGAATTGCGTGGCGCAGCGGGTGGATTTGATTGCGAAGTGCGGGCCTTTTGCGTCGTCTGCCCGTTCGATCAGGACAGCGGTGGCGACGTCACCGAAGATGAAGTGGCAATCCCTGTCGCGCCATTCTAGGTGGGCGGAGCAGATCTCAGGGTTTACGACCAGCGCTTTGCGGATGGAGCCGGAGCGGATCATGTCGGCAGCGGCTTGAATGCCGAAGGTGGCCGAGGAGCAGGCGACGTTCATGTCAAAGCCAAAGCCGCCAGTGCCAAGCGCCTGCTGGATTTCGATTGCGATGGCGGGATAGGCACGTTCGTGGTTGGAGGCGGCACAGATCACGGCGTCCACTTCGCTTGCGTCCACGCCCGCCATGTCGAGCGCTTTGCGGCAGGCATCGACACCCATTTCGGCCATGACGGAGATCTCGTCCATATCGCGGTCCGGCAACCAGGGGTGCATCGCGTCGGGGTCGAGGATGCCGTCTTTGTTCAACACAAAGCGGCTTTCGATGCCCGAGGCTGCGACGATGAATTCCGAGGAAGAATGGGCCATAGGATCCGCCGTTCCGGCTTCAATCGCGGCGGCATTCTCGGCATTCCACTTGTCGGCATAGGCGTTGAAGGCCACGACAAGTTCGTCGTTGGAGATGCTGAGTTCGGGCGTGAACACCCCCGATCCGGTGATGGCTGGTTCAAACATGGCTTTCGTCCTCGACAGGGCCTTCACTTGCGCGCGAAAGCACTGCGTCGTCAAGGCGGCTGACGTTACGTCGCGGGCTCGGGCGTGTGGCAGACGGCCTCGATATTGTTGCCGTCGGGGTCGAGGACGAAGGCGCCGTAGTAATGGTCGTGGTAATGGGGGCGCGGGCCGGGTGGGCCGTTGTCGATGCCACCGGCTGCGAGGGCTGCGGCGTGGAAGGCGTCGACCTCGGCCCGATTACGCGCCTCAAAGGCGAAGTGGACCGTTGGAGTTTGCGCGCCGCCTTCGTTGATCCAGAATTGCGGGCGGTCGCGTCCATAACCGCCGACCTTTTCGCCGCCCGTATGCTCCGGTGGCACGGTGAACAGGTAGGTGATGCCAAGCGGGGCCAGTGCCGGGTCGTAGAACGCGCGAGCCGCTTCAAAGTCCGCGACAGATAGGCCGGCATGGTCAATCATTTGGAATGCTCCTGAATTGCGCGTCGGGGTGTGCTTTCTGCGATCTGGTTTGGCAGGATTTCCCCGCTACCGTCGTATTGGCTGTCGGCGACACGCCATCGTCCGTGCTCCCGCCGCAAAGTCGACAGCGCGTTGTACGTTTGTCGGATTTGCGAAGCCGGGGTCACAAGCCAGGTTTCATGGCTGCCGCGAATGGTCGTCTCGTCGACGTATTGGGCCACGGTGCACACGCGTGTCAGGCCGCGGACGTTTTGAAGCGCGAGCTTGGTGCAGGTCTTGTCGAAAACGGCCCGTAGCTGTTCGTCTGTCTCGACCACCAGCTCTGTTTCGGCGGTACGCATCGGATGTGGAAGGCTGAAATGCATGCGGTAAGCCGCATAGTCACGCGTCTCGATAGCCGTGCCGATCTCGTCCAGCAGACGTTGGTAGATGATTTTGGCGTCCGGCATGCGGGCTTAGCGATGCTGGTCGATCAGGATGACATTGCCGTCGGGATCGCGGGTCACGAAGCTGGCCGGACCGTCTGCCTCACCATGTTCCTGTTCGACCGGGTAGCCTGCCTTGGCGACGACCTCCTTGATCGCGCGGACATCGTCGAATTCATCGAGGTTCTGCGCGCTTTGGTCCCAGCCGGGGTTGAAGGTCAGCAGATTGCCCTCAAACATGCCGTGGAACAGACCGATCAGCGTGTCGCCGTTTTTCATGATGAGGTAGCCATGATCCGGGTCGCCGCCCATCGCTGAGAACCCCAGTGTTTCGTAGAATGCGCGCGATGCGGTGAGGTCTTTGACCGCCAATGACATGGAAAACGCACCAAGTTTCATGGAAAAACCTTTACTGCAGTAATATTCGGTCACGATACGCCGACGGGCCAATATCACAAGGCTTTCGGTTGACTTGGGCGCTGGAATGGCGAGGTTGCGCCTAAGACCCTCAAGAGGCACGAGCACATGGCAACCCCAGCCCCGTTTTCGAAATACGAATTCCTGATCGCCTGGCGCTACCTGCGCGCGCGCAAAGCCGAAGGTGGGGTCAGCGTGATGACCTGGATCAGCTTCCTCGGCATCGCGCTAGCGGTGATGGCGCTGATCGCGACGCTCGCCGTAAGGTCCGGGTTTCGCTACGAATTTGTCGACATCATCCTGGGCGCGAACCCCCATGTGGCGGTTTATGACATCACAGAACGGGATGCGGCGGGCAATCTGGACCGCACGATGGAGGATTACGACGCGGTGGCTGAGGCTGTGCGCGCCGTGGAGGGTGTCGAGCATGCCGCCGCCGTCGTGCGCGGGCAAGTGCTGTCCGCCTACCGTGGTCGCAATGCAGGTGTCGAGGTGATTGGGATCACACCGCAAGACCTCGCCGAAATCCCTTTGGTGGCTGACCCGGAGTGGTCGCAGGGGGCGTTGTCGGAATTTGGCGAGCCGCAGGGCGACGCTATGGGGCCGGGCATTGCCATCGGGGCCGGTGTGGCCCGGGATCTTGGGGCGAATGTAGGGGACTCTATCCGCCTGATTTCGCCCGACGGCGCGCGGACGGCCTTTGGCACGAGCCCGCGCGTGTCAACCTTCCAGATCGCCTATATCTTCCAGGTGGGCCGCTTCGATATTGACCGGACCCGCGTCTACATCCCGTTTGACGATGCCCAGGTCTACTTCAACCGCGACGGGGTCGCCGATGAGGTGCAGGTGACGGTCGCGGAGCCGGAAGACATCAGCCAATACGTGTTGCCGCTGCTGCAAGCGGGCGGCGATGTGCAGATCTGGACGTGGGAGGACTCATCGGGCGCATACCTCAGGGCGCTGCAGATGGAGGACAACATCATGTTCATCATCCTGTCGATCCTTGTCCTGATTGCGACGATGAATATCGTCTCGGGCCTAATCATGCTGGTGAAAAACAAGTCGCGGGACATTGGGATATTGCGAACGATTGGGTTGAGCGAGGGCGCGATCCTGCGCATATTTTTCATCTGCGGCTCGGCCATTGGCGTCGCGGGCACGGTGATGGGTGTGGTGCTTGGATGCGCGTTTGCAATCTGGATCGACCCGATTTTCAGCTTTGTAAATTGGGTTGCGGGCGGTGGCGTCTGGGACCCTTCGGTGCGGCTGATCTCAGCGCTGCCTGCGCGGCTTGAGATGGGCGACGTGCTGACCGCTATGGCACTGGCATTGGGGTTGAGCTTCGTGGTGACGATCTTTCCGGCGCGCAGGGCGGCGCGGATGAACCCGGTGGAGGCGCTGCGTTATGAGTGAGCTGGCACTGCGTCTGGAGAACATCCAGAAGGCCTACAACCACGGCAAACCGAACGAGATTGCCGTGCTGCGGGGGGCCTCGGTAGACATCCCAAAGGGTGAGATCGTAGGGCTTATCGCGCCTTCCGGCGCAGGCAAATCCACACTTCTGCACATCGCGGGGCTGCTGGATGTGGCCGACAGCGGCACGGTTGAGATCGGTGGGCAGGCGGTGACGGGGGCCTCAGATCGCGCACGGACGTCCGCGCGACGTGAAGGGGTGGGCTTTGTCTATCAGTTCCACCACCTATTGCCGGAGTTCTCAGCTGCGGAAAATATAATCCTGCCGCAATTGGCCAATGGTGTCGGGCGTGCAGCGGCTGAGCAGCGGGCAGCGGATTTGTTGGGGTGCGTTGGACTTGGCCCGCGCGCGGCGCATCGCCCGGCGGAACTGTCTGGTGGGGAGCAGCAGCGGGTGGCCTTTTGCCGGGCTCTGGCCAATCAACCGGCCTTAATGCTGGCCGATGAGCCGACAGGTAATCTTGATCCTGCAACCTCGGACACGGTCTTCGACGTATTGATGGAGCTGGTGCGCGGCACCGGTCTGTCGGCCCTGATTGCGACCCATAACCATGAGTTGGCCGCCCGGATGGACCGTGTGATCCGTCTGGAAGACGGTGTGCTGGTTTCGGCGTAGTCTGAAGGGGCTGTTTGCGCCGGAAGTCGTTCGCGTCGTTTGCCCGCCGGGGGCAGGGCGCTTTGCTATCCAGGATGGGCGTCAAAATGCGCCAGGATCGCATCGAGGCTCTGGCCACGGCGCGCGGGGTTTTCCATCAGCACTTCATGGCGCGCGCCGTCGACGAGGATGAACTGACCACCCGGCCAATCTTCCATGCGTTTCTGAGCGTTTGTGATGGAAACACGGGTCTCGTCTGAGCCGACGATTGTGACTACCGGCAGATCAAGAGGCGGCAGGGCGAGCAGCGCTTCGGCCTCTTCTTCGGCGGCGGCGACCCAGCGGAAGGACGGCCCTCCCAATGTCAGCTCTGGGTGGGCGGCCGTCTGCCGATTCATATAGGCGTATTGGTCCGGGTCGGTGGTCAGGATGTTGCCGTCGAAGGGTTCTTCCTTCCACGGGCCGGTCGTGAGCGCGAAGCGGTTGTCGCGGCCCAGAAGGGCGCTGCCGCCGATCAGGAGCGGAGAGATGAGTTTGAGGAGGGGGGTGAGTTGTATCCCCCACATCGGGCCGGTGAACGCCGCCGCCGTAACGGGCAGCTCGTCGTACAAAGCACGCAGGCCGATGCAGCCGCCCATGGAATGGCCGATCAGATACCACGGCTTGGGCAGGTCCAGCGCCTCCATCGCGGTGCGGAAGGCGCTCACGTCCCAGCGGTATTCATCGAAGCTGAGCACATGGCCCACGCCCGGTTCGTGTTGCGGGCGGTCAGCCAGGCCCTGGCCGCGCCAATCGAAGCACGCCATACCGTAACCTGCCTTGGCGAGGTCATCGGCCACCCGGCCATATTTCTCAACGTATTCCGTGCGACCTGCGAACATCAGCACGGTGCCTTTTGGACCCTCTGGCCAGACACCGAACCGCAGCCGCGTGTTGTCGCGGGCCCGCACCCACCATGCTTTCACGCCAGTGGGGCCTTCGGCGACCTCGGCGAAGAACGGAGCGGCCTCAAGGCCTTCGGGTGCGGAACCTGTGAGCATCAGCTGAGCACACCGCCAAGTTTCATCGCGGTGCCCATGTCGCCGTCGAGTGTCAGCTTGCCGGACATGAAGGCGGCTGTTGCGTTCAACTCGCCAGACATGATGTCCTGAAAAACGTCGGCGTCGGCGGACATTGTGACGTCTGCGGCCTCGCCATCTTCGGCGGCGCGTGCGCCTGTGCCGTCGACCATAACGGCGCCTTCGCCTTCGATTTCGAACTTAGCGGAGCCGTCAAACGTCTCACCGCCCAGTTTTTCGTTAATCGCCGCCACAGCGGCGTCGATGATTGCATTGCCCATAGTATTGGTCCCTTGAATATCCCTTGGAGGCATCACCCTCGCGCAGACTTGATCTAGCATTGTCTGCACGGAATGCTACGTTCCGGACCATGACGTTTCCATCTCGCATCATCAACTTTGCCGTTGCGTCCGTCATCTGCGGGTTTCCCGTAGTTGCGGCCGCGCAATCCACCGTCGACGACTTTCTCGACCGCCTCGCGAATCCGGAGCTTCGGAATTGGGAAGTTGTGGAGGAGGAGGTCTTTCAACGTTGGCAAATCTCGGGCTCAGCCTCGGCGGATTACCTGCTGCGGCGGGGGATCGAAGCGCTGGAGGCGCAGGAATACGATGAGGCGTACGATCATCTGACGGCCCTTGTGGACCATGCGCCGGAATTCGCCGAAGGCTGGAATGCGCGGGCACGTTTGTTTGTGGAACAGCAGATGTACGGCCCCGCGATTGCGGATTTCCAGCGCGTCTTGGCGATCGAGCCGCGCCATTTCGGGGCGTTGGTGTCGATGGGCTTGATGCTGGAAGATATGGGCGACACGGATCGTGCCATGGCCGCCTACCAATCCGCCCATGATCTGCACCCCAACCAACCCGATATTCAGCGCCTGATGAACAGTCTGGAAGTCCAGGAGGAGGGCGAGGCGCTTTAACGCGGACCTCGGATTGGGCTTGCGACCCCCTTCGCGTGCCATCACATATTGGTGCTGACAGGTGCGCATTTGCACCCACCCAGCCGGAACTCCTCGTAAGATATGAAACGCATCGCGGCCGTCCTTGGGCCCACCAATACCGGCAAGACCCACTATGCCATCGAACGGATGCTGGGTCATCGGACCGGCGTGATAGGCCTGCCACTGCGCCTATTGGCGCGCGAGGTCTATGACAAGATCGTTGCGATCCGGGGGCCGTCGGTGGTGGCGCTTGTGACGGGCGAAGAGCGGATTGTGCCAGCGCGAACGCAATATTGGGTCTGCACCGTTGAGGCGATGCCGACCGGCAATGGCGCGGATTTCGTGGCGATTGATGAGATCCAGCTTTGCGCGGATCCCGAGCGTGGGCATGTGTTCACCGACCGTTTGCTGCACGCCCGCGGCCTGCATGAGACGCTGTTTCTGGGCGCTGAAACCATGCGGAATGCGATCTCGGCGCTGGTGCCGGAGGCGGAATTCATCCGGCGGGAACGTTTTTCACAGCTTGTGTACGCAGGTTCGAAAAAGGTCAGCCGAATGCCACCCAGATCGGCAATCGTCGGGTTTTCGGTTGAGAACCTCTATGCCATGGCCGAGCTGCTGCGCCGTCAGAAGGGTGGGGCGGCTGTCGTCATGGGCGCGCTATCCCCGCGCACGCGGAACGCTCAGGTGGAGCTCTATCAGAATGGCGATGTGGATGTACTGGTGGCGACCGATGCCATCGGAATGGGCCTGAACCTAGACATCCGACACGTGGCCTTCAGCGGCTTGCGCAAATTCGACGGGCGCAAGATGCGCGACCTATGGCCGAATGAATTGGCGCAAATCGCGGGAAGGGCCGGGCGGCATACGCAAGACGGGTCGTTTGGCGTGACGGGCGAAGCGCCACCGCTGCACGATCAGGTGGCAGAGGCGATTGTGGAACATCGCTTTGCCCCCGTCCGCAAGCTGATGTGGCGAAATTCTGCGCTTGAATTCGGCACGGCGGAGCGGTTGATCGCCTCGCTTGAAGAACGCACCGATGACGAATGGCTGGCCAAGGCGCGCGAAGCCGATGACCTGCAAGCGCTCAAGGCTTTGGTGGCGCGGCCCGAGATTGCGGCGCGCCTTGGGGATGCGCGGTCGGTGAAACTGCTTTGGGATGTGTGCAATATCCCGGATTTCCGAGGCATTTCTCACGCCGAACATGCCGAACTTCTTGGTCGCATTTTCGAGTTCCTGCACGAAACCCACCGCGTCCCGGACGATTGGCTGGCCCGGCAGGTTAAGCGCATCGATCGGTGCGAGGGCGACATTGATACGCTTAGCAAACGGCTCGCCTATATCCGCACCTGGACCTACGTTGCGCAACGCAAAGGATGGGTCGATGACGAAAGCCATTGGCGCGGCGCGACCCGTGCCGTAGAAGACCGCCTGTCAGACGCACTTCACACTGCGTTGACACAAAGATTTGTCGATCGGCGGACCAGCATGTTGCTTCGCCGATTGAAGCAGAGGGAGAGCCTTGTGGCCGAAGTGAACGACCAAGGGGAAGTGACGGTGGAGGGCCAGGTGCTTGGCCGCATCGAAGGCTTCCGCTTTCGCATGGATGAAACCGCCAGCCCGGATGAGGCGAAGACGTTGCAACAGGCGGCGATGGCGGCCTTGCGCCCTGAATTCCATCTGCGTGCGGACCGGATGTACAACGCGCCCGATACGGAGTTTGACCTGACCGAACAGGGCGGGTTGATGTGGGGCGATCAGGCAGTCGGCAAGTTGGTACGCGGCGACGCACCTATGGCGCCCGTAGCTGAGGCCTTCGTTGACGAAGAAGCCGCAGGCGTTGAGGTCGTACAGAAGGTCCAGCGCCGGTTGCAGCATTTCATCGACCGCCGCGTGGCTGCGCAGTTTGAACCGCTGCTGTCGATGTCGCGGGATGAGGCGATCTCCGGCCTTGCCAAGGGCGTGGCGTTCCAGCTTTTGGAAAGCTTCGGCATCGTGCCGCGCGGCGAGATTGCGGACGACATCAAGGCTTTGGATCAAGACTCCCGCGCTCTTTTGCGCAAGCATGGAGTGCGGTTCGGGCAATACACGATATTCCTGCCGCTGTTGCTCAAGCCCGCGCCGACGCGGCTGCGCCTGGTGCTTTGGGGGTTGTGGCAGAAGCTTGACGATTTCCCCGATAGCCCGCCGCCCGGATTGGTGACGATCCCAACCGTCGAAGGCGCGCCTGAGGGGCACGCCACGATGGCGGGCTACCGCGTTGCGGGCGCTCGTTCGATCCGCATCGACATGTTGGAACGCCTGGCCGATCTGCTGCGCGGCGAAGACAGCCGCGGCGGGTTCGAGGCAAACCCCGATATGCTCAGCATTTCCGGCCTGACTTTGGAGCAATTTGCAGACCTGATAGGCGGCCTTGGTTACAAGGCCGAGCCGGGTGAGCGGGTGAAGGTGAAAGCCGCACCGGAAGCGCCTAAAGCTGAAGAGACTCCTGCAGAGGAGGCTCCGGCCGAAGAGGCGGCACCCGAGGCGGAGGCACCTACGGAGGCTCCCGCCGAAGAGGCCGCGCCAGTAACGCCCACCGAAGAAGCGGCATCTGAGACGCCTGCTGAAGAAGCTGCCCCTGAGATGGAGGCCTTCTACACCTTCACCTGGGCCCCACGCGGACGTGGCGCACAGCGTCCGCGCCGTGAAGACGGTGGCCAACGGCGTGACGGCCCGCCTAAAGGCAAGCGCGGGAAACCGCAGGGCAAACCCAAAGGCGGCAAGCGCCCGCCGCGCGACGATAAGCCCAAGACCTACTCCGCCAAGCCCGAAAAATCGGGCAAGGTTGATCCGGACAACCCCTTCGCGGTCCTCGCGGCCCTCAAGGACAAGTCCTGAGCGAGGCGCCTGCAAAGGATCGCCTCGACCGCTGGCTCTGGCAGGCGCGGTTCTTCAAGACCCGTAGCCTCGCCGCCCGCGTCGTCTCTGATGGCGCGGTTCGGGTGGATGGTGAAAAGGTCTCAAAATCCGCGACCTCTATCAGCCCAGGCCATGTGCTGACCTTCCCGCAAGGTCGCCAAATTCGAGTGGTGCGTATTGTGGCGCTCGCCAAACGACGCGGTCCAGCGGCGGAAGCGCAGGCGTTGTATGAAGATCTCACACCGCAAGCCGAACCTGTTCCACCCCGTGTTGGCCCCCGCCCGACCAAGAAGGATCGCCGCGACCTGAATACATTTCGGGACGGTGAGTGAAGGGGTTATTGGCAACCTGTAAACTTTGATTTACACCGGTCTGACGACCTCGTGAGGCGACCTTTGGGCCACCTTGCATCCGCCCGCGCCCTGCCGTAGCAGGCGCGTCAAGAACAGATCGACCAGGACCCGCCTTCCCATGACCTACATCGTCAACGACGCCTGCATCGCTTGCAAATACACCGACTGCGTCGAAGTCTGCCCCGTGGATTGCTTCTACGAGGGTGAGAACATGCTGGTCATCCACCCCGACGAATGCATCGATTGCGGCGTGTGCGAGCCCGAATGCCCTGCCGACGCCATCCGCCCGGACACCGAGCCCGACATGGAGAAGTGGGTTGAGTTCAACCGCAAGTATTCCGAACTTTGGCCGGTCATCATCACAAAGAAAGATCCGCTGCCCACCGCCGACGATATGGACGGCAAAGAGGGCAAGATGGAGCTGTTTTCGGAGGCCGCAGGCGAAGGTGGCTAACCGATTCGGTGCTGCGGTGCCGAAGGGTGAGCAGCATTGACCTAAGAATTTCCCTTTATTTTAAGGGCTTCGCTAACGCTGCGGGGCAGAAACCTAGGAATCAGGGGTGATTCGTGCTATATGGTTATCGAATTCGCACTGTCTGAAACTGGTTTGGGCCTGCAAGCCCACCGAAAATCTCTGCGGCTTTGAAGCTATCGCAAACGGAAGGTCACCGCTTTCCGCGTGCGTTTTTGACGCCTGCACCTCTGCGCCGGACCGTTGATCGTTAACTGCGGCGCCACAAACAAGGAAGACAAAATATGAGTAAAGCGCGTAAGCCTCAGTTGTTCAGCCCCAACGATTACGTGGTCTACCCCGCCCATGGCGTGGGCAAAATCGTGTCGATCGAGGAGCAGGAAGTCGCAGGGCTTGAGCTGGAACTCTTCGTTATTTCCTTCGAGAAAGACAAGATGACACTCCGCGTTCCAACCGCGAAAGCCACCGAAGTGGGCATGCGCCCGCTGAGTGATCCGACGGTTGTGTCCAAAGCCATGGACACGCTGAAAGGTAAGGCACGTGTGAAGCGGGCCATGTGGTCGCGTCGCGCGCAGGAATACGAGCAGAAGATCAACTCGGGCGATCTGATCTCCATCGCTGAAGTGGTTCGTGACCTGCATCGTGCTGACGATCAGCGTGAGCAAAGCTATTCCGAGCGTCAGCTTTATGAAGCGGCGCTTGAGCGTCTGACCCGTGAGCTGGCGGTCGTCAAAGGCATGGATGAAGCGGGTGCAGCGACTCAGGTTGTTGAAGTCCTGTCCAAGCGCGCGGCCTAACGCTTAAGCCGCCAAAAAAGCCCGGCAAACTCCCGCTTTCACGGATTTGTTACCGGTTTTCCTGACCTGTCGCGGCCTCGCGGCAGGTTTTTTTATGTGCTAAAAGGAACTTAGGGAAACGTGGAACGTATTACCAATGGGCCCGAATGGCCCGACATGAAAGGAAGACCCCTTATGAAAAAGTTTGTTGCACCCGTGCTGCTGATCGCAGCTGTTGCAGTCAGCGCCTGTCAGCCGCTTTCGCCGCAGGACCGCTCGAACCTTGGCCTTCTGGGCGGCGCCGGTGCCGGCCTGCTTCTGGCCGACGCCTTCAACGCCAACCCGCAGTGGACGATCCTGGCCACCGTCGCCGGTGCAGCCGTAGGTACGCAGGTTGCACGCAACACGCAGACCGGTCAGTGCGCCTATTCCAACGGTGACGGAACCTACCGCGTCGGCCCTTGCTGATCCTCAGTTGAGAAGGGTGGCCAACACCAGCAAGGCGGCAATTTCGCCGATGACTTGCGCGGCCCCCAACACATCCCCCGTTTGCCCGCCGATCTTCGCGCGGGCAAGCGACCCCACCGCAGCGCTTGAGGCTGCGACGGCCAATGCGGCCAGAATTGCGGGCGCGAGGCCTGCGTAAATTGCCCCCCCGACCAGTGCCAGACCAACAGCCAGTGCGGCGGACCAAATGGGTGGCCGGCCGACGTGGCGTGCCAGCCCATTGTCGCGGGCGAACGGCATCCAAGCCATCAGCATGGACATGGCCGCACGGCTGAGCATTGCGGCTGCAATCAAGGCCAGAGGTGCGAATGTTAGAAGGCTGGCGAAAAGCGCCCACCGCAGGCCAATCGCAAAAATCATCGCAAGCACGCCGTAACTGCCGACGCGGCTGTCTTTGAGAATCTCCAGCCGTCGCGCGCGGTCATATCCGCCCCAGAAGCCATCGGCGCAATCGGCCAAGCCGTCCTCGTGGAGGCCACCTGTCAGGACAACGCCGGGTGCCAGAGCCAGCCCTGCTGCTGCCCAGATTGGAACGCCGAGCGCCAGCAAAACAACGCCCAAACCCACCTGAAAGGCTGCAATCGCGGCTCCGACCAATGGCCAGGCCCAGGCGGAGGCCGCCGCGCGTGCGCCATCGCCACCGGGCAGGGGGATGCGCGACAAAAGGTGGAAGGCGCGGATCACATCGCGGGGTTGCGGAGGGAGCGCGTCGGTATCAGACATCACGTTGGCCTTTCTGCCGCATTCAAGCGGCCTAAGCCCCGCTAAACACGATTTCAAACAGGTTACGCAAGGGATCCCAGATATGAGCGCACCGCAAAGCCTTTCCGACATCCGCGCCAGATTGGAAGGGGCGACGTCGCCGGATACTTCCGCGCGGGAGGCCGCTGAGGCCCGCAATTCGGTGCTGACCAAGCCACCCGGCGCACTGGGGCGGTTGGAAGAGGTTGCGATCTGGTACGCCGCGTGGCGCGGCGATGCGCGGCCACGGATAGAAGCGCCGCAAGTGCTTGTATTTGCTGGAAATCATGGCGTTGCCGCGCGTGGCGTTTCGGCCTTTCCGCCGGAAGTGACCGTTCAGATGGTCGCGAATTTTGAGGCCGGCGGGGCCGCGATCAACCAATTGTCGGATCTTGCGGGCGCGAAAATGTCGGTCCACGCGATTGATCTGAACAACCCGACGGCGGATTTCACGCAGGGGCCTGCGATGAATATGCCTGAGTTTATCGAAGCGTTTTCAACGGGTTGGAATGCAGTTGATCCAAGCGCTGATCTGCTGGTTGTGGGGGAAATGGGGATCGGCAACACGACCTCTGCCGCCGCAATTGCCCATGCGCTCTATGGTGGGGATGCTGCTGATTGGACTGGGCGTGGCACGGGTGTGGATGCGCAAGGCGTGGCCTTGAAAGCGCAGGTGGTGGCCGACGGTTTGGCCGCCAACCCGAGCGCCAAGGAAGACCCGCTGGAGGCCCTGCGCTGTCTGGGCGGGCGCGAGATCGCAGCGATGGCTGGGGCCATGGCGCGGGCGCGGATTGAAGCTATCCCACTGATTTTGGACGGCTTTATCTGTACGGCGGCGGCTGCGGTGCTGGATCGCACAGCGGATGGCGCACTCGATCATGCGATTGCGGGCCATGCTTCAGCCGAGCAGGCGCATATCCGGATGCTGGAGCATTTGCGAAAGGTGCCGCTGCTGTCACTGGATTTGCGGCTTGGCGAAGGCTCAGGCGCGGCGCTGGCCATTCAGGTGCTGAAGGGCGCTTTGGCGTGCCATTCCGGGATGGCGAGCTTTGCTGAGGCGGGTGTTTCGGACGGATGAAACGGGATCCAAAGTCCGTTCACTTGGACGCATATCCGTTCATCTGAACAGAGTTTTTGCGAAAAACGCGTTCAAGTGAACGCATCTCGCCTCTACCGCGATGACCCGCCGGGGCGGCGCGGCGAACGGTCGAGGCCCGACAGTGCACTGACGTCCCCGCGCGAGCGGGCAGTCGGATCGGCCCCTCCTTCGCCCATCTCGCTGAGCACCTGCGCCATTGCGCTTTCCAAGTTGTCCGTCATCTCGCGCGTCTTGCGCATGTACTCGGCGTTCTCGGTGACGGGCACGCCGGGTTTCCAGACGTCGGCCAATTCGCGCAGGTTGTGACGGTCGTGGCGGTAGAAGGCGATTTCGGTCTCGTGCGCCTCGTAATCGGAGAGCCCCATATCCTCCAACACGTAGCGCCCGGCGCGTAGGGCGCTGTCGAAGATTTCGCGGATGATGTGATCGGCCCCGGCCTCGTAAAGTTCATAGACATGGAGTTGGTCATGGGCGCGGGCGACGACGGAGATGTCGGGGTTGTGGCGCTTGGCGTAGCGCACGAGTTGCACGGCGGAGGTTCGGCTATCGACAGCTACAACCAGCACCTTGGCGGTGGCGATGCCGGCAGCTTTCAGAAGCTCCGGCCGGGTGGGGTCGCCAAAGAAGCTTTTCAGACCGAAACGGCGCATCAGGCGGATGGTCTCAAGGTTCGAATCCAGTACCACTGTTTTGAAACCGGACGCGCGGACCATGCGGTTGACGACCTGGCCGAAGCGCCCGATGCCCGCGATGATGATGGGGGCTTCGTCGTCGATTTCGTCGTGGCCCGGAGCCTCTTCCCCGCCATCACCCATGCGGTCGCTGATCTTCTCGTAAAGGATGAAGCTGAGTGGGGTGAACAGCATCGACAGCGCCACGATCAGCAACAGGATTTCGGCGATCCGATCTGGAAAAACGGCCTGCTGCACGCCAAAGGCCACCAGCACGAAGCCGAATTCGCCCGCTTGCGCGAGGCTGAGGGTGAAGAGCCAACGATCCCGGCCTTTCAGGCGGCTGACCCGCGCGATGGCGTAAAGGATCAGACCCTTGAGCAGCATGACCGCAAGGGTCAGGGCAAGGATCATGAACGGCATACTGAAGAAAGTGCCAAAGTTGATGCCTGCGCCGACGGTGATGAAGAACAGGCCCAGAAGCAGGCCCTTGAAGGGTTCGATGTCGGCCTCAAGCTCATGCTTGAATTCGGAATTGGCCAGAACAACGCCCGCAAGGAAGGCGCCGAGTGCGGGGGAGAGGCCAACGAGGATCATCAGGACGGCGATGCCTACAACGATGACGAGGGCCGCCACGGTAAAGAGCTCGCGTAGGCGCGTGGCGTGGATCACGCGGAAGATGAGTGGTGAGAGATAGCGGCCTGCGAGGATCACGGCGACCACGGCACCGAGCGTCACAAGGGTCACGCCCCAAGCGGGCAGGCCTTCGACGAGCGACATCGAGCGATGCTCATCCTCAATCAACCGCTGGATTGAGCCGTCTTCGTTGAACCGTGCCGTTGCAGCCGTCGCCAGAAGGGGCAGGAAGGCGAGCGCCGGGATGACCGCGATGTCTTGTGTCAGCAGAACGGAAAACGCCCCGCGCCCACCGGGCGTTCGCATCAAGTCTTTCTCGTTCAATGTGGTCAACACGATCGCGGTTGAGCTGAGGGCCAAGGTAATGCCGATGGCGAGCGCGAGGGGCGTGGCAAGGCCCAAGAAGGCTGCGGCCCCGGCGAGGACGGCGATGGAAAGCGTGATCTGGCTGCCGCCCAGACCAAGCAGGCGTTTGCGCATCTCCCACAGGGCTTTTGGGTCAAGCTCGAGCCCAATGAGGAAGAGCATCAGAACAACGCCGAATTCTGCGTAGTGTTGCAGGTGCTCGGTTTCGGACCCACCGACAAGGCCAAGGACCGGCCCGATGGCAATGCCGGCCAGCAGGTATCCGAGCACGGAGCCCAGACCGAAGCGCACCGAAATTGGTACGGCAATCAGCATGGCGCCGAGGTAGATGGTGGCTTGGAGGAGGGTTTCTTCCATCGTCGCGCTGCCCATTTTCCGTTTTGAAATCAGCCTAACCCGTGTCACGCCCTCACGCGAGGAAGGAATACAAAGGTTTCGGCGAGTTTCGGTCCGGCGGGGCCTTGTAAGGTTGCGGGCGGCAGGGGCAAAAGGGATGCGAAGAAGGAGACAGCGATGAAACGATCCGAGATCAACGAGATCATGGCCGAGGCCGACGCATTCATGCGGTCGTTCGGGTTTGTCATGCCGCCCTTTGCCTATTGGACGCCCGGTCAGTTCGTGAACCGCAAAGACAGCGCGCGCGCGGTGATCGATGGCCGCATGGGGTGGGATATTACCGACTATGGGCAGGGCAAGTTCGATGAATTGGGGCTGTTTCTGTTCACGCTGCGCAATGGTCGGTTGAGCGATCTGCAGAAGGGCGGCGGCATGTGTTATGCCGAGAAGTTATTGATTTCCAAGCCAGATCAGATCAGCCCGATGCACCGGCACTACTTGAAGGCTGAGGACATCATCAACCGAGGCGGGGCGACGCTGGCGATTGAGCTGTTTGGCTCGGCCGAAGATGGGTCGTGTGATGAGAATGCCGGTGGCGTGGTGATGTGTGACGGGATCGAGCGGGCATTTGGGCCGGGCGAGGTCCTGCGGTTTGCGCCGGGCGAGAGCGTGACATTGATGCCGGGCGATTGGCACGCGTTCTGGGGCGAGGGCGGTGACGTGTTGATTGGCGAAGTCTCAACGGTGAATGACGACGAGACCGACAATTGGTTTCGCGAGCCCCTGGGGCGGTTTGCGGAGATCGAGGAAGACGTCGACCCGACGCACCTGCTGGTGTCGGATTATGGGACGTGGCTGGCCTAACTTAAGCGCGGTAGCGCGCTTAAGTCAGCGCGCGCCATCCGATGTCTTTGCGATAGAAGCCTTCGGGCCAGTCGATCTGGTCGGCCATGGCGTAGGCCTTATCGCGAGCCTCTTGCAGGGTCGCACCACGCGCCGTGACGTTGAGGACGCGGCCCCCGCTGGCTGTGATTGCGCCGTCTTTGGAGGTGGTGCCTGCGTGGAAGACCATCTGAAATGAGGACTCGGGGAGCGCATCCAGGCCTTTGATGGCGCTGCCTTTTTCGTATGATCCGGGGTAGCCGTTGGCCGCCATCACAACGGTCATCGCGTGGTCGTCGGCCCAATTGACCTGCGCCTCAGCGAGGCGGCCTTCGGCGCAGGCGAGCATCAGGTCGAGGGCCTGGCCACCAAGGCGCATCATCAGGACCTGACATTCGGGATCGCCGAAACGGACGTTGTATTCGACAAGGCGGGGCTGGCCGTCTTTGATCATCAGCCCGGCATAAAGGACGCCGGTGTAGGGCGTGCCGCGCTTGGCCATCTCGGCGATGGTGGGGCGGATGATCTCAGTAAGGGCTTTCTCTTGCAGGGCGTTGGTGAGGACGGGGGCGGGGGAATAGGCGCCCATGCCGCCGGTGTTGGGCCCTTCGTCACCGTCGAAGGCGCGCTTGTGGTCTTGGGCGGTGCCAATGGACAGGACGTTTTCACCGTCGGAGAGGATGAAGAAGGAGGCTTCTTCGCCGTCCATGAACTCCTCGATCACCACTTCCGCGCCTGCCGCGCCGAAGCTGCCGCCGAACATGTCGTCGATGGCGACCAGCGCCTCGGCCTCATCCATTGCGACGACCACGCCTTTTCCTGCTGCGAGGCCATCGGCCTTTACGACGATGGGCGCACCTTGTTGTCGGATGTAATCTTTGGCGGGGGCGGCTTCGGTGAAGCGCGCCCAGGCGGCAGTGGGCGCGCCCGAGGCATCACAGATTTGCTTGGTGAAGGTCTTGGAGGCTTCAAGCTCTGCCGCTGCTTGGGTTGGGCCGAACACCAGAAACCCGGCATCTGTCAACATATCCACAACGCCAGCCGC
Source organism: uncultured Roseicyclus sp. (assembly GCA_947500415.1). GTDB lineage: Bacteria > Pseudomonadota > Alphaproteobacteria > Rhodobacterales > Rhodobacteraceae > Gymnodinialimonas. Next base: position 909,569 of record CANMRT010000001.1, read on the forward strand.
CAGCGGAGCTTCGGGGCCTACGATGATGAAATCAATGGATTCCTCGGAACAGAACTCGCAAACCGTAGCGGGGTTATCCACATCCAGGCTTGCACAATCCGCGATCTGCGCGATCCCGGCGTTGCCCGGGGCCACGATCAGACGGTCACATTTGGGGTTCTGCAACACTGCCCAGGCCAACGCATGTTCGCGGCCACCGGAGCCGAGGATAAGGATGTTCACGTCTTGGTCCCCCTGATATGCTGCGCGCAGGCATAACGAGCAGAACAGGGGCGCACAACATGCGAAACCCGGACTTATGGGCGCGATTGAGGGCGTTTGAATTCGATAAGGGCACCGGTTCAGCACCGTTCTCGGTCAAGCTGGCACGGGCAGAGGGGTGGAGCACGGACTTCACCAAACAGGTGATCGAGGAATACCGGCGGTTTTTGTATCTGACCCAGGTCAGCGACAGGCAGGTCACGCCGAGCCAGATTGTCGATGCGGCCTGGCACATGCACCTGACCTTCACGCGGGATTATTGGGAGGACCTTTGCCCGAATGTGATCGGCAAGGCGGTCCATCATCAGCCCTGCGCGGGTGAGGAAGAGATGCCGCGGTATCGAGACCAGTTCGCGGCGACCAAGTCGCTTTATGAAGCTGAGTTCGGGGGCGAGCCCCCGGTAGAGATTTGGGGGCGGGGCAAGGCGGGCCCGGTGCGGCGGTTTGCGACGGAGGAGGCGGGGTCGATCACGACGTCGCCCGTCTTCATTGCCTTCCTGCCGTTCGCGATCTGCCTGGTGCTGACCATCGTGGACTACAGCCACCTGATCGCCGCGATGACTGTGTTCACCGGGATCATGTTCTTTGTGGTCCTGCTGAGCCCGAGACGCAGACGCAGTCGCGGGAAGAGGGACCGTCGGGGGGACGATGATGTTTGGCTTGATGACGGCTCGGGCGATAGCGGATCGCGCAGTGGTCGTCCGGGCGATAGTGGAGGTCGCGGTAGCAAGCATAGCCGGGATGATGACAGTAAGCCCGCCAGCGGCGGTATTTTCGGGTTCTTTGGCGGCGACAATGACAGTGACGGCGGCGACAGCGGCGGCGGTTGCGGTGGCTGTGGAGGCGACTGAGTGGATGATCTGATCGACGACGAGGGCGAGGGCCCCGGCGGCAACGCACCGGAGTTCACGGTTTCCGAAATCTCCGGTGCTGTGAAACGCACCGTTGAGGGCGCGTTTTCCCATGTGCGCGTGCGCGGCGAAGTCGGGCGGCTGTCGCGGCCCCGGTCAGGGCACATCTACCTGGATCTGAAGGACGAGCGCAGCGTTTTGGCGAGCGTCGTGTGGAAAGGCGTCTCGGCGCGGCTGACGCACCAGCCCGAGGAGGGGATGGAGGTTATTGCCACCGGAAGGCTCACGACCTTCCCTGGGCAGTCGAAATATCAGCTGGTGATCGACGATATCCGCCCGGCGGGTGCGGGCGCGCTCATGGCGATGCTGGAAAAGCGGAAGAAGGCGCTGGCAGCGGAAGGGCTGTTCGACGACGCGCGCAAGCAGCGGTTGCCGTTTTTGCCCGAAGTGATCGGTGTCGTGACTTCGCCTTCCGGTGCGGTGATCCGAGATATTTTGCACCGGTTGCGGGACAGGTTTCCGCGCAAGGTGCTGATCTGGCCAGTTGCCGTTCAAGGTGAGCGTTGCGCGCCCGAGGTGGCTCGCGCGATCCGGGGGTTCAATGCGATGACGCCGGGTGGCGCGCTGCCCCGGCCTGACCTGCTGATCGTGGCGCGGGGTGGTGGCTCCCTTGAGGATTTGTGGGGCTTCAATGAGGAAGCGGTGGTGCGGGCGACAGCGGAAAGTGCCATTCCCCTGATCTCAGCCGTGGGGCACGAGACTGACACGACCCTGATCGACTACGCTAGCGATTACCGCGCGCCGACGCCCACGGGGGCCGCGGAAAAGGCGGTTCCAGTGCGGATGGACCTGCTGAATTGGCTGCGACAGCAGGAAGGTATCCTGACCCGTGCGATGACGGGCGGATTGAGTGCGCGCGGGCAGCGGGTGCGCGACGTTGGGCGGGCCTTGCCGCGCCCGGATGCATTGTTGGAGCCTGCCCGGCAGCGGTTGGATCTGGCGGCCTTGCGGCTGGCCCCGGCCCTGAAAGGCCGCACGCAGGAAGCGCGCGCGCGGCTGGATCGTTTGGCTGCACGGCTTGATCCAGCGTTGGAGCGGGCGGTGGCTTCCAAACGGTTGGAGCTTGGGCGGGCGGCTGGACGGCTTTCGCCTGCACGCCTGGAGGCTTTGGTGCGCGAAGGCCGGCGGGCCTTAGCGCGTTGGCAGATGAACCCGCAAAGACTGTCTGCGAGGACATCGCAGATGGAGGAGCGGTTGAGCGCTGCACGGCATAGGTTTGGGCAGGTGGCCGAGGCTTCGGTTTTGCGGCGGCGTGAGCGGTTGGATGGGCTGGAACGGTTGCGCGTGACATTGGGCTACACGCAGACCTTGGCGCGGGGCTACGCGGTGATCCGGTCGGGCGAAGCGGTGTTGACAGAACGCGCACAGGCGGAGAGCCATGCGGCGTTGGAGATCGAGTTCGCCGATGGGCGGCTGGGGGTTACGCCGACGGGGGCGACCCCGAAACCTGCGGCGAAAGCGGCGGCGAAGAAGCCTGCGAAAAAGCCGCCAGAAGGCGGGCAAGGCAGCCTCTTTTGACGATTTGACAGGTTGGATGCGATCCGTCAGACCGAAATCATGCAACTGACAGACCGCATTTACGCCGCCCAATCAGACCCGAAAGCCGCTCAGGTTCTGCGGGCGGGGTATGAAACGTTTCTGCAATTCGGTCTGCGCCGCGCGTCGATGCAGGACATCGCGGATCGTGCGGGCATGAGCCGGGCGGCGCTGTACCTGCATTTCCGCAACAAAGACGACATCTACGCAGGCATGATGGCGGCCTATTTCAAGGCGGCGGCTGAGGCGGTTGAGGAGGCTTTGGCTACCGATCCTGACCCGGCGCGCGCGCTGGCGGCCGCATTTGACGCGCAGATCGGCGATGCGGGCGAGGGGCTGATGCGCTCGGCCCACGCCGATGAATTGCTGTCCGACAAGAACGTGAAAGCGGGCCAAGTGATGGAGGCCGGGCTTGCGCAATTGGTTCAGGTCTACGCCCGGTGGATTGATGCAGGCGTCTTGGCGGGCCGCATCAATGCGGAGGCCGTGGCGGGTAATGCACAAAGGCTGGCGCAGGTGATGCTGGCGGGCTTTGACGGCCTGAAAGGGCTGCGCGCGGATTGGGGCGCCTACACCGAGGCGCGCCGACATCTGGCGCGCCTTTATGCAAGAGCTCTGACGGCTTAGCGGCCCCTGATGCGCGGATCCAACGCGTCGCGCAACCCGTCGCCGATGTAGTTCACCGACAGCACGGTCAGCGAGATGAAGACGCCGGGCCAGATCACACGCTCAGGAAACGAGCTTAGCCAATCGGTGCCGTCAAATAGGATGCGGCCCCATGTCGGGAAATCGGACGGGAAGCCCAGGCCGAGGAAGGACAGGGCGCTTTCGGTGATGATCGCATTGGCGATGCCAAGGGTGGCTGAGACCATGATCGCGGACATGACGTTGGGCAGGATATGGCGGCCGATCATGTTGGAGGGTTTGGTGCCGATGGAGCGGGCGGCGAGGACAAACTCCCGCTCTTTCAAAGCCAGTACGTCGCCTCGCACAACGCGGGCCGTCTGCATCCAAGAGGTCAGTCCGATGACCACAACGATCAGCACGAAGATCCCGCCCTCCGGCCCGAAGGCGTTCCGCAACTGATCGCGGAAGAGCATGATGATGACGAGGAGGAGTGGCAGCAGCGGGATCGCCAAAAACAGGTCGGTGATCCGCATCAGGATGCCATCGAGGCGGCGGAAGTAGCCCGCCAGAACGCCGATCAACGTGCCAAAGAACAGGGCCAGCATCATTGCGGTCAGGCCCACGGCGATGGACGTCTGCCCACCCGTCATAAGGCGCGCGAGCATGTCACGGCCGAGTTGGTCGGTGCCAAGGGGATGCGACCAGGAGACCTTCAGGAACAGGCCGGGATTGGCGCGGCTGAACTCTTCGGGGCTCGCAAAACACGCGCGCACCATCTCGAAACCGCCCCCGTCGGGGCCACCGCCGGCGCGGAGGCAGGCCAGCATGTGATTGGAGTTTCGTGCCAGGATGTCGGCAAACTGCGGATCGACGGTCCAAACCAACGGGCCGATCAAGATGAAGGCCAAGGCAAAGATGAAGAACCCAAGGCCGAACAACGCGCCCTTATGGGTTTTGAATTGATCCCAGACGTCGAACCACTGATTGCGTGGCGGACGTTCCTGGATCATGCGGGAGATGCCGGGGTCTGCTTGATCAGTCATAGCGAATCCTCGGGTCCAGAATGCCGTAGAGTATGTCGGCAAAGAGGTTGAACAGAACGATCAGCACCGCAAAGATGAAGCTGACGGTTTGCACCACGGGCACATCGCCCGCCTGAATGGCCACAATCAGAAGCTGGCCAATGCCGTTCACCTTAAAGACCTGCTCCGTGATGATCGCGCCGCCAAAGACGGCGGGCACGTTGAGGGCAATAACGGTAACGACCGGGATCATCGAGTTGCGCAACACGTGGACCAGAACCACCGTGCGTTCCCCCAGACCCTTGGCGCGCGCGGTCCGCACGTAATCCTGGTTGAGGTTGTCGAGCATCGAGGCGCGCATGTAGCGGCTAATCTGGCTGGCGTTGAACAGACCCAGCACCATGACCGGCATGATCATCTGACGGAACTGCAAGACGAAGGTATCCCAATCCACGACCTCCAGCGTGGTGTCATAGACCGACGGTAGCCAGAATATGCTGTCCTGATCGATCCAGACCGAGAAGATCACGATGAACAGAACGCCGGTAAAGAAGGTCGGAACCGAGAAGCCGAGCATCGAGATGAAGGTGCCGAGCTGGTCGAAGATCGAATATTGTTTGTAGGCCGAGATGATGCCGAGGGGCAGGGCGATCAGGATACCCACGATGTAGGACGTGCCCACGACCCAGAGCGTCTGCGGCATCCGCTGCATGATGAGGTCCATCACCGGCGAGCGGGTCTGATACGAGATGATGCGGCTGCCGGGGGTGTCGGGTGGGGCCAGTTCGGTGCCGAACCAGCCGTCAATCAGATGTAGGGGTTCGTCCCACATCATCAGCTTCAGCCATTTCAGATATTGCACGAAGATCGGATCGTTCACGCCAAGGCTGTCACGGATCTGTTCGCGCACCTCTGGCGGGATCGTCAGGGGTAGGTTCGCGGTGGGATCCGAAGGCGACAGCTTCACGATGATGAAGATGATGAAACTGATGAACAGTAACGTCGGGATCGCAAGGATCAGACGGCGGATGGTGTAGGTTAGCATTTGGCGGTCCTACTTATACGTGTGTTGGATTCGGATAAGGTCATAGCTCTACACACCTGCCGATGATTTCGCGGCCCGTGGCGACGTCTTCGCCGGGCCAGTAAACGCTGACGCCAACGCCATTTTCAGATGGGTTGCTCAGGACGAGCACAAGGGTTGGGCGCGCGTCGCCCAGGCGTTCGACGTATCGGCGTTCAGAATAGGGGACGTCATCGAGCAGGCCTTCGCAGACCTCAATCGTCGCGTAGCGCAAAGCGGTATCGGCTGCTGCAGAGAATGTGGCCAATGCAAGGGGAGCGGCGAGGATGAGCGACCGTGGCATCATGCGGCCTCTCGTGAGGCGCAGGTGGCGCGATGTGCGTCGCCCTGGCCGGTGAACATGAGCATATCAACGTCCGCGCCCGAGAAGGTCAGGACAAGGACCGCGTCGTCTTCATTGATGTAGTTGAGCGAGCCGGACGTGCCATCGGCGTCTACGGTGTTTGAGCTGAGATCAAGTCGGGTGGTTTGTAGGCCACCTTCGACGGTCGCGGATTGCGCGCTCCAATCGAAGGCAATGGCGAAAACCAGGAAAGAGGGGGTGCAGCCGCCGGCTGTGCAATATTCGGTGCCGACACAATCCATCGCGCCGAAAGCGCTCGCGGGATGTGCGAGGGCTGTCAGGCCAAGGGCCAAAAGGAATGGGCGTGCGATCATGGGGTCTGGTGCATTGAATGGCCCGCGCGAGAACCCCGCGCGGGCCTTGGTCACATCACTCGGGGATGCGGTGCCATTCGGCGATGTTCCACAGCTCCGAATCCCAGTCGGACATGCGGATGCCGCCGAGGGAGTTGGCGTGTGCGGACACGCCGCCACGGTGGATCAGCGGAATGATCGAGTAGGACTGAACGAGCATGTCGTTCTGCATCCGCGCGATCTCACCGCGACGCTCCAGATCGGCCGTACCGGCCATCTCTTCGATCAGGGCATCGTAAGCCGGATCACAGAAGCGCTGCATGTTCGAGCCCTGCCACTGCGATGCAGGCGACGGCCACTCGGAGCATGCCCAGTTGGCCATATAGGCCTGCGGGTCCACACCCGCGAAGTTGTTGGTGTACATCTCCACGTCGGCATAGAACTTCTGGAACGTGTCCGGGGATGCCGGATCGCCGCCGAAGAAGACCGATGCGTCGATGTTGCGAAGCTCGGCGTCGATGCCGATCTCGGCCCACCACTGCTTGACCAGCGCTTGGGTGTCCTGACGGACGGCGTTGGTCGAGGTCTGGTAGAGCACCTGAAGCGGCACACCATCCAATTCGCGGATGCCATCGCCATCGGTGTCGAGGATGCCCGCTTCGTCCAGCAATGCATTGGCCCCAGCGATGTCCTGCACAAGGCAGCCATCATTGGCGGTCGAGGCATAGAGATCAGGTGCGGGAAGCACGTTACAGGTGGGCTGACCACCGGCACCGTAGCCAACTTCAACCAGCAATGCGCGGTCGATGGCCATGGACATGGCCTGCCCGATGACCGGGTTGGTCAGGAACGGGTGTGCGCCGCCCTCTGCCGTGGCACGAAGATCGCCAAGGGCCGGATCAGGGTCGGTCTGGTTGAGGTGCAGACGCTCAACAGAGGTACCAAACGCGGTCACGACCGTGCCGTTCCCTTGCGCTTCCATCTGCGCGAGGATCGTCGGGTCGATCTGCAGGTTCCAGGCGTAGTCAAACTCACCCGTTTCAAGTACCGAACGCGCCGCTGCCGTTGCATCGCCGCCACCTTTGAAGGTCACGGAGGCGAAGTGCGGCTGATCCGGCACGCGGTAGTTGTCGTTGGCTACGAATTCGATCACGTCATTCGGGCGGAAGTCCGACACCACGAAGGGGCCGGTGCCGATGGGGCCAAAGTTGGCCTCGGTGCACTCCGGCGCGCGGGCGCCGAGGCAATCGGCGAACTGGGCGGCCTGGATGATCGGGCTCTCTGAGCCGACAAGTGCTGTGTAGGGGAAGGGTGTGGGCTGATCGAAGTTGATCTGAACGGTCAGATCGTCCACGGCCACAATGCTTTCCACGCCATCAAAGTAGGATGCCTGAGCGCAGCCGCCTTCGGGGTGGGTGCAATATTCCCAAGTGAACACAGCGTCTGCTGCGGTCATGGCCGAGCCATCGGACCACAGGATGCCTTCCTGAAGGGTCCATGTGATCTGTGTCAGATCCTCGGAGATGCCGCCATTCTCGACGGTTGGGATCTCGGCGGCGAGCCAAGGGACCAGCGTGCCGGTGTCATCAAAACGGCCAAGCGATTCCAGAACGAGCGAGGCCGACTCGACCTCTTTCGTGCCGCCCGACAGATACGGGTTCAGCGTGGAAGGCGCCTGCCAATAGATGATGTTGAGGTGGCCCGACCCGCCGCGGGCAAGGTGCCCGTCGGCCCAGGCGGCCATCGGAGCCATCGCCAGTGCGGCTGCTCCGAGCATAAGAATTTTGCGTGTCATGGGTGTCTTTCTCTCCTTGTTGGACGCTCTTGCCTCTGATGGGCATATCGCCTTACCGGCGCATACTCGTCTTGTTTGGTGGCCGAGGTTCTGCGCCGCAAGCGACACCGAACCATTGCTGCCAATTCGTGCATGGTTCGCCTAACGCCGCGAAAAAGCAAGCCTTCTGCCGTGGCGTCATGCTGATTCATTGGGCAGTCGTAGAATTTGACAGCATCGGGGCGGGGTCATACCGTCGGCCCATCATCCCGTCAGGAGAGTGCCACCCATGCTGGATCAGCCCATTGCCCAAGTGCGCAACCTGCGGGTGGAGTTTGAGACCAAGAACGGCACGGTTGTAGGGGTTGAGGACGTCTCGTTCGACGTGCAACCCGGCGAAACGGTTTGCATCGTTGGCGAATCTGGGTCCGGGAAATCGGTCTCATCCCTTTCGCTGATGCGCTTAGTGGAATTCGGCGGCGGTGAAATTGCTGGCGGCGAATTGCTGTTCGACCGCGGCGGTGACGCCCCCATCGATCTGGCGAAACAGGGCACCGGCGCGATGCGCCAAATTCGCGGCAACGACATCGGGATGATCTTTCAGGAGCCGATGACGGCGCTGAACCCTGTCTTCACGGTCGAGCGTCAGCTGACCGAAGGCCTGCGCAAGCACCTCAATATGAGTGGCGAGAAGGCCCGCGCCCGTGCGCTGGAGCTGATGAACCTTGTTCGCATTCCTGAGCCTGAGCGGCGTTTGCAGCAATATCCACACGAGCTTTCCGGGGGCATGCGCCAACGCATTGTAATAGCGATGGCGCTGGCCTGTGAGCCACGCATCCTGATCGCGGATGAGCCGACAACCGCGTTGGACGTGACGATTCAGGCCGAGATCCTCGCGCTCATCAACCGATTGAAGAATGAGACCGGAACTAGCGTTCTGTTCATCACCCACGACATGGCCGTGGTGGCACAGATGGCGGACCGTGTGATCGTCATGTACCGCGGGCGCAAGGTGGAAGAGGGGCCTGTTGAGGAGATCTTCAACAATCCCCAGCACGACTACACCAAAGCCCTGCTCGCCGCCGTGCCGAAGCTGGGTGAGATGCGCGGCAAAAGCCTGCCGGAGCCGATGAAGCTTTTGGGGCGCGAGACCAAGGCGACGGATCCGATCCAGGGCACCGATAAGCTGCTGTTGAAGGTCGACAATCTGGTGACGCGCTTTGCGGTGCGCGGTGGCCTGTTGCGCCGAACCGTGGCGCAGGTCCACGCGGTTGAGGATGTGTCGCTGCGCCTGAATTCCGGGCGCACGCTGTCGTTGGTTGGCGAATCCGGGTGCGGGAAATCTACTTGCGGGCGCTCGATCCTGCGGTTGGTTGAGCCGAACTCCGGCACCATCGAGCTCGACGGTGAAGACATCCTTGCCATGGGACCGGAGAAACTGCGCCGGGCGCGGCAGCAGATGCAGATGATCTTCCAGGACCCCTTTGCCTCGCTGAACCCGCAGATGCGGTTGGGCATTCAGGTGGCGGAGCCGCTGATGAACTACGGCCAGTTCAGCGCGCAGGACCGCACTGATAAAGTGGCGGAGCTGTTTGACCGGGTGCAGCTGCCCCGTGACTACATGCAGCGTTACCCCCACGAGCTATCAGGCGGTCAGCGCCAGCGCGTCGCCATTGCTCGGGCTTTGGCGTTGCAGCCGAAGTTAATTATTGCGGATGAGGCTGTCTCCGCCCTCGACGTGTCGGTGCAGGCCGAGGTGCTGAACCTGATGATGGAATTGCAGCAGGAAATGGGGCTGAGTTACCTGTTCATAAGCCACGATATGGCGGTGGTGGAGCGTGTCAGCCACGATGTGGGCGTCATGTATCTGGGCCGGGTTGTGGAAATCGGGCCGCGTCAACAGATTTTCGAGAACCCGCAGCATCCTTATACGCAGGCGCTTTTGAGTGCGGTTCCGGTGGCCGACCCGGCGCAGCGCAAGACGGATAAGGATTTGAACTTCAAGCCAATCCCGTCGCCTGTGCATGGGTTGGACTATGTGCCCGGTCCGTCGCTTTATGAGGAAATCTCGCCCGGTCACAAAGTGTTGGTCGGGAATTGGGGTGATTTCGACCGCTCAGATGAGGTTGAACGCCGCGAGGCGGCGGTGCGTGAAGGTTTGACGCAAGTTGAGGGAGCTTCGGCTCGACCACTCTATGACTGATGCCCTCAGCCCACGCGCGCTGATCGAGAAGTTGGTGAGCTTCCCCACTGTCAGCCGCGATAGCAATCTGGACTTGGTGGATTGGGTGGAAGGCTACCTTGGCGACCAAGGCATCGATGCTAAGCGGGACTATGATGAGACAGGGCAGAAGGCCTCTCTCTTCGCCCATGTGGGACCTGAGGAAGACGGTGGTGTTATCCTGTCCGGCCATGTGGACGTGGTGCCCGTTGATGGGCAGGCGTGGGACACTGACCCGTTCACCGTGACCGAGAAGGACGGCAAGCTATACGGGCGTGGCACCTGTGACATGAAGGGTTTCGATGCGCTGGCGATCTGGGCCGTGGTCGAGGCGAAACGCCGAGGTGTGACGCGACCCGTGCAATTGGCGCTGAGCCGGGATGAGGAAATCGGCTGCGTCGGTGCGCCGCCGATGATCGAGGCAATGCAGGGCGCGGTTCCCAAAGCGTCAATGGCGATTATCGGTGAGCCGACGGAGATGGGCATCATCAATGGCCACAAGGGCGGCACCGGCTTCGATCTGCATTTCCGGGGGTTTGAAATTCATTCCTCGCTGCAACCCGATGGCGTCTCGGCCATTATGGAGGCCGCGCGGCTGATCCAGTGGGCCAATGAACAGAACGAGGCGAGTGCCGCTGCCGCTGACCCGAACAGCCCCTATTATCCGCCGTTCTCGACACTTCATGTCGGAATGATTGAGGGCGGGACGGCGCACAATATCACGGCGAAGGATTGCACCTTCGTCCTGAGCCTGCGGTGCCTGCCGACGGACGATCTGGCCGAGTGGAAGGCGAAGATCCAAGGCAAAATCGCGGAGATTGAGGCGGGCATGAAAGCCATCCGCCCGGAGGCCGCAATCATTGTGACGCCGCGCTGGGATGTCCCCGGTTTGCGCGCCGAGGACGAGGGCGAGGCTGAAGTGATGGTCCGCCGCCTGACCGGGCGCAATGGCACGGGCGTTGTCAGCTTCGGCACTGAAGCGGGTCAGTTTCAGGCCGGTGGATATTCCGCCGTTGTCTGTGGCCCCGGCAACATCGACCAAGCCCACCAACCGAACGAATTCATCACGCTGGACCAGTTCCGGCAGGGTGAGGCGTTCATGGAAAACCTTCTGACCGAACTGCAATGACTGCTGCCCCTTTTCGGCTGCCGCCACCCAAACCTTACCGCGGTGCTCTGCCTGAGGCCGTTGATCTGGCGGTGATTGGGGGCGGTGTGATCGGCATATGCACCGCGCTCTATGCCGCTCGGGCGGGATTGAAGGTGGTGGTCCTTGAGAAGGGTCGCGTGGCGGCCGAGCAATCCAGCCGCAACTGGGGTTGGATCCGGGTGCAGGGGCGTGATGTCTCGGAAATCCCGATCGCGCTTGAGGCGCAGGAGCTTTGGCAGGACCTGGATGCGGAAGCGAAGGGCCGCATGGGCCTGCGTCAGATTGGCGTCAGCTACCTCGCGCGGACGGACAGAGATATGGCTGGATTTCGCGATTGGTTGGAGGATGCGAAACCCTTCGGTGTGTCGAGCCATATGATGACGCGCGCAAAGATGCGCGAGGTTCTGGGCGGCCCGGTCGGCCCGTGGATTGGCGGGCTGCATACGCCGACCGACATGAAGGCGGAGCCATGGGTGGCGGTGCCGGAGTTGGCCCGGATGGCCAAGGCGGAGGGTGTGCAGATCATAGAGGGCTGTGCCGTGCGCGCGTTGGAGCGGACGGGCGGGGCGGTCAGCGGGGTTGTGACCGAGGCCGGAACGATTGTGTGCGAGCAGGCGGTCTTGGCGGGCGGGGCGTGGTCGTCGCTGTTCCTGAACCGGCATGGCGTGGACATTCCGCAGCTGTCCGTGCGGGCCACGGTTCTGGCGACAGGGCCTTTGCCGCAGGTATTGCCGGGGGCTGTCGCAGCGGGCGGATGGTCAGCGCGGCCACGAGAGGATGGCGGCTATACTTTGGCGGCTGCGGGTTATGCAGAGTTGTATCTGGGCCGGGACACTGTGCGCCATTTGCGCCGGTATCTGCCGTTGGCTTTGAGCGGCAATTTCGACGTTCACTTGCGGGGGCCTGCGCCGAAGGGGTTTCCCGATGCGCTCAGCACGCCGCGGTTCTGGCGGCACGATGAGGTTAGTCCATTTGAGCGAATGCGCGTGCTGAACCCGGAACCGAACGTTGCGAAGGTGTCCGAAATCAAGCGTCGTGTTGCGCAGGCCTACCCGGATATGGGCACGGTCGATCATATCGAGGCCTGGGGCGGGATGATCGACGTGCTGCCCGATGAGGTGCCGATTGTAGACCATTGCGCCAAGATCCCCGGCCTGGTTGTGACGACGGGCATGTGCGGCCACGGGTTTGGCATCGGCCCGGCCTATGGGCGCATCGTGGCGGACCTCGTGCAGGGGCGCGATGCAGGCCATGACCTGAGCCCTTTTGCGCTGAACCGCGCCTATCGCGTGGCGCCTGATCGAAGCGGCCCTAATATCTGATTGAAGCCGATGGGGTGCGGTGGCACCCTTGGCCGGTCACGCCAACACCTGGAGGATACCCCATGCCCGTCAAGAACCGTTTCGCCGAGCTTCTGCCCGAGATTACCGAATGGCGCCGGGATATTCACATGCACCCCGAGATCCTGTTCGAGACGCACCGGACCAGCGCTCTGGTTGAAGAAAAGCTGAAAGCGTTCGGCTGTGACGAGGTTGTTGGTGGCATCGGGCGCACCGGCGTGGTTGGGATCATCAAGGGCAAATCCGACACGAAGGGCCGCACGATTGGCCTGCGCGCGGATATGGATGCGCTACCGATCTTCGAGGCGACGGGGCTGGAGTATGCGTCAAAAACCGAAGGTGCGATGCATGCCTGTGGGCATGACGGGCACACGGCGATGCTGTTGGGTGCTGCGAAATATCTGGCGGAGACGCGGAATTTTGACGGCACGGTCGCGGTGATTTTCCAACCCGCCGAAGAAGGCGGCGGCGGCGGCAAGGAGATGTGCGACGACGGGATGATGGAGCGGTTCGGCATCGACGAGGTCTACGGGATGCACAACTGGCCGGGGCGGCCGGTGGGCTCTTTCGCGATCCGGCCCGGCGCGTTTTTCGCGGCGACGGATACGTTCGAGGTGCAGTTCAAGGGCAAGGGCGGGCACGCCGCCAAGCCGCAGGAGACGATTGATACGACCGTGATGGCGGCCCATGCGGTGACGGCGTTGCAGACGATTGCGGCGCGGAATGCCGATCCGGTGAGCCAGATCGTGGTTTCGGTGACATCGCTTGAGACGGAGTCCAAAGCTTTCAATGTGATCCCGGAGACTGTCACGATGCGCGGCACGGTGCGCACGATGTCGGAGGAGAACCGGGATCTGGCGAACAAGCGGGTGCCTGAGATCTGCGAAGGTGTGGCCGCGATGATGGGCGGACGGGCCGAGGTCGACTATGTGCGCGGCTATCCGGTGATGGTGAACTCGGATGAGCAGACGGAATTCGCAGCGGACGTGGCGCGTGCGGTTTCGGGCGAGTGCATCGACGCGCCGCTGGTGATGGGGGGCGAGGATTTCGCCTTCATGCTAGAAGAGCGTCCGGGGGCGTATATCCTGGTCGGTAACGGCGACACGGCGATGGTTCACCACCCAGAATACAACTTCAACGACGAGGCGATCCCGGCGGGATGTTCGTGGTGGGCGGAGATCGTGGAACGGCGGATGCCTGCGGCTTGATCGCCAGCTTATCACGGTTGATAAGTGAGGTTAAGTCATTGATTTGTATTTTTAAGCGTGCTGGCTTCAGCGAAGGGATTACCATGATCTCGGCTATGGAAGCACGCGCGGGCGGCGCCCACCCACCTCGACGCCCGCGCGCGACAGCGTTTTGCGAGTTGGCGTGTGACCGTGAGGATGGGGTGCAGTTTGGGATGAAAAGTTGTTCAGGGCACTATGAGACGCGCGGGAGGCGGATGCTTTATGCGCTTGGCAAAGAGCAGAGATTCTGTTGCGCCTTGCTTTAGAGTCTGTACCGCACGGGATTGGCCTGACCGCGGGTCTTCGGAACACGCTTGTTCATATAAATCTCTTTGACAGCATCTTCGGCTTCGCGCCCCACGAATTCCTTGCGTCGCGGATCGTCGCCATTTTCCCATTGTCCAATTCTAAAGACACCCACGACAAAACCACGATATTCGGCCAAGGCGTATTTCAGGCGTCCAAGATGCTTTTCGTCGATTACCCACGACCTGCGGGTTGCTTCATATATCCCTCCCCCAACTCTGCGTGCGTTTTTGTAGTTTTTGTTAATGTTGAGCAGTACGCAGTCATCTCCAATGCTCTCAAGCGGTGGTGCATTGAATTTTGTAGCGATTTCATTGGTGGTCATCATCCCGAAAGCAGTCGCGTGATGCCCTCCAGCAATATTCGTCAGACCCATGTCATAATATCGAAAGAAGTCCAGAAAACAGCTCTCGACAAGGAGGCTTTCGTTTTTTGACAAACCATGGCGAACAATAACCATCCTAACTTGTTCGCCGCTCTCTTCTATTTCCCGAATTCGGTTGAGCTTGTCTGTATCCCGAATCCCGGATGTGGCCTCCTGGACATGGGCAAACACTCGCGTCCCTGTCCCCTTGCCGATGTAGAATGGTTGATCATCACGAGGATCAACCAGCGCGTAGACATAGAATTTGATTTCCTGCTCGGTTTTGCTGTCAAAACCCAAAATTCACCCCCCGGTATGGCTCATGTGGCGGCTCATCTGGCCATCCACAGCCTGCCGGGAATAGTCAAAATCGTGGCCCTTGGGCTTGAGGTTGATTGCTTTGCGGATCGCATCCTCGAGCAATGCATCGCCTTCAGATGCGCGCAGCGGCGCGCGGAGGTCGGCCATGTCTTCTTGGCCGAGGCACATATAGAGCTCTCCAGTGCAGGTCAGGCGCACGCGGTTGCACGATTCACAGAAGTTGTGGGTGAGCGGCGTGATGAAGCCGATTTTCTGGCCGGTTTCTTCCAGTTGAACATAGCGGGCGGGGCCGCCGGTGCGCTCGGCCAGATCGTTCAGGGTGAAACGTTCCGCGAGGCGGGCGCGCAGGTCTTTGAGGGACCAATATTGGTCGAGTCGGTCTTCGTTGCCGAGATCACCCATCGGCATGACCTCGATGAACGTCAGGTCCATGT
The DNA here is from genome assembly GCA_947500415.1 of uncultured Roseicyclus sp. Classification (GTDB taxonomy): domain Bacteria; phylum Pseudomonadota; class Alphaproteobacteria; order Rhodobacterales; family Rhodobacteraceae; genus Gymnodinialimonas. The sequence continues at coordinate 924,785 of CANMRT010000001.1, forward strand.
CGCGGCTGGCGCACCAGTCTTGGAGGGTGAAGAGTTCGTCTTCGTTGAAGCCTTTGAGCGCCACGGCGTTGATCTTGACGCGCAGACCCGCGGCTTGGGCGGCGTCGATGCCTTCGAGCACCTGTTTCAGCCGACCCCAGCGGGTGATCTCCGCGAACTTCGCCTCGTCGATTGTGTCGAGGGAAACGTTGATGCGGCGCACACCGGCGGCATAGAGCGGCTCGGCAAAGCGGGCGAGTTGGGAGCCGTTGGTGGTGAGGGTCAGCTCGTCCAGCACACCGTCATCGAGGTGCCGTTTCATGCCCTGGAAGAAGGTCATGATATCGCGGCGGACCAGGGGCTCGCCCCCCGTGATGCGCAGTTTGCGCACGCCCAGACGGATGAAGGTCGAACACATGCGGTCAAGCTCTTCCAGCGTCAGAAGCTCTTTCTTCGGCAGGAACTGCATGTTCTCGGACATGCAATAGACGCAACGGAAATCGCAGCGGTCGGTGACGCTGACCCGCAGGTAGGTGATCGCGCGGGCGAAAGGGTCGATGAGGGGGGCAGCTTGTTCCATGGGCGGAACGTATGCCCGCAAGGTGCGCGCGGCAAGTCACGGTTGCGAGGTTGCGGCGAGGGCCTTAGGTTTTGGGGCAAGAGCAGTATCGAGGTGCGAGATGAAACGTTTGGCAATGGGTGTGGCGGTATTGGCCGTGACGGGGTGCGCGAATGGCGGCCTGGGCGGCATGTTCGAGGGCGGCTCGGCCAGCAGCAGCCCGTTTGCGCGCGATACGCCGGATGTGCCGGCGGCCAGCGGTGAGGTGATTACCGAGGCCGTGGTTGGCGAGGCTGCTGCAGAAGACATCGCGCCGACGGAATCAAGCGTGCGCGCAGCAGCGGTGGCCGAAGGCGATACGGCTGCCGGTGACAACGTGCGCGGCTTCACGGTGGCGAGCCTGGGTGATGCGACGGTGCCAGGTCTGTGGATCGAGACGCCCCTGGTGGACCGCGAGCGGGTGGCGACGGTGGTGGCGCCAAATGGCACGACGGTTGAAGTCACGGCGCGGCCTTCAGGTGGCGAGCGCGGGTCGGGGTCGCGGCTATCGCTCGCGGCGTTCCAGGCGCTGGGGCTGAGCCTGACGGGGCTGCCGACGGTGACTGTGATTGCCGAATGATCGGCTGATCCCTGAGCTTGGTGACTGGTCCGTAATGCGGGCCAGGTTTGCCTGGAACATTCCAGAACAATTGAATTTGGCGGAGGTGTGCTGCGCCGGATGGGCGCGGGCAGAGCCTGACCGTGTCGCGGTGCGCCATATCGGGGAGCGGGACGAAGTCTGGACCTACGGCGATCTGGACCGCGCAGCGCGGGCTTTGGCCGCGACGCTGGCGGGGCAAGGCGTGGGGCCGGGCGATCGCGTTGCGATTTTCATGGCGCAGAACCCGCGCGTTCTGGTGGCGCATCTTGCGGCGTGGCGGCTGGGGGCGATCTCTCTGCCGCTGTTCACTTTGTTTGGCGAGGATGCGCTGCGCTACCGGCTGGCAGACAGTGGCGCGAAGGCCGTTGTCGCGGACGGTGCGGTGCTGGATCTGGTAATGAGCTTGCGGGCGGATTTGTCGGAGTTGGAGGTGGTTTTGGCGACCGGGGAGGTGTTGGCCCCTGTGCTGTCGTTGGACGAGGCGATGCGGGACGGGGACGTTCCGATGGCGCAGACCCGCGCGGACGATCCGGCGGTGATGATCTACACCTCGGGCACCACGGGCGACCCCAAAGGCGTGCTGCATGCGCATCGGTTCCTTTATGGGCATCTGCCCTGCATGGAGCTGGCGCAGGGAGGGTTTCCGCAGGCGGGCGACGTGGGGTGGACGCCTGCCGATTGGGCCTGGATCGGCGGGTTGATGGATATGGCGGTGCCGTGCCTGTTTTACGGTGTTCCGCTGATCTCGCATCGGTTTGCGAAGTTCGCGCCGGAGGCGGCGTTCGACCTGATGGTGCGCGGAGGCGTCACGAATGCGTTTCTGCCGCCGACGGCCTTGCGGTTGATGCAGCAGGCGTCGGCGCCTGATGGTTTGCGATTGCGGGCCATTGGCTCGGGCGGCGAGGCTTTGGGCGGCGATCTGCTGGAGTGGGGGCGGGATGCGCTTGGGTGTCCGATCAACGAATTCTACGGTCAGACGGAGGCGAACCTTGTGGTCGCGGCCTGTGACGGGGTGATGGAGCGTGTGCCAGGCGCGATGGGATTACCGGTGCCAGGGCATGAAGTGGCGGTGTTGGGGCTGGATGACGTGCCGGTTGGCGCGGGCGAGGTGGGCGAGGTCTGCGTCGCGTCGCCAGACCCGGTGATGATGCTGCGCTATTGGAACAAGCCGGATGCGACGGCAAAGAAAGTTGTGAATGGCTGGCTGCGGACGGGGGATCTGGCGATGCTGCGCTCGGACGGGCAGTTGGTGTTCCATGCGCGCGACGACGATGTGATCACTTCGGCAGGCTATCGGATTGGCCCGGTGGAAATTGAGCAGGCGCTGTGCAGCCACCCGGACGTGACCATGGCCGCTGTTGTGGGCGAGCCAGACCCGATCCGCACGGAAGTGGTGGTGGCGCACGTCGTGCTGCGCGAGGGGGCGGAGGTGTCGGACGACGCGCTGAAGGTGCTTGTGCGCGAGAAGGTCTCGGCCCACGTTGTGCCGCGTGCGATTGTGCGGGCCAAGAGCCTGCCGATGACAGCTACGGGGAAGATCCTGCGGCGGGCGCTGCGGGGCGGGTGAACGCCGCGCTATTTCTCTATGCTGCGACGGATGGATCGCACGACAAGCCAAACCAAGAAAACCACGGGCAGAACTGCGGCGGCGGTCAGGATCGTTTCGGACACGCCAAGGGGCTCAGCCAGCGGTTTGATTAGGTAAACCACCAGGTTGAGGGCGTAGTAGCTGATCGCGACGATCGAGAGGCCTTCGACCGTTTTCTGCAAGCGCAGTTGCAGGTCGGAGCGGGCATCCATCGATTCTAGCAGCTGCTGGTTCTGGGCGGAGCGGTCAACGTCCACGCGGGTCCGCAGAAGGTCACCCGCGCGGATGGCGCGGTCGGTCATGGTTTGCAGGCGCCGTTCGGTCGATTTCACCGTGCGCATGGCGGGATCGAAGCGGCGCATCATGAATTCGCCGAAGGTTTGCCGCCCCTCGAACCGCTCCTCGCGCAGGATTGAGATGCGCTGGTTGACGAGAGCCTCGTAAGCTCCGGTCGCGCCGAAGCGGAAAGCGGATTCTGATTGCAGCTTTTCCAACTCCGATGCTGCGGCGAGCAGATCGTTCAGGGTTTCATCCGGTTTGCGTAGATCGCCCGTCATGTCGCCGACGAGCGAGGACAGTCCGGCATCAATCTCTCCCATCCGGCGGGAGATCTCATGGGCGCGGGGGAAACCCAACATCGACATGGATTTGTAGGTCTCAATCTCGCAAATACGCTGGACGATGCGCCCGATCCGGCGGTTGCCCGTTTCGGGTTTGGTGAAGACCGCGAACCGCATGTGCCCGGCGCTGTCGATGCGGAAATCGCCTGCGATGATGGCCGCGTCGTCCAACACGCGTGATGCCGTCAGGCTTTCGGGGACGAACCATTCGCTGAGGTATTCTGCGATTTTGGCCTCATCCTTCGGGGCCTCTGCATAGCGAATGTGAGCCGATGTGATGCGGACACCGGGCGCGTCTTCGAGCCAGTCTTCGGGAAAAACCTCCCACGCGGCGGTGTCGAAGGGGCGATCTGCGCCGTTTTCGAGGAAGGCCGTATAGCTCACGAATTCCGTGTGGCTTTCCCATTTCAGATGAAAGCGCCCAAGCTTTGCGAAGTAATGGGTCGCGTCCGGGCCGGGGTGTTGTGCGCCAAAGCGGTCGAGCAACGCCAAGAGGTGCGCGCGGTCTAGCCCACGATCCCGCTTTGCGGCCTCTTTCGGCTGCTTGATCGCCAAGTAGACGGCCTGTCCGGGGCAAGAGACGGACGGGAAGGGGCGCGCGTGAAGCTCATTGGCGAGCTGGTAGCGCAGTGGGTGGTCTTCGATGGGCATGGGCCTGTGGGCTTTCCTGCCAGATGCGTGTGAGGCCACACATAGGGGATCTGGATCAGGTGTAAACCGGAAAATGTAATGTTTATAGTGGGTTAACGGGGTGCAATTGTATACCGAACGCGCCAAGCCCCCGTAAATGCGAAGGAAAACGCCGGGTCAGGCCACCTGGCCGCCCGCGATCTGGATGGATTGGCCGTTCACCGAACGCGCGGCATCTGAGCAGAGCCAAAGCGCGGTTGCCGCTATTTCCTCCACATCCAGCATACGTTTGTGCCGGTTTGCGCGGGCGAGTGCTGCGCGCGCTTCATCCTCGGAGATGCCTTGGTGGCCCGCGATCAGCGTGGCGTTGCGGTCGACGATGGGGGTGTCGACATAGCCGGGGCAGATGGCGTTGAAGGTCATGTTTGACTGCATGTATTCCTCGGAAAGGCCTCGGATCATGCCGATGACGCCGTGTTTGGAGGCGGTGTAGGCGATGGCCCCTTTGAGTCCGCGTAGCCCCGCGATGGACGAGATCGCGATCATGCGGCCCCAATCTTCGCGGTCGAGTGTCGCCATGGCGGCCTGAAACGTCAGGAACACACCGTCGAGATTGGTGGCCATGGTGGCGCGCCAATGGTCGGGCGTTTCTTTGCGGAAAGGGGCGGGTTCGGCGATGCCCGCATTGGCGATGCAAATGGAGATCGGGCCGCGCGCTTTGGCAGCGGTGGCGGCACCGTCCTGCACACTGGCGACCTCATCCACGTTCATTTGCAGCGGATGGAGGCGGGGGTTGCCTGCGGCCACACCTTCCAGCCGGTCCAGGTTGCGCCCGGTGATCGTGACCTCGGCGCCTGCGTCAGCGAGGGCCTGCGCGATGCCAAGGCCAATGCCGGTTCCACCGCCTGTGACCAAAGCGTGCCGTCCAGAATGTTCCATGATGTGCCCTCCCATTCCATGCAGCCTAACGGTCCGGCTGTTAGCGGCAACAGCGAAAGGAACGGAAACTGTATACATCTGCACACGCAATATATGTGCGTTTATGCCCGTTGTAGAGCGCAGCAGCCCTTGCTATTGGCCTCCGAGCGAATGGTGAACGACCACGACAAGTACGGGGGAATACCAGTGAAAATAGGGGCTCCAAAGGAGATTGAAGCCGGTGAAGCGCGCGTGGCGATGACGCCCGAAAGCGTGGGCCAGCTTCAGAAATTGGGTTATGATTGCGTGATCGAGGCCGGGGCAGGTGCCGCCGCCGGGTTCTCGGACGCGGCCTATAAGGCGGCAGGCGTTGAGGTTGTGAAGACCGCCGCCGCCCTGTGGAAGGCCGCCGACGTGGTCGCCAAAGTGCGCCCGCCCACCACGGCCGAGACGAAGCGGTTGCGCGAGGGGCAGCTGCTGATCTCGTTCTTTTACCCCGGTCAGAACGAAGCGCTGATGGAGGCCGCCCGCAAGAAGGGCGCCAACGTTATCGCGATGGATATGGTGCCCCGCATTAGCCGCGCGCAGAAGATGGACGCGCTGTCGTCGATGGCGAATATCGCCGGTTATCGCGCGGTGATCGAAGCGGGAAACAACTTTGGCCGCTTCTTCACGGGCCAGGTGACGGCGGCTGGCAAAGTGCCGCCCGCAAAGGTTCTGGTGGTTGGGGCCGGTGTGGCTGGTTTGGCCGCAATCGGTACGGCGACCTCTCTTGGCGCGATCACCTATGCGTTCGACGTGCGCCCGGAAGTGGCGGAGCAGGTTGAATCGATGGGGGCGGAGTTTGTCTTCCTCGATTTCGAGGAGGAACAGCAGGATGGTGCCGCGACGGGTGGATATGCCGCCGTGTCGAGCCCAGAGTTCGCTGCCGCTCAGCTTGCCAAATTCCGTGAGCTTGCACCCGACATGGACATCGTCATCACCACGGCGCTGATCCCGGGCCGCGATGCGCCGGAGCTATGGACCAAGGATATGGTCGACAGCATGAAGCCCGGTTCGGTCATTGTTGACCTCGCCGCCGAGCGTGGCGGCAACTGCAAGCTGACCGTCAAGGACGAGAAGATCGTCACTGACAACGGTGTCACGATCATCGGCTACACCGACTTCCCCAGCCGGATGGCCGCGCAATCGTCGACGCTTTACGGCAACAACATCCGCCACATGATGGCCGACCTGACGCCTGAAAAGGACGGCATCGTTGACCACGACATGGAAGATGACGTGATCCGGGGCGCGACCGCTGTCTACGCCGAGGAAATCACCTTCCCGCCGCCGCCGCCCAAAGTGGCCGCCATCGCGGCGCAGCCGAAAGCGGCCCCGGTGCCGGAACTGACGGCGGAAGAAAAGCGCGCGCTGGAAGTGGCGGAGTTCAAGGCGCAGACCAAGAACCAGGTGATCCTGATCGGTGTGGGCGCGGCCCTGCTGCTCGGTGTCGGCCTGATCGCGCCGGCGAGCTTCATGCAGCACTTCATCGTCTTCGTGCTGTCGGTCTTCATCGGCTTCCAGGTGATCTGGAACGTGGCACACTCGTTGCATACGCCGTTGATGGCCGTGACCAACGCCATCTCGTCGATCATCATTCTGGGGGCGCTGATGCAAATCGGGTCAAGCAGCGTGATCATCACGATATTGGCCGCCCTTGGCATCTTCATGGCCGCCGTGAATATCTTCGGCGGCTTCCTCGTGACACGGCGCATGCTCGCCATGTTCCAGAAATCGTAAGCGGGGGAGAGAGCACATGGACTTCGGATTTACCATTGCCGCCTATGCAGTTGCGGCTGTTCTTTTCATCCTCTCGCTGGGTGGCCTTTCGGGGCAGGAAAGCGCGAAACGGGCCGTCTGGTACGGCATCGTGGGAATGGCCATAGCGGTTGTTGCCACCCTGATCGGTCCGGGCTCTGGCCTGTGGCTGATGTCAATCATCCTGATCGCGGGCGGTGCGGCGGTTGGTTACCAATTGGCCACCAAGGTGCAGATGACGCAGATGCCCGAGCTTGTGGCGATTATGCACAGCCTCGTGGGTCTGGCGGCCGTTTTCGTGGGCCTCAACGCCCATATTGAGATCGGGCGCGTGGCGGCGGAATTCGCCGCCGCTGATCTGCCATTCCCGCAGCCTGAGGGTCCGCTGAGCGATGCGGCCTATGCGTTGCTCGGCACGCTGTCGAACTTTGGCGAGTTGATCGGCAAGAAAACCGGCGTTGAGATTGGCATTTTGCGGGTCGAGCTGGCGCTTGGCATCTGGATCGGTGCCGTGACGTTCACGGGTTCTGTCGTCGCATATGGCAAGCTTTCTGGCTCGTCCTCGATGCTGCCGTTCAAGATCGATACCGGCGCGGTTCAGCTTCCGGGTGGTCACATGCTGAACGCCGCGGCGGCGGGCCTGTCGGTGATCATGCTGCTGATGTACCTGAGCGGTTCGGGCGGTTGGACGCTTCTGATCCTGACGCTTCTGGCGTTGTTCATCGGCTATCATCTGATCATGGGGATCGGCGGCGCGGACATGCCTGTGGTTGTCTCGATGCTGAACTCCTATTCGGGGTGGGCGGCGGCGGCTATCGGCTTCTCGCTTGGCAACGACCTTCTGATCGTTGTGGGCGCGCTCGTCGGCTCCTCCGGTGCGATCCTGTCGTACATCATGTGTAAGGCGATGAACCGGTCGTTTGTCTCGGTCATCCTCGGCGGCTTCGGCGGCGCGCAGGGTGAACAGATGGCGGTTGAAGGCGAGCAAGTCGCCATCGACGCGGACGGCGTGGCAACGGCGCTGAACGAAGCGGATAGCATCGTTATCATCCCCGGCTACGGCATGGCCGTGGCACAGGCACAGCAGGGCGTGGCGGAGCTGACCCGCAAACTGCGCGCGGCGGGCAAGGAGGTTCGCTTCGCGATCCACCCCGTTGCGGGCCGTCTGCCGGGGCACATGAACGTGCTCTTGGCCGAGGCGAAGGTTCCCTACGACATCGTGCTTGAGATGGACGAGATCAACGACGACTTCCCCGACACGGACGTCGCCATTGTGATCGGCTCCAACGACATCGTGAACCCCGCGGCGCAGGACGACCCGAATTCTCCCATCGCGGGGATGCCGGTGCTGGAATGCTGGAAGGCGAAGCAGGTCTTCGTGTCCAAGCGCGGGCAGGGTACGGGTTATTCCGGCATCGAGAACCCGCTGTTCTACAAGGACAACACGCGGATGTTCTATGGGGATGCGAAGGCGTCCATCGATACGCTGTTGCCGAAAATCGACTGACGTCGGCGGACGATAAGCAAACAAAAAAGCCCCGGTCATGCGCCGGGGCTTTTCGTATCCTCGATGTGGGCGACGCCCGCGTTAGCGATTAGGCTGCCAGTCGCACGATGCCGCTATCGCCCACGTCTGGGGTCTTGTCGCCAAGCGTGCCACGCAGCATTTCCATTCCGAACTGCAGAGCGTTCGCGTCAACAGTCCAAACCTGCGCCTCGTCCAGCGCCAGGCTCAACAGCAACACTTGCGGATCGTCCATACCGCCATCGAACCACATGCTGGCGGCGTGCGACCAAAGCTCTTCCAACTTCTCACGGTTGTCATTGGGGGCGATCTCGCCACTCATGCAGGCGTAGAAGCCACCGTCCGAGCCGGTGATGCAAAAGTGCGCCTTGGTACTTGCGCCAATCTCAGCAGCGAGATCGGTGTCGCGAGCAGTGATGAAGTGCAGCGTGCGACCGTCTCGGTCAAAGAAATGCGTCATGGGCTGCATGTGCGATGGCATTCCCGCGACGCCAAGCATGCCGACACGCTCGTTCTCGAGCCCATCGAACAGAATGGTGCGCAGGGCATCGGTTTTTTGCTTTGGATTGATGGTGGGACATTGGATCCTCCGTTCATAATAGGTCTGCGATTGGAACGTGTGAGATGTCCGATCTGTTCCGGCATGCTTGGAGAGAATCGGAAAAGCGGTTTAACGTCCGGGTATTCAATCCGAAGCTGTTTCCAAGAGGCCGCCCATGTTTCGTTCCCTTCTGACCGCTGCCGCCGTTACGCTGTCGACCGTCGCTGCAACCCTTGCACCGATGCCCGTGCAGGCCACGGGCCACGGCTGCCAAAACGTCCAATTCCCAAGTGGGGCCTACGCCCATGCGGTCCACGGACACGCTAATCCGCATCAATCGCAGTGTTTCTATCTGGCTGTGCGCCCCGGTCAGCAGGCCCGCGTGCGCATCGTTTACGGCAATGTCTTTTTCAGCACGACCCACACGCAAGGCACCTATCAGGACGTTCGCTTTCACACGATCAACGGGCAGCTTTACGTCTACGTTCACACCGATTGGGCTGGCCATCAGCCGTTCTCCATTGAGTTTGTCTTTGTCTGATCGCGCGCCCGGGTGAACACGCCCGCCCACCTGATCTTCGGAGCCGCCGCCTTCGGGCGACCTGAACAGCGCTGGACGCTGACGGCGGCTTTGGTCGGAGCGATGGTGCCGGATCTGTCGCTATACCTAATGGTGGGTTGGCATCTGCTGGTTTTGGGCACCGAAGCACGGGTGGTGTTTGATGAGCTCTATTTCTCTGACACCTGGCAGACGGTCTTTGCCATCGACAATTCATTGCTGCTGTGGGGCGCGTTGTTTGCGGTTGCCCTTTGGCAGCGCTGGGTGGTTTTGGTCGCCTTCGCGGGCGCCGCGCTTCTGCACATTGGGTTGGACTTTCCGCTGCACGCCGGTGACGGGCGGCCACATTTCTGGCCGGTGAGTGATTGGGTCTTCGACAGCCCGTTCAGTTATTGGGACAGCCGCCATGGGGCGGGGTGGATCGGGCCGCTGGAGTTGCTTTTGTCTACGGTTCTGGTGGTGGTGCTTTGGCGGCGGGTGCGCGAATGGCCATGGCGCGCGCTGTTTGCCGTTCTGCTCTTGGCGGAAGCGGGCACCAACAACATGTGGCGGCTGGTGTTCTGAGAGCCTTGCATTGACGCGAGGGTCTGATTACCTGAGTATAACACTCGGGATAACCACGCCATGCAAGCCCTTGCCTTCGCCGAACAATCGCCAAAGCCGGACGCTGAAGTGGACCGCGCCACATTGGCGTTTTTGCGAGTGACGGCGGCGCGCAGCCGGTGCCTGTCTCGCACGGACCTGTTTGACGCCTGCGCAGCCCTTTCGCTAGACCCGGCCCAAGAGGCGGAGGCTTTGGCCCTAACCCTGTTTCGGGGCTTTTCGGGGCAGGGTGGCGTGCCACGGCTTCGGCTGTACCAACCGGCGGCGGATGAGGTGAGTTTTGATGAGCACTGGCTGCTGTCGGCACTGGCGGCGGCGCGGCGCGGGGACATCGATAGCCTTACGTTTCTGGTGGCGCGCCGGGTGCCGCAGCACGCACGTCGCAACATCGGGTTCTTGGTGCGGGCGTTAAGCCGATCATTGTCGAGCGAGCCTTCTGCGCAAGCTGCCTGAAATCTTTTTTAGAATGAGTCTAGACAAGTGGCGGCTGCGGGTTATCTATCCGTTCGAGAGCCAGCCCGCCGCACCCGGTCAGCCAGCCATCTTTTATCAAAAATTTGGAGGGACACCCATGCAACCAGCCGCAGATCTAAGCCCCAATGCGCAGACCGCCATTTGCGAGGCCCTGAACCAAGCCGTCGCCGAAACCGCCGTCACGACCATGCTGGCGCAGAACTTTCACTGGAACGTCACCGGTATGGGTTTCGGCCCGCTGCACGCATTGTTTCAGGAAATCTACGAGGATCATTTCGTGGCCCAGGACGATCTGGCCGAGCGGATCAAAGCGCTCGACGGTCATGCTGAGGGGATGCTGTCTGGTATGATCGCGCGGTCCAAAGTATCTGAGCATGATGGTCACGCCGACGACAAAACCATGATCGACGCGCTGAAGACGGCGCAGGAAACGCTGGCCGCCACCTTGGGGGCCGCGGGGGCCTTGGCGGCTGAACATGGTGATTCGCTGACCGAAGACCTGTGCATCGCGCGCGGTCAGATCCATGAGAAATTCGCCTGGATCCTGCGCGCGCATCTGCGCTGAACGGGGCAGCTACGAGGAAGGCTTGCGCCCCGACTGGGCGCGGGCCTGAGGAGCGGCGGGTCAGCCGGCTTTGCGAACTTCCTTGAAGGCTGGCTTCACGCCCTTCTCCAAACACTTGCGCGCATATTCCGGCGCCCAGTGCGAATAGTTTCCCATCGTCGCCTGCTGCGCCTGAAGCATATCCACGAAGGCGGCCTTGTGCTTTGCCTTCTCCAGCGATTTGAACAGAGACTTCTGGGCTTTCGTCATCGAACACCCAATGCAATGCCCGGCGCGGCGGAACTTGCACACATCGATGCAGGGGCTTGGTGTTTTTGCATTGGATGATTTCTTGGACATGCCTGGCCTCGATTGGCTGGGAAGGGTCTTACTTGGTCAGGATCAACTTGCCCGCGCGCGTGATGCGCAGGGTGTATGTCTTGTCATCCAGCACAATCATTGCGGTCTGGTCGTCGCCGACGAGCCTGTGGGCATCGTAGAGCGGGGCCGAAGGCGGGCGCTGTACGGGTGGCGTGGCATCGGGATCTGTCATTCTGGCCTGGTATGTCATCGGTGGATTTCCCTGTTCGGATATCTCCTGCACTCAAATCTGACTAAAGGAGTCGGAATTGTCAATCCTGACTTTTTTGATCAGAATTCAAACTGCGCGTTTCAGCCGACCTTGCAGGTGACGCACACCTTGGCGCACGGTATCGGAGATCGGCCCAGGGCGCGGGGTATCGCGAAGGGTTGTGAACCAATGCTCCGGCGGGTTGCGCCCGGCGCGGGCCTTCTCCCATTGCAACGCACGCAGAACAGACTCAGCGGCCTCTGGCAGACGGTCGGGGATGTCATGGCCGTTGAGCGTGGCCCAGACGCCCGTCCAAAGCCGCCCCACGGACCATGGGTTGTAGCCTCCGCCGCCGAGAACCAGCAGGCGCGGGGCGTTTAGGTTCATCAATCCGCGCAGGACCGCCCAATGGGCGTTGTTCGAAAGGGTCAGCCGGCTGAGCGGGTCTTCGGTGACCGCATCGGCCCCGCATTGCAGCACGATCGCGTCGGGCGCGAAGCCCTGCACGGCGGGCAGGATCACATCGTCGCGGATCAGCGCCATCTCGCTGTCATTGAAGCCGCGAGGGAGTGGAAGGTTCAGGCAATTGCCGCCGCCGTCTTCCTCAAGTGCGCCGGTGAAGGGCCAGCGACGGTCTTCGTGGACGGAGATCAGGAGTGTATCAGGATCGCCAGCAAAGGCATGTTCCACCCCATCGCAGTGATGTGCATCGATATCCAAGTAGGCGATACGCTGCGCCCCGTTTCGGCGAAGGGACAACATGGCGAGGACTGGATCGTTGAGGTAGCAGAAGCCGCCTGCGCGGTCCGGGAATCCGTGATGCGTGCCGCCGCCGGGGTGGTAGATCGTGCCGCCGTCCTTCAAGAGCTCACCGGCCAGAAGGGAGGCCCCAGCGGCGGTGGCGGGGCGACGAAACATCTCTGGATAGATCGGGTTTGACACGGTGCCGAGACCATGGCGGGTGCGGACTGCGTCGCTGACAGATTGTTCGGCCTCAGCCTGTTGGAGTGCCGCGATGTAGTCTGGTGTGTGCCAGACGTGGAGTGCTGCGGGTTTGGCGCGGGGCGATGTCAGGTATTGAGCGGGCGGCAACCAACCCATCGCGCGGCTGAGGTCCATGGCCGTGGAGACACGAGGTACGCGCAAAGGGTGCCACGTGCCATAACTGGAGCCTCGGTAGATCTCCGATCCAAGGAACAGGGGCTGAGTGCGGGGTGGCGCGGTCATCAAGCCACAGAGCTACGCCAATCTGGTCCATCGTCAAGCGGGTCTGGGCCTGAGCGATTGCACCGGGCAGGGACCCATGTAAACAGGCGCTATGGGCGACAGGACGTTCACAGCAAACCAACCGCCGTTGCGGATTAGCGCCGGGTCCAAGCGGGACCCGCGGACGCAATTTGCGGGCCTGCCCTATCGCACGGTCCGCAAGAAGAATGGCGAGAAGGTCATTGAGGTTCTGCTTGTGACCTCGCGCTTCTCGGGCCGATGGATCCTGCCCAAAGGCTGGCCGATGGACCGGCTGACCCCGGCGGAGGCCGCGGCGCAAGAGGTCTGGGAAGAGGCAGGCGCCCGCGGCGATGCCCACGACATTTGCCTCGGGCTCTACACCTACAACAAGTGGATGAGCGACGAGGAAACGCTGCCCGTGATTGTTGCGGTCTTTCCGATCCGCGTGCGCGAATTGGCGGATGAATATCCCGAAGCTGGCCAGCGCAAACGCAAGTGGATGCGCCTGAAAAAGGCGGCAGCAAAAGTCGAGGAACGCGATCTTAAGCAATTGATCCAATCCTTCAGCCTGGAAAAGCTGCGGTGATCTGGCGGCTTGAAGCCTTTGGCAAAACGCATAGGTTCCTGAGACGATGATACGCTACACCCTCAAATGCGCGGACGGGCATCGGTTTGACAGCTGGTTCCAATCGGCAGACGCCTTCGACACGCTGGCCGCGAGGGGCCTGGTGTCGTGCGCCGTGTGCGGTGGGATTGAGGTTCAAAAAGCCTTGATGGCCCCGCCCGTGCCCAAGAAGGGCAAGGCTGAGGCGGAAGCGCCCGTACCGGAAAGGCCCCTGTCCGAGCCTGCGCATCCAGCTGAGGCGATGCTGAAGCAGATGCGCGAGCATGTTGAGAAGAACTCGACTTATGTGGGCGGATCTTTTGCGAAGGAAGCCCGCGACATGCATCTGGGCGACGCGCCGGAGCGGGCGATCCATGGGGAAGCGAACGCACAAGAGGCCAAGGCGCTAATCGAGGATGGTGTGCCGATCCTGCCATTGCCGGGGCCACCACCCGGAAAGGCCAACTGAGCGGGACGGGGAGACGCTTGTGCCGGGGGCACGTCGCCCCTCCCACCGTCCCGTTTGGCGCCTCATTAGATGGTGCTGTGGGTGTGGTTGGCGCTGGAACGAGTTGTATTTGCCAAGATGAAGGAGCGGGTTAGCTCCAATCGCCATGGTCCGGTGTGACGCCTAGCGCGTGCAGTTCGGCAGCATCTTCGGCGTCGCGTTGAGCCTCAATCCGTCCGACAGCTTGAGCCACGGCGCGGGCGATTTGCTGATCTGGCACGCCATCGGCCTTCATTTTTGCCACCATCTGTTTGCCTGCGGGTGCGAGGGGCTGGGTGAAGAGGACGTCGTCAAGGCGCTCGAACGGGATCTGTGCGGCACTTTGCAGGGCACTCATTTTGTCAGAGTAATCGGGGGCATTGCGCATCGCGGTTCGCGCCCAGTCGTGCCATTCCTGAGCATTTTCGTGGAGCGCGGAGAGCTTGGGATCGGACAGGTAGTCCGACACGCGGGCAGTTGTAGGGGCGGCCTGAGCAAGCAGGCCGCTGTGTTCGACCTCATTCCGGTCGAACATGCCAAAGTAGGTCGCATCGTACTTGTTAGGTTTGGCGTTGACGTTGCCGCGGGCGGCGCGGCGCAGATAGCCCTCCGCCGATTGGGTGGCGAAATGGGCGATTTCGGCGTGCTGATACCCAAGTGTCGCCAGTGAGGACCGCCACATGCCATCCATGAATCCTTTTGTCATTGGCTTGGCCGAACCGTTGACCCAAGCCCGCGTACGCAGGGCGGACTTGTCTTTGCCCTTCACGGTCGGACGGTGGATGCCGAGTTTCATGTTGTCGAACGGCTGGAACAGTGTCTTCACGCCCCAGCCTTTGCGGAACAGGTCTGGCGCGCCGCGTGTGTAGGCCTCGGTCACCGGTGTGTCGGTCCATTCGGTGAGCCCGTTTGAGCCCATCATCCGCCAGGTGACCGCAAAACCATCGGCCTCAGGGGCGGTGGCAAACAGGTCGTCCAAGTGACCAGAACCGGGTTTGATCAGCAGGTATTCATCGACATCCAGCGCGATGATCCATTCGCTGTCCAAGACGTCAGGCAGCTTGCCCGCGCGGCGCAGGGCAAGGGGTTGGGGCTTGCCATCCATGGGCACCGGGTTGGGGTGGTGAATGACCTCGCCCATCTGCTGCAGCCGATCCAGCATCGCATCGGTGCCATCAGAGCAATCGTTGGTGAAGACGACGATCCGGTCGAAGCCGATCAGGCGGTGGTGGGCGATCCAATGCAGCAGAAAGGGCGCCTCGTCCTTCATCATGGTGATGATGGTACGCGCGCCCATGGTGTTCAGACCTCGGGGCCCCGGCGGAGCAGGCCGCCTTCGGCATCCAACCTGTCGGCGGTATCCGGCGTCAGCCGATGCAAAGTGTCGAAAAGCGCGCGGTAGCCAGGTTCGGGATCGGCGAGGTCGGCGATAACATCCAGTCGATCTTTCACTGGCGCCGAGAAGCCGTGCGCGCCGCGCCGCCAGTCGACCTTGGCGCGCCAACGGTCGTAATCGGGAGCTGCGTAGTGAATCAGATGCGCCTTTTCCGCAGCGCCCCAGGTGGGGCCCGGTGTGCGATTGCCGTCCGTATCTTCCGCCCAGTGTAGCTTCATGTTGATGCCGGTCTGCCCCGCGCGGTGAAAGCTTTTGCCTTCGGGGTGGTAAACGAGGCCGTAGCGAATACGCAGCAGATCAGCGTCGGACCCGTAGACGCGGTTCACCGCCTTGCGCTCAATCGGCATTCGAAAACCGTCGGTGCCATCGGGCAGGATCACCTGTTCCGCGCTTTTGACGCGGAGGCTTTGGGCATCGCCGGGCAGCGTCGCGAGGGCTTCGGGAATGGTGCGACCCTGGAACCAGACCAACTCATCCGCGTCGAGGACCAAGAGCCACCCTTCAGATGTATCGGCATAGGCCCGTGCCAGAACGTGGCGTTGACGGCGGGTGAAGCGTTTATTGGCGGATAGACCAAGGCTGCTCCAAAATGCGGGCGTACAGGGGCGCGCATCGATGCGCGGATCGCCCTGCAGACGAGGAAGGGCTGAATCGCCGGGATCGTCGAGGAAAAGGATGATCCGATCCGCGCCTTGCCCCAGATGCCAGCTAAGAAAGCGATTGAGGATCGGCCAGGGTTCGCGGGCGATTGTGGCGACGGTGAAGCCCACTAGAGCAATCCGTGGAACCGTGCAGGGATCTGCACCGGAAGACCTTGTTCCCGGTTGCGCGGATCGCGAGACGGGCGGGGGCGCGGGGCCGGTTCGCCGGTTTCAGGCTCAACGGGGAACTCGGCCAAGCCGATCTTGCGAGCCTCTGCCCAGTCGATAGCTTCAACCAAACCTTCATCGCCAATCGCGTTTAATCGGTCAGTTTGGTGGCCGACGAAACTGCGGTGCTGGGTGGTGCCGCCGCGCGCCTCCATCCGTTCCTGAGCAAGCGTTTCATCGGCAAGCGCCAGATGAAACAGCACGAAATGGTTGGAGATCTTTACATCCCGGTTCAGCAAGCGATGTGCGCCACCTGCCCAATTCGACCAACGGTTGATGACGAAGGGTTTTGAATAGCGATCTGCGATGTAGCCCGCTTGACGTTGGCCAAGGATCGGCTTGCTCCGGTCAACCGGCGTGGCTTCCGCAGGCGATTGCACCACATCGCAGCCAAGCGCGAAGATGTAGCCCTGATCGCCAAGCTCGAACATTGCATCGGGCCAATCTAGGCCGCTGTCGGGGTCGATGGTTACGTATTCGTCCACGTCGCCGCGGATGACATATTCGTAGCGTTTACGTAGCCGGTTGGCCCGCGAGGACATCGCCTTGGCCATGTAGCGGTCGTTCTTGATCCGACGGCGGGGGGCGTCGAGCAGCACTTCGGTGGTGATGCCGGTGAGGTCGACTTTGGGTTCCCAATCATCGCCGTCGATCACGACGTAAAGGTTCTCACGCCCGCCAACGATGGGGCCGTAGTAGTCGATCCACTTCTGGAGGAAGTAGTCTTCGTGCCGGATGTGGGTCAGGGCGCAGGCAAATTGCTTGTCCATTTGCTAGCGCTCCCCCGCCAAAAACCGCAGCGGGTTTTGCATGCGCTCGGACATCGCGGTGACAGCCGTGTCGAGCTGCGCCTTGGTGGGCGGTCGCCACGTCGTGGCTTCGGGCAGGAACCCATCGGCGACGAGGGCTTTGCAAACGGCAGGCAGGTCCAGCGTTGCGTGGGTTTCGCGTTTCTTCAGGCGGCGGCCTTCCGGGAACCAGACGCCTTGCACGGCTTCGATCCGCGTGGGCGCGCGGCCTTGCCAGCGGGTGAATTGCGCGATGTAGTCGTCGATGTTGTTGGTGGGCCCTCGGTTCAGGATGGCGACCTTGGTCTCGGGCGACACAAGCATCGCGGCCAAATGCAGGGCAGATGCATCCAGCGAGACAATGCGCTTGGCTGCCTTATAGGCTGCGATCTGTTCCTCGAGCGCGTGGTTCTGCGGGTGGTAGATCGTGTAGCCGGCCTTTTCCATGCGACTTTCGATCAAGGTCTCCAGCAGGACCGAACCCCGTTTTGAGGGTAGCTTTGAACGCGATATGTAGATGTCTTCGGCCCCGTCAGGCGCGATGTTGCGGCCCAGGTTCGCCTGCATGTAGGTTCGATATTCCGGGCGGCCTTCGATCATACGCTCGATCCCGAAGCCGGGCTCAGCAATAGCGAGGTTTTCGATAACAACCGGTCGTTGAGGGGCGCGGAACCGGATCTTGTCTTCGGTCAGTCCCATGGCGGCGAAGAAGGGCAGTTGGTGGCGGTAATGACGTCGCTCGTGGGTCATTCGGTTTTTGGGGTAGAAGATGATGCCGTCGATGTCTTCGAGTTGGTCCAGTGCCCAAAGGCGGGAGGTCGTTTCACACAGGAAATGGCCGAAGTGACCGTAGAAAAGCCCGCCGAATAGCCAGCGGCCTTCGATGCGTTCGGGCTCCTCCTCCATATCCGGAAACTCAGGCTCAAGCGTGATGGGACCTGATGTGTAGCGCCAGCAATGCCCTTCGGGCAGGAAGCGCCAGGCGCTGTCGAACAGCCCGGCCGCACGGCGCGCGCCCCGGTCGCCCTCGTCAGCCCATGGCACCATCGTGACATCCTGGTGCCAGACTGGAGCCTTGCCGATGGGTTTTTCCGGGTCGAAGTCGAGACCGGGATCGATGGGAATGCTGGCGTTCATTATTCCAGCGCATCCTCGGGCGTGATGCCGACCTCCTGGCACATACGCCAGGCGTAGGAGTTCTCAAGCGGTGCGTTCTTGCGCCACCAGGGCTTGGTGCCGTTGGTGTAAAGGTGGACCGAGACGGTTTTGTCCGTGAACCAGCCTTCGACGCGTCCGTGGGGGTCGTAGAAGATGTCGTTGAGCTGGAATGGGACGGGGTAGAGAACCTCGGACCCCATGGCCTTTTCGATATCGCCCGTCTGGCGCGCGAAGTGCGTGAAGGCTTGCGGACCGAAGGCCGTGCGCTCGGTTTTGTAGATGCGGACGGGATGAGGCAGATCGGCGTTCTGGCGATCCATCCGCTTGCGCTGGCGCGGGTTCCACCAAGGCGGGTAGTCGGGGAGGTTTTCGTAATAGTCGAGAAGCTGATCCATCAGCTCGCCTTCTTGCGGGATGCCCACTACGCCACAGTTGAGCGCCCCGCGCATGCCGTGACCGGCGTAGATGTGCTCCCATTCATCGGGGAAGGGGGCGTGGCAGAAGGCGTCGCAGTCGATCCAGATCGCACCGGTCTTCTGGATCATCTTGTAGCGGAAGACATTGCTGAGGAAGCTGGCGGAGGTCTGTTCTACGATATCCATGGGGATATCCATGATCTCGGTGGCTTTGCGGACCTCAACGCCTTCGGGGGCATTCGTGACCTCATCGGTGCAGTAGAGCGTCACCGGGTGGCCGTGACGGAGGTGCGATTTCAGGCAGAGCTGATTGAGGTATTGCAGGCGTTCGCCGATCCAGAGGGAGGCGACGGGGCGACGGGTGAGGTCCATTGGGTTGGCCTTTGATTGCTGCTCGTTGTGGGGCGGGGTTCGTGCCCCGCGGCTCGTTGGGGACCGTTTTCGCCGATTGGGGGCGGCAAGGCAAAGGGTTTTGGGAGGGAGGGGGGATGGGGCGACGATGTGCACGCGTGCACAAGGGGGTTAAGGCGTTGGTTTTGTTGGGAAAGAGTTGTGGGCGTTAAGGGTTTGTTAGGAATTTGGGAGCGGCCCCGAGTCTGCTAATTCATGCATTCTTGAAAGGTTGGGCTGTCGAGTATTTCGGTGTATTCGACTGACGGATGATCGGCGAGGACGAAACAGCGAATTCCTTGAAGTGTCCTGATTTCCTCAAGCGCCACGGCTTGAAGTGACATTGCGAACGTTAATTCCTCCCGAGACAATTGCGTAAGTTCGAACGCCTCGTCTCTTTGCTGGTCTCTGAATTCCGCCAATATGAAGGTGGAGTAGATGCTGATCCGTTCCCTAGAGACGGGCTCTTGGCCGGAGTGAATGTTTGCCAACGCGGCGGCTAACAAGGAGAGGTATTCCGACTTTGCAAAGAAGAAGTCACGGCGCTGTGCGTGCAGATACCGTCGTACTAATGGATAAAATGTGACGCCGCTATCTTGTGTAGTGGCCTCCGGAAAATGAAGGCCGTCGTTTGCAGCGCTATCGGTAAGGCCGAAGAGATAATACGCGTCGGTGAAGGTGCAGGGTCGCGCTTCCTCAAGGTGGGCTCCGTGGTTCACGACTAGGTGGTTCGCACCGATGCACTCGCTTTCGGCCTCTTGTGCTGCGGCTTGCAGGGCGAAGAAAGCCATACAACTCAAAACACCTAACGCCTTGAACACTTTCAAACCCACTCTGTGATCATTTTCGAAATCTGCCGGAACCATTGGCATGTGAATAACTCAACTTCTAGACGTGATAATATCCGATCATTTCGCAAGGCAACGCAAACTGCTGTTTTTGAACAAGTGTTCGGATCATCCAGCGGGTTAACAGCGGCGGAGCCGCCCCGCTGTCATGCCAAAGGCATGCTTTCAGCATGACGGGCCTCCCCACGGCCCCCCACTCGGCATCTTTTGCGATGCAAATGAGCCTGCCGGGCAATGGGCAATTTGGTGCGGCTGGTTGCTTCGTTCATGAGGCACGAAAGCGTGGCTGGCAGAAACTGCCAAAGCGCTGCTGCTGGATCGCCGAACCGAGGCCCGACGATAGCGGGGCTTTGCGCTATACGTTGGGGCGGCGAGTGGTGGGTTGCACCCACCCTACGAGCGGCGGGACAAGTCCCGCCCTACGGGTTCGGCCAGACTACGTAAGTTGCTTTGAAATGTCGGTGCCCTCAGGCACGCCGGTGATTTCGACGATGGAGAGGCCGCAGCGGAGGCGGATGGTGTCTCCGGTTTGGGAGACGGTCGGTGCAGCGGGCCAGGCGTTTAGGTCGTAGGTCTGGTCGGGCTGCCAGCCGTTGATGACCGTGACGCCTCCATAGTCGGGTTTGAAGATCTTCGCGCCGGGCTCTGGCGTTATCACCGACACGCCTGAACCGGTTGAGACCACGTGGTCGCCTTCGCCGAGGGTCAACACATTCCGACCGGGGCCTGCGTCGATCGTGGAGGCGCCCTCGCCGTCGTGGATCACATCGTTGCCGTGGCCGCCGTAGATGTGGTTGCGGCCGGATCGTCCGTAGATGACGTCATCGCCGGTGCCACCGTCCAAGGTATCACGGCCCGGGCCGCCGCGCAGGGTGTCGTTGCCGGCCTCGCCGTAGAAGGCGTGGCGGCGGTTGCCCTGTTTGGCCTTGGCGATCATCGTGTCGTTGCCAGCTCCCCCGTAGAAGGTGGCACTCCCATGTTTGGGGCCGATCATGATGTCGTCGCCGTCGGAGCCGGTGACGTCGACCTCGACACGCTCAGACGTTTCGAACTCGATGGGGCTGTCGGGATGGGCGACGATGCGGATGCGCTTGCCCTCGGGCTGGGGGCCTGTGCCTGCGCCTTCTTCCTTGCGGGAGACGACGGTGGCGATGCGGATTTTCTCAATGTTGGCAGGGACATGGAGGACGTAGTCGTCGGGGCCAGCCATGTACCAGAGCGTGTCGGTGCCGCCGTCTTTCTCCTCCACGATCTTTTCGGCATCTGCGCCATAGGCCCAGTAATCGTTGTCGGCGCGGCCTCCGGCGAGGACGACAGAGCCGTCAACGGCCATCATGGCGTTTACGCCATCGGCGGGGTTTTCAAAGCCGCGGAGGTCGAGACCGAGGTCGAGCGCGCCGCGGGTGAGTTCGTCGCGGAGGGCTTGGAGGGGCGCGGTTGCGGCGATGTTTTCGGTTTCGCCGGGGTCATTGACGAGGTCGTAGACGTGTTCTTCGCCGTTTGGGTAGCGGAAGTAGCGGTATTGCTCGAGTCCTTCGACGGAGGGGCGGACGGAGAGGGTGCCGAAGACGCAGGTGATAGGCGACTTGGAGCGGTCGTAGGTGTCTTCGTTGGCGATGAGGGGCAGGAGCGATTGGCCGGAGGTCCAGTCGGGGCGCGGGGGAAGGCCCGCGAGGTCCATGATGGTTTTGGGGACGTTGTGGAGCGAGACGGGGAGGTCGATTTGCCTCGCGGGCAGGTCGGCGTGCCAGATGCCGAGGGGGACGTGGGCGGCGCTATCCCATTGAGACATCTTATGAAAACTGTCGTGGTTGCCGAGATTGAAACCGTTGTCGGAGAGAAAAATGACGGTGGTGTTGGAGGCAAGCGGGGAGGCGCGGAGGGCGTCCATGAAGCGGCCAATCTCGTGGTCGACGTGGGAGATGCAGGCGAAATAAGCGCGCACGACTTGCCGCCAGGCCTCGTCCCCGGCTTTTTCGGGGGTCCAGACGCCGTTGGCGATATAGGCGGCCTCATAGACCGCGAAGCCGGGTTGGGGGCCGAAGTAATCCTCGGGCGACGCGATGGAGGGCCAGACGATGTCGGCGGGGTCGTATTGGGCGTAGAAGCGGTCGGGGGCGACGAGGTTGTAGTGGGGGTGTTTGAAGCCGAGCTGGATCAGGTGGCGCTTTGACGGGTCGGCG
Organism: uncultured Roseicyclus sp.; assembly: GCA_947500415.1. Classification (GTDB taxonomy): domain Bacteria; phylum Pseudomonadota; class Alphaproteobacteria; order Rhodobacterales; family Rhodobacteraceae; genus Gymnodinialimonas. The sequence goes on from CANMRT010000001.1 coordinate 946,702, forward strand.
CGAACGAGGTGGTCGATGGCGTTTTGCGCGACCTGGTGGTCGAAGAAGGTGTGGTCGTATTCGCCCTGATCGTTGGGGTGGTTCACGCCTTTGATGCCGGGGCCACGGTCGAGATAGGCGTGGACGTTGCGGCGGCGGCCATTGTCTTCGGCGAGAGGTTCTTCGTGGAAAAGGATGCGGCGGTATTCCTCGGGCATCGGCTTGTAGTTCGAGTCCACTTTGCCGGTGGTGAAGTTGTAGAAGCCTCCACGTCGAAGGTCGTATTGCCACGCCTTTTCAGGAGGATAGACGTCGCGCCAGAAGCGGTTGAGGTCGACGAGGCCGGTGCGGAAGGGCGAGAGGCCGGTGGCGAGCTCCGCGCGGCAGGGGGCGCAGAGCGGCACGGTCGCGTAGGCGTTGGTGAAGCGCACGCCCTCGGCCATGAGGCGGTCGAGATGCGGAGTTTGGATACGCAGGCCAAAGGTGTCGCGCCAGGTGAAGACGTCGATCATGTCATCGACCCAAATCACGCAAATATTGCCGCCCTCAGGGATCATGCGGCGGCCCAGAGGTGATGGCGTTTGAGGGCCTTGAGCTCAGCCGCATCTTCGTGGAGGAGCGCGCGGTTCGGGAAGAAAAGCACATCGAGGATGAGCGCGGAGCCGAGCGTTTTCAGAAGGCGGGGGCGTTGGTTGCGGCAACCGATGAAGAGGTCGGCCTGGCCGCTGAGGATGCCGTTGGAGGCCTTGCCGTCGGCACGATTTGGACCGACGGAGAGCGCCAGTTGGTCGCCGAACAGCGAAACGATTGCCATACGGGGGGCGTCGCGGGGCGGGCAGGGGAGGTTAATGGAGACAAGGCCGTTGTCATCTTTCGCGATCAGGGTGCCGTCATTCTCGGACAGGAAGACGTAGTTATCGCCGGCGTTCAGCGTGAAAAGCGTGCGGGCGTCTTCGCCGGGGGGAGTGTAGAAACGGATCGCGACGGTTGCGGTTGTGGCGTCCGGCGTGACGGCATCGGCCACCATACCGCAATGGGTTTGGGCCTTGCATTGCAGGCCGATAAGGTCGTCGGCCTCGCCAATCTGGCCATTGCCTTTGTTGGGTTCGGTCGGCTCGGCGGGTGGGCCGGAGCCTTGGGTGCGCCAGAGGGTGGCTGCGTTGGTCTTTGGGTCGACCTCCATCACGTCAGCACTGCCGTGCCACCAGAAGGCATCGCGCAAGGCGCGGCCAGCGGCGGCGGGTGTGGCGTTGCACAGCGCGCCGGGGGGGAGGGCGTCGGGAAGCTCAAGCATTGGTGCGACCGCCGGTGATGGGCAGGTGGGCGGGGAGAGCCCAACGGTGCAGTGTCACGCCGGTTGCGCTTTCATCCTGCCAGTCATCGCGGACGTGGCCGCGAGGTTGACCGGCGCAGGCATAGGCGAGGCGGAGATCTTTGCCCTTTGGCGCCTTGTCGAGGGTCAGGAGGACGGCTTGCGGATCGTCATCGGCGATGGCGATTGTCTTGATCTGCGCGCCGTTTTCGCAGCCGGTCAGCGCAAACCCTTCGGGGCTATCTAGGGTCAGTGGGCCGTTGGCGCGGGCGGTCACGCGGAGAGTTTGCCCTTCGAGTTCTGCCAGATGCAAGGTCGGGCATTTCCACGTCTCCGCATTTGCGATGGCATGTGCCGTCATCTCGGCTTGCTGGATGCGCGCGGCCTCCGTCGGGCGGTCGTAGGTATCGAGGTCGAACATGTAGGCGGGGGCAGAGTGGATCAGACGGTGGTCGCCATGGTTCCACGAAAGCTCCCACTGGCCATCGAGTGCGGGCTGCGGGGCGACGTCCGCAAGGCCGGATTCGAAGCGGGACACAAAGAGCGGGCGGTCGAAGCCGAGCTTCCAGAGACCGGAGGAAATGGTCTCCATCACTGCGAGCATTCCATCGCGGTAGTCGATTGCACTTTTCGAATGATCTTCGAGCGCGAAATCGAGGGAAACCGATAGAACCTTGGCTTTCTTGCTCATCAATTCTGCCGCAGATTTCAAGTTCTCCGCAGCTATCAACAAGTTATCCACAGCCTTGCCGGTGGCCAATTCTGCGGCTGTGGTGGAGGCGTCCGTTTCAACCCGCGCCATGAAAAGGGGCAGGGGACCGTAGTCTTCTATCCGCCAATTCAGGATGGTTTGGGCAACGAGCGCCTCATGCGTCATCTCGCGAAGATGTTCGAAACGGTCTTGTTTGCTGGCCGTCTCGATGCCTGCGTGGCCCACTGCGCCGATGTCATCTGCGGGAGCCACGATGTGCTGGGGGAAGTCCGCGCCGCCCGCATTGGCCAAGGCCGCGCGCGCACCGCCGATGCCGAGGATACCGAGGACGGGGCCGTTCGTGTCGCCGATGATGTCGCCGCCGTCGATGTGCTGGCGAAAGTCGCGGGTGCCTTGAGCGCCCTTGAGGCGGGCAGTGAAGCGGATCCAATCGCCATCGCGTCGGGCGTTCCAGCCGTCGACACCTTCGGGCGGATCGGCGGGCTCGAAGGAAGCTGTTGCGGACTGGGTCGGGCCCGTTTGGTTGGGCAGGCGGAGGGCGAGGTCTTCGACGACACGGTCGCTGAGCCGCATGACGAGGCCCGAGGGATCGTAGCGGATCACGTCGCCGTTCTTGGCGCGCAGCACGACACCGTGCCCCGCGATCAGGTCGTCATCTTCCGGAGTATCCGCCACCAATCTCGCCCCTCTTGGTCGCGCCACGTTAGGCCGAGCCATGGCCCTTCGCCAAGCCCCTGCGCATCATGTTTTGCGGTCGAATTGCAGGGAGCCGGAGCTGACGCGGTCTTCAACTTCGGTGAAGCCCATTTTGGTGAGCACCGGCGCGTAGTCCGCGCGATAGCTTTGCGCTTGGTCGTCGGAGATGACCGGGATCAAGACGCGGGTCACCGAGGGCATTTCGATGTCTTTGAGCGTTTCGGCGGGCAGATCGGCGGCGCGGCTGATGCGCAGGGCCACGGGTTTGAAGTCACTGATATAGGCCTGCAACCCGGCGGGCTTGTCGTCGATCAGCAATGGGCCATCGGTGAATTTCAGCTGCGACGTGTCATCGACACCTGCACGTTTTGCCAGCCCCTTACCGTAGTCGATGAGGGCCGCGCGGCTGTCTTGCACCATGTAGGTCAGCCCTTCGCTGACCTTCACCACTCGCATCCCGATGAACCCTACGCCACCGCCGATTTCAAGCACGCGGGCACACCCGGACAGATAGCCCGCGATGTTGCGGGCATGGCGACGCTCAAACCGGCCAAGGATGATGACATCTAGGCTTTCGGGAGAGAAGACGCGGGGGTCGGCGGGCAGCTCAATCCCATGGTTTTCGACCCATTCGAGGCCGATCTCACCGGAGGTGTCGATGTCGCCCAAGACGTACGGATCGCCGTCGGTGGCGGCCCATCCGGCAACGTTGTCGTTGCGGCGCTCCTCGATTGGTTTGGCGGCGGCGTCTTTTTCAACGCGGCTCATAAGTGCCGCGATTTTGGCGGGGTCGCGGGCCTGGGGCGGTTTGGCCTCGATCTTGGTGATAGGAACCTTGCCGGCTTCAATCAGGCCTTCGCGGAGTTCGATATAGGCCGCCGTCTGGCGGTACTCATTAAGGCGGGCTTCGACCCGGTCGAGGGCCTTGTGATGCAGGTCATTCAGGACGGGATCGGTGAGCAGTTCAGCCATGATCGCGGCGCGTTTTTCGGCGTGCAGTAGGGCTGCGGTATCTTCGACCTCATTGCGGTCCTGAAGGGACCAGTAGTCGTTGTTATATTTGTCTTTTTTGTTGTTCACATTGCCGCGAAATTTGCGGACGGCGTAGCTGTCAACGGACTTCACGGCATAGTGGTTCATCTGCGCCCAGTCATAGCCCACGGTGCGCCGAATGGAGCGCCAGCCGCGGAACTTGAAGTAGTCCTCCATCGGTCGGCCGGACCCGTTGAGCCATTTGACGGAGTCGGGGAAATCCGTCTCTAGCCACTTGTTCTTAATCGAGGGGCGATGGATGCCGAGTTTCCAGTATTTGGGGTCGAATTTGAACAACGTCTTTACGCCCCAGCCCTTGTTCCAAAGGGGCGGCGCGGCGCGGGTATATTGTTCGGTCACGGGGGCACGCGACCATTCCACGACGCCGCCGGAGCCATAGATGCGCCATGTGATGACGATGCCATTGGCACCCTGGGCGACCGCGTCGTCGATCATCCCCTCAACGGAATGGGAGGGATGCTTGATGCAAAGGAACTCGTCAGCGTCGAAGTTCAGCACCCAATCAGCCTGGCGCACGATGGGCTCGGCCTGGGCATGTTTGAGGGCGGAGGGTTGGGGTTTGATGCCCTCGGCGATGTCGTTGACGCGATGGTGGCCGAGGCCCAATTCCTCCAGCCGAATCAGCATGGTGTCGGTGCCGTCGGAGCAGTCGTTGGTGTAGACGAGGATGTTGGTGAACCCAACGGCAAGGTGGTGGGCAAACCACTCCAAAAGGAAGGGCGCTTCGTCCTTCATCATCGACACGGCGAGGACCTCACCGTGTTTGGAGTGGTTTTTCAGATGCTGCACGTTTGCCCTTTGGTCCCCGGTTTGGCCGGTGTTTGGCGAAGGGTAGCATGGGCACGGGGTGGTTTGGAATGGCCAACAGGCCCGCGGAAGGTTGAGTTACGGTCCCTCCGCAGGGAGTTGTATCTGCCAAGATGACGGCGCGGGCGCGTTAGCCTTATTGGGTTTACAGGAGGCTGTCGGGCATTTTCTGCTCGGCAGCGGTGTTGGCGCGGCGGAAGAAGAGCGTCACGCCCGTGGAGACCAGCACAATGAAGAGCGAATAGAGCGCGGGCACGGCCATGATCGCCTGCTGCTGATCGGGCGGGAATGTGAAGACGACGATCGCGATGGCGAGTGGGCCGTTCTGAATGCCCGTCTCCAGCGCTACGGTACGCGCGTTGCGGGGGTGCAGGCGCAGCAGTTTGGCGAAGAGGTAGCCAAGTGTGATCCCCACAACCCCGAGCCCGATTGCGGCGACATAGGTCGCGCCGGACGTGCCAAGCAGGAACTGCCAGTTCTGCGGGATCCAGGTTGCTGCGATGAAGATGATGAAGAACGCCCCCAGCATCGAGCCGCAGAATTCCAGCACCGCCCCGATATTGGCGTTCACCTTGCGCAGCGTCATGCCCAGTAGAACCGGAACAAGCAGGACCGCTAGAACCTTGATGATTTCCTCTCGCGGGATTTCGATGTCGAGGGCTGCCGCATAGACCAAAAGGATGATCGGGATCAGGAGGATTCCCGTCGCCGTCGAGGTCACCGTCATCAGGAGCGACAAGGCAAGGTTGCCCTTGGAAAAGTAGGTAAAGACGTTCGAGGTCGTCCCGCCCGGCATGCAGGCCATGAGCAGGATCCCTAGTGCGATCTCCTCGGGCACCACGAGGAGGGTGACGAAGAGAAAACCCAGAAATGGCATGATGCCGTATTGTGCCGCCACACCGATCAGCAGGCCCTGCGGGCGCTTGAGGGCTAGAAGGAAGTCGCGCGGCGTTAGCGAAGCGCCAAGACCAAGCATAATAACAGCGACCAGAATTCCGAGAAGGGTTTGGGTAAATTCATCAACCATTGGCTCAGGCCCCCTTCATTTCTTCAGCGCGCAGGTCTTTGCGGAGGATCTTGCCGACGTTGGATTTCGGCAGATCGTCCCGCACCTCCACCCGTTTGGGCACTTTGTAGGCGGTCATATGCTCTTTGCAGTAGGCGCGGATCGCGTCGGTGGTGACGCTGGTGTCCTTGAGGACGACGAATGCTTTCACGGCCTCGCCGGAATTGTCATCGGGCACACCGATCACGGCGGCTTCAATTACCGCCGGGTGGGCGGCGAGGACGTCTTCGACCTCATTCGGGTAGACGTTGAAGCCGGACACGACGACCATGTCTTTCTTGCGGTCAACGATGCGGATGTAGCCGTCGGGGTCCATGATGCCGATGTCGCCGGTCAGGAAATACTCGCCCGACATGGTCTTGGCGGTCTCTTCCGGTTTTTCCCAATAGCCCTTCATGATCTGCGGGCCTTTGGCGGCGATTTCTCCGGTCTCACCGATGGCAAGCGGGTTTCCAGCCTCATCCATGATCGCGACGTCGGTGGAGGGGACGGGGATGCCAATGGTGCCGGGGCGGGCTTTGCCCAACGGCTCGAACGTCAGCACGGGTGAGGTTTCGGTCAGACCATAGCCCTGAAGGACAGGTTTTCCGGTGATCTCTTCCCATTTCTCAGCGACGGAGGCTTGCAGCGCCATGCCGCCCGCACCTGCGAATTTGAGATGTTTGGGCGGGCTGTCCTTGAACCAGATCTCGTTCGTGAGCCCGTTGAAGAGCGTGTTCACGCCGGTCATGAAGGTGATCTTGTAGTTCTCGAAAGCGCGTTTGAGGTTGCCGAGGGGTCGGGGGCTTGGGATCAGGATATTGCGCGACCCCATCCAGTAGAAGGCCAGCATGTTCACCGTGAAGGCGAAGATGTGGTAGAGCGGCAGGGCGGTCAGGATCGTCTCTTTCCCGCGGTCGAGACCGCTGAGCAGATCCATGGATTGTTCCATGTTAAACAACAGGTTGGCATGGGTCAGCATGGCGCCCTTGGAGACACCCGTGGTGCCGCCGGTGTATTGCAGGACGGCGACATCATTGGCGTCCACGCCCTGATGGTACTTCTCTACCTCGATGCTTTCACTGTCCCTGTGGCTGCGCCCCGCGGCCAGGGCGGCGGGCAGGCGGATATGAGCGGTTTCGATCGGTTTGACGGAGCGGTCCCAGTATTTTTGCACCAGACCGGCAATGCCGCGCGGCAGGACCGGCAGGAATTCGGCCACGCGCGTGACGATGATGTTGGGGATCGGGTGGCCCTTGGTGGCGGCAGGGATCTTGTCGGCGAACATGTCCACGATCACCAGCGCATGGGGGCGAGCATCCTCGAATTGCTTGGCCATTTCTTCGGCGGTGTAGAGCGGGTTCACGTTGACCAGAATGCAGCCTGCCTTGAACACGCCAAAGGCCGCGACCGGAAAGCTCAGCGAATTGGGCATCTGCAAAGCCACGCGGTCGCCCGCATTTAGGCCCGCAACTTCGCGCAGGTACACCGCGAAGGCATCTGACATCTCATCAACTTGTGCGAAGCTGAGCGTGCCGTTCATGCCGTTGGGCAGACAGCAGGTGAAGGCAGGCGCTTTGCCAAAGGTCTCAGCCACCGAACCGATCAGATCGCCCAGGTTGCGATAGGCCGCCTGCTCGATCTCGGTGCGCGCGCCGGGGCGATAAAACGCCGTCCAGGGCCGTTCGCTCATGGTGTGAATCCTCCCAAATTCTCCCGAAGCTGACGATACCGGGTTTGTGCGCCGGGGGAAGCGGGAAGCCACGTAAACCGCAGTTGTGCAGCCTATGGGTGTGGCTTAGCTGCCGCGATAGGTCGAATACCCGTATGGGGAGAGTAGGAGTGGGACGTGGTAGTGATCCTCTTCTGCCATGCCGAAGCGGATCGGAATGCCGTCAAGAAACAAGGGGTCCGTTGTTTCCCCGTTCGCCCGCAGGTAGTCACCAGCAAAGAAGATTAGCTCATAAGTCCCGAGCTTGAATTTACCCTCTGGCAGGATCGGAGCATCGGTGCGGCCGTCGGCGTTTGTGATGGCTTCGGCAATCTTTCGGTGCGAATTCCCGGAGACCCGATAGAGCGCAATTTTGATGCCCTCGGCAGGGCATCCACGCGCGGTATCAAGGACATGAGTTGTTAGGTATCCAGCCATCTTATGCCTCGCTCTTTCCAGCGTTTTTCCATACTACGGGAGCAGTATACCACCGCTGTGCAAGGACCGCCCATGGACGCCCCCCGCTACCCCCGCGATATGACCGGATATGGCCAAACGCCGCCAGACCCGAAGTGGCCAAACGGCGCACGGATCGCGGTTCAGATTGTGCTGAATTACGAGGAAGGCGGCGAGAATGACCTGCTTCACGGGGATGCGGCGTCTGAGGCGTTTCTGTCCGAGATCACCGGGGCAAGTGCCTGGCCCGGGCAGCGGCATTGGAACATGGAAAGCCTATACGAATATGGAGCGCGGGCCGGATTTTGGCGACTGCACCGGATGCTCTCCGATATGCCGATAACGGTCTACGGCGTAGCCACGGCACTGGCGCGCGCGCCAGAGCAGGTCGCGGCGATGAAGGAGGCGGGCTGGGAGATCGCGAGCCACGGATTGAAGTGGATCGAGTACAAGGATTTCTCGGAAGCCGATGAGCGGGCGCATATGGCCGAGGCGGTGCGGTTGCATACGGCGGTGACCGGCACACGCCCGCGGGGCTGGTACACGGGGCGCTGTTCGATGAACACGGTGCGCTTGGCGGCGGAAGAGGGTGGCTTTGCCTATGTTGCCGACAGCTACGCCGATGAACTGCCCTATTGGGCGCGCTTTGGGCGGCGCGATCAGTTGATTGTGCCCTATACGATGGACGTCAATGATATGCGTTTTGCTATTCAGGCCGGGTTCACGGAGCCTGCGGCGTTCGAGCGGTCGATCACCGAAGCCTTTGATACGCTTTATGAGGAAGGCGGGCGTATGCTTTCGATCGGGCTGCACGCGCGGATTGCCGGGCGACCGGGGCGCGCGGCGGCGCTGAAGCGGGCGTTGGCGCATATGGCAGGGCATGAGGGTGTTTGGTTCGCGACGCGTGAGCAGATTGCCGATCATTGGGCGGAGGTGCATCCGGCATCCACGGCGCGTGCGCCATCTGCTCTGGCGCGTGAGGAATTCGTGGAGGAATTTGGTGGCGTATTCGAGCATTCGCCCTGGATTGCGGAGGGCGCCTGGGCGCTTGAGTTGGGGCCAACCCACGACACCGCGCTGGGCGTGCATTCGGCGTTGTCCCGCGTGTTCCGCTCCGCGACCGAAGACCAGCGCCTTGCGGTTTTGCTGGCACATCCCGATCTTGCGGGAAAGCTGGCGGCGGCGAACCGGCTGACGGCGGAAAGCACGTCTGAGCAAGCGGGGGCGGGATTGGATTCTCTGACTGACGCCGAGCGGGAGACCTTTACGGCGCTCAACACGGCCTACGTCGAAAAGCACGGGTTTCCGTTCATCATCGCGGTGCGGGATCACGACAAGGCCAGTATTCTTGCCGCCTTCCACGCGCGCATTGAAAACGATCAGTCGGCGGAATTTGCGGAAGCCTGCCGTCAGGTTGAGCGGATCGCGTTGTTCCGGCTACAGGACAAACTGCCTTGATTCGGGATATTTTCATCGAGCCGATCACGGCGGAGAGCTTCGCCCCGTTTGGAGAAATCCTCGATTGCGCGGGCGACCCGGACAAGCTGATCAATCAGGGGCTCTGCGGGCGGTATCATGACCGTGCGACGCTGGACGTGACCGACGGGCGGGCGGGCATCAGCCTGTTCCGGTCCGAGGTGCGGGCATTGCCGTATCAGTTGGACATGGTGGAGCGACACCCGGACGGCTCGCAGGCGTTCATCCCGATGGCGATGCATCCGTTTCTGGTGGTTGTAGCGCCCTATGAGGACGGGGTGCCGGGGGCGCCGCTCGCGTTCGAGACGCAGGCAGGGCAGGCGATCAACTTCTATCGCGGCACATGGCATGGGGTTTTGACCCCGTTGCGTGACCCGGGGCTCTTTGCGGTCGTGGATCGGATCGGGCCGGGTGCGAACCTTGAGGAGCATTGGTTCGACGCGCCATACGTTGTGCGGCGGCAGGAAACGCTCGGCTGACGCCATCGCCCCTCCCGCCGTCCCGTATTCGGTCTAGATTTTGACCATCGTTGCGGTGCCGTTGGCCACGGCTGTGTCGACGATTGAACTGGCCACTGCCAGATCTTGAAGGCCTACACCGGTGCCGTCGAAGAGCGTGATTTCGTCGGTGGACGTTCGGCCGGGGTGGGTGCCGTTGATGACCGCACCGATTTGGGTGATGTCGCTTTCGCCAAGCAAACCAGCAGCAACGGCGTGCTGCGCCTCGCCCAGTGTAGTGGATTGCGCGACCTCGTCACAGAAGACGGTCGAGCGGGCCAAAAACGCGGGTTCGACCTCTTGCTTGCCGATCGTATCGGTGCCCATGCAGGCGATGTGCGTGCCGGGGCTGACGTGATCGGCCAGAAGGGTGGGTGCGAAGCTGGAAGTGATCGTGATGATCGCGTCAGCCTCGACCATTCCGGGCAGATCGACAGCATCGAACGGGATATCGAGTTCGTCCGCGACTTTGGCGAGGTTCGGTAGCATCTCAGGGTGGAGGTTCCAGCCGATGACCTTTTGGAAATCGTGGGTTTCGAGCGCCGCGCGCATCTGGAACGTTGCCTGATGGCCTGCACCGATCATGCCGAGAACTTTTGCGTCCGGCCGGGCGAGGTGTTTGATTGAGACAGAAGACGCCGCAGCGGTGCGCAAGGCGGTCAGAAGGTTGCCACCCACCATGGCTTTCACGCGACCGGTCTCAGGTTCGAACAGGAAAACCGTGGACTGATGGTTGATCAGCCCGCGTTTGTCGAGATTGTGGGGCCAGTAGCCGCCGGCCTTGAGGCCGAGGACACCAGGGGCCACGCCGCCTTTGAAGCCATAGAGCGCATCTTCGGTTGGCATCGCTTCGCGCACGACCGAGAAGTTCTGCGCTTTTCCTGCGGCCATGGCCGCGAAGACGTCTTCTACAGCCGCAAATGCCGCATCGCGGGTGAGGAGGTCGGCGATCATCCCCTCGGGGACGATTGCCAGTTCGTGCTGTGCCGTCGGAGCGCCGTCCATCAGTAGGCCCGCCCGCGTGCCGAAACCGGCCAGACGGTTTCCACGACACCGTTGCGGACGCCGACATACCAGTCATGGACGTTGCATGTCGGGTCACAATGGCCCGGCACGAGGTGCAGCTTGTCATTCACTTTCAGAACGCCGTCGGGGTCTGCGACCACGCCATGTTCGTCTGAACATTTCACATATTCGACATCCGTGCGCCCGAAGATCACCGGCAGGCCGGAGTCGACGGATTGCGCCTTGAGGCCCGCATCGACGATGGCTTTGTCGGCTTTGGCGTGGGACATGACGGAGGTCAGGATGAACAGCGCGTTCTCCCATTCGCCCTGGTCGATGCGCTTGCCGTCGGCATCGAGGATGCGGCCGTAGTCAGCATCCATGAAGGCGTAGGAGCCGCATTGAAGCTCGTTGTAGACGCCCGAGTTGCTCTCGAAATAATAGGAGCCGGTGCCTCCGCCGCCGACGATGTCACACTCGATGCCGTCCGCTTTCAGCGTGTCGACGGCGTCCTTTACCTGGGCGACCGCGATGGCAATCTTTTCCTTGCGGTCGTCATAGGAGTCCATGTGCTGCATCGCGCCTTGGTAGGCCTGAATGCCCGCGAATTTGAGGCCGTCTGCCGCGTCGATGGCTTTGGCGATTTCGACAACCGCAGGCGTGGTGGTCACACCGCAACGGCCCGCGCCGCAGTCGATTTCCACGAGGCATTCGATCTCTGTGCCGTGCCGTTGCGCGGCTGCGGAGAGGTCGGCCACGTTGGCCAGATCATCAACGCAGCAGATCGTGCGCGCGCCCAGTTTCGGCATGCGGGCGAGGCGGTCGATCTTGGCGGGGTCACGGACCTGGTTGGAGACGAGCACGTCCTTGATGCCGCCGCGGGCGAAGACCTCGGCCTCGGACACCTTTTGGCAGCAGACGCCGCAAGCGCCGCCCAATTCGACCTGCATCAGGGCGACGTCAACGGATTTGTGCATCTTGCCGTGCACACGGTGACGCATGCCGTGGGCCTTGGCGTAGTCACCCATCTTCTTGATGTTGCGCTCAAGCGCATCGAGATCGAGGACCAGCGCGGGCGTCTGAACCTCGGAAGCCTTCATGCCGGGCTTGGCGGGGATGTCGAAGCCGACCTCATAGTCAGCGAATGCAGCCATATCTTTCATAAGATTTCTCCCAGTGTTCAGGTAATCAGACGGCCATCCATGGCAGCTTGGCGAGGTCCACGTTGCCGCCGGTGATGACGACACCAACGCGGCGGCCTTTGAAGACCTCAGGGTTTTTCAGGATTGTCGCGAGCGGCACGGCGCAAGAGGGCTCCATCAGGATTTTCATGCGTGCCCAGGTGAGTTTCATCGCGTCGATGATTTCTTCTTCGGAGGCGGTCAGGATATCGGTCACGTGGTTGGAAACGAAGTGCCAGGTGTTTTCCTTGAGCGGCACCTTGAGACCATCGGCGATGGTCACCGGCGCATCGTCGGCGATGATATGGCCGGCCTTGAACGAGCGGTAGGCATCGTCGGCCTGCTCGGGTTCGGCCGCGAAAATGTCCACGTCGGGGGCGATGTTCGATAGCGTCAGGCAGCAGCCCGATATCATGCCGCCGCCGCCAATGGGGGCGATGACAGAGTCGAGGCCGGCGACTTGCTCTATCAGTTCACGCGAACAGGTGCCCTGGCCGGCAATGACGCGGGGGTCGTTGTAGGGGTGGACGAAATCGGCACCCGTTGCGGCGTGGACTTCGGCGAAGACGGCCTCGCGACTGGTGGTCGAGGGCTCGCATTCGGTGATGATGCCGCCATAGCCACGCACGGCGTCTTTCTTTGCCTGCGGGGCCGAGTGCGGCATGACCACGTGGCAGGGGATGCCACGCCGACCCGCGGCGTAGCTCAGGCTGAGCGCGTGGTTGCCGGACGAATGGGTGCAGACGCCCTTTTCGGCATCGGCGTCAGACAGACCGAAGACGGCATTGGACGCGCCGCGGACCTTGAAAGCACCGGCCTTCTGGAAGTTCTCACACTTGAAGAACAACTCGGCCCCGGTGAGTTCGTTGAGGTAGGTCGAAGTCAGAACGGGCGTGCGGTGGATGTAGGGTTTGATCCGCTCATGCGCGGCGATGACGTCGTCAAATGTGGGCAGGTGGGTAGCCATATCTTTCACGCGCTTGGTCCTTATTCTGCGGCCATTGCTTGTGCGGCGGCGGTTTGGCGGTAGGTTTCCTGGGCGGCAGCAACGCCAGACCCGAGGGTGATGTCGAGGCCGAGGTCGGCCATAACCATCTCGGCTGTGGCGATACCTGAGAGCGCTTGCACATCGGTCAGCATACCAAGATGGCCGATGCGGAAAACCTTGCCCGCAACGTCACCCAGGCCGGCCCCGAAGGCCACATCGTAGCGGGTGGCGGCGTGGCTGCAGATCAGGCCTGCGTCGAAGCCGTCAGGCGTACGAATGGCGGAGACGGTGTTGGAGTAGAGGTCGGGAGAGACAGCGCAGAGCTTCATGCCCCAGCCGTGCACTGCGGCGCGAACGCCATCCGCGATGCGGGCGTGGCGGGCGAAGACATTTTCCAGGCCCTCGGCGTGGATCATATCGCAGGCCATTTTCAGGCCGTTCAATAGACCCACGGACGGGGTGTAGGGGTAGGCGTTGGCCTCATACCCCTTTTTCATGTCGCGGATGTCGAGGAAGGTGCGAGCGCAAGTGGCGCCCTCGATCGCGGCCATGGCCTTAGGCGACACGCCGATGATGGCGAGGCCTGCGGGCAACATGAACCCCTTCTGAGAGCCGGTTACGGCGATGTCGACGCCCCAGTTGTCGAATTCGAAGTTCATGGAGCCGATGGAACTGACGCCATCCACGAAGAAGAGCGCCGGGTGGTTGGCGGCGTCGAGCGCTTTGCGCACACCAGCCACGTCCGACACGACGCCGGTGGCGGTTTCATTGTGGGTGGCGAGGACGGCTTTGATTTCGTGGTTCGTGTCGGCGGCGAGGATGTCGGCGAACTGCGCGACCGGCAGGCCTTCGCCCCAAGGCACCTCAACGAAATGCACGTCGAGGCCGTGACGTTGGCACATGTCGATCCATTTGTGCGAGAACATGCCATTGCGCGCTGCAAGAACCTTATCGCCGGGCGAGAGCGTGTTGGTGATCGCGGCCTCCCACCCGGCAGTGCCGGTTGCGGGGAACACGAACACTTCGGCCTCGGTGGACTTCAGCACCGATTTCACACCGGCGAGCGCCGGGTGGAGGATGTCCGCAAATGCGGCTGAGCGGTGGTCCATCGTCGGCAAATCACATGCGCGGCGCAGGACCTCGGGCATGTTGGTCGGGCCGGGAATGAACACTGGGTTCTGGGATGTCATGGTGCCGTCTCCTCCAAAGCGTTGGGGCAATATAGGCACTGCTTGCATCACGCACAATTTTTTTGAAATCGTTTTTCAAAAGTGTTAACATGGATCTTAAGTGAAAAGAAACAGTAGGTTGCAGTTTTTCACATTGTGAAAAATGATTTCAGCTTGTGGCGGAGTGACCCAAATGAGTATTGATTCCACCCCATCCCGCCGCGCGCGCGGGCGCCCGAGGGATTGGGACGACAAAACTGCACAGAACACGATCAAATCCCTCGACCGGGCGATGGAGGTGTTGGAACATCTGTCGACCCTGCCAGGGGCCACGTTGACGGCGCTGGCTGACGACCTCGGCCAATCGCCTGCCACGATCTACCGCATCCTTGTGACGCTAGAGGGGCGCGGACTAGTAGAATTCGATGCTGGGGGTCAGCTTTGGCACATCGGGGCGCGTGCCTTTGTGATCGGTGCGCGCTACCTGCGGCGAACGACGCTTGTGGATCGGGCGCGGCCCATCTTGAGGCGGCTGATGGAGGAAACAGGCGAGACCGCGAACCTTGGCATAGCGCGGAATGCGCATGTGCTGTTCGTGGGTCAGGTCGAAACCAACGCTACAATCCGTGCCTTCTTTCCGCCGGGCACGCTGTCGCCCATGCATGCCTCGGGTATAGGGAAGGCTTTGTTGGCGCAAATGTCCGATGACCGTCTTTCGCGCCTGTTCGCAACGGCCCCGTTGGATCAATTCACGGCCCGCACGCTCACTGAACCGTCAGCATTGCGCGCCGACTTGGAGGCCACGCGTGAACGGGGCTTTGCCATCGATGATGAGGAAAAGAACGAAGGCATGCGCTGCATCGCGGCCCCTGTCTTTGATCTAAGCGGCGGGGCGGTGGCCGGGCTTTCGGTGTCGGGCCCAGTTAGTCGGGTGAGCAAAGCCAATACCGAACAATTGGCCGATGCCGTGATGCAGGCCGCGGCGGAATTGTCTGCGGCGATGGGGGCGGAGCAGGCCTGAGTGATCTTGCGTTGTGGTCCGGTTTTCGGTTACATTTGCAACTGAGCAAACGCTCCCCGCGGGCCGGGATCTTGTTTGTCGCGTGAAGGGCACGTTCCACGCGGCGCATAGATAGGAGGATCCCGATGGGACCATTCCCGCATGACGCCCCGAAAGCCGTTATCGATGCCGCAAATGTCGCCGGAACCGATGGGTTCGAGTTCGTGGAATTCGCGCATCCTGACCCAGTCGCGTTGGAGCGGCTGTTTTCGGCCATGGGATATGTCGAGGTGGCGAAGCACAAGCGGCGCGACATCTCTCTCTATCGGCAGGGCGACATCAACTATGTGATTAACCGCGAGGCGGGCACGCACGCCGCCCGGTTTGTAGAGGCCCACGGGCCTTGTGCGCCCGCGATGGCTTGGCGTGTGGTCGATGCAGCGCACGCCTTGAAATGTGCCGTGGACTACGGGGCCGAGGAATACACCGGTGACGACAAGACGCTGGACGTGCCGGCGGTCGTGGGTATTGGCGGCTCGTTGCTGTATTTCGTGGAGACTTATGGCGACGGCGGCAGCGCCTATGGGGCTGAGTTCGATTGGTTGGGCGAGGTTGATCCAAAGCCGGAGGGCGCGGGGTTCTACTATCTCGATCACCTGACTCACAACGTGGCGCGCGGGAACATGAGCACCTGGTATGATTTCTACGCCAAGGCCTTCAACTTCCGCGAAATCCGGTTCTTTGACATCGAGGGCAAGCAAACGGGCCTGTTTTCCCGAGCGCTGACCTCGCCTTGCGGAAAGATCCGTATTCCGATCAACGAAAGCAAGGATGAGACTAGCCAGATCGAAGAATACCTTCAGCAATATAAAGGCGAAGGCATCCAGCACATCGCCGTGGCGACCGAGAATATCTACGATGCGGTGGACCGGATTGCAGCCGCCGGAATCAATTTCATGCCTGCGCCGCCCGATACCTATTACGCCATGAGTGGCGCGCGGGTGCATGGCCACGAAGAGCCGATTGAGCGGATGAAGCAGCACGGCATCCTGATCGACGGTGAAGGCGTGGTCGATGGCGGCGTGACGCGGATCTTGTTGCAGATATTCTCGAAAACCGTGATCGGGCCGATCTTTTTCGAATTCATTCAGCGCAAGGGCGATGACGGGTTTGGCGAGGGCAACTTCAAAGCGCTCTTCGAGTCGATTGAAGAGGATCAAATCCAGCGCGGGGTTTTGAAGGCCTAGCGCAGGGCCTCATTCACGGATTTGAGCGCAGGGTAGAGGGCGCGGTAACCGGCAAGGCGCGGGGCGAGAATTTCGGCGCGTGCCTGGTCCGGCGTGAACCAGCGGGACACCTCCGGCTTAACGGCGGCTTCTGCGACGGGGGTGCCGGTAGCGATTTGTGCCAGCCGCGCGGCGCCGAGTGCCGGACCTACATCGGCGGCTTCCGAGCGGCCAAGGGCCACGCCCATCACATCGGCGATCATCTGCAGCAGGAAATCGCTTCGGGTTCCACCGCCGATGGCCAACAGGCGTTCCGGCTTGGTGCCCGCCGCGGCCATGGCGGCCTGGGCGTCGGCGAAGGTAAAGGCGATGGCCTCCACCACTGCGCGCATGAGCGTGCCTTGGGTGGTGCCTTCGCTCAGGCCCCAAAATCCCGCGCGGATGTCGGCGTCGCCGTGCGGCGTGCGTTCCCCGGTCAGGTAGGGCAGGAACAAAGGGCCTGGTTGGGCGGCCTCGGCCTCAGCCAGCAACTCGGCAATCGGACGGTTGAGGAGTTCGGCAAGCCACGCCATAGGCCGTGCGCCATTGAGCATCGCGGCCATCTGGAACCACAGATCAGGCAGGGTGTGGGCATAGGCGTGGATGCGGTTGGCGGGGTTCGGGCGGCAGGTTTCAGTGGTCACGAAAAGCTGGCCGGAGGTGCCGAGTGAGACAAAGCCGTCACCGGGCGCGACCGCGCCGATGCCGACCGCGCCTGCGGCACCGTCACCGGCGCCAGTCGCGACCGGGATACCGGCGGGCAGGTCAAGCGCGTCGGCGGCCTCTGGGTGCAGTTGTCCGGCGATGGCGGAGCCGTCGAGAACGGCGGGCAGCCAGTTCGGGTCCGTGGCCGAGGCCGCGCAAAGCTTGTCGGACCATGTGCGGTTATGCTGATCGAACCAGCAGGTTCCGGCGGCGTCTGAAGGGTCAGTGACCAATGCGCCGTGCAGGAAGAGGCCCACGTAATCCTTGGGCAGCATGATATGGGCGATGCGGGCATGCTCTTCGGGCGCGTGTTTGGAAAGCCACAGCAGCTTTGGGGCTGTGAAACCGGGCATTGGCGGCACACCGGCGATATGGCCGATGTCGGGCACCGCCGCCGCCATCTCAGCGCATTCTGCGCTGGCCCGGCTGTCGTTCCACAGGATGGCAGGCCGGATCGGTTGCTGAGCCTGATCCAACAGAACCGCACCGTGCATTTGCCCGGACAGACCAATGGCTGAGACCTGCGCGCGGTGGTTGGCGTCCAGATTATTTGCGGCGATCTTGACCGCATCGACCCAATCCTGCGGGTTTTGTTCGCTTCCGCCAGGAAAGGGCGTGCTCAGGCGCAACGGCGCATCGACGCTTGCCACGACCGCGCCGCTTTCATCAGCAAGACACAGTTTCACGGCGGAGGTGCCGATATCGATCCCGAGGGCGAGGGTCATCGGGGGCGTCCTTTTTTGGCCAATGGTTCCAGCGTTTGCGGGGCTCAGTTAGGGCGATCCGAAGGTGGAAGGCAATTGGATAGGGCACATGTTCGACCTTGCCCCTTGACCTTCCAGTTGATGGAAGGTCCATGTAGAGTGGGCCGCGCGACGCTTACCCGCGGTGCAACCAATTGGACCATCCTGATGACCCATCACTCGTTGACGATATCTGGCATGAATTGTGCCTCCTGCGTGGGGCGGGTGGAGCGTGCCTTGGCGGAAGTGCCCGGCGTCGAGGATGTGCGTGTGAACCTCGCCACGGAACGGGCGGAATTCGATGGGGCTGATGCGGCGGCGATCAAAGCGGCGGAGGAAACCTTGCGTGACCTTGGCTATCCGGCCCGCACTGTGGATGTGACGTTGCGCGTGCAGGGCCTGTCATGCGCATCGTGTGTTGGCTGGGTGGAGCGGGCGCTTGCGGCGGCGCCTGGAGTCGTGAGTGCTTCCGTCAATCTTGCGTCTGAGACGGCTCAGGTGACGGTGTTGGAGGGGGTCCTTTCCCCCAGCGAAATCGCGCAGGTTTCCACTGCGGCAGGCTACGCGGCCAAGGTCGCGGGAGCGGATGCACCAGCCAATCAGTCGCAGGAAAAGGCCGCAGAAGCGGATGATGCCAAGCGCCGTATGTGGTGGGCGGCGGCGCTAACGCTTCCGGTGTTTCTGTTGGAGATGGGGTCGCATCTTATCCCGGCGTTGCATGGGTTTATCGGATCAACGATCGGCCATCAGGCCAGCTGGCTCATCCAATGGGCCCTGACCACATTGGTCCTGATCGGCCCGGGCCGGGGGTTCTACACCAAAGGTATCCCGGCGCTTTTCCGCGGCGCGCCGGATATGAACAGCCTTGTCGCGGTGGGGACATTCGCAGCCTATGGCTTCTCACTGGTGGCGACGTTTGCGCCCGGGTTGCTGCCTGAGATCGCGCGCGCGGTCTATTTTGAGGCAGCGGCGGTGATCGTCACGCTCATCCTTTTGGGCCGATGGCTGGAGGCGCGTGCCAAAGGGCGCACGGGGGCGGCAATTCAGCGGCTTGTTGGGCTGCAAGTGCGCCATGCCCGCGTAGAGCGAGACGGGGTGGCACTGGACGTGCCTTTGGATGAGGTCGTTGTTGGAGACGTGCTTATCGTGCGCCCCGGTGAGCGGATTGCTGTGGATGGGGAGGTCATCGACGGCACCTCCCACGTCGACGAAAGCATGATGTCGGGGGAGCCGATCCCGGTCGACAAGAGCGCCGGCGATCCGGTGACGGGCGGCACTGTCAACGGCGCGGGCGGTTTTCGGTTTCGCGCAACGCGGGTGGGGGCGGATACCGCGCTCGCCCAGATCATCCGCATGGTGCAGAACGCCCAAGGCGCGAAGCTGCCCATTCAGGCCTTGGTGGACCGCGTCACGATGTGGTTCGTGCCAGCGGTGATGGCGTTCGCGGCTTTGACGGTTCTCGTCTGGCTGGCGTTTGGCCCGGACCCCGCCTTTACGTTCGCATTGGTTGCGGGCGTGTCCGTCCTGATTATCGCATGCCCCTGTGCGATGGGGTTGGCCACGCCGACCTCGATCATGGTGGGCTCGGGCCGCGCGGCAGAGCTGGGCGTCTTGTTCCGCAAGGGCGAGGCGTTGCAACGGCTGAGCGACGTGGACGTGGTGGCCTTCGACAAGACCGGTACGCTGACCGAAGGGCGCCCGGACCTGACGGAAATGGAGATGGCCGACGGGTTCAACCGGGCGAATGTTCTTTCGTTGGTTGCCGCCGTTGAGGTTCGGGCGGAGCACCCCGTGGCCGAGGCCATCGTGCGCGCGGCGCGCGCTGACGGGTTGCCACTCGCGGAGCCACCCGAATTTGAGGCGCTGCCCGGATATGGGGTGCGCGCAACGGTTTCCGGACACGAGGTGCTTGTTGGCGCAGATCGTTTGATGGAGCGTTTCGGGGTGGCGCCGGATGATCTGAAAGCGCGTGAAGCTGCGCTGGCTGCGCAGGGCAAAACGGTGCTGTTTGCGGCGATTGATGGGAAATTGGCGGCCTTGATTGCCGTCTCGGACCACGTGAAACCCTCCAGCGCTGCAGCTATTGAGGCGCTTCAAACGCGTGGCCTGCGGGTGGCGATGATCACCGGCGACAAGGAAGCGACCGCCAAGGCCATTGCGAAGGATCTGGGGATCGACACCGTGATCGCTGGAGTTTTGCCGGACGGAAAGGTTGCGGCACTGGACCGTTTGCGCGCAAATGAACAGGTGCTGGCGTTTGTTGGCGACGGCATCAACGATGCGCCCGCACTGGCCCATGCAGATGTTGGCATTGCGATTGGCACGGGCACGGATGTGGCGGTTGAGGCCGCAGATGTGGTGTTGATGTCCGGCGATCTTTCCGCTGTGGTGACGGCCCATGAGGTCTCTCGCCAGACCATGCGCAACATTCGCCAGAACCTTGGCTGGGCCTTTGCCTATAACACAGCACTGATCCCGGTGGCCGCTGGCGTTCTGTTCCCCGTCTTCGGCGTGCTCCTGTCACCGGTCTTTGCCGCCGGAGCGATGGCGCTGTCGTCTGTCTCGGTTCTAACCAATGCACTGCGATTGCGGGGCATACGGCCAGCCTTGGGCGCGTCGTCACAACCACCGACGGCTGAGGCCGCGCGGAAGCAACCGATAGCCGCTGAATAAAGGAGGCGAGCCCCATGAACATCGGTGACGTGGCGAAGGCGTCGGGTGTTCCGGCCAAGACGATCCGCTACTATGAGGACATTGACCTGATCCGCCCGCAACGCGGCGAAAACGGATACCGCCATTTCCGTGAGACGGACCTGCACAAACTGGCTTTCCTGGGCCGTGCTCGAGCGCTGGGCTTCTCCATCGCGGCCTGTCGCGTGCTTTTGGCGCTCTATGAGGATGAAGGGCGGAGCAGTTCCGAGGTCAAAGCCATTGCGTCAGAGCATTTGCAGGAGATCGACCGCAAAATCGCCGACCTCAGCGACATGCGCGATACGCTGGCCGAACTGGTGGAGAGCTGCGCGGGGGACAACCGGCCTGACTGCCCGATCCTGTCTTCGCTGGCGAGGAAAGTCGGCTAAGGGGCGGCGTCATCTGGGGGAATGGTGGAGGCGAGTACCGGAATCGAACCGGTGTACACGGATTTGCAAGGGGTATACATTGCTTAAATCACAATAAAATCAAATAGTAAGGCGCAAGTTTTTGTAGGTGTGTGCAAAATTGTGCACACAGCGCTGTTCTTTCCCGACGCCGTTTAACGATGCAAAGTGTTCTACGGATTGTATCTGACAGTGAGAGGCAATACTACAACTTGTAGAAAGTGAGACCGAAACTATGCTGCAGCCGGATTTTTTCGAACAAGAGCCCCAGATTTGGGAGAAGTACCTTCCAATTGTTGAAGCTGCGGAGGTGCCAGACCAAAACGTAAACACCTGGGACATCCCCTACACCATTCGCCAGCTAGCTTACCTTACCCACTCACATTTCAGATACTACGGGAAGTTTCCATCCGTAGTCGCAGGGCAGATCATCGACGAGTACTATGACAGAGCTACAGCCCGTCCCATCCTGGACAACTTTTGTGGCTCAGGGACGACGTTGGTTGAAGCGTCGCTGCGTGAGATACCCTCATTTGGGATCGATGTCAGTTGGCTAGCTGTAATGGCTTCGAAGGTAAAAACCCAACACATAGAAACCAGCAAAGTTTCAGAACTATTAAGGGAGATCGAGCGCGCATACTCGCCCAGCCCTGTCGAAGAGCTCCATCAGCATGAAGAGAAATGGTTTGAACCGTCTGCGGTTTCAGGTCTCAAGTCGATCCAAAGCATTTTGGGTGAAATGGATGCTACGAAGGAATCGGAATTTCTGATTTGCGCATTCCTTGCAATTATTCGGAGAACATCGCGTGCATTTGATGCTGAAGTTCGCCCTCATATCAACAAGGAAAAGCGCCAGAGAGATCCACTACAAGCATTCTCTAAGAAAGTTCGTGAGATGGTGGATAACCAACGAGCATATCAACTTCACACAAGTGATGGGATTAATCACAAGTGTCTCCTCGGAGGAGCAGAAGTAGCTTCTCAAGTCTATTCAGGTGAAAGCCCGTCCCTAATCATAAGCCACCCGCCGTATCTAAATGCATTCAATTACGCTCCCGTTTTTAAGCTTGAGTACCTTTGGGGAGAACCTTTCGAGGAGCGCTTTGTTGGCGAACGTAGTTACTATAAAAAAGAGATGATTGCGCATCCAGCAACTGAAACTAATTCCGAGAGATACTTAAATCTACTTCGTGCCGCGTATAGCGAATCGTACAAAATGCAGAATGCGGGAGATTCTCTAGCCATTGTTATTGGCGATTGTACGCGGCACAAAAAGCTGGTCCCTGTATTGAATACAGTCACCAAAATAGTATCGGAGATTGGGTATACCCCAGTAGCAACAAATTATCGTACTACACACTATGGCACTGGGAAATATGCCTACAATACTAGGGCAGATTACCACAACGACGAAAGCGCCAAAAAGGATGGGATTCTAGTATTTAAGAAATGACTAGTCTGCCGCTATCGTAAGTAATTGATTTTTGGTTTCCATCTGCGATATCGATGAAAATCCTTCCAGCTTTCTTCGCAACAAGCCCGTCGATAATTGTCTTCACGTTCATATTATTCTCGTAGGTTTCTTTCGATATAAATGCATAAAAGTCAACGCCGAACTCCCGCTCAAATTCAGCAAACGCCTCAACAATTAGAGCATCAGGCACAACTAGGTTGTAATCTATACATGCTTGGATCATATTTCGACTTTTCTGCTCCCAATGTGCAAACTCTGTGATCACAAGAATACTAACCAAATCGCGTTCATCCGGGCGCAAATCGAAAGTGCCAAATCGACGTTTGCGAACATCAAGCGCAACAAAAGACGACTGCTTTGCTTTTTCAGGTGTTTGCGGACCACTAAGGCACTCATTAACAACACCTACGAGAAATTCTTCTCTGATCTCATAGATATCAAGTATGCGACATGAGCGGAGAGTCTTGTCAAATTCTCGTAAGCTTTGCTCATTGCTGAGTACCGCAAATTCACCATCTTCAAACACGGCTGCAATGATCCGATGATAAGGTTGTAAACTCTCCTTAAAGACAAGGTCTCCTGAATCGCTGTCCGTTATCACAACTTCATTTTGATCAATGGTAATATAAACGCCAACTTTGCCGCGTTCGGTTTTTGTAAAACTAATTGGAACAGGTGTATCAAAAGGAACGATGAAGCCTTGTCCGTTCGGGTTTTTTGAAAACTTCTTCTTAAAGGATTGGTTTACAGTTTGCTCAACACCGACTTTTTTACACTCTACAAAACCAATTATGCTCTCTATATTCTTGATTTCACCGCCGTTTCTTTTTTCTGGCGGCACTTCGCATAAAACGAACTCGACCTTGTGTCCTGCGTCGGAGAAACCAAACAACTTAGGCTCAACGTTCATACGTCGGTTCAACTCAGGATCGTGGTTGAGCGCTGAGTAAGTGACAAGTTCGAGCATATCGCCAACTTTCCTACCGACTTGGTGCCCCGCGTGACGAAATTGCGAGATATACTTGAAAGTATCTGAAAGCATGTTCACTCCTTATGGCGTGAGTACCATGCCGCCGCATCTATGGCTATCTGCTAAGTGGTGTTTTGACCAGGTTTTCCGCGGACCGCCGATCCGTGATTGTTTGACCGCCATAGCAATTGCGTGCGCTTTGGATCCTTACGCCAAATCCAACAACAATCCGTGGCTTTTTCCGTTTAGATCGGTGTAACGCATGGTAGCGCTGCTGATCTTGTGGCGTGTCAGCGTTAGAACCAAACGGACAGTGATGCCTCAAGTCAGCGCCGTGCCACCACCTTCGCCAAATCTGCGATCAGCGCCAGCTTGTCGTCATCGACTTCCAGCGTTGTCGCGCTTAGCTCACTAATGAGACGGCTACGCAGTTTTGACGTGTTGTTCGGTTCGTAATCGAAAAAGAACTTAAGTTCTAAGTCGAGCGCGGTGGCGATGTCACTTAGCGTGTTGAAGTTCGGGGCTGTTTTGCCGCGCTCCAAGTTCGACACGGTTTCAAAGCTCATGTCGATAGCTTCAGCCAGCGCTGCTTGTGTCATACCACGCATCTTGCGTGATGCCTTAACGCGCGATCCAATTTCCTGCTTCAAATCCATAGTCATACACGGCTTGTAAATCGAAGCTTTGGGCTTGAGATCGAAGCAGAATGACCGTTAATTCAAAGAAACGTATTTTGAAGCCGTTTTTTGTGCGGTGTAGGAGGGAAAATTGGATCGACGCTTATTTTTGATTGGAGCGCTTGCACTTAGTGCGTGTCAAGCAACCACAAACCCGCATCTCAGTGCGGGTGCTGAGCAACGCTTTGTGCCAGTTGAGAACGCGGCGGCGCTGATGGCAATCGTTGGCGGACGCACAGTTGAATACACAGAGCAGAGCAACACTGGCGCGGGTATTAGACAAACGTTCAACAGGAACGGCACGACAGTCTACGGGGATCAAAGGCGAGTTTGGACCGTACAAAACGGTCGGTATTGTTCGAGCGTTGATCTGCAATCAGACCCAAGCACATGGTCTTGCTTCCAGCTTGACGTGAACGAAGCTGGGACAATCATTCGCTGGATCGACGTTGAGGGCACGCCACGAAACCCAGAACTAGGACCTGACACTGGGTATGGCAGGATACTCTAAGGCGGCTACTGCTGCTTAGTGATATCAGTTGGTGAATTTGCGTCTCTGCTTCGCAGTTCCACAAGCGCCATACGTTTCTTTTCATCTTCGCTTCGCAAAGCTTCAAAGTCACTTCGGCGCATTTTCTTTGCCAGAACATGTCATTCGAAAATGGAGTATGATTGCGTGGCTTTACCTAGAGCAAATAGATCAAGCCCTATTTCGGGCTTGATCTAAAGGCTAAGGCGTTACCCGTCGCTTTTTTTGGCTACGCTCCCCAAACCATAAAGGAAGAGCAGGTTTTCCTATCATCTCTATTATTGGGACATCATACGCACATGGTGGGCTGGCGTAGCAAAGCTTGTTCCACCACGTTGACGGGTACCGCACAGCGGCTTGTCATCCGTCTCACTCAATTCACGCATCTCTGCGCTACAACCATTCCGACAACAGTAAGCACAGTACTGCAATGGCAGCGTGCTTTAGGCATCCTGCGCGCGATGGCAGGGTAGACTATTGAAGCGCATAACTGACGAATGCGTTTGCTTACCGTCTCACATCAGAACGGGTTTGCGGCACAATGATAACTGGCGTGCTAACCTTAAGGTCAGTTTTTGGTGCAGCCTTAGCTGTCTAATGTATTTAGCAAAGGGCGGCGATCAGGCTGCGAAACGTTGGATTTTTTGCCCTTCTTAGATCAACTCAATTGCGTTGCGCATCTTGTTCTCGTTCAGCTCGATGTAGCGCATCGTTGTGTTCAGGTGTTTGTGTCGTGCAAGCGCTTGGATCACGCGCGCATTGATGCCCTTGTCTGCTAGCTCTGTCAAAAACTGCCGACGCCCGCTGTGCGAGCTTGCGCCTTTGACGCCCGCTAGCTTGTAGAAGCGGGCAAACAGGTTGACGATTGTTTGTGCGCTGAACCCGCCGCCCTTTGCGCTGAAGAAAAGCGAAGCATCTTGCTTTGCGATATGACGGGGATGCTGCGCGGCGTATGCTGCCAGTGCCTTCGCCAATCGCTTGCTGACCAGCACCGTCGCGCTGTCGTCGCCTTTTGTCTGTGTTGCTGCCAGGTAGATCGTGTCGCGCACTTTGCCGCTGTCTTCAAACACGTCGCCCACTCGTAGCCCTGCGATCTCGCACGCGCGCAGCCCCGCAAAGAAGCTGAGCGCGAAGATAGCGTGGTTGCGGATGGGATAGCGATGGGCGTTGATGACTGCGGACACGCGCTTGCGTTCTGCGTCGGTTAAGAGCTTCGCTTGTTTCATGCATCACCTCGAAATATGCGTTTTCGTTGTAATCCATTGTAAAGTCTAACATTCTAGCGGACGACCGATTTTAGCATAGTGCCTAAGTCGTTGAAATCGAACAGGCTTTGGCGAAGATGTTATGAACTGCTAATTCTATAACAATTTGCGCGGTGGCGCTGCGTCCAGGGCGACTTCTGTGATGCGATGCTGCTCAGCCAGAAAAGCTTTGAGCGCAGTATTCACTTCGTCCAGCCCGCGTATCTCTGCTTCCAGCAATCCGCCCATGCGCCTGTTGCTTAGTTTCAGCGTCGCCAGCTTTAGCTGGACACTGCGCATACAGTCGATTGCGGCGGTGACGCTGAAATCGCGCCCGCTGTGTTTGCGCTCGCCAAACCAACTTTTGCTTTTGCCGCACCAGTTCGTGCTGAACTCTTCGCCGTTCTGTACGAGATCATGCTCGACCAGTCGTTCGTATACCTGCTCTAAAAGTGTCATGTATTGCTCCCTCAAAGCCCGCTGTACTTCGGCTTGCGGGGCTTGCTTGGCTCAGCGACGCGCACGGGCTTTACGGGGGGCTTTGGATCAAGCTCTGTTTCGCGTCGTTTCGCTTTGCGCCGCTGTGCTGCCGCGTCCGTCTCGTGCACCAACTGCCGCAAGTCGTTCACGCACTGCGCTGTTGCTGTCAGCATCGCTTGTGTTGTTGCAAGCTTCTGTGCGCGGGTCTGATCTGCAAAGCCCCTGCGCAGCGCGTTGATCGTTTCTGTCGTGTTCATCCGTCGCTCCCTTAGAATTATTTATCATTTGGGAGCTAAGGCGTGGGGGAGGTAGAAACGTATTAACACGTTTATTGCTGCCAAAAGAAAAGCCCCAGCATTGCTGGGGCTTTTGGGTCATTTGATAAGGCGCAAATTGTTTGGACGCGGTGGCGGCGCGATGGGCTGTGCGAGCATCATCGCGTTTGGCACGATGTCACGCCAACTGCCGTCGCTGTTTCTTACAATTTCGTCGATCTCGTCGGCGCTGAGACAAAGCTGTTGATCGCGCAAGATTTGCTCGACACGGGCGCGTATGGACGTGGGATCGGCAGCATTGAAGTTGATCGTCACGCAACGGTTCAACATGCCTTTGTCAAGCTGCTCCAGATAGTTAGTGGTCAATACACTGACAGTGTTGGGCGTGTTGAGAAACACTTTGAGCGCGCGTTGTGCATCGCTGGTCAAGTTGTCCACTTCGTCAAAGATGAAGTAGTGAAGCGAGCTTTCGTTGAACGAAAGGGTGCTGGCAATGGCGTTACAGTTTTGCATGATCGATGTGATTTTTGCGACCTTTTGGCATGACACAAAGTGTGGCTTGTTGTTGATTGCCTTGCCGCTTCGCGCTCTTTCGAACTCGTCGCAAAAAATGTGCGCATAAGTCGTTTTGCCAGTGCCATACGTCCCGTAGAAGCACAGGGCTGATTTGCCGCTTGCTGGGAACGGGAAGCTGCCAAGCATTAGCGCGGAGATTTGGTTTTGTGCTGTGCTGTTTGCAAAAACCATATCGAGAGTAGATTGGGGTGCAGTGTTTGTCATCAGTCTTGCTCCTTATGCCGCCAACTTTTGAGCTTCGCCCGTTGCTTCGTGCTGCTGCTTGTTGAATGCGTCGTTCTTTTTGTCCGCAGCGCTTTCAGCCTTAGCGCGCCCCTTGGCTTTTTTCTTTGCCTTTTCGTTGTTGCTGTAGAGGTTTGACAGCGCGCCTGAGACGACTGTTTTGCCTGCAATGCGTTCGCCTACGTTTTCTTCAAAAACCACGTGCTTTACTTCGACGTTGCCGCGCGCGTTCAGCTTGCCAACCAGCACGACATACTGACCAATGTTGTCAGTGGCGCACTGCGCAATTTCTTCACATGCAATCTCAGTGATGTTTGCGGCGTTGTCAGCAAGCTCACGTCCCTCTGCAGCACGCTGCTTTGGCGTTTTTGTGTTCTTTGCAAGCGCAGCACGGATTTCTTCAATACCACCGCGCTCTTCGATGTAGCGCGCAATCGCATTGCCCGTCCCTACGCCTTCCTGCGCTGCACAGCTCAAAACGCGCGCATATGAGTTAACACGGCGACTGTCTGTATCGCTGTCGCTGAACACGTACTTGGTGACAAGCTGGATGAAGCTGGGCTTTTTGTTCACGGGGATGTTGCGCTTTTGGACCTACTTCTGCAGCCACTCAAACTTCTCAGCGCTAACGTCACCGCCATCCTTCGCGTCCAAGTAGACAGTGTAGATATTGCCCAACAATTCATACAGGCGCTGGTTCGCAGTTGCATAAAGCGTCGTCTGCCATTCTTCACGTTCTGCAAAAAGCGTGTTAACACGCTTCTGGAAAGCTGCGAGTGTGGTTTCTTTGATGTTCAAGTTCTTAGTCATTGCTTTTCCTTTCATTTTCGCAATCAAGCTCTTTATCAAGCTATGACACCTTTATACCTCAGGACTGCTATGCTAGATACGAACAGGCATTGAAGACTTCGATGATTGTTAACGCATGAGACGTTTTTTTATTTCCAAGCACCCAACTTTTGGCAGGACGCCTGTTCCCGCAGCATTCAAGGTCGAAGCTTCGCCATATTACTGGTGGTGGTATGCGTTGACGCTGAATACGGACTACGCGGAAGCCTGCGCAAATGACGGGCTTGGATGCGAGCGCGTCTTCGAGGATTTTGGTGATGTGCGCTATGAAGGCAATCGCCACGCCGCATTCAAAGCTTGGTGGAACGAGCGTGTTAACACGCTTGAACAGCGCGGCGCTTATTTGTTTGCCGAACCTGTGTTGCGTGGCAAATCAGTTTCGATTGTGACGGACTTGGACATTGCGGCTGAGGCGATAGGAGCCGAAGAACGCATATTGGTGAACATACCGCTGGACGCGCAGCGCAAGCATATTGAATGGCGGCTGAACAACATTTTGAAGAAGCACTTGAAGCCAGAAGCCGCGCGGCTTGTAAAATCAGTTCGAAAAAGCAAGGCAAGATACAGCTTGGAAAAGCCCATCGTGCCAGATGCGCTGAAAAAGTGCTTCGATCTTTACGATGCGAAGCAAGCAGCGGCAGCGCAGGGAGAGAAGGTGAGTAACTTTGACTTGGCGAAGCGCGCACGGATCAAAGTGCAAGAACGTGAAAAGGCTGACGAAGCAAGCTCGCCTGAAAGCCACCGTCGCACTGTGTCAGCCACTGTTTCCCGCTATGTCCGGCAGGCAGAGCGGATGATTGAACACGCGGCACAGGGGCAGTTTCCATAGTGCTAGCCGCCCTGCCAAGCAGCGATTATTTCTTTGAACGGGGAATAATCGCCACGCTCAGTGCACTTTCCAACCAGTAGCTGAACGCGCACAACGGCATCGTTCAACGCTTCATCCAGTTTTGTTTCATCAATCGTATCGCCTTTTGGCTTGACCCATGCGTTCGTTAACAAGCCATACGCCAAGAGCGTTATCGCGCCTTCGTCAATCCTTTCTGATTGCCTATCAAATCCAAAGCAAATGTCCCAATTTGTGGCGAGAGCAGAGCAGATTGCGGGACCAAATAGGTTTGTTGGGCGCATGGTGCACGTAAAGCTAACATGATCGTCCTGTGATCCATTGTCTTGTGCAGGGCTTAGATCAAAGCCAAGTATCCTTTGCACGTCTTCGTTCATGCTTCGATCCATGCCAAAAACGCGCTCTCCTGTCGGCGCAACCAAAGTCTTAAATCCAAAGCCGCTCATTTCCATTTCGTCTGAGACACTTGGATCAACGTCGTCCATGTTCGCAGTGCCAACAAATCCTAAATTAGCTTCGATTGCTGCATCTGAGGCGATTGCAAGTTGCGCGATCCACAGCAGCTTTTCTTCTGTCGTTTGCATTGGGCATCTGCTCCTTATGTGTCTGGAAACGCTTAAATTTTGGTCGTTTGCTTACGTATTTGAGCACATACTTGCGATATGAACGCAAGGAGAAATGGTATGACACAATTGGCGAAACTGACGGTAAAGACGGTGAAGCGGGCAAATGCGAAAGACCCAACGCAACAACGCCGCGCAAAGCTGATCGCAGCCATCGAAGAGCAAGCGAAGGTGTTCGCTGCAAAGCTGAAAGGCGACGTGCATCAGGTGCGCGCAAAAAGTTGGGCGACAAACGAACACGGCGAAAAAGTTGCCATTGAGAAAATGCGGCAAGTACGCGCGTGGTTTTTTGAGCAGGACGGCGGCTGGTATGTGCAATGCAGATACGGCAGCAAAGTGCTGGACTTGGGCAAGGGCAACGCGGTGTTTGTGAAAGAACTGAAAGACGTGGAAGGTGCGCTGGAAGCGTTTTTGGTTGCAACGCAACAAGGCGAACTGGACGCTGCGATTGAGGCGGCGCTGAGCAAGCGCAAGGCAGCTTGATCGACACTGGCACGGGCGCGTTTTGCAGCGCCCGCTACCCGTTCAAAATCAGCATTAGCGTGCTAGCGTTTATTTTTTCAGCGCGCTTTGCATCCAGCGCTTTCATCGCAATCTCTTCCGTCACAACATAACCGTCGCGCCCAACGCCAAGTGCCGCCAAAAGTGCCTCGTCCTCAAGCAGTCCGTCCGCGTGCATCGCAAAAGCGGCGTCAACGACGCTTTGTGCGCCCGCTACAGCGTCCTTAGCTTTTTCCGCGCGCATGTTCCGCCCGCTGTGCAGTTCCGCGTTTAGCAGCGGGCTATATTTGCTGTAATGTTTGTCGATCATCGCTGTGCTGTTGCCCAGTTGCTTGCTGAGCGCGTGCGTCGTGATCCCGCGCTTCAAGTCGCGCGTCGCGTAGTAGTGCCGCAAACTGTACAGCGTGCGCTCTTTGCCATCTGCGCCTGTTTTCAAATCCATCACGTCCAGCAGTGCATTAAATGCGCGGTTTAAGCTTGCAATATTGGCAACGTCGCCAAGTCGTGTCGCAAATACGAACTCGTCGCTGCGTGCTGCGATCAATTCGTCAAATGTCCCGTCTTGTAGCTTGGATTCAACTTGCGCTGTCTGTCTAAGTAGCCTTCAACAGTGTCCCGCGCCACAGCGCTGCGTTTACGTGTTTTCCCGTCCACGTTCACCACCAAGTAGCGTTCGTCGCCTTTGTCCTGCCATTCAACGTTGCGCCATCGCAGCCCAAGCGCTTCTGTGCCGTGCCGCACCCCAGTGTTCGCTAAAAACAAGACGTAGTTGCGCAGCACTTCCCGTGTCGCTGCTGCCATGGTGTTCTTCGTCTTTTTGTGCCAGGTGCGCAGCGCGGTGTAGATCTTCTTGTACTCTGCGTCCGTAAAGCTGCCCCTGCTTTCGCTTTTGACGCCCT
Organism: uncultured Roseicyclus sp.; assembly: GCA_947500415.1. Lineage (GTDB taxonomy): Bacteria > Pseudomonadota > Alphaproteobacteria > Rhodobacterales > Rhodobacteraceae > Gymnodinialimonas. Next base: position 977,766 of record CANMRT010000001.1, read on the forward strand.
TGTTTAGCAGGGTGGGGCGCATTGATTTAACGAGCCAGCTTTGTAGCTCCGCTTCATCTAGCACCCTGTTCAGCGCAGCATTGTGGTTATTGATGCCGCTTTGCGAGAACGGTTTTTTGTTTTGCTGCGTGCGCCAGGCGTCAAATTCGACCAAGCCCTTGTAGTCAATCTTGTCTACGTCCGTATCGCCAAAAAACGGTATCAGCCAGAGACGCAGCGCTGAGATGTAGTCCTTGTACGCTTGCTTACCTGTACCGCTCTCCAAAGTGTCCTGCATACGTTTGATGGCGTATTCTGCGACGTGCTTGAACTTGCGGGTTTGGGCGGGAAGGTTGTTTTTGATGCGTGCTTGCGTGTTGTAGTAAAGTTCAAGCGCACGTTCCCGGGCTTCTTCCAAGTCGTCCGTCTTCGTGCTTTTCACAATGCGCTTGCCGTTGTCCAACGTCAGCCGTGCATACCAATTCTCGCTGTTCGCCCGCTTATCCAGCTTCAGCTTCTTGTGCACATTTACTGTCGTTGTGCCGTAGCTCATTTCATCATGCTGCCCGCATCTGTCTGTTAAACATACAGTATGTGAAAACAGACGGACTTTGTAGCGGAAAACTGGGTGCGGACTGTGTACGATTTGTGTACAGACGCAAAAACAAAAAGCAAAATCGGCTCAAAAAGCCGATTTTTGTATGTCTAGCCACTATATGTTGTGGAACCAGTGGAGGCGAGTACCGGAATCGAACCGGTGTACACGGATTTGCAATCCGCTGCGTAACCACTCCGCCAACTCGCCATCCGCAGTGGTGCGCCTCTAGTAGGAGAACGCCGAAATCGCGGCAAGCCCTAATCGCTGGATGCCACCGCAGGTAAGCCACCTTTGATCTCGACGACACGCTGTGGGAAGGGGATTTCGATGTGGTTGTCCTTGAGCGCGTTCCAGATCAGGAACAGAACGTCCGAGGTGTATTTGTTCGCCCCATCGTCGATACCGTTCACCCAGAACTCCACCGCGAAGTCTATGCCGCTGTCGCCGAAGCCGCGCAGCTCGCAATCGGGCGGGAAGGGGTCATCCAGCACCTCGGCATGGGTCGCCACGGCCGCCTCTACAATCGCGGGAACCAGGTTTATGTCCGTATCGTAGCTCACGGAAAATGCGGCCTCATATCGGTTGGCCGAGCCGCTGTCGGAGTAATTCACAACGCGCGTGATGATGAAATCTTCGTTCGGCACCACGATCCAGCGGCCATCATAGGTCTCCAGGATCACGGCGCGCGCGGTCATGCGGATGATGGTGCCTTCTTCGCCGCCGTCGAGCGCCACGAAGTCGCCCACCGTTGCCTGACCTTCCAGCAACAGGATCACGCCTGAGATGAAGTTCGACGCAATCCTTTGCAGGCCGAAACCCAGACCCACACCAATCGCACCGGTCAGGACCGCAAGGGAGGTCAGCGGGATGCCCATGATGTTCATGAAAACAAGGAAGGCCGCGCCGAAAATCGCGATCTCTGCGGCCTTCACCGCCAGTTGCCGCGTAGCTGGCCGCATCTCAGCTTGGCGTTCAATCAGCGACGTGGATTGATCGTTTGACCAGCGGCCGAACCAGAAAATGATGCTGCCGATCACGACGAAGCGGATCAGGTCGAGCAGGTTGAAAGATAGATTGCCAAGGGGGACGACCACTGCTTCTAGCCGTGCTGAAATGACGTCGAGCAAGCCCAAAGTATAGAGCGCGGCGATGGGGAGAAGGACGTATTTCCCCAGCATTTTCAGGAAGCTGTCGGTGATGATGTCGCGCACCAATGCGCGCACGGCGAGGAACAGGAAAACCCGTTTGCCGAAGGCGATGACCGTGCCGCTGTCGAAGATGGAGCGTGTCAGTTGTTCGCCGATTCCCGTCAAAGCGAAGGCCAAGAGCGGCATGGTCAGCGGCAAGAATAGCCGCAGGAACAGGCGCGCCTTGTCGAAAATCCGCTCGGATCCGTCTTCCGGCGACAGCCATTGCGTCAGCTTCGGCTGGATGCGTTTGGTGATGTAACGCGCCAGAAGGAACGCCACCAAAAGGACCGCGAATTGTGACCATGCGGCGGGGCTCAACAGCCATGCCTGCGCAGTGTTGAGGCCCTGAAAGACGAATTCCAGCGCCTGCTGCGCGAAGGGGGGCAGGCTTTCGGCCCATTCCGGCAAGGGCGGGGCAGGGGGGACTTCGACCGCTTCCATGGCGGGTTCAACGGCTGCGGCCTCTGTGCCGCCTTCGGTTTCGGTCTCTTGTTCCATAGTCTGCCTGCGATCCGCGCCAGTAAAGCTGCTCACCATCTTTGTCCGCGCGAATGGGTTTGCGCGCAAGGCCCACGTCGTATGAGCCTTTCGTCGCACATACGCGCAACGCGAGAGAGGGCGGTTGCCTGTCTTAAGCGCTTGTGCGAGAACAATTTCGAAAACTAGACAGAGTGGTTCAGTTTCATGGCGGACTTCACGCAACGCAGGGTTACGATGGTCGACACTCAGGTGCGCCCATCCGATGTTACCAAGTTCCCAGTTCTCGATGCGATGCTGAGTGTCCCGCGCGAGGTCTACGTGACCGACGCCAAGCGCGACCTTGCCTATGTGGACACGCCCATTGACCTTGGCGGCGGTCGCCAGCTGCTGGATGCGCGTGCGATTGCAAAGCTTCTGGAGGCGATGACGCCTTCGCCTTCCGACCTCGTTCTCGAGATCGGTGCAGGCGCGGGTTACACGACGGCACTGTTGGCGCATATGGCCGAGGCTGTGGTGGCCGTGGAAGAGGATGAAGACCTCGCCCGCGATGCAGAAGCGGCCCTGTCAGAGCAAGGCGTGGACAATGCCGCGATCGTGCAGGGCGCGTTGGTTGACGGCAGCGCAAAGCACGGGCCGTTCGATATGATCATGATCTTCGGCGGTGTGCAGCAGGTTCCGGACGGCATCTTGGAGCAACTCAAGGACGGCGGCCATATCGCCGCGATCTTCATGGAAGGTGCGGTAGGCGAAGCGCGGGTTGGTGTGAAATCCAGCGGGCGCGTCAGTTGGCGTATGGCCTTCAACGCAACGGCACCGCTGTTGCCGGGCTTCGAAAAAGCCCCAAGTTTCGCATTCTGAATACAAGCGCGACCAACATCGCAAACGACAAGACAACGAAGAAACGACAGGCAAGACACAGGCAAAACCAGATCAAGCGGGGGATCGGAATGGCAGTTCAAGTGATCGCAAAGGCAAAGGCCGCAGCATGGGCCATTGGCCTGTCGTTAGTGACGGCGGTGCCGGTTCAGGCCGATGGGTTGCGGCACGTTATGGCCGACGCCTATCGCCACTCCAACCTGTTGGAGCAGAACCGCTACCTCCTTCGCATCCAAGATGAAGGCGTGGCCCAAGCGGTCGCGCAATTGCGCCCCATCATCAGCTTCGTGGCCACGATGAGCCGCGATGTCATCAACAACACATCGAACGCCTCTGCCTCGCTGGTGCTGGAATATCTCGTTTACGACGGCGGTGCGCGGCGCTTCGGTGTCGAAGCGGCTGAAGAAACTGTGCTTGCCACGCGGGAGCAACTGATCTCCTTGGAACAGCAGGTTCTTCTTGATGCCGTGACGGCCTACATGAACGTCTGGCGCGACATGCAGATCGTGGGCGTCCGCGAACGCAATGTGCGGGTTATCACCCAGCAATTGCGCGCGGCTCAGGACCGGTTTGAGGTCGGCGAAGACACCCGCACCGATGTGGCCCAGGCCGAGGCGCAATTGGCCACGGCCCGCTCGCAATTGGCCGCAGCGCAAGGTGCGCTGGATATCAGCCGCGAGTTGTTTAACCTCGCCGTCGGACGCTATCCCAACGGCCTGTCCGGCCCCGGAAGTCTGCCCAATGTGCCGCGAACCGAGGCAGCCGCCCAAGCGCTGGCCCGGCAGGAGCATCCCGCAATCCGCGCGCTTCAGCATGAGGTGACGGCGGCAGAGCTTGGCATCGAACAGGCCCGCGCCGGCGTGCGCCCACAAATTGCGCTGGAAGGCCGGGCGACGGAAGTGTTTGAGAATACGGCCAATCCGTTCGCGGAAGGCACCTCAGGCACCATCGGCGTAACGCTGACGCAACCGATCTATCGGGGTGGGCAGCTTTTGTCGCTTGAACGTCAATCGCGCGCGCAGGCGGCAGCGATCCGATCCAGCCTCAACCAGCAGGTGCGATTGAACCTGCAAGCTGTGGGCAACGCCTGGGCCGGCATGGAAATTGCCAACGCGCAGATCCAGGCCGCTGACCAACGGATTGAGGCGGCGGAACTAGCGTTCCGGGGCGTGCAGGAAGAAGCGTCACTTGGCGCACGCACAACCCTGGATGTGCTGGATGCGGAACAGGACGTGCTCGACGCCCGGATCAGCCGTATTCAGGCGCAGACCGACCTCTATCTATCTTGTTACCAGCTTCTGGCAGCGTCCGGATTGCTGACGGTCGAACATCTGCATCTAAACGTGCCGGAATATGATCCGGCAGCCTACGCGAACCTCTTTTCCAATGCACCATCGAGGGTCAACAGCCCACAAGGGCAGCAATTGGACTCGATGCTGGAACGGATCGGCCGCGACTGACCGCAGCATCGGCTGTCTATAGCGGCCCGTGGCACAACATCTGCATTTTACACAATTCCCGTGCAGCTAAAGCGCGGGAATTGTTGTGTGAAAAGGCAGTTTTGGGTATCTTGCGCGTGAATTGAGGATGAAGACGGCCCGAAAAAGGGCTGCAAGTGGTGTGCCGGATCGCCTTTGAGCGCCGCGCGTCTGAGGAGAGCAAGAATGTCTGACCCTGCGAAAACGCCGGAAGAGATTGAGGATGTTTTGGCATCCATCAGGCGGCTTGTCTCTGACCACACGCCCGGCCCAGACGGCTCCATGCAACCGTCCGATGCTGACGAAGAAGCCCCGGCTGCTTCCGAGGCGCCGAAGTCAGAAGATGGCGGTGAACGCCTTGTTTTGACGCCGTCTTTCCGGGTGAACGAACCCGATGATTCGTGGGCCCCGGTTGCAGAACAGGATGCCGAAGAAACCGCAGATGCGACCGACAGCCTTGTTTTGAATGTGCTCGCCCAAGATGCGGCGGCGGAAGAAGCGACAGATGGGCCAAGCGGTGAATGGCAGCCCGATGATCGCATGGCTGAATACGACACCGTCGGCCCGGAAGGTGACGCCGAAGAGGTATCGGGTGAAGCCGATGCAGCCGACAATTTGCAGGACGACACCGACACCCTCGACGATCTGGAATCCGACGCAGAAGACGTAGCCGACCTGATCTTGCTGGACGGCGCGGCACCCGAGGCTGCGGAATTCGAATCTGAGACCGGCGATGAGAATTGGCCAAGCGATGGCGCGGAAGCGGCGCTGCTGACCCTTGTCGCGCGCCGTGACCCGGCACCAGCCGAGAGCGCGGAAGCGGAAGAAGTAGAGAACTCCAACGCTGCCGACGCACACGCAGAAAACGATGAAGATACGTCGGAGACAAGCGATCCGGGGCCGGACGTTGCAGAGGTCGAAGCAACCGAAAATATGGCGGATGCGCCGGACGAGAGTGAAGATGAGGCGGTTATCGAAGGGGAAACCCACGACGCCGCATCTGAAACCGAAGCCTTGGACGACGAGACGCCAGATGAAGGTGTCAGCGACGAAGAGGCCCCTGCCGACCCTCCTGTTACGCCTGTCTTCTCGCGCAAACGACCCGTGCCTGAGACTGTGTCGGAGGCAGAAGACGCGGCCGCGACAATCGAGGCCGAGGATCTGGGTGAGGCACCGTCACCTTTCACCTTCCCCGACACGGACGAAGGCATCCTTGACGAGGAAACACTGCGCGAGATCATCGTCGACGTTGTGCGCGAGGAACTGCAGGGCGTTCTCGGCCAGCGCATTACGCGCAACGTGCGCAAGATGGTGCGCCGCGAAATCCGTCTGGCGCTTGCGGCTGAAGACCTCGACTGAAGCTGGTCTCAGCGCCAACCGCACCACCCGTTTCCGCAATCATCCCGTGCAGTGCCCATTGCGCGGCTACGTCCGCGCGGGCTACATCAGAAGCAATGGCTGCAGAACCGTGGCCGAGGTGCGGGACAGATGACCACAACACCCGAAACAGAAAGCCGGAAGCTGCTCTCCAGGCTGCAAGCTGTCATGGCCGAGGCCGATGCGGGGCAAGAACGGCTGGACCGCATCACCAGTTTGATTGCGGATTCCATGGCATCGGAGGTCTGCTCAATCTATCTGCTGCGCGACGCCGAAACCCTAGAACTTTGCGCCACGCAGGGCCTTGCCGCTGAAGCGGTTCACGTGACACGCATGAGGTTGGGTGAAGGCCTTGTGGGCCGCGTCGCGCGCCGGGCACGCCCGATCAACACCACTAACGCGCCCTCTGAGCGCGGCTTCCGCTATATGCCGGAAACGGGGGAAGAGGCGTTTTCCAGCTTCCTCGGCGTTCCGATCCAACGCCTTGGTGACCGGCTAGGCGTTCTGGTCGTCCAATCTAAGGACGCGCGGATTTTCTCGGAAGATGAGGTCTACGCGTTGGAAGTCGTGGCCATGGTTTTGGCCGAAATGACCGAACTTGGCGCGTTCGTGGGCGAAGGTGCGGCGCTGTCGGCCCGCCACACAAGCCAGGTCATGTTCAAGGGCACCTGCGCGCAAGAAGGTGCCGCAATGGGCCACGTCTGGCTGCACGAGCCGCGCGTTGTCGTGACGCGACTGGTGTCCGAAGACCCGGACGCCGAACGCACCCGTCTGGTGGAGGCCGTCGATCAACTGCGCACCGACATCGACCAAATGTTGACCCGCGCACCGGTGGGCGACGCCGAGCAGCGGGAAGTGATGGAATCCTACCGCATGTTTGCCCGATCCCGCGGCTGGCTGCGCCGGATGGAGGAGGATATCGCCCTGGGCCTGAGTGCCGAGGCGGCTGTCGAGAAGGAGCAATCCAGCGCGCGCGCACGGATGGAAACGGTTCCTGACGCCTACCTGCGGGACCGGCTGCATGATCTCGACGATCTGTCGAACCGGTTGCTACGGCTGCTGACAGGGCAGGGGCGCGACACCGGGGCAGACATGCCTGCCGATCCGGTGCTGGTTGCGCGGAACATCGGCCCCGCTGAGTTGCTCGACTACGGGCGCAGCCTAAGGGGCGTGGTGCTGGAAGAGGGCTCCGTCGGGTCCCACGCGGCTATCGTCGCCCGCGCCTTGGCCATTCCATTGGTGATCAACGCCAAAGGCATCGCAACCGAGGCGCTGAACGGCAACCCGGTCTTGGTAGATGGTGACCAGGGCATCGTGCACCTGCGCCCTGAAGATACTGTGTCGAGCGCCTTTCGCGACAAGCTCGCCATGCAGGCTGAAGCGCAGGAACGCTATGCCTCGATCCGGGAAAAACCTGCGCAAAGCCTTTGCGGCACAGTGGTGAACCTGAACATGAACGCGGGCCTCATGGCCGACCTCCCCTCGCTGCCCACATCGGGCGCGGAAGGGGTGGGCCTGTTCCGGACTGAGCTGCAATTCCTGACCCGTGCGCGCGTCCCACGCCGGGGCGAGTTGGCCAGTCTCTACGCCCGTGTGATGGATGCAGCCGGCGGCAAGCGCGTGGTGTTCCGCACACTTGATATCGGGTCGGACAAGGTCCTGCCCTACATGAAGCCCCAGGATGAGCCGAACCCTGCCTTGGGCTGGCGGGCGATCCGCGTGGGTCTGGACAAGCCGGGTGTGATGCGGATGCAATTGCAGGCGCTGATCCGGGCCGCAAATGGACGGCCCCTGACGGTCATGTTCCCTTTTATTGCGCAATTCGATGAGTTCACCCAGGCCCGTGATCATCTGTTGCGGGAAATGGACCGAGAGGCAGCCTTGGGCCACACCCTGCCCGAAAGCCTTGACGTGGGCGCGATGCTGGAAACCCCCAGCCTCGCCTTCGCGCCACGCCAGTTTTTCGAGATGGCCGATTTCATCTCCATCGGCGGGAACGACCTGAAGCAATTCTTCTTTGCGGCGGACAGAGAGAATGAACGGGTCCGGCGGCGCTATGACACGCTCAACGTCAGCTTCCTGACGTTCCTGGAACAGATCGTTCATCGCTGTGCGGACACCGACACGCCGCTGAGTTTCTGTGGCGAAGATGCCGGGCGGCCGGTCGATGCGCTGTGTTTTGCGGCGATGGGCCTGCGCAGCCTGTCGATGCGGCCATCGTCCATCGGGCCGGTAAAGTCCCTGCTGCGGCGCGTGGACCTACGTGAGGCGCGTGGAGTGATCACCGAGGCACGCGGCTCAGGTGCGCAAAGCGTGCGCGGAGCGGTCATGGACTGGCTGAAGCGGCAGGGGTAATCCGCCGCCCCTCGGGGTCACGCTTTTGCAAAGCGCCAACCCTCCTCGCAGCGGCTACGTATTCGGATTACTCTCAAGAACGTGGGGGGCTGCCCCGTCTGCGTGCCCGAAGGACCGCAGCCTCCTCCGGAGTTGCATTTGCCAAGATGAAGGCGCGGGTCAGCCCGAGCGGCGGAGGGTGGCGGTCAGAATGCCCATGCTGATCAAGGTTGCGCCGCCTGCGCGGGTGAGCCATGCGATCACTCCCGGGCGCGCAAGGCGGTTGCGCAGTGATCCTGCCAGAAGCGCATAGGCCAGCGCGTTGAGCGTGGCGATGGAAACGAAAGTCGCGATCAGGATCAGGAATTGCGGCAGCAACGGCGCGGTCGGCGTGAGGAACTGCGGAACAAATGCGATGAAGAAGGCGATGGATTTGGGGTTAAGCGCGGTAACGGCGGCGGCATGGCCGAAGGTACGGCGGGAACTGATGGCTTGTGCTTCGGGCAGGGCGAAGGCAGCCGTCTGCGCGCCAAGGATCATCTTGATGCCAAGGTAAACGAGATAGATGGCGCCTACCCATTTCAGTGCTGTGAAGAGCGTTGCGGAAGCCAGCACCAAAGCGCCCAAGCCTGCAAGAGACGCGGTCATGGCGATGAGGTCGCCCACGGCCACACCAGCGGCTGTTGAGACCGCAACGCGCCGTCCCTGGCTAATGGCGTAGCTCAGCACCAGCAAAACAGTCGGCCCGGGGATGAGGACCAAGAGGGTAGAGGCGGCAACGAAGGCCAACCAGGTTTCGAATGGCATGTCTCAGCGCTCCTTTTCCGACACTCAGCCCCAAAGCGGCGGCTTTGTCACCATCAACCAGAATACAAATGTCAGGGCGGCGAAGGCGGGCCAACCAAGCGCGAACCAGATGCGGTAGAGGTGGCGTGCTTCCGGTGGAACGCCACCGGTGGTTTGGGCGCAGAGATCGCGGATACGGATTTGCAGGTGAACGACCGGGGCCCAGCAGAGGAAGGCCAGGATGTAGAGAGCGTATGTGGTCAGTAGCCAGGGTTCCGTCCAGCCGAAGCCCGCGTACCAGACAAGCCACAGGCCCGTCGCAGGTTGAACGATGCCCGCAGGTGTCGTGAACAGCCAGTCGGCTACCACAACCCCGGACGCGACCCCATGGACCTGCGTCGCATCGCCGTAACGCATCACCCAGACCATCTGAAATGCCGTTCCGATGCCTGTGCCGAAAAGGACGGTGCTCGACAGGATGTGCAGCCATTTGACGGTCAGGTACGGGTCCATCAGCGTTCGTCCTCCAGCACCATCCAAGTGGCGATCAGGGCGAGAATGGGAATGTTCTTCAGAAGTCCGCCGAGCGGGAGCAGCCATAGGCCGGGCGCGATTACGGTGAAGGCCATCGTATAAGCGCCGACGAGCGCCAGTTGAAGCGCGCCGGTCAGTCTTGGTCGCCAATTGCGCAGGAGGGCAAAGGCCAGGACAAGGTCGGCAATGCCACCCAAGCGGGCGAGCGCAATCCAGCGACCATCTGGCAAGCCGGTATGGGCTGTCATCGGTAGAAACGTCTCGGACGGCAGGAACAGTCCAAGCAGGCCTGAGGCGAGCCATAGAAACGCCAGCACAAGGCGCAGCATGGGTCGGATCAGGAATAATCGCGCGTGCCATAGATCCTGTGTGCCAGCAGGGCGGTGGGCCAGAAACGCCTCCACCCCACGGGGCTTTGCGGCTAGCTGCGACACCAGATCCGCCTCATCGGTTTCGATGCCGTGAGTGATCTGGGCCACGGCGGTGCGAGAGATCGGGGCCATGTTCAGCGCGTCGCCCACGCCGCCCAGGGCCATCGCCATCGGCTCCGGGATCGGCAGCGGGCGGGCCTTCGGCAAGCCAAGCCACCCCCGCAAATCGGCGATCAGGCCCGATTGCGTTGTGCGGGTGGGGCCGCCGATGTCCCACGGGTGACCCGGTTTCGGGTTGTAGAGGCATTCGCCCACAACACGCGCCAGATCCTCGGCATGGATCGGGTTGAAGACCTGTTCGCCTGATCCAACCACAGGCGACACCAGTGGCATCGCCGCCAAACCGCGCAACAGGGAAGTTCCGCCGTAGGAGGTGTTAGCCATGACCAGCCCCGGGCGCAGGATCGTTAGGCCCGCCGCCTCCGCCACGCGCTCCCCCTCACGCCGCCAATGCGCAAAAGGCGTGTCGGCTTCGATCCCCACGGCGGAGATCAGAACGCCACCGTCGGCGCGGGCATAAGCCGCTTCCGGGGCCTTCACATGAACCGCCTCGAACCGGGCGTCGGACGCAGTCAGCAACCCCGCTGCGTTTACGATCATACGGCCCTCAGCGGCCTCCCAAAACGCCGGATCGTGCGTGGCCGAAGCAGCCAAATCAGCCTCAAGCACCTCAAATCCCATCCGTGCCAAGCGCGTGACCCGCCGGGCAGAGGCCAGTACATCCCAGCCTTCAGCGCGCAGGTGAAAGGCAATGTGACGCCCGATGAACCCATCCGCACCAAGGATCAGAACGCGCTTCACAGCACCCGGCCTGCCACGGCATCCAGCCGCGCCATCACGTCAGGATCGCGCGCTTCAGGGGCTGTCATGATCGCGTGTTCCAACGCTCGGTCGCATCCCGCCGGGCAGGGCGTGCGGTCTGCCGTCAGCGCGTGCGCAACGCCCGCAACCATGGCTCGCGCGCTGGCGGCATTGCCGTGGAGCGTTTCGATAATCTCGGTGATTTCAACCGCGCCATGGTCGGGGTGCCAACTGTCGTAGTCAGTGATCATCGCGACGGAGGCGTAGCAAAGCTCTGCCTCGCGGGCGAGTTTGGCCTCAGGCATATTCGTCATGCCGATGACATCGCAGCGCCAGACCGCTCGGTAGAGCTTGGATTCCGCGAGGGTCGAAAACTGAGGACCCTCCATCGCCAGATAGGTGCCGCCGTCGTGGACGGTCACACCCGCCGCCGTCGCAGCTTCTCGTGCCACGCTCGACAACTCCGGGCAAACGGGATGGGCCACCGACACATGGGCCACGCAACCCGTTCCAAAGAAAGACTTTTCCCGCGCGAACGTGCGGTCGATGAATTGGTCGACGATCACGAAATCGCCCGGCGCCATCTCTTCCCGAAACGATCCGCAGGCGGAGACACTCAGCACATCGGTCACGCCCAACCGCTTCAGCGCGTCGATGTTGGCGCGGTAGGGGACGGTGGTTGGGGAGTGCACATGCCCGCGCCCGTGGCGGGGCAGGAACGCAATGGGCAATCCGTGCAGTCGCCCGGTCAGGATCGCGTCGGACGGCGCGCCGAAGGGGCTGTCGATCTCGACCCATTCCGCCTCTTCCAAGCCATCCATCTGGTAGAGGCCGGAGCCCCCTATGATGCCGAGATACCTGTCCATTTCCCCACGCGCCCTTGCTTGACCAGGCGCATGGTTGCATCGGGCCAGCCCCGATGCAACGCGTCGCGTTTCAGCGGCGGCGCAGCGTGATGTTCGGATTGCCACGCCCGGTATCGGGATAGCCGAGGCGAACTGTCAGGTCGGAGGCGGAATAGACCCCGGTGCCAGAGGTCGTCAGCCCTTCTTCGCCCAATGCCGCAGCTACAGCTGAAGGCAAGCTGCCCCCTTCTACGATGTGGTTCGGGCCAGCGATGTTGCATTCATTTGGCAGGAAGGTGGCATTGACCCGATCGCGACCAGACCCGCTTCGAAACCCTCGTGCGGCGGGGTTCAGCACATTGATCTCGGTGAACCCAGCCGCAGCAAGGGCCGCAGCATCCACCGGTTGCCCGCGCATGTGGCGTACGCATTGCGGGGCCAAAAGCTGCATCCGCGCGGTTGTTGCGGCCACTTGCACGTCGTTGCTCAGCCCGCCGCCTGATCCGGTAGGGGCACAAGCGGCGAGGGCGGCGAGGAAGGGAAAAGAAAAAGCGAAGCGTGTCTTGGGCATCGGAAACCTCTGAGACTGTGAAGCGCTGGTCTAGTCTGACATGGCGACGCCCATTGCAGTCGGCAAGATCGGGCGCCAAACCCTGGACCGGTCGTTGTGCTTCAGACCTATCCAAAGGCACCTTGAACAGCGTCTCCCAAGGTGTGTCTGCGCCGCAACGCGGCATAGCCGGTATGCCGATGAATGCCGTGACTTAACCGCGCGTTCACTCTACCTGCCTACCAAACGACGGTCCGTGCCGGGCCTTTGACGCGCGAACAAACTCCTTCGAGGTATCTCTATGAGCCGCATTCTTGCGGCGGTCACGTCTGGCCGCTTCTCCTCCGATTTATCGAACATGGGCGGGGGCATGACCCCAGGCCGCATCCGGATCGAGATTCTTGCCGGCCTGACCGTGGCCTTGGCGCTGGTGCCAGAGGCGGTGGCGTTTGCCTTCGTTGCAGGCGTTCACCCGCTTGTGGGCCTCTACGCGGCCTTCATCGTTGGCCTCATCACGGCGGTGATCGGTGGCCGCCCCGGCATGATATCGGGCGCTACGGGGGCCTTGGCGGTTGTCATGGTCAGCCTCGTGGCAACCCACGGCGTCGAATACCTTTTTGCGACAGTAATTCTGATGGGCTTGATCCAGATCCTCGTGGGGATCATGCGGTGGGGCAAATTCATCCGCCTTGTGCCGCATCCGGTCATGTTGGGGTTCGTGAATGGCCTCGCTATCGTTATTTTCCTGGCGCAATTGACGCAATTCCAGGTGCCCGGCACGGCGGAAGTCTCCGGCCATGGCATGGCAGGCGGCGAATGGCTGAGCGGTCTGCCCCTTGCGATGATGCTGGGTCTGGTGGCCCTGACGATGGCCATCATCTGGCTGCTGCCCAAGGTCACAAGCATCGTGCCTGCGCCCCTTGCGGGCATCGGCATTACAGCGGCCATCGTGCTGATCTTCAACATCGACGTGCCCCGCGTGGGTGATCTGGCCGAGATCGCGGGCGGCTTCCCACCGTTCCACATTCCGTTCAATTTCACCACCGCCGACCTTCCCGGTCTTTATGGCGACTACCTTGCGCCGTTCTCGCTGGAAACGTTCTGGATCATCCTGCCTTATGCTTTGATCCTGTCGGCCATCGGCCTGATCGAAAGCCTGCTGACGCTGAACCTTGTGGGCGAGATCACCGGCGAGAAGGGCGGCGCGTCGCGTGAATGCGTTGCGCAAGGCGTGGCGAATACTGTGACCGGATTCTTCGGCGGCATGGGCGGCTGTGCCATGATTGGCCAGTCGATGATCAACGTGAAATCCGGGGCCCGCACACGGCTTGCCGGGATTGCGGCAGCGCTCTTCCTTTTGTCGTTCATTCTGGTCGGTGCACCTTTGATCGAGCAGATCCCACTGGCGGCACTCGTGGGCGTCATGTTCATGGTCGTGATCGGCACCTTTGCGTGGAATTCACTGCGCATCCTGTTCAAGGTGCCACGCACCGATGCCATCGTGATCATCCTTGTTACCGTGGTGACTGTTGCCACCGACCTGGCCACCGCCGTCGTGGTCGGTGTGATCGTCTCTGCCTTGGCCTACAGCTGGCAGAACGCCACACGCATCCACGCCATCACTCGTGAAAGCGCCACGGAAAAAGGCGCGAAGGTTTACGAAATCCAGGGGCCACTGTTCTTCGGCTCCTCCGACGGGTTCATGGAATTGTTCGAAATCGACAGCGACCCTGACACTGTGATTGTTGATTTCAACGCCAGCCGCGTGGTCGACCAATCCGCGCTTCAAGCGATTGAGGCGGTTGCAGGCAAATATGAGGCCGCCGGGAAGCGTATCATGCTGCGCCACCTCAGCCGCGACTGCCACGCGCTGCTGCAAAAGGCGGGGCACCTGATGGTCGATAGCGATGACGACCCGGACTACGAGATCGCAACAGACTACTCGGTGCGCACTGGTATTCTGGGCGACCACTGAGCGTGCGGGTCGTCCGTCGCTCCTCCGCCCTGCGGACTGCCTCGCAGGAGTTTGTTATCTGTTGCGCGTGAACCGGTAGCCGCGCCGGTTTGGCGACTGTCCGAGACCGTCCTCTATTCCCCCGGACGGTTCAGCGAAAAGACCTCTCGCACCACGGAATAATCGCGGTAGCCCAAACGTGTCAGCGGGTTGAATTTGGTCACGTCAAACAGGCCTTCGATCAGGCAATCATCGCGCATGTGGACACCCACCACCTTGCCAAAGACGGCGAAATTTGCCTCACCCTTCAATTGCACGATCTGCGTCAGGCGGCACTCCAGCGAAGCAGGCGCATTGGCAACCCGCGAACAGGCAATCTCAGAGCATTCGGCGCGCGCGATGCCCGCTTTCGTGAACTCATCCTCTTCTTTCGGCCATGGCCCCGAGGTCTCGTTCATCGCAGCCCGCGCCTCGTACTCAACGATGTTCACGCAGAACACGCCCGTCTCGCGGATATTGGCCACGCTGTCCTTGGTGTCGCCCCGGTCTTCCTTGGTCGATGTTGAGGAAAACATCACCTGCGGCGGCACGTACGCAACGGCGTTGAAGAATGAATAGGGGGCCAGGTTTTCGGACCCGTCCGACCCGCGCGTGGAGATCCAGCCAATGGGCCGAGGCGTCACAATAGCATTGAAAGGGTTGTGGGGCAGGCCGTGGCCGTCTTCGGGTCGGTAGAACATGGGGCGCGAAATCCTCGTGGTTTGGCAAAGACCTACCCCCGTGCTAACCCGCTGACCAGAGGCGGATATCGGGCAATGTATCGGATTATTCAGGAAACCGCGCAGGATGGGCCCGAGGTTGAGGCCCTCTACGACACCTGCTTTGCGCCGGGGCGTGAGGCGCTGTCGTCTTATCGTTTGCGCGATGGGGTGCCGCCGGTGGGCGCGCTCTGCCGCGTGGCGCGCGACGATCTGGATATCGTGGCCGGTGCCGTACGTTTCTGGCCCGTGCGCGTTGGCCGTGCTGAGGCACTGCTGCTTGGCCCCATCGCCGTTCACCCCACCCGTCAGGGCGAAGGCCTTGGTGCACTTCTGATGGAAGAGGGGCTGGAGGCTGCCGAAGCCGCCGGTTGGCACCGCATACTGCTGGTCGGCGACGCGCCTTACTACGCGCGCTTCGGCTTTGCGCCCCTGACCGATGTGGCCATGCCGCCCCCGACAAACCCTGCCCGTATCCTGGCCCGCGGCGCCTGGGATGCCGTCACGGGTCGCGTCACCCGCTGGGGCGGTTAAGCCGCAGCCCATGCACCCGCGCAACAGGTGCCACCCTTTGACATCGACACTCTTGATCCGTCAGCGCCAGCGCGCCATCAAACGTGACTATGTGGCGTGTTCTTCTTCTCGTTTGCCTTCTTGCCTTGCCCAACCCTCGCGCCCTTTCGGCGCAGGAATTCGTGACGGTCCCTGACATCATCTCCGATGACGCGTTCTATCGCCTCGTGGCCTGTGGCGCTGTGCCGGGGGGGGAATGTTCGAAGCCGTTCATCTACTGGCCCGAGGATCGGCGGCTAAACCTGCGCGTTGGTATCGCGGCAACCGGCGACAGTTTCGCCGATTACCGCTATGATATCGTGGATGCCGCCATCGACGCCGCCATTGCCGAGATCAACGGCGCGGGCGCGCATCTTTTCATGGAGCGTGTCTATGAGGGCGAGATGGATATTCCCGTCTATCTTGTCGATGCCCCCCAAGGCGGTACGATCGAAGGCACCGGTTTGGATGAACTTGACGGGTCTTCCATCGCCATCGGGCGTGTGGCGATCCGGTCGCGCGGTGAGGATATCGTCGCGGCGTCCATTGCGATCAGCCATGACATCAGGCGACGCGAAATCGCATCTGTGATACTTGAAGAACTCGTGCAATCCTTGGGCCTGGTGACAGATATCGCGTCACCCGCCTATGAGCGTTCAATCTTTGCTGAGAACGGCAACTCCATGACCCGCCTGCGCGGGCAGGACGCTGCCGCCCTTCGCCGCCATTACCCGCGCCCCGGCGTGCCCGTCCGCCCCTCGGAATGAAAGGCCATACGCCATGATCGCCGACAAACAGGTGCGCGACTACATCCGCACCATCCCAGACTTCCCGCATGAGGGCATCCTGTTTCGCGATGTCACGACCCTGTTCCAGGACCCGCGCGGGTTTCGTCTCGCAGTTGACCAGCTGCTGTCGCCTTTCGTGGGCCAGCACATCGACGCGGTCGCAGGGTTAGAGGCGCGTGGGTTCATTTTGGGTGGTGCCGTCGCACACCAATTGTCCAAAGGCTTCATCCCGGTTCGCAAGAAGGGCAAGCTTCCTGCGGCCACCATCGAACAAGAGTACAAGCTGGAATATGGCGAGGCGATTGTTGAGATCCACGATGATGCGGTCTCTGCCGGGGACAAGGTTTTGATCGTTGACGATCTGCTTGCAACCGGGGGCACTGCCGAGGCCGGGATCAAGTTGATCGAGCGATTGGGGGCCGAGGTTCTGGGCTGCGCCTTTGTGATCGATCTGCCCGACCTGGGCGGGCGCAAACGGCTAGAGGCGATGGGCGTTCCCGTCCACGCGATTTGCGCATACGAGGGGATTTGAACCGCCCGGAAAAGTTCAAGTCGGCGCGCGCAATTAACCGGACATTAACCCTGCAGTCTTACCTCTTGGTCATCCGCAGTGTTGTTTGCGGATTTCTCTGCTTGTCGTACCCAGACGCTGCACGTTCCGACCCCAATCCGGGACGTGCAGCACTGGCCCGGCAACCGCTCTCTCTGGATTGTCATTTCCGCTCTGGCCCGCTACGCCTTTGCCGTCCGCGGGCGTGATGGAATTGGTAGACATATCGGACTTAAAATCCGTGGGGCCTCGGCCCGTGTGGGTTCGAGTCCCACCGCCCGCACCAAAAACTCCAAAAAGAAATTTGGAAGTCAAATGTTTGGCCCGACAGAGTTTCACTGAATCCACTTAGTCAACCAACTTCTCTTTTTTCGTCGTTTGTTCTCGAAGTGAGCAGAGCTACCGCAAAATTTGTGTTCCGAAATTTCTGTGTTGTTGGCTCTATGGCCCCACCAAGAGTACCATGCAGCGAGTCTGGGACACTCCCTGAAAGTGCTCCAAATCTGCTATTCGCGCCTTTCGGGAGCGAAGCGGCGCAGCGGTCAGTGTATTTGCGTCAATTGCATCTAGCGGATCCCCTAAGTGCATAAAAAGGGCGGGAAGCTAGTATTCGCTGTTGGTGCAAATTGGGCGCTTGAAAATGGGTGATCTCCTTGCATGGACAGGTCCACGAACAACTCGATTTGTCTCCAAATCTCGCGGTTTTTCGGAACGTCATGAACAGCCGTATCACCCTCCGTTCGAATACTCGGGATAAGCGTTCCCGGTCGCCGTACCCGACCCGGGTAGAAGGATATGTGCCAATGGGCTGAGGCAAGACCAATCCCTTGAAAACCGTGGACCTTGACCCATCAGTCAAAGCTTCGGTAGTGCGAGAAGAACATGAGTTGCGTCGCGGCGGTGCTCAGGCACAACATGCAAGGCATGAAGCGGCTCCAACGCCACGGCTTATCCGAAATCTGGCCCATGAACGCTTGAATGCAGCCGTCGGGTGTTTCGGCTTCTGATGATCCACAACCCTGAGAAATGTCGCCGCGATTGAAATACTTGCAGGCTCATCGGGCTGCACTCCCAGTCTGATCCCGCCTAGGATCCCACAAGGATAGTGGCGCATCCTGCCATTCCAATCGGCACGCCAAGTGGCAATTTGGACGAACGCCACACAGCCCAATCGCTTTCGGGGTTTGCGTAACGCGTACGTGCAAGCGTTATGGCAACAATCGCAAGTAGCGAGATCAAGCCAAAGCCGAACAGCACTTCAGGTAATGCAGAAACCGGAGCAAAAAGTGCTAGCGCCGGCAACACCTTGGCATCGCCTCCACCCATTAGCCGGGCTGCAAAAGCGCAGAAGCACAATACGAAAACGATCCCGGAAAGGGCAAGCTGTGGCCAGACCCATGCACCGCCCCCTTCAAGGGCTATTTGCGCTGCGAACAAACAGACAAGCAGCAAGCTGATCACATTCGGAAGTCGCATCATTCGCAGATCGCAGAAGGCGATCGAAAGACAAAGGGCAAAAAGGGCGAGCGTGATGGGGCTCATGCGGCGCATCCGTTTGGCACGCGCTTCTCGGCGTGAAGTTGATGCACGACACTCACCATTCCGTCTGTTCCGGTCTTAGCATAGATGTTGCGAAGATGCGTACGCACTGTCGGCATGGCGCATCCCAGACGCTCAATGATGTCATGCGGTTTCAAGCCTTTCATGAGAAGGTGACAGATCTGCACTTCTTTGCGGGTCAGACCGAAGGAATTCTCGGCGGACAGAATGGGTGCGATGACTTCGTCCGAAAGATCGGTGTTCAGCGCCGTTTGGATCAAGCCATTCCGGCGCTGCAGCCAGGCGTTGGCCAAAAGATCCGAGACAGCTGACAGAAGTGCCGTGGCGTCATGCGAAAGAACGAGCACATCCATAACGCAGTCATTCCGCCCGAGAACAATCATCGAACGGCGGTCACCGCGTGGCCCGAATGCCTGAACATGGCCTGCGCGCAGCCGGACAACTGCGGCGGCGGACGGTATCTGGTTGTCTTGATCGCTTTCGAACGTGCCGTGGGACGCAACCGTTTGCGCGTCCCGGTGGCTTAGCTCGTAGCGCAAATAGATCGCGCCGCTACCTTGGCATGCCTTCGCGAATTCCGCGATCATCACATCCAGGCCGATCTGTGCCGCCATTCCCAGCCCGATGGCCTGCCCCAATTGAAACGCCTGCACGACTGCGGCGCTTGTGGCAGATGTTTTTTTTTCTGACGCACACTTCATCTTGGTACTGTCTCTTATTTGTTCGATGTGCCTCATTTCTATGCAGCCGCCCGGCGCAGAATTAAGGAAATGTTAAGATTTCTTACTATCGGATAGAAATCCTCGGATGTGGAGCATTGGGCGAAATTTAGCCAAAACGAACTGTTTCCAATCTTGCCGTAGGGTCACTTGGGAAAAGTCTTGGCCGAAAGAGGTGCAGATTGCGACAGCAATGGGGCGCGCTTGGTCGCCAGCCCGAAGCGGACGCCTTGTTCGCGCGAAACTCATCCATTTGAATGATGTCTGCAGACTGCAAGTGGGGGATTTTGGCTTCATCAGAACGGACCGGTGTTCGGTCCCGTCTTAAGTATGGAGCCATCGGTATGGTTGATAAAACAAAGTCCCTGCTCGCGCGTTTTCGTCGTGATGACGAAGGTGCAACCCTCGTCGAGTACGGTATCGCACTTGCCCTCGCAATCACGCTCGGCGCTGGTGCGCTTGTCACGCTTTCGGGCGAAGTGGGCGACTCGATGTCCGCAGCGGGCACCGCTCTGCCGGACGCGCCGACCGTAACCACGCCGCCGCCATCCTAATCGGCTGGCTTCATGCGCTGCATCGATTGGTGCAGCGCATGACCTTCGCCCAAGTGACCCACCACCAACAAAAAATGAGGTCGCAGCAACGAAATCCCAGAGGTCGAGAAACAGATGCGCATTTTTCCAATACTATTGTCGGTTTTCGGGATCGCGGCTGCGGGAGTAGCGTTTACACTCGGCCAAAGCATTTTTGCGCCTCAACCTTCAAATGCAGCCGCGCCCGCAGCGCCCGCGGCCCCCGTTCAGCAAATCCTGATTGCTGCCGCCGACGAAATTCGCTTCGGCGAAGCCATCACCCGCGAAATGCTTGTTCCGCAAACCTGGCCTGCTGATCTTGTCCCAGATGGCGCTTTTGACAATGCCACCGCCCTACTTGGCGCCGAAGGCACCGCGCCTCGCCGCGCCACTCAGACCATTCGTGCCGGAGAACTGATCCTTTCCGATAATGTTTCGAACTTCGGGGCTGTCGTGACAATCGGCTCGACCCTGACGCCCGGTCTTCGTGCCGTGGCGATCAACGTGAATACTCAGACGGCAGTTGGCGGCCTAGTGAGTCCGGGCGACCGCATTGACATTGTGCTGACCCAAGGCAGTGGTGCTGATCTGCGAACGGGAACAATCCTGCAAGATGTTCGTGTTCTGGCCGTCGATCAGGCGGTCGACTCGCGTGGTGCAGCTGATGCGCGCACACTGACGGTCGAGGTTTCGCCGCGTGATAGTCAGCGCCTGGTTCTGGCACAGCAAGCCGGTCGCCTCAGCTTGACGTTGCGCAATTCCGACAGCGACCTTGGAGCCGAAGCCCCTGACCAGATCACGATGCGCGATATCTGGGGGATACCGGAGCCTGAGCCCGAACCCGAACCTGTGCCGGTCGTCATGCCCACCCCTGCACCGGCCCCAGCTGCACCCACCGTGACGGTGCGCCGCGGGATCTCATCTGAAACTATCGTGCTGTCGCAATGAACCTGTCCCAAGCATTAATGCGCTGGCGCGACGAGGACGACGGATCAATTCTGACTGTTTTCGCACTGATGCTGGCGATCTTCGCCGGTATCGTTGCATTGAGTTTCGATTTCGGGCGCTCGGCGGCAACACAGTCAGAACTTCAGTCCTTCGCTGACAACGTGGCGCTTGCCGCGGCGGGTGAGTTGGACGCACAACCAGACGCGATCACGCGTGCGCAGACTGCGGCGGCGACGCTTATCGCGGACAGCCAGACATATGCCGAGGGTGATCAGACTCTCTCAGGTAATGACGAATACACTCTCACCTTTTATGCCGTCCGGCCCAATCCCGATGGCTCGACCCAGCCTACGACAAATGCGGAAGCCGCAGGCTACGTGGCCGTTCAGATCCACAACCGTCAAGTCGAATCGGTATTTGGCGCGGTCTTCAACGCGCTTACCGGGCGCACGGATGAAGACCAGAACGTTGCCGCTTACGCGGTCGCCGGGTTTACTAGTTATGCATGCGACATAACCCCAATGATGTTCTGCGCCCCGAGTGCGGATTTCCGGGCTGACGAGAATGTCGGCATTACGGTCCAGTTGCGAACGGGCGGCGGTGCTGGACAATGGGGACCCGGAGCATTCGGCTTTCTCGATGTTGCCTCCGGCATTGTAGACAATGCCGGTGTCTGTGCGGGTCTTGGCGGAAACGCCCTCGATATCTGCTTGATCGCCGCGTCCGGCAGTCGCACGGCTTGCTTCAGCCAAAGCGGTGTCGATATTCAAACCGGCCAGCGCGTTGGCAACTACGAGGCGGCTTTGAACATCCGCTTCGATATCTTTGGCGGCAGCGCCAACAACCTTCGCAACAATTCTGACTACCCCGTCGCCCCGCATGTTCTGAGCGGCTATGCCCCAAGTAACGGACAATGCATGGGCAACAATGCTGTCGATCTGCCGAATGTGGTCGGCCTTCCACGTGACGACTGCCATTCTCTGGGCACCTGCGGCCGCTTCGGCGACGGCGATTGGTCTGCGGGGCGCACCAATTACGTGCTGACCAATTACGGTGGCATTGATCCGCACCCTGAAGCCATGACCCGCTACGAGTATTACCAAGCCGAGATCGAGGCCTACGAAAACGCTAATGGCCAATTGCGCCGTGTGTTGGGTGACTTGATCCGGCCCAGCTGTTCCAACAACGTCTCCGACGATCCGGCTCGTCGTGTCTTTGTAGCGGCCTCCATTGATTGCACAGGCAACGCTGTGGGCGGAGGCTCAAGCAACGTGCCGGTCCTGGAATATGTCGAGGTGTTCATGATGGCCCCGGTCGGCCTTGATGGCACGCGCGATGTCTGGGTCGAGGTCATCGGCGGTGTCGGTGGCGGCTCCATCGGCAACGAAACGGACGCCGTCGTGCGCGACGTGGTGCAGTTGTACGAATGAGCGGTTTTCGCAAATATCTCGAGCGTTTCCGTCGCGATGATGAAGGGGCCATCCTGGTCGAATTCGCGTTGGTTCTGCCAATCATGCTTCTGATTTTCGGCCTTTCGATCGAAGCGGCGCGGACCTTCTGGTCCTATCAGGCGACAATCGCAGGTGTGCGCGACGCGACCCGCTACGTCGGGCGGTCCGAGCAGACCGGTATCTGCGACAACGCAACACCCAACCTTGATCGATGGCAAACAATCGTGACCGACATAGTGCGCGAGCAAAACAACGGCACTGTGATCTTTCCTTCTTCGATCACAATCAATTCCGTGACGCCTGTTTTGACGTGTGTGGCTGACGGCGACTTCCGCCTTGCTCAGGTACCGATGGCAACCGTGACGGCTCAGCTTTCGATCACTTTTCCATTCTCCGGCCTGTTCGACTTGGTGGGTGCCGAGCTGCCCACAATTGATACGGTGGTCAGCGATACCGGAAGGATCTTTGGCGCATGACCCGGTTCGTTTGCCCATATCCGTTACGCGCCTTCATCAAGGACGAGAAAGGAGCAACCATGGTTGAATATGCCATGGTGATGCCGCTGTTCCTGTTGCTGGCCTTCGGCATATTGGACTTCGGGCGGTTGGGTTTCTCATACGTGATGGCGCAGAAGGCCACTGAACGTGCCGTGCGCGAAGCCGTCGTCCGCACACCAGTTTGCGCCGGATTGCCCGACGCCAATTCCCGTGGCGCACTGACAGAGGACACCATCGGAATGCGCTACGGCACGTCCTGCCAAAGTGACCCGCAACTGTGTGCCGATCCCGGAACGTTTAGCTGCACGGCAGCATCCGGCGGATCAACGGGATCAGAGATATTCACGCAAATTCAGGCGCTTTTACCAACGAACGCCACGCCTGAAAACCTGAGCTTCAGCTATGCCTTCGACTCTAATCTTGGTTTTTTGGGCGGGCCCTACACACCAGTTGTGACGGTTGAATTGCAGGATCTCGAGTTCGAATTCGTCACCCCGATCGGGGCGTTGGCGGCCCTTCTAAACACTGAATCCGCCGATGGTTTGGGCCAGTCCTTTGGCTTCCCCGCCATGAGCACAACGTTGCCCGGCGAAGTTCTTCTCGATGGAGGAAGCACATGAACGACATCAGTTTCACCTCGCGCCGCACGCGCAACGTATCGGCCTCTGACGATGTTCTGGAGCTCGATCCTTTCGAGCACGCATCTCCAGCGCCGTTGACCCCGTTTGAGATCGTTCAGGAAGGCACCGAAGAAGCATCCGTCACCCCCGCGCCGAACCAGCGCGCGAACGACGGCACCGAGACCAACGCGCCGTCGCGCACCCGTACCATGGTCGTTTCCGAAGTTGCCGGTATGGCCGAGATGGTCGCTCTCGGTCTGGCCAAGGATGATGGCCTTGAGGTGTCCCACAAGCGTGTCGCTCTTTCCGATCTTGTCGCAGATCAGGACGTCGATTTGGATGCGATCGACCTGATCGTTTTCCAGGTTCGCACGGGAAATGACGCCGACCTAAAGACTTTGCGCGACCTGAAATCCAAGCGCGGTGCGGCGCTGAAGGTCTTGGGCGTGAGCAGCGAAATGCTGAGCCTTGCCACGGCCCGTGCGCTCATGGACGCAGGTGTTGACGAGGTTATGCCTTTGACATCGATGCAACCTTCCAGCGCACATGCTGACCAGGTTGAAGCGGCCGTGGATCCAGCGCAGGCGATCCAGGCCGGGGTCACGCGCAATGCTGTCATTGTCGCGGTCGCAGGGGCGCGCGGCGGCATCGGGACAACTGCTTTTGCGCTCAATCTCGCGACTGTGCTGGCACGACGCGCACACAAGAAGGACACAGGCCCATTGCCTAGAGTTGCCGTTGTCGATTTCGATTTTCAGAACGGCGTGCTGGGGGCGTCCATCGATATCCATGACGGCGGCGCTTATCTGGAGCTTCTCAAGGGAGAAGTTGAACCAGACCAGACTTTTGTCAAACGCGCACTGGTACCATACGATGATGGCGGCTTCGACGTCTTGTCTGCCCCGGCCAGCATTGCACCGCTCGACGCGCTGACGCCTGGCATGGTCGCCACATTGCTGGATGAGCTTCGGCTTGCCTATGACTATGTGGTCCTCGACCTTCCGCGTTCTCTTGTCGACTGGGTGGACCCGGTTCTTGTCCGTGCGGATCGGCTGTACATCCTTGGCGACACCACTGTGCACACTGTCCGCCAGATGCGCCGCATGATTGACCTTTATGCGGACGATCACGCGGCCCTTCCGATTGACCTTGTGGTGTCGAAGCAGACCAGGCCGTTCATTCCGGGTGCCGACATCAAGGAGGCCGAAACCTTTCTTGAGCGCAAACTCGAATTCTGGGTGCCCGATGACAGTCGTTCGGCCAAGCGTGCGAATGACAAGGGCCGACCTATTCTGCATGAACGCCCAAAGTCTCCGATCGCCAAGGCCATGGCCCCCGCCATTGGCGTTCTGCGCGAGATGCAAGCCTCTACGACCCGGCGGAGGGCGTGATCCATGGGTGTCTTTTCAGAATTTCGCAAAGGCCGCGATGGCGCAACCGGCACCCCCACAAACGATGCCGCGCCGGAAGCTATTTCTCGCACGCGCAGTCCAGTGCCTGTAGAACCGACACGCACCCCCACCGAGCCAACTTTGACCCGCGTCGATGGATCCGCCGCCGCCGAGGCAAGCCGACTGACAAACGATGTCGAATGGTTCGAGCTGAAAAAGAACCTGCATGACGCCGTTTTGGAGCAGATGAACCTTTCGATGATCGAAAAGGTTGATCGTGCCGAACTGCGCCGTGAGTTGAGCGCGCTGATCGTGCAGCATTTGTCAGAGGCTGACATCACCCTTGGCGCGGACCAATTCAAAAAACTTGTGTCGGAACTGCTGGATGAGGTTCTGGGCCTTGGACCCCTTGAGCCGTTTTTGAAAGACAACAGCGTATCGGACATTCTCGTGAACGGTCATGACAGCATTTACGTGGAACGCTACGGACTTCTGGAACGGTCTGGTGCGACGTTCCGCGACGAGAAACACTTGCTGCGGATCATCGACAAAATCGTAAGCCGTGTTGGACGCCGCATCGACGAGAGCCAACCATATGTCGACGCGCGCTTGCCCGACGGAAGTCGCGTGAACGCGATCATTCGGCCCTGTGCCATTGACGGTCCATCGCTGTCGATCCGCAAATTCTCAGCCGACAAATTGACGTTGGAGGGAATGGTCAAGTTCGGCGCGCTCAGCGAAGGCGCCGCCCGGTTTCTTGAAAGTGCGGTTGCAGCCCGGATGAATATCCTGATTTCGGGCGGCACTGGTTCGGGCAAGACAACTTTGCTCAACGCCCTCTCTTCGTTTGTTGATCCCCGCCAACGCATCGTGACCATTGAAGACGCGGCCGAATTGCAGCTGCAGCAAGACCATGTAGTCCGTTTGGAAACGCGCCCAACAAACACCGAGGGCGCAGGCGAAATCAACCAGCGTACCCTTGTGAAAAACGCCCTTCGGATGCGCCCGGACCGCATCATCATCGGCGAGGTCCGGGGCTCGGAAGCCTTTGACATGTTGCAGGCGATGAACACTGGCCATGACGGGTCGATGACTACAATTCACGCAAACACGGCGCGGGACGCATTGAGTCGCCTGGAGCAGATGCTTGTGATGATCGGCGGGGATTTCCCGCTGTCGGCCGCACGTACGCAACTTGCTTCCGGTATCAACATCGTAATCCAGCTCAATCGCCTGTCGGACGGCTCGCGGCGCGTGATGAGCATCTCCGAAATCAACGGTCTCGAGAGCTCAACCGTCCTTATGCAGGAGATCTATAGGTTCACGCGTAAGGGTCGGGATTCAGATGGTCGCGTGATCGGGCGGTTTGGGCCAACGGGTGTGCGACCCCGTTGTGTCGAAGCGATTGAAGCTGCGGGCTTTTCCATACCGGTTTCGGCCTTCACGGCCGAGGAGCCTGACGTATGACGCAATTCAGTTCCCTCGATATCAGGTATTTCTTCGCCGTTTGCATCGTGATTGGTGTGTTGATCGCGCTTGAAGGCGTTCGCCAGTTGCTGTGGGGGGCCGATACCGGGGCCAAGTCCAGAACCCGGCGACTGCAAAATCTGACAGCACAGACCTCGGTCGACGGGGAACTCGGGAAGCTGCGCGTTCGGGTCGAACGATCAGCGCTCGAATCCATTCCTTACTTTGGCGATATTCCACGTCGGATGAAGCAGGCCGGAATGACCCTCAAACCGCGTTTGCTGTTGATGATCTCCGCACTGGCAACGGCGGTGCTGTTCCTGCTGCTTCAAAGCTATGTGAATGCGGTCGTGGCAGCCGCGGCCGCGATCCTCATCGGGATGATCCTTCCGATGTCGGTTATCAACATCTTCCGTAAGCGACGTATTGAGGCTTTTGTGAAAGCATTGCCCGAAGCGCTGGACCTTATGCGCCGCGGTTTGTCGGTCGGGCACCCATTGAACGTTACCATCCAAAATGTGTCGTCTACGTTGCCGGGTCCAATTGCCGAAGAATTCGCCATTGTTGCCGCCCAGATCGCCTACGGAGAGACATTGCAGGACGCTGTCTTCGAATTGGCGAAGCGCATGGATCAGGAAGACGTCTATTATCTGGCGGCGACGATCCAGCTTCAGCACAGTGCAGGGGGCAACCTCGGAGCGGTGCTTGGCACCCTGTCGAAGGTGATCCGCAAACGTTTTGCGATGCGACGCCGCATCAAGGCCGTGAGCTCGGAGGGTCGCATTTCGGCGGTGATCCTGACGGCGCTCCCGTTCGGCATGTACGCGGGCACGCTTTTGACCGCGCCAAACTACTACTCCGGCGTATCCGACGATCCGCTATTCATACCGATGTGTATCGGCATCGTCTTCTTCGTGGTTGGGAACGGCTTGATGCTGCACAAGCTCGTCTCGTTCCGTTTCTGAAGGGCACAGCGAAATGGACCAGATGATCTTTGAAGGCCTGACTGTTGCGATCGACAGAAGAACGATCTTCATGCTCGCGCTTGGCGTGTCCGTCCTGTGTGTCTTCCTGGGCATATTCTCAACGTTTGCGGGGCGTGACCCGGTGGTTGAACGCATGCGCGCGGCATCCGCGACATATGGCAGAGATAGTCGTCGGCGGGATTTGCTGAAGACACCAGATCAGATGCCCGAAGGCGTTCTGAAAGCTCTTATCCCCGAAAAACGCTCCGAGCGTACGCAAATCCGCGCTCAGTTGCAGCGCGCGGGATTTGATAGTCCAAACACAGTACGAAACTTCTTCGTGCTGCGCCTTGGGCTTGCGATGTTCGCTCCCACACTTGCCATCCTCGTCTTTTCGATACGCGAATTCTTTGGCATGCCATCATCGATCGATGAATGGCTCAATGGCATCACCAATCTGCAGGCCACTCAGACAGTCGCGGTTTTGACTGCCATCGGCTTCTACACGCCCACGTTCTGGTTGAACCGAAAGATCAAGGCGCGTCAGGTGCAGATTCAATTGGGTTTTCCCAACGCGCTGGACCTGTTGCAGATCGCCACTGAGGCGGGTCTTGGGTTCGATGCTGCAATGACCCGCGTTGGACAGAGACTGGCCTATGTTTGCGAGCCGGTCTCCGAAGAATTCCTGATGTGCCAGGCGGAAATCCTGGCCAGCCGCGACCGGCGGCAGGCGCTTGAGGACATGGCCGAACGCATGGGCGTAGAAGAAGTAGACGCTTTTGTGCAGGTTGTTGTCCAATCCATGGAGTATGGCACGTCCATCTCGACCGCGTTGAATGCCTATGCACTTGAGATGCGCGAGACCCGTGAAATGAAGGCCGTCGAAAAGGCCAACAAGCTGCCGGTCCAGATGTCCGCTGTAATGGCCTCGATGATGCTGCCCGCGCTATTCTTGATTACGTTGGGACCAACGGTCATTCGATACCTCGAAGTTTTCGGTGACTAGTTTGACAGCCCGCAAGGCAACGGCTTGACGGCGGTTTTGAAAATGGCCGAACAATCGAGACTACCCGCTGAACTTGATAAAGGAACTCGGGATCAGTGTGATTTTGATTTGGAAACGCGAAATCACACGCGTGGCTCTTCACTAACGGGAGCAACGACTTCTGCGATGGCTAGAGCGTCTTTTGACGCAGCGCCAGGGTATAGAACGATGCTGCCCCTGTTCGTGAGACCAAGCAGCATTTGACCTGCGCAAAGATCACTAATTCGCTTGAATTGTCGTGCCACCCAAGTGGGTCGAATGGGATGCATGTCGTAGGCACTGACCTTTTGACCGGTGGAGGGAATCAAGCCCCGGATAATCCGCCGATATTGGCGGGCAAAGATGTGCAGGCGCTTTCGAAAGTGGCTGGGCCAACGATACTCCCAGCCGACCGAGAATCCTCGTTCACTCACTTCTTCATAGCGGTGCGCGTCCCTTCAGGGGATGCCATGTGCAGCAAATTCTGAGGTTTTCGTTGCAGAACAGAGACGTGTTCTTCGATCTGACCGGCGGAGGTCGGCTTCGGCTGATCTTGATGTGTGACGCGGAGAGTGTACATTTGAAATATTTCAGGCGAATTGGGCAGTTGGCAAACTTGCGAAGCTCGCCTAGGTCGACGAAAGAATTTCGACTGCCGTGCGTTCGCTGCCTCTGGTAATGCTGTCGGGAATGAAGTCGGAATTTCTCGCCGAATTCATTTGCAATAGTCAAATATTCTTGGCGGACCGCATTTCTTTGTCAGCTTTGCGGAATAGGTTGTCTCAAGGTTCTTGAAGGCTTGAAACAAATCATCCTTCGGCCATCCTGCAGATGGACTCTCAATCGTATCGAATGCGCTGTCCAGTCTCACCAATTCCAATAATCTAGCGCCCATCAATGGCCAAGATGGCCGCCGCGCAAAATCAGCCAGGCTGGCAATACCTAAGTTCTCCATTATGTCAGGAATTGCCAGTGTCGCGCCCTTCGGGGACAGTTGTACGGTGCAAAACCAGTGAAACTTGTACCTGTTTGCATCACGGTTAGGTATGAAAGCTGCCGTTCAAGCGACCACGGCTCAGATCTGGAAAGACTGCAGAGCGTGAGTTGACCCGCACCTTGCTTAGCAGTGGCAGCGAAAGTCCGGTTCCACGGGCCGGATCGCAGCAATCGACTTTATGGATCTATGGCAGGTACGGGCCGCAAGCCTCTTCTACCAAGAGTCCGCCCAACGCAACAATTAGGGGAACTCGGAAATTGGTTCTGCGCGTTACCGTTCGATTATGCCAAAGCGTGGTGCGAGGGAACGCCACTTGCCAATATTGGACGCGCCGTGGTCAGCTAAGATTACGGGCATCTAAAGGGTGCCGAATATCTTTGGAGCCATGGCTATGAACCCAGAACAGGTCCTTGCTCTCCTCTCTGCTTTGCTTGGAGAGCCTGCGGATACCACCGAGCTTGAAGCTCGGTTTGCCAACGGCGGCGATCCGCGATACCCGATCGAAATCGTATCATGTACCCGCCCGGTAGCACCTGACGAGATTGACGGTCAGACGGTAATTTGCGGTACGGTGGCGGTACCCGAAGATCACGCAGATCCCGAAAGCCGAGTGTTAAATCTCAGCTTCATCGTTTTTCGGGCCCGTTCACTCGCGCCTGTTACCGATCCTGTCGTCTATCTGCACGGCGGACCAGGCGGCGGTACGGTTCAATCGGTTCGCGCGCTCAGCTTCTTTTTCGACCATCTCAGGGGCCGCAGGGACATCGTGGCTTTTGACCAGCGCGGTGTTGACGCCAGCGCCCCAGACATGGATTGCTTCGGAACTTTGGCCGAAAACATTGAGCCAATTGTGGACCAATTGGGTGGAGCACATCTGCCCGAACTTGAGCAAACCATCGTTCGCGAATGCATCGCGGAACTGGATGGACGCGGTTTTGACCTTCCGCAGTTCAACACAACCCAAAACGCTTTGGATGTGCAGGCCGTGATGTCGGCTCTGGGCTACTCAGAATACAACATCTACGGCGTGTCGTACGGCACGAAACTTGCTTTGGAGGTTATGCGATCCGCTCCAGACGGCGTTCGTTCGGTCGTGTTGGACAGCGTCGCGCCGCCACAGATCCCGCTCTATGACACGCTGTTTGTTCCGCACACAGAAGCCATCCGGAACACCTTCGCCCCATGCGAAGTGGACCCGACCTGTGCAGAAGCGTATCCCAATATCACACAACGTTTTTTCGATCTGTTGGAGCAGCTTGAAGCCTCACCCTTGCATGTGTCGGGACTTGAGTTGGATGGCGAGACGCTGTTTGCGGTCTTCGCGGCCCGCAACAATTGGTCCGATCCAGATATTCGCGGCTTCACGACCTACGCACCCGCACTCGTGAGTGCGTTGGAAGACGGCAATGTCGATCTCATGACGCAAATATTTGACGGTCAGATCCCGCCCCCATCCAACCCAGAGGCCTTGATCGCCGGAGCAGTGGGCCTAAGTCCGGAGGAACAGGTGCTTGCGCAAGCTGCCCTCAACGCGATGTCGCAAATGACAATCGCCTCTGACACGGCGTCATCTGTTTTGGAGCAATTGGAGGCGGATCGCGACCTTGATGCCGGGCCTCTGTCTTTGGGCGAGTATTTTGATGATGAGCTTGAGCATGCCTTCGTCGCCTTGCCCGAACGTGAAGATCGTGTGGCGTTCGCGCGCGACTACCTAAACCTTCGTTTTGTCGCGCCTAGCGCAGGAGCGCTCCTGGATCTCGTACGCTCCCATTTCGATGGGCCAACCGCGGCCCGCCTGGAGTCGCTTATTGCAGTGCTAAACCCCGAAGAGGTCGAACGCGTTTTCGGGCTGATTGCCATGGACAATGCAGGATTGGCGACTGTGATGGAGGGTGAATTCGAGCTCTACCTCTATGCGTGTCAGGAAGACTTTGCAGACGGCTTCAACTCCGCCGCAGGGTTTGGCGAAACTGTCGTGAATCTGGGCTATGGACCGTTGATGACGGCAGCACTCGCCAATGTACCCAGCCTTTACAGCGATTGCGCCGAGTTCAATCCGGTGCCCCGCGACAATTACCTTGAGCCTGTCAGCTCAGACATTCCGGTATTGGTTTTCTCTGGCGAGATTGACACTCAGACAGCCGCATCCTGGGGCGAGCTGACAGCAGAGACTCTGTCGAACAGCCAGTCATTTCTTTTCCCGGAAACAGGGCATGGCGCGCTCCTGTTTGGCCAATGCGCGCGAGATATCGGCGAGGCGTTTTTGGAGACCCCAAGCGCCGCAATCGATGGTGCCTGCGTGGCCGATTTGCGGCTGCCGTACCTTATGCCTGACGGAAGCTTCCTGGCGGTTGAGGATTGAAGTGAGCACAGAAGCCGACCAACACCTTAGTTCAGGAGAGGTACATGAAAGCCCTCATATCAGCGATACCATTGATAGTCTGTTCCGCCGCTTCGGTGAGCGCCTTCGATCGCCAAACGACGGTAGCGCTGGAATTGTGTCACAGCTATCTCTGGGAGGTTCCCGAATTCGCGGATCTGCCTAACGCAGCAATTTCGGTTTTTCCCGGTCTATTCGACGACAATACAATAACGGTGTTTTGGAATGTCTATTGGGATGATCCCATGACGCGCGTTGCAGGCAATTGTACGATTGTTAACGGAGCTCTGGAGGGGTTCGAGAACTACCTTGATCTGAATTAACATGGCCTTCGTGCATCGCAGCAATGGCCGCGCGGTCTGGCCATGACGTCTAGATTCGGATGGGCAGCAATCGCTGTAGGGCTGTTGATTGCAGCGTTGATGGTCGCAGCACTGGTCTGGCGGCCATTATCGATCGAAACCCTCGACAGCTCGCCCGGCCAACCGTCGGGAGTCTCTGAGGATTCGATCGAGATGGGAGCCCTGGAGCAACGGCTTCTGGACGTTGGCTTGCATCCGACTGGTCAACTGAGCGATTTGGGTGTTGATGACCATTTGGCCCGGCTTACGGCGGGCTCAGTCGATGCGGCAACGCTGCTTGCCTATGCCGATGCGATTGAAACCTTGGCAGAACGAAGCACCGAACGCGGGCAACCTTTGCCCCCCACCCTTTGGGATGTCAGCACGCCCGCCTTGGTCGAGGCCGGATGGAACGTCTATTCGCTTACGGAGGCCTTAGCATCCGACCCGGGCCGCATTCATGTAAATCTATTGTCCGATGCCTACGCGGCTTTTTTGGAGCACCGACCAAACGCACTAGATGGTGCTCTTGCGGTGCTTCCTTTGGCGCGCCGCTATGTGGAAGATCTACCTGAAGCGGCTAGGGCCGAACGTGAAGAACACGCCGACACTGTGGGCGAGGCGACATTGCTCATCTGGCAAGCATTGCTGTCAGGAACGACGCGATACAACCCAATCACCCATCGCCCACTTTGGAGCCATGGCTATGTGGGCCACTTCAGCGTTCCGCATATTCACCAATACGCCGTCGGGGAAGGGATGACGCCAAGCCAGGTTTGGGGCGTGGAAGGATTCAATCCGACATTTGTGGGACCGGCGAGTAATTCAAACCAGGTTGAGCACTTGGGGATCTCCTCCTTGCTACAGGGGGTAGCGGACGTACCCGAGGCCGTCCTCAGCGAAATTGAAGCTTTTGAGGTGTTGGTTGACGGTCAAGACTCAGACGCGGCCGCAGCTGATCGAGCGCTCAATGCTGCTATTCGAAGCAATCTGCTACCCATAATCGACGAAGATGTCTTTGAGATCGTAGATGTGCTGCAGGCAACTCTACAGTGATGCATCAAGTTTTTGGCCGGTCAATTTCCTACCTTTGAGACCCGCTGTACCATGCTTGGCCGATCCCCAGCGTTGCGCCTTATGCGAACGTCTGGACCGACGCTCTGCAACGCAACATCTGAGAGAGTGAATGGAGGTCCGCTTTGGGCCGTCAAGCGACGTTCACCGAGAGGGGTCGCCGTTGGGATTCTGCACTGCATCGTAGGTCGGCACCGAGCCCATTTTGGCAAATGCTGCGAGTTGCACCAATGGCGAGAAACGTCAGAAAGCCGACGTTGACGAAGTTGAGGACGGCCCTTACCAGCCAATCATCGCATCGGGCCGCGCCGCAATGCAGCTTCTCCGAACCCGATTTTCGCCGCACAGCCACAATCTTTGCCCGTTCGAATTAGCGGATCATGGGGCGAAGTGAACTTTCGCTGCACCCTCGCTAAGGCCAGCGATCGCTAGCATTCGGGCTAAGGTAAAGCTCATGCTGTGTCGCGCAGCGTCTTAAGACCAAGCATCAGAGCGGCACCGATCAGGAACGCGCTGCCTATCCGGTCGACCATCGCCGAAGCATTTTCCTTAAGTTTCGAAGCAATCCAGCTGGCTCCAATTCCATAGCTCGACAAAAACGTACCATCGACAATCAGATATGTGACCGAAAGGATCAGAAACTGCGGCCAGAACGGCATACCGGGCTCAATGAACTGCGGGAACAGTGCAGCAAAGAAAACGACCGCCTTCGGATTTGCAGCAGAGGTTAGAAACCCCTGACCCCATAAGGTTCTCAGGGATGCAGAGGCTGCGGCGCCAGCCTTTGAACTGGCGTGGCTTGCCTGCCGCCACATGCGAAGACCCATCCACATCAAATAGGCGACACCAAGCCACTTCACGATTGCAAGGGCATGTTGCGAAGCCACCAGGACCGCCGCAAGCCCTAGACCAGCTGCCGCCATTTGCAACGCATTCGCGGTTAGGTCACCAGCTGCCGTTGCAAGTGATCGCTTGAAGCCATGTGTCATGCTGTTGGAGAGCATAAGCAAATGGCTCGGCCCGGGCGTCACCATAAAGGCAAGAACTGTTGCGAGGTAGGTTAGCCATATTTCGATAGTCATGGGCGCGTTCCTTCGTCGCTCAGTTCAACTACTGGCGTGGGCGCACTTTTGATGGAGAGCAGGACCGCAACCAACACAATCGCACCTCCGATAAGCGTCGCAGTCGGGGGAATTTCTGACAATACAAGGAATGCGAGGATCGGTGCGAGCGGCGTTTCCAACGCGCCCAGAAGGGCTGTCTGCCCGGATGGGACGCGTTTTGCTCCCTCGGCCAGTGTGACGGAAGCGATTGCGTGCATGACACCGAAGGCAGCGAGGATTGCGATTTCGACTGGATCAATTTGCAACGGTGAACCGAAGATGAGGGCCAATGGCACCAGAAACAGAGATTGCAGTACCGAGGGCCCTGCGCTCGGTGTGTCTGGCCTTGCGCGGTAGATGACCATGATGGTCGCCATTACCACGGTCATTAGCAGCGCCAACCCATCCCCCGTTAGGTTCACATCTCCCAATGAGCCCGCGACGATGGTGCCGACGCCTGCAAGCGACCCCGCCGCACCGAGCGCAGTACGCCGCGACACACGCTCTTTCAGTGTAACCCACGCCATCAAGGCGGCGATGAACGGGGCGGATGCGTAGATCAGTGCAACGTTCGCAATGGTTGTAAGTTTGAAAGCCGGGATCAGCGCGGCGGTACCAACGGCCCCGATGACGCCGACAGCAAAACCTGCCCGACCCATAAAAAGAAACTCTTGCCGCAGCGCACCTCGCCTCGCGACCCACGCCGTCGTGACAGTGGCCGCAAAGACGCCCCGCCAAAAGATCACGGCCCATGCCGCCGCTTCAACGCCCTTGGTGAAGATCCCAGTCGTGCTGAACGTGATGGCCGACACGATGAGTAACGTGACCCCGACCGCATAGCCGGACCGCACCTTTGATCGTCTGACAGTATCAAGTTCCACCAAGAGTTTTTCTCACTCATTTAAAACATGTCTCATGTGGTACCTGATCAAATATTGCGGGACCTCCACGACGACAAAGGAATTGATTTCACTAGATGCATTAGATTTATTGATGCATATGCCAAGACGCTCACTTCCCCCACTGCGCGCATTGCAGGCCTTCGAGGCGACCGCACGTCATCTGAGCATCTCTCGAGCTGCGGCAGAGCTTGGTGTTACGCCTGGGGCGGTAAGCCATCAGATCAAGACGCTGGAAGACTGGCTTGGTGCGGCGCTGTTTCATCGGCTGACCCGCGCTCTGCGTCTGACAGAGGCAGGAGAGGCCGCCCTTCCACTGATGACGGAAGGCTTTGACCGGTTGGCCGCTGCGACAGCCTGCATGCAGGCGCGCACCGATAATCACTTGCTGACGATCAGTGTCAGCCCCGGCTTTGGCTCCCTTTGGCTTGTGCCGCGGTTGGATCGCTTTCGGCGCAAACATCCAGAGATCGAGGTGCGCCTCGATGGAACGGATCGGCTGGTCGATATCGCGAAGGGGGAGGCGGACGTCGCGATCCGCTATGGGATGGGCGGCTATACGAACGTGCTTTGTGATCGGTTGTTTGCAATGCGGGCCACACCTGTGTGCAGCCCAGATGTTTTGAAACGGGGAGCAGGGCTGCGGTCACCTGCTGATCTTGCAGGCCACACGCTGCTGCACGTTGAATGGAAGGAGGCCGAAGGCAGTTGGCGCACCTGGCTTCTTGCAGCTGGTGCGCATGCCGTAGACCCTTATAAAGGGCCGCGCTTTACCAAAGAAGACATGGCCGTCCGCGCCGCCTTGGACGGCGAAGGCGTCGCCCTTATCGGCGACCGCATGGCAGCCGATCATCTCGCGTCGGGTCGCCTGGTGCGCCCTTTCGATGCTGACCTGAGCACCCCCCTCGTCTTCGCGTATTTTTTCCTTCGGCCCAAGGACCGTGAGGACGATCCAAAGATCCGCGCGTTCCGAAAGTGGTTGCTCGTCGAAGCGGAAAGCGTTGGGGAAGCGGTTACTCTATCATCGTCGCCATAGAGAATGAATGCTCCGACGCGGACCTTAACGCAGGGCGCAGCTTTCCGTAGTTTGGGCTCGTCGCCGACCTTGGAGTAAGCGTGGCATAAAGTACTTTTGGCTCAGCTATTTCTAGTAAGGACGGCCCCAAACCTGACGTTAATGACTTAGTCAAAACTGCGCTGCGGCATTCCCAAAGCAAACGTCGGAGCTGAATATCAGATCTAGGGGTCATTCGGCATCAACCGCCGGGCAGCAACAGGGTTAGGGAATGGATCAAAACCGCCTATCATCAGCCAGGACCACAAGCTGCGCGATAGCCAAAAGCTGACGACTGTCGGTTCTGATCACGCTGGTCAGCTTGCCACTTCAGTCTCACAGAAGGCCGATTTTGGATCGGGCCTCAGAATCTGCGGCACACCTAAGATCGAAGACACCTGCTCCACAGGGCCGCTGGTAGGTGAAGCACGGCATGCGAGTCCGGAAATTGATTGTTAAATGCGCATGATACGCATCGATCAGTATCCGCCACTGGAATCTGACTTTGAATCGTGTCGCCGAACCTGCGCGGATCCGGCTTTCTACTTAGTGGAGAGCCGACTTGTGCGAACCTTTCCCCAAACTTCCTGAAAAACCTTGTCCTAGATTAGTGCTCTTCGTCACATCTCCGCTCGGCGCGGCGGTAACCTGCAGGCATCGCCATCATCCTGATGAAGGGACGATGGAACACTACGCTCAATCCCGGTGATGGGGCGGCGTGTAGGTTAACCCGCGCCAAGGGCCTTGAAGTTGTGGCGGCCATCCTGCTGCCGTGCCTCGCCCCTGTTGCATAACTAAGGAATGCCCAATGACAGTTTCGAACAATCGATTGGCACGGCTTTCGGCCATGGCCCTGCTTGCTAGCGCGGCCACCGCGCTTGCGCTTGCGACGACGGCTTATGCCGATGGTCACACCTCTGCTTTCTCCGACATGGAATTCGATGCTGAGGTTAACCTCAACGCGTCGGAATTGATCGGAAGCCGCGTCTACGTATCCGAAATGGACATGAGCGATGGCATGCTGCCCCCGGAGGGCGAGCGTGAATGGGACGATATCGGAGAAATCCACGAGATCGTCCTGACCCGCGCTGGCGAAGTAGGTTCTGTTATCGTCGACGTGGGTGGTTTCTTGGGCATCGGCGAGCGTGAGGTCGCCATCGACATGTCGCAGCTTCAGTTCGTCTCCGACGGGGAAGATGCGGACGAGTATTTCATCGTTGTACGCGCAAGCGTGGCGGGCGTTGAAGATGCGCCCGAATACCGTGGTACCAACATGGACATGGAGGCAGATGCGGATATGCGCGACGCCGACGACCGCATGAGGTTGACCGCGCCAGCCGTGACGCGCGAAGGCTATGAGCCCGCAGACATTGAGCAGTTGACCTCCGAGATGCTGACGGGTGCCCGCGTCTATGGTTCGGAAGATGAGGACATCGGCGAAATTGGCGAGCTGCTTCTGACGGATGACGGCATGATCGACCGCGCCGTGATCGATGTGGGTGGCTTTTTGGGTATAGGCGAACGCCACGTGGCCGTGACGATGGAAGAACTGACGATCTTGCAAAGTGATGGCGATGTGCGGGTCTACATCGACGCCACGCAAGAGGCACTGGAAGCACAGCCAGAATACGAGGGCTAAGCGCGCTCCCATCGAAACATGATGGGTATGTCACGAAGTGCTGTCGCCGGATGTCTGGCGGCAGCTTTTTTATTCCGGCGCGACGTGCCGGATCTCAACTCGCCCGATTGCTGGGCATCTCAAAAGGAATTGCGACAATGACTGGAATAGGTTGGTTCGGAGCGTTGATCATCGGCGCACTGGCAGGCTGGATCGCTGAGAAAATCATGAAATCCGACATGGGTTTGCTGATGAACATCGTGCTCGGGATATTGGGCGCCTTGGTATTGAACGGGATTTTGTTCATGGTCATCGGCAATACACTTGGCGGCTGGATCGGTCAGTTGGTTGTTGGCGCCGCCGGGGCGTGCTTGCTGATCTACGTGGTTCGTCTGATCCGCGGCAGAGCCTAGCTCGCGACCCGTTAAGCGCCGATCCTGCGCTTAACGGGCTTTCGCTTTTTCCAATGCGTCCGGATCGTCGTCGTCAAGGCCGCCCAGGAACCGCCCGATGGTACTCAACGACTCTGTCTCGTCGCAGGCTATCTTGACCACGATCAAGATGGGCAACGCCACCACCATCCCCATGACCGACCAGATCCAGGCGAAGAAAGCCACCGTCAGGAACACGACGGTGGTGTTCAACCGCATCCGTCGAGAGATAAGCAGAGGCGTAACGAACTGCCCCTCGATTGAGGTCAGAATGACGTAGGTCGCGAAGACGCCCGCGGCGATCCACGTCCCGTCAAGGCTGACGAAGGCCACAGCCGCGGCAATGCTTGCGCCCAGAAGCCCGCCGAGGAACGGGACGAAGTTCAGGCAAAATGCCATGAATCCAAAGACGGGGGCGCCGGGCACACCCCACAAGGCCATTGCAATGGCAACGGCGATGCCAAGCCCAAAATTAATCACGGTTATCCCGCCAAGGTAGTAGCCAAGACGATCTTCCACCGAATGCAACACTTCCACGGCGCGGCGCTTGTCGCGGAAGCGATCAAAGCTCTGCACAGTCTTAGTGAAAAACATGTCGCCAGATGCAATGAGGAAGAACAGCAGAAGAAGGGCGAACATGATGCGGCTCAGAAAGCCAGGTGCCATGCTGAACAACGTGGCAACCAGCCCTGTATCAGAGACGACCTCAACCGCGACCGTTGCCTGATCCTGATCTGCGATTATCTCTTCAGCGGCGACAGTCGCGTCATTGATCGCCTCAAGCGTGCCGCCGGATTCCCGCAACTTTTCCTGTATCTGTTCGATCAGCGACGGCAGATCTTCGATGAACTGGGCAGCGGGTGCGCTCAATTGAACAAGTAACAACGCGATCATGACGGTCAGGACCGTCGTGAACAAGATGGCCGAGACAAAGGGGGGAATGCCCAATTTCTCCAGCCAGCGTCTGGGACGGTTCAGGACAAAGTAGCCAAGACAGGCGGTTATGAGTGGGATCAGAAAGTCGCTGGCCCAGACCAGGCCTTGCAGCAGCAAGATGGCGAAAATGCCGATGATCGGGATTTCGAGCCTGCCCAGTGCCCTTGGCGCTCGGTCCTCCGACGCGGCGGCGATCGGTTCCGGTGGAGTTGCCTTGCGCTCAATCATTTGGTTGTTCCTATTTTGGCCGACCGGCCGGCTTTGGTCGCATGATCGACTGAAGCCGATTCCGCGTGGCGACCTGCCGGACGCAATGAACCGGGTCTCGGGCCCAACTCGACGGTCGATTGTTCAAGAGTTAACCGCTATTTGCCGCCTCACCTAACGTATCGGCCTTGACGGCACCCCGTGCACCCATGGGTTCGTCCCGGCCCGTGGTTGTATCCCTGCGTGTCTGCGCCTCTAACTCCGCATTCAATTCGGCACCCAGCAAGATGATGAAAGCTGAAATCCAGAACCACATCAGAAGCACGATGACGCCGGCCAGCGTCCCGAAGCTTTCGTTGTAAGAACCGAAGTTGCTAACATAGAACGCAAAGCCCGCTGACGCGATGATCCAGACCAGACAGGCCACAACAGCGCCCACAGAGGCCCATTTCCATTCGGCTTCTTCGCGTGAGGGCGCATAGCGGTAGAGAACCGACAACCCGCAGATTGTGAGCGCGAGGACGGCGGTCCAAAGCACGAGGGTGGCGAGGCCCTCCACAACCGGGCCCAGGTCCAGCAATGCCAAGGCAGCCGGCAAGGCCAGCATCGCCATCAGGGCAATCAACAGACCTAACATCAGGAACAAGGTCAGCCCGAAAGTCACAAACTTGAGTTTGATGAAGCCACGGTCTTCGTCTTCATCGTAGGCCACATTGATCCCCTGCATCAGGCTCGCCATACCCTTGGATGCGGAATAGAGCGCAATCAGGATGCCCAGAATTGCCGCCAGGCCGAGCCCGCCCTCGCGCGATCCGGCCACCTCGGTCGCCTGTGCCGTCACGATATTGATGACTTCCTGCGGCAACAGGCCCGCCATGCTTTCAAGCCGCTCAACAATTGCGTTGGGTTCGATCAAAAGCCCGCCAATAGCCATGATCGCCGTGACAGCGGGGAACAGCGCCAACAGTCCATAAAAGGCCACACCCGCAGCGATCAATCCGATGCGATCTTCGGAGATTTCGTCCTTCAAACGAAAGGCTATGTCCTTCCATCCCTTTGCGGGGATGTCTCTGGGGGTATCGGCAGTGCGACCGCGTGCCATGGAGTAGACCTTCCGTTTCTGGTGTTCGGAGGGGCGCGCGATAGATGCCCCCCTCCGATATCTTTCATGTGTTGGGCTTGCCCAACTTTTCGTCCTTCGCTGCGGTCTCAGCCGCATCTGCCACCCGGTGGACGGCTGACTTTGCCTTGTCACTCACCGCTTGCGCAGCAGATTTTTCGCGCGGCGCGCCGCTGTCGAGGTCGGATTTGGTTTCGGACGCAATGTCCTTAGCCTCCTCTTTCACCGATTGACCGACGGCCATGGCCTTCGCCTTCTCTTCCTCGAACACCCGCTCGGCCTCGCTGAAGAGTGCGTCGCTCTGGGTGCCCATCAGATCATCCTCAACCTTGCTGCGTGGCAACGCCCCACCCAACGCCGCTCCGATAGCGACGGCAAGTGCGCCCACGACCAGAGGCTGCCGGTCATAGAAATCCGCCGCGGCATCACTGCCCTGCTGGACAGAACGCGCTGTCTGGCGACGAAGTTCCATCGCCCTCTGACGGGCGATGATCACACGACGGCGGCCGTCCTCGGACAGCGCTTCCGTGCCTTCCGCGATCCGCTGACCTGCGGCTGACAGATTATCGCGGGCGGTACTGGCACTGTCGGCGAGGCTTGCCTTGGCCGATGCGGCCGCATCGCTCACTTTGCCCACCACGCTCGACGCCGTGTCGGATGCCGATTGCGCTGACGACTTTACGCCTGCTTTGGCCGCGGCGGCACCTTTCGCCGCTTGGTCCTGCGCGCCGGAGGCGGCATCCGCAACCCGTTCCTTAACCGAGGAGCTGTCGCCCTCATCGTCGCGTGCCCATGACGGTATGCTGTCGTACCCTACGCTGCCGCGTGTTGCGAGTGATGCGGGCCGTTCGCGTTGAACCGGGTAGTCAACCAACCGATGATTATCTTGGCCGTCATGCTCGACCCGCGCAGAGGACCCCACGGACGGACCCTTGCCGCTGCCGAACATTAACCACGCGAGGCCAATTCCCGTGAGCGCCAGTGGCACGGGGTTTGCCTTGACCTGTTCGCTGATCGACCGGCCCATATCGCCGCCATGTTCGCGGAACTGGTCGCCGATCTGGCGCACGATGGTGTCGATCGAGAACTTGTCTTGCAAATCTTCGATATTCGACGTCAGGTCCGAGCGCTGCTCTTCGATCTCGCGTTCGATCTCTTCGGGGGAGCGGGTCTCATTTGTCATCGTATGCCTCCTTCACGGCTGCGGCGTCGCGCTTCACGTTCTTCACGGTCCGCGTCGGGGCCAGGCTGGAGATTTTCAGGTCATTAACGCCCTTGGTGATCAACGCGAACGCGATCCCGGCAAGCAGGACGCCGACGATCAATGCCGCCCAACCGCCATCGAGGCCCAGTTCCGTCAACGCGGCGACCAGAGCGGCGGCCAGCACGTTAAGCGAGACCAACGCGATGATTGCGGCACCGGCGATCAAGGCGATGGCGACACCCGCCTGGGTCAGGTTTTCGCTGATTTCCGCGCGGGCCAGATCAACCTCACTCCGGACCAGGCCGCTGATGTTGCCAAGCGCATCGGACAGAAGGCCCCCGGCACTCTTGTTTGTGGTGTCATCGCTCATCAGACATCTCCGTGCATGTTGGAATAATGGTCAGGCGCGGGGAGGGAGGCCGTCTCAGGCTCACTCGACGCCTTGGCAAAGCGGGTCGCCGCGAAGCCGATCAACAATGCGCCGCCCAAAAACACCATTGGGTTGCGACGGGCGAAGGTCGTGACATCGCGCACCAGCTCACCCAGATCCTTTTCGCGCATCGCATCCGACGCGTCGGCCAGCCCCTCCGCGATCTGTCCGAACGTGCGCTCCTGCGGGGAGCCGTTGCGCAATTCGTCGGCAGCCGTGCGCAACGCAGAGGCAACACCGGACACTTCGTCGGCCATTGATGATTTGGCGGCGTCTGCATGGCCGCGCGCAGCGTCGGCGGCATCTTTTGCAACGGTACTGGCCGCGATCTTGGCCTGTTCTGCCACGTCAGCTGCGGCTTGTTTGACCTGCTCGGTGGCAGGCTTCTTGGGGGTCGACATAAGTGATCTCCAATTCAGGGTCAGAGGATGAAGCCGACAACGGCCAAAACGACGACGATCAATCCGATTAGGTAGAAAACGTTATTCATGAGGCATCCTTTTCCAGAGCCGGGGCGATGGCAGCGGCCCCGCATGATTCAACTTAAGGGCTCGGTTGCGTCCGTGCGGCGCGCAGGCGCTAATCTGGTTTAGGTTTTGCCGGGTTATGGCGCCTACTTGCACGATCAGGCCTATCGGCAGAGGAGTTAGGGGGTAGCGTGGTGGCCTGGCCTTGAAGGGAAACACCATGACCATCGACACACTGGAAGACCTCTACGTCGAGCAACTCAAGGACATCTACAGCGCCAACTCGCAGGCGCTGGATGTCGCAAAAGCGATGGCGGAGGCGGCCACCGATACTGACCTGAAAGACGCGCTGCAGGCGGGCGCAGACGGCATTCAAGCCGGCATTGACGCGCTGGAGGGGATTGCCGCGCGGCATGACGAACAACCAAGTGGCGAACATTGCAAAGGTATGGAGGGGCTAGTCAAAGAAGCCCGAGCCCACGCGCTGGACGAGAGTTTCGGCGAGGATGCAACCCGCGACGCCATGATCATCACGCAATATCAGCGGCTCGTACACTACGCCATTGCGGGCTACGGATGCCTCGCCGCTTTTGCGGCGCGCCTGGATCTGGCCGAGGACGTGACCGCGCTGAAAGACTGCCTGGATGCCTCATATGAGGGCGATCGGACGATGACCGAACTGGCCACCGGCGGCATCAATGAAGAGGCACAGGCCTGAGCCTTCAGGCAGGCTCGGCAGTGTCGAGCTTGCCGATGGGCCCCGGGTCAAGCGCGGACGGGAACCAGGTTGTGTCCATGTCGACGAAGGCGTCCACGAACTCGACGTCTTTCTCCCACTTATCACGGGCCAATAGACGGACGTAAGGCCGCTCGATCTCGATCTCACCGGCATTGACGAAGGATCGGAGCAATTTATTAACGTAGATGGAGGTCAGGCCTACGGCCTGCCCGATCTCGACCTGACTGAACGGAACCTGAAACCGATTGCCTAAACCCACATTGGCCACCTCCAGCCGGGACCGCAATTGCAGCAAGAAGAACTTCAGCTTGTCGGTCGCATCCATGGCACCAAGGCATCCTGCGTGGTGGCGAAGCGCAATCTGATCCAGGCTTCCCACTGCCAGCAGCAAGGCTGCCAGTCGGGGATAGTCGGAGAACATCGGGGCCAGGCCTTTGCGTGGGAATGGGCAGATAATGCCATCGGTCTGCATTACGATGCGGTGGTTAGCATGGGAGGATCCAATCTCGGCCAGCCCCATCACTTCGCCCGGTAGGTATACCCGCAAAATCTGGCTGCGACCATCCGACGTGTCGTACTTCACGACCGCCCATCCAGATTTCAGGACCATGATGCCATCGGTCGGATCACCGACACTCACGACGGGGCGGCCCTTTTGGCGAGGGTGCTCATCCTTTTCCAGCTCGGCAATGAACGCACATTCGTGCTCGGTGAGATCAACAAACCGAGACAGGCGGCTGACCAGGCAGCTTTCATAGGATGACGACATGCTTGAAGGTAACATGAGGGCGTACTGACAGGCAATTCAAGCTCCTCCACTTTCGTTTCAGGGTGGCGTCTGCACTGCATCGCCGTGCTGCTGGTCCTCGACGAGATAACCAAAACCCAATCGGTCAACCGAAAGTCACACTTATGCACCTCAACATCGAAGTTCAGCTCGATTATCAGATCGACACACCAATCGATCTCATCCTTCAGATCCAAGCGCCCAGCTTCGCGGATCAATTGGTGGTGCACGAAAACCTAAACCTTGGCGACGTGCAGCAGCTTGCCCGGGTTGCCGCCGAGGCCGGAATGGGACAGCGAATCTTGCTCAAGACACGCGGCGACCTGTCGTGCACCTACACCGCAACGATCGATGTGAAGCGACCGGAGCTGGATATCTCGACCTTGCCCGCCGTCGCGGTGCACCACCTTCCCGGCGATGCTGTGCGTTACCTGATGCCGTCCCGTTTCTGCCCTGCCGATCAGTTGCAGAGCTTCGTCGCGGCGGAGTTCAGTCGATATCATGGTGGCGACCGGATTGCCGCGATGCGGGATTGGGTCTTTGAACGGTTTCGATACGTCGCCGGATCCAGCACCGCGCAGACCACCGCCATTGATACCTTCGTTCAGCGGCAGGGGGTATGCCGGGATTTCGCCCATGTGCTGATCACACTCGCCCGGGCATCAGCGATCCCGGCTCGTTTTGCCAGTGTTTACGCGCCGGGCGTCACGCCACAGGATTTCCACGC
The DNA here is from genome assembly GCA_947500415.1 of uncultured Roseicyclus sp. Classification (GTDB taxonomy): domain Bacteria; phylum Pseudomonadota; class Alphaproteobacteria; order Rhodobacterales; family Rhodobacteraceae; genus Gymnodinialimonas. The sequence continues at coordinate 1,022,355 of CANMRT010000001.1, forward strand.
CGTAGCCGAAGTGTTTCTGGACGGAACCTGGCATCTGGTGGATGCAACGGGCATGGCGCGGGCCGATGAAATGGTGCGGATCGGTGTCGGGCTGGATGCCGCAGAGGTTGCCTTCCTCAGCAGTTTCGGGCCGATGACCCTGCAGTCGCAAACCGTCAGTGTCGCTGTTGCGGGCTAAGCAGGTACCCGGCCCGCGACAGATCCTTTGACGCGCGATGATCAAGAGATAGTTATTCTAGTTTAGTGAAACGCGATGCTGCAGGCGCCATGTCATGGTGAGATCATAGATCTCATCTTATTTGTGATCATGCGGTTGAGATAGGCCAAGCCGCCAAAAGCGCACTGATGTGCGCGGGCAGTTCGCCGTCACTAATCAACTCCTCTACGACCCGAAAAGCAGCGCCGCACGTAGACGGGTGACCGCACGCTGCCCGATATCAGAGAAGGAAATCAGATGAATTGGGACCAAGTCGAAGGCAAATGGAAAGAGATGACTGGCAATGTGAAGGCCAAGTGGGGCGATCTGACCGACGATGAGATTGCCGAGATCGATGGCAACCGGCAGGCCCTCGAAGGAAAGATCCAAGCCAAGTATGGCAAGACCAAGGAAGAAGCTCAAAAGGAAGTCGACGACTTCCTGAATGAGCACTAACTGCATTGGAGCTGCCCGCGCGGCGGCTCCGACGTTCCGCATCCAGTGCGGCAAAAGCTCCTCGCTTACTGTGAACCACCCAGGTCAGAATGGTTAACACGCGTAGACCGATGTTGGGGATCGCCCGACTTGCCGGCTCCAAATGGACACTCATCCGTCGTCGATGATTGGTAGCAGTTCTCGCGGCCTCGAAATTCAATAGTAGGTTGCATCGTGATCATCGTCGATCGGACCTTAGCTGACCTCCATCGATCATCGTTGATGCTGCAATCGCAACTAGCATTGCTGACATTCGCTGCTACTGCAAAATCTGGAGAGATCTGAAATGACACTTCACGGTAGCAGTAGTCACTCCTTATGACAAAAGAACGCTCAATTCCTACAACGGGTTTGTGAACAATTCTGATGCATTTGATACGTTCGGAACTGCGTCACCTGATGTACTGCTCCCATATACTGAGATGCATTTGAAGGAATACGCAGTAAAGTTGCTGGTTCTAATGTTAGGCTACCGAACGTATGTAGCGAAATGTAAGGCTGACGCCTTCAGTCCATACAAGCTCAACAACGTTGAACTCGATTTGGCAATTCTTCAAGTATGGCCAAAAAACAGTTTCGTTGAATGAAACGCAGTTGTTGGTGCCAGTTTGTTTCTCGACACAGTCTTTCGATAAAAAGCTCTAAAGTGGAAGCAAAAAAGAGATGTCGACTTTTCCTATATGCATAAGTCTTCTCGACCACTCTAGGTCAAATATTGAAGATTCTTTTCTCCACCTAGCCTCGCTCCAACACTCTTAAAACGATATCTGCATGCCCGTTCTGCAAATGTGCGATAGGGAATTGATCGTCCAGGTCGTCGAAACTGGCAAACATTTCCCGCGACATGGACAGCGTCACGATCGGTCCGAAGATAAGATGACCGAGCACTTTCTTATCGACGTCTTTGAAAATACCTTGTTCGATCCCTCGGTCGATCAACTGCCACATGAGCGCCTGCTGCGGCGCGATGTAGTCCGCATGAAAGGACCGCGCGACTGACGGGAAAGCACGTGAGACCTCTGCAATAAGAGGCGACATCCGACCAACTGGTGATGCGATAATCGTGCTGTAGAGCGTGTCCAATGCCTGCCGTAGCTGAGTCTCCGGGCTCTGGCTGGTGTCCGCGAGAATTTCCTCCAGCGCGACGAGCGCCTCCTTATATCCATCGGTCACGCACGCAATGAACAAGTCTTCCTTGCCAGTAAAATGGTGGTAGAGGCTCGCCTTTGTGATGCTGCAGGCATTGGCAATCCTGCTCATCGATGTCCCGGAAAATCCGTTCTTGAGGAAAAGCTCGGTACTTATCCGAATAATCTCCGCCTGCCGGTCGCCCACGTGATTTTTTTCAACTGCTTCCATTGACGTCCTCAATCCTCTGTCTAACTAGACTACCGAACGGTCGGTTGTCAGATAGGGGCGCTGTGTGATGCGACAAGAATGGTTGAAAACAAAATTATTTGCCACGGCGATCTGCCTGCCATGCTTTGCATTCGCGCAGGATGCAGTTGAGATTGCAGAGCCCGACAACGTCCAAGGGATCTTCGTGCAAACCTATGTCGTTCCCGAAGGCAACGGCACAAGCACGCGACAATTCTTCGGCCAGATCGCTGCCTTGGAAACCGTAGACATCTCATTTGAAGTGGGTGGTTACCTGACCGAAATTGAGGCCCAAGAGGGCAGTCGTGTCCCTGCTGGCACCCCAATTGCGGCGCTTGATCTGGCACCTTTCGAGCGGGCGGTGGAGCGGGCAGAGCTTGCCCTGGCTCAGTCAGAGCGTGATAGGGTGCGTGCCGTAGAACTCGCCTCTCGCAATGTAAGTTCGGAAGTGCGCGCACAGGACGCCGAGACCGCGCGCGATCTCGCAGACGTTGCCTTGCGCGAAGCTCGCGAAGCATTGGCCGATGCACAGATCGCGGCGCCCTTCGACGGGCTGATCGCCGACCGGATCGCAACGCCGTTTTCAACAATTCAACCCGGTCAACCCATCCTGCGCATTCACAACATGTCGGAGGTGCGCGTCGAATTTGACCTGCCCGAGCGCGTGCTGTCGCAGATCGGTGACCTATCCGCCATTCGGTTCGAGGGCTCGCTGGCCAACAGTGACACGCCGATTGATCTGACTTTCCGCGAGTTTCGCGCTGAGACTGGTCGGGTTGGGCAGAGTTACACGGTCTCTCTCGCCGCCGATATCGAGCACTCTCCATTTCTCCTGCCCGGACGGACAATCGTCATCTCTGCCAGCGTAGAGACAGCGCAGGATACTATCACGATACCCGCAAGTGCCATCGCGACACTGCCTGATGGCGTGCAGGTCGTCGTCCTTGTGCAAGAGACCGAAAGCGACGGGTTGATCGCGCGATATCAGCCTGTTGATGTCACCAGCACCAATGGAACGACGTTTCAGGTGCGTGGCCTCGCATCCGGCAGCGAAATCGTCCGCATCGGCGCACATCTCATCGATGAAGGCGATCAACTTAAGCGGTTTGTTGGCCTTACTGTGGAAGGAAGCTGATCCATGCAGATCGCACGCCTTTCTATCCAAAAACCGCTCTACACTTGGCTTCTGATCCTATTTTGCTTGTTCGGCGGTGCCGCAGGGTATCTGGGCGTAGGTAAACTCGAGGATCCTGTGTTCACGCTGAAGTCCGGGTTGATTATCACCCCATACCCCGGTGCGACGGCGGCAGAAGTCGCTATCGAAGTGTCTGAGGTGCTCGAAGCCGAGATACAGCAGATGGATGAGGTGGAGTACATCACCTCGACCAACCGTCCGGGTGTGTCGGTAATCGAGGTGACTATCCGGGACACGTTTGGCGGCGATGAGTTGCCGCAGGTCTGGGATGACATGCGAGACCGTGTGGCGGATGCGGAAGGAGCGCTGCCCACTGGTGCCCTACCCCCAACGGTCAACGACAGCTTCGGCGATGTGTTCGGATTGCTCTATGCAGTCTCCGCCCCCGGCTATGATGATGCGACCGTTTGGGACATTGCGACGTTTCTGCGCCGCGAATTGCTGACTGTCGACGGCGTGGCAAACGCCCAGACGCTTGGCCTGCCCGAAGAAGCGATTTTTGTTGAACCATCCAGCGAAATCCTCATTGCGCTTGGGGTGCCGCCCGGCGTGGTTGTCGGTGCCGTGTCATCCGCCGACCAGATCGTTCCGACAGGCACAGCAGACAATGAGCGCGCGGATGTGCGCATCACCGCGCCTGCCCCGGATGACAGCGTCTCTGAGATCAGCGCGCTGACCTTTGGATTTCAGGGTGAGGTTCTGAACCTCACGGATGTGGCCGATGTCACCCGTGGCAGGGTCGATGCACCTCGCCAAATGATCCGCCACAATGGGGTCGAGGCGTTTACCATCGGCGTCGCTGGCCTGACGTCCGAAAATATCGTGACAGTGGGCCAAAGGGTTGAAGAACGTCTTGCCGAGATCACGCCGCTTCTGCCTGCCGGTGTGACGCTCGAGCCGATTTACGAGCAACATCGCGTCGTTGATACGGCCAATCAGGATTTTTTGGGCAGCCTTGCCATGTCCGTCGGCGTCGTCATCGCCGTTCTGGCGCTGTTCATGGGGTGGCGGGCGTCTGTGGTCGTGGGCGGCTCGCTACTGCTGACCGTCAGCTTCACGTTTTTCTTCATGTATCTCTTTGACATCAAGGTTGAGCGGATCAGCCTGGGCGCGCTGATCATCGCGATGGGCATGCTGGTGGACAACGCGATCGTCGTGGCTGAGGGCATGCAGGTGCAAATGCGGCGCGGGCGCAAAGCCATTGATGCTGCGGCCGAGGTCGCGCGCCGGACGCAAATCCCACTGCTGGGGGCGACCATCATCGGGATCATGGCGTTTGCGGGCATCGGGCTTAGCCCGGACAGTTCTGGTGAGTTCCTCTTCACGCTCTTTGCTGTGATCAGTATCTCGCTGCTCTTGTCGTGGCTTCTTGCGGTGACGGTCACGCCGCTGCTGGCCAGCTACTTCTTCCGCACTGAGACCTCTGAAGGGTCAAAAGACCCCTACGACACGCTCTTCTTCCGAGGATATGGCGCAGTGGTACGCGGCGCGCTGCGCGTGCGTTGGCTTGTCATCATTGGACTGATTGGGGCAACTGTAGCCGGAGTCGGGTCGATGGGATTGGTCAAACAACAGTTCTTCCCGCCCGCGACCACACCGCTGGTCTATCTGAACTACAACGCGGCACAGGGCACATCCATCGCGTCGACCAGCGAAGACCTGGCCGTGCTGGAAGACTGGCTGTTGCAGCAGCCGTCGGTGGAGGCGGTCACGACAACGATCGGGGCGAGCATGACCCGGTTCCTGCTCACGTATACGCCGGAAGACCCCAACCCATCTTACGGCCAGCTGATTATTCGTGTCGCGGATCACACAGCCATTCCGGACCTGAGAGACGCGTTGAGCGCCTATGCAGCGACAGCCGTGCCCTGGGCTGAGACCCGAGTGCAACAGATCATCTATGGTCCGCCGGTGGGTGCTGATGTCGAGGTCCGTTTGTCTGGCCCCGATCCGCAGGTTCTGCGGCAGCTGGCGGAGGATGCCCAAATCATCTTCGAGCAGCAAACCGATCTGCTGACCAACGAGCGCACCGATTGGCGTGAGCAGGAGTTAACGACACAGCCCATCTTTGCCACGGACCGCGCGCAAGCGCTCGGCATCAGTCGCGCGAATGTGTCCCAGGCCATCGCGCTGGCGACAGACGGTCTGCGCGTAGGCACATTCCGCGAGAACGACAGACAAATCCCTGTCCTCATCCGTACGCCGCGTGGCGAACAGGCCAACGCAGACTACCTGCTGGACCAGCCGATCTATGCGCCGTCATCTCAAAGCTACACAAGCCTTGCGCAGGTGGTGGACGGGTTCGACGTGGTCGCGCGCGATACGCTCATCCAGCGCCGCGACCGCACCCCGACCATCAGCGTGCAGGCCTTTACCGTCCCCGACGTACTGCCTCCACAGGCCTTCGTTGAAGTGCGTGCTGCAATCGAGGCGATGGACCTCCCCCCCGGGTACCGCTTGGAGTGGGGCGGGGAGTTTGAAAGCGCAAGCACCGCGCAGGCGAGCCTTGGACGCCAGATGCCGCTGGCCTTCGGCACGATGTTCCTGATCACGCTTCTGCTGTTTGGCAAGCTGCGCCAGACTGCGGTGATCTGGACTGTGGTTCCGATGGCGGTAACGGGCGTGGGTCTCGGGCTGTTGTTCACCAACCTGCCATTTAGCTTTACGGCGCTTCTGGGACTGCTGAGCCTGTCGGGCATGCTCATCAAGAATGCCATCGTCCTTGTGGAAGAGATCGACGCCCAAAAAGAAGAGGAAGGCCTGCCGCAATCGCAAGCCATCGTCACCGCCTCGGTCAGCCGTCTGCGCCCCGTTGTCCTGGCAGCAGCAACGACGATCCTTGGTATGGTGCCTCTTTTGAGCGATGCGTTCTTTGCCTCCATGGCTGTTGCCATCATGGCCGGGCTTGGCTTTGCTTCTGTACTGACATTGATCGGCGTTCCAGCGCTCTACCACACGTATCTGCGCAATGAGCGCCGCGAAGAGAAAGCGGCCAAGACTAAAGCCCAGGGCAAGACGAAACGCGGGTGGTTTCGCAAGAGGCCTGTCGAAACATCAAAAGAGCCAGAAGACCATACTGGCACCCTGAAGATCGCCGCAGAGTGATCAAATGAAAGATGGTTTTGAACAGATGATCGATGCTGAACGCCCCTTTTTTCGGGGGCTAGCGGCCAACAACGAAAGGGCTTGGTTTGAGCCGAGAAAGCAGCGATACGTGGATGATATCCGCAAACCCGCTGAGTTCTTTGCGGACCTCGCGGCAGAATGGACCTGTCACGTCTTTGTGCCGCCCCGGGTGCTCGTTGAGGCCACCTTCCGTTCGAATGCGACCGGGCTTTTCCAGCCCAAGGCTGAGTGCTTTCGGCGCGGATTGTAGAAGCCGTTGATGTATTGGAAGATGGCCAACTCGGCGTCTCTGCGCGTCTGCCACGATCTTCTCCAGATCAACTCTGCCTTGATCGTTTTGAAGAATGTCTCGACGACAGAATTGTCGTAACAATTGCCCTTGCCGCTCGTCGATACTTGGAAGCCGTGCTGATGCAGAAGCTTCTGATAATCGTGCGAACAGTATTGGCTGCCGCGATCCGTGTGATGGATGCAGCTCTTTGGCGGCTGACGCAGCGCCACAGCCAACTTCAAGGCCCGGATCGCCAGGTTGCGCTTCATCCGGTTGCTGACCGCCCAGCCCATGACCCGCCGGGAATGCAGATCGAGGATGATCGCCAGGTAGAGCCAGCCAGCCTTCTCGTGTCCAGTCATAGCTGATGTCGCCTGCCCACTTCTGGTTCGGCCGATCTGCACGGAAATCCCGGTTCAGCAAGTTTGTCACGATGTTGAAGGCGTGGTTGCTGTCGGTCGTCACCTTGTATTTCTTGGACCGTTCAAACCGTATGCCATTCTCATGCATCTTTCTGCCAATCCGGCGATGGCCGACGGGCAGGCCAAGCTCCTTAAGCTCTTCCGTCATCCTCGGACGACCATAGCTGCCCAGACTGAGCCGGGATTGCTCCTTGATGTAGGCCAACACAACCATGTCTGTCCGCTGTCTTTCGCAGGCAGGTCAGTGGCGATAAGCCCGCAGGCCACGTGAACTGACAACCAGCACATCGCACACACGCTGCGAACAATAGGCGTCCCGGTGTTCTTCGATGAACCTGAACCTCATGGCTCTTGGCCCGCGAAGAACTGCGTTGCCTTTTTTTAGTATCTCCCTCTCCTCCTTGAGAATGCGGTTCTTGCGTCGAAGCCGTTCATTCTCACGGGCACGGTCCAGGTCCTTGTTAGACACAACATCCGTGTTGCGATGCACCGTGACCCATTTGTTGAGCGTCGACAGGCCAACGCCGAAATCCGAAGCCACCTGCTTGGGTGTCAGCCCGCTCGTCAGCGCGATCCGCACCGCATCAGCGCGGAACTCGTCCGTCCGTTTCAGTTCCATAGTTCGTCTCCTGTGCTGCAATAAGTGCTATCAAAGGAGCGGCATCAAAACGCGACAGGTCCAATAACACCGTCCGCCTGGCGCTTGAGGATGCCATCCGCGACCTGGCCCTGATGCTCGTTAGTGTTGAGACGCAGGATAGCCTCGTCACGCTTCTTGGCATGTTGCGCACGCGGTTGGAGGGGTTGCTGGCGGACAACGGCATCGCCTTTGATTGGCAAATCGGCGAGGAACCCCGCGCCCCGTTTTCCCGCCCATCCCCCAACCTCCACCTCGCCCGCATTGTGCAAGAAGCGATCACCAATGTGATCAAACACGCCGACGCCACCACGATCACAGTGGCCGCCAACGACCATTCCATCACCATTGCAGACAATGGCCGCGGCATTTCCTCAGCCGCCCTGGATGGGCGCGGCGGCGGTCACGGGATCACGGGCATTCGCCGTCGCAGTGCCAGGATCGGGGCGGAGTTCGGGATCGGCCGCACCGATACCGGCACCATTGTGACGCTTGCGTTCAACATGGACGCGCCCGCCGGCTCGCCGGACCCCGCGCTGTCTTACTCGTCCGCCCAAGGCCCGTGTTGATCGCTATCGCCCGTATCTTCCCGGACAAACCCATGCAGCCCGAAGTAATCGCGTTGGCCTTGGATCATATTCGCTGTGCCCCGCGCCATGCGCATCGTGTCGAAATACCCCAAGGCCGCCGCCATCGCAGGCACCGGCAAACCTGCACCGCTGGCCGCAACCACAACCTCGCGCAACGCGCCGATGGTCTCGGACAGGATCTCCGCGAAATAGGGCGCTTCCATCAGTGTCCTGCCCGGCGCGACTTCGAAGGCCTCTGCCATATCATCCAACATGGCCGAACGGATGATGCAGCCCGCGCGCCAATTGCGTGCCACATCTTCCCGCATCAGCGTCCAGTCGAAGGCCTCGGCCGCCGCCCGCAACATGTCGAAGCCTTGCGTGTAACAAAGCACCTTGCCGCAGATCAGCGCTGCTTCCAGCGTGTCCAACTTCAGGTCCAGCTTGTCGGCACCGCCGAAAGCATCCGCCAGCACGCCCCGTAACTCCCGTTGGGCTGACATGTTGCGTGCCGCCACGGCCGCCTCGATGACCGGGATCGGCGTGCCGAGGTGCTGCGCCTCGATCGCCGTCCAGCGTCCGGTACCTTTTTGGCCCGCCGCATCGACGATCACATCCAGCAATGGCCCGTCCGTTGCCGCATCATGGGCCGCCGCAACCTCGGCCGAAATCTCGATCAGGTAAGAGGCTAATCGCCCCTCATTCCATTCCCCAAACACCTCCGCCATCTGCGGCGGGGCCATCCCCAGCCCGTCACGCATCAGCCCGTAGGTCTCGGCAATCAGCTGCATATCGGCGTATTCGATGCCGTTGTGGACGGCCTTTACGAAATGCCCGGCACCGTTTTCCCCCAACAGGGCCGCACAAGGCGCACCCTCAAACTTCGCGGAAATCGCCGTCAGCACCGGCTCAACGCGTGCCCAATGGTCGGGGTTGCCGCCCCCCATGATCGCCGGGCCATGGCGCGCGCCCTCTTCGCCACCAGAGACGCCGACGCCCAGGAAGGGCCGCTCCAGCGTCTCCATCCGCCGCATCGTGTCGCGGAAATTGGCGTTACCTGCGTCGATCACCAGATCGTCCGCGTCGAGATACGGATCCAGCGACTCGATCTGCTCATCCACCGGATTGCCCGCGGGCACCATCAGGATGATCGCGCGTGGGCCTTTCAAGGCTCCGGTCAGCGCCTCCAGCGTGTCACAGGCCACCACGCGCTCGGCCAATTCGCCTGCCTCTTCCACGAAAGCATGGGTCTTTGCGACCGTCCGGTTAAACACTGCAACCGTGAAACCCTTCTCTGCAATGTTTAGCGCCAAGGCCGAGCCCATGGTACCCAATCCGATCAGCCCGATATCTGCCTGTCCCATCTGTACCTCCTGGCTTGTCCGTCCCAAACCTGTGCGCGCCGAACGCCAAACGCCACCCCCAAAACGAAAAACGCGCCCTGCAGAGGGGCGCGTTTTCGAAGCTGGCAGCTTGTAACGTCTTGGTGGATCAGGCGGCTTCGGCCTGCGACCGGCGTTCGCTTTCTTCGCGGCTGAGCGCCACGGAGGTGCGGACACCGTTGCCAACGAAGGCCATCAAACCGTTCACAACCCGCTCGTTCGGGTCGATGCCAGCGCAAGACAGGACTTCACGTCCGTCACGCGAGCGTGCCCACCGGGCGATCTGCTCGGGCCCGTTGCCGTATTTCTTGTCATCAGCGATCGCGTCATCCAACGCGGCCAGAACCACAGCAGCGAAAAGCTTCCGCGCCCGTGTGCCCTGTTCAAAGTTGAAGGCAGTTCCATCAACGAAATCCCGCATTTCGTATCCTTTTATTGCTCTTGCATTTTCGGCGTGCCGCTCTCTATGCCCGGATTCTGTGCACAAGTGGGATGCGATTATCGCATATGTGGTATTCGCCTGGCGCATAGCTAGGCAACAATTTGCACTTTTTCCGGTGTATGGACACCCCTCCGATGCCCAGATATAGGACGCGTCAACAAATTCTCAAGGTTTTGCCAAGGTTTTGCCACATGCCTAAAATTAACGGAAATGAGATTCGGCCGGGCAACGTCCTCGAGCACAATGGCGGGCTTTGGGCCGCCGTTAAGGTGGATCATGTAAAGCCCGGTAAGGGCGGTGCGTTTGCGCAGGTTGAACTGCGAAACCTTCGTAACGGGTCAAAACTTAACGAAAGGTTTAGATCCGCGGACAAAGTGGAGCGCGTCCGTCTGGAGCAGAAGGACCAGCAATTCCTCTATGAAAACGACGGGATGCTCGTTTTCATGGATGCCGAGACCTATGAACAGATTGAGCTTCCAGCCGATCTTTTAGGGGACCGTCGCCCGTTCCTGCAGGATGGCATGACCATCGTCGTGGAATTCTACGACGAAGAGGCGCTCAACGCGACCGTGCCGCAGAAGGTCGTGTGCAAGATCGTCGAGACAGAGCCTGTCGTGAAGGGTCAGACGGCGGCAAATTCGTTCAAGCCTGCGACCCTCGACAACGGTGTGAAGGTCATGGTGCCGCCCTTCGTGGGCCAAGACGAGGATATCGTCGTGAACACCGAGACTATGGAATACTCTGAGCGCGCCTGAGGCGCGCAGACACCCCTTTGGGGCGACGGAATATTCCGAGCGCGCCTAACGGGCCGCGCTCTCAACGACCACCCGACCAAGGACCCCGCGGCCCGCGTCGTTGTCCCGCCCGCGGCACCCGCCCCAGATCAGCCAACGGTCGATCTACGCCCTGTGCACTACGCACCCGGCGCACGCGCGGTATGCCGGAATTCCGTTTCTCGACCCGGTATTCGACCTCTTCATGGGGTGGTTTGCCGCCGAAGGCTTCCCAAAACCCGCGCCCGCCCCGGCGCAGGAACACCGGCAGGATCAGCACGACGCCCGCAATAAACCCACCCGCGTGGGCCCAATAGGCAACACCACCGCCCAAAAGATCGCTTTGCAACCCGCTGACCAATTGCAGGCCAAACCAAAGCCCCAGCATCAGCCACGCGGGGATTGTGAAGACCTTGATGAACACCACCAGGATCACCAGCACGTCGATCCGGGCGCGCGGGAACATCAGCAGATAGCCCCCCATCACTGCCGCAATTGCGCCTGAGGCGCCCACCATCGGAATGGACGACCCTGGATCGGCCATCATCTGCCCGAAGGCCGCTGCCAGCCCGCCAAGCACGTAGAAGACGGCAAAGCCCACATGGCCCATCAGGTCTTCCAGATTGTCGCCGAAGATATAGAGAAACAGCATGTTCCCGATCAGGTGCATCCAGCCGCCATGCAGGAACATATGGGTGAACAGCCCGCTTCGGTTGATCCCCTCAGCCACGTTCCCCGGCACCAGACCCCATTCGCGGTAAAACGCGCTCAGCTCGATCTCGCTGCCTGAAAAGGCGGGGAAATAGCTGAGGAAAATCGCGACATTCACCACGATCAGGGCCCAGGTCACGAAGGGTGTGCGGGTCGACGGATTGTGGTCGCGGATCGGAAACATGCCTGCAACGTCGGGTGTGGGGCAGGCGGGGTCAAGGGGTCCAAGATGAGTGTTTGCACCAGCGGAGCGGTGGGATTCGAGCGGCAGAGGCCACGATAAAGAAGCGGACACGGGCCTTTGATCACCCGGGCGCTTGGACGGGGCGGCGGTTTGGGGTAGGGGCGATGGAACAGCTAGCGGAGGTGTGACATGGCGGATTTGAGGGCAGCGGATCTGGTGGCGCGCAGGCTCTATGAAGCCGGGTGCCGGCACGCCTTCGGAATGCCCGGTGGCGAGGTTTTGACGATCCTTGATGCGCTTGAGAAGGCCGGTATCGCCTTCCATCTGGTTAAACATGAAAACGCAGGCGGCTTCATGGCCGAGGCCGTGCATCACGTTGACGGCGCGCCTGCGATCCTCGTGGCCACCGTCGGTCCGGGTCTGATGAACGCCGTGAATGTTGTGGCCAATGCCGAGCAGGACCGCGTGCCCATTGTGGTGTTGACCGGCTGCCTCGATGCCGATGAGGCGCTGACCTACACGCACCAGGTCCTCGACCACCGCGCCGTGCTGGATCCCATCACCAAGGCCACCTTCACCCTGACAGCTGGTGAGGCCGACACCATTGCCGACAAGGCCGTCTCCATCGCGCTTGAGCGTCGGCAGGGTCCCGTCCTCATCGATGTGCCCATCTCGGTCGCCGATGCACCCGCCAAACCAAAGGGCCGTCGCCGCGTGCCACCCAGCCCGGTTGCCCCGGCTGGCGAGAAATTCAAGCTGGTGCGCGACTGGCTGTCCGGTGCGGAACGTCCGCTGATCGTGGCAGGCCTCGACGTGTTGGCCGACGGTGCAGCGCCCGCCTTGCAAGCCTTCGCCGAACGTTTTGAGATCCCCGTTGTCACCACGTACAAGGCCAAGGGTGTCCTGCCCGAGGATCACCCGCTCGCCCTGGGTGGTGCGGGCCTTTCGCCTCTGGCTGACACGCATCTTCTGCCGCTGGTCAAGCAGGCCGATGTGATCTTCCTTGTGGGTTATGACCCCATCGAAATGCGTCCCGGCTGGCGCGAGGTCTGGGATGTGACCAAGCAATGCGTCGTCGATTTTCAGGCTGTCGAAAACGACCACTACATGCACCAGGCCGGGATCAGCTTCACCTGCCACATCGGGGCAGCGCTTGAGGCCATGATGGACGTCAAACAGGCCGCAACCCGTTGGCGGGGCGGTGAACCGACCGCCGCCAAGGCTGCCCTCGCGCAGGCCTTCCCGCACGACGACGCATGGGGTCCCGCCGGTGTCATCGCCGAGGCCCGCACGGCCTTGCCGCCCGAGACTCGCATCAGCATCGACAGCGGCGCGCATCGCATCCTGCTCAGCCAGATGTGGGAGGCACCGTACCCCAAGGCCGTGATCCAATCCTCTGGCCTCTGCACAATGGGTTGCGCTGTGCCGATGGCGATTGGTCTGGCCCTTGCCGAACCTGACCGCCCTGCCGTCGCCTTCGTGGGGGACGGTGGCTTTCTGATGAGCCCCGGCGATCTGACCACCGCCGCTGAACTTGGCCTCAAGCCCATCATCATCACCTTCGTCGATGCCTCCCTCGCGCTGATCGAAAAGAAACAACGCGAGCGACAGCTGACCAATGCAGGCGTCGACTATGAACACCGCCACGACTTCGCCGCCATGGCCCGTGCCATGGGCGGGGTGGGCGTGGACGTGACCAACCGGGCCGAGTTGCGCGCCGCCATTGAAGTCGCGCTGAAGGCCGATACCTTCACCGTGATTGCCGCCCAAATTGAACGCGGAGGTTATGATGGCCGCATCTAAAGGTCCCTTGGACGGCCTCATCGTCCTCGATCTGTCGCGCATCCTTGCCGGGCCGACCTGCACGCAGGCGCTTGGCGATCTTGGGGCCACGATCATTAAGATCGAACACCCCGAACGCGGCGATGACACGCGTGGTTGGGGGCCTCCCTTCGCCAATGACGAAAACGGGGAACCCTCAGACCTCTCCAGCTATTTCATGTGCGCCAATCGCAACAAGCTCTCCGTCGGCGTCGATATCGCCACGCCTGAAGGGCAGGAAACAATCCGCCAAATAGCGGCCCGTGCGCACGTGGTGATCGAGAACTTCAAACCCGGTGGCCTCGACAAGTATGGCCTGGATTTCCACAGCATGCTCACGAGCCATCCACAGCTGGTCTATTGCTCCATCTCGGGCTTCGGCCAAACCGGCCCTAACCGCGAAAAACCTGGCTATGACCTCATGGCGCAAGGCTATTCCGGGATCATGGCACTGACGGGTGCCAAGGACGGCCCGCCAGCAAAAGTCGCCGTCGGCATCGCCGATGTCATGACAGGCATGTATGCCGCGACCGGCATCCTCGCGGCCCTGCGCCACCGCGACGCGACGGGGCAGGGGCAGCACATCGACCTCTCGCTTGTCGATGCCACGGTCGCCTGGATGATCAACGAAGGCGTGGCGCACCTGACCACCAACGCACCTCGCCCCCGGCGCGGCGATCAGCACGCCACCATCGTGCCCTATCAAACCTTCGCCTGCGCCGATGGCCATGTGCTCGTGGCCGTCGGCAACGATACCCAATACATCCGTTTCTGTGATTTTCTGGGCCGGCCCGACCTGGCCGACGACCCGCGTTTTGCCACCAACGCCAACCGAGTTCGCAACCGTGAGGCGTTGATCCCCACACTCGAAGAGCTGATGGCGCAACAAACCCAGGCTGAGATCGTCACAGCCCTTGAGGCGCGCAAAGTTCCCGTGGGTCCCGTTAACACGGTGGAGCAGGCCTTTGCATCCGATCAGGTCGCGGCGCGCGAGATGCGCATCGACATGGCCCAGGATGGCATCGACCGGGGCGGTGTAGAGCTTATCGGAAATCCGCTGAAATTCTCTCAAACCCCCGTCACCTATCGCCACGCCCCGCCCCATCTTGGGCAGGACACGCAGGCGGTGCTCGACTGGATTGCCGGAACACGCGAGACGCCCGAAGGTTAACCACACCCGCCGCAAATTCGGGCGCAAAACAAACGATTTCACCTGAAAATAAAGCGAAAACCCGCCGAAACTCCGCCCGAATGGCAGGTTTTCGTTCACGCAAAGTCTCGTCCGGCTCACATGTCCGTCATTTCTGTGCAACGAGGCTTCGCGCAAGCGGGGCCATAGTCTACCTGAAGATCAAAGGGACTATCAGAATCGGACAGGCGGATGACGCAATTCGACGGATTCGGGCAACCGACCACAATCTCAGTGGGCGATGGCCTGGGACATTGGACAGAGACGCAGATGGCCTTCCTCGCCCATGGCGCGTCCACACCGGACCATTTGGCCAAGACATTAGCGGCTGATCCTGAATTTGCACTGGCCCACGCCGTGAAGGGCCTCTTCATGCTGTTGTTGGGCCGCCGCGAACTGGTGCAGACCGCCCAAGACGCCGCCGATGCTGCCCGCCTTGCGGACCAATCCCGCCCCGTTTCCACCCGTGAACGCGCCTTTCTCACGGCGCTGGACGCCTGGCTCGGTGGTCACCCGTCAAAAGCCGTCGCTTTGCTGGATCAGGTCCTGCTGACCAACCCCGACGACCCGCTTGCCATGAAGATCAGCCAGGCCATTCGCTTCGTCCTTGGTGACGCGCAAGGAATGCGCCGTTCGGTGGAACAGGTCATGCCCGCTTACGGTGACGATCACCGGGCGCGCGGATACCTCATGGGCTGCCACGCCTTCGCTTTGGAAGAGACCGGTGAATATGGCCGCGCCGCCGCCGCAGGCTCCGCCGCTCTGGAAATTTCGCCCGATGACGCCTGGGGCCTGCACGCCGTGGCCCACGTCTATGACATGCTGGCCGAACCGCAGAAGGGCCTGACCTGGCTCAAAGGGCGCGAGGCGGCCTGGGCGCACTGCAACAATTTCCGCTACCACGTCTGGTGGCACAAGGCGCTCATGCACCTCGACCTCGGGCAAACCGATGTGGTGCTCGACCTCTACGACACGCTGATCCGCGCCGACAAAACCGATGATTACCGCGACATCTCCAACGCCACGTCGCTTCTGATGCGGCTGGAGCTTGAGGGCATCGATGTCGGCCAGCGTTGGGACGAACTTGCCGAAACCTCCGCCGCGCGCACTGATGATGGCTCGCTCATCTTCGCGGACCTCCATTACCTGCTCGCCCTCATCGGCGGCCGCCGTGAAGATGCCACCGCCAAACTCGTCTCCCGCATCGCGGAAGACGGCGCGCGCGGACAGGATGAGGCCGCGATGCGCATGGCCACACCCGGCACCGCCGCAGCACTGGGTCTGGAGGCCTTTGGCGAAGGCGACTACACCACCGCCTTCCGGGGTCTTTCCAAGGCGCGCAAGCACATGCAACTCGCCGGCGGCTCCCACGCGCAACGTGATGTGTTCGAGCGTTTGACCATCGACGCAGGCCTCCGTGCAGGCCGCATGGAAGACGCCCAGGCGATCCTCGACGAACGCTCCGCCAAACGCGCCGGCCGCGACGATACCTTCGCAAGAACCCGTCGTGAGATGATCGGGAACTCCACCGCCCCCTTGCGCGTTCCAGCCGAATAAGGGAAACGCCGCGTGGCCATGGTGAGCACGACACCCACATTCCAACCGACCCCCTCCGCCGCCGCCCAAGGCGCAGCGGTGCCGACCGTGCGCGACATTCGCCTCGATTTCTTCCGGGGCATGGCGATGTTCATCATCCTTTTCGCTCACACACCCGCCAATTTCCTGACGTCGTGGATCCCCGCCCGCTGGGGCTTTTCCGACGCGACCGAGATGTTTGTCTTCTGCTCCGGCATGGCGTCCGCCATCGCCTTTGGCCGCACCTTCGATCGTGCGGGCGTGGCCCTCGGCTCGGTCCGCGTCGCCTACCGCATCTGGCAGGTCTACTGGGCGCACATTGGCCTTTTCTTCGCCACGGCGGCGCTGCTGGTGTTCCTGACCGATCTGCCCTTCACCGACCGCAACTATTGGGGCCAGCTCAACCTCTGGATGCTCTTCGTCGAACATCAGGATGATCTCTGGCAGAACCCCAACATCCTCTTTAGGTTCATGACGTTGCAATGGGTGCCGAACCTATTCGACATCCTGCCGATGTACATGGTGATCCTCGCCATGATGCCCGCCTTCTTCGCGCTGGCCCGCGTGCACTTGGGCCTCGTGGCGGCTGTCTCCATCACGCTGTGGTTCCTCGGTCAGCGCGCCTACACTGAAGCGCTCGGCCTGCCCTACTTCAACTTTACGGCAGAGCCTTGGGTGGGCGAAGACGAATGGCAGCGCCGCTGGTTCCTCAACCCCTTTGGCTGGCAACTGGTCTTCTTCACCGGCTTCGCCTTCATGCGCGGCTGGATCCCCAAACCCCCGGTAAATGCTCTCCTGATCGGCCTCGCTGCCTTCATTGTGCTGGCCAATATCCCACTCTCCAACATCGGTGTGCGCGAGTTCGGCTTCGAATGGGCCCGCGAATGGCGCGTCGAGAACCGCCAGCTGATCTCCAAGACCGACTTCGGCATCCTGCGTTACGTCCAGTTCCTGTCGCTCGCCTACCTAGCCTGGGTCATCGCAGGTGACGGCGGCGACCGCATCCGCGCGGGCGCGGGCTGGGTGGGTCGCAAGATCTGGGCACCACTTCTGGCGATGTTCCTGAAAGTCGGCCAGCAGAGCCTTGCCGTCTTCGTCGTCTCTATCTTCATCGCCCGCTTCAACGGTTTCGCGATGGACATGCTGGGGCGCGAGACAATCCCCACATTGGCCGTCAACGCCTTTGGCTGCGCCGTCCTGATCGCCACGGCTTACGGTGCAAGCTACTTCAAGACGCAGCCCTGGCGGGTGAAAGCATGATTTCCCGCCGCGCCCTCCTCGCAGGCCTCGGGGCATTTGCCGCAAGCCCCGCACTCGCTCTGCCGATGTTCCGCGAAGGCACGGCGCACCCCTTTGACCGTGCGTGGCTTGAGGCCGAGGCACGCCGCCTCAGCCAATCCCCCTACCAACCGCTCCCCGAGGTGCCACAGGGCTGGCAGGACCTCACCTACGACGAATACCGCTGGATGTGGTTCAACCCCCAGCGCGGCCTCTGGATGGACGAAGACCGCCCCTTCAAGGTGGATTTCTTCCACCCCGGCCTCTACTTTCCACGCCCCGTCGAAGTGAATGTCGTCAACGGCGGCGAGGCGCAAACGCTGGCCTTCGACCTCAGCCTCTTCGACCGCACCGACCAGTTCCCCGACCTGCCGATCACCGAGACGATGGGCTATTCCGGCCTCCGCCTCCGCGCGGCGCTGGAACGCCCTGACATCTTCACCGAATTCTCGGTCTTTCAGGGTGCCAGCTACTTCCGCGCCATCGGAACCGGCATGAACTACGGCCTCTCCGCCCGTGGCCTCGCCATCGGAACCGCGTCCGAGGCGGGCGAAGAATTCCCTGAATTCACCCGCTTCTGGCTGGAAGCGCCGATGCCAGGTAACACCACGCAGGTGCTCCACGCTCTGCTCGACGGCGACAGCTGCACCGGCGCCTACACCTTCCGCATTACCCCGGGCCCCGTCACGCATATGGAGGTCGAAGTCACGCTCTACCCCCGCGTCGACCTGCCGAACGTGGGCTTTGCGCCGCTGACCTCGATGTTCCTCTACGATCAGACCAACCGCGCGGGCCATGACGATTTCCGGCCTGCCGTCCACGACAGTGACGGTCTGATGGTCCACAACGGCAACGGAGAACTCCTCCTTCGCCCGCTCAAGAACCCGGACACGCTGCAAGTCTCGTCTTTCGTCGATACCGACCCGCTTGGTTTCGGCCTTGTTCAACGCGCCCGCGACCTGTCGGACTTTGAAGACTTCGAAGCTCACTATGAACGCCGCCCTGCCTTGTGGATCACACCCGGCGAAGGATGGGGCGATGGCTCCGTCCAACTGGTCGAAATCCCATCCGAGCTCGAAATCTACGACAACATCGTCGCCTATTGGCGCCCGCGCGGTGGCCTGACCGCCGGCGAAGAGCGCCGCTTCACTTATGAGATGGACTGGTGTTCCGAACCCGAACGCCCCCGCGATGTGGCTCGCGTGATGAACACCGCCATTGGCGGCAACTGGAACCGCACCCAAACACTTGTCGCCATCGACTTCGCCAATCACGAAAGCATTGACGGCGAACCGGAGGATTTCACAAAGGTTGTTCAATCCAATCGCGGGACTGTCACAGAAGGTGTGCTAGAACGTAACCCGGGCACCGGAGGGCTGCGTTTGACGTTTGCCCTGGACCCTGGGGAAGACACTTACATGGAACTGCGCGCGCAATTGCTGAAAGAGGGGGAGCCTGTGACGGAAGTCTGGCTCTATCGGTGGTCCGCATGACCGCCCCTTTGCGCCGCGTGGACCCTTACATGCCGCCCGAGGCCCCCTTGGCGCGCCCGATCCAGAACCTCGCCGCCCCCTATACCGACAAAACCGCCCCCGGCGTGGCCCGCACCCGGTCCTGGGCCTGGCGTCTGGCGACCTTCATTCCGGCGTTCGCGACGACCTTGGCGCTGGTTGCCGTCTTCACCGATTGGTTCGCCATGGGCGGCCTCACCGGGTTCGAGATTGCACTCATCACGCTGATCGCGCTGACTTTTTTCTGGATTTCCCTGTCGGTTTCGACCGTCACAGTCGGCGTCGCGCGCCTTTTCCTCAGCCGCCCCGTCGCCGCCCCGCATCACGGCCCGTCGATGGACGTGGCGCTTCTGGTGCCCTGCTATAACGAGATCCCTGCTGACGTCTTCGGCAACGCCTGCGCCATGCTGGAAGCGCTCGATGCCCACCCGACGGACCACCGTTATACCCTCTTCATCCTCTCCGACACGCGCGATGAAGCGACCGCCGAGCAAGAGCTTCGCGCCTTCGCCACGCTCCGCGCGCGTCTGCCGGACCGCATCCGCATCCACTACCGCCGCCGCGCCATGAACACCGACCGCAAGGTTGGGAATCTGGCCGATTGGGTGGAACATTGGGGCGGTGCCCACGACGCGATGCTGGTCCTCGACGCGGACAGCCTGATGTCGGGCGAGGCCATCGTGGCCCTCACGGATGAGCTTTCCGCCGATCCCTCCGCGGGCCTGATCCAGAGTTTCCCGCAGCTCTTCGGGGCCGAAACCGTCTTCGCCCGCGTGCAACAATTCGCCTCTACCATCTATGGCGCGGTGCTGGCCGAGGGGCTCGCCACCTGGTCCGACCGCGAGGGCAATTACTGGGGCCACAACGCGATCATTCGCACCGCCGCCTTCGCCTCCTGCGCGGGCCTGCCCAAGATCAAGACGATCTCTGGCAAAGGCGCCCTGATCCTGTCCCACGATTTTGTCGAAGCGGGCCTTTTGCGCCGCGCGGGCTGGGGCGTGCGCTTTTCGCCCCGCATCAAAGGCAGCTACGAGGAAGTCCCCGCCACCCTCATCGACTACGTCATCCGCGACCAGCGCTGGTGTCAGGGCAACCTGCAACACCTCAAGCTGCTGGCCTCCCGCGGGTTCCACGGCGTTTCCCGCTTCCACCTCTTCCACGGCGCTGTCAGTTATCTTCTGTCCCCGATGTGGTTCCTGCTTCTGATGACCTGGGCCTTGATCGGCACCGGCGCGGATCAGAACGTGATCCGCTATTTCTCGGGCCTCAACCCACAGGTGCAATGGCCGGAAATGACCGCCGTGCATTCCACCGCACTGCTGGTCTTCATGTACGGGATGCTCCTCGCCCCCAAAGCGCTCGGCGCGGCCGCCATCGGCTCCATCGGCCTGCGTGTGGCCGAACTTGGCGGCCCGATCCGCTTCGCCGCCTCTTTTGTAGCAGAGTTGATCCTGTCGATCCTCTACGCACCCATCCTGATGGTGCAGCAGACGCTGGCCGTCCTGCGCTCCGTCCTTGGGCTGCGCGTCGACTGGAAACCACAGAAGCGGGCAGGGGGCAGGTATTCCGTCTGGTCGATGCTGAAATTCCACTGGCTGGAAACACTGGCCGGCGCAGGCCTGATCACTGGCATGGCGGCAGGCATTGTCTCCCTTTGGCTCCTGCCGATCGCCATTTCACTCGCGATGGCCGTGCCCCTTTCGGCCCTCTCCGGCCTGAATCTCACCCACTTCCGCGCCACGCGCCGTGCCCTCGGCACGCCCGAGGTCTACGCCGCCCCCGCGATCATCCGCGCCGCGAAAGCGCACCGGGCGGAGTTGCGGGAGACGTTGCGGGATCTGCCGGAAGCAGCGGAGTAACGCGTCAGACGCTCCTCCATCCTTCGGATCTCCTCGCAGTTGTCCCAAACTATGTTCATGTGAACGGATTTGTGCGCCCGGGCACAGACCGGATAAGAACCCGTTCACTTGAACGCACTTTTTGAGAAAAGCCTGCTCAGATGAACGCAAATGCGTTCACGTGAACGCTTTATTCCGGCAGCGCCTCGTACCAATCCAGCGCCAGATCGGCCCAACCGCGCGGCACCGAATGGCCGCCGGGGAAGAGCGCGAATGTCAGCGATCCGGCGTCACACGACGTCCAGAACCGCTGCCAATAAAAGCCCTCATTCGTGATCTCATCGGGCGCAGAGCGGCCGCATCCATTCGTCTCGCGCCAGATCTCCATACCGGCAAAAACATCGCCCTGCCGCACAGCCCCATCGCGGAAAACGCGGCCCTCGATGGGCACTGTTCCATCCGTCCAACCATGCGTGTGCAACACGTCGACCGGCCCCGCGCAGGCATCCAATGCGGGATGCGGTCGCCAGAACGACCCCGCCACCGGCGCATAGGCACGCGCGATGTCAGGTGCGTCGCAAGCCAGGTATGAGGTCATCGACCCGCCGATGGAAAACCCTGCAATAACAACGTTATCGCGGTCGATCCCATGAACTTCAGCGGCGTGGCTCAGCACCTCTTCAAAATACGCGGGCTCGTCGCGGACAGGCTCAAAATCCGGATGAAATGACCAGGTCGAGCCGAACTGAGACCCTTCTCGCCGCAACCCTTGTGGCCCGATCAGCGCATAGCCCCGCGCCGTCACCGCCTCGCGCAGCATATTCAACATTCCCTCGCCACGCCCACCTGCACCGTGCAGCATCATCAAGGCAGGGAAGGGGCCGTCGCCATCGGGAAGCGCGATGTGATACTCGCCCATCGGCACCTCACAGGCACCCTCAGCGCCCGCGCAATCGGCGAGCGCAGGGCAGGTGGAAACCAGAAAACCCAGCGCAGTCAGGGCCTTACGAGCGATCAAGTGGCAATCCTTCCCTGATCCAGCCCGGTCCTGCGGCTGAGCCCAACATGCCTTCCGGCACATCGATAATGTTGGTGAACCCGGCCTCGATCAGCCGGTTCGTCAGCCGCGAGGACCGCACCCCGCGCGCACAGATCAAGGCGACCCGCGCATCGGTGGCGCCGCCGGTAAGTACCAGTAATGCTTCAGAGAAATCGTCCCGCCGCATGTCCAGCCGGTGCCCCGATGCGGGGCTGCCCGTGGCCTCCCACTCATCTGGTCGGCGGATGTCGATAAGCAGAATGTCACCCGCAGTGGCCATCTCATGGGCCTCACCCACGCTGATTTGCTCGCCCACATCTTCGGACAAAGCGGCATAAAACAGGTTCCGCCCCTCGGTCGCGGCAAAGGCCACACCCACCAGCGCCAGCGCACCCGCGCCGATCAACACGCGTCTACGATTCACGTCAGGACGCCTCCAGATAGCCGCCGACAATGTCGGCCATCATCTCAGGCCCAAGGACCGGCGGCAGCAAGGTCAGCACCTCTCCGTCGCCGTCCAGCAGATAGATGAATGAGCCATGGGAGAAAACAGTGCCATAAAACGGATCAACGAAAAGCTCTTCGAATTCAACGGAGTAGGCGTCGTAAGCCACCTGTAACTCCGCCTCTGTCCCGGTCAGACCCACGAATTCCGGGTGGTGCACATGGAGCGCCTCGCCCATGGTCTCAACCGTGTCCCGCTCCGGGTCGACTGTGACCATGACTGGCCGCAAAGCTACGCCCTGATCACCCAAAATATCCACGATCGACGCCATTGTCGGGAACACAGCAGAACAGATTTCCTGACAATTCGCATAGCCGAAGAACAGCAATTGATGCTGCCCCTCCGGGTCCACTTCCGTGCGCACGGCTCCAGTGTGGTCGGTCAACTCAAACGCGCCACCCAGCCCGTCTTCCAGCGACTGCGCCGAGGCCACCCCGGCGCAGAAACACAATGCAACTGCAAGCGATCTCATCTGGTGATGTCCCACGCCTCTTGCCAAGTCTCGCCAGTGCCGAGGTAGCCAGCGGCGTTAATCTCGGCCAGAACACGCGGGTCATTGCGGTACCACCGCCCGTCTTGCGCCGCCGCCTCAGGCTGCTGTTCGGCCCAGGCATCGGTCCAGCCATTGGCTGTAACCCAGTCCTCGGATCCAATTTCCCGGATCATCTGCACGAGGTAGACGTTGGTCGCGCCGACGTACTCATCCTCGATCATCAGCCCGTCGACCTCGACCTGCATCCCGCAGAACGGCTCCAAATCCACGGCCGCACCAGTGAAAATGCCCTGGTTGTTCTTGTTCGGGTAGGTCAACACGCCATCGGCGGCGCGCAGCAGGCCCAACTGCCGACCTGTCGCGCATTCGTTGGCGCAATCGCCCGCCACTTCGCACAGCATGTCTACAACGGTCGCCTCAAACCGCGCGGGTTCTTCCCACGCCAGGTTCCAGGACCGCGCCTCGGACCCTTCCGAGAATGGCCCTTCTTGCGCCGCGACTGGGGCGGCCATAAAGGCCAATGGGATCAAATACTTCCACATGTTCTCAACCCTCCGGGTTCGGGATCGCGAAGCCGGGAACGACGCCGAAATCCGTGTGGTTGATGTTGGTGATGCCGTGATCCTCGACCACATCGTCGATCACGAGGTAATTCAGCCCGTCACGCGCGAAATGCTGGCCCGAAACAGTGATGTCATGGGACGCGAGCTCCAGCTGCGTCTGGCCCGATGCACTTTGGTCGTCGCCACCAATCGCCAGGATCATGTAAACCGTGCCGTCTTCACCAAGCAGACCAACCGGAATACCGCCCGCCGAACACCAGATCGCGCAGGTATGGTGCGCCGTGCCCTGAACGGCATCGGGCCCGCCCATCACGCCTGAGAAATAGCACCAGGTGTCGATCACTTCGCCCCTGATTTGCACCTCTTCGCCCTCGGCGAAGGCCGGTGCCGCCGCGCAGATCAGCGCTGCCGCGATTGCTGTTCGCATGGATATTGCCCTCCGATTTTATCCCTTGCGCAGAAGCCTAGCAGGGATGTTCCAAAACCAAACATCACGTTTTCGAGCAGTGGGAAATTGTGATCTCGTTCAACGGGCGTTGCGTGGATGGCAGGCACGCGCTAGGCCCGCTTCATGTCTGACAACCGCGCGAAATCATTGGCCACATTGATCGTGATCGGCGTTGGCATCCTCTATGGCATCTATTGGTTCCCCGTCCGCCAAATTGAACAAATGGGCTTAGCGGGGGCTTGGGGCACTTTTGCGGTCACCATGGCGGGGGCGCTGTTGCTTTTGCCGCGTGTCTTGCGGCGCCCGGATGACTTCAGTGGCATTGACCCGCTTGCCATCGGTGCCGTTGCGCTCGGCGGTGCGGCCTTCGCGCTCTATTCCATCGGATTCGTTTACGGCAACGTCGCGATGATCATCTTGCTTTGGTTCCTGACCCCTGTTTGGAGCACGTTGATCGCCCGGTTCGTTCTTGGCTGGCCCTCCACTAAGCTGCGTCTGTGGGCGATTTTCACCGGCCTTGCGGGTCTTGCCATAATTCTCGGGGCAGACGGTCAGGTACCTTTGCCCGAAGGGGTGGGGGAATGGATGGCATTGATCGCCGGCATGATCTGGGCCGTGGCCACAACGGGTATACGGACCCGACCCGAGATAGCGCCCATTCCGGCCGGGTTCTTTTTCACTCTTGGAGCGGCGCTAACCAGCTTGGCAATTGCCCCATTTCTGACCCCGTGGGTGGAGCTGTCTCGGGCCGAATACTCCGCGGCACTGATCCCGATTGTCATCGGTACGGGTGGGCTGTGGTGGGGCGCCGCGATGGCAGCCCTGATGTGGGCCGCCGCCCGTCTGGACCCAGCGCGCGTCGGAATTCTGTTGATGGCCGAGGTTCTGATTGGCACGGCCACGGCAGCGATTTGGGCGGGGGAGGCGATTGGTATGGCCGAGCTTATTGGCGGTGCTCTGGTTCTGACCGCGGGCGTGCTAGAGGTTTGGCCTGCCCGGTCGCAGATTTAGTCTTCCGGCCATTTCCAAGCGATCGCCGCCAGGTAGTTGCCGCTACTTACCGCGACGACAGATGACCGTTTCGGCCCATACGCATCCGCTCGGCGTGACTTGCGCACTGTGTTTCGGTTGTACGCCCGCCGGATCAGGCCCGAGACCGTCAGTGCCAGAAAGTCTCCGTCTCCGCGCAGGGGCAACGTGTCGACGGTATCCCACCCTTCCGCCAGCGCGTTATTCAGCATTTCATACGCGTCCCGTTTTTGGGGGATCGAGTGTTCCATAGAGCGTCGCCTTTTTAACAATAGGCTTTTCCTATTGATGTCCTGACCGGCATATAGGTGCGTCTTCCGGTCAGCGAAAGGCTCTTCTCGTGTTGCATATAGTTCGATGTCACACTATATGGTTCGACATCGAACAAATAGGTGAGTCATGGAACGCAGAAATTTTCTCAAAATCATGGGCGGCGGCGTCATTCTGGCAGCAACAGGCGCAACCGCCTTCGTCGCAACCCGCAGGCCTGACGCGGCGCTAGCCCCTTGGGCGCAGGCAGGCAACTACGAGGATCCGCGCCTCAACGCATTGTCCTATGCGATCCTCGCGCCCAATCCTCACAATCGGCAGCCCTGGATCGTTCGCCTTGATGGGGAAGACGGCCTGACACTCTACTTCGACACGGATCGGCAATTGCCGCACACAGATCCGTTTGACCGACAGCTGACGATCGGCCTGGGCTGTTTCCTGGAGCTTTTGCGCATGGCGGCTGAGGCGGGCGGCCATCGGCTTGAAACCGATCTCTTCCCCGAAGGCGAAGATGCCGCGGGTCTCGACAGCCGTCCTGTTGCGCAGGTCCGTTTTGTACCAGCCGAGCCGCAAATCGATCCGCTCTTTGCCCATGTCCTCGACCGCCGCTCCAATAAAGAGCCCTACGACATCACGCGACCTGTCCCGGCTGAGGCACTCGCGCGCGTTCTCGACAGCGCGCTACACGGTCAACTGGGCGGCAGCATCGACGCGGAGGAAATCGCCTATTGGCGGCAGCTGTCCACCGACGCCCTGATAATCGAAATCGAAACACCGCATACCTTCCGCGAAAGCGTCGACCTGTTCCGTATCGGCAGGGCCGAAATAAACGCCAATCCCGACGGGATCGACTTCGGTGGCCCGATGTTCGAGGCTATGTCGCTAACCGGCCTGTTTACCCGAGAAGCTACGCTCGACACCTCGTCGACGGCCTACCAGCAGGGCTTGGCGGCTGTCACCGAAAACACGCTCACCGCGATGGGCCATCTGTGGTTGGTTAGCCAAGGCAATACGCGCCGCGATCAAATCGCGACCGGCGCCGACTGGCTGCGCGTGAACTTGGCCTGCACGGCTGAGGGGCTGGGGTTCCAACCGCTCAGCCAGGCACTTCAGGAATATCCAGAGATGGAGGCGCTATATGCCGAAACCCACGCTCGCCTTGCGCCTGACGGTGGCACCGTTCAAATGCTCGCAAGGATCGGCTACGGTCCACAGGTGGATGTCAGCCCGCGCTGGCCCATTGAGGCAAAGTTAGGATCGGTGTGAGTTCTCAAGGCGATTTTCAGGGGGAGGTGTTCGGTTTCTTCACGGAAATCGGGATCATCAGCCAGCTGTCCAGCGCCCTGCTCGCATCCTGTCTGCCGGACGGGATGCACCCCTCTCACTTCGCGATCCTTAATCATCTTACACTGCGAGGCGACGGCAAATCTCCGATCCGTATTGCCGCGGCGATGCAGGTGACGAAGAACACGATGACCCATTCGATCAAGGTTCTGGAGGGCAGGGGGTTCATTGATGTTCAGCCCGATCCCGACGACGGTCGCGCCAAACGTGTGATGCTGACCGAAGCAGGCCGCGCGTTTCGCGAACAGGCTATAGCAGCCGTCGCTGCAAAGTTCGGCGATATCATCGGTCCAGATCAGTTGGAACAGATGCGCCGCACCCGGCCTGATCTGGTGGCCCTGCGCGCCCATCTGGACGAAAACCGTCGCAGCTAACGCGCCGGCGCCTCTTCACATCTGACACACGTTTTTTTGACACTACCCGGGGAACTTTTCCCCGCTTGTGGCTGTTGAATACTTATCCACAGGCCACAACATCCTGTGGATAACGAGCAGAACGTGCGGCAGATGTCGCCGACCACAAGGAAAATACAGATGACCATTCTTCCCCCCAAGCACGTCGCCCAGACCATTGGTCTGTCGTCCGGTGGCATCATGGTTTTGCAGTCAAACGTCCGTTGGGCACATCGCGACCGCTTTGCCTATTGCGTCGAGGCTTTGATCGACATCGAGATCGCGTACAAAACCGCTGATGGCTATGTCATCGAGCGCCGCGAAACCCTTGTGAACGCCCCGATCAGCCGTATCGGTGGCTTGCGCGCCCGCCTGACACGCTCCGCCGCTTTGCTGACCGCTGTGCTCACAGCCGCTCCAACGCCAGAAGCGCAGCCGCTGCCGATGGCCGCCTAAAGGACGTCGCTAAAGCTGGATCGCCTTGTAAGACAGGATATGTGCGCTTGCGGCTTGCAGGTCGATGGTTCCATCCGCCGTCTCGAATGCGCGGGACTGGTAGATCTGGTCCATCCACGCAGGGTCCGCCACATTTGCCCCAATCTCCGCGATCAGGGCGTCTTCCTCGGCCTCGGTCCCTTCCAGCGACAGCAATCGCTGTAGTTGCGCAGCCAAGGTCGCTTGGTCATACATTCAGGCGGCTTTCTCCAGCCCGAACGCGTCATGCAATGCCTGCACGGCCAGTTCCATGTATTTCCGGTCGATCAGGACGGAGACCTTGATCTCGGACGTCGTGATCACCTTGATGTTCACGCCCTCGTCGCGCAGCGTCTGGAACATCTTCGCGGCCACACCGGCATGGCTCCGCATCCCGATACCCACGATTGA
The DNA here is from genome assembly GCA_947500415.1 of uncultured Roseicyclus sp. GTDB lineage: Bacteria > Pseudomonadota > Alphaproteobacteria > Rhodobacterales > Rhodobacteraceae > Gymnodinialimonas. Next base: position 1,050,315 of record CANMRT010000001.1, read on the forward strand.
GACCTTTGCCACATCGGTATCGGCAACAAGCCCCGCAAACGCGATGTCACCCGCGGCCTTCGCGTCGGCCATCGCCTTCTCGGCCCGGGCCACCTCGCCCACAGGGCAGGAGAACGTCATATCCGTCATTCCCCCGTCCGAGATGTTTTGAACGATCATGTCGACGTTCACGCCCGCCTCGGCCAGTGGCCCAAAGATCGACGCCGCGATGCCGGGGCGATCCTCGACGCTTTGCAACGTCATCTTCGCCTCATCCCGGGAATAGGCCACACCGGCCACGACATTGCTTTCCATGATCTCTTCCTCCGAACACACGAGCGTGCCTGCATTGTCATTCATCTCTTCGAACGACGACAACACCCGCAGGCGCACCTTGTAGCGCATCGCCAATTCAACCGAGCGGGTCTGCAAAACCTTCGCGCCCAGGCTCGCCAATTCCAACATCTCCTCAAAGGAGATCTTTTCGAGCTTCCGCGCCTTCGACGTGATGCGCGGGTCCGTGGTGTAGACCCCATCGACGTCCGTATATATATCGCACCGTTCCGCCCCGAAAGCCGCCGCAAAGGCCACCGCTGTCGTGTCCGACCCGCCACGCCCCAGCGTGGTGATCCGGCCCTCAGGGCTGATCCCCTGGAAGCCCGCGACAACGGCCACGCGCATTCCCTCTTCGAACTTCCCGTTGATATTCTCGGTCGGGATGTCCTCGATCCGCGCAGAAGCATGGGCCGACGACGTCAAAAGCGGCACTTGCCACCCCTGCCAGGATCGCGCGGGCACGTCCATTTCCTGCAACGTCAGCGCCATCAGGCCCGCCGTCACATTCTCCCCGCTCGACACAACCGCATCATATTCCCGCGCGTCGTAAAACGAACCGGTCTCTTCGACGAAGCCCACCAGCTTGTTCGTCTCACCCGACATCGCGCTGACAATGACGATCACGTCATAGCCATTCGCTACTTCACGGCCCACACGCTTGGCAGCGCGCCGGATCCGGTCGAGCGTTGCGACAGATGTGCCGCCGAATTTCATCACGAGGGTGGGCATGTCTCAGGTCCCGACTGACGTTGCGCCGCGTCTTACGCAGCAGGGCAGGGGGAGGCAAGGGGCTGGCCCTATATGGCGTGGGGCCGCCCGTCCCAATTCTCGAAACAACCAGTCGTCGCCATGTTCAATGCCGCAAACCGAGCCCTCAACCCGGCCACGGATTTTGCCACTGAAATCCCTGCCGCATCCCCGCCCATATCCGTGCGCACCCAGCCGGGGTGATAGATGCCAACGGCGATCCCCTCCGGCTCCAGCGCAGCGGAGAGGTTCAACCCCAGGTTCAACGCCGCTGCCTTTGACGTGCGATAGATCAGCGAAGTCCCGGACGCATTGGTCGACGATCCCATCTGGCTTGAGATGATGGCGATCTTCGCCCCTTCCGCCGCGCGCAGGTTGGGCAAAAGCGCCTGCACCGTCAGGAAAACGCCGGTTACGTTGGCGGCAAATGTCTTGGCCCAAAGGTCAGGCGCATAGCCCGTTTCAAGCGCGTCGCCCTTGTCCAGATACACACCCGCATTGCAGATCAGGAGATCGACAGGTTTGCCCGCAAGCTTCGCCGCCATTCCGGTGACAGAGGCTGCGTCGGTCACATCCAGCGCCATTCCCGTCGCTCCATCCCGCGACGTCGCGGTCACGTCATGCCCGTCGCCGCGATACGTTTCGGCCAATCCAAGCCCTATGCCACGATTGCCGCCAGTAATAAGGATGTGCATGGAAGGCTCCGTTGTTGTGTTCGCCCAGTTAGGTAGCCCGACTCGATCCATTTCCAAAGCGGGTTAACAGCGATGCGTCCCTCGCTATGGTGAGCGAAACCATCCGTTGACCAAAGGGTCGCCATGCGCTTCGCTCTCACACTTATCTTTCTCTTTCTGGCGACCCCGCTTCGTGCCGATCCCATTATCGGCATGGCTTTCCCGCCCGTCTCCGAACCAGATCACCGCGCCTTTACCATCACCGCTCTCGCAGAGCTCAACGTGCAGCACATCCGCATCGCAGAGGCTTGGTTCAGACGCCCCCTCAATCCGACACCTGAGGATTTCGCGCCGCTCGCCCGACGTATCAGCGATCTTCGCGCGGCCGGGCTAAATATCCTTCTCACCGTGGAACTCGACGCGCCCGAAGCGGCCTGCGGCCAACGTAATGAATATGCCTGTGTCATCCGTCGCGATGCCCCGTTCGAAGCCTACATCAGCGCTCTCCTGCAAGCTGTGGGCGACGACCTCGATGCGATCCAGATCGGCAACGAATGGGACAATCGTTTTCCCGGGTCTACGTCCGAATTTCTGGCCATCCACGCCCGTGCTGCCACTGTGATCCGGGCCGAGCGTCCCGACCTCACCCTCGTGCTTGGCGGCGTCACAGGTCGCGCAGGCCTGTCGCATGCAATGTGCTTCGAAGGCGATGACCACGGCGTCCCCGGCCTGCGGGATGAAGAGGCGCGCCAGTATTTCTGCAACCGCGGCATGGCCTTCAACGAGGCTGCTCAAGCCGCCGTCTCCGCAGCGCTTGCCATCGCCGATTACGACGTGGCCGACATCCACCTTTACGATGCCCCCGGTCTTTGGTCCGGTGCGGTTAATTGGATGCGAGCCCATACGGATCGCCCCATTTGGGTCACCGAATTTGGCGGCCCGTGGCCTTGGAACGAACCCTCAGACCCTGACTATCAGGCCGAGCGTCTGGCAGTGTATCTCGACACCATCGCAAGCCTCCCCATCGACCGCGCCTATTACTTTAAGCTCACGGACGACCCCGGCAGCTATCATGCGCTCTCCGGTCTTTACGATGTGAATGGTCAGCCGAAACCAGCGCTCTCAGTCTTTGCGGAGTGGATGGCGTCGCGGTGATCGTGTTGAAAACAGGATTTTGAGCTCCGCCTAGGAGTATAACGATGCCCGCATGTGCACCGAAGCAACCCTGGCACATTAATCATCTGTTCGCAGTCACACTCGCCATTTTGATTCCTGCAAATATGAGAGCTGCCCCAGCCGTTTTGTTGATGATGCTGATAATCCAGCTTCTTACACCGCCCCGGATCAAGCGCTCTCCAAGATAGGCATAAGCTGAGTAAATGACGCACTGAAGCAAGAATGCGGTCACCCACATTATCAGAAATTGAGGGGCGATCGGGCGACTTACATCAAGGAACTGGGGTAGAATGGCCGAGAAATAGAGTAGGGCTTTGGGGTTGGAGAATTCGATCAGAAATCCATGCGTGAACAGTGACTTTCGGTTTCGAATAGGCGTGCTGGACGGAACGACCAAACCACCAGATTTACTGAAGATTGCGGTACAGCCTAAGTAGATGAGATATCCTACGCCCGCCCACTTAATGATCTGGAAAAGCGTATGTGACGCCACGATCAGTGAGGCAACTCCAGTTGCAGACATCGCAAAATAGATCATGGTGGCACAGGTAATGCCAAACACTCCGTACAGGGTGCGCTTCAAACCATTTCCCGCCCCTTGTGATGCCATCAAGATGGCTGTTGGGCCGGGTGAAAAAATGACGACGGCTGTCGTCAGGCCAAAAATCAGAAATGTTTGGAAATCCACGTTTTTACTGCCTCGATGTGCAAGTCTTTGATCAGAACATAAAGCGAACATGGAGGCGCTCATGTCAAGCGGATCATGCTGTTTCGGCTCAATGCTGCCCCGCTTTGCAGCGTCCAAGAAGCAATAGTACCCGTGAATTCGCCGCTTGTAGGCCCACTAGAATTGTGCCTGCGGTGAACGAATATTCGTTCCAAAGCATATGCTTAACGCAGGATATCAACCTTGATAACCCTGCCTTGCAAGGGTCCCTTCAGCCCCATACCCTTCGCCGGTCCATAGCCCTGAGGCCGCCCATGAATTTCACTGCCCAAGACCTCCGCGACGCCGCCGATTTGGTCTACACCCAGATGGCCCCCACGCCCCAATATGCCTGGCCCCAACTGGCTGAACGCTTTGGATGCGAGGTCTGGATCAAGCACGAAAACCACACGCCCACCGGCGCTTTCAAAGTGCGCGGCGCGATCACCTTTATCGACTGGCTTAAGCGCGCGCACCCCGACGTTCCCGGCATCTGCACTGCCACCCGTGGCAACCACGGCCAGGGTCAAGCACGCGCGGCCAAGGCGGCAGGGTTGACCGCCAAGGTCTACGTGCCCCGTGGCAATTCGGTCGAGAAAAACGAAGCCATGCGTGCCTTCGGGGCGGAGTTGATCGAGTTTGGCGATGACTTTGACGAGGCGCGGCTGGAGGCCGTCCGCGTGGCCGACGAAGAAGGCCTGATGATCGTGCCACCCTTCAACGAGGAACTCGTGCGCGGCGTGGCCACCTATGCCTATGAGCTGCTCACTGCCGTGCCCGACCTCGACACGATCTACGTCCCCATTGGCTGCGGTTCCGGCATCTGCGGCACGATCCTCGCCCGGGATGCCCTAGGTGCAAAAGCAGAAGTGGTGGGCGTTGTCAGCGAAAACGCCCAAACCGCAAAACTCTCGGTCGAAGCCGGGGAGCTGGTTGAAACGGACAGCGCCACAACCTTCGCCGACGGCATGGCCGTCCGCGTCCCGGTTCGCGAGGCCTATGAGATCTACAGTAAGGGTGCCGCCCGCATCCTCGCCTTGTCAGACGAAGACGTCGCCGAAGCCATCCGCATCTACTACCGCGACATCCACAACCTCGCCGAAGGGGCAGGGGCCGCTCCGCTCGCTGGCCTGATGCAGGAACGGGATCGGATGCAGGGCAAAAAGGTTGGTGTGATCCTTTGTGGTGGCAACATCGACACCGAATGGTTCCTGACGGTGATGTCTGGCGGGGTGCCGACGGTCTGAGCAACGGCGCCGCTCAGCGCAAATGCCGTGCGGCCTCTTTCCGCGCGAAGGGCTTCAGCCGCGCTCCGTTCACGTCCAACCATCCCTGCACCGCTTCAGGATCCCGCTTCGACAAGTCGCGAATCCACCACGCAATGGCTTTCTGGATGAACCATTCGTGGTCCTCTGCCAAACGCTCTGCCCATCTGAACACCCGCACGCGTGCCGCCTGCTCAACCTCATTCGGATGCCGCGATTTGCAAAACGGCAGCGCGAACACGAAGGCCGCGCGGCGTGTCCACATGTGATCCGACGCGGTCCACTGCTCCAGAACGTCCAGTCGCTCGGGCACCTGCATGACGCGCTTTTGGCCGCCCTGTGCAACGGCGTCCGCAATGGCCCACGAGTCAAATTGCGGCACGACGCTTTCGATCCATCTCCAGGCCAACAGATCATCCGGCCGCATCCGGGCTTGCAGGAACAACTTGCCCGCCGCCACACGCGCCTCGAACACATCGCTTGCCCAAAGGCCCTCGGCCAGGCTGACCAGCGTCGCCTGATCCGCCGCGTCCTTGCGCCACGCCGTCGCCAGCTCACCCGTCACGGCATTAGACAGACCAAGATATTCCCGCTCTGCCTTGTGATAGGCCGCCATCTCCGCCGCGCGCGCCGGATCCGCCTGCGCGCGCAAAGCGGCGAGGGCGTCGTCCGCGTTCATCGCGGCTTCTCGATCTGCCAATCCAGATGCACCCGTACCGTCGGCCATTCGCTTTTGATGATCGAATAACACGCCGTGTCGCGCATCGTGCCATCGGCCATCCGCATATGGGCGCGCAACACGCCATCGAATTGCGCCCCCAACCGCTCAATCGCCCGGCGCGATTGCAGGTTCAGGCGATGGGTGCGAAATTCGACCGCCTCGCACCCCCAAACCTCAAACGCATGGCCCAAAAGCAGGCGCTTGGCCTCGGTATTCAAAGGCCCGCGCTGCACCGTTGGTCCAATCCAGGTTGAGCCGATTTCCACCCGGGGCAGCCCGTGGTCGATGTTCATAAAGGTGGTCATACCCACCGGCGTGCCGGTGGCATCGCACTGCGTGAAGGGTATCATCGAGCCCGCATCGCGCAGTGCGATCCGGCGGTCGATCTCTGTCGCCATGCCCGCCGCATCCGGCACAGTCGTGTACCAAAGTCGGTGCAGTTGCCCGGCCTCCGACGCCTCGGCCAAAGCTGCGCAATGATCCTGACTCAGCGGTGCAAGCGACACATGCTGCCCGCGCAATTCCAGATCGACGGGGCCAAGCCTGCTCATACCGGCACGCCCGTTGGCAGGCCATCAATGGTCTCCTGATTGCGGTCTCGCCAATAGGCGCGGAAATCGGCGTCGTCGCGCTGGTCCACCCAATGCTGCAAGGTCGGGCGCTCGCCGGCGTAATCCATGAACGGAACCGCATAGCCGCAGGAGGTCTGCACCAGATCGAGCGTCACGTCGTAGATCTGCCGCGCGCTGCGATGCTCGGGAAAACCCGCGGCCAACTCCGCCCAATCCGCATCATCGCGGTGCAACGTCCGCGCCGACCCGAAACAGCGCAGGATCAGCGGACGTTTTGTGAAGGAACACCACATCAGCGTCATCCGGTTGATCCGCGCCAGATGCCCCGCCGTCTCATTGCCGGAGCCCGTCAGGTTCATCCAGGCGACGCGGTTCGGCCCCAATACACGCAGGCTGTCCATGCCCTTGGGCGAGACGTTCACGCGGCCTTCATCAGCCGCACTGCCCACAAAGAACATGTGCTGATCTTCGATGAATTTGACGTGGTCTTCACCGAGTGCTGGGAATTGTTTGGCCATTGAGTGCCTCCGTTTTGGGGCACGCTACTCCGCACCGAAGGTGGGCCTCAAGCAGCGCATCGCGCGGTAGGCCTACTCAACAGTAACGGACTTCGCCAGATTTCGCGGCTGATCCACGTCCGTGCCCTTATGAAGCGCCGTGTGGTAGGCGATCATCTGGGCCGGCACGGCGTAGAGCATCGGGGCCAAAACCGGGTCGACGCGCGGCATCACCAGCGTGGCCCATGTGCCATCCCCGGCCTCTGCCGCACCCTCGGCATCCGTGATCAGCCAAACGCGCCCATCACGCGCCATGACCTCCTGCATATTCGAGACGGTCTTGTCGAAGAGTGCGTCTTTCGGAGCCAGCACAATCACGGGAACGGATTTATCGATCAGGGCTATGGGGCCGTGCTTCAGCTCTCCGCTCGCATAGCCCTCGGCATGTATGTAGCTGATTTCCTTGAGCTTCAGCGCGCCTTCCATGGCCAGTGGGAACATCGGACCGCGCCCCAGGAACAGCACGCTACGCGCCTCGGCGAGCTTGGCGGTGCGCTTGACGATCTTGTCCTCAAGCGCCAACGCCTGATTGATCAGTGCAGGCATCCCGCGCAGAACCTCCAGCAACTCTGCCTCGCGGGCCGCGTCGATCTTGCCCCTCTGCCGCGCCGCCTGAATGGCCAAATGCGCCAGCACGCTCAATTGGTTCATGAAGGCTTTGGTGGAGGCCACGCCAACCTCGACGCCCGCCAGAATGGGAACGATCACGTCCGACTCGCGCGCGATGGACGATTCCGGCACGTTTACCACGGCGACGACCTTCGCCGCCTTCTCCTGCACGTAGCGTAGGGCCGCGAGCGTATCTGCTGTCTCACCCGATTGGCTGACGAAAATCGCGGTGGAAGCCGGGGAAACTGGCCCCTCGCGATAGCGGAACTCGGACGCGATATCGACGTCGCAGGGCAGACCCGCGAGCTGTTCGAACCAGTATTTCGCCACCGCGCAGGCGTAGTGGGCGGTCCCGCAGGCCACCAGCGTTACGCGGTCCGTCTCGGTGAAATCGAGGCCCTCTGGCAGCGTCACCTGCGTGCCGTTGGAATATTGGTTCAGGCAATCGGACAGCACTACGGGCTGTTCGAAAATCTCTTTTGCCATGAAGTGCTTATGCCCACCCTTGTCGAGTTGCGCGGTGGTGACAGGGATGGTCTTCGCCTCTCGGTTGGCCAGCCGCCCTTCGGCATCGCGGATCTCCACCCCCGCGCGGGTCACAAAGGCATAGTCGCCCTCTTCCAGATAGGTGATCACGTCGGTCATCGGCCCCAGCGCGATGGCGTCGGAGCCCACAAACATCTCCCCCTCGCCATGGCCGATCGCCAGTGGCGAGCCCTTGCGCGCGGCGACGATCAGATCCTCTTCGCCGTGAAACAGAAAGGCGAGCGCGTAAGCCCCATCAAGGTGCTTTAGCGTCTCAGCCGCGGCATCTCGCGGCGACATGCCCTGATCGAGGAAATCCTCGCACAGCTGCGCGACCGTCTCCGTATCGGTTTCGGTCACGAAAGTCCGGTGGCTCAGCCGCTGCCGCAGCTCCCGGTAGTTCTCGATGATACCATTGTGCACCACGGCCACGCGGCCCGCCTGATGGGGATGCGCGTTCGTCACCGTCGGTCCGCCATGGGTTGCCCACCGTGTGTGGCCTATACCGGATTTGCCGGGCAGCGGGTCGTGGACCAGCGCGTCGGACAGGTTCACCAGCTTGCCCACCGCGCGGCGGCGGTCCAACGCACCATCCTGCACCGTTGCAATGCCCGCGCTGTCATACCCGCGATATTCCAGACGCTTCAGCGCCTCGACCAGAATGGGCGCGACCTCATGGTTGCCCAGAACGCCTACGATGCCACACATGCTCTAACCTTTTGTTTTTCTTGCTTTGATGGCGCGTAAACGGTCCATCAGTTTCACGGCCAGCCCGGGCTTGTTCACCTGTTTCGCCCGCCCCAGCGCAAGTGCTCCGTCTGGCACATCCTCGGTCACAACCGACCCGCTCGCGGTCATTGCACGCGCGCCCACTTTGACCGGGGCCACGAGCATCGTGTCCGAGCCGATGAAGGCATCCGCCCCGATCTCGGTCCGGTGCTTCATGACGCCGTCGTAGTTGCACGTCACCGTGCCCGCGCCCAGATTGGATCGTTCACCAACGCTGGCATCACCGACATAGGACAGGTGATTAACCTTCGCACCTTCACCGATGTCGGCGGTTTTGACTTCAACGAAATTGCCGATCTTGGCGTTGTTCCCGATCTCCGCCCCGGGCCGCAGACGCGCGTAGGGACCGACGATGGCACCTGCGCTGACGTGGCAGCCTTCGAGATGGCTGAAGGCGCGGATCAAGGCGCCGGATTCCACTGTCACACCGGGGCCGAAGACGACATTCGGCTCAATCTCGGCATCGCGGCCTACGAATGTATCAAGCGCGAAGAACACGGTTCTGGGGGCCTGCATCGTGACGCCGTTGTCCAAGGCCTCTGCCCGGCGCAGCTGTTGAAATCGTTCCTCGGCCCGGGCCAGTTCCGCGCGTGAATTGATGCCAAGCGTTTCGGCCTCCTCGCAGACGACAGCCGTGGCGGAATGCCCGCCCGCGACGGCCAGTTCCGGCACATCCGTCAGGTAATATTCACCGTTCGCATTGTCATTGCCGACCCGGCGCAACGTCTCCATCAGAATGCTCGCATCGGCGCACAGAAGGCCAGAGTTACAAAGCTTTATCTCGCGTTCCGCATCGCTGGCATCTTTGTGCTCAACGATCCGCATCAGCGTGTCACCGTCCATCACCATGCGCCCATATCCGGTGGGATCTTCGGCCTCAAACCCAAGCATCACAACGTCATGCTGCGCGCGCGCAGCCAGCATCGTGTCCAGCGTTTCGGGCCGGATGAAGGGCGTGTCGGCATAGAGAACAACCGCGTCGCCGTCGAACCCGTCCAAAGCATCGGCGGCCTGCAAAACCGCATGTCCGGTTCCCAACTGCTCTGCCTGCCGAACTGCCACGGCCTCAGGCGCGATGTCGGACAAAGCGGCTTCCACGGCATCCGCGCCATGGCCGGTCACGACAATGATGCGCGATGGCTCCAAAGGCGCGGCGGAGGCCAGCGCATGGGCCAGCAACGGAGCCTGCCCCAGCGAGTGCAACGGCTTGGGCAAATCGGATTGCATCCGCGTGCCAGCACCAGCGGCCAGCACCACCAGAGCCAAGGGTCGAGAAGTCGCCTGCATGTAACGCCTTTCCTTCGCGTTTGCCGCCTATTAACCAGAGCCGCGCGCCGTGGCAAAGCCCCGAGCCGTTCAATTTGACCGTCAGGTTGTAACAGCCATGGGCGGAATACTGCCGAAAGGGGCACAATGCGCACTGTGGTTTTCGATCTGGATGGCACTTTGGCCGATACGGCGGGCGACCTTCTGGCCGCGGCAAACGCGGCTTTGATCCGCCTAGGCCACCCCCCGCAACTTGTGATGGAGCAGGACGACGCCACGGCCTTCGCCGGTGGTCGCGCGATGCTGCGTTTGGCGGCGGGGCGTCTGGGGATTACGGATGCAGAGGGGTTGGCCGATGCCGGCTATCAGCATTTGCTCGACGCCTACGGGGCCGACATCGATACGCATACAACGCTCTATCCCGGCACTGTTGCGGCCGTTGACCGCCTGCGCGCAGCTGGCCATGCGACCGGCATATGCACCAACAAACCTGAGGGGCTGGCTGTCACTTTGATCGAACGGTTGGAGCTGACCGATCGCTTCCCGGTTTTGATCGGGGCCGACACTCTGCCCACCCGCAAACCCGACCCGGCCCCTTTGCAGGAGACCATCAAGCGCCTCGGCGGCACGCCAGACAACGCCGTGTTGATTGGGGACACCATCACCGACCGCAAAACGGCGACGGCCGCAGGCATACCTTGCGTGCTTGTGACATTCGGCCCAACCGGGCGCGCCGTTGCGGACCTTTCGCCCGAAGCGCTCTTGGACCACTACGACCAATTGGACGCAGTGCTCGACCAACTCCTCCATTGACGCGCGGCCCGCGCCGCACGATCTTTCCGGCCATGAGCAAACAGATTTTCACTGGGAATTTCACCCAGCAGGAACCGATCCCCGACTCCGCCATCGAAGCGGCGGTTGCGGTTATGCGATCTGGCAGGTTGCACCGATACAACACCGCACCGGGCGAGGCCGGGGAAACCGCGCTTCTGGAACAGGAATTTGCCGCCTTCACCGGCGCAAAATACTGCCTCGCTGTGGCCTCCGGTGGCTATGCCATGGGGGCAGCGCTGCGCGCGATGGATGTGCGGCCCGGCGACAAGGTTCTGACCAACGGCTTCACACTGGCGCCAGTGCCGGGCGCGATTGCCGCCGTGAACGCCGAGCCGGTTTTTGTGGAAGTGACCGAAAGCCTCGTGATCGACCTCGAAGACTTGGCCGCAAAGATCAAAAGCTCTGGCTCAAACATCCTGCTGCTCAGCCATATGCGCGGGCACCTGTGTGACATGGATCGCCTGATGGAGATCTGCGACGCGAGCGATGTGAAAGTGATCGAAGATTGCGCGCATACCATGGGTGGCGCGTGGAACGGGGTGCCATCCGGGCGGCACGGGTTGGTCGGATGCTATTCGACACAAACCTATAAACACATAAATTCCGGCGAAGGCGGGCTACTGATTTCCGATGATGCGGAGGTCATGGCAAAAGCCGTGATGTTGTCGGGTTCCTACATGCTTTTCGGGAAGAACGGGGCCGCACCCCCTGTGGATACATTTGAAAAGGTCAAGTACGTGACGCCGAACGTCTCTGGCCGAATGGACAATCTGCGGGCTGCAATCCTACGCCCGCAGCTGGCGGACCTGCCCGCGCAGATCGCCCGGTGGAACGCGCTTTATCGTGCGATGGAAGAGGGGATGCGGAATACGCCCGGCCTGCAGGTGATCGAGCGTCCGCCGCAGGAGGACATTGTGGGGTCCTCCATCCAGGTGCTTTTGCCAGGTGCATCGACCGAGGCGGTGCAAGCCGTCGTCGCAGCATGTGGCGCGCGTGGGGTCGAGTTGAAATGGTTTGGCGCGGCAGAGCCTGTGGCCTTCACGTCACGCTACGACTCATGGCGTTACGCGCCAGCGCAAAGCCTGCCCAAGACGGACCGTATCCTTGCAGGCCTGCTGGACATGCGTCTGCCGCTGACCTTTTCGGTCGACGATGCAAAGCTGATTGCTGAGATCATCCGGGATGAGGTGATAACAGCGCTGCCTCAAGCGGCGCAGTAAGCGGGTTCCGCTCAACTGCACAAAAGAAAAGGCGGCCCGCAAAGGCCGCCGTCATCTATCGTTACGCGCTGTTCGACTTAGAAGTGCAGCGCAACACCCAGGCCCACCGCATTTGCGTCGATCTGCGATCCGACCCCGGAGGTCAGCGTCGAAGTGTCATCGGGGTTCATGTGGGTTGAGGTGTAGTCCAACCGTACAGAGACCGTCTCGGTCAGCAGCATTTCCATGCCAATACCATAGACCAGGCCCGAGGCGGATCCATCGGCGGTCGCGATGCCGGCTGCTGCCGAATACTGCACGGTCTGATAACCAACGGAGCCGTAAACCAATGCGTTCCCAATGGCATAGCCGCCGCGAACGCGCGCGTTCAGCTGGTTCTCAAACTCGAAATCTGGCGTGGCGCTGGAGGTCTGGAAGGCGACCGGGCCGCCGAAACCGACCTCTGCGCCGACCACGAAGTTGTCACCTAAGGCGAAATTGTAACCGCCATATGCGCCGAAGCCTGTGCCTTCCTGAAGCGGGATCATCGCGGCGGTATTATCAAACTCTGGCGAGATGATGTTGGTCGCGAAACCTGCATAGAAACCAGTCCACTGGCCAGCGTCCTGAGCGGAGGCTCCGGTGGCGGCAAGGGCGGCTGCAAGGGTCAAGGCGGTCAGGCGCATGGCAAGTCCTTCAAACTTCGCTCGGACGGTTGTCGCCCGTTGCAGTTAACATAGCCATAAGGCCCGTGACAGGAAAGGCATGCGATGCCTGCATTTTCCGAAACTGCACCATTTCGGTGACAGTTTTTGGCGGCATCACGCCGATTTGACTGACCGGCGGCAAACCCGCGCCCTCAAACCAGCCGTGAGTTTTCCTTCGCGGCACGGACAAAGTCGCGGAACAAGGGGTGCGGTGCGAAGGGTTTCGACTTCAATTCCGGGTGGAATTGCACGCCGATGAACCAGGGGTGGTCTTTGACTTCGACGATCTCTGGCAGTCGTCCATCGGGGCTCATGCCCGAGAATATCAGCCCCTGTTCTTCCAAGGCCTCACGGTATTTTATGTCGACTTCATAGCGGTGGCGGTGGCGTTCTTCGATGGCCGTTCCGCCATAAGCGTTTGCCACTTTGGATCCGTCGGCCAGCACCGCGTCGTATGCGCCAAGCCGCATCGTGCCACCCTTGTCATCGGTCACCTTGCGTTCGACCTTGTGGTTGCCCTGCACCCATTCCTTCAGGTGGTAAACCACCGGAGTAAAACGCTTCTTCCCCGCCTCATGGTCAAATTCCTCTGACCCTGCATCACCCAGATCGGCGAGGTTTCGCGCCGCTTCGATCACCGCCATCTGCATCCCAAGGCAGATCCCCAGGTAGGGCACGCCCCGCGTTCGCGCGAATTCTGCGGCCTTGATCTTGCCCTCCGTTCCACGTTCCCCGAAACCGCCGGGCACAAGGATGGCGTGGAAACCTTCCAGATGCGGGGCCGGGTCTTCGCGGTCGAACACTTCGGCGTCGACCCATTCCACTTTTACCTTCACCCGGTTCGCCATGCCGCCGTGGGTCAGCGCTTCGGCGATCGACTTATAGGCATCCTCAAGCTGGGTGTACTTGCCAACGATGGCGACCTTCACCTCACCTTCCGGATTGTTGATCCGGTCAGCCACATCCTCCCAAACGCTCAGGTCGGGCTTTGGTGCGGGGCTGATCTGGAAGGCATCCAGAACCGCTTGGTCGAGGCCTTCACGGTGATAGGCCAGCGGTGCCTCGTAGATGGATTTCAGGTCCTGCGCGGCAATCACCGAGTCCGGCCGCACGTTGCAGAAGAGCGCCAGCTTCTCGCGTTCTTTTTCGGGGATCGGCCCTTCGGAACGACACACCAGAATGTCGGGTGCCAAACCAATCGAGCGTAGTTCCTTAACCGAGTGCTGTGTGGGCTTCGTCTTCAACTCCCCGCTCGCCTTCACGAACGGCAGCAGCGTCAGATGCATGAACACGCATTGTCCGCGCGGCCGATCCTGGCTGAACTGACGGATCGCCTCAAAGAACGGCAGGCCCTCGATGTCGCCAACGGTGCCCCCAATCTCGCACAGCATGAAGTCGACCTCATCTTCGCCGATGGCGATGAAGTCTTTGATTTCGTTGGTCACATGGGGGATCACCTGAATTGTCTTGCCAAGGTAATCGCCACGCCGTTCCTTCTCCAGCACGCTTGTATAGATGCGCCCGGACGACACGGAATCGGTTTTGCGCGCGGGCACACCCGTGAACCGCTCATAATGGCCGAGGTCGAGGTCGGTTTCCGCCCCATCGTCGGTCACGAAGACTTCGCCGTGTTCAAAGGGGCTCATCGTGCCCGGGTCCACATTCAGGTATGGATCCAGCTTGCGCAGCCGCACCGAAAACCCGCGCGCTTGCAAAAGCGCGCCCAGGGCGGCTGATGCCAAACCCTTGCCAAGCGACGATACAACGCCGCCGGTAATGAAAATGAATCGCGCCATGCTCGAAAGCTCCCGTGCGGATGGTTTGCGCCGCGCCGGGCGGGTCCATCCATGTCTCTTGTCACGGGATTTGAGGATACCCGGATTCGCCCCCATTACACAAGGACGTGATGGCCCAAATGGGCAAGATCATGTGGATAAAGAAAAAAGCCACCCAAAATCGGGTGGCTTTGTGCGGATCACTCGACCGGCGGAAGCGCCGGGCTGTCGCCATCGATGGGCGGCAAAAGCGACTCGACCGGGGGCAGGGCGCTGTCGCCCGTGCTTTCACCTTCAGCAGGAGGCAAGCCGCCCAAATCGTCCAGCAGCGAAGAGCCCGAAGAATTCTGCGCCGCAATCACTGTGAGCGTGATCGAGGTCGCCAGAAACGCGATTGCAAAGGCCCAGGTCAGTTTGCCCAGTGCCGTGGCTGCCGCGCGGCCGCTCATGACGCCACCGCCACCGCCGCCACCCATACCAAGGCCACCCCCTTCGGAGCGTTGCAACAGCACCACACCGATCAGGCAGACCGCGAGGATCAAATGGATGACGAGGATGATATTTTCCATGGTCGCGCCTTGTTTCACCGGCTTAATCAGGTCAGCGCCTCACTTATGAGATGCGACAGGGGGCCGCAAGGCCCCTAGACCAACCAAAACCGCGATTCCCGTTCAACGTGCCTCACAATCGTTTCATATGAAGCGAAATTTGGCAAACATCTCTAATTCCAACCAGAGGCAAGTTAACAACTCGTTAATCATGTGCCGCAGGGCGCATCGAAGAATCCGGTTCCCCCGCGCGGCACGGCCCGCTATAGCCCGCGGGGTTTTCGCGCTGGGAGATTTTCATGGCCAATGTTGTCGTTGTCGGCGCCCAATGGGGTGATGAAGGCAAAGGAAAGATCGTCGATTGGCTCAGCGAACGGGCTGACGTCATCGCGCGTTTCCAAGGTGGCCACAACGCGGGCCATACGCTTGTGATCGACGGGAAGGTCTACAAACTCAACGCGCTGCCGTCGGGTGTTGTGCGCGGTGGCAAGCTTTCGATCATCGGCAATGGTGTCGTTCTGGACCCCTGGCATCTTGTGGAAGAGATTGCGGCGATCCGTGAGCAAGGCGTCGAGATCAGCCCTGACGTGCTGATGATTGCCGAAAACACCCCGCTGATTCTGCCGATCCACGGTGAGCTGGACCGTGCCCGTGAAGAAGCCGCCTCAAAGGGCACCAAAATCGGCACCACCGGGCGCGGCATTGGGCCCGCCTATGAAGATAAAGTCGGCCGCCGTTCCGTACGTGTCGCCGATTTGGGCGATGCGGCCACGCTGGAGGCCAGGGTGGACCGGGCTTTGCAGCACCACGATCCCCTGCGCAAAGGGCTCGGCATCGAGCCGATTGATCGTGAAGCTTTGGTTGCTCAGCTCAGAGAGATCGCGCCCGAAATCCTGCGCTACGCCGCGCCGGTCTGGAAAGTGCTCAACGAAAAGCGCCGGGCGGGCAAACGCATTTTGTTTGAAGGGGCACAAGGCGCGCTGCTCGATATCGACTTTGGCACCTATCCGTTCGTGACCTCTTCGAATGTGATCGCGGGTCAGGCCGCAACGGGCGTGGGCATCGGACCGGGCGCCATCGACTATGTGTTGGGTCTGGTAAAAGCCTACACGACCCGCGTGGGAGAGGGGCCCTTCCCGGCTGAGTTGCATGACGCTGACGGTCAACGCTTGGGTGAGCGTGGACACGAATGGGGCACCACAACGGGGCGCAAGCGCCGCTGCGGGTGGTTTGACGCCTGCCTCGTGCGCCAAACTTGCGTGACCTCGGGTGTGACCGGCATCGCACTTACCAAGATCGACGTGCTCGACGGCTTCGAGACCCTCAAGATCTGCGTTGGTTACGATTTGGACGGTCAGCAGCTCGACTATTTGCCGACCGCCGCCGACCAACAGGCGCGCTGCAAGCCGATCTATGAGGAAATGCCGGGCTGGTCTGAATCGACGGAAGGCGCGCGCTCCTGGGCGCAGCTTCCGGGCAATGCGGTGAAATACGTGCGCCGCATTGAAGAGTTGATCCGATGCCCGGTGGCCCTACTCTCCACATCTCCTGAACGAGACGACACGATCCTCGTGACTGACCCGTTCGCTGATTGACGAGGCATCTGATGGCGCTCAGCTACAAGGCAAGAAAACGGTGGTCGCTGTTCATCCTGCTGGTCGGGTTGCCGGTCTACATCGCGGCGGTCTGGTTCCTTCTCAGCTTGCTGGAAGGTTGGAGCATCTGGGTGCAGATGGGCGTGTGCCTTGCGTTCAGCATCCTATGGGCCTTCCCGCTGAAGGCCGTGTTTCTGGGCGTTGGCAAGGCGGATCCCGACGCGCCGCTCGACGAATGAAAAAGGGCGCCCGGAGGCGCCCTTTTCAATGCGTTCAATTCGACTGGCTTAGAGAGAGCGGGTCATCTGGTATTTGTTACCACCCAAAGCTTCCAGCACGCCGTCGTTGGTCAGGCTATCGACAGCCGCAATCGCTTCATCCCGCGAAATAGAACCGTCAGTGGCAATCCGCACCAGACGTAGCAGCTGCATACGCTTGAACTCCTGCAAGCCGGCTTCTTCGGAAAGATAGGCCGCGCCCATCTCAACCACTTCCTCAATCTCGGTTGCGGGTGAGGCTTCCAGACGCTGCGCGAAGGTCGCGAAGTGATCGATCTCACCGCTTGCGTCTGTTGATGGGATGGTGTCCGGCGCAATGCTGTCACGCACGTCG
Source organism: uncultured Roseicyclus sp. (assembly GCA_947500415.1). Taxonomy (GTDB): domain Bacteria; phylum Pseudomonadota; class Alphaproteobacteria; order Rhodobacterales; family Rhodobacteraceae; genus Gymnodinialimonas. Next base: position 1,067,507 of record CANMRT010000001.1, read on the forward strand.
TCGATTTCCTGGGCCAGTTGCGCTTCCAATGCGGCAATCGGGTCCTCGTCCTCGTCGTCTTCTTCGAATGCGGCCGTTTCCGGCGCAATTTGCGCTTCCGGAGCAGGCTGTTCGATCACTTCTGGCGTGTATTCGTCCTGAACGTCTGCCTCCGCCTCAACTTCAGCTTCCACCTCGGTCTCAACCTCAGGTTCTGCCGCAGCAGGTGCGGAGCGGCTCAGGCCGGACGCGATTTGACCGGCACGCTGTGCTAGGTTGGCCAGGGAAGCTGCCATCTTGCGCGGCGCGGGGCGGGCAAGCTGCATGGCCTCGACGTCAGTCTCTTCGGCGGCCTCTGCCACTGCAGCGCTTTCTTCTAGCACCAAGGGAGCCTCCTCAGCGCGCACAACACGGGCCATATCGGGCCGCTCGGCGGTGTCGAGTTCACCGGTCGACACACGACGCGGCGCAACTGGGGCTGCGGGAGCCGCAGGCACTTCATCCTCAATCCGCTGCTCGGAGACCAAAACCAGAGGGGCCGGACGCTCTTCCGAGGCCAGGCTGCGACGCGATACGTCAACCCGCACACGGCGCGGGCGCATCACGCGGGCCAGATCTTCACGGTATTCTGCGGCCTCATCATCCAGACCGGTCATATCGGCGACCGAGGCACCATCGGCGGCCAACTGCGTTTCAGCGGCGCGGGCGGCGACGGCGGCTTTCAGATGCTCGATGTTGGCACGGCGACGTGTGGTCTCGACATTGTCCAGACGGCCTTCGGTGGCCTCGAACAAGCGATCCATGTCGCCTTCGTCATCGCCCTCTGAACCGACGAAACGGGCGCGGTCGGGCGAAGGTTCGGTCGGCAGATCGACGTCAGCGGCGACTTCCTCAGTGATTGCATCGGCAACAGCCTCAGGAGCGTTGTCGATGGCCTCAGAAATCTCATCAGCGGTTTCTTCAACGACCGGCGCAGTGACGGCTGCAATTGCGGCCAGCGTGTCGTCGTCGCTTTCGTCGGCCTCAGTCTCAAATTCGTCCGCTTCCAGCGCTTCCGATGCGGCGGCCATGGTCGACGCGCCGGTGGCGAAAGCTGCGGCCAGAGCGGCCACGGCGGTATCGTCATCGGCTTCAATCACGGGCTCAGGAGCGGCACCTTCACCGCCAGCCGAGATCAGCTCGTCATCAGGCTGCACAGTTGCGGGCGCATCACCGGTTTCCGACAGCGAGGCGCGGCGGATACGGGCGAGGCGGGCGGCGACGGAGGCCCCGTCAAACGCGGCTTCGCCATCGTTTTCGTCCGCGAAGATCGAGTCGATCTCGTCGGCTGCGTCGTCTTCATCATCCAAATCGCCAAGATCGGCGGTGATGCTATCGGCGTCCTCATTTGCGAGTTCTGCGGCGGCACCTTCTGCGGCCAGCGCTGCGGCCACAGCGATCAGAGTGTCGGCGCCTGCAACGCCATCGGCCTCAGCGGCTTCGACAGAATCGTCGCCTGCAAGGTCAGCTTCGCTTTCGGCTTCTGCCTCCGAATCGTCGCCCATTGCGGCGGCAATCCCGGCGAGCGTGTCATCGTCGGACGCCTCCTCGACGTCGTCTGCTGTATCTTCGGCTTCGTCTTCGATTTCATCGACGACTTCTTCAGCCACCTCTTCCACCGTTTCAGCAGCCTCTTCGGCGGCTTCGGCAACCTCTTCAACTGCGGCCTCAGTGGTCTCAGCAGCGTCATCTGCTGCGTCCTGAGCCTCTTCAGCTACCTCTTCGACGGTTTCGGCGGCGTCCTCGGCCACGGCTTCAACCGCTTCTTCAGCTTCGTCGGTGATGTCTTCGACGGCCACTTCGACCTGCTCGGCGATTTCCTCGGCGGCTTCCTCGGCCTCAGCAGGCGCCTCTTCTTCGGCATCTGCCTCAGTCGCGGCAGCGACACTAGCAACAGTCGCCACGGCGGCGGTCACGGCCAGCGTGTCGTCAGAACCGGCATCCTCGGCCGCCACGCTTTCCACGGCGTCTTCAACCGTAGGATTGCGGGCAAATGCACGCTCAGATGCGCTTTCAAAAGCGGGGGTGTCTTCGGCGGGCGCGCCTTCGGGACGCATGATAAGGCCATTCTCAACCATGCGCGTTTCAACGCGGCGCTGGATGGCCTCTTCTGTAATACGGTGAAGTGTCTCGGCATCGGGCGTGGGAGGTTCCGCGCCGAAATAGCGGTCTTCAGCCGCCAGGTCGCGAAAATACTCGGCAACGGCCTTCATTGCCTCGAACGGGCGATCGAAGCCCTCAAGGGTACAGGAAAACGTGCCGTAAGAGACCGTCAGGATCTTGTTTTCATCACTCATTGCTCTGCCACTCTGCTCGTCCGGCCCACTCTGCTGATCAGGTGTCACCGGAATTTATCATCCTCGCAAAAGGTGTAACAAACTGTTTCCAGTAAAAAGCGACGCGAATTGGACCTTTTGGTGATCGATGCTTCAGACCATGGCAAGAATGTGGACAATCAGATGGGGGATCATGGATTGTCCTTGAATTTCAACGCTCCGGTGGCCCTCGTTGGCGGCGGTGACGTCGGTGATGCTGCCTTTGAATTGTCCCAAAACAGGGTAAAATTTTATGTAGGCGTCGATGGTGGCGGCGATGAGATATTGGCCCGGGGAACCGATCCGGCAGCCGTTATCGGTGATTTAGATTCGTTTTCCGCCAACGGGCGCGCGGCGATTCCCCCTGATCGGCTGATCCATGTGGACGAGCAGGACAGCACCGATTTCGAGAAGGCGATGCGCCACATCACGGCCCCCCTGATCCTTGCGCTTGGTTTCACCGGCGCTCGGTTGGACCATGAACTCGCGGCGCTCCATGGTTTGGTTCGGTTCCCGCAAAAGCCGGTGATCCTGATTGGTGGAAAAGACATTGTCCTCCATCTGCCCGCGCGCCTCTCACTCGATCTGCCCGCCGCGACCCGCGTGTCGCTGTTCCCGTTTGATGCCGTGACGGTTGGTATTGAGGGGCTGGAATGGTCCTTCGAAGCACTCGACCTGCATCCGGCGCGCAAGATTGGCACGTCGAACCGCGCGACGGGTGGTCCTGTCACGCTGCGCGCCTCTGGGCCGGGCTGTCTTTTGATCCTGCCCGTCGACACGCTCGACGTCGCCATCGCGGCCTTGGGGGAGGCCGATTTTCACTCGCCCCCCGGCTGAGCAACCGCTATGGGTGTCACGCAACTGCCATAAACGAACGAGACCCGCCCCATGACGGCCGAGCTTTCCCCCATCGACAAAGCCAAATACGTAGCCGCCCGCCGGGCGGTGGAATTCGTGGAAGACGGGATGCGCGTGGGCCTGGGCACCGGCTCGACGGCTGCGTGGATGGTCCGCTGTCTGGGCGAATTGGTCCGCGAAGAGGGCATGATGATCACCGGCGTGGCCACATCCACGCGGACGGCCGATCTGGCACGCGAAGTGGGTGTCACAATCAAGACGCTCGACGAAGTGCGCTGGCTGGATCTTACGATTGACGGGGCCGACGAATACGATCCGAACCTGAACCTGATCAAAGGCGGCGGTGGCGCTTTGCTGCACGAAAAGATCGTGGCGACCGCAAGCGACCAGATGGTGGTGATCGCGGATTTGACCAAGCAGGTCGATACGCTTGGCGCGTTTCCCTTGCCGGTGGAGATCATTCCCTTCGGCTGGCAGACGACCAAGGCGCTGATCGAAGAGATGTTATCGAATGTGGATGTGCTCGGGCGCTCTGCTTCACTGCGGTTGAGCGGGACGGAGCCGTTCAAGACAGATGAGGGCAACTACATCCTCGACCTGCATCTGCGCCGCATTGCGCAACCAGCGCAGGTAAGCCTGGTGCTGAACCAGATCCCCGGTGTGGTGGAGAACGGGTTGTTCCTCGATATCTGCGACGTGCTGGTGATCGGCAATGCCGACGGCACTGTGGAAGTGCGCGACATCAATAATGGCACGATCGAGCATGAGCGCGTGGATGTGTCGGACAGTGACAATCTGTTTGATGAGGTCCGCGACTAGGGCGCGCCGGGACGGGCGGGCCGTGGTGTAAGGTGTCTCACGGTGCGTGGGCTAACCTTCGGAAAGTATAAGCCAAGAGAAAGCGGCGCCGCTTGAATGCGGTCACGGGGCCCACCGCGTGTCAGGCGGCGGGTCGGAACAAATGCGCGGGTCCGAGGCCGGACACCCTGCACCCGATATGACGCTTGCGCGTCGGGGGTGGTCTTGGGGCCTCCGGCTGTAACCGACAGCCTTGGGTGATGATCATCGCCGAATAGTATAAGGTGGTCGCAGGGGTGTTCCACATTTTGGCACAGGTCCGTGCGGTGCCCCCTCTGGCGTTAATCTTGCGTTCATGGAATAGACCGCAGACAGCCAGAATAATCGCGGAGCCTGCCCCATGTCTGATTTTGACTACGATCTGTTTGTAATCGGTGGTGGCTCTGGCGGCGTACGCGCGGCGCGGGTTGCGGCGGCCACGGGCGCGAAAGTGGCTTTGGCCGAAGACAACCGCATGGGCGGGACCTGCGTGATCCGGGGCTGTGTTCCAAAGAAGCTGATGGTTTTCGCATCGAGCTACCGCGAAGGATTTTCTGAGGCGCGGGCCTACGGCTGGGATGTGCAGGACGGCGATTTTCAGTGGCCAGTATTCCGCGACCATCTGAACAATGAGTTGGACCGTCTGGAAGGTGTTTACCGTAAGTTGCTGGATGGATCGGGCGTGGAGATCTTCGATGCGCGGGCCAAGCTGGCCGACGCGCATACGGTTGAAGTTGGTGGCGCGCGCAAAACGGCAAAGCATATCCTTGTGGCCACTGGCGGGCATCCGGTGCGGCCTGACATGGCGAATGCGCACCTGGGCATCGTGTCGGACGATATCTTCAATCTCGACGCCCTGCCGAAGCGGTTGCTGATCGTTGGCGGCGGATACATCGCCTGTGAATTCGCCTGCATCATGGCGGGTCTTGGCGTGGAGGTGACGCAATTCTATCGCGGCGCGCAGATCCTGCGTGGCTTCGATGATGAGGCGCGCGGCTTGATTGCCGAGATGATGCGGGAGCAGGGGATAAACCTGCACCTGGGCACCAATATTGTTGAGATGATTTCAGCCGATGCCCGTGACCCTGAGACGGCCACGCCAACGGCCAGCGATGCGGCCATGGGCGCATCGGCCAAAGCTTCAGGTGATCTTATGCCAGAGGGTGTCGAAGGTGGGCCGATCTGGGTGAAATCCACCAATGGGCAGGAGGGGGTCTATGATCAGGTCCTTTTCGCCACGGGCCGCAGCCCGAACACAAACGACATGGGGCTGGCTGAGATTGGCGTTGAAGTGGGGCGGCGTGGCGAGATCGTCGTGGACGAATACAGTCAAACCGCCGTGCCTTCCGTCTATGCAATTGGCGATGTGACCAACCGCGTGAACCTGACGCCTGTGGCGATCCGCGAGGGCATGGCATTCGTGGAGACTGTCTTCAAAGGTAACCCGACGCCGGTGGATCACGACCTGATCCCCTCGGCCGTGTTCACCACACCGGAATATGGAACCGTGGGTCTGACCGAGGAAGCCGCGCGAGAGCAGGAAGAGATCGAGGTGTATTGCACGTCCTTCCGCCCAATGCAGACGGCTTTCGCGGGCAAACCGTGGCGTGTGTTGATGAAACTTGTTGTCTCCAAGGCCACGCAGAAGATTCTGGGCTGTCACATCGTGGCACCCGGCGCGGGTGAGATGATCCAGCTGGCCGGGATTGCGGTGAAAATGGGAGCAACGAAGGAAGATTTCGACCGAACGGTTGCAGTCCACCCCACGATGTCGGAAGAGATCGTGACGATGAAAGAGCCGATGCGCACCGCCTGACACGCCGATTTCGCGGCGAAAACGCGCAGGCGCAGGTGCAAAGCGGAATTTCAGCCCCATATAGGGCATCAATAGATGACGCATCCAAGAGGTGAGACGACAGATGGCGGGTAACAGTGGCGGACCCTGGGGCGGCGGTGGCAATGGCAGCCGTGGCAACCAAGGCAGCAACGGCAGCGGCAATGAACCTCGGCGTCCCGGTGGACCCGGACGCGAAGGCGGTGGCCAGAGCATTCCCGAAATCGACGATATCGTCCGCAAAGGGCAGGAACAACTGCGCGTCCTGATGGGCGGTCGCGGCGGTGGCACCGGCGGCAATGGTGGCGGCGGTGGCGAAAGCCCGATCAGCCCGCGTACGATGTGGATTGGCGGCGCGATTGGCGCAGTTGGCCTGTATCTCTTCGCCTCCTTCTACACGGTTCAGCCCGGTGAGCAGGGGGTAGAGCTGTTCCTTGGCTCCGAATACCGCATTACCGACGACGGCCCACACTTTGCCTGGTGGCCGGTTATCACCGCTGAGGTCATGGCGACCGAACAGGAACGGACCGAAAGCATCGGCAACAACCGCTCTGGCGCCTCCGATCAAGGCCTGATGCTGACGACGGACGAGAACATTGTCGACATCGACTTTGACGTGGTCTGGAATATTTCCAACCCCGCCGACTTCATCTTCAACCTGCGCGATCCCGAAGCCACGATCCGCGCAGTGTCGGAATCGGCCATGCGTGAGATCATCGCGGCCTCCGAGCTTGCGCCGATCCTCAACCGTGATCGTCAGCTGATTGGTGAACAGGCTGAGGTTCTTATCCAGACGACGCTGGACAGCTACGAGGCCGGTATCAACATCCTGCGTGTGAACCTCGACCGGGCTGACCCGCCCGCCGAAGTGATCGACGCCTTCCGTGACGTTCAGGCGGCTGAGCAGGAACGGGACCGCCTGGAGCGCACTGCAGACGCCTATTCGAACCGGGTGACGGCAGGGGCGCGTGGTGAAGCCGCGCAGATCCTGGAACAAGCTGAAGGCTATCGCGCCCGCGTGGTGAACGAAGCGCTTGGTGAAGCCAGCCGCTTCCTTGCCGTTCTGGCAGAGTACGAAGTGGCCCCTGAGGTTACGCGTCGTCGCCTCTACCTTGAAACGCTTGAGCGTGTGTTGGGCGAGACCGACCTCGTCATCATCGACAGCGATACTGGGGGCGGGCAGGGCGTTGTGCCCTATCTGCCGCTGAACGAACTGCGTCGACCCTCCGGCGATGCAACCACCACGGGGAGCTCGAACTAAGATGTCGCGTATTGCTTATTTGATCCCCGTTGCCGTACTGGCGATCGTCCTGATCTCGTCTTCGATCTTCGTGGTCGACGAACGCCAACGCGCGCTTGTGCTGCAGTTTGGTCAGATCCGTCAGGTCATCAACGAGCCAGGCCTGAACTTCAAAATCCCGTTCATCCAGAACGTGCAGTTCTATGAAGACCGTATCCTCGCGCTCGACACCGACCCGACCGAAGTGACGCCTTCGGACGACCGTCGCCTCGTGGTCAGCGCCTTTGCGCGCTACCGCATCGTGGACGTGGAGCGTTTTGTTGAGGCTGTTCCCGGCGGCATCCGTCAGGTCGAAGACCTGCTGGAAGGCATCCTGAACGACCGTATCCGTGCCGTGTTGGGTGCCGACGGTGTGACCTCGAACACTATCCTGTCGGAAGAACGCGCCTCGCTCATGCAGCAGATCACGGTTCAGGCGCGCGCACGCTCAAACTCGTTGGGTGTGACCGTGCTGGATGTGCGTTTGCAGCAGACGAACCTGCCGGCGCAAAACCTTGATGCCACCTTTGCCCGGATGCGGGCGGAACGTGAACGCGAAGCGGCGGACGAGATCGCTCGCGGTGAAGAGGCCGCGCAGCGGATCCGGGCGCAAGCAGACCGTACAGTGGTTGAGCTTGTATCGGAGGCCAACCGCGAGGCTGAGATCACCCGCGGTGAAGCAGACGCCGAACGCACACGTATCTTTGCGGAGGCCTTCGGGCAGGACGCGGAATTCTACGATTTCACCCGCTCGCTGGCTGCCTATGAGACAGCGCTGCAGGAGAATTCCACCTTCGTCATCAGCCCGGACAGTGAGTTCTTCGAATACTTCGATGGCTCGGCCCTGGGTGGCGGCAATTCGCTGTCTGTTCCGGCGGAGTAAAGCGGCCCATGTGGCTGGCGATATTGATGGGCCTTGGCATGGTCCTTGTGATCGAGGGGCTGGTGTTCGCACTGGCCCCTTCACGTTTGGAAGATCTTTTGAAGGCATTGACGGCGATCCCGCCCGAGACGCGGCGGATGATCGGTTTTGGCGCTGTTGTGATTGGGGCGGTTCTGACTTCCTGGGCCGTCAGCCTGCTGTAGGGCACAGGCAGATGGGATTTTCACCGCCAACTTACCCGATTTGCATTTGGTTTGCGGCGTCAGCCGTGCCACTTTGACGGTAACGGGCGGCCAATTCTCACGCCCATGTGACAGATCGGGCGCAATGGGTCGGGTTTCCCGAACTTGATAATCGCAAAAATCGCCCAAATATCTTTGCAAGGACAGTTTCGCCTGTCCGACGGCATTTCAGGAGGCTTAGCAGTCGTGACGATCCACTCAAGACCCCCCCAATCCCAGTATGACAGACCTCGGGCCCGCGTGGCCGTGCGCACTGAGACTCGCACCTTCGATGCGCGCCTCGCCATCGGCGCGCTGCTTGCCGCGTTGACAGCACTGGCACTGGCGTTTTCAACGATGCCCGCCCGCGCACAGACCAATGGGCTTCCAGATTTCGCCGACCTTGTGGATCAGGTGGGCGACGCTGTCGTCAACATCACCACATCTTCGGTTGTTGCGGGGCGGGCCGGTGGCCCACAGCCGCAGGTGCCTGACGGCTCGCCTTTGGAGGATTTCTTCAACGACTTCCTCGACCAAGACGGCCCCGAAGGCGCGCCGCGTCGCAGCCAGGCGCTTGGTTCTGGCTTCGTGATTTCAGAAGACGGCTATCTGGTGACGAACAACCACGTCATCGAAGGCGCGGATGAGATCATGATCGAGTTCCGTAATGGCACCGAGTTGGTGGCCGAATTGATCGGAACCGACCCCACCACTGACATCGCGCTTCTGAAGGTCGAAAGCGATGAGCCGCTGCCTTACGTTAGTTTCGGCGTCTCCGCCGACCACCGCGTTGGCGAGTGGGTCATGGTGATGGGCAACCCGCTGGGGCAGGGTTTTTCTGTCTCCGTCGGCGTGATCTCGGCCTTTGGTCGCTCGCTTCAGGGCAGCTATGACGACTTCATCCAGACTGATGCTGCGATCAACCAGGGCAATTCCGGTGGGCCTCTCTTTAACCTTGAGGGCGAAGTGATTGGTGTGAACACCGCGATCCTCTCGCCTACGGGTGGCTCCATCGGGATCGGTTTTGCGATGTCCTCGGATGTCGTCACAAACGTCGTGGCGCAGCTGCGTGAGTTCGGCGAAACCCGCCGCGGCTGGCTGGGTGTTCGTATCCAGGATGTCGACACGTCCATGGCCGAAGCCATGGGTCTGGAAGAGGCGCGCGGCGCGATGGTGACCGATGTGCCGACCGGCCCCGCTTTGGATGGCGGCGTTGAAGTTGGCGATGTGATCTTGTCCTTTGACGGCCGCGACATCTCGGACACGCGCGAATTGGTGCGGATCGTGGGCGAGTCGAACGTCGGCGAAACAGTCCGTGTCGTGGTCTTCCGCGATGGCGCTACTGAGACGCTGCGCGTGACGCTTGGTCGCCGTGAGACAGCGGAAGGTGCCGGAAACACCGCCCCGAACGAGAACGAGCCTGCCCCTGAGGTTGCGCCGGCGAGCGAGATCCTTGGTATGACCTTGGCCCCGCTTACGGATGAGATGCGTCAGGAATTGAACGCGCAAAGTGTGACAGGCGGCCTGGCCATCGTGCAGCTTGATCCGGCCTCAGATGCAGCAGAGATGGGCTTGCAAGTGGGTGACATCATCACCGAGGTCACGCAGCAGCCGGTCGTGACGGTCGCGGATTTCCAGACGCTCCTGCAATCGGCGGAAGAGGCTGGTCAGCAGTCGATCCTTCTTCTGATCCGGCGTGACGGTAACCCGCGCTTCATGGCGCTTTCGATCAAAGAAGACGAATGATCTGATTGGATCGCTATTGAGTTTGAGAAGCCCCCGGCGTTCGTGCGTCGGGGGCTTTTTCTATGTAACTGCTCAGCCCGCGTCGCCACCAGCCGCCAGTTCCGGGTCCCAGACAGACAGACCGAGCTGTCGCGCCGCCGCAAGGCTCAGCACGCCGCTATCGAGGCCCTGGGGTTCCTGATAGGCACGCACGCCGCGCACAGTGGCACGGTCCAGTACACCTGTGATCGGCCCGCTGTAATGGCCGCGCGCAGCCAGCGCGCGCTGTAGCGTGGCGATGTAGTCAGGATCGGCGGCCTGCATGGCGCATGGCGTCTCAAACCACGTTTCCGTCCGGTCTTCGACAATCCGCTGCTCTGTTGCTGTCACAAAGACGGCGGGGCGGCGGACGTTGCCGTTGCGGTCGAGTTGTTCGGGTTCGACGAGGATCTGCTCGGTTACGGTTTCGATCACGGCCGGATCGATCTCGCGCCCATAGCAGCTTTGCGGATCGGCATTCGGCGGCCCGATCCCGCGCGTGACCTGCACGCCTGCCGCCCCGGAATGGGTCGTGGGTTCGATCACCGACGTAAAGCCGGTCGTGTCATCGGGCGCACTCACCTGACACGCCGAGAGGCCGCCAATGGCGGCCAGAAGAAGTATGTTTCGCATGGGACTGCTCGGTCCTGCCTTTTGCTATTCTGAACAGTTTAGCGCATTTATGGCGATCTGGAAAGGATCACGGCTGATCGCCCGCCTTCGCGCCTTGATGCAGGGACACCAACTCATCCAGCATGGGGGAGATATCTTCCACATGTTCCGCAATCAGATGGGTCACCCCGGATTCGCGTTGGATCCGGCCCGTGATCTGCAACAGCCGCCCCGCAATCACCGCGCGGCGGTACTTTAGATACAGCTTCTGCCAGACGATCACGTTGCAGACGCCGAATTCATCTTCAAGCGTGATGAAGATCACCCCTTTGGCCGTGCCCGGCCTTTGCCGGACCAGCACCAATCCCGCCACGCAGATCCGCGCATTCTCCGGCGGCAGGTGCAGTAGATGGTGGGGCAGGCAATCGGGGGGCCTTGGCCATTCAGGCGCGTGTGCGTTGGGTTCAACCATGATAGAACAAAAATAGAACAAATGCATCTAAACGCAAGGGATTGCATTCAGGCTGGAAAGCCGGGCGGCGGCGTATTACCTAGGCGGAGAAGGATTTTTCTGCGAAGGGCGGACTATGGCCAAGATCACCTATATCGAACACGGCGGCACCGAACATGTTGTGGAGGTCGCCAATGGGCTGACGGTCATGGAAGGCGCGCGGGACAACGGCATTCCGGGGATCGAGGCCGATTGCGGCGGGGCCTGCGCCTGTTCGACCTGCCACGTCTATGTATCGCCCGATTGGGTGGAAAAGCTGCCTGCCATCGACCCGATGGAAGAGGATATGCTTGAGTTCGCATATGAGCCCGACACAACCCGTTCGCGCCTGACCTGCCAATTGAAGGTGACAGATGCGCTGGACGGTCTTGTGGTGCAGATGCCCGAAAAGCAGATCTGATGCGGTGGGGCGGTTCGCTGGGGTTTTCGTCCCTTCGATCGCTCCTCGGCTTTTCGCTGCTTACAGCGCAAACCCTCCTCGCAGCGTCGTCAGTCGCATCGGCCTGTCGGATTGCTCCGCATCTGACCACCGAAATGCCCGAGAGCCTTTCGGCCTCGTGGCCCGGAGAGGCGGGTGTGCGCGCTTGGTATGATATTCCGACCACGCGTTATGCTCACGGCGTTTTGGGGGACGGGATCGAAGGCACTCGGTTGCACCTCTACACCGAAGGCGCCTTGTCGTCCTGTGGCGATCAATCAGTCACCCTGCCTGAAGAGCTCGTGTTTGAGGATACCGCGCCGCGCCTGACTGATTTGGACGGCGACGGAGCACCCGAAATCATCGTCGTGCAAAGTCACCAGCGGCTCGGGGCGCAACTGGCGGTGTACCGGGCGGCGTCAGATGGCATTGGCCTCGATCTTGTCACGGCAACGCCCTTCATCGGCCGTAGCAACCGTTGGCTTGCGCCCATTGGGGCTGCGGACTTCGATGGGGACGGGCACATAGATATCGCCTACATTGATCGCCCGCATCTGGCGCGGACCCTCCGCGTTTGGCGGTTCGAGAATGACAGCCTGACCGAGATTGCCACTCTGGACGGCCTGACCAACCACCGCATCGGCGAGCCCTTCATCACGGGCGGCGTGCGCGACTGCGGGGAGGGGCCAGATATGGTGACGGCAAACCGTGAATGGTCGCAAGTCATGGTGTCTCGTTTCGAACAGGGCCGCCTGACCGCCCGGGGTGTGGCCCCGTTCAGCGCACAGAATGTGACAGCCGCCCTGAACTGCGCGTTCTGAACGGCCGGGTGGACTTGACTTCATCGCGCCCGGACGGTCTATCCGAGCCGACTGGTCAAGACCCATCCCGGAGAGCCCCATGCACGCCTATCGCAGCCATTCCTGCGCCGCCCTGACCGCCGCCAATGTCGGCGAAACCGTTCGCCTTTCGGGCTGGGTGCACCGCCGGCGCGACCATGGGGGCGTGATCTTCATTGACCTGCGCGACCACTACGGGATCACGCAGGTGCTCTGTGACCCGGACAGCCCGGTCTTTTCCGAGGTGGAAAAACTGCGTTCCGAATATTGCATCCGTATCGACGGCACGGTGAAGGCGCGCGACCCTGAGTTGGTGAATGCCAAGCTGCCGACCGGCGAGATCGAAGTTTTCATCCGCGACATGGAAGTGCTGGGTGGTGTGAACGGCGATCTGCCTTTGCAGGTGTTCGGCGATCAGGAATATCCCGAGGAAACGCGGCTTTCTTATCGATACCTCGACCTGCGGCGCGAAAAGATGCAGGCGAATATGGCCCTGCGCTCGGACGTGGTGGCCTCGATCCGTAAGCGGATGTGGAACATCGAGTTCCGCGAATTCCAGACGCCGATCATCACGGCCTCTTCGCCCGAAGGCGCGCGTGACTTCCTGGTGCCGTCGCGCCTGCACCCCGGCAAGTTCTACGCGCTGCCGCAGGCTCCGCAGCAGTTCAAGCAGCTGTTGATGGTCTCGGGCTTCGACAAGTATTTCCAGATCGCGCCATGTTTCCGCGATGAAGACCCGCGCGCCGACCGCTCGCCGACAGACTTCTACCAACTCGACCTGGAGATGTCGTTTGTGGAGCAGCAGGACGTTTTCGACACAATTGAACCCGTTCTGCGGGGCGTGTTCGAGGAGTTTGGTGAGGGTGCTTCCGTCGATCAGGAATGGCCGCAGATTTCCTATGCGGATGCAGCACTTTGGTATGGTACCGACAAGCCCGACATGCGCAATCCGATCAAGATGCAGGTGGTGAACGAGCACTTTGCTGGGTCCGGTTTTGCGATCTTTGCGAAGCTGTTGGAGCAAGAAGGAACGCAGGTGCGCGCTATCCCCGCGCCGTCCGGTGGGTCGCGGAAGTTCTGTGACCGGATGAACAAATTCGCGCAGGAACAGGGACTGCCCGGGATGGGCTATATTTTCTGGCGTGATCAAGGCGAGGGGATGGAAGCCGCAGGCCCGCTGGCCAAGAATATCGGGCCGGAGCGGACGGAGGCCATTCGCAAGCAGTTGGACCTTGGCGTGGGTGATGCGGCGTTTTTCCTCGCCGGTAAACCTGCGGAATTCGAAGGTGTCGCGGGCCGCGCACGTGTTGTGATCGGCGACGAGCTGGGGCTAACCGAGCAAAACCGCTTCGCCTTCGCCTGGATCGTCGATTTCCCGATGTATGAGGCCGATGACGAGGGCAAGATCGACTTCTCACACAACCCATTCTCGATGCCACAGGGCGGGCTAAAGGCGCTGGATGGTGATCCGCTTGGCGTTTTGGGCTATCAGTACGACCTTGCGTGCAACGGCTATGAGCTAGTGTCTGGCGCGATACGGAACCACAAGCCAGAGATCATGTTCAAGGCGTTTGAACTGGCCGGTTATGGCGAAGACGAGGTGCGCAAGCGTTTCGGTGGGATGGTCAATGCTTTCCAATACGGCGCGCCGCCCCACGGTGGCTGTGCGGCCGGGATTGACCGGATCGTGATGCTGCTGGCCGATACGGCCAATATCCGCGAAGTGATCCTGTTCCCGATGAACCAGCGGGCAGAAGACTTGATGATGGCTGCGCCGTCCGAGCCGATGCCGGATCAGTTGATGGAACTGGGTCTGCGCGTTATTCCACAGGACTGACTTTCGGGCGTTTCAGACGACCTCGGGCACGTTTTGAATGCGACCTGAGAGAAGCTCGCGCATCTTTGCGCGATCCGGTGCATGCATCGTGTCCTTCATCGCAAGGGCTTGTGCCTCCAATGCTGTGTCCTTGATGCTGCGGGCGACACCAATCAGGAAGCGCTTCAGATAGCTGACAGGCGGCGTGTCGAGCGCCAACAGGTCCATGGCGTGGCTGAGATCTTCGCGCAGAGCCAGCGGGTCAGGATCGATCGAAAAGATGGAGGCCGCACGGGGGCCTTTGGGGTGCATCTCAGCCGGCAGATGGGCAAGGATGGTCGCCTGATAGGCGGCAATGCTTGCAACGGGTTTGGGCAAAAAGCCATCGGCGCCTGCTTCGATCACCTGCTGTTCCGCCGCCTCGCGTTCCGCGCCAGATGTGCCGATGATCGCTTGGACGCCGCTTCTGTTCGCCGCCATGGAGCGGATCAGGTCGAGGCCGGAGCCATCGGGTAATCCGAGGTCGACGATGGCGACGGTGGGCGAATAGACGTTGAGGTGGCGTTCAGCGGACGCCAGGCAATCGGCACGGCGCAGACGCGCCCCGGACCGCAGGCTCATAAGGCGGACGGCCTCAGACGCATATCGGCTGTCTTCAACGACCAGGATCGTCAGGCCAAGCAGTGGGCGTTCGGCAGTGGGTTGTGGCTTTAACTCAAATTCGGAATGCAGGTCGTCCATTGTTCGTGCCCCCATGAGAAGGAATGATTCCCTTTGGTCTGCGCCAAACTTGCACGCTCACGGTTTATGAATGGTAAATGCGACACTGGCCGACCTTGTCAGTCGTGGACGGTCGGGCCATATCCAGCGAAACCAAGTTAACTTGCGGGACACACCATGATCGGACGCCTCAATCACGTAGCCATCGCCGTGCCAGACCTTGACGCAGCCGCAGCACAGTACCGCGACACCCTTGGCGCGCAGGTCGGAGCCCCGCAGGATGAGCCGGACCATGGCGTCACAGTGGTTTTCATCGAACTGCCGAACACCAAGATCGAGCTTCTTTATCCGCTTGGGGATAACTCTCCCATATCTGCGTTTTTGGAAAAGAATCCGTCTGGTGGGATGCATCATGTCTGTTATGAGGTTGAGGATATTCTAGAGGCGCGGGATCATCTGAAAGCCCAAGGAGCGCGCGTTCTGGGTGACGGGGAGCCCAAGATCGGTGCCCATGGCAAACCGGTTCTTTTCCTGCATCCGAAGGACTTCACCGGCACACTGGTCGAGTTGGAGCAAGTCTGATGGGCATCGTCACAGGCATCGTCCTTTATGCGATCATCTGGTTCATGACACTGCTTGTGGCGCTTCAGGTGCGGGTGACGAGCCAGGATGAAGCGGGCGAACGCGTGGCGGGCACCCATGGCTCCGCCCCTGCCGATGCGCAGCTGAAGACTCGGATCAAATGGACCAGCTTGGTGGCGGCAGGCATCTGGGCAGTGATCGCTGCAATCATAATCTTCGAGCTGATCACGCTGGAAGACATCGACCTGTTCACCCGGTTCGGGATGGGCTCGTCTGGCGACCGTTGAGCATGTGGTAGAGGTGCGTGAACGTCGCCGCGCCTAGGATCGGGACGAGGATGTTCACCACTGGGATCGTCAGCGGAACGGCCATCAGGACCCCCGCGGCAAACAACGTGGGACGGTTTTTCTTGCGGAACTCGGCAGCACCCGCCGCGTCGTGGCGGCGCAAGGCCACCATTTGACCGTATTCGCGGCCGATCAGGATGCCGTTCACAACCCAGAATAGGACGGGCGCGAGCGGAGCGAAGATCAGGTAAAGGATCAGCGCCAGAAGGTTCACGACCGCGAGCAACCCCAGAAATTTTGCAACGTCCACAAGGGCTTCGCCGATCGTGAGGCCGCGTGCTGGGGGCAGGCCGGGATAGTGACGGTCTTCGACGGCTTCCGACACCCGGTCGAGGAAAATACCCATGAAGGCGGCGGACACGGGCACCATCAGGAAGATGGATAGCACCAACATCAACGGGATACCTGCGATGGTCAGCGCGTTGTCGATCCAGTTGACCTCTCCGATCCAGGGCAGGGTGAACGTGTCGGGCACGAACCATCCGACGACGCCCGCGAAAACGCCGTAGAAGCCAACCAGCAGACCTATGGTCAACAATAGGCCGAGGCCCAAAACGCCAAGGAAGCGGCTGTCCGTCAATTGACCAAGGGCTTTGAAAAAGGCGTTTAGAATCATTCGTCTATCCAGGTTGTCAGGGCGTCAACATCGGGGCGCGGGCGGTCAGGAGGCGTGCGGATCTCGTTTCCTATGTGGATAAAGCCCGCGACCGTTTCATGGGGGAAAAGGTCCAGGCCTTGCGTCAGAAACGTACGATCCGTGGCGCGCCAACCTGTGAGCCAGACAGCACCCCAACCGGACGCGAGCGTGGCATTGAGAAGGCTGAGGCACGCGGAGGCGGCAGAGGCATATTGTTCAGTCTCGGGCACTTTGTCGGAGGGTTTCGGGGCCGAGATCACCGCCACAATCAGATGCGCCGTGTCGAACCCGCTGGCATCCTTTTCGATGCGTTCGGGCGAAATCCCAAGCTCTGCACCTCGGGTGCGGGTGAGGGCGGCAAGCCGCTCAATGGCGGCGCGGCGCACCACGATCAGCCGCCAGGGTTCCAACTTTCCATGATCGGGCACGCGCAGTGCAGCGGTCAGTAGATTCCGAAGAGTCGCATCGTCCGGCACCTCAGGCCCCAACATGCGCGGGGGGCGCGAACGGCGGGACAGTAGAAACTCAAGAGTTTCGGGGTTTGGCGAAAGGGGGCGCGGGTCCGTCATGGCCTCGATGTCGGGCACGGAGCGCGCCAGATCAAGTCCGCGCGCCCCGAATTCCCTGATCACTCAGCCTTTTTGGCGGTTTTCTTCTTCGGCGCGGCCTTCTTTTTCTTGGCTGCGGGCTTTTTCTTGCCCGACTTAGCGGCGCGTTCCGCAATCAATTCAACTGCCTGCTCAATCGTAATGGCCTCAGGCTCGATCGTGTCGGGGATCGTTGCGTTGATCTTGTCCCATTTCACGTAAGGTCCGTATTTGCCTTTCATGACATTGACCGGCCCGCCGGCGTCTGGGTGTTCGCCAAGCTCGCGCAGAGGTTTGGCCGCCTGACCACGCCCACCGCGGGAGGCAACCTTTTCGGCCAGCAGTTGCACAGCGCGGTTCATGCCGACCGTAAAGACCTCATCCAAGCTTTCGAGATTGGCGTTGGTCCCACCCCGATCAGAGGTGCTGTCGGCGTGTTTGATGTAGGGGCCGTAACGTCCGATGTTGGCCCATACCATCACACCGTCTTCGGGATGCAATCCGATCTGGCGCGGCAGGGACAACAGCATCAGGGCGCGCTCCATATCCAGATCTTCTGCGGGCCAATGTTTGGGAACCGACTGGCGAGGCGGCTTCTTGTTGTCGTCCGTGACGGCACCGCGTTGCACGTAGGGGCCGAAACGACCCTTGAAGACGCGGATTTCGTCGCCATCGTCGGTGCCAAGAAGCTTTCCGTCGGGCGGAATGGCAGAGGCTTCGGCTTCTGGATCGGGCGGGCCGAACGGGCGGGTGTAACGACATTCGGGGTAGTTGGAGCATCCGATGAACGCCCCGCCCGAGCGTGCCGTTCTCATCGACAACTGACCGAGGCCGCAGTTCGGGCATTGGCGCGGCGGGGAGCCGTCCTCATTGGGCGGGAACAGATGCGGCTCCAGCACCTCGTTGATCTTTTCCAGCACGTCGGTGATCCGCAGCTCCGCAGTTTCCTCGATCGCGGCGTGGAAGTCTTTCCAGAAACGGTCGAGCACGTCCTTGTAGTGGCGATCACCGGCGGAAACCTCATCAAGCTGGTTTTCCAGATCGGCAGTGAAGTCGTAGCCCACGTATTTGCGGAAATAGCTGGACAGGAAGACCGTCACGAGGCGGCCCTTGTCTTCGGGGATCAGGCGGCCCCTGTCCTTGATGACGTAGCCGCGGTTTTGGATCGTATCCATGATGGAGGCGTAGGTGGACGGGCGGCCAATGCCGAGTTCTTCCATGCGTTTGACCAGCGTCGCCTCGGTGTAGCGGGGCGGGGGCTGGGTGTGGTGCTGTTGGCCGAGAACTGCACCGTTGGCCGACAGAAGGGCGGCTTTGGAGCGGCGCAGATCGCCGTCTTCTTCTATAATATCGTCGCCCGCGAGTTTGACGTAATCGCTTGCAAGCCCTTCACCAGCCAGCGCCATTGCATCGCCCTGCGTGACCTGCGGCAAGCGGCGGCTGTCCTCGTCGTCGGACTGCACGTCGTCGCGGCCTTCCTCGTAGACCTTGAGGAAACCGTCGAACAAAACAACCTGACCGGTCGCGCGCAGCTCAACCTCACCGGCTTTGTCGCCTATGGTCACGGTTGTGCGTTCCATGCGCGCGGCTTCCATCTGGGAGGCAATTGTGCGTTTCCAGATCAAGTCGTAGAGCTTGCGCTGGTCGTCTTCGGACAGCTTCAGATCGGCCGCCGCCTTGGACATATCCGTCGGGCGGATACATTCGTGGGCTTCCTGCGCGTTCTTGGCCTTGTTCTTATAAATCCGCGGCTTGCCGGGAACGTAGGCCTCGCCGTAGCGGTCCTTAACGGCAGAACGTGCGTCATCGACGGCCTCTGGCGCCATGTCGATGCCGTCCGTCCGCATGTAAGTGACGTGCCCGGCCTCGTAGAGGCGCTGTGCCGTGGACATACACGCCCGTGCGCCCATACCGAATTTACGGCTCGCCTCCTGCTGGAGCGTTGAGGTCATGAAGGGCGGAGAGGGGTTGCGTGACGTCGGCTTGGCCTCAACCTCGCGCACTTCCAGCGTGCGGGAGGCGACGGCCTGCACCGCAAGACCCGTTTCGGCAGCGGTGGGCAGATCGTAGCGGTCGAGTTTCTTGCCACCCAAAACGGTCAGGCGCGCCTCAAGGTTCTGTCCACGCGGCGTTTGCAGCATGGCGCGGACGGACCAGTATTCACGGGCGTTGAAGGCCTCAATCTCCATCTCGCGTTCTACCACGAGGCGGAGGCAGACGGATTGCACGCGGCCCGCGGATTTCGCCCCGGGCAGTTTGCGCCAGAGAACAGGCGAGAGCGTGAAGCCTACCAAGTAGTCCAGCGCGCGGCGGGCGAGGTAGGCCTCGACCAGTTCCATATCGACCTGGCGCGGCTCGGCCATGGCCTTGGTCACGGCGTCCTTGGTGATGGCGTTGAAAGTCACCCGGCTGACCGGCGTGTCCTTTTTGATGGCCTTGCGGGAGGTCAGCGCCTCTTGGAGGTGCCAGCTGATTGCCTCCCCCTCACGGTCGGGGTCGGTGGCGAGGATCAGGGCGGGGTCATCTTTCAGGGCATCGACGATGGCTTTGACGTGTTTCTTGGAATCAGAAGCCACTTCCCACTTCATCGCGAAGGCGTCATCCGGGTCCACCGAGCCGTCCTTTGACGGCAGGTCGCGGACGTGGCCGTAGGAGGCGAGAACCGTGTAATCCTTGCCCAGATACTTGTTGATTGTCTTGGCCTTGGCCGGGGATTCGACAACAACAACGGGCATGGATGGGACACCTTTCAAGGAGGGTTCGGTTGGCGGCGGAACATGTGGGGCCTTGGGGGGAGATGTCAATGCGCCGTGTTTTGGAGGTGCGCTTTGCGTGGGTTTGGCGGGCCAAAAGGGGCGTGCAGTTTGCGCGGCACCGGAGGGATTTTGCATTTGCATAGAACAATGAGGGGCAGGGCGCGTCCGGAGTGGGGACGGGCGCGCTTAGGCGTCGGTCAGGTGCACCATCCCGCCCGGGGCGCGTCGCAGATGGCCGGAAAGTTCGAGGACCGCGAGCGCTTGGGAGAGATCGCGGGCATTGGTTTCGAGGTCGCGGACCAGTTGATCTTCGGCAATTGGCACCGGGCCGAGCAGGGCAAGGATGCGCTGTTCGAGCGGATCGGAGGGAGTTTTTTGTTTGGGCACCGGGGCTTGGACGGCAGCAACGCTTGGGGCGCGTAGAGGTGTCGCGGGCGTGCCGAGCGCCTCGATCACATCATCTGCGCCGCGGATCAGAGTGGCCCCATCGCGCAGAAGGATATTGCCACCTGAAGCGCGGCTGTCCATCGGGTGGCCCGGCACGGCCATGACCTCACGCCCCTGATCGGCGGCCATGCGGGCGGTGATGAGCGAGCCTGAGCGCGCGGCGGCCTCGATCACGATCACGCCTTGTGCGAGCCCTGACACGATGCGGTTGCGGCGCGGGAAGTGGCGTGCTTGCGGTTGCAGGCCGAGCGGTTGTTCGGAAAGGCGCAGGCCGTTTGCCGTGATGTCCGCGGCGAGGTCCGCGTTTTCGGACGGGTAGACGACATCGACGCCCCCGGCCATTACGGCAATCGTGCCGGTCGGAAGGCTCGCGGCATGGGCCAGCGCATCGATGCCGCGTGCGAGGCCCGAGACAACGGTAAAGCCAGCCTCGCCCAATTCAGTAGTCAGCTTGCGGGCCATCCGCGCGCCAAGGCTGGAGGCGTTGCGTGTGCCGACAATGGCAACGCAGGGCCGCGCCATGAGAGAGGCCTGGCCCATCGCCCAAAGTACGGGTGGCGCGTCAGAAATTTCCGCCAGAAGGTCGGGATAGTCGGCATCGCCAAGGCAAATCATTCGTGCGCCTGCGCGGGCGGCGGCGCGGAGTTCGGCCTTCACGACAGGTTCAGGGCAGGGCTCGTAATCTGAAACGCCAGCGGCTTTGGCGACTTCCGGCAAAGCGGCGAGGGCGGCCTTGGCAGAGCCGTGTTCGGCCAACAAACGCAAGTAGGTTGCAGGCCCAACGCGGCGCGAGCGGATCAGACGAAGGCGCGTCGCGCGGTCATCGTCGCTGGCGGATGGAGGCGGCAGAAAACCCGCCGGTGCCTCTGAGAGGCCGGGGTCAGGGGCGTAGTGCAGTTGAGAATCGGGTGCGGTCCACATGGGAACAGGCTTGGCGGGAATTGGTTAACGGTTCGTTACCGAGCCGGTTCAAGCAGCGCATCGGGTGCAATCCAGCGGGTGGCGCACCAAAGGACAATAGCGTGAAGCGCCACAATCGGTGAAAGGATCAGCATAGCCCCTATGGCTGCGGCTGTTGGATCCAAGAGCTGGTAGATCAGCCCTATTCCAAGTGGCAAAAAAAATGCAGCGAGCAATGCTGCGCCCCATCCTGCAACGCCCAACCGCATGGCCCATGCACCAAGCAGCAAGGCAAGTGGCACCGCATAGATACCGGCAAACAGGGCCATGAAAGCCAGTCCCGCAAACGATCCGACAGCCTGGAAGGCCGGTATCTCAAGCTGCGCACCAAGCAACAGGAAGGGAAGGCCGATCGCGAGCATGATGGCTGCCGGTCCAAGCAATGTCGCAAGGCCGATTTTCACAATTGCGCCTGCTGTCAGGTGACGATGTCCAAAGCGCCGCGACCGAAAGGTGGGGTTGAAGAAGCCCGGATTGCTCATGCGTTTGGAACCAATCGTTTGGTCATGATCTGCACGCACAGAACGAATTTCCCCGTACCCTCCGCGGTGTCGAGAGGCATGTCAGCCTGCTCTCCCAATTGCCAGCCCTCGCGCTGATAGAAGCGGATGGCCCTTGGGTTTTCGATCAAAACATCAAGCCAAGCGTCCCCGACGCCAGATTGTGCAATCCTGCGTTCCGCGTCGGCCAAAAGGGCGGAGGCGATCCCGGTTCCACGCGCCTCCGGGGCGAGAAACAATTGGTGCATCTCATCCCCGCGGATGATGCACAGACCCAAGGGGCTGCCAATGGTTCCGACGGTGCGAAGGTGCGGCAGAAGATCGGGCAATCGTGTGCGGAAATCGTCGATCGTCCGGGCTGCGACCAGTTCCTGCGGGACGTGGGCAGCATGGGCCTCGTGCCAGGCGTCGTACCAAACGCGTGCCAGCACATCAATCTCGGACGGGGCGGCGTTGCGGATTGGCAGGTTCACGCAGCGGAACCACCGACGGTAAGACCGCCGATCAGAAGCGTGGGTTGGCCCACGCCGACCGGCACCCATTGGCCGTTCTTGCCGCAATTCCCCATTCCGGGATCAAGCGCCATGTCGTTGCCAATGGCACGCACCTGCGTCATCGCAGTCGCGCCGTCGCCGATCAGCGTGGCACCCTTCACTGGCGCGCCGACGACGCCGTTCTTCACGCGGTAAGCCTCGGTGCAGGAAAAGACGAACTTGCCGTTGGTGATATCGACCTGTCCGCCGCCGAAGCCCACCGCATAGATGCCGTCTTTCACGTCACCCACGATATCGCCGGGGTCAACCTCGCCGCCGAGCATGTAGGTGTTGGTCATCCGCGTCATAGGCGCGTGGTCGAAGCCTTGACGGCGACCGTTGCCTGTGGGCTCAACCCCCATCAGGCGGGCCGATTGGCGGTCCTGCATGTAACCCACGAGGATGCCGTCTTCGATCAGGGTTGTGGCGTGCGAAGGTGTGCCTTCGTCATCGACGGAGATGGAGCCGCGCCGATCGGGGATCGTGCCGTCATCCAGCACAGTCACGCCGGGGGCGGCCACGCGTTGCCCCATCAGACCCGCGAAGGCGCTTTGTTTCTTGCGGTTGAAGTCGCCTTCCAGCCCGTGGCCCACAGCTTCGTGCAACAGGATGCCTGGCCAGCCGGGGCCAAGCGCCACGTCCATGACACCGGCAGGTGCGGGTTCAGCGGAGAGGTTCACGACGGCGATGCGCAGGGCTTCCTTGGCAACCGCTTCCCAATGCGAGCGCTCCATGAGCCCGACCAGACCCACACGACCGCCACCGCCAGCCGAGCCCGACTCGCGGCGGCCATTCTCCTCGACGATGATCGAAACGTTCAGGCGCACCATTGGGCGCGTGTCGGAAACGCGGGTGCCTTCGGGGCGGAGGATTTCAACCTCTTGATGGCTCGCGGCCATCGACGCACTAACCTGCACAACGCGCGGATCAAGAGCGCGGGCGAAAGCGTCGATTTCGGCCAGTGTTTCCAGCTTCACGCCAAATTCAGCCCCCGCCATGGGATCGGCGTCGGTGTAGAGTTTTTCATTCGTGCCGCGCGGCGCATCGGCCAGCATGCCGCCGCCATCGCCAACCGCCAGCCGTGCGGTTTCTGCGGCACGCGAGAGCGCCGCTTCCGACATCTCGGTGGAATGGGCATATCCGGCAACCTCACCCTTCACAGCGCGCAGGCCAAAGCCCTGGGCCGCGTCGTAGGAGGCGTTCTTCACGCGCCCATCGTCAAAGACCAGCACTTCGGAGCGGCGGCGTTCGAGGAAAAGCTCCCCATCTTCGGCCCCATCGGTCGCAGCTCGCAAGATGCGCAGGGCCGCGCCTTCATCGAGGTGGGTCTCAAAAGGGCGGAAGGGTGTGGTGTCGGCCATTGGCATCTCCTGAACTCTTGGGCTTTACATAAGGTGTTTTGGGGGAGGTGCGACACCCCGTCTCGGGCTAGATGGTAATTTCGAGGTGCTTTGCTTGGCTGAGGGACGTTTTCCCTTTGGAAACACGGGAATTGGGCACCCGCGCGCCCTGCTATGCAGGACGCTTACGGTGCTTCGCGCGCCGCTGCGCGGCGCGCTGAAGTGAGACAATTTACACCACTCCCTTGCGCGTCTGAACGCTATATGGTCTGGCCAAATCGGAACAGGACCGGAACCGGCCAGCGGGTATCGCCCTGCTTGGGAACGACCGAACGGACAACAGGACAGACCACATGGCACTTCGCACGAAGCTCAGCGGCCTCGCGGCCGCGCTTGGCGCAACCTTCACCGCAACCGTCGTGGCGGCACAGACAACCGGAATGCGTGATGGGCTTGAGATCATTGGCGCCCCCATCCCCGGCGGGATCGACTTTCAGCCTGCGGTGACATCGGGCGCCATGGATATCCGGGCGCTGGACAGCATGTTGCACTGGGTCGCCGCATTGATCACGATCTTCGTGCTTGGCCTGATGGTTTGGGTCGCCGTGAAGCATAACGCGAAGGCGAATCCTGAGCCTGCGACCTTCACCCACAACACCAAGATCGAAGTGACGTGGACGTTGGTTCCGTTGCTGATCCTTGTGGTGATCGGCGCCTTTTCTCTGCCCGTGTTGTTCCGGCAGCAGACAATCCCCGAAGCGGATGTGGTCGTGAAGGCAACTGGTTATCAGTGGTATTGGGGTTACGAATATCCCGAAGAGGGCATCGAATACGCCAGCTATATGCTGAACGAAGACGAGCTGGCCGACTATGGCTACAGCCGCGATGAGTATCTTCTTGCCACCGACACGGCTGTTGTTGTGCCCACGGGTCAGACGATCGTCGTGCAGGTGACGGCTGCTGACGTGATCCATTCGTGGACGATCCCGGCCTTTGGTGTGAAGCAGGACGGCGTTCCGGGCCGTTTGGCCGAGCTGCACTTTGAGGTCGAGCCCGGTCAGGAAGGCATCTATTTCGGTCAGTGTTCTGAGCTTTGCGGTGCGGCCCACGCTTACATGCCGATAACGGTCTTCGCCGTGACTCCTGAGGAATATGAAGCGTGGCTGGCCGGTGAAGCGGCGGAATTTGCCTCGCTCGATGGCGCACGCGCGCCGGCCTACATTGAGCTGGCAGCAGCCGAGTAAGCCCGGGACATGAGCGATTTCACCGCACAATCTGTGACCGAGACCCGCACTGGTACACCAGAGGCGGGTTTTGGCGACTACTTCGCTCTGCTCAAGCCGCGTGTGATGTCCTTGGTCGTGTTCACGGCGCTAGTCGGCCTTCTGGTAGCGCCGGGCGGTGTGTCGCCGATGATCGGGTTCACTGCGATCCTGTTCATCGCATTGGGTGCAGGGGCCTCGGGCGCGTTGAACATGTGGTACGACGCTGACATCGACGCGGTGATGAAGCGGACCGCCAAGCGGCCTGTGCCTGCGGGCAAGGTGCCGGCGGGTGAGGCGTTGACGCTTGGCCTGTGGCTATCTGCGATTTCCGTTGTGATGCTGGGGCTGGCGACCAACTGGGTTGCCGCAGGTCTGCTGGCCTTCACGATCTTCTTCTATGCCGTCATCTATTCGATGTGGCTGAAGCGCTCGACCCCATGGAATATTGTGATCGGTGGAGCGGCGGGCTCCTTCCCGCCGATGATCGGATGGGCGGCTGTGACGGGTGATGTATCGCTCGCCTCCGTCCTCATGTTTGGTCTTATCTTCATGTGGACGCCGCCCCACTTCTGGGCACTCGCGCTGTTCATGAAAGGCGACTATCACAAGGCCGAGGTGCCAATGCTGACCGTGACCCACGGCCGGGCCGAGACGCGCAAGCAAATCCTGATTTACACAGCGCTCTTGGTGCCGGTGGCGATTGGCCTGGCGTTTACCTCAGTCGGCGGGCCGGTCTATCTGGCGACCGCTGTGGTGCTGAACGCGATCTTCCTGAAAGGCGCATGGGACATCTGGCGCCGGGAAGAGGCCGAGGCAGAGGCTGACGGCTACAAGGTTGAGAAGAAGGTATTCAAATTCTCCCTCCTCTACCTGTTCCTGCATTTCGGTGCCCTGCTGATCGACGCGATCTGGAGGCTGATCTGATGCCGCTGGCTGAAACCCATGAAATCCACAAGCGCCGGATGGGCCGCAACATTGGCACGGCCCTGTGCCTCATCGGCTTTTGCGCCGTTGTCTTCGGGCTGACCATTGCGAAGGTGCGCGAAGGCTCGATGCTGGAGGCCCATGACCATCAGCCCCGCGCCTCACAACTGCCGATCACCGAAGAGGTGAGCCAGTGAGCGATCGCGCCCCCATGGATCCCAAGGCCAAGACGGTCCTGCAGCTTCTGGGCGTGATCTGTTTCATGGGCGCGCTGACGGTGGCGGCCGTTCCGTTCTACGATTGGTTCTGCCGGGTGACGGGTTTTGGCGGCGCGACCGTTCAGGCCGATGCGGGCAGCGATACGGTTCTGGATCAGACGATCCGCGTGCGTTTCGATGCCTCCACCGCCAGTGACATGCCATGGGAATTCCGCCCCCTTGCAACGCACGTTGATATCCGTATCGGCGAAACCGGCCTGGCCTTCTATGAGGCTTACAATCCGACGAGCCAGCCCATTGCCGGCACGGCAAGCTTCAACGTCGCCCCCTTCGATGTAGGCGGGTATTTTGTGAAGATCGCCTGCTTCTGTTTCGAAATGCAGGTGCTTCAGCCCGGCGAGCGGGTCGAAATGCCCGTGACCTTCTTTGTGGACCCCGAGATCCTTGATGATCCAACCGTCCGCGACACACCCGCAATCACCTTGTCCTATACGTTCCACGTGACGGACATGCCCGAAAACGACGATTACGCCGCGTTGGACGCAGGCGAGTAAGACGACAGACCGGAGAGACCCAAAATGGCCCACGTCAAAAACCACGACTACCATATCCTGTCCCCCTCGCTGCATCCGCTCTTGGGGGCCATCGGCGCCTTCGTGATGCTGTTTGGCGCGGTGAACTGGATGCATTCCGGCAGCCCTTGGATGTTCTTCATCGGGTTGGCAGCTGTGCTTTATGTCATGTTCGCATGGTGGTCCGACGTGGTCAGCGAAAGCCACGATGGCGATCACACGCCGGTTGTGCGCCTTGGCCTGCGCTACGGCTTCATCATGTTCATCATGTCCGAAGTCATGTTCTTCGTGGCCTGGTTCTGGGCGTTCTTCAAACACGCCATCTTCCCGATGAGCGAATATGAGGCGAGCACCTATGTGACGCCTGAAATCTACATCGTGGATCCGTTCCATCTGCCGTTGATCAATACGCTGATCCTGCTGCTGTCGGGCTGTCTTGTGACCTGGGCGCACCACGCGCTGGTCCACGGCGGGTCGCGCAAGGATGTCGCGACGGGCCTGATCGGTGCGGTTGTTCTGGGTGTGCTCTTCACCGCTTTGCAGGCCTATGAGTACTACGAGCTGGTGGCCCATCACGGTTGGGAATTCATCAACGGTGACCGCTTCTATTCCACGTTCTTCATGGCCACAGGTTTCCATGGCTTCCACGTGGTGATCGGCACGATCTTCCTGTTCATCTGTTACTTGCGGGTGAATTCGGGCCACTTCACCGCCGAAAAGCATGTCGGGTTCGAGGCTGCGGCTTGGTACTGGCACTTCGTGGACGTGGTGTGGCTGTTTCTGTTCCTGGCCGTCTACATCTGGGGCCAGGGCTGAGGCTGACAGGCGGGGAAGGCGACGCGCGAGCCCGCCCACCCCGCGCCACCTTCCCCGCGACACATTTGCCGATGTGGGTGCGGTAGGAGAGGTCGGGATCGAGTTGTATTTGCCAAGATGAAGGAGGGGCCTGCCGCGAGGTGGGCCTTCCGCTTTATAAGGGACGTGGATGTCGGGTCGTGTAATCACGGTTGTTCTTTTTGGGCTGATTGGGGCGGCGATCCTTATCAGTCTTGGCGTGTGGCAATTGCAGCGGCTCGCTTGGAAGGAAGACGTGCTGGCTGAGATTGAAGCGCGGATTGCGGCGGAGCCTGTGGCGGTGCCGGACACGCCGGACGAAGAGGTGGACCGGTTTCTGCCGGTAGCAGCCGAGGGTTTGTTTGTTGGGGAACCGTTGCGGGTTTTGGTCTCCGTCCAAGGGAGCGGCCCCGGGTATCGGTTGATCCATGGGTTTGAGACGGACGGGCGGCGCATAATGGTCGACCGTGGCTTTCTGGCGGAAGGGGTTGGTTTGCCAGAAGTGCCGGAGACACCAGTTACCGTGACCGGCAACCTACATTGGCCCGATGAGATCGACGGGTTCACGCCCGAGCCTGACATTGCCCGCAACCAATGGTTCGCCCGCGACGTGCCTGCCATGGCAGCGCAATTGGAGGCTGAGCCGATACTCGTGATCCTGCGCGAGATGTCGGTCTCGGGCGCACCCGTGACGCCCCTGCCGGTGACGTCTGAGGGTATCCCGAACAACCATCTGGGCTATGCGATCCAGTGGTTCGGACTGGCGCTTGTCTGGTTGGGGATGACAGCGTTCCTGGCTTGGCGTATCACGCGGTCCAACGCCGTAGAGGAAGTGCAATGAGATATGTCTCGACCCGGGGACAGGCCCCCGACCTGAGCTTTGAAGAGGCGATGCTGACCGGCCTCGCGCGGGATGGTGGGCTGTATGTGCCGGCGGAAATTCCGACGCTCAGCCAAGGCGATATCGCAGCGATGGCGGGGCTGTCATACGAGGAAGTTGCCTTTCGCGTGATGCGGCCGTTCATTGGCGACACATTCACAGACGCTGAATTCGGAGAGCTGATCGAGAAGGCCTATAGCGGTTTCGGTCACGCCGCACGCGCGCCTTTGAAGCAGCTGCAGTCTAATCATTATCTGCTGGAGTTGTTCCACGGGCCGACCCTCGCGTTCAAAGACTTTGCCATGCAGTTAATCGGTCAGATGTTCCAGAAGGCACTTGGGCGTCGTGGGGACCGCGTGACGATAGTGGGCGCAACGTCGGGCGATACGGGCTCTGCCGCGATGGAGGCCTTTCGCGGCCTCGACAACGTCGATGTTTTCATCATGTATCCTCATGGCCGGGTGTCCGAGGTGCAGCGCCGCCAGATGACCACTGTGGCTGAGGCCAACGCCCACGCGCTTGCCGTGACCGGCGACTTCGACACCTGTCAGGCGCGCTTAAAGGACATGTTCAACCACTTCGAATTCCGCGACCGGGTGAAACTGGCGGGCGTGAACTCGATCAACTGGGGCCGGGTGCTGGCGCAGGTGGTCTATTATTTCACCGCCGCCGTATCCCTAGGCGCGCCTCACCGCGCGGTGTCCTTCTGCGTGCCCACTGGCAATTTCGGCGACATCTTCGCGGGCTACGTGGCCAAACGCATGGGTCTGCCGATCGACAAGCTGGTGATCGCGACGAACCAGAACGACATCCTGCACCGCGCGATGGTGTCAGGCGGGTATACGACCGAAGGCGTCACGCCGTCGATCAGCCCGTCGATGGATATTCAGGTCTCGTCCAACTTCGAGCGGGCGTTGTTTGACGCTTACGGGCGTGATGGGGCGGCGGTTTCGCAGCTGATGGACGAGTTGAAGGGCGGCGGTTTCAAGATCAGCCAGGGCGCGATTGGCGCGTTGCGCGATGTGTTCGCGTCGGGCCGCGCGTCTGAGGCGGAGACCTCTGCCATGATTGCCCGCGCACTGCCCGAGATGGGAGAGCTTCTGTGCCCCCATTCCGCCGTGGGCGTGCATGTGGCGCAGGACTTCCTCGGGGCGACGCCCATGGTCACGCTGGCCACGGCGCATCCCGCGAAGTTCCCTGACGCGGTCGAAGCGGCCTCTGGCATCCGCCCACCACTGCCCGCGCGGATGGCCGATCTGTTCGATCGGCCCGAACGGATGCAGCGGGTTGAGGATGACCTTGCCGCCATTGAGGCGATTATTGAGGAGGGCGTGTTTGCATGACAGTCGAAATTCACACGCTTTCCAACGGGTTGCGCATCGTGACCGAGCACATGCCGAGCCTTGAATCGGCGGCCCTTGGCCTCTGGGTCAGTGCCGGGGGGCGACATGAAGCGGTCGACCAGAACGGCATCGCACATTTCCTGGAACATATGGCTTTCAAGGGCACGCAGCGGCGGAGTGCTTTGCAAATTGCCGAGGAAATTGAAGACGTTGGCGGGTATATCAACGCGTATACCAGCCGCGAGGTGACGGCCTACTACGCGCGCGTCCTGAAAGATGACGTGCCACTGGCGCTGGACCTGATTTCGGACATCGTCCTGAACCCCATCTTCGACCCGCGCGAGATTGAGGTGGAGAGGGGCGTGATCCTGCAAGAGATTGGCCAGGCCGCCGATACGCCCGACGACATCATCTTCGACTGGCTTCAGGAACAAGCCTTTCCCGAACAGCCTCTGGGGCGCACGATCCTTGGCCCCGCGGAACGGGTGCGCAGCTTTGACCGCGCCGACTTCGACCGCTTCATTGGGCAGCACTACGGCCCGGAGCAGTTGATCCTGTCGGCGGCGGGCGCCGTCGATCACGATGAGATTGTGCGTTTGGCCGAGGCTGCGTTCGGGCACATGACACCGGTGGCCGGATCGGTGCCGCAGCCGGGCCAATTCGCAGGTGGTGAGCATCGCGTGGTGAAAAGTCTGGAGCAAGCCCACTTCACGCTGGCGCTTGAGGCGCCGGGCTATCGCTCGGACGACATCTATACGGCACAGATTTTTGCAACCGCGCTTGGCGGCGGCATGTCCTCGCGCTTATTTCAGGAAATCCGCGAGAAGCGGGGGCTTTGCTACACGATCTATTCCCAGGTCGGCAGCTATGACGACACAGGGCTGTTGACGATCTACGCGGGCACGTCCGGTGAGGATCTGCCGGACCTTGTGGGCCTGACGATTGATGAGCTGAAGCGCTCGGCCGAGACCATGACCGAGGCCGAACTGGCCCGCGCACGGGCGCAGATGAAGGCGGGATTGCTGATGGGGCTCGAGTCGCCATCCTCACGGGCGGAGCGCTTGGCACGCCTTGTGGCGATCTGGAACCGCGTACCGGATTTGGAAGAAACTGTCGCCCGCATTGACGGCGTAACGCTGGGTGGGTTGAAGGCACAGGCCGCAGCTCTTGGCGCATCTGGTCGGGCCGCGATGGCGCTTTACGGGCCAGTTGAAACTGCCCCAACGCTGGAGCAAGTCAGGGAGCGTCTGGCCGCCTGATGATCGCGCGCAAACGGAACCTGCGCCTGGAGTCGGAGCGTCTGACCCTGCGTTTGCCGCGTCACGCGGACTTCCGGCTGTGGTCCGCCTTGCGCCAGCAATCGCGTGATTTCCTGACCCCATGGGAGCCCTCGTGGGCCGACGATCATCTAACTCGCAAGAGCTTTACAGCCCGTGTTTATTGGGCGCAGCGCTCGGTTAACCAAGGCTCTGCCGTGCCGCTGTTCGTGGTGCGCCGGTCCGACGATGCATTGTTGGGGGCGATCACATTGGACAACGTGCGACGCGGCCCGGCGCAATCGGCGACCCTTGGCTATTGGATCGGGCTACCCTTCGTGCGGCAAGGCTACATGCGCGAGGCGATTGGCGCTGTGACGCATTACGCGTTCCGCGCACTGGATCTGTCGCGCTTGGAGGCCGCTTGTTTGCCCGAAAATGCCGCGTCGCGGGGCGTTTTGGAGAAATCCGGCTTCAAATATGAGGGCGTGGCGCAGAGTTATCTGCAGATCAACGGGCGGTGGCGGAACCACGTGCTCTATGCCAACCTTCGTAGTGACCGGCGCGGAAAGACGGATGTTGGGTGACCTTTGCGTGTTGGCGCGCTAGGTCTTTGGCATGGATATTCTCGACCGATTGAAGGGGCTTTTGCCCGCTGAAGTCTTCCGCGAAGACACCGCAAGCTACCTCGAAGAGCCACGCGGCCGATGGCGTGGGCAGGCGTTGGCGGTGCTGGCACCGTCTTGCATTGCAGACGTCTCCAACATCCTGAAAACATGCAACGAATGCCGCGTGCCTGTCGTGCCTTATTCTGGTGGAACGGGCCTTGTCGGTGGCCAAATTGTCGAGGATGGTGCAGCACCGGTGCTTCTTTCGATGGAGCGGATGCGGGCCACGCGGGCGTTTGACGCGCAGGCGGGGACGTTGACCGTGGAGGCCGGGGCGATCTTGCAGGATGTGCATGGGATTGCAGAGGCGGAGGGATGGATTTTCCCGCTGACGCTGGCGTCGCAGGGCTCGGCCCGGATCGGTGGATTGCTGGCCACGAATGCGGGCGGGGTGAATGTGATCCGCTACGGCAACGCGCGCGATTTGGTGCTGGGGGTGGAGGCGGTTCTGGCGGATGGGACCATTGTTAACTCCCTGTCTCCGCTTAGAAAAAACAACATGGGCTATGACCTTCGGCATCTTCTGATCGGCTCGGAAGGCACGCTTGGCGTGATTACGGCAGCCTCTTTGCGGCTACATCCGAAGCCGAGCGAGCAAGGGGCCGCGTTGATGGCGGTGCCGTCGCCTGAGGCCGCGTTAGGGCTGCTGCGCTTGGCGCAGGACCAGATTGGGGAGGGCGTTTCGGCGTTCGAATTGATCGGGAAAATGGGCTTCGATTTCCTGGCCGAGGTTGGGCCGCATGTGCGGCAACCCTTTGATAACATTCCGCAATGGTGCTGTCTGATCGATGTGGGCCTGTCCCATGGCAGCGCTCAGGAGGCGCTGGAGCGTCTTTATGTTGAAGCAGCCGAGGAGGGGTTGGTTGAGGACGGCGTGATTTCTCAGTCGGACCAGCAGCGTGCGGATTTCTGGGCGATCCGAGAGAGCATTCCCGAGGCGAACCGCAGGATTGGGTCTGTTTCGTCCCACGACATCTCAGTTCCTGTGGCGCGCATCCCTGAGTTCATCGCCAAGGCGCCCGATGAGTTGGCAAAGATAAATACGTTCAGAATCAACTGCTTCGGGCATCTGGGCGATGGAAACTTGCACTACAATGTCTTTCCAATTCCGGGAAAATCGCGCGACGATCATGAGGCGGAGCGGGGTGCTGTGAAAACTTGCGTACATGATCTGGCCCATGCTTTGGGCGGGTCCGTTTCAGCGGAACATGGGATCGGGCGGCTGAAAGTTGGCGATCTGGAACGCTATGGCGATCCGGGGAAATTGGCGGCGATG
The DNA here is from genome assembly GCA_947500415.1 of uncultured Roseicyclus sp. Classification (GTDB taxonomy): domain Bacteria; phylum Pseudomonadota; class Alphaproteobacteria; order Rhodobacterales; family Rhodobacteraceae; genus Gymnodinialimonas. The sequence goes on from CANMRT010000001.1 coordinate 1,100,357, forward strand.
CGGGCGATCAAGGCCGCTTTGGACCCCAACAATATCCTCAACCCCGGGGCGGTTTTGCGGGGCTGAAGCGCTGTAGTGAATCTGTAGTTTTTCTGTAGTACATTTATAATTACACGATTTTCGCACAGAAATCGCGCGAACGACGACGTTATGTGCGAATGCCTGAGAATTTCTCGGCCCAGGCTTCGCGGTCTTCGTCCGCGATCTTGGCGAAGAGGACGTCTGGCACGGTGAAGGCGTGGCCGGATGGCAGACGCGTCAGCGCGGTGCCCGTGTCGGACGGCCAGTCAAGCTCGGCCCCCATCGCATCGGCCATGGATTGCGCGGCGTCCGGGATGAAGGGCGCGGAGAGTCCGGCGTAGAAAGGGATCAGGTTCAGCGCGAAGCGCGTGATGGCGGCGGCACGATCGGGGTCTTCCTTGAACGCGGTCCACGGAGCCGCTGATTGCAGGTATTCGTTGCCCGCGACCCAGATCGCGCGTAACTCGGCCGCCGCTTTGCGGATGTCGATGGCGTCCATGTGGGATTGGTATGCCGCCAGGCGCTTCTCAAGGTCAGCGATGAGGGCCGTTTCCTGTTCGCCGTATTCACCGCCTTCCGGCACCGCTTCACCGAATTTCGAGCGACAGAATTTGGTGATCCGGCTGACGAAGTTGCCGAGTACATCGGCGAGGTCCTTGTTGACGTCTTGCTGGAACGCTTCCCACGTGAATTCAGAGTCGGAGGTTTCGGGCGCATGGCTGAGGAGCCACCAGCGCCAATAGTCCGACGGCAGGATCTCCAAAGCCTGATCCATGAAGACGCCACGCCCCTGCGAGGTCGAGAATTGGCCGCCGTCGTAGTTCAGGTAGTTGAATGACTTGATGTAATCCACGAGCTTCCATGGCTCGCCTGATCCGAGGATCGTGGCGGGGAAGCTTAGGGTGTGGAACGGCACATTGTCCTTGCCCATGAATTGCACATATCGGACGTCATCTGCGCCCTTATCCACACGCCACCAGCGTTCCCAGTCAGAAATCACGCCTTCCTCCACAGCCTCGGCCGCGCAGGCGATATATTCGATGGGGGCGTCGAACCAGACGTAGAAGACCTTGCCTTCCATACCGGGCCAGTCGTCTTCACCGCGTTTGACCGGGATGCCCCAGTCCAAATCGCGGGTGATGCCACGGTCTTGCAGGCCGTCGCCATCGTTGAGCCATTTCTGGGCAATGGAAGTGGTCAGGATTGGCCAATCGTCCTTGCCGTCGATCCATTCCTCAAGCTGGTCGCGCATTTCGGACTGGCGCAGGTAGAGATGCTTGGTCTCGCGGACTTCCAGATCGGTGGAGCCGGAAATGGCGGAGCGCGGCTCGATCAGATCGGTGGGATCAAGCTGCTTGGTGCAATTCTCGCATTGGTCGCCGCGGGCCTTGTCGTAGCCGCAGTTGGGGCAGGTGCCCTCAATATAGCGGTCGGGCAGGAAGCGGCCATCGGCGTTGGAATAGACCTGCTTTTCTGAGACCTCGGAGATCAGGCCCGCGTCGGCCAGCCGTCCGGCGAAATGCTGGGTCAGCTTGTGGTTCTGTGGTGAAGAGGAGCGCCCGAAATGATCGAAGCTAAGGCGGAAGCCCTTCGCAAGCTTGGCCTGCACGGCCCACATTTCGGCGCAATACTCGTCAACGGGTTTGCCAGCTTTAGCGGCGGCAAGCTCTGCGGGCGTGCCATGTTCGTCGGTGGCGCAGAGAAACAGCACCTCTTGGCCCCGTGCGCGCAGATAGCGGGCGTAGAGGTCGGCGGGCAGCTGTGAGCCGACCAAATTGCCGAGGTGTTTGATCCCATTGATGTAGGGGATCGCGGAGGTGATGAGCGTGCGCGACATGGGGCGGGCCTCTGCCAGAAGAACTGGCGTTAGCCTTTAGCGCCCCGCGCGGGCGGGGGCCAGACCCCGGATGCGATCAGAGGTGCTCACGCAGTTGCTGGACGAGTGTGTCACGCTGTGAGGCCTCGACGCAGGCGTCCCAATTGGCAGAGATCGTCGCGCCATCGCGTATGGTTAGGAAGATCGCACCGAGGCCGCCGGTGGGGTGGTTCGTTGAACAGAACCGGCCCGAATGCGAGATCGTGCTGCCATCATCAAAGTAGCCAAGGACATAGCCGTCGAAATCGGGTCGTGGGGACGCCATGTGGGGTTGGTCATGCGCGAACCAGTGGCGCGCGAGGCGGGCGTAATCCATCGCCGAAACTTCCCACCCGCCGTAAGATGAGAGCGAGCCGTAGCGGCCTTCGATCACGGCGGTTTCGATGCCAGCGGGGGCGAGGATGCGGTCCATGCAGGCCTGGGCGTAGGATTGACCGGACAGCGCTTCGGCGACCACGCCGAGGACGGCGTAGTTGGTGTTGGAGTAGAAGTAGCGACCCGGCGCGCCGGTGATTGCGTCTTCCTGCAAGGCGGCGGAGCCCCACCGACGGTGCAGGCCCAAGGCGCCGTGGGTGTCTTCGACCATGTTGGATTGCGTCAGGTCAGGGGAGAGGCCGGAGGTGTGCGTAACCAGCGAGGCCAGCGTGATGTGTTCGTTCCAGGGGCGGGGTGTCACGCCTGCGGCGGACATTTGGGGGGCAATGTCGGCAAGGGTTGCGCCCCAGCCAAGGCCCGCCTCCAGAAGCAATTGATCCACGCAGAGGCCGGTGATCGCCTTGGACAGGCTCATGACCGGGTGAAGATCGTCGGCGGTGCGGCCAAGGCCTGTGCCAAATTCGGTGCCATCGGGGTGGATGATGGCGATGGCGCCGGCCTCGATCTCATTCTCGCGCAGCCAGGACTGGAAGATCTGTTCAATGGCTGCGTCATCAATGGGAGCGGCGGCGGCCTCTTCGCGCGCTTTGGGGGCGTCCCCGTTGGCGTAAAGCGGTGCGGTTGTGGGGAGCGTCGCGTCGCCGTTGGAGGGGGCGAAGGATACGGCCACGGGTGTCGGGGTTGTTGCAGCTTCAGGCGCGACTGTGCCGACCAAAAGAGCGAGAAGGGAGGCCACGATGCCGGGTTCTTCCCCGGGCTGGACGAGCTGGGGGACGTCAGTGGCGATGGCGTCCGTGGGCGATTGTTGCGGGGACAGGGCCGCGATTTCGATGCCGGTGGATTGGGTGTCCGGCACGCCGGAGACGAAGAGGTTGGCCACGGCAAAGAGGAAGGCGGCGCCGACCAGAACGTAAATGCTGCGAAGGATGAAGCTCATGGGACTGCCGCGATCTGTTTGCTTTTGCGGGCAGATAAGCGGGGGAACGTGGCAGAAACGCGGCTTTGGCTGGGAAATTCGCGGAACTGCTAGTCGTCGTTGCTTTTGCGGAACAGGCGGCCCACGAGGAACGAGGTGCGTGGGATCCAAATGTAGGGCATGCGCGTGTCTGATGGCGCTCGCCGGCGCATGCGCAGAAGGCCGAAGACGATCAGGCCGACGTGGGCGGCCGAGACGAAGTAGAACAGCGCCGCCGGACCGAAAGTGGTGATAAGCGCTGAGGTGGTCAGCGGCGCGACGATGGCCCCGGCGGCGAAGCAGAACATGAGGGCTGCGGAAAGCTCAATCCGTTGATCGTCGCGCGCCCAGTCGTGGGCGTGGGCGGCGGAGATCGAATAGATGGGAAAGGTCGTGGCGCCGAAAAGGGCGGCGGCGATGAAGATGCCGATAGCCCCGAGCGAAGGCACGGCCACCGTGATTGCGCAGGAGACGATGGAGGCGGCGGAGAACCAGATCAGCACCCAGCGCCGGTCGTAGCGGTCGGCGAGCCATCCGGCGGGCAATTGCATGAAAGCGCCGCCAAGAACGACAGCGGCGAGGAAGAGGCCGATCTCATTGGGTTGCAGGCCCACTTGCGCGGCATAGAGCGGGCCGGTCATGCGGAAACTGGCCCCGGAGAGGCCCGCGACAAGCACGCCAAGGGCCGCGAGCGGAGACAGACGCCAGGCGAGGCTGGGCCGCAGACGCGGGGTGCCCTGTGCTTCAGGCTGTTTCAGACGGGTGAGGGTGAGGGGCAGAAGGGCTGCGCAACACAAAAGCGCCAGCAGGTTGTAGGAGGCGTAGGAGGCGGGCGCCAGGACGCCGATCATGAGCTGCGCTGCGAATTGCCCGCCGGTGTCGACCATGCGGTAGATGCCAAGCGTGCGTCCCCGGTTCTCATTGGTGGCTTTGGCTTGCAGCCAGGCCTCGATCACCGTGAGCGAGCCTGCGATACAAAGGCCGGTCAGCACGCGCATCGCGGCCCAGGCATAGGCGTCGATCAGCAGCATGTGGGCCAGAAGGCCGATGGCTCCTGTGGCCGTGAAAACGGCGAAGGCGCGGGAATGGCCGACGGTGCCCATCAGGCGCGGGGCCCACCAGCAGCCGATGAAAAAGCCGAAGAAATGGGCTGAGCCGAGAAGACCGATCTGACCGTTGGAAAAGCCCAGGACCGTGCCGGAGAGCACATCGAGCGGCCCCACGCCCGAGGACGAGAGTTGCAGCAGGATCACCGACAAAAACAGGGCGGCGAAGGAGATGAGGAGGCGCATGGGAAGGCGGTCCCGATGGGTACGGGTCCGGCTTAGGAGGGTCGGGCAGAGAGGGCAAGGGGCAGGCGGCCGTCCCTGGGCTTATCAAGGTTGATAAGGGGAGCTAAGCATATGAGGTTATGCGATAAAAATCCCTGATGTAGATGCGGCTTTCGCGTCCCGGTGCCGGTACTGCTAGATTGGTTGGCGCTGCAGCGCCGCGAAGGGCGAGTTCGAGCCCAGTTTAGCTGATGCTGCAACGTCGACGAATGGTGGCTTGATGGCTCAGTTCGGACGGCTGGCAAAAATGTTACCACGCAAAGAGAACTCGCCGAAGACAAGGTTGTAGATATCGACAAATTTCCGGCGCAAATTTACGCTACGTAAGCGGCACAAATGAGCCGGTTTTCGTTCGAAGTGCAAGTTTCAGCGCACGGGCGCTTTTCAACACACCTACCGGAGATAGAAATGACATCCTTTCACAAAACAATCGCTTTAGTCGGGCTGCTTGCTCTGCCGCATGGCGCCTCCGCACAAGACGCACAGCAATGGCAAGGCGGCTACGCCGGTATTGCCCTGAACTGGACTGATACGGATTATAGTATCAACACCAACTTTGGAACTAGCACGAATGCAGCGGTCGGGATTTATGGGGGCTACAACTTTGCCATCGCCGACAGTTTCGTTGTCGGTGGTGAGGTGATTTATGACGTCACGCCCGCTGTCGCAGGAGACGTATTCCTGCCATTTGCAATCGAAAACAATTTAGAACTGCGTTTGCGTGGTGGCTTCGCCTTCAACCAAAATCTGGTATATGCTGCTGTCGGCGTCGCCAATGCTGAGTTTGCCGTGATCACCGGCCCCCAAACCGACGACATCGATGGGGTCACTTACGCCATTGGCGCTGAGCGCATGCTTCCTTCGGGTTTGTCTTTGCGGGCTGAGTACTCACGAAGCGATTTTGATGTCTCTGGCAATATCTTTGGCCCGGATCAGGACGCGACAGTTGATGAGCTATCGCTCGGTCTTGCCATACATTTCTAGTTATCACACGCTCAGCCCCGCCAGAAAACGGCGGGGCTGGTTATGACTGTTTACTCCGTGACTATGGAACGCGTGCCCGAACCTGATCATAGGTTATCGACATCGGGCTGAGGGCCGCATCATTCTGCAATTGATCGTGGCGGAAGTCAGGAGCTTCGTCACCTTATCAAGTCCCGGGAAGGGTATATTCAACGCATAGCTGCCATTTACGCAGCTGCGGCGAAGGGGGGCTTTGTCGCGCTGTCCGGCCGTTTTCTGTTTTTGAACAAAGGCCTGCCCGGGCTTGGTCGTTCAGGCGGGTTCCATCTCGGGCGTTGGGTCTGTCTGTTTTACGGTTGGCTTGCCGTCCGTCCCACGTGCTACCATCCAGTCCGCAGGGGCCGCGTCGCGGGCGCGGAGGCGGGTGAGGCGCCAGAGATCCGCCTCAGTCCGGTGGGAGGGGGTGAGTTGCCAGCGGGTTTCCACCCCCGGTGCGCCCCCATCGCCCGGCGTCAGCAGAAGGCCGGTGGGCGTGCGGCCCGTGCGCTCAACGCCGGCCTCCGCGGCCAGATGCAGGCGGCGGACGGGCGTGAGGCCCGGAGGCTCGGGCAGGTCGCAGATGACCAGATCCAGAAGGCCCGCGCGCAAGGCCTCTTCCATGCACCACAGAAGATCGGCGGGGCGGCAGCATTCCACAAAGGTCAGGCGGCCCGGATCAAGGTCACGGTGGACGCCCGCCATATGCAGGCGATCGGGGTGCCAATCGGGGCGGATCCACAGGATGTCGCGCGTGGCGGCTTGCGCCAGCCACAGGGCAAGACGGCGGCGGGCGGGGCCGCAGAATTCATGGGCGCGCGCGCCGGTCAGCTCAAAACGGTTCATGAGGCGCAGGCCGGGGCGGGCCTTGCGATGGGATTGGCGGGTGATGCGGGTCAGGTCCATGGGTTTCAGTATATATGTTCCTGTTATGTTCTCAAGTCTTGCACTCAGGGTCTTGCCCGCTAGGTTGCGGTCCAACTACACGCGAAAAGGAGCGCCTCATGCGCCACATCCCCCTCGGCATGACCTCCGAGACGATCACTGACTACTGCCTTGGCACGATGACCTGGGGCACCCAGACCGAGGAGGCGGACGCCCATCGCCAGATGGACATGGCGCTGGAGGCAGGCATTGATGTGATCGACACGGCGGAGATGTATCCGGTCAACCCCGTGCGGGCCGAAACGGTGGGCGTGACCGAGACGATTGTGGGCAATTGGAACGGGGCCAACGCGGCGCGACGGGGCGAGTATAAGCTGGCGACGAAAGTGTCCGGGCTGAATGAAGGCTTCGTCCGGTTTGGGCAGCCGATCTCAGGGGCTACATTTACGGAGGCGTTGGAGGGGTCGCTGAAGCGGTTGCAGACCGAGTACATCGATATCTATCAGCTGCATTGGCCAAACCGGGGCAGCTACATGTTCCGGCAGAACTGGACCTATCAGCCGCAGGGCGACAAGGCCGAGATCCTGGCGAATATGCAGGACGTGTTGGAGGCGGCGGGGGCTGCCGTGAAGGCGGGCAAGCTGCGCCACTTCGCGCTGTCGAACGAGAGTGCCTGGGGAACGGCGCAGTGGTTGCGGCTGTCCGAGGCGCATGGGCTGCCGAGGGTGCAAACCGTGCAGAACGAATACTCGCTGATGTGCCGGATGTATGACACCGACATGGCTGAGCTTTCGGTCCATGAGCAGGTGACGTTGCTGGCGTTCTCGCCCCTGGCGACCGGGCTGTTGACCGGAAAATACGCAGGTGGCGCGGTGCCTGAGGGCAGCCGTATGACGCTGAGCCCGGAGTTGGGCGGGCGCTTGACCGAGCGGGCGATGGTTGCGGCAGACGCCTATGTGGGCGTGGCGCAGAAACATGGGATCGACCCGGTTCATATGGCGCTGGCGTTCACCGTGCAGCGGCCCTTTGCCGTCTCGACGATCTTTGGCGCGACGACAACAGAGCAGCTCCAGCACATCATCAACGGCAAGGACACGGTCCTGAGCGACGAGGTAGTCGCCGATCTGAACGAGACCCACCGTGCCCATCCGATGCCTTACTGAACCCAACACCGACTGAGGATCTGCCATGGCGCTGTGGCGTGCCGCCTTTCTGTCCCCCGTGATCGTACCGCAACTTGTGTGGGTGCGGCTGAGGGCCTCGCGCCTGCCGGAAGCGGCCGGGCCGAGGCAGGGGCAGGTTGGGGCGGGCCCTGCGCTGAGGCTGCTGGTGGTGGGCGACAGCACGGCGGCGGGTGTTGGTGTGGAGACGCAGGACGCGGCGTTGGCGGGGGTGCTCTCGGCTGATCTGGCGCGGGATCACACAGTCTATTGGCAGTTGGTCGCGCGTTCGGGGGCGGTGGTTCCTGATGCGTTGGAGATGCTGGCGGGCGTGGAGGGCAGCTTTGACTGTGCGCTGGTTTGCCTTGGCGTGAATGATGCGAAAAACGGGCGGTTGCAGCCGAATTTCGAGCGGGAATATGCGGCGTTGCTGCGGATGCTGACGGATCGGTTTGGGGTGCGCTGCGTGGTTTGTTCCGGCTTGCCGCCAATGCGGTTTTTTACGCTGTTGCCGCGCCCGTTGCGCGATGTTCTGGGGGCGCGGGCGGCGCGATTTGATCGGGCCATTGCGCGCATGGCCGGGGTACATCCGGGCGCGCGCTACTTGCCAATGGATTTCACTGATGACGTGTCGCAGATGGCCGAGGACGGGTTTCATCCGGGGCCTGTGATCTATGCCGATTGGGCGCGGATTGCGGCGGGGATGATGCGCGAGAAATAGTGGGCGCTGCCCCCTTTGCGTCTTTTCCGATGGAAAAGATCGCTGATCCCCCGGAGTATTTTTGAAACAAGGAAGGGGTGGGTTGCGCGATTATCTGGGCGCGGCCAGTGTGTTGGGCGGGAGAAGTTAAATGGCCAGAATACTCGTCTACGGGGACAGCAATTCACACGGAACCAAGCCTTTGGAGGTTTTGGGGGCGTCCGATCGCTACATACCCGGCGTGCCCTGGCCCGATGTGATGGCGGAGCTGACGGGTGAGGTTGTTTTCACCGAAGGCCTGCCCGGGCGCACGACGGTGCACGAGGACTTGGTGGACGGTGGCGCGCGCAACGGGGCGGCGGTTTTGCCGGCGGTGTTGTTGAGCCATGCGCCGCTGGATGCGGTGATCCTGATGCTGGGGACCAACGATCTGAAGCCGCGCTTCGCAACCTCGGCCTTTGACATCGCGAAATCGGTGGAGCGGTTGGTGGGGATCACGCGCGATTGCGTGCCGAACGCTCGGGTGATGGTGATCTGCCCGGCGCCGGTGCGGGAGGCAGGCGTATTGGTGGATGCTTTCGCGGGCGCAGAGGCGCGGCAGGTTGGGTTTGAGCGCCACATGGAGGCGGCAGCTCTGCGCGCAGGCGCGGCTTTCGTTTCGGCGGGTGATTATGTGCAGGCCTCGCCCATCGATGGCGTGCATCTGGATGCGGAAGCGCATCGGATCTTTGGCGAGGCGATGGCGACCCATGTGGCGGCCCTTTTGGGCGCGCCGCCGAAGCTGGACGGGGGCCTGTCTGCGCCGGATCCGAGCCTGCCTGATCCGCCAATTACTTTGCGCCGCGAGGTGCCAAGCAATTGGGTGGATTACAACGGCCACATGAACGAGGCGCATTATTTGACGGTCTTCTCCGACGCGACGGATCAGATGCTGAACTGGGCCGGGATGGATGCGGATTGTGTGGCGGAGGGTCATTCCGTGTTCACGGTGGAGACGCACATCCGGCATCTGGGTGAGGTGGATATCGGCGACCGGATTGAGGTGCGGACACGAGTGCTGGAGGGCGGCGAGAAGAAGCTGCACGTCTGGCATGAGCTGTTTGCGGGGGATGTGCTTTGCGCGACGGGGGAGCAGTTGTTGCTGCATATGGATATGGGTTCGCGGCGGTCGGCGCGGCCCCGGGCGGATGTGGGCGCTTGGTTGGGGGCGGCCTGTTCGGCCCATGCGGGGTTGGCGCGGCCTGAAGGGCTGGGACGGTTCGTTGGGGAACGGTGAGCGCGCGGCTGACGCTAGAGTTGTAGCAAGACCAGCCAATCTGCGATGAGGGCAGGGGTGTCGGTGCCCTCAATCTCCATTGTGACTTCCACTTTCAAAAGGATGCGGTCTGCGGCCTTTTCCGTCACTTCAGTTAGTCTGAAATGCGCGCGAAGGCGGGAGTCGCTGGGAACCGCAGCGAGGAAGCGCAGGCGGTCGAAGCCGTAGTTGATCGACATCTTATAGGGGCCGAGCGCGGGCATGACGTCGTAGGCAAGCGTGGAGAGCAGGGAGAGGGTCAGGAACCCGTGCGCTACCGTGGTGCCGAAGGGGGTTTGCGCGGCGGCCTTTGGGTCGATGTGGATGAACTGGTGATCCTCGGTTGTATCCGCGAAGGCGTCGATGCGGGGCTGATCCACCTCGATCCAGCGGGAGGTGCCGAGGGTCTGGCCGACCTTGTCGTCGAAGGCGGTCATTGCACGGCCCGTTTCAGGCGCGCGAGCGTGTCGGGGATTTCGCGGGCGGAGACCGTGGCCTCGCGCACCAGACCGTCGAAGTGGCGTGTGATGGCACGCACGCGGTCACGGTCACGGAAGGCGAGGTAATGCTGGCCCATGTAGAGCACTGCCATTTTGGGGCCGAAGACGGTGACGGGGGCGGAGAAGACAGCGCGGGCGTCGAAGAGGAAGAGGCGCAGGCCGGGGTAGAGGCGGTCGTAGATCTCGGCCATCCAGTCCAGTTGCTCAATGCGGATCGCGGCGTCGAGGCCTGCGTAGTAGCCCTCTGCTCGGGCGAAGCTTTCCAGCTCATGGACTGGCAAGGCCATCTCGTAATCGCTTTCGGTCAGGCGCAGCCAGTCGAGGCGTTCGGCGGCAGCGTCGATGGCGGCGGCGGGGCGTTTATGGGTGATGGGCGCGTATTCCCATTGCAGCATGGCGGCTGTTTTGAGGACATCGGGGAGGGTCGCGGGGACGTGGCGGATCTTGTAGCCCTCCGCCTCGCGCTGCCATTCGAAAATCTGGTCGTCGAGGGTGGTTGCGCGGCCGGTTTCCGAGATGGAGAGCGAGGAGGCGAGCAGTTTGCCCGCCTGTTCCGGGCGGTCCGTGAGGCCCAAAAGCCAATCGGCGGAGACATCGAGGGCCAGGGCGCAGGCGGCCACGACATGGCCACCGGGGACGCGCGCGCTGTCATCGGCAAGGATCTGCGTGATGGTGGAGCGGTCGACCTGAACGGCGCGCGCGAGGGCCGCCCGGCTGAGGCCTGAGGCAGTAAGGGCGGCCACCAAGCGCTCCTGAAACAGAGTGGCGCGGGCGCGTTTGTCGATTTCCTGAAGCATTGTTGGATTTATCAAACGATGTTGGTTTCATGTGGAGCAAACACTGACTGCTCCTGACAATCAAGTGGCAGTAGAGTTGGGTCAGTGGCGCAGGGGAAGCGCCCACTTTCGACATCGTCAGGAGAGTTCATGCGGATCGAGTGGCCCACACTCGGGCTTATCGCCTTGTGCTATTGCGTCTGGACGGGGGCTTTGTTCCTGCCGGTCTGGGCGGGATTGCCGGTGTTGGCCGTGGCGATTGCGCTGCAGGCGTCTTTGCAGCACGAGGTCTTGCACGGGCATCCCTTCGGGGATCGCAGGCTTGGGGAGCCGCTGGTCTTCGCAAGCCTGAACCTTGCCATTCCCTATATAAGATTTCGGGAGACGCATCTGGCCCATCACAGGGATGCGAACCTGACCGATCCCTACGATGACCCGGAGAGCAATTACCTGGACCCCGCTGTGTGGGAAGGGCTCGCCGCGCCGTTGCGTCGGCTCTTGGCCTGGAACAACACGCTGCTTGGGCGGATGGTGTTGGGGCCGGTAATTTCGCAGGTGGCGTTCATGGGTGAGGATTGGCGGTTGATCCGGAGCGGGGACCGTGCGGTCCTGTGGGCCTGGGTTGCGCATGTCGCGGCGAGTGCGGTGGTGATTGCGTTGGTCGCTCTCTCACCCCTGCCGATCTGGGCCTATCTGCTGGCTTGTTATGGCGGCCTATCCATCTTGAAGATCCGCACCTTCCTGGAGCATCAGGCACATGATCGTGCAAGGGGCCGCACGGTGATCATCGAGGATCGCGGGCCGCTGGCCTTTTTGTTCCTTAACAACAACCTGCATGTCGTCCACCACATGCATCCGAAGCTGCCGTGGTATCGCCTGCCTCAGATCTATTTCAACAATCGCGATAAGTACGTGCGCCGCAACGGTGGCTATCGCTACGCGAGCTACGGCCAGATCTTCCGTCGCCACCTGCTGCGCGCGAAAGACCCGGTGGCACACCCGTTATATCCGCAGAAATAACTTGGCAATCCGGCCCTCGCGGCCCATGGCAGGGCCATGCCATTCTGGATCATCGCCTCTGTCTTTGCTGCCTTCATGCAGAACCTTCGGTTCCTGCTGCAGCGCCACCTCAAGGTCACCAGCCTGTCGACGGGCGGCGCCACCTGGGCACGGTTCGCATTCGCGGTGCCGTTCGTGGCGTTGGCCCTGGTGGCATACAAGAGCCTCAGCGGGCAGGACTGGCCCTTGCCGGGCGACGGCTACTGGCGGTTCATCGTGGCGGGCGGCATAGCGCAGATGTTGGCCACGGCCTGCGTTGTGGCCCTGTTTGCGCGGCGCAACTTCTACGTGGGCATCACGCTGAAGAAATCCGAGGTGATCCTCACGGCTTTGGTTGGGCTGGTGGTGCTGGGGGAGGCGGTTTCGACGCCGGTTCTTGTCGCCATCGCCGTGGGCTTCGTGGGCGTCCTCGCACTGTCAGACCCACCGCAGGAAACAGGCCTCCCCTGGACCGCGCGCATCTTCAACGCGGCTTCGGGCTATGGGTTGGCCTCTGGCCTGCTTTTCGGCGTCTCGGCGGTCTGCTACCGGGGGGCGACGCTTGCCTTGGACAGCGGCGATGCCCCTTTGCGTGCGGCGACCGCACTCCTCTGCGCAACCATTGTGCAAAGTGTCACGCTCGGCCTCTATCTTGCCCTACGCGAACCCGGCGAAATCACCCGCGTGGTCGCGTCCTGGAGGATCTCAAGCCTGACGGGCCTCACCTCCATGCTCGGCTCATTGGGCTGGTTCACCGCTTTCTCGCTGCAAACCGCCGCCTACGTAAAGGCCGTGGGCCAGATCGAGCTGGTCTTCACCTTCCTCTTCTCTGCCTTCTGGCTAAAGGAAAAGACCTCCCGCAACGAGGTCATCGGCATCGCGCTGATCCTGCTCTCGCTCGCGCTTGTCTTCTGGGCGGCCTGGCCTGCCTAAGGCCCCTGCTTCCTTGTTTCGAAAATACTTCGGGGGGCTAGTCCCCCGGTTGGTCGGCGGAGCGCAAGCCGGTCGAAACTAATTCACAACCGCCGGAACCGGCTCTCGGACGTAGAATTGTCGAAAAACGGCACGCCTGGCACGGTACGGCCTTCGACGCGGGCGGCCAGTTCCGACAGCACAACCTCGGTGATGAAGGGCATGTCGAAGCCGCGCACTTCGTCCAGTGGCACCCATTGCAGGTGGCTCAACTCATCCTCGGCGCCCGAGAAATCGTCGGGGTCTGATGCCAGGTTGTCTGCATCCACGAGCAAAAATCGCGCGTCGAAGCGTCGGGGGCGGCCCGGGGGCGTGATTGCGCGGAAGACGTATTCGAGGGCTGCGCCGTCGGGCAGGTGGCCGGTCGCCAGATAGCCCCGCCAACCGCGTGGCGCGTCCAGATCAGCGGCGCGCGCATCCTTTGCGCCCAACAGAAGCCCGGTTTCTTCCCACAACTCGCGCACAGCGGCTGCGAGAATGGCCGATGGCGCCGTTTCGGCGTCTGTGGCCAGCCGAGCGGCGCAATCGGGCGCGGGCGGACGAGCGAGGGGGATGGTGGCATCGACCGCATCAACCGCGCCGCCGGGGAAGACGAATTTCGACGGCATGAAGACGGCGGATTTGCCGCGTTGGCCCATCAAAACGCGCGGGCGCGTGGTCCCGTCCCGCAGCACGATGACCGTGGCCGCGTCGCGGATGGGCACGTCATCGCTCAAAAGCCGTGCATCCGTTTGGCCCATTGGATGCCCACGATCATGCCTTTGAAGCGCGGTAACAGCGCCAAAGCCATCACCGTGACGCCGATGCAGAAGGTCAAGGCCAAGAGCCAAGGCTCAGGCTGCCATTGCTCATAGACGACCAGCTGCAGTGTCCCCATGACCTTGGCGGTCAGAAGGATCGACAGGTACGCCGGGCCATCGTCGGCGCGTGCGTGGCTCAGGTCTTCTCCGCAAGACGGGCATTCCGTGCGCAGCGTCAGATACTTCTCATATAGGCCGCCTTCGCCGCATTTCGGGCACTTGTGGCTCAGGCCGTTTCGCACGGCGGGCCATGTGGGCCGCTCGGCTGGGGCGGGGCTATAGATATCAGCGGTATCGGTCTCCATGCTCCTTAAATGCGCCTCTTGCGAGGAAGGGTAAAGGCCTGCGCCCGCGACCTGCGCGCGCGGGTCGGCAGATTTTTTCACATTCTTTGCGACGGAACCGGGCGCGGCCCCCGTGGAACCTATCAGACAGGCACGAAACAAAGGAGAATTCGTATGTCGATGATGAAAGCTGGTCTGCTGGCCCTGATGATCCCCACGGCCCTTGCCGCCCCTGCCTTCGCACAAGAGGCCGGTGGTGAGCCGCCGCGTCTGATCTTTCAAGAGCTGGATGCAGATGGAAACGGCGCAGTGACGCTGGAAGAGCTTCAGGCCGCAGGTGAGACGCGGTTCGCCCGCTCCGACGCCGATGGCGACGGCGCGCTGAGCCGGGATGAGCTGATCGCCCAGGGTCAGGCACGGGTTGAAACCCGCGTGGACCGGATGCTGGAGCGTCTGGATGTCGACGGCGACGGGCAGTTGACGCAGGCCGAGATCGAAGAGGGTCGTGAAGGGCGCGGGCATCGCCACGGTCGTGGTGGTCCGAACCCCGAGCGGATGTTCGAGCGTCTGGACGCAGACGGCGACGGTCAGGTCACGGAGGCTGAGTTCGACGAAGGCGTCGCTCGCTTCCTGGAGCGAATGAGCCGTCGCTTCGGCAATTGAGCCGCAAGACCGGGGGTCACGCTTCAGGTGGCGTGGCCCCTCCCCAAGGGGTGAAGGGCAGGGTAGACAGGGTGCATGACCACGCAGGATGGCTCAGATCTGGAGACGCTGGAGGACGGCGCGTTGATGGTCCTGTTCGCCAATGGCGATCCGGGGGCTGCGCGGGTTTTGACCAAGCGGCTGCTGCCGCGCGCGTTCCGCCATGCGGCCCGCGTTTTGGGCGATCAGGCGGAAGGTGAGGACGTGGCGCAGGAGGCGATGTTGCGCCTGTGGAAAGCGGGTGCGGATTGGCAGGCCGATGGGGCCGCGAAACCTGCGACATGGCTGCACAAGGTGGTCGCAAATCTGGCGATCGACCGGCTGAGAAAGTCAGGTCGGTCGGTGGAACTGGGGGACGATGATTTTGCGGACGACGCGCCAACCGCGGATGCGCAATTGCAGGACGCGGGACGCATGAGCGCGCTGGATGCCGCGTTAAGGACATTGCCCGAGCGGCAAAGGCAGGCGGTGGTCCTGCGACACATAGAGGGGCTCTCGAACCCCGAGATTGCAGAGGCGCTGGAGATTGGCGTGGAAGCGGTCGAAAGCTTGACGGCACGGGGAAAACGGGCGTTGAAGGCAGCGCTGGAAGGTCAGAAGGAGGCCTTGGGTTATGGCACGTGAAACAGACACCGACGTGGATTTGGACGCCTTGTTTGCCGAGGCGCGAGAGGATGCGCCCAGTGACGCGCTGATGGCGCGGGTGCTGGCGGATGCGGATGCCGTGCAGGCGGAAGCGGTTGCGGTTGCTGCTGCTCCGGCCCCGGCGCGGCGGCGCGGCTGGGTGGCCGGGCTGGTCGAAAGCTTCGGTGGCTGGGGCACGATCGGCGGTGTCACGGCGGCGGGTGTGATGGGGCTGTCGCTGGGGCTTTATGCGCCGACAACTGTGGCTGACATTCTTGGCGCTGAGACCCTGGGTCTTGAGACGGCCTATGACATTACCCCGGATATGACGGGTCTGTGGGGGGAGGGTGACGATGTCTGATGAGACGCAGCCCAAACCGCGCAGCGGGCGTGGCTTGAAGATCGTGCTGGCGCTGTCCCTGGCGGTCAACCTTGCGGTGGCCGGATTGATCGGTGGTGCGGTGTTGGGCGGGCGTAATGGTAGCGATGACGAAGGGCGCGGCGCGCCTGCGCTCAGGACCCTCGGGCTTGGGCCTTTTGCCGTTGCTTTGAGCCGTGAGGATCGGGCCGAATTGCGTGGGCGTGTAGAGGCGCAAGGCGCTCCCCTGCGCGAGGAACGCCGGGCCATCGGCAACGCGATGCGAGAAATACAGGCCGCTTTGTTGGCCGATCCCTTTGACCGGGCCGCTGCAGAGGCCGCCTTCGCACGCTCGCGTGAGCGAGTTGTGGGTCTGCAAGAGGTGGGGCACACGGCGCTTCTGGATCAGATTGAAACGATGAGTGTCACGGAACGCGCGGACTTGGCCGAAGGGCTGAACCGGGTGATGCGGCGGTTTGGGGGTCGTCGTTGAGGCGGTTGCTTACGCGGCGGTCTCAGACACCATGCTGACCTGATTGCGACCGTGGGATTTCGCCCGATAGAGCGCCATGTCAGCCTCATGGATAAGGATCTCAGGCGTTACGAAATCGCTATCCTTGCTGGGGTGCGCCAGGCCAACACTGGCAGTGACGCTTACGGGCTTCGTGCCAGCGCCGATCTTGAACGGCTTCTCGCCAACGGAGCGGCACAACCGTTCCGCACAATCGAGCGCGTCGACGTGGTTGATGGGTGAGAGCGCGATCAGAAACTCCTCCCCCCCGATCCGAGCCAAGAGATCGCCGCGCCGTAGTTGCTCGCGGAGACGTTGGGAGACCTGCTTTAGAATTTCGTCCCCGGCCAGGTGGCCATGGGTGTCGTTGATGCCTTTGAAGTGGTCGAGGTCCAGCATCATCACCGCCGGACCAGGACCAGGGCGGGTCAACATCCGCTCAAGCTGGGGAATGGCATAGCGACGGTTATGCAGCCCGGTCAGCGGGTCGGTCACGGCGGCCTCAAGCCCCGCGCGGACGCCCGCGCGCATCCGGTCGGATTGGCGCTTGCGATCAAGCTGCGCGGAAATGCGGATGGCCAATTCCTTGGCGTCAAAAGGATCGTGCAGCACGTCGCTGGCGCCGAGATCGAGCGCGATGGCGGCCCGTTCGGTGTCGCCTTCAGGCAGGATCATAACGGTGGCCGCGTGGCGGGTTCCGGCGCGCGAACGCAGGTCGGACAAAAGCCGCAGCCCTTCATTGCGTTGAGCCAGATCAACAGAGATCACGAAGACATCCGTGGCCTCGCCCGTGTCAGAGCTGGCATCGCTGAGCGCGGCTTCACGCGGGATAATGCGGACATCGCCGCCCAAGCGGTCATCAATGGCGGCTTTCCAAAGGATTGCGCCGCGGGGGCCGGGGGCCACAAGGGCAATCTTGCCGGGTGCTACACGGGCGTTGAAGCCTGTCGCCTGTTCCGCAAACCCAAATGCGGCGACCGTATCGGCCCCGTCTTCCCATTCGCGAACCGTATCGCGGGCCCGCAGGAGGGACCGGACGCGGGCCAGCAACGTGACTTCTTCCACTGGTTTGGTCAGGAAATCGTCTGCGCCAGCCTCTAGCCCATCCATCTTGGCATCGTGGTCGGACAGCGCGGTGATCAACACGACGGGAATGTTGACGGTGTTCGGATCGGCCTTGAGCGCGCGGCAGACGTCAACGCCGCTCATATCCGGCATCATGATGTCGAGGAGGATCAGATCAGGCTTGGTTTCACGGGCTGCGCGCAGGGCTTCGGCCCCGTTTTCCGCCTGATCGACGGCATAACAAGCAGCAGCCAATTTGACCTTCATGACGATGCGGTTCGTCGCAACGTCGTCAACGACCAGGATTCGCCCTGCCATGGCACCCTCACATTCATCAGCCAAAACGGCATCAATCACACTGGGCAGGCGCATCCCGCCCCTGTATCACGGTCTCGAATGTGGCCCGCAAAGGTTAACAAACCCTTTAGAGTGAATTGGTCGGATAAGCATGCAGCAAGAAATCGCCGAGACCCACGCGTTAACCCTCTTGGCGTGGCTTGCGGGGGATGAGGAACTGGTGCCGCTGTTTATGGGCGCCACCGGTTCCAGCGAGGCGGACATGCGCGCGCGGGCGGGTGAGCCGGAATTCCTGGCTTCACTCATGGATTTCCTGTTGATGGACGATCAATGGGTCCTGAAAGGCGCGGAGGCGACCGGTATCCGCGCAGAAGATTTTGCCATGATCCGCGCGGGCCTGCCCGGTGGCGCACTGCCGAACTGGACCTGACGCGTGGCGCAGATCAAAGGCATCCTTTTCGACAAGGACGGCGTGTTGTTCGATTTCCAGAAGACCTGGGGCGGTTGGGCAGAGCAGGTTGTGGTGCATTTCGCTGAAGGTGACCCGGTGGTGGCCGAGAAGGTCGCGGCCAAGCTGGGATATGATTTGCAGGCTGGAAGGGTTTTGCGGGGCGGGCACATGGTGGCGCACACGGGGCCTGAAACGGCAGCTCATCTGTCGGACGCTTTGCCCGGTCACAATGTGGATGCGGTCTTTGCGGTGATGGAGGATTTCGCGCACAGGGCTGCCCCGGTTGAGACGGTGCCGCTTGTGCCGCTGTTTGATGACCTCCACGCGCGGGGCCTGCGCGTCGGATTGGCCACCAATGGCAGCGAGGCGGAAGCAAGCGCGCAGTTGGGGGCGTTGAACGTCATCGAGCATTTCGATTTCTTCGCAGGGTTCGACAGCGGATATGGCGCCAAACCCGCGCCGGGGATGTGTTTGGGCTTTGCGAAGGCAATGGACCTTTCCCCGGATGCCCTCGTGATGGTTGGCGACAGCACGCACGATATGGAGGCTGGCCGTGCGGCAGGGTTCACTTGCGTGGCCGTTCTGACCGGTGTGGCGACGGAAGCCGATCTTGCCCCCCACGCTGATGTGGTTTTGCCGGATATTGGAGCTCTGCCCGGGTGGTTGGAGGGCGGCACGGCCTGATCGGGTCAAATGCGACGTTCCTTCGTCGCATTCCGCCCATGCATGGCACGGTTGGTTGGGGAATGATCAGGTCAACAGCCCTTTGATGATCGTATCCGCCATGAACGAGACCTCCGCCCCCACACGCCGCCGCCGCGCCGGTGGCCGTGCCGCAAGTGCCGCCCGCGCCGCCGCCCATGTGATCGACCAAACACCCTGGCGCATTCCTGTGAACAATGACCGCCCGACGGAGCCGTTGGACGAAGAGGGCGTTCAGGCGCTGCACCGCGGGGCGATGCGCATCCTGTCGGAGATCGGGATCGAGTTTCTGAACGACGAGGCGGTGGGACATCTGAAACAGGCGGGCTGCAAGGTCGAAGGACAGAATGTGTTCTTCGAGCAAGATTTTATAGAAGAAATGGTCGCCCGCGCGCCTGAGACCTTCACAATAACGCCGCGAAACCCAGATCGTATCTTGAAGATGGGCGGCAAGCACATGGTGTTTGGCAATGTCTCCAGCCCGCCGAATGCCTGGGACATGGAGCGCGGTAAACGGCCCGGCGACATGGAAAGCTATGTCGAGTTCATCAAGCTGACGCAGTATTTCAATTGCATCCATTTCGCGGGTGGCTATCCGGCCGAGCCGATTGATGTCCATGCCTCCGTCCGGCACCTCGACTGCCTGTATGAGAAGCTAACGCTGACCGACAAGGTGGCGCACGCCTATTCGCTGGGGAAAGAGCGGGTTGAAGATGTGATGGAGATGGTGCGGATTGCCGGTGGGCTGACGCACGAGGAATTCGATGCCACGCCAAGGATGTACACCAACATCAATTCGGTTAGCCCGCTGAAGCACGATTTCCCGATGCTGGATGGCGCGATGCGGCTTGCTCTGCGGGGTCAACCTGTGGTGGTGACGCCGTTCACGCTGGCCGGTGCTATGGCGCCGGTGACGCTGTCGGGTGCGGTGGCGTTGAGCATCGCGGAGGGGCTGGCGGCGATTGCATTGTTGCAGTGGATCGCGCCGGGATGCCCGGTGGCGATTGGGACGTTTACCTCAAACGTAGACATGAAATCCGGCGCGCCTGCGTTTGGCACGCCGGAGTACATGCGCGCGACCCAGATGACCGGCCAAATGGCGCGGTTCTACAAGCTTCCGATGCGCGCCTCGGGCGTTTGCGCGGCCAATGTGCCCGATGGGCAGGCGATGTGGGAGACGGCGAATTCGCTTTGGTCGGCGGTGCAATCGGGCGCGAACATGGTCTACCACGCGGCGGGCTGGCTGGAGGGTGGGCTGATCGCGTCGCCCGAGAAATTCGTTATGGATTGCGAGGTTTTGCAGCAGATCCAGCGCTATTTCGAGCCGCAACTTTTGGGCACGGATGAGGATGATCTGGCCTTTGACGCGATCAAGGAAGTCGGACCGGGCGGGCACTATTTTGGCTGTCAGCACACGCAGGATCGCTATCAGGAAGCCTTCTACGGACCCTTCCTGTCGGATTGGCGGAACTTTGAGGCCTGGCAGTTGGATGGCGCGGTCTGGACGGCGGAGCGCGCGCATAAGACCTACAAAGACATCTTGAACGAATTCGAGGCCCCGCCGATGGATATCGCCATCCGTGATGAACTGACGGACTTCGTGGCGCGGCGCAAGGCCGAGGGCGGCGCACCGACCGATTTCTGAGCGTCGGGGCAGCAAGGCTTTCTTTACCTCTGGTCGCTAGTTTGCCGGCAAGATTGAGGTCAAGAAGAAGGCAGCCCGCCCGAATGCATGGCATGATCAACAGCGCCTTTCAGGGGTTTCTGGTGGAAACCTATGGGTCTGACGTGTGGGACGAAGTGCGGTCTGTCGCGCAGCTTCGGTTTGCGGGTTTTGAGGCGATGCTGCGCTACGACGACAGCGTGACGATGGCCTGTTTCAATGCCGCGACCGAGTTGTTGCACAAGCACCCCAACGCGCTGTTGGAAGACCTGGGCACCTTCCTGATCACGCATGAGCCATACGCGCCACTCAAACGGCTGCTGCGGTTCGGGGGGCCGAGTTTTGCAGAATTCATTCTGACGTTGGATGAACTGGCCGAACGGGGCCGCATGGCAATGCCGGATATCGAGATGCCGGAAATCACTGTTGTTCCGATGGAAGACAATTCGTTTCGGGTGAAGGCGACATGGGCGCTACCGGGTGTGGGGCCGATCCTGTTGGGCGCCCTGCGCGCAATGGCCGACGACTATGGTGCGCTGGCCACGTTGAGCCTGGATGGCCTCGACGGACAGGCGGAATGTGTCCGTATCGATGTGTTCGACACAGCGCACTCTGAGGGCAACGCATTCGTGCTGGGGGAGGTGCCGGCATGAACATTCAGACCTGGCCGCCCGATGCCGCAATTTCACTGCCGTTGGATGTGATGGATGCGCTCTTGCCGATGCATGTGCACGTCGATGCAGAGGGAAAGGTACGCCATGCCGGGCCGACATTCTTGAAGATGGTCAATGACGAGGAGCTGATTGGGCGCGACTTGATGGAGGTCTTCAAGATCAAGCGTCCCGCCGGAATCGAAACGTTCGATGCCTTGGTGATGGAGGCTGATGAGCGGTTGAGCGTGGTTCTGCGCTCGGCGGAACATCTGCCGTTTCGCGCCGTGATCCTGCCGCTACCGGGCATGGACGGCGCGGTGATGAACCTGTCCTTCGGCTTGTCGTTTGCCCGTGCGGTGGCTGAATTCTCCCTGACCTTGACCGACTTTGCGGTAACCGATCAGACCATCGAGTTGCTCTATTTGAATGAGGCCAAGGCCTCCACCACGCGACTGTCGGAGCATCTGACAACCCGCTTGCAAGACGCCCACGCAACGGCCCAGGCCCAGGCCAGGACCGATGTGCTGACAGGTTTGTCTAACAGACGGGCGATGGACGATGAGCTGCATCATCTGATGTCCAACCGGAACCAGCACTTCACGCTGATGCATCTGGATCTGGACCTGTTCAAACAGGTGAACGACACCCATGGACATGCAGCCGGTGACGCGGTTCTGGCTGAGATTGGACGCATCCTCGACCGGGAATTGCGCCGCACAGATTTTCCGGCACGAATTGGTGGTGATGAGTTCCTGATTGCGCTGCGCCCGGCGCAGTCGCGGGCGGTCCTGTCTCGTATCGCCAGACGTTTGATTACGCGTATCGAGGCACCCATTGAAGTCGGGGATATCACCGTACAAATTTCCGCCAGTATCGGGATCGTATCGACAACATGCTACCCGCGCCGTCCAACGATTGAGCAATTGATGGCCGATGTGGATGAGGCGCTTTACGCCGCCAAAAGAAATGGCCGTGGGCAGTTTAGCGTGTTCGAGCCGGGTTGAGCCTGAATCGGGACGCGTGTTGGGCTTCTCCACGCATCTTGGGGCATCCCAGCGAAAAATTGCGTCGGTGCGGTCAGCTCATATCGATGATTGCAAACCGCGACGAATGCTTTTGAAGAGTGCCTGAAAGGGCGCGGAAACTTATATTGTTGATGCTGTCGGGTTTCTGACGGGCTCCGTTAGGAACTTGTGCGTTGCTGGCCTTGTTTGATTGCGCGCTACAAGTGGCGCATCATCGAAGGCTTCGGTGGCGCTGGCCGCACCAGCGACCAGATAGGTCGAATGCCTGTGCCTTTGCGCGGATCGGGCTATCTCTCCAAGCATCCAATCGCGTTTCGGACCCACAACATGAGTGACACCGGCAATCCCAATATTTTGCGCCCTCGCGCAGTGCCCACGGGGCGCTTCTCGCGGTTCACGCGCATGGGCGGGTTGGCGACCGGATTGGCGGGCCAAGCGGCGATGGCGCGGGCGCGGGCGGCCGTAACTGGGCAAACGCCGGACATGGCGACGGCCCTTATGACGCCGCGCAACCTGACCCGGATCGCTGACCGCTTGTCAGAGATGCGCGGCGCGGCGATGAAACTGGGCCAGCTTCTGTCGATGGAAACCGGGGATGTATTGCCACCGGAATTGGCGGGTATCCTTGCGCGGTTGAGGTCCGAGGGCGATGCCATGACACCCGCGCAGTTAAAGCAGGTGTTGGAAGCGGCCTTTGGCAGTGAGTTTCGGAGCCATTTCAAAAGCTTCACGGCGGCGCCGTTGGCGGCAGCCTCCATCGGGCAAGTCCACCGGGCGGTGGCGCGCGACGGGATGCGGCTGGCCCTGAAGCTGCAGTATCCCGGTGTGAAAGACGCAATCGACAGTGATCTGGACAACGCAGCGGCCCTGATCCGCTGGTCGGGTCTTTGGCCAAAGGAATTGGACCTCGCGCCCCTTCTGGCAGAGGCGCGACGGCAATTGCATGAGGAGGCGGATTACGACCGAGAAGGCGCATACCTTGCCCGTTTTGGTGCGCTTCTGGCGGATGATGCCCGCTTCGTTGTACCGACCCATCGTGCAGATCTGTCGACAGATGTGGCCCTGGCGATGTCTTTCGAAGATGCCGCGCCGATTGAGGCTTTGGCGGATGCCCCGGCATCGGAGCGTGACCGTGCGATGGGTGGTTTGATCGAGCTTTGTCTGCGCGAACTGTTCGATTTTCGCGTCATGCAAACCGACCCGAACTTTGCCAACTACCGCTGGCGGGCCGAAACTGGGCAGATCGTGCTACTCGACTTCGGTGCGGCGCGTGAGATCCCCGACGCGCTCTCGGACGGTCATCTGCACCTGTTGCGCGCGGGGCTGGAGGGAGAGCGGAGCGATATTCTGAGGGAACTGGAAGCCATCGGTTTCGTGAAGCCGGGGCTCAGCCAGGTCCATCGCGATGCGATCCTTGATATGTCCGAGCTTGGGTTCGAGCCGTTGCGCCGACCCGAAGCGTTCGACTTCGGAACCACGGAATTGGCGCAGGAAATGCGTCGAAAGGGGCAGGCGATTGGGCAGGAGCGAGAGCTTTGGCACATCCCGCCAGCCGATACGCTGTTCCTGCAGCGCAAGATCGGGGGCCTTTATCTGTTGGCGACGCGGCTGGGGGCGAAGGTTGATTTGCGAGGCTTAATGCGGCCGTACCTCACCTAAAGCTCCAAGCGTTTACCCCTTGTGCCGCGCGGGTTTCTGCGTTGGATTGGGGCACCTTTGGAGGAGAGGGGCAGGCCGATGGAGAACAGCATTCCTATGGGCGGGTTCATCCCGCGCGACCGCGCTTGGCAGCCCGACGCCCTGACGCCACCCTATAAGACCAGCCTGAAACGCAGCCCGCAGGCGGCCTTGATCGCGCTTCCCTCATCGCTGGGGGAAGAGACTTCGCCGGTGTTTGGCCACGACATTCTGGGGCCACTCGACAACGACCTGATCCTGAATTTCGCGCAGCCCGGCGAAAGCGCCATTGGCCCACGGATCATCGTGCACGGTCGGGTGCTGGATGAGACAGGCCGCCCGGTCCCGGGCGCGTTGCTGGAGTTTTGGCAGGCCAATGCAGGCGGGCGGTATCGTCATAAGAAAGAGGGATACCTTGCCCCCTTGGACCCGAATTTTGGCGGCTGTGGGCGGACGATCACGGGCGAGGATGGCTCCTACGAATTCCGCACGGTGATGCCCGGCCCATACCCCTGGCCCAATGGGATGAACGATTGGCGGCCCGCGCATATCCATTTCTCGCTGTTCGGCCACGGATTTGCGCAGCGGCTGATCACGCAGATGTATTTCGAAGGTGATCCTCTGATCCCGCTGTGTCCCATCGTGGGCGTTTTGAAATCGCAGGCGGCGGTGGATGCGCTGACTGCACCGTTGGACATGACCCGCACGGTGCCGATGGACGCGAGGGCCTACAAATTCGATATGGTCCTGCGCGGACGCCGTCAGACACATTTCGAGAACCGGCCGGAGGGGATGTGATGCAACGCGTTGATTACCTTAAGGAAAGCCCAAGTCAGACGGCAGGGCCTTACGTCCATATCGGCTGCACCCCCAATGTCAGCGGCATAGAGATCTATGGCGGCGATCTGGGCGCGGTGATGAAAGCCGGCCCCGTGCAGGGCGAGGAAATTGTCGTGAAGGGCGCAGTTTACGATGGCATGGGGGCGGTGCTGAAGGATGCACTGGTCGAGATCTGGCAGGCGGATTCTGCCGGGCTTTTCGCCTCAGCCAACGAGACGCGTGGCCAGGCCGATCCGAACTTCACCGGTTGGGGACGGTCTGCCGGGGATATGGAAACGGGGGAGTTTACCTTCGACACGATCAAGCCTGGGCGCGTTCCCTTTGCCGATGGGCGCATGCAAGCCCCCCACATCAGCGTCTGGGTTGTGGCACGGGGGATCAATATCGGGCTGCAAACGCGCATCTATTTCGAGGATGAGGCAGAAGCCAACGCAGAAGACCCAGTGCTGACACGGCTGGAACATCAGGCCCGTGTGCCAACGCTCTTGGCAAAGCGTGAGACCGACGGCGTCTATCGGTTTGATGTCCGCCTACAAGGCCCTGATGAGACGGTCTTTTTCGATGTCTGACGTGCGCGGCAAGCCATGCATCATCTGCGTCGCAATCACTGGAAGCTTGCCGCGCAAGGCCAACAACCCGGCGGTTCCAATCACGGTGGAAGAGCAGGTCGAAAGCACCCATGAAGCGTTTGAGGCAGGCGCAAGCATCTGCCACGCCCATGTGCGCAACGACGACGAAACGCCCTCCAGCGACCCGGAGAAGTTCGCGCGGCTGAAGGAAGGCGTGGAGAAGCACTGCCCCGGTATGATTGTGCAGTTGTCGACCGGTGGCCGGTCTGGCGCGGGGCGGGAGAGGGGGGGCATGCTACCGCTGGCCCCCGACATGGCCTCGCTTTCGGTGGGGTCGAACAACTTCCCGACGCGGGTCTACGAAAATCCACCTGATCTGGTCGACTGGCTGGCGTCTGAGATGCTGAAACATGACATCAAGCCAGAGGTCGAAGCCTTTGATCTAAGCCACATTTACCACGCGAAATTGATGGCGGAGCGTGGCCAGCTAGAGGGCACGCCGTACGTGCAATTTGTCATGGGTGTGAAGAACGCAATGCCGGTGGAACGGCGTGTGTTTGATTTCTACGTGGAAACCATGGCGCACCTTTTCGGGGAAAACGCGCCGTGGTGTGCTGCGGGGATCGGTGCGCAACAGATCACGCTGAACGAATGGGCTATTTCCGCAGGCGGTCACGCGCGAACGGGTTTGGAGGACAACGTACGTCTGGACCGCGAATGTCTTGCCCCATCGAATGCGGCGCTGGTGCAGCGCGCAGTTGAGATCTGTGAGCGGGTGGGGCGGCCCGTAGCCAACGCGGCCCAGGCGCGCGCGATACTGGGATTGCGACCGACCGTGTGACGGTCTGGCCATAAACCATGCTTTTTGCCTGTATATCTGTCGAAGTGATATCGCAGAACGGGCAATATCCACTTGGCCCAAGCGTATTAGGGTATTGGACTTACAGAATCCGCTTGACGGGTCGAAACCCCCGCGCCTAGCCTTTCTGCGCGCCACGTCAAATGGTGTGAACAGAGCACGCACGGTCCCAAGCCGATGCATCATCGAAGTGGATGATTTGGATTGGCGCCGAAAGTGCTGAAAACAAACAAGACTACCCCGACAGGAGAGATCCATGAAAAAGACGATTGCCGCCCTACTGGCAGGCACCGCCACATTGGCAAGCGGCCAGGCCGCTTTGGCCGATGGCCACCTCGAAGAAATCACCGTTGCGTACTTCCTTGAATGGCCGATGCCGTTCCAGTTCGCAAAGGCCGAAGGCATGTACGAAGAGGCCATGGGCGTCTCGATCAACTGGGTTGCCTTTGACACTGGTGTTGCCATGTCCGCCGCCATGGCATCGGGCGACGTACACCTGTCCGTCAGCCAGGGCCTGCCGCCGTTCATCGTTGCAACCTCCGCAGGTCAGGACCTGGAGCTGCTCGACGTGGCCGTGTCCTACGCCGACAACGACAACTGCGTTGTGGCCGAAGCCCTTGAGATCGACGCCTCCAATGCTGGTGACCTTGCTGGTCTGACCGTTGGCGTGCCGCTCGGCACGGCAGCCCACTACGGCTTCCTTGCTCAGATGAACCACTTCGGTGTGGACGTCTCGTCCATGAACGTCGTCGACATGGCGCCGCCCGATGGTGCCGCGGCATTCGCACAAGGCGAGCTGGACATGGTTTGCGGCTGGGGCGGCGCCCTGCGTCGTATGCTGGAGAACGGCAACACGCTTCTGACCGGTGCAGAGAAGACCGAGCTTGGCATTCTGGTGTTCGACGTGACTTCCGCACCTGCTTCTTTTGTCGCGGAAAACCCTGAGCTGGTAGAGCAGTTCTTGGCCGTGACCGCAGAAGCAAACGCCATGTGGGCCGCCGGTGACAACACCGATGCCATGCTGGAAGTTATCGCAAACGATGCTGGTATGGACTTGGACGCAACGCGTGAAACGATGGCAACCTTTGTATTCCCGACGGTCGAAGAGCAGCTTTCCGAAGCATGGCTCGGCGGCAACGTTGGTGAGTTCATGACCGGTGTGGCCACCGTCTTTGCTGACGCAGGTTCCATCGACGGCACGCTCGACGACTACGGTTCGCTGGTCAACATCGCGCCGCTGCAGGCTGCAGCTGAATAAGGCGATCAGCCCATGAAACCGGCCCGCTGCGACCCATACCTCGCGGCGGGCCAACTTATTTCCGCCGGGCCACCAGATCGGCCCCCGCGCGCCGGAGCACGCACCGCACATGTCGGACCTTCACATCAAAAACTTATCAATGCGCTTCGATCTGCCCGATGGCGGAGCGGTCCAGGCGCTGGAAGATGTCAGCCTTAGCCTGAAACAGGGTGAGCTGATGTCGGTGCTCGGCCCATCAGGCTGTGGCAAGACGACCCTTCTTAACATCGTGGCGGGCTTTTTGGCCCCGACCGGTGGGTCCATTGAAATCAACGGCCATGAGGTTACCGGTCCCGCGCCCGAACGCGGCATGGTGTTCCAGAAAGGCGCGCTGTTCGAGTGGATGAGCGTCCGCAAGAACGTCGATTTCGGCCCCCGCATGAAGGGGATGCCCGAAAAGGAGCGCCGTGAGACCACGGACCATCTGCTGGACGCGGTGGGACTTCAGGAATTCAAGGAAAAGGCCATCTACGAGCTTTCGGGCGGGATGCAGCAGCGTGTGGCCTTGGCCCGTTGTCTGGCCAATGATCCCGACGTGATCTTGATGGACGAACCGCTAGGCGCGCTTGACGCGCTGACACGCGAGAAGATGCAGGGCCTGGTCCTGAAGCTCTGGAAAGAGACGGGCAAAACGATCATCCTGATCACCCACTCGGTCGAGGAAGCACTGCTTCTGGGCCAGCGGTTGGTTGTGATGGCGCCGCGACCGGGCCGCATCCATTCGGTCTATGACCTGCCTTTCGCCGAAGCGGGCGTGGGCAAGGACTTGCGGGAAGTGAAACTGCACCCCGAATTCAACCCGACACGGGAAAAGATCCTCTCCCTTATCTGGGAGATGGAAGAAGAAATTATGGGCCGGAAGGAGGGCTGATTATGATCGTTCTAGCGTTCTACATAGCACTCTTCGTGGGCTGCTACTTCGTCGTGAAACTCGCGCGCTCGCAAATGGATGCGCGGCGCGATTTCACGTCACTCAAGACCGTGACATTCGGGGATGAAAGCGCAGTCGTTGCGGACCGCACGGCTTCGATCCTATCCGTTATCTGCCTCTTTGTGATCTGGGGCGCGTTCACCAATTCCGTTATCGTCCCCCTTCACGTGCCCGGGCCTTACTCGGGGGATGTCGAATTCACCTACACCGCCCAGAACGCAGCCGGGGAAACCGACGATGCGACCGTTGCCATTCACGTGGCCGGGCGTGACGAAGGGGCAGGGGTCGAGCCGGAAATCGACGAAGGTGATGGTTTCGCCCTGAACGACACCGGCGCAACGGAGGCTTGGGGGACCACCCTGATCCGGATCCAGGCCAACGACGTGGGTGCGGACGATGACGGCTATACGATCATCGCGGTCAATGGCGCGCCTGTTTCGCCCAATAGCCCAATCGATGTCGAAGGCGGTACCGTCACGCTAACCCCGCGTGGTTCGCTGAACTACGCGCCTTCCTCGGGCCTTCAAATGCAGCCGATTTGGCTGCCGTCACCAGAGGCGGTCTACGGACGCCTGATGGAGATCAGCTGTATCAACCAATTGTGGGCCCGCGGTACAAGCTGGAGCGAGCGTTGGGATTCCTTCACGAATTGTGAGGGTTACCGCGACAGCTCCCTCTGGGAGCACTTGGGATATTCCTTGTTCCGTGTGATCGGTGGCTTCTTCTTCGGCGCGCTTCTTGGCATCCCCCTGGGCTACGCAATGGGTCTGAGCGGTTGGGTGCGCGGCTGGTTTGATCCGATTGTGGAATTCATGCGTCCCGTGCCACCCCTGGCGTTGATCCCGCTGATCATCATCTGGTTCGGCATCTTCGAGACAGGCAAGATTGTCCTGCTGTTCCTGGCGGCCTTATGGATCATGACGATTGCGGCAAGGGCCGGCGTGGCCGGGGTCAACATCTCAAAAATCCACGCGGCCTATTCGCTTGGTGCTTCGAGAACTCAGATCCTGTGGCATGTGATCGTGCCTAATTCCCTGCCGGAGATATTCACCGGCGCGCGGGTTGCGATGGGGGTTTGCTGGGGCACGGTTGTTGCCGCCGAACTTGTCGCGGCAACGCAGGGCGCGGGCATGATGATCATCGCCGCGTCGCGCTTCCAGCTGACCGATATCGTGATCCTGGGCATTATCCTGATTGGGATCATCGGCTTCGGGATCGATATCCTGATGCGCGCTGCTGAAAACTGGTTGGTGCCGTGGAAGGGCAAAAGCTAAGGCCTTTCACCATACGAGAAAAACTTGCGCACCGGTCCCGAAAAGGCCGGTGCGTTTTCATTTGGGACGAGCGATTGCAGTTTTATGGTTTCCGAAGGTCATCCCGCTAACGCACACATTGCGCAGCCGCTGCCAGTGCGCAAACAGGATTGATTTTCAATGGCACTGGGAAAGTGGCATCCCGTAGGGGAATCGAACCCCTCTTTCCAGGTTGAAAACCTGGCGTCCTAACCGATAGACGAACGGGACACTCTGGTCGTGAAGTGGCTTCTAGAAAAACCATCGCGCGGGTTCAAGGGGATTCTGTGCCTGCGAGTTGTGAATTTCTCACTCGGCCCAGGCAGCATCCTCAAGGCGCAACTGAACCGTGGTTCTGCCCTGCCAGTGGTTGAGTTCCACACGCCCGGCCACATGCACGGCGCGGCCATTGTGGGCCTGCAATTCATCAAGGCCAGAGGTGACGGCATCAAAGCAGATCGCGTCGATCGTTTTGGGGCCACCATCGCCCAGGGTCAGTTTCAGATGGCTCTCACCCACTGGTCGCGCGTGACGGATGCGTAGGGCGGGTAGGGCGAAACGCGGGGCCGGGGCACTTGCGCCGAAGGGGCCAGCCGCCTCAATCTGTTCGATTAGTTCTGGTGTTGCCGCAGAAGGCATCAGCGTCGCGTCGAGGCGCAGGTCTGTCGGGCCGCCTTGGCCTGCGCCTTGCTTTTCCAGCAGCTCGGACAGACGCGCCATGGCAGGCTCTAGCTGAGCGCGCGACAGCGATAAGCCCGCCGCCATTTTATGGCCGCCGCCTTTCTGTATCAGGCCCTCGGCGGCCAGCTTCTGGATCGATGCGCCCAGGTCGACGCCCGCGACGGATCGGCCCGAGCCTTTGCCGTCGTCGCCATCAAAGCCGATCACCACGGAAGGGCGCCGGGTGCGGTCTTTGAGGCGCGAGGCCACGATGCCCACAACGCCGGGGTGCCAGCCATCCTCCGCCGCCCAGATCAGCGGCGCATCAAGGCCGCGCGCATCAGCCTGGGCGAGGGCAGCTTCGCGCACGCGCATTTCGATCTCGCGGCGGTCGGTATTGAGTGTGTCGAGCCGGGCGGCGAGCTTTTCGGCCTCAGCCATATCGTCAGTCGACAAGAGGCGCGCACCAAGGTCCGCCGCGCCAATCCGGCCACCGGCATTCACGCGCGGGCCAAGAACAAAGCCAAGGTGGTAAGAGGTCGGCGCGCGGTCGAGGCGGCCGACGTCGGACAGGGCAACAAGGCCGGGCCGGGCGCGGCGGGCCATCACTTTCAGGCCCTGACGCACCAAAGCGCGGTTCACGCCGATCAGGGGTGCGACATCGGCCACCGTCGCCAGCGCCACAAGGTCCAGCATCGCCATCAGATCGGGGCCTTGCGTGCCATCCGCGCGCAGGCGGCGGTTGGCCTCCACCAGCACCATGAACACAACGCCCGCCGCGCACAGGTGACCTAGGTCGCCGCTTTCATCCTGCCGGTTCGGGTTCACGACGGCCACGCAGTCGGGCAGGTCGGCGCTGGCCAAGTGGTGGTCCAGCACGATTACATCTGCGCCTTTGGCGGCGGCGATGGGGCCGTGGGACAGGGTTCCGCAATCGACACAGATGATCAGGTCGTGGTCGCGGGCGAGGGCGGCCATCGCCTCGTCATTCGGGCCGTAGCCTTCGTCGATGCGGTCCGGCACGTAGAGCGTCGCCTGCCGATTAAGCGCGCGCAGCCACCAGATCAGCAACGCGGCGGAAGAGCCTCCGTCAACGTCATAGTCGGCAAAGATCGCAATCCGCTCACCAGCACGGGCAGCGGCGACGATGCGGGTGGCGGCGGGTTCCATATCGCGCAGGACCATTGGATCGGGCAGCAAGTCGCGCAAGGCGGGGGCGAGGAAACCGGGGGCCTCTTCCGGCGTAACCCCCCGATGGGCGAGGATGGCGGCGACGGCGGGTGGAAGATCGGCGCGTTGCACCAAAGCCTCCGCATGACGCGCGAGTTCATCAGAGGGGCCAACCCAACGCCGTCCGGTCAGCGAGGTTTCGACGCCGAGATAGCTCATGGACCCTCGGTCAGGATGGCGTCGGTGCTGAGCACGCGGGCAAACTCACCGTGCAAATGGCTGATGGCCGTGTCGTGGATCGTCTGCGGGTCAAGCGCAGCCATACCCGGTGCCCAATCGGTTGAGGCATTGCTGGCAAAGGCGGCGCAGGCATCGTGGGCGAGGCGGACGTTGAAACCAAGGTTCGCGGCCATCCGAGTGGTGGTCGAGACGCAATGAGGCGTCGTCAGTCCGCAGATCACCAGGTCGCCGACGCTTGAATGTGTCAGGTGATCTTCCAGCTCGGTACCGATGAAGGCGGAATTCACCTGCTTCTCGAAAATCGGCTCGCGGTCCAGCGGGGTGACTTCAGGTTTGAAGATGGTGCCATCCGCGGCCAAAGGGCTGCCCGGTTGCACGCTCACGTGGCGGATGTGGCAGACGGGGGCGGCCCATTTGCGCCATTCGGCCAGCAGGCGGCCAGCATTTGCCTCGGCCTGCGGATTGTTGCGCGCGCCCCAGATGGGGTCGTTGAACCCCATCTGGATGTCGATCAGGATAAGCGCTGAAGCCACGATCAATGCCGCGGGTTGCGGTAGCTCATCCGCCGGACGGACCCGGTTTTGGAGCGCATGAGGATCGTCTCCGTCGTCAGATGCGAGGGTTCGCGCACGATGCCGGGCAGGATGGAGCCGTCGGTTACGCCGGTTGCGGCGAAGATCACGTCCTCGCGGACCATGTCATCGCGGCTGTAGATGCGGTCGAGATCCTCAATGCCCGCCTTTGCAGCGCGGCCCTTCTCATCATCGTTGCGGAACATCAGGCGGCCCCACATCTGTCCGCCCATGCATTTCAGCGCGGCGGCGGCCAGCACGCCTTCGGGGGCGCCGCCAAGGCCCATATACATGTCGATGCCGGTTTTCTCGGCCTCGGCGCAGTGGATCACGCCCGCAACGTCGCCATCGGTGATCAGGCGGATTGCGGCACCTGTGGCGCGCAGCTCGGCGATCATCGCTTCATGGCGGGGCCGGTCGAGGACGCAGACGGTGATGTCAGCGGTGGTGCACTGCTTGGCGGCGGCCAGAAGGCGCACGCGCTCGCCCGGTGTTTGATCCAGCGATACGATGCCTTCAGGGAAACCCGGGCCGATGGCGAGCTTTTCCATGTAAACATCTGGCGCGTGCAGCATGGAGCCGCGCGGGCCCATGGCAATCACGGTCAGCGCGTTGGGCATATCCTTGGCGGTCAGCGTCGTGCCTTCGAGTGGGTCGAGCGCGATGTCCACGTCGGGGCCGGTGCCGGAGCCGACTTCTTCGCCAATATAAAGCATCGGCGCTTCGTCACGTTCGCCCTCGCCGATGACCACGACGCCCTTGATGTCGAGCTTGTTGAGCTGTTCGCGCATGGCGTTCACGGCGGCCTGGTCGGCGGCTTTCTCGTCCCCGCGTCCAATCCAGCTGGCGGATGCGATGGCCGCGGCCTCGGACACGCGGGCAAGACCCAGCGAGAGGGTGCGGTCGTTGAAGTCTTTCTTGGCCATGAATGGGTCCTGCGCGATGGGAGTGACGATGGAGGATGCCATAGCGGGCAGGGCGCAGGGCGGCAAGGCTGGGGGCGCTAACGGTCCGGGAGGGTGTCGCGATCCTTGGTTTTGGCGGTAATGGTCCGAGGGAGGCGTATCACGTTGATCATTCATGGATGAATGGAAT
Organism: uncultured Roseicyclus sp.; assembly: GCA_947500415.1. Classification (GTDB taxonomy): domain Bacteria; phylum Pseudomonadota; class Alphaproteobacteria; order Rhodobacterales; family Rhodobacteraceae; genus Gymnodinialimonas. The sequence continues at coordinate 1,133,576 of CANMRT010000001.1, forward strand.
CGGCCTCAGATAGGGCGCTGTCTATTCAAGAATGAATGGGTATTGGGCTTCCCTAATGTTGCCTGCGCCGTTTCCTCGCCTCAGACGTCCTCGATCCTGAGCGCCACTGGATCCCCGGCCACAACGCCCGTGGCGGGCAGGGCGGCGAGCGCCGCGTCCAGGTCGGGGCGAGCGGCGCGGTGGGTGATAATGAGGACGGGCGCGCTGCCGCCGTCGTGGTCGTATTGGCGCATCCGGTCGATGGAGATGCCGTTTTCGCCAAGGGCGGTGGCGACCTTGGCAAGTGCGCCGGGTTTGTCGACAAGCTCCATCCGCAGATAGAAGCAGGCGGGGCTTTCGGCATTTGCGGGGGTGGCTTCGACAAGGCTATCGGCGGGTTGGCCGAAGACGGGCAGGCGCAACCCGCGCGCGATGTCGCAAATGTCGCCCATAACGGCAGAGGCCGTCGGGCCTTCGCCCGCACCGGGGCCGCGCAGGACGATCTGTTCGACGGCATCGCCTTCGATGACGACCATGTTAGTGCCGCCGACGAGTTGGCCGAGGGGGGACGTTGCGGGGACAAGGCAGGGCGTCATGCGCTGTTCAAGCCCACGGCCCGTCATTTGCGCCACGCCGAGCAGCTTGATCTTGTAGCCCAGATCACCCGCACGGCGGATGTCGTCGATGGAGACATTGCCGATGCCTTCCAGCCGCATGTTGTGGAAGGCGACCTTTGTGCCGAAGGCGATGGAGGCGAGGACGGCGAGCTTGTGGCCTGCATCGATGCCGCCGACGTCGAGGTTCGGATCGGCCTCCAGATATCCTAGCCCATCGGCCTCATTGAAGGCCTCCTGATAGGACAGGCCCGCTTCATCCATGCGAGTCAGGATGTAGTTACAGGTGCCGTTCATCACGCCCATGACGCGGTCGATGCGGTTGCCTGCCAGCCCTTCGGTGAGCGACTTGATGACGGGGATGCCACCAGCAACGGCAGCCTCGTAGCGCAGCGCGGCGTTGTGGCTTTCGGCGAGTTCCGCCAGTGCCTGACCGTGGTGGGCAAGCATGGCCTTGTTGGCGGTGACGACATCCTTGCCCGCGTTGAGGGCGGCTTCGGTCGCGTCCTTGGCGGGGCCTTCGTCGCCACCCATTAGCTCAACAAACAGGTCCACGTCGTCGCGTTTGGCGAGGTCTACGGGATCATCTTCCCAAGCGTAATCGGTCAGGTTCACACCGCGATCCTTGTCGCGGGACCGGGCGGAGACGGCGGAGATCGTGATCTCACGCCCTGTGCGGGCCGACAGTAGGCGCGCCTGCCGTTGGACGATTTTCACAACACCAACACCAACGGTGCCAAGCCCGGCGATGCCAAGGCGAATGGGGTCAGTCATTGCGGGAACTCCGGGGCCGAATTGAATTGTTGAGATCGTTTAGCGGCTCAGATGCGGGGCTGCAACGCAGGCTCGCTTACAGGGGCATATTGCGCAGCCAATTGGCGCGGCGGCGGAGGTCGGCAACGCGGGCCTCTAGACTTGCGCCTTCGGTGGCCGCTACGCGTGGGCCCGCAGCGTCAGCCTGCGCCAGAAGGGGGCCAAGGGGGACAAGTTGCGGGAAGCCCGCTGCGCGCGATTGCTCGGTCAGGCGATTGTCGAGGTCCGGCATTCCGGGTCCGCACGACAGGGGCAAAAGGCAAAGGATGAGGGCGGCTGCACGCATTTGGTGAAGGTAGCGCGCAGGTGTGGGCCAAGTCCAGACGCCTTGAATTGAACATGCGTTCATATAGGGTCGCGGACCATGGCACGAACCCAAGGCTCCCACGCTGGAACGACCGGCCCCAAGGTCCGCGACGCGGCGCTGCGCCTGTTTGCGCGGCACGGGTTTGCGGCCGTTTCCATGCGCCAGATCGCGCGGGAGGTGGGGGTGCAGGCGGGTGCGTTGTATTTGTATACGCCGGACAAGCAGACGTTGCTGTTCGAGCTGATGCGCGACCATTTGCAGGATCTTCTGGCCGATTGGCGCGCGCCCGATACCGGGCCCGCCGCGCAGTTGGAGCATTTCGCGCGCCACCACATCGCCTATCACCTCGACCGACCTGACTTGGTGTTCATCGCTTATATGGAGCTGCGCAACCTGAGCCCTGAGAATTTCGCGGTGATCGAGGGGCTGCGGCGCGATTATGAGGATAGGTTAGAGGCGATCCTGCGCGATGGCGTGACGGAGGGCGTGTTCGATGTGCCGGACACGAAACTGGCGACGATGGCCGTGATTTCGATGCTGACCGGCGTGACGACATGGTTCCGCGACGGTGGACGGCTGTCGCGGGAAGATGTTGAAAGCATCTATTGGGATATGGTGCGCAAGGCCGTCAATCCGGCCTAGCGCGCCTTACTCTGCAGGCACCACACGTTCCGGCGCGTGGGCCTTGGGGAACGGCACGAGACGGGCTTGATCCTCATCCCACAGCTTCAGGGTGAAGGAACGGAACGCTTCCATCCAGCCGATTGTCTGAACCTCATACTTCTTGCGCAGAGCGAGGTGGCAAACGCGCAGGCGGTAGGAGGGGATGTTGGCGTTGAAGTGGTGGATGTCGTGGTAGGTGATATTGGCCACGGCGAAGTCGAACAGCCAGCCGAGGTTGAGCGCGGAGGAACCCTGAAGCGCCGCGCGGGCGGGGTTCAGGTCCGGTTTGCGGTCCCACCAAGTGTCTTCAAAATTGTGCTGAAGGTAGACGAGGAACACGCCGATGCAGCCCGCGGTGAAGATGGTGCCGGCGTAGATTATCAAGGCGGGGACACCGGCCAGCGCCCAGAGCAGCGCCACCCAGGCGATCAGGCCTGAGTTGTGGGCCAGAACCTGCAACGGCGCGATGCGCGTGGCGTTTTTGGGCCAGCGGTACGCAATGGCGTAGGTGAAAAGGCCGCCCACGGGAATCATCAGAGCCGGGTTGCGGTAGAGGCGATATTGCAGACGTTTCCAGAACCCGGCCTCCCGCCATTCCCGCACGGTCATGGTGAAGATCTCGGTCGTGTCACGCTCATCAAGGTTGCCGAGGTGGCTGTGATGTTCGTTGTGGTTGTGCTGCATCACGCTGAACGGGGTCAGGGTGAAGATGCTGCTCGCGTGACCCGCGATTGTGTTCAACCGCTTGGTGGAAAAGAAGGAATTGTGGCCGAGGTCGTGCTGTATCACGTAAAGGCGCACGCCCGCGAAGGCGTTGAGTACGATCAGCGGCACGACAAGCCACCAGATGGGCCAGGCTTGGATCGCCAGAACCAGCGTGAGGATATATCCGGCAAACGTACCGAAATAGCTAAGCGACGCGAGCCGGTTGTTGCGTTTGGTCCAGTCGCGCGTGAAGCGGCGAATCTCGCGCTCAGCATCCTTGCGATAGGTCGGTGTGATCTCGGGAAGGGACGAAGGTGCGTGCATTGGTCCGGTCCAGGTCAGTGAATTCGTGTTTTGTTACAGGCGCTTATCAATTTTTGGCCCTTGGCAGGGGCCACGGGGCCCTCCCCGCGAGAATGTCATTTAGTCTTTATTTAATGTTTCGCAAAGTGCCACGGCGGTTTTCCTGCTGCAATGACTTGCGCCCTGAGGCATCAAAAGCGGCTGTTTTGACGCGATCTTTCGCCGATGGACAGTGCATGCTAAGCGTCTTGAACGGCGTTCAAGGAGAGGCGGATGGCTGGGAAAGTTGAGGCGCGAAAGGCGGCGCTGCGCGAAAAGCTGATTGATTTGGCGGAATCGCAGATCGAGCAGGACGGACTTGCCTCGCTGCGTGCGCGCGATCTGGCGAAGGAAGCGGGCTGTGCCGTCGGTGCAATCTATACGCATTTCAATGACTTGCACGCCCTGACGCTGGAGGTGAATGGCCGGACGTTCATCCGATTGGGTGCTGTGGTGGGGGCGGCGGTGGAAGAAGCTGCGGGACAAGTGCCCAATGAGCGGCTGATCGCGATGTCCCACGCCTACCTTGGTTTTGCGGCGGATTACCCGCGGCTTTGGCGCGCCCTGTTTGATGTGGAAATGCGCAGCGATGGGCCGGTGCCGGAGTGGTATGCGGCTGCGATGGCGCGGCTTTTTCGTTTCATTTCAGAGCCTTTGGCCGAGATTTTCCCGGATTCGGACGCGGGCCAGCTGGATCTGATGACGCGCACTTTATTCTCTTCCGTGCATGGTATTGTCCTTCTGGGCCTTGAAAACCGCATCTCTGGCGTTCCGGGCGAACAGCTTCGCACCATGATCCGCATGCTTTTAGAGCAGGTCGGACAAAAAAACTGAACGTCGTTCAAAAAAGTTCTTGAACATCGTTCAAGGAGTCGCTACATCCAATTTGTGAACGTTGTTCAATTTTGGAGAAGACGATGTTGAGAACCCTGACCACGCTTTTTGACGGTGCAAATGCCCGTGCCGAGGAACGCCTGCGCGATCACTTCTGCATTGAATTGATTGATCAAAAGATCCGCGAAGCTGAAGCGAGCCTGAAGGCCGCCAAGTTTTCGCTGGCCTCGCTTATTCAACGCGAACGCTCGGAAACGCGCCAGGTTACGGCGCTGGAAAACCGGATTTCTGACCTGACAGGCCGCGCGACTGAGGCGCTTTCCGATGGGCGCGAGGATCTGGCGACGGAGGCGGCTGGCGCGATTGCGCAGCTAGAGAATGAGCTGACGTTGCGGCGCGAGACGGTGCGGCGGCTGGAGAGCCGGATTTTGCAATTGCGCCAATCCGTGGAAGCCGCCAACCGCCGAATTATCGACCTAAAACAAGGCGCTATCGCGGCGCGCGCGGCCAAGAGAGAGGCCGATATTCAGAAGCGGCTGGGCCGTCATGTGGCGCAGGATACCGCTTTTGAAGAGGCAGAAGCGCTTATTCAGCGGGTGCTGAACCGTGATGATCCGTTCGAGCAGAGCCAGATCCTGAAGGAAATCGACCAGGGACTGGACCGCACCGATATGACCGACCGCCTTGCCGAAGCGGGCTTTGGCGACCCCACGAAATCCACTGCAGCTGATGTTCTGTCGCGCCTCAAGGCGCAGGCCGACGCTTAACCTAGACGAAAGACCAAGGAGACCTGAAAATGTTTGACCGTCACCATAACACCCTGATCCTGAACGTGAACTTTCTGGGCGTGGCTATTTCCTACGGATTGCTTGGCCTGTCCCTGTGGTTTTCCACGGACGTGCCGCTGGCCACCAAAGGCTACTGGGCGATGGGGATTTTCCTGCTGACGCTGAGCCTGATCAATGTGGTGAAATACCGCTTCGACATGCGCCTGGATGAAGATCGCATCAAGCGGATCGAGGACGCGCGGAACGAAAAGATGCTGGAGGAGGCTATTAAAGACGCGGCCTGATCTGGACCCGGGAAACCCGTTCATCTGAACGCATATGCGTTCACTTGAGCGGGGTTTTTCCGAAAAGTGCGTTCATCTGAACGGAGTTTGTAACAAAAAAAGAGCGTCCAGATGGACGCTCTTTTCATTTCCAAACGCGGACCGGTTCAGAGGTTCGGATAGATCGGGAATTGATCGCAGAGCGCCTGAACCTCAGCCGCAACCTTGGCCTCAACCTCAGCATTTCCGTCTTCGCCATTTGCCGCGAGGCCATCGACGACTTCGACGATCCAATCGGCGATCTGGCGGAACTCAGCCTCACCAAATCCGCGCGTTGTGCCAGCGGGCGAGCCGAGGCGGATGCCGGAGGTGATCGTGGGCTTCTCGGTGTCGAACGGGATGCCGTTCTTGTTGCAGGTGATGTGGGCGCGGCCGAGGGCCTTTTCGGTGGCGTTGCCTTTCACACCCTTGGGGCGCAGGTCGACCAGCATCAGGTGCGTGTCGGTGCCGCCGGTGACGATGTCGAGGCCACCTTTCATCAGTTGATCGGCGAGCGCCTGTGCGTTGGCGATGACTTGCGTCTGGTAATCCTTGAAGCCGGGGCGGAGTGCCTCGCCGAACGCAACCGCTTTACCGGCGATGACGTGCATCAGGGGGCCGCCCTGGATGCCGGGGAAAATGGCGGAGTTGCATTTCTTCGCAATCGCCTCGTCATCTGTCAGGATCATGCCGCCGCGCGGACCGCGCAGGGTTTTGTGGGTGGTGGTCGTCGCGACATGGGCGTGGGGGAAGGGCGAGGGGTAGTGACCCGAGGCCACGAGACCCGCGAAGTGGGCCATGTCGACGAGGAGGTAGGCGCCGACCGAGTCCGCAATCTCACGCATCTTGGCGAAGTCGATGATGCGCGGGATGGCGGAGCCGCCTGCGATGATCATTTTGGGCTGATGCTCGGCCGCCATTTCAGCGACTTGATCGTAGTCCAGTTCAAGATCCTGCTGGCGGACGCCGTATTGCACGGCGTTGAACCACTTGCCCGATTGGTTCGGCTTCGCGCCGTGGGTCAGGTGGCCACCTGCGTCCAGCGACATGCCGAGGATTGTATCGCCGGGCTGAAGGAGCGCTTGGAAGACGCCCTGGTTCGCCTGCGAGCCGGAATTGGGCTGCACATTGGCGAAGCCGCAGCCGAAAAGCTGCTTGGCGCGGTCGATGGCCAGATCTTCGGCGATATCGACGAATTGGCACCCGCCATAGTAGCGACGGCCCGGATAGCCTTCGGCGTATTTGTTGGTCATGACGCCGCCCTGGGCTTCCATGACGGCGGCGGAGACGATGTTCTCGGACGCAATCAGCTCAATCTCATCGCGCTGGCGGCCAAGCTCCTGACGGGTGGCTGCGAAAATCTCTGGATCGCGTGTCTCAAGGCTTTCCGTGAAGAAGCGATCGTCTTTGTGGGGGGCGTTCATGGGGCCACTCCTGCCATGGGAAGATGGATGTTGAGCCGCGATGTAGGGCAAACGGGCCATGCAGGGAAGGGCGGAAAGCGGCGCGGTGGCCTGAATTTGCGGCATAGGCTGCGATTGTGCGCGCCGATGGGAACTTGTGTTTCCGATAGGTGCGCGCAATGGTTCGGGGCAGTTTTGACGAAGGGACGGGGCCATGCCAGCCGCGCGCAACATCGCCTTTCTGGCCTCGGACACCGCGCTGGCGCAGCAGGCGAAGGCGACGCTTGAGGCGCGCTATGGGGCCCACACGCCTGGTGAGGCGGATGTAATCGTGGCCCTTGGGGGCGACGGTTTCATGCTGTCGACGCTGCATGGCACGCAAGCCTTGCCCGCGCCTGTTTATGGGATGAACCGGGGTACGGTTGGCTTTTTGATGAACGAATATTCGGAAGACGGGCTGATTGCGCGGCTGGAGGCGGCGGAAGAGGCGGTCATCAACCCATTGAAGATGCGCGCGGAATGTGTGGACGGTAGCACGGTGGAGGCGCTGGCGATCAACGAGGTCAGCTTGCTTCGCGCGGGCCCACAGGCGGCGAAGCTGCGGATCTTTGTGGACGGCAAACTGCGCATGGATGAGCTGGTCTGCGATGGCGCGCTGGTCAGCACGCCTGCGGGATCGACGGCCTACAACTACTCGGCCCACGGCCCGATCCTGCCCATCGGGGCGGATGTATTGGCGATGACGGCGGTGGCGGCGTTCCGGCCAAGGCGCTGGCGTGGGGCTTTGCTGCCAAAGAAGGCGGTGGTGCGGATCGAAGTGGTGGAGGCCGCAAAGCGCCCGGTGATGGCGGATGCCGACAGCCGGTCGGTCAAGGCGGTGGCGGCGGTTGAGATCCAGTCGGAGCCCGAGATTGAGCATCGCATCCTGTTCGATCCGGGCCATGGGCTGGAGGAACGGCTGCTGCGCGAGCAGTTCCAGTAGGGCGCAAGGTGTCGCAGGGTAAGGTGCGGGCGCGCGGGCTATAGGCTGTTTAACGTTAAACTATCTTGGGAGGGATAGCGCATGAGCGATGACAAACAGGACGGTTTGCGCGACGCCGCGTTGCATTACCATGAATATCCACGCCCCGGAAAACTGGAAATCCGCGCCACCAAGCCACTGGCCAATGGCCGCGATCTGGCGCGCGCTTATAGCCCAGGGGTGGCGGAGGCGAGCCTTGAGATCAAGGCCGATGCAGGCAATGCGGCGCGCTATACGGCACGGGGAAATCTGGTGGCTGTGGTCTCGAACGGGACGGCTGTTTTGGGCCTTGGCAACATCGGGGCGCTGGCGAGCAAACCGGTGATGGAAGGCAAGGCGGTACTGTTCAAGAAGTTCGCCGACATCGATTGTTTTGACATCGAGGTGAACGAGCCGGACCCGGAAAAGCTGGCCGATATCGTCTGTTCGCTGGAGCCGACGTTTGGTGCGATCAACCTGGAAGACATCAAAGCGCCGGATTGTTTTATCGTTGAACAAATCTGCCGGGAGCGGATGGGCATTCCGGTGTTCCACGACGACCAGCACGGCACGGCCATTGTTGTGGGCGCGGCGGCGACCAATGCGTTGTACGTGGCGGGCAAGGCGTTTGGGGACATCAAGGTGGTCTCTACCGGTGGTGGCGCGGCGGGCATTGCGTGCTTGAACATGCTGCTGAAGCTGGGGGTGAAGCGGGAGAACGTCTGGCTCTGTGATATTGACGGGCTGGTTTATGAGGGCCGTGGCAACTCGACACCGCAGAAGGATGCCTTTGCACAGGGTGCTGAGGCGAAAGGTCTTGGCGATGTGATCGGAGGGGCGGACCTGTTCCTGGGGCTGTCTGGCCCCGGTGTTTTGACGCCTGAGATGGTGGCCAAGATGGCCAAACGCCCGATCATCTTCGCGCTGGCCAATCCGACGCCGGAAATCCTGCCCGATGCGGCGCGAGAGGTCGCACCGGACGCGATCATTGCTACCGGGCGCAGCGATTTTCCCAATCAGGTCAATAACGTTCTGTGTTTTCCGTTCATCTTCCGCGGCGCGTTGGATGTGGGTGCGACCGAGATTAACGACGAGATGCAGCTGGCCTGCATCGACGGGATTGCTGCCATGGCACGCGCCACGACCAGTGCGGAGGCGGCAGCAGCCTATAAGGGCGAGCAGCTGACCTTCGGCCCGGATTACCTGATCCCCAAACCCTTCGACCCGCGCCTGACGGCGGTGGTGGCGAGCGCTGTGGCAGAGGCCGCGATGGCGTCCGGCGTGGCGACGCGGCCGATGGAGGACCTCGACGCGTATCGTGCGAAGCTGAATCAGTCCGTGTTCAAATCGGCGCTGATCATGCGGCCTGTGTTTGAGGCTGCGGCGACGGCAGAACGGCAGATTGTGTTTGCGGAGGGTGAGGATGAGCGGGTGCTGCGCGCGGCGCAGGCGATGGTGCAGGAGAGCACCGACAAGCCGATCCTTATCGGACGCCCGGAAGTGGTGGACGCGCGGATCGAGCGGGCGGGGCTGGTGATAAAACCCGGAGAAGACTTTGCGCTGGTGAACCCGGAAAACGATCCGCGATACCGTGACTATTGGGAAACCTACCACCGGCTGATGGCGCGTAAGGGCGTGTCCCCCGATTTGGCGCGGGCAATCATGCGCACGAATACGACGGCGATTGGCGCTGTGATGGTGCAGCGGGGCGAGGCCGACAGCATGATCTGCGGCACCTTCGGACAGTATCTGTGGCACCTGAACTACGTCTGCCAAGTCCTTGGAAATGAACCTTATCATCCGGTCGCAGCGCTGAGCCTAATGATCCTTGAAGACGGGCCATTGTTCATTGCGGACAGCCAGATCCACCCGACGCCGACACCGCAGCAAATTGCCGAAACCGTCGTTGGATGCGCGCGTCATATCCGGCGCTTTGGGGTGGAGCCGAAAATCGCACTGTGTTCGGGCAGCCAGTTCGGCAACCTCGACAGTGACAGCGGGCAGCGGATGCGGGCGGCGCTGGACATCCTCGACAGTGAGTTGCGGGACTTTGTCTATGAGGGCGAGATGCATGTCGACAGTGCGCTTGACCCTGAGCTACGGGCGCGCGTCTTCCCGAATTGCCGGCTGGAGGGGAGCGCCAACGCGCTGGTCTTCGCCTCAACCGACGCGGCGGGGGCCACACGCAATATCCTGAAGACCAAGGCCAACGGCTTGGAGGTTGGCCCGATCCTGATGGGGATGGGCAACAAGGCGCATATCGTGACGCCGTCGATCACAGCGCGTGGGCTGCTGAATATCTCGGCTTTGGCAGGCACACCTGTCAGTCTCTATGGCTGAGGGGGCGCAGTTGGCGGGGAAAGCGGCGTAGGGGGCTAGATTTCCCTAACAGTGCCGCGTTGCGAGGCGCATACTGACGGGGATGAACCACAGCCGCAGCCAAGAGTCAGACGGGTCTGACGGCGCTGACGCACCGGGGGATGCTCCCGGGGCGCGAACGCTCAGGCATCTGTCCCATGATATCCGATCCGCCATGTCGGACGTGATCGGTGGATTGCGCCTTGTCGATCCGGCGCGATTGGATCCGCAGACGCAAACGCAGCTGGATCGCGTGCGATCTGCGGCTGATACGCTTGCCTCACTGGTGGATCACGCCTTGTTCGCGGCTGCCGGGGAAAGCCCGATGGCCCATGATCCGGGGCCGGTTTCGCTTGAAGATTGGTTAGACAACCTGTCGGACCGTTGGGGCGGGCAGGCGGCAGAGCGGAACCGGACATTCCGGGTGCAACGCATCGGGCGGTTGCCGAAATCGCTGAACGTGCCGCCTGTGGCGCTTACGCGTGTGGTGGGCAATCTGGTGGGAAATGCGTTGCGCCATGTGCCGGACGGGGATGTTGAGGTCATTGTCAGCGGCGAAGCTTCCCACGGGTTGATTATCTCGGTTCGGGACCAAGGCCCGGGGTTCCCGACGGAGGTGTTGGAGGGCAAGGAACACAGCGGCATTGGGGCGACCGCAGGGTCGGGGCTGGGCCTGAAAATCGCGCAGAACCTGTCGGCGGCTTTTGGCGCGGTGCTGACCTTGGACAATATTGAGACGGGCGCTTGCGCGACGTTGCGAATGGGGCCGGAACGGTTGGGCGATAGCGTGCCGGAGGCTGGCGTTGCAGCGATGCCGGACCTGTCGGGCCTGCAGATCCTTGTGGCCGAGGATAACCTGACGAACCAGACCATTCTGCGCCATATGCTAGACGCGATGCACGCCGAGGCGACGTTTGTGGCCGATGGGCGCGCGGCCTTGGGTGAGCTGACCGAAAAGGTCTATGACATTGCGCTGCTGGACATCGAGATGCCGGAATTATCGGGGCTTGAGGTGATGGAGGCGGTGCGTGCCATGGGGGGCGATCTGGCCGCGATGCCATTGGTTGCGATCACCGCATATGTGCTGCGTGACAACCGCGAGGCGATATATGCGGCGGGGGCGGATGGGATCATCGGCAAACCCGTGGCCTCCACCGAGGATCTGGGCCGCGCAGTCCTGCGGCACGTGGGCAATGGCCCGCCGGAGCCGGCCCCTGATGTGCTGTTATCTGAGGGCTCCGTCCTGGATCATCGGCAGATGGATCAGCTGTTGCGGGCGGCGGGGACCGATGGGCGGCAGGAGTTGTTGCAGCGGTTGAGTGAGGATCTGACGACGACGCTGCATCTGCTGGATCAGGCGATGGAGCGGCAGGACCACAGCGAATTGCGCGCGCAGACCCATATCCTGATTGCGGTGTCGGGGGCCGTGGGCGCGGATCGGCTGTGCCGGATGTCTGAAGCGCTCAACATCGCGGCCAAGCGGCGCATGACGGATCGCTACGGATCGCTCTTTGCGCCGCTCCGGTCCGATCTGTTGGCTTTGATGGAAGAAGTAGCGCGTCGTGGCGATGGCCCGCTGACCCCGGGCTGACGCCTTGCGCTTGGCCCGCTTGGGTCGCAAGGTGCGGGAAGACGCAATAGACTGGATGCTGCCTTGGCCGAGCCCCTTATCCCCCTTGCCGCGCAAGTGCGCGAGAATGCCCACGCGCCCTACTCTGGCTTCAAGGTGGGGGCGGCTCTACGCTCGGTTGAGGACAATGTGCATCTTGGCTGTAACGTAGAGAATGTGGCCTATCCCGAAGGCACCTGCGCAGAGGCCGGGGCAATTGCGGCCATGATCGCATCGGGTGACACGCGGATTGCCGAGATTGCAGTGATTGCCGACAGTCCCACGCCCGTGCCGCCCTGTGGCGGGTGCCGTCAGAAGCTGGCGGAATTCGCTGACGGTGACCTGCGGGTGACGATGGCCACGACGGGCGGCGCGTCTGAGACGGTGACGGTTGCCGACCTGCTGCCGGGGCAGTTCACCGCCGGGCACATGACCCACACGAAATGAGCGACGCACGCACGATCCTGCAAAAGCTGCGCACGGGCGATGCGCCGACGGAGGCCGAGCTGTTCTGGTTTGCCGAGGGGCTGGCCACTGGTGCGGTCAGCGATGCGCAGGCGGGCGCTTTTGCGATGGCCGTGTGCCATCACGGGTTGGGTGACGCGGGCCGTGTGCAACTGACCAATGCGATGCGGGAGTCCGGGCGCAAGTTGAAGTGGCGCCTGGAAGGGCCGGTTCTGGACAAGCATTCGACGGGTGGTGTGGGCGATTGTGTGTCGCTGGTGCTGGCGCCCGCGTTGGCGGCCTGCGGGGCCTATGTGCCGATGATCTCGGGCCGGGGGTTGGGGCACACTGGCGGAACATTGGACAAGCTGGAGGCGATCCCGGGATACAATGTGGACGTCTCGCCCGATGATCTGCAAGAGATCGTGGCTGATGTGGGCTGCGCCATAGTGGGCGCAAGTGCGGGTATCGCACCGGCAGACAAACGGCTTTATGCGGTGCGCGATGTGACGGGAACGGTGGCGTCGATTGACCTGATCACGGCGTCGATCCTGTCGAAGAAGCTGGCGGCCGGGTTGGAGGCGTTGATCCTGGACGTGAAGGTCGGGACGGGGGCGTTCATGGGCGAGGAGCGCGAAGCACTGGCGTTGGCGCAGGCCCTGGTGGCGACGGCGCAGGGGGCAGGGTGCATGACCTCGGCTTTGGTGACGGACATGAACCAACCGCTGGCCAGCGCGGCGGGCAATGCGCTGGAAGTCATCAAGGTGATGGAGGTGCTGACGGGCGTTGGTGCGGATACGGATTTGTATCGGCTGAGCGTGGCCTTGGGCGGTGAGGTTCTGGCGTTGGGCGGGTTGGCGGATGATGCGGCTGACGGAGAGGGCCGCATTCGTGCGGCGATTGACAGCGGCGGGGCTGCAGATGTGTTCGGTGAGATGGTCGCGGAACTGGGCGGGCCCGGGGATTTCGTGGAACGTTGGCCGGACCGCCTGCCTGCGGCGCGGGTCATGATCGACATTCACCCTAGCGAGGCAGGCTTTGTGGCGGGCGTCGACACGCAGGCGCTGGGCGAGATTGTCGTGGCCCTGGGTGGCGGACGGCAGAAAGAAGGCGACAAGATCGACTTTGCGGTGGGCTTGTCTGACATCGCGCGCATTGGTGCAGCGGTGGATGACGCCGTGCCCTTGGCGCGGATGCATGTGGCCAGCGAAGAAGCGGGACGCGCGGTGGCGGCGAAGCTACGGCAGGCGTTCCGGCTTTCAGATCGCAAAGTCGATGCGCCGCCGCTGATCCATGAAAGGATTGCCTGATGGCCCGCGCGTTTCTAGTGGTGATGGACTCGGTTGGCATTGGCGGCGCGCCGGATGCGGGCGACTTCTTCAACGATGGCGTGCCAGATACAGGATCGAACACGCTGGGCCATATTGCCAAGGCTTGTGCGGAAGGGCAGGCGGAAGAGGGACGTTCCGGTCTGTTGCGGATGCCGGTTCTGGATGGGCTGGGTCTGGGCGCGGCTTTGCGGCTGGCCTCTGGCGCGCGGGGTGAAGGGTTGGATGCCTTGCCTGAAGGGCTGTGGGGCGTGGCGGAAGAGATCTCTCCCGGTAAGGACACGCCGACGGGGCATTGGGAGTTGGCCGGCCTTCAGGTGCCTTGGGATTGGGCGTATTTCACGGAGAAAGAGAACTCCTTTCCGCCGGAGGTGATTGCCGAAGTGTGCCGTTTGGCGGGGACTGAGGGCATTCATGGGAACATGCATTCCAATGGTGTGAAGGTGATCGAGGATTTCGGGGCGCAGCATCAGAAGGATGGCTGGCCGATTTGCTATACCTCCGCCGATAGCGTGTTCCAGATCGCGGCCCATGAGGAGAGTTTTGGATTGGATCGGTTGCTGGCGCTTTGCGAGGGGCTGGCGCCGACGTTGCACAAGATGCGCGTGGGGCGCGTGATTGCGCGACCTTTTGTGGGGGAGCCGGGGGCGTATACCCGCACGCCGAACCGGCGGGATTACGCGATTGAGCCACCCGGGCCGACGCTGCTGGATCTGGCGCAGTCCGATGGGCGAGTGACCTACACCATTGGCAAAATCCGCGACATCTTCGCGGGGCGCGGTGTGAGCCATGTGGAGAAGGGGCCGGATTCGAAGTTGATGGGGCATCTGGCCGATGCGGTAGCGGGGGCCGAGGATGGCAGCCTGACCTTCGCGAACTTCGTGGAATTCGACAGCATGTATGGGCACAGGCGGGATATTTCCGGTTACGCGCGGCATCTGGAATGGTTCGATGCGGCTATTGCGCCGGTGCTTGGCGCATTGCGCCCCGACGACCTTATGATCTTCACGGCGGACCATGGGAATGACCCGAGCTGGACCGGGACGGACCACACGCGGGAGCGCGTGCCGGTGCTTGCGGTGGGGCCATATTCGGGGCAAGTCGGCGTCCGAGGCTTTGTGGATGTGGGCGCATCAGTTGCGGCGCATCTGGGGCTGAGCGAACGGGGCGCGGGGGAGAGTTTTCTGTGAGAGACTTGCCGAAGATTGAGCTGCACTTGCACCATGAGGGCGCCGCACCGCCTGCGTTTATACGTGGATTAGCTTCCGAAAAGGGCGTCGATCTGAGTGGAATTTTCCGCGAGGACGGCAGTTATTCCTACCGTGATTTCAATCACTTCCTGTCTGTTTATGAAGCCGCGACTTCTGTTCTGACGGGCCCTGAGGAATTTGCGCGCCTGACCCGCGCGGTGCTGGAAGAGAGCGCGTCGCATGGCGTGGTCTACACAGAGAGTTTCCTGAGCCCGGACTTCTGCGGTGGTGGCGATGTGGGCGCGTGGCGCGAATACCTTGCCGCAATCCGGGAGGTGGCCGACGAGGCCGAGCGCGACATGGGCATTACCCTGCGTGGGATCGTGACCTGCATCCGCCATTTCGGGCCGGAGCAGGCGAAAACGGCGGCCACTTGTGCGGCAGAGACGGCGGGTGATTGGATCGTGGGCTTCGGCATGGGCGGTGATGAGATGGTCGGACATCAGCGCGACTTCAGCTGGTCGTTTGAATGCGCGCGGGAGGCGGGGTTGAAAATCACGACCCATGCGGGGGAATGGGGTGGTGCGGCCTCGGTCCGTGAAGCGGTGGAAGACCTGAACCCGGCGCGGATCGGGCACGGCGTGCAGGCGATTGATGACCCGGCGCTGTGTGACGTGCTGGCCGAGCGGGAGATCGTGCTGGAGGTTTGCCCGGGCTCGAACGTGTTTCTGGGTGTCTACCCGACGCTGGCGGCCCATCCGATCCAGAAATTGCGGGAGCGCGGCGTGAAAGTGACCGTCTCCACCGACGATCCACCGTTCTTTCACACAACCATGACCCGCGAATACGAGGGGTTGGAGAAGGCGTTTGGCTGGGGCGAGGAAGACTTTGCCGAGGTGACAGAAACCGCCCTGGCGGCCGCCTTCTGCGATGAGAGTACCAAAGACAAAATTCGGGAGCGCTTGGACCATGAGTGACCATCTGACCGTTGTTGATCACCCGCTTGTGCAGCACAAACTGACGCTGATGCGGGACAAGGAATGCTCGACGAAATCGTTCCGGCAACTCTTGCGTGAAATCAGTCACTTGCTGGCGTATGAGGTGACGCGCAACCTGCCGATGACGACGATGACGGTGGACACGCCGCTGGAGCCGATGGAGGCGCCCACGATTGCGGGCAAGAAGCTGGCGCTGGTGTCGATCCTGCGGGCGGGCAACGGGTTGCTGGACGGCATTCTTGAGCTGATCCCCAATGCGCGGGTGGGGTTTGTGGGCCTTTACCGCGATCCTGAAACGCTGCAGCCGGTGCAGTATTACTACAAGGTGCCTGAGGCGATTGATCAGCGTCTGACGGTTGTGGTCGATCCGATGCTGGCGACGGGCAATTCGTCTGCTGCGGCGATTGACCTGTTGAAAGAGGGGGGTGCGAAGAACATCCGTTTCCTCTGCCTGCTGGCCGCGCCTGAAGGCGTCGCGCGAATGAAAGAGGCGCATCCGGACGTGCCGATTGTGACCGCCGCCCTCGACAGCCATCTCAACGACCATGGCTACATCGTGCCGGGACTAGGGGATGCGGGTGATCGCATGTTTGGCACGAAATAAGCGTTTGAGCGCCTTTACTTAACGGAACGACTCCGACAGACTATCCACAACGCGATTTCTGTGGGGGAGTTTCGCATGGCGAAGACGCTATGTCTGCGCGCTGTCGTATTGGGCCTGTCATTCGGGCTTGCTGCAACCAGCGCTTCATTTGCACAACAAGGTGTTCCGGCGGAGACGCCCGGAGCGGGCTACACCGGCGATCAGTATGTCGACAGTCGGGGCTGCGTGTTCGTGCGCGTGGGCTTTGGGGCGGCGACCGAGTGGGTGCCACGGGTGGGCCGAGACCGGCAGCAGGTTTGTGGCCAGCAACCGACCGGTGGCGGTGGCGCGGCGGCAGATCCATTCTCGAACGACTCCGTTGTGGTGATTGGCGAGCAGCCGTTGCCAGCGGCGCCCGCGCCACAAGCGCCTGCACCAGTTATCGCAGCCGCTCCGGCACCAGCGCCCGCGCCCGCTCCGGCGGCACCGCAGGTTCGGGTCCAGAGCCCGGCACCGGTTACGATCATTGCGCCGACGGGTGGTGGCAACTGCGCCAACCTGCCTTCGGCGCATCAGCCCTACTTCACGGGTGACGATGTGCGCTGCGGCCCGCAAGCGGTGCATCCCGGTGATGGTCGTGCGATTGGCGATCAATCGCTGCTGGCGCCTGCCGTTATCGACGGTGTCACTGGCACGCCGCGCAGCTTTGTTCTGACGGCCCCGCCTGAAGGCTATGAGTTCGCCTGGAATGACGGACGGCTGAACCCTTACCGTGGCATCGGCACGCCGCAGGGTGAGGCGCAGATGCGCCAGGTTTGGACGGACACCGTGCCGCGTCGTCTGGTGTCGGTTCCGATCAACTCGGGCGAGATTGCCGTGGTCCAACAGCGTCCGCGTGGCTTGTTCGCCGGGATCTTCCGGCGCTGAAATTGGGTCAGCCTGCGCAGATTTCTTGCAGGCTGACCCAATCGCCGTCACTGAGGACCGGATCGGCTTGCCGACTGCGCATCGGGTCGGCCTCGATCAATCCAAGAGTAGACTCGCCTGAGACATCCCGCGCAAAGGCGTAGGGCTGGGACGAGATGCCAACCTCCGAGAAATGCGCGAGCAATGTGGCCTCATTCGCAGGGCCGGTGTCGTTGGAGAGCATATCGGCGGCATGGGCATGGATCGGCTCGGCCGCGACTTCGCCTGTGGTAAGCAGACGGAACGTCACGCTGAGGCCCGCGTGGCGCAGGAAGGCCTCAACCGGGTCGAGTGCCTCGCCGCGGACCCGTTCGGCGAGAAGGTAGCCCGCGAAAACCTCGGGCGTCTCATAATCCTCGGCCAATGCGGCGGAGGCGACAACGATGTTGCCGGGCAGGGTCAGCGTATCGGGGATGGTGGCGGGGAAGACCACAATTTGCGGTGGGTTTTCAGGGCCGTACGTGCGGGTCGACAGACGGATGAGCGCCGTGCGCCCGCCGGAGCCACCGCAGGGCCTGCCTGCAATTACAGCAATCTCGCCAAGCAATTGATGCCCGATTTCCAGCCGTTTGGCAGGGGGCAACAGACCCACAGTCTGGCGGATCAAAGCGTCCGGAAGCCAGAAGACGGCCAAAAGCCCGACCACGAGTGCAAAGCCCGCCCCCAGGTAAAGGCGCAGGCGGCCCGGTTTGGGGCGGGATTTGGCGATGGCCGAGCGGATGCGTTCGACGGCTTCGATCATCTCGGGGTCGGCAAGCTCCAACTCCTCCTCGCTGTCGCGGGCGGGGACATAAAGCGCGGGCAGTTTACCGGGGTTGAGGCGTTCGACGGCGGGCAGGGACCAATGACCAATCGCGTCGCCGGAGGGCGAGGACATGACAAGAGACGCGTCACCAAGCGATACGATAACCTCGCGCCGCTGATCCTCGGCGTGTTCGCGCCAAAGGCCTATGGCTTCAAGCCGCCGGTATTCCTGTAGCGCTGTCATTGCCTGTTATGCGTGCCCGGTGTTTATCCGTGGAATGCTACACCAGAGCGCGCGCGCCAACAACGCGGGCCGTCGTGGGGAATGCGGCTAGAGGTCAGCCGCCTGCTTGCGCAGTTCGAACTTCTGGATCTTGCCGGTGGAGGTTTTGGGAAGCTCCTGAAACACCACCAGTTTGGGCGTCTTGAAGCCTGCAAGGTGGGAGCGGGCGAAGGCGATGATCTCAGCCGCGTCGCCGGTTGCGCCCTCTTTCAACTCCACGAAGGCGCAGGGAATTTCGCCCCATTTGTCATCGGGCTTGGCCACAACGGCGCAGAGCGAGACGGCGGGGTGGCGCATGAGCACGCCTTCGACCTCAACGGAACTGACGTTTTCACCGCCGGAGATGATGATGTCCTTCGCGCGGTCTGCGATCTGGATGTAGCTGTCGGGGTGCTGCACGGCGATGTCGCCGGTGTGGAAGTAGCCGCCCGCGAAGGCCTCTGCCGTGGCTTCCGGGTTTTTGTAGTAGCCCTTCATCGTGGAATTGCCGCGCATCATGATCTCACCCTGGGCGGAGCCATCGCGGGGCACGGGCGCCATGGTTTCGGGGTCCATCACAGCGATGTCGTCCATGTTGGGGAGCGGCACGCCTTGGCGGGCCTTGATGGCGGCGCGATCGTCGGCGGGCAGCGCGCCCCAAGCGTCATCTTGCCAGACGCATTCGGTGGCGTGGCCGTAGGTTTCGGTGAGACCGTAGACCTGCGTGACGTTGAAACCCATGGTTTCAATCGCCGCGAGCGTCGCGGCGGCGGGTGGGGCCCCGGCGGTGAAAACTTCAACGGTGTGACCAAAGCTGCGGCGGTCTTCGTCCTTAGCGTTTACAATCATGTTCAGCACGATGGGTGCACCGCCGAAATGCGTCACGCCACGGTCCGCGATGGCGTCGTAGATTGCCCTGGCAGTGATGTCGCGGCAGCAGACCAGCGTGCCGCCGACGGCGGGCATGGTCCAGGTGTGGCACCAGTTGTTGCAGTGGAACAAAGGCACAATCGCAAGGATCGTGGGGTAAAGTGTCATCCGCCATGCAATCGGCGTGCCCATGGTGATGAGGTAGGCGCCCCGGTGATGGTAGACCACGCCCTTGGGCCGCCCGGTGGTGCCGGAGGTGTAGTTGAGCGCGAGGCTTTCCCATTCGTCTTCGGGCATGTGCCAGGGGGCGTTCGCGTCGCCTTCGGCCAGCAATTCCTCGTAGGTCGTGTAGCGGCCCGTGGCGGGGTGGCCCGCGTCGGAGTCGGGGCATTCGATAACGATGGGGGCGGGGCCTTCCATTGCTTCGATGGCCTGTTCGACGAGGGGCAGGAATTGCGTGTCCGCCAGGATCATGCGCGCTTCGCCATGGTCGAAAATGTAGGCGACCGTTGAGACGTCGAGGCGGATGTTGATGGCGTTCAGAACGGCCCCTGCGGCGGGTACGCCGAAATGCGCCTCCATATGGGGGTAGGTGTTGGGCAGGACGGTGGCGACCACGTCGCCCGGTTTAATGCCGCGCGCGGTCAGGGCCGACGCGAGCTGTGAGACGCGGGCGTGGTATTCGGCGTAGGTTTTCTGATGCGCGCTATCGACGACGGCCAAACGGTTCGGAAAAACCTTGGCGGCGCGTGCCAGATGGCTGAGCGGGGTCAGCGGCACGTAATTGGCCGCGGTTTTGCCCAAACCGGTTTCGTCTGTCATCCACCCCATGGCCTTGCCTCCCTTACGACCAAACTGCGGGACGTGATGACCGATTCCGAAGTGAATTGAAAGAACGTTGCGGGGGAGGGGCCGTCCGCCCCAGGGAATGGAACAGAAGGGGCGGACGGCAAAGCGGCGGACATACGAGGCAAAGTCCGACGCTTGAGGGACGCTGAAAGAACCCGTCTGGCCGTGAATGGTTCCCTGCACCGGCGGAAAATTGCTGACTTATCCACAGAAACCCTTTGCCCTCGGAGTCCCCGATGCTGTAGCGATGCAGGCAAAACATACAAAATATGAGGCAAGCATGCAGTATTCACGGGTTTTCGCGGCGTGTGCCGCATTGATGATTACATCCCCAGCGGTCGCGCAGGATGTGGATTGGACCGGCCTTTACGGCGGGGTGCAGTTGGATTTCGCAACGGTCGATCTGTCGATCCCCGGTGGCGGGGCGGCGACAAACGACGGCAACGGGCTGATGTATGGTCTGAATGGCGGCTATCGGCGTGACCTGGGCCAGGTGGTTCTGGGGGCGGCCGCGACGCTGAGTTTCGGCAATTTCGACACGGACCCTGTTGGCGGTGGCAGCGATGGATCGTCGTTCGGGTCACTCGCGACCGTTGGTGTCGAGGTCGGTTATGACCTGGGCGATGTGCTAGTTTACGGCGAGTTGGGCCATACCTGGGCCACGCGTTCGGACGCGGGCAACACGCGCCGGTTTGAGGGTGGCCTGCAGTACGGTGTCGGTGCTGATTTCATGCTGAACGATCAGATTATGATCGGTGGCAGCGTGTCGCAGACGGATCTGGACAACTTCGGCTCCCGCGATGCGACGGTCACAACCTTCGGCGCGCGGGCGGCTTTGCGGTTCTGAAAGCGGCTTCATGGTACGAGAAAGGGCGCCCTGAGAGGCGCCCTTTTTTTCGGGTTGCGAATGGCTTACGCGGCTTTGCTGTCGACGCCTTCGCCGAAGCGTCCGTAGAAGCTTTGACCCTTCTCTGCCATCTCGCGCAGGAGGGGCGGGCAGGCGAAGCGGTCGCCATATTGGGCGGTGAGTTGATCGCAGCGTTCGGCGGCGTAGGCGGTGCCGAGGATGTCGAGCCAGCCGAAGGGGCCGCCGGACCACGGCGCGAAGCCCCAGCCGAGAATGGCACCGACGTCACCTTCGCGGATGTCCATGAGGACGCCAGCCTCTAGCGCTCGGACGGCTTCGAGGACTTGGGCGAAGAGCAGGCGGTGTTGAACTTCGACCAGCTCGGGCTGTGCGTCGGCGGCGGCGTAACGGTCGGTCAGGCCGTCCCACAGGCCGGTGCGCTTGCCTTTGTCGTCATAGGCATAGAACCCGGCAGATGCTTTACGGCCAAGCCGGCCTTCGCCTTCCATCCAGAAGATCAGCTCATCCGTGGTGTCGTCATAATCCGGGTCGCCCGCTTTGGTGGCGCGGGCAATCTTGGCGCCGAGGTCGATCGAGGTCTCATCGGTCAATTGCAGGGGACCAAGGGGCATGCCAACGAGCTTGGCGGCATTCTCGATCAGCGCGGGGGCCACGCCTTCCTGCACCATGCGGACGCCTTCGTTGACGTAGGGCAGAATGCAGCGGTTGGCGTAGAAGAACCGCTCGTCGTTGACCACGATGGGCGTCTTGCGAATCTGGCGGACGAAATCGATGGCCTTGGCGACGGCGACATCGCCGGTCTGCTTGCCCTTGATGATCTCGACCAGCAGCATCTTGTCGACCGGTGAGAAGAAGTGGATGCCGATGAATTGCTCAGGGCGCGATGACGCCTTGGCGAGCATTGTGATCGGCAGGGTGGAGGTGTTGGTGGCGAAGATGCCATCGCCGTTCATGGCGGCCTCGGCTTTTGCGGTCACTTCGGCCTTCACCTTCGGGTCTTCAAAGACGGCCTCAACGATCAGATCGCAGCCGTTGAGCGCGTTATAGTCGGTTGTGGCGGTGATCTGGCCGAGCACTGCCGCCTTCTTCTCTTCCGTGACCTTGCCGCGCTTCATGCCCTTATCGAGCAGGCCCTCGGAATAGGCTTTGCCCCGGTCGGCGGAGTCTTTGGCCGCATCGATCAGGACAACTTCGATGCCTGCAAGCGCAGACACATAGGCAATGCCCGCGCCCATCATGCCGGCGCCGAGGATGCCGACCTTTTTGACGGTCTGATCTTCGACGGCGGGGCGGTTCGCACCTTTCTCCAACGCTTCCTTGTTGAGGAAGAGGGACCGGATCATCGCGGACGACGAGGGGTTCATCAGGACTTGCGTGAAGTAGCGGGCTTCGATCCGCAGGGCGGTGTCGAAATCGACCAATGCGCCTTCGTAGATGGAGGAGAGCAGGGCCTTGGCCGCCGGGTAGACGCCCTTGGTCTTGCCGTGGATCATCGCGGAGGCGCCCACGAAGGTCATGAAGCCTGCAGGGTGATAGGGCGCGCCGCCGGGCATTTTGAAGCCCTTGGCGTCCCAGGGTTTGACGATGTCGGCGGGGGTGGCGTTCAGGACCCACTCTTTCGCCTTGGCCAGCAATTCATCGGCAGGGACTACGTCGTCGATCAGCGAGGCGGATTTGGCCTTCTTGGGGTCCAGCATCCGGCCTTCGAGCAGCACGGGTGCTGCGGCCATTGCGCCGACCATGCGGGAATAACGAGTGGTGCCGCCCGCGCCGGGGAAGAGGCCCACGAGGATCTCGGGCAGGCCGATCTTGGCCTTTGGATTGTCGGCCATCACGCGGTGGTGACAGGCGAGTGCAATCTCGGTCCCGATGCCCGCACAGGTGCCGGGGAGGGCGCAGGCGATGGGCTTGCCGCCTTTGTTTGTCTTGGGCTCCATCCCCGCACGTTCGATTTTGCGCAGGATGCGGTGACCGTTCATGATGAAATCGAAGAGGCCCTGTGCCGGGTTGTCGCCGCTCTCTTCACGGATCGAGGCCAGCACGTTGAGGTCCATGCCGCCTGCGAAGTCTTTTTTGCCGGAGGTAATGACGATGCCTTTGACCGCATCATCAGCCAGCGCCTGATCGATCAGGTCTTCGCAGGTCGAAAACGCCTCACGGTTGAGGACATTCATCGACTTTCCCGGCACGTCCCAGGTGACAACCGCGACGCCGTCTGCGTCGATTTCCATGGTGAAATCGGTCATTGCTTGTTCATCCTCTTCTGAATTTCGGACATGGTCGGGAGGCGCGACGAGGCCGTGAAGCCCGCCTCAGGCGGAAGGCCGTGGTCACCCGACAGTGAGTTTGTGACGGAACTGCATTTCCACTGTCCCTCAGCGAGGGTCAGGATCATGCGGCTTTTGACGGGGTCCATTTGCAGCTTGCCACCACCTTCAAAGGTCGTTTCGTGGTAGCCGCAAATACGATCGGACGAGATGAAATTGGCGGACGTGATGGTTCGGTGGACCTGACCGCCGGTGTCTTCGACAAGCTTGAGCATCGCTTCGAAGAAATCCCGCATATCTTCAGGCGTCTCATAGACCATGTCTGACCCATCGTAGTGCGCCGTGATCGGGCATTGAAACCGGTTTGCCCAACCGTCGAAATTCGCGTCGTTCTGGTTTCTGTCCAACACGTCAAGAAAGGCGCGGTAGAGTGGTTCGGCATTGGAATGGGACACGCGGATGTCGTTTTGCGTATCCTGCCACTTCTCGGCAAAGCTGCCCGGCTGCGATTTCATCGCGCCGATGGGGAAGCGCAGATTTTCCAACTCATGCTCGGCTTCGATGACCTTCCAGATGCCATCGCCGGTGTCGCGCAGGAACATGTGGCTTTGGTAGCTCGGCAGGACCGAAGTGGCATCACGCAAGACGTAGGTTTCGTGCCAGCCCTCGATGAGCGTCTCGGACAATTGCCGTGCCTGTTTGACGAGACGAATGTAGTTCGTCACGCCGTGTCCATTGAGGCTTTCTGAGTGTTGGCGGGTGTCGTTGAGCATGTCTTCGTGGGTTTCGATGAGCGTTTCGCCCTTACCGGTGCGGATCAGCAGGGGCAGCGCGAAGTAGTTCACGCATTCTGCGATATGGCCCGCGAACAGAAGGTCGGACACGCAATCAAGGTGGTCCTGGTAAATGATCGCGGCCCGGTCTTGCGTGGCATCAGTTGGCTCGGGGGCGCTCATTGCGCTGTCCCGGCGAACCGGGTCCCTTGCCTGATATGACGCGCCGACCGGGCCAATGTTTCTTACACGCGCTCGAGAATGGTGGCCGATCCCATGCCAGCGGCGACGCAAAGCGTGGCGAGGCCGGTTTCCTTGTCGGCGCGCTCCATCTCATCCAAGAGCGTGCCGAGGATCATTGCACCTGTGGCGCCCAGTGGGTGACCCATGGCGATGGCGCCGCCGTTCACGTTGACCTTGGCGTGGTCGACATCAAAGGCCTGCAGGAAACGCAGAACGACCGAAGCGAAGGCTTCATTGACCTCAAAGAGGCCGATGTCGTCGATGGTCATGCCGTTCTCGGACAGGATCTTTTCGGTGACTGGGACGGGGCCGGTGAGGTTGATGGTGGGGTCGGTGCCGATCTTGGCGTTGGCCTTGATGCGGGCGCGGGGGGTGAGGCCCCATTTCTCGCCGAATTCCTTGTTGCCGATCAGCACGGCGGCGGAGCCGTCCACGATGCCCGAAGAGTTACCGGCGTGGTGGATGTGATTGATCGCCTCAAGGTGGGGGTATTTCATCAGGGCAACGGTATCGAAGCCGGGCATGACTTCGCCCATTTCCTTGAAGGCGGGCTTAAGGGACCCGAGCGACTGCATGTCGGTCTGCGGGCGCATGTATTCGTCGCGGTCAAGGATGGTGAGGCCGTTTTGGTCCTTCACCGTGATGACGGATTTGCCGAAGCGGTTGTCTTCCCAAGCAGCGGCGGCGCGGCGCTGGGACTCGACGGCGAATTCATCGGCTTGATCGCGGTTGAATCCGTATTCGGTGGCGATGATGTCGGCGGAGATGCCTTGCGGCACGAAATAGCTGTCCATGGCGAGCTGCGGATCGACGGCCATGGCCGCCCCGTCCGAGCCCATGGCGACACGGCCCATCATTTCGACCCCGCCTGCGATGTATCCATCACCGGCGCCGCCTTTGACCTGGTTGGCGGCGAGGTTCACGGCCTCAAGGCCGCTTGCGCAGAAGCGGTTGATGGCGAGGCCGGGGATCGATTCATCAAGGTCGGAGGCAAGAACGGCGGCGCGGGCAAGGCAGCCGCCCTGTTCCATAACCTGGGTGACGTTGCCCCAGATGACGTCTTCGACCGCGTGGCCTTCGAGGCCGTTGCGTTTCTTGAGCGTGTTCAGCGTGAAGGCCGAAAGGCGCGCGGCGGTGACTTCGTGCAGCGCACCATCCTTGCGGCCTTTGCCACGGGGGGTGCGGATCGCGTCATAGATGTAAGCGTCGGTCATCGGGTGTCTCCATCATTCCAGACCTGCGGCGCGCGCAGTGTTCCCTATAGACATGGGGCTATCGCATGGCTCTGTGCAAGCAACAGAACCGTGCGCGACGTAACGTTTTCCGGCAGTTTTTAGCCGCAGGAGGGGGCGCAATCGCAGCCGCCGCATCCGTCGCAGGACGGGACGGAGCAATCGAGGCCGCCGAGGTCGCAGCCGCTGCCGTCCGGGGCTGCGTCAGGCGAGGGGTTTGCCATCTTGTCGGGCGAAGGGGCTGGCTGTGCCTCGGACCCGGCGGAGGCGGCGCAGAAGGCGGGCAGGGCAATGGCGGGAAGGCATCGAGGAGCGGCGCAATCGCAGGCGTCGCAGGCCGCGTCTTTACCATTTTGCTTGCGGCGTTTCTTGCCCCAGGGCGCGCGGTTCGGGCGGCCATCTTCGCCGGATCCATCCTCAGGGTCTTGCTGGGAGTGCACCGCGCAATTGGCGCGCAAGGTAAGAGAGGCGTCTTTGCAGTCGCGCAGGCGTTGGCGGATAAGCGGGATTGCCGCCCAAAAGCCGTGGTCGCGGATTGCGTGTTTGGCGTGACCGGAACAACCCGTGCCGCCATGCAGGACGGAATGGGCGCAGCGCCAGCCTTTGCGTGGCGAGACGTAGCGCTGATAGCCCCAGATTGCGCCCAATGCGATTTGACTGACCATGTTGCCCTGTTCGTATTTCCTTCAGTTTGCGTGGGCTTAGCGGACAAGACCAGCGAAATTATGGCGTGTTGCCGTTTCACCCCGGCAGGCCCCGTTGCATCAGGTCGTAGGGGTGTTTCCAGCCGGACATTTCGCTGATGCGGGTGAGCCAGGCATCGATTGCTGGGTAGTCGGCACGGTCGAAGGTAAATTGCTCTTCGTAGAACAGGTATCCCGCACAGGAGATGTCGGCACAGGTCAGGGCGTCACCCACAAGCCAATCGCGGTTCGACAGTTCGGCTTCCAGAACTTGAAGGGAAGCTTTCAGGCGCCCGGCCATGAACCCGTTGACGTCGGCATTGCGCTTTTCTTCGGGCAGGAAATTCATCATGAACCGGAGTGGACCTGCCATACCTGAGATCTTTTGGTTGTCGAAGATGGTCCAACGAAGGATCTCGCGGCGGTGTTCGGGTTTTTCACCACCGAGTTTTTCGGTCGTCTCCATCACCCAATCCTGAATAACGCCCGATTGGGTGAGGATCACACCGTCGGCGTCGAGCACGGGGACTTCGCCCATCGGGTTGATCGCTTTGAATTCGGGGCTGCGTGCCTCACCCTTGAAGAAATCCACAAAGCGCGGGGTCCAATCGACGCCTGCCAGTTCCAGCGCCAGCGCGGCCTTGTAAGCGTTCCCGCTTTCACCGAAGCAATAAAGAGTGTTTGTCATGGTTCCCCCCCAAGGTGCGGGCGTTTGTACCAGGCCCGCGATTGTCTCGTTTCATAGGTTTGGTAACCTTTTATTAAGGTTAACCGTCAAATATCGCCATGCGGCGTCGATTGCAGAGTCGGCGGCCCAAAAGGTGAAGGCGTCGTGCCCCATTTGACTGTCCGGACTGGACCCCGGGGCGTTTCATGCGGTGCGGCGCCGATCCGACTTGCAGCGAGTCTCACCGCTTGCGGGCATCAATCTCGGAATTGAACAGGCGCAGGCGGGCGATGAACTTTTCTTCATTGATGACGCTGCCCCAGTGTTCGAACAGGAAGCTCAGGAACTCACCTTCATCCAGGCCCGCCTCAGCGGAAAGAGCGCGCAGCTTGCGAAACCCATCCTCGGACATGGCGATATTCGGACGGCGGGTCAGGCGCAGGCGTTTGGGCATCACTTATCCTTGGGCTTCATGCGAGAGGCGATTACGAAAACAATTCCCAGCACCACTACCGCAATTGGCGGCGCGAGCGAACCCGTTGTTCGATCGGACAAGGGTCGGAAGGCGTCTTTAATCTGACCACCGAACCGCACCATAAACCAAAACAGGCCCGCGGCGAGTGCCGCGAGCCCGATCCAAAGCAAAATGCGCCGTTTGGGCATCAGAAGTTGGCGGCTTCCAACGCCATGACGTCTTCGCCACCGGCCTGAATGCGCGCCAGATGCGTCGCGGTCATCGGCAGGGTGCGGTTCATGTAGAACCGGCCCGTGGCCAGCTTGGTGTTATGGAAGTCAGGGTCAGTGGTGCCCTCGGACAGCGCTTTCAGCGACGCCTTCGCCATCATGCCCCACATCAGGCCAAGGCAGGTGTGGCCGAAGAGGTGCATGAAGTCATACGATCCCGATAGCGCGTTGTTGGGGTTCTTCATGCCTTCCTGCATGAAGTACATGCCGGCGGCTTGAAGGTCCTTGGAGGCGCGCTTGAGGGGTTCAATGAACTCACCCATGCCTTCGGTTTCGGCGTTTTCCTTGCAGAACGTCTTGACCAGATCGAAGAAAGCCATGACGTGCTTGCCGCCGTCCTGTGCAAGCTTGCGGCCCACCAGATCGAGCGCTTGCACGCCGTTCGCACCCTCGTAGATCATCGCGATCCGGGCATCGCGGGTGTACTGCGACATGCCCCATTCTTCGATGTAGCCGTGCCCGCCATAGACCTGCTGCGCCTGCACAGTCATGTCGTAGCCTTTGTCCGTCAAGAAGCCCTTGATGACCGGCGTCAGGAGTGAGATCAGGCCATCGGCATCCGCGTCTTCGTTGCGGTGCGCGCGGTCGATCAGGGTCGAGCCCCACAGAAGGAAGGCACGGCCCCCTTCGGCAAAACTCTTTTGTTCCATCAGGTTACGGCGAATGTCGGGGTGCACGATCAGCGGATCGGCGGGGCCTTCGGGGTTCTTGATGCCAGTTACGTCGCGGCCCTGAAGGCGGTCCTTGGCGTATTCGAGCGCGTTCTGGAACGCGACCTCG
This sequence comes from uncultured Roseicyclus sp., assembly GCA_947500415.1. Classification (GTDB taxonomy): domain Bacteria; phylum Pseudomonadota; class Alphaproteobacteria; order Rhodobacterales; family Rhodobacteraceae; genus Gymnodinialimonas. Next base: position 1,161,784 of record CANMRT010000001.1, read on the forward strand.
GCCTGGGCAAGGCCCTGCATGCCGACACCCAGACGGGCTTCGTTCATCATGGTGAACATGGCGCGCATACCCTTGTGCTCTTCGCCGAGCAGGTAACCGGTCGCCTCGTCGTAGTTCATCACGCAGGTGGAATTGCCGTGGATGCCCATCTTTTCTTCGATCTTGCCGCAGCTGACGCCGTTACGCGGCCCGAGCGAGCCATCTTCGTTTACAAGGAACTTAGGCACGATGAAGAGCGACACACCTTTGATACCCTCGGGCCCACCGACAATCTTGCCGAGGACGAGGTGGACGATGTTGTCCGCCATGTCGTGCTCGCCAGCGGAGATGAAGATCTTCTGGCCGGAGATTTTGTAGGAGCCGTCACTCTGCGGTTCAGCCTTGGTGCGCATCAGGCCCAGATCGGTGCCGCAGTGCGGTTCCGTCAGGTTCATTGTGCCCGTCCATTCGCAGGAGATCATCTTGGGCAGATAGGTGTCTTTCTGCTGATCCGTGCCGTGGGCCAGAATTGCGGAGGCCGCGCCATGGGTCAGGCCGTGATACATGGTGAAGGCCTGATTGGCGGAAGAGAACATCTCACCCGTGGCGGTGTTCATGACATAGGGCAGGCCCATGCCGCCATACTGCTCAGGCATGTCGATGCCGGGCCAACCGCCCTCACGGGTCTCGTCAAAGGCTGCCTTGAAGCCGGTGGGTGTGCGCACCACGCCGTTTTCCATGGTGCAGCCTTCGGTGTCACCCACCACGTTCAGCGGTGCCAGCACTTCGGACGCGATTTTGCCCGCTTCGCCAAGGATGGCACTTGTGAAGTCGCCGTCCAGGTCGGAATAGCCGGGGATATCCTGGCCCGAAATGTTGAGGACGTCGTGCAGGATGAACTGCATGTCTTTGGTGGGGGCGGTGTAGCTGGGCATAGAATGTCCTCCCGAAGGGTGGGCTGGTGGTGTTGGTCAGGCGGCGGGCTTGTTGCTGGCAAGCATGTCGCCCACCAACTGCATCTGTGTGCGCAACTCGTCGATGGCTTCATCAAGTTCTGCGCGCTGACGTTCCATGTCGCCAAGACGATCGTTGGCGATGTCGAGCGTGCGGCTGAGCTGCGTTTCCTGGCTGTCGTCGACGTAGTAAAGATCGAGCAGCTGCCGAATTTCTTCGAGGCTGAACCCAAAGCGCTTGCCGCGCAGGATCAGCTTCAGGCGCGCCCGGTCGCGGCGCGTGAACAGGCGGCGCTGGCCGTCGCGGATGGGGAACAGCAGTTCCTTGGACTCGTAGAAGCGCAAGGTGCGCGGGGTCACGTCAAATGCATCACACATCTCACGGATCGTCATGGTTTCCTGGGTCATGGCGTGGCTCTCGATACTGTCAAACATGCCGTTTTATGGCCCTCATCTGCGAGTCGATGCCTGTGTATACAAGCGAAGATGACGTGGACGTAAACGAGACGTCACGTCATTTCCCGGCTGACGAAAGGTTAAGCAAAGTGACGTAGGGTCATTCGGAATAAAGCTATCGCGCTATCCCGGGTCTTGGCCTGGTCTGGGGCAGAGAAGCGTGCGTGATCCGCCCGGGATCAGGTGCTGGCAGCCGTCTCGTCGCGTAATAGTTTGAGCTCGGCAATCACTTCGTCCAGCTCGACCCGACGTTGATGCAACTCAGCAAGCTGCTTGTCGGCATACTCAAGCCAGATTTCCTTCTGCGCTTCCCAGCCCTCGCCCTTGTCGTAGATTTCCAGCCATTGCCGGATCTCCTCAAGCGAGAACCCAAAGCGTCGTCCACGCAGGATCAACGTCATGCGGGCCACTTCACGGGGGCCATAGAACCGCGCGCGACCTTCACGTTCGGGGGAGAGCAGCTCGATATATTCGTAATGGCGCAAAGTGCGCGGCGTTACATCAAAACGCGCGCACATCTCTTTGAATTCCAATCGATCTTCAGCCATGTGCGATGTCTCTTTTCGCCCCCTGCACATAGTATGCCGCGTGAAATTGCGTTTGTTAAGAGACTTCCCCCTTGCACCCACACACGGGCCGCGCATGATCGCGGTTGGACAGGGAAGGCAGCAAGATGGCGAGTGAGACAGCAGACAAGGCGCGTATCGCCCGGCAATTCATCGAGGCGATCCCCTTTTCCAAAGCGCTGAAGATGAGCCTCGATGAAATTGGCGATGGTCTGGCTGTGATTTCAATGCCTTACGACGAAGGGCTGGTGGGTGATCCGCGCACGGGCGTGATCCATGGCGGCGCAGTTTCGGCTCTGATGGACACCTGTGGCGGGGCGGCAGTGATGAGCCACCCTGAGGCTTTGGCGGCCACGGCAACGATTGATTTGCGGATCGACTATATGCGGCCTGCCACGCCGGGAGAGCGGATTACGGCGCGGGCGCATTGCTATCATGTCACCCGCTCGGTCGCGTTTATCCGTGCGGAGGCTTTCGACAGTGATGAGGCCCGGCCGGTGGCGGCCGCAACCGGCGCGTTCACGGTGACAAGGGGTTAGGTTATCCACATGAGACAAGCACCGGAACCCGTTCACATCATTAAGGAAAGACGCGACAAGGCGCTGGCCGCTTTGGTTGAAGGCGTGCCCTACATCCGCACACTTGGGGTTGGGTTTGACCGCCGGGGCGATGAGCTTACGGCGGTGCTGAACTACGACGACAAGCTGATCGGCAACCCGCTTTTGCCCGCGCTACATGGCGGGGCGACGGCCTCCTTTCTTGAAGTGTCGGCGATTATGGAGCTGTCGTTTCACATCCTTTGGGATGAAATCGAAAATGGGCGGTTGGATGCGGATACGTTGACCCCTGAAACGTTACCAAGGCTGCCAAAAACCATTGACTTTACAGTGGATTATCTGCGGTCTGGTCTGCCGCGCGACGCCTATGCGCGGGCGCGGGTGAACCGATCCGGTCGGCGCTACGCGAGCGTGCATGTAGAGGCTTGGCAGGACAATCGTGACCGGCTGTTTGCGCAAGCGACAGGGCATTTCCTGATGCCGGATCGAAGTTAACCATATGGACGTGCCAGCAGACGCCAGCACCCCACCGAAGCCGCTGACTCACCGCCGTGTTCTTAAAATTGCCGGACCTATTGTGCTGTCCAACGCCACGGTACCGCTTTTGGGCATCGTAGATGTGGGCGTTGTGGGCCAGATGGGCGAGGCTGCACCGATCGGGGCCGTGGGCATTGGCGCGATCATTCTGACCAGTGTTTTCTGGATTTTCGGCTTCCTGCGCATGGGGACGGTAGGCCTTGTGGGGCAGGCCGAGGGGGCGGGGGACATGGCCGAGGTGTCGGCGATCCTGACACGCGCCTTGATGATTGCGGGAGCCGGTGGCTTGCTGCTGGTCGCGCTTTATCCGGTCATCATTTGGGGGGCGTTTTCGTGGGATCCGACCAGCGAAGAAGTGGAGACGCTGGCGCGGGAATATCTGTTCATCCGCATCTGGACCGCGCCCTTTGCGATCTCGGTCTACGCGCTGACGGGCTGGCTGATCGCTCAGGAAAGAACCGGGGCGGTGTTCTGGATTCAGCTGCTGATGAACGGGCTGAATATCGGACTTAACTTCCTGTTTGTATTGGGTTTTGATTGGGGCGTCGAGGGCGTGGCGCTGTCCACAGCTATCGCCGAAATCGTGGGTGCAGGGCTGGGATTGTGGTTCTGTCGGAACGCTTTTGATAGGCCGGAATGGCGCGATTGGGGGCGGGTTTTTGACCGCGCGCGGATGGTGAAGATGGCGCTTTTGAACGTCGACATCCTGATCCGCTCGGCGCTGTTGGTTTCGATCTTCACCTCCTTCACGTTTTTGGGCGCGCAGTTCGGGGATGTGACCTTGGCGGCGAACGAAGTTCTCATACAATTCATGTACTTAACCGCCAACGCGATGGATGGATTTGCCTTTGCGGCAGAGACCCTGATCGCGCGCGCCTATGGGCGGAAAGACCCCGCGCGTGTGCGGCGGTCGGCGGTTTTGACGTCGATCTGGGGGATGGTGATTTGCCTGGGTCTGGCCATGCTGTTTTTGGTCTTAGGCCCTGTTTTCATTGATGTTTTGGCCAAGGATGCGGAGGTGCAGGCGACGGGCCGGGTCTTCCTTCCGTGGATGGTTGCGGCCCCGATTGTGGGCTGCGCGGCCTGGATGCTGGATGGCATCTTCATTGGCGCGGCGCGGGGGCGCGACATGAGAAACATGATGATTCTCAGTGCTTTGGTCTATGTGGCAGCGGTGATCGTGCTGATCCCGATCTTTGAAAACCACGGCGTCTGGATGGCGCTTTTGGTGAGTTTCGCGGCGCGCGGGATTACGTTGGGTCTGCGCTATCCGGCGTTGGAGCGGGCGGCAAAACCCTGACCAGATGGTCACTTATGCATCCATCTGGTCACAGATTTCGCAAAAAATGCGTTCATCTGGTCACAGTTTGGTCGCCGCATTCGTGGGACGCGAAACAATGACCAAGTGGTTACATGTTGCACCGGTCAGCTGCGAGGACAGCCGAAGGCTGGAGGAGGGGCTGACCCGTCAGAGCATTGTCAGAATCTGCTCGGGCGGACGTCCGATGACGGCATTCGCGCCTGCCAGCAGGATGGGGCGTTCGATCAGGATGGGATGCGTTGCCATGGCGACGATCAGCGCGGTGTCGTCGGCGTCCTTCAGGCCCAGATCCTTGTAGAGCGTCTCGCCCGTCCGCATCATGGCGCGCGGCGCGATCTGAAGGCGGGTCAGAACCTCGATGATCTCAACCTCCGTCGGTGCGTTGGTGAGGTAGAGGCGCACGGAAGGGGCGTGGCCGCCGTCTTCCAGAAGCGCAAGCGCTTGGCGGGATTTGGAGCAGCGCGGGTTGTGCCACAGGGTCAGGTCCATTCCGATACTCCACTTCCGACGGCCTGCGCGACATTGGCGTGGCCGTCCCGTTCCAGAAGGGCGTCGAGGCCCTTGGCGATGTCATTGACCAGCGACAGCCCGCCGTAGACGAGGCCGGTATAAAGCTGCACGGCGGAGGCCCCTGCGCGGATTTTGGCGTAGGCCTGTTCGGCCGAGGCTACGCCGCCGACGCCGATGAGGGGGATCGTGCCGCGGGTCAGCGCGTGGAGTTGCGCGAGCACGCGGGTGGATTTCTCGAAAACGGGCTGGCCGGAGAGACCGCCTTTTTCGTGCGCGTTGGGGCTTTGCAGGCCGTCGCGGTCGAGCGTGGTGTTGGTAGCGATGATGCCGGAGATGCGGCCCGGCGCGTCGAGGATGACGGAGACGATGTCTTCGATGTCCTGCGCCGTGAGATCGGGCGCGATCTTGAGGAAGAGGGCGACCGGCTCAGCTTCGATCAGGCGGACGGCGTCGACGCGGGTGATGATTTCGGCCAGCGCCTCCTTCCCCTGAAGGTCACGCAGCTTCTCGGTGTTCGGCGAAGAGACGTTGATTGTGGCGAAGTCGATGTGGGGCGCGCAGCGGCGGTATACGGCAGCGAAATCTTCCAGCCGGTCGGCGCTGTCTTTGTTGGCACCGAGGTTCAGGCCGATGGGGATTTCGCGCGGCGTCTTTTCCAGCCGGTCGGCGATGACGTCCATACCGTCATTGTTGAAACCGAAGCGGTTGATAGCGGCTTGATCTTCAGTCAGGCGAAAGAGGCGTGGTTTGGGGTTGCCTGGCTGCGATTTCGGCGTGGCGGCGCCGACTTCGATGAAGCCGAAGCCTGCACGTTGCAAAGGACCTGCCGCCTCGGCGTTCTTGTCGAAACCGGCGGCCAGGCCAATCGGGTTGGGCATGTCTAGGCCCGCGACGGTCGTGGCGAGGCGCGGGGTGGTGTAGGGGCCGGTCAGGGGACCGAGGCCCATCTTGAGGGCGGTCAGGGCGAGGCCGTGGGCGCGTTCCGGGTCAAACGCGTGCAGGACTTTGAGGCCGAAATTTTCGAGCATTTACAGATCTGCCGGGAATTTGTGCACGCCACCTTCCAGCGGAAGGGGCGCGTGCCAGATGATGTCGACCAGCCGCAGGGGCCCGTAGAGATGGGGGAATTTGTCGCCGCCGCGCGAGACCTCCCATTTCAGGGCCGGGCCCAGATCGTCCGCTTCAAGGGCCGCGAGGATCAAGCCCTCTGCGCCTGCGAAATGCTTGGCCGCCGTCTCCTGCGCCTGGGCGGCGGTGGAGAAATGGACAAAGCCGTCGGCCACGTCGATGGGCGCGCCTTGGGTTTCGCCCCTGGCCTGAAGGTCGGCCCATTCGGAGGCCCGGAGGATTTTGTAGATGCGCATGGGGGGCGTTTCGCCCGAGGGTGGCGTGGCGTCAAGTGTCACGGGTCTGTGACTTGGGCGCTTTACTTGGGGAAACGAGAACGCCAAGCTGTCGGCAGTCCAACAAAAAACCTGGGAGATTTTCAATGATCGCACGCATTTTGGGATCCACCGCGATTCTGGCGGGTCTTGGCATGGCCGCCCCCGCCGCCGCCGATACGACCCTGCACCTGCTGCATATCAACGATCTGCACAGCCGTATTCAGCCGATCAACCGTTTCGACAGCACCTGTGGCGCCGAAGACGACGCGGCGGGTGAGTGCTTTGGCGGTGTGGCGCGGGTTGCCACAGCCATCAACACGCTGCGAGGCGAGCTTGAGGCCGCAGGTGAGAACGTTCTGGTGCTGGACGCGGGCGACCAGTTTCAGGGCAGCCTGATGTACACGACCTACAAGGGCGACGTGGAAGCGGAGTTCATGGAGGCGATTGGGTTTGACGTGATGGCCGTGGGCAACCACGAGTTTGACGATGGGCCAGAGAACCTGGCGCGGTTCGCGGAGATGGTGAGTTTCCCGATCATTTCGGGCAATCTGGATCTGAGCCAGTCGAATGTTCTGTCCGATGAGATGATCCCGGATCATGTCGTGCTGGATGTGAACGGGGTGCAGGTTGGTGTGATCTCGGCACTGGCGACGGATACGGCTGAGACCTCCAGCCCCGGCCCGTCGATTATCTTCCAGGATGAGATCGACGCGCTTCAGGCCGATGTTGATGCGCTGACCGAGCAGGGCGTGAACATCATCATCGCGCTGACCCATGTGGGACTGCCGATGGATATTGCGATTGCGGAAGCCGTGACGGGCATTGACGTGATCGTGGGCGGGCATTCGCACACCTATCTGTCTTCGTCTGATCCAGATCGTGCGGGCGCCTATCCGACGATGATCACGAACCCTGACGGGGATTTCGTGCCGATTGTTCAGGCCTATGCTTATTCGAAATATCTGGGCCACCTTGAGGTGACCTTCGATGATGACGGCAACGTGGTTTATGCCTCGGGCGATACGATGGTGCTGGACGCCTCCGTCACGCCGGATGCGGATATCGCAGCGCGGGTGGCGGAACTGGCCGGCCCGATTGAGGAGGCCATGGCCGAGGTGATCGGCGAGGCATCGGATGTGATCGAAGGCTCACGCGAGGTTTGCCGGGCGATGGAATGCGCCATGGGCAACCTTGTGGCAGATGCGATGCTTGAGCGGGTGGCCGATCAGGGTATCCAGGTGGCAATCCAGAACGGTGGCGGTCTACGGGCCACCATCGACAGTGGCGAGATCACCATGGGTGAGGTCTTCACGGTGCTGCCCTTCCAGAACACGCTGGCCACGTTCGAGCTGACCGGTGCGGGCATCGTGGAAGCGCTGGAGAATGGCGTGAGTGCCGTGGAAGAGGGCGCGGGTCGTTTCCCGCAGGTTTCGGGCATGTCCTACACCTTTGACCTGAGCCAGGAGCCAGGCAGCCGGGTTTCAGACGTGATGGTTGGCGGTGAGCCGATTGATCTGGAAGCCACCTACGGCGTTGTGTCCAACAACTACATGCGCGGTGGCGGCGACGGGTATTCCAGCTTTACCACCGCCGAAAACGCCTATGATTTTGGTCCGGGTCTGGAGCAGGTTGTGGCTGACTATGTCGGCGAGAACAGCCCCTATACGCCCTATACGGACGGTCGCATCACGCAGGCGGAGTAATTCGCTAACCGCCTGAATTTTAGGCAAATTGGACCGGCTGAGGGCAACCTTGGCCGGTTTTTTTGTGCCATGCATTCCGTGCAAGGCGGGTTTCGCAAAACGGGGGATGGTGGTTTGCGTTAGCGCTCACATATTGGGGTCACGAGAGACGAAATCACGAGCCAAAAAGGAGCTGTACCATGGCCTCGATCCTCAACACGATCCGTACTGCCGCCCAAAAGCGTGCAGCCTATAACCGTACTGTCGCCGAAATCTCGGCCATTTCGACCGAGCTGGGTGTCGAAGACCTGGGCATCTTCCCAGGTGATGCACACAAGATTGCAATGCGCACCGTTTACGGGCGCTAAGCCGGTCGTTTAGTCTGCGGCCATGTGTGGCCGCATGACCATGACCCATCCCACAGACGCGATGGCGCAGCTTTTCGAGGCTGCGCCAGCCAATGATCTACCTCAGCCGCCCACGTATAATCTGTGTCCCACACAGAGCGTGGGCGTTGTCGTATCTGCAGGATCGCAAGGGAAAACCGTATCTGAAGAGGGGCGAAGCTATCGCCCCATGCGCTGGGGATTCCTGCCGCATTGGTACAAGGCAATGAACGGTGGTCCGCTTCTGATCAACGCGCGGGCCGAGACGATTGCCGAAAAGCCCGCCTTCAAGGCCGCCGTGCGCGAGCGGCGGTGTTTGATTGCGGCGACGGGATTCTACGAATGGACCAAGGATGCGGAGGACAATCGACTTCCGTGGTATTTTTCCCGCCCTGAGGGCGAGCCGCTGGTGTTTGCAGGCATCTGGCAGATGTGGGGGAAGGATGATCCGGTGCCGACCTGTGCGATTGTGACGACCGGAGCGAGCGATTGGATGGCGGAGACCCATCACCGAGAGCCGGTTGTCTTGGCGGAGGAGGATTGGGCGACCTGGTTGGGGGAGACCGGGGAGAAGGCCGCGCCCTTGATGAGGTCTGCGCCCGAGGGGACCTATCAGCGATGGCGGGTGGACCGGGCGGTGAATTCGAATAGGGCGAGCGGACCAGACTTAATTGAGCCGATTTGACGGTTTGAGGGTGTGGGCGGGCCTGCCCGCCCACTCCTTTTCGGGGGCGCTGCCCCCTGTCCCCCCGGAGTTCTACAGCCAAGATGAAGCGAGCGTGTCGCGTGCCTATCGGGCCGTCGCGAAGAGGGCGTCGGCGTCGAGGTGGTTGCGTAGGTGGGAGGCCAAGGCGTCGAGGGTCGCGTCGACGGTGGCGTCGTAGTTGGTGGTGCTTTCGGCGTTGAACTTGGCGAGCCATGCGGCGCGGAATTGGTCGTCGCGGAAGAGGCCGTGGAGGTAGCTGCCAGTGATTTTGCCGCTTTCGCTGTGCGCGCCTTCGGGTTGGCCGTCGATATGGGCGAAGGGGCGGGCGCGGTCGGGGCCTTGGGTCTCGCCGATATGGATCTCGTAGCCGCGCACGGGCAGGTTGGTGCCGGCGTAGGTGGCAGTGACTTCGGTGAGGGTTTTCATGGGGGTCATGGTGGTGGTGACGTCGAGCAGGCCCAGGCCCGGATCGGTGCCGGGGGCGTCTTCGATGCCGTCGGGGTCTGAGATGGACTTGCCGAGCATCTGGTAGCCGCCGCAGATGCCGAGCACGTGCCCGCCGCGTCGGATATGTGCGGTCAGGTCGGTGTCCCAGCCTTGCGCGCGCAGGAAGGCGAGGTCGCCGCGTGTGGATTTGGAGCCAGGAATCACGACGATGTCGGCGTCGCCCGGGATGGGCTGGCCCGCGTTCAACATGGTGAGGCGGACGGAAGGCTCCTGCGCGAGGGGGTCCATATCGTCAAAATTGGCGATGCGGGAGAGGCGCAGGCAGACGATATGGAGGCCGCGGGTGCGGTTCGGGGTTGCGATGTCGAGCGCGTCTTCGGCGGGGAGTTTGTGGGCGTCGGCGAACCACGGGATGACGCCGAAACCGGGCCAGCCTGTGTGGGTCTTGATCAGATCATAGCCATCATCGAAGAGGCTGGGGTCGCCCCGGAACTTGTTGATCATGAAGCCTTTTATGAGGGCGGCATCGGCGGGGTCGATCACGGCCTGGGTGCCAACGATCTGGGCGATGACGCCGCCGCGGTCGATGTCGCCGCAGAGGATGACGGGGCAGTCGGTGGCGCGCGCGAAGCCCATATTGGCGATGTCGCCGGGGCGGAGATTGACCTCCGCCGGGGAGCCAGCGCCTTCTACGATGATGAGGTCGTGTTGGGATTTAAGGCGTTGGAAGCTGTCGGTGACGGCGTGCAGGAGCTGTGGTTTGAGCTTGGCGTAATCGCGGGCGCGGACGGTGGTGAGGCGTTTGCCGTGGACGGCGACCTGGGAGCCGGTGTCGGTCTCGGGTTTCAGGAGGACAGGGTTCATGTCGGTGTGGGGCGCGAGGCCAGAGGCCAGCGCCTGCAGTGCCTGGGCGCGGCCGATTTCGCCGCCGTCAGAGGTCACGGCGGCGTTGTTGGACATGTTCTGCGGTTTGAAGGGCGCGACGGAGAGGCCGTTTTGCTTGGCGATGCGGCAGAGGCCCGCGACGAGCACGGATTTGCCGACGTTGGAGCCGGTGCCCTGGATCATCATCGCGCGGGTCATATGAGGGCCTGCGGGAGGTCTGCGCGGGTTGCGTCCGTGAAGTGGAAGACGCGCCAGCCGAGGGCGCTTGCGGCCTCGCAATTGGGCGCATTGTCGTCGACGAGGAGCGTGTTTTCGGGGGCCACGCCGGACCAGTGGGTGATGGTTTGGAAATAGGCGGGGTCGGGTTTGGCGAGCTTTAGGCGGCCCGAGGCGAAGACGTGTTCGACGAGAGTGGAGAACCCCATTTCGGTTTCGATATAGGCGGCGCGGCTGGCGGGGTTGTTGGTGCCGATGACGTGGCGCGCGGGATGAGTTTTGAGGTGCGCGATGACTTCTGCATCCGGGCGGGCATCTTTGGCGAACCAATAGGCCATGAAGGCCTCGGGCGTGATGTCTGTATTTTGGGTGGCGAGCCATTCGGCGGAAACATCGACGAGCTCTTCCTCGCCCCGGATCACCGAGCGGATGCGGCCCGATTTGAAGATGTAGTCTTGCAGGCTTTCGAGGCTGAGGCCCAGGTCGGCCTCCAGATTGTCGGCCCAGATGAAGCGGCCATCAACAATGTTGCGATTCAGGACGCCGTCGAAATCCCAGACGATCAGCTCAGGTGGCATGGTAGGGTTCGACCTTGGTGATATTGCCCTCCGCGTCGCGGTAGACCTTTTCGTCGGCGATGATCGTGACGGTTTCGCCGGTTTTGGAATAGGTCACGGTGTCGTCGTGAGACCGGGTGCCGATCACGAGGTAACGGCAGGGCGCCTGCGTCCGGTTTTCCAGATGGTGCCCGACGGGAACGCCCGCTTTGAAGGTGGCGGTGTCGCCCTGGATCAAGTCGGTTGTTGTGTCGCCCTCGATCAAGGTGACGGTGCCGGAGAGGACGTGGATCATCTCATCCTCATTGGCGTGCCAGTGGTTTTTCGAGGCGGCAGAGCCGGGCCAGAGCGTCTCAATGAAGGCGCCGAATTGGGTGAGGCCGCCGGCATCGGAGAGGAGTTCGGCGCGGTAGCGACCGATCTCGTCCGCACCTTCGTCGACTTTCGGGTTTTCGACCTTGGGCATTGCTCAGAACTCCACACCTTTCTGGGCCTTCACGCCGTCGCGGAAGGGGTGCTTGATGAGGGTCATCTCGGTCACCAGATCCGCGGCCTCGATTAGTTCGGGCTTGGCATTGCGGCCTGTGAGGCAGACATGGGTCATTTGCGGTTTCTGGTGCAGCAGGAAATCGACCACCTCGTCGATATCGAGGTAATCGTAGCGGAGCGCGATGTTGATCTCGTCCAGAAGGACAAAGTCGATGTCGGGGTCGAGGATCTGTTCCTGCGCGATTTTCCAGCCATTTTGGGCGGCGGCGATGTCGCGTTCGCGGTCCTGGGTTTCCCAGGTGAAGCCTTCGCCTGAGACGAAGAAACGGCATTCGTCGGCGAAGCGTTCGCGGAGGAAGCTTTTTTCACCCGTATCCCAATTGCCCTTGATGAATTGCACGACGGCCACGCCCATCTGATGCTGGATCGCGCGCATGACCATTCCGAAGCCGGAGGAGGATTTGCCCTTGCCCGGCCCGGTGTGGACCATGATCAGACCCTTCTCCTCGGTCTTGGTCTCCATCATCTTGTCGCGGGCCGCCTTGATCTTTTTCATCTTCTCGGCGTGGCGGGCGTTTTCGTCGGCGGTCTCGGTCATGGGGTCCTCCGTGGGGTCAGGCAAAGGGGTGACATCGCGCGGGCCGATTGACAAGCGGGTCAGCCCGTGAGCAGTGTTTTCGACGATGGTGCGCCGGTTTGGCGCCGAAGAGGGAATGGGGTGAGATGCCCCGGCTGCCCCCGCAACTGTGAGTGGTTTGCTTCTTGTCAAAAGGCCACTGGGCGATGCCCGGGAAGGCGACAGGAAGCGCGGGCCACAAGCCAGGAGACCTGCCATCGCAACTGGAACTTATGTGCCGGGCGGGGTGCCTCGGGCTTGGGGGATGAATGGATACCGAAAACGGCCCTGCGCCGGTTGAACTGATGGTCTGCGTGAAATGTTTGCGCGGCGGCGAGGCGACCGAAGATGGGGAAAGGCCGGGCACGCGGCTCTACGAGGATTTGCGCGCGGCGGGGATGCCTGAGGGTGTGACGTTAACGCCCGTGGAGTGCCTGCAGAATTGCGACAGCGGATGCTCGGTTGCCCTGCGCGGCGGCAATGAACGCTGGACCTATGTTTACGGAAACCTCCTTGAGGGGTCGCATACGGACCTGCTGATCGAGGGCACGGCCCTATACCGGGACGCGGCGGACGGGTTGATCCCGTGGCGTCAGCGGCCCGAGCACTTCAAACGTAACTGCATTGCGCGCATTCCGCCGGTTGAGGCGGGCGCACCCAAGCTGGGGGGATAAGACATGGGCGATTTGGCGAAACTGCCGGTGACGATTGTGACGGGATTTCTGGGGTCGGGGAAGACGACGCTGATCTCGCAACTGATGCAGAATCCGGGCGGCAAGCGGCTGGCGATTGTGGTGAATGAATTCGGCGACGTGGGGGTTGATGGTGAGATCCTGAAGGGATGTGCGATCCCGGATTGCCCGGCGGAAAACATCATGGAATTGGCGAATGGGTGCATCTGCTGCACCGTGGCCGATGATTTCATTCCGACGATTGAGGCGCTGATGGCGCTGGAGCCGCGGCCCGAGCATATTGTGATTGAGACGTCTGGTCTGGCGCTGCCGAAGCCCTTGCTGAAGGCGTTCGACTGGCCGGATATCCGGTCGAAAATTACCGTCGATGGCGTGATCGCGTTGGCCGATGCGGAGGCCGTGGCGGATGGTCGGTTTGCGCCGGATGTGGCGCGTGTGGATGCGCAGCGGTTGGCGGATGAAAGCATCGACCATGAGACGCCTTTGTCTGAGGTGTTCGAGGATCAGATTTCCTGCGCGGACATCGTGCTTTTGACCAAGCCGGACCTTGCAGGACCGGAGGGCGTAGCCAAGGCCAAAGCGGTGATCGAGGCTGAAGCGCCAAGGGCTTTGCCGATTGTGGAAGTTGCGGAGGGTAAGGTTGATCCGCGTGTCATTCTTGGGCTGGAAGCGGCGGCGGAAGATGACATGGACGCGCGGCCTTCGCATCACGATGGGCATGACGACCATGAGCATGATGATTTCGAGAGCATCGTGGTGAATATTGCGCCCGTTACAGACCCAGCGGAATTGGTGGCGCGGATCGAGCGGCTGGCAAATGAGCAGAATATCCTGCGTGTGAAAGGATATGCCGATGTGGCTGGCAAGCCGATGCGCTTGCTGGTGCAGGCGGTAGGCGCGCGGGTGCGGCATCAGTATGACCAGCCCTGGGGTGAGCGGCCTCGGATGGGTCGTCTGGTGGTGATTGCCGAGCATGACGATGTCGATGCGGCGGCGATCCGGGCGGTTCTGGCGCCGGAACTGGCGGCTGCCGAGTAGCATGACATGCACGTCATCTTCCGCGAAAGCCATGGGTTAGAAGAGACCGAGACCCCACAGGATCTGGCGCAGTCGCCCGCCGATCTTGTGGTGTTGTCGCTGTCGGATTCTGATCTGGGCGCGTTTGCGGAGGGGTGGCGGCGGTCAGAGGGTGCGCTGCCAAGCTTGCGGCTCGCCAATATTGTGGCGCTGAAACATCCTTTGTCTGTCGACACTTATGTGGAGCAGACGCTGGAGGGGGCGAAGGGCATCCTGATCCGCTTGATCGGCGGCGTGCCGTATTGGCCCTACGGGTTGCAGCAGATTTCGGCGCTGTGCCGGGAGCGCGGGATTGCTTTGGCGGTGCTGCCCGCCGATGGGCGCGAGGACAAGCGGCTCGATGAGATTTCGACGCTTCCGGTGAGCACTTTGCGGCGGTTGCAGCATCTGTGTGATGCGGGCGGAGCGGTGGCCGCGCAGGCGGCGTTGCAGCAGATGGCTTTGGCTTCGGGGCTCTATGCCGGGCCGGTGAAGGGCGCGAAGGGTGTCGCGCAGGTGGGCGGGTGGACGCCGGAGGATGGGGTGTGCTGCCCGGTGTTGGCGGGGGACGAGAAGCTCGTTCTGGTGACGTTCTACCGGTCCTATCTGGTGGCCGCCGACCTGGCCCCGATTGAGGCAATGTTTGGTGCGTTGCGCGCACAGGGCTTCACGGTGATGGGCCTGTTTGCGCCGTCGCTGAAAGCGCCGGGGGCGGCGGAATGGATACGGCGGATGGTGGCGCATCTGGCCCCGGTTGCGGTGGTCAATGCGACGTCGTTTTCGGGGAAGGGGGCGTCGGGGGCTTCGCCGCTGGATGCGGGCGAGGCGCCGGTGTTTCAGGTGGCCTTGGCGACCTCCACGGAGGAGGCTTGGGCCGAGGCGGAGCGCGGGTTGTCGCCCGCCGACCTGGCCATGCATGTCGTTTTGCCGGAGGTGGACGGTCGCATCTTTGCAGGTGCCGTCAGCTTCAAGGAGCCGCAGGCGCGGGATGAAGAACTGCAGTTTGCGCGGTTTGTGCATAGGGCGAACGCTGATCGAGTTGAAGCTGTCGCGCGGCGGGTCGCGGCGTGGCATCGGATGGCGGTGGTGGAGGAGCGGCGCGTGGCGCTGGTTCTCAGCACCTATCCGGGGCGGGAATGGAACCTCGCTCATGCGGTTGGGCTCGACGCGATTGCTTCGGCTGAGGCGATTTTGGGCGACCTTGGGATTGCGGCCACTTTAGACGTTGGTGACCTGCGCGACGCGCGCATTGTTTGGCCGTTCGCAGACTACAAAGCCGCTTTGTCTCGCCTTCCCAGATGCTTGCTGGGCGACCTTCAAGCTGCTTGGGGCCGTTGCGAGGAGGATGCGGATGCGTCCGAGGAGGGGCTGGCCTTGCCGGTTTTGCAGCGAGGGACCGCTTGGGTCGCACTACAGCCCGAACGCGGGAATCCGAAGCTCAGGGATGCTGAATACCACGACCTCGCGCGGGTGCCGCGGCATGGGTATGTGGCGTTCTATTTGTGGATGCAGCAACACGCCGACGCGCTGATCCATATCGGCGCCCATGGCACGTTGGAATGGTTGCCGGGCAAGTCGGTTGCCTTGTCAGAGGAATGCTGGCCCGAGGCGCTGACCGGCGATTTGCCAGTGATCTATCCGTTCATCGTGAACGATCCCGGTGAGGCCGCGCAGGCGAAACGGCGCATCGGGGCGGTGACATTGGGACATATTCCGCCGCCGCTGAAGCGGTCGGACACGCCCACGCGGTTGGTGCGGTTGGAAGCTCTGTTGGATGAGTTCTCGAATGCGGACGGGTTGGACCCGAAGCGGCGGGATCGCTTGCAGGAGGATATCCGCGCCGAGGCGCAGGCGTTGGGAGTGGAGGCCGATCTGGGGCTGGGGGCGGCCACCTGTTCGGCTGAGGCCATCACGCGGATAGACCGCTTTGTGTGCGACGTGAAGGACAGCCAGTTTGGCGATGGTCTGCATGTCTGGGGCCGGGCAGGACCGGAGACAGAGGCGTTTGATGGCGTGGCGTCGGCTGCTGCAGAGCGCGCCAGCCTGTTGGATGCGCTGGCCGGCCAACGGATTGAGGCGGGACCGAGTGGATCGCCTTATCGGGGGCGGACGGATGTTCTGCCCACGGGGCGGAATTTGTACACGACCGATCCGCGTTCGGTGCCGTCGCGGGCGGCGTACCGCCAAGGTGAAGTGCTGGCGGACGAATTGATCCGGCGGCATTTGCAGGACGAAGGCGACTATCCCAAGGGGTTGATCGTGGACCTCTGGGGCAGTGCCACCATGCGCACTGCGGGCGAGGAATTCGCCATGGCGCTGGCGCTGTTGGGGGTGCGGCCCGTGTGGGACGAGGGCAGCGAGCGGGTCAGCGGCATCGAGGTGCTGCCGATTGCAGAGTTGGAGCGCCCCAGGATCGATGTGACGCTTAGGGTGTCGGGGCTGTTCCGCGATGTGTTCCCGCAACTCTCTGCGCTGTTCCAGCAGGCCGTACGTGCTTTGGCGGCGCGGGACGAGGCCGCGGATTGGAATCCGTTCGTGGGCCGTGAGGGTGCGCGGGTTTACGGGCCTGCGCCGGGGTCTTTCGGAGTTGGGATTGGCCAGCATCTGGGCGATTACTCGGACGAGGCCAAGCGCGCGGTGGGCGAGGCTTGGTTGGCGGCTTCGGCCTTTGCGTTGGATGGGGAAATGGTGGCGAAGGATGCCGAAGGGATTGCGGCACGGGTCGCATCGGCGGACGCATTTGTGCACCTTCAGGACCTACCCGAGACGGACATTCTGTTGGCTGAGGACTACGCGACCCACGAGGCGGGCTTTGCCGCGGCGCAGGGTGTGACGGGCGGGAAGGCCGCGCTTTACCATTTGGATGCGACGGATCCGGATCGGCCCCGCGCCCGTGGATTGACCGAGGAAGTGGCGCGCGTGGTCCATGCGCGGGCAGCGCATCCGGGCTGGATCGCGGGGATGCAACGGCACGGATTCCGGGGGGCGGCTGAGATCGCCGCGACGTTGGAAAATATGGCAGCTTTCGCGCAGTTGGCGGGTGTTGTGCCGTCACATCTGTTCGATTTGTACTATGAAGCAACGCTCGGCGATGACGCGGTTGAGGCGTTTCTGGCCGATGCGAACCCCGAAGCGCTGGCCGCAATGCGGGACCGGTTTGCGGCGCTGCACGCGGCGGGGCTTTGGGTGTCGCGGCGGAATTCGATCCTGGCTGACTTGGAGGCTGCGGAGTGAGCGTCCCGGATCGCAAAGCCTGGGGATGGTGTCCGAGTGTCTTGCGGCCAATGCCGCTGGACGACGGCTTGATGGTGCGCATCCGGGTGCCGGGCGGGGCGCTGTCGGCGGCGCAGGCGGAGGGCTTGGCGGAGCTGGCGGAGCGATTTGGCGCAGGCGTCATTGAACTGACGAACCGCGCAAACCTTCAGGTGCGTGGGTTGTCGGAGGCTGACCATGCGGCGCTTGTGCCGGAGCTGGAGGCGCTGGGGCTGGCTCAGATTGACCATACGCCGAGCGGTCGGGTGAACATCACGCAAAGCCCGTTTCGGGGTGTTTCTGCCGCCGGGATTGCGGCGGAGCTTGCGGATCATCTGGCAGCAGCCGAGTTCGGAGCTTTGCCGCAGAAGTTTGGCTTTGTGGTGGACATCGGCATGAGCCGGGTGTTGGCCGATGTTCCGGGGGATGTGCGGATCGAAGCCGCTGGTGCCGAGCTGATCGTGCGGGCGGAGGGGAGTGCTGTGGGCTGCGTGACGGGCGAGCCAGTGCGCGCTGCGTTGGATCTGGCGCGTTGGTTTGTGGCGGCCGATTGCGTGGGCGCGGATGGGCGTGGGCGGATGGCGGAACACGCGGCAAAGGTGCCGGATACTTTGCGCGGCGACACGCAGCCGAACGACGCAGTGCGGGTTCGGACTGACGGGCCGGAATGGCTTTGCGCGCCGGAAGGTGTTCTTTCCCCAAAGGCGTTGCGCGCGGGACTGAAGCACCACGTAACCAAACTGCGTGTGACGCCGTTTCGTGCGCTCTACATGCCGGAGCTTGCGCCCGGAGACATCCAAGACAATAAGGCCGAATTGGCCATGGGGAGGGGCGGCGTAGATGCCGTATGAATACGAAAAGAACGGTCAGGCGATCTATGATGAGAGCTTTGCCACGATCCGGGCGGAGGCCGATCTGGGCCGCTTCGACGCGGACAGTGAGCAGGTCGTTGTGCGGATGATCCATGCCGCGGGCATGGTGGGTCTTGAGGCGCATGTGAAGGTCTCGGACGGCATGGTCGCAGCGGCGCGTGGCGCAATGGATGCAGGCGCGCCGATTTTTTGCGACGCCTATATGGTCAGCGAGGGCGTGACGAGTAGACGCCTACCTGCGGACAACGACGTGATCTGCACGCTCCGCGATGAACGGGTTCCGGGGATGGCGGCTGAGATGGGGACAACACGCTCGGCCGCAGCGCTGGAGCTGTGGCGCGACCGGTTGGAGGGCAGCGTTGTGGCAATTGGGAACGCGCCGACGGCTCTGTTTCACTTGTTGGAGATGTTGGAAGACCCAGACTGCCCGCGCCCTGCGGCAATCATCGGCTGCCCCGTTGGCTTTGTCGGTGCGCGCGAAAGCAAGGATGCGTTGTGGGAGGCGCTGCCTGTGCCGTCGCTGATCGTTGAGGGGCGGTTGGGTGGTTCGGCCATCACGGTCGCTGCGATCAACGCCATTGCGAGCCGCGCGGAATGAGCGGGGTGATTTACGGCGTGGGGCTGGGGCCGGGGGATCCGGACCTGATGAGCGTGAAGGCAGATCGTTTGCTGCGGAACGCCAAGCACGTGGCGTTCTTCCGGAAGGCTGGTCGGGCAGGTCGCGCGCGCAAGATTGTAGAGGGGATGCTGCACGCGGATGTGGTTGAATTCGCGATGGAATATCCGGTGACAACAGAAATTCCGCTGAGCGATCCGCGTTACAACGAAGTGCTGTCGGGCTTCTATGCGGAAGTTACGGCGCATCTGTGCAGGCTTGCCTCGAACGGCGAGGAGGTGGTGGTTTTGTGCGAGGGCGACCCGTTTTTCTATGGCTCGTTCATGCACCTTTATGAGCGGCTGAAGGACACTTGCGACGTGCAGGTCGTTCCCGCAATCACGGGCATGTCGGCGGCCTGGACGGCGACGGGCGCGCCGATCACCTGGGGCGACGATGTGTTGTCGGTGGTGATGGGGACCTTGGCTGAAGATGCGTTGGCAGATGCCATGGAACGCGCCGATGCGCTGGTGGTGATGAAGATCGGGCGCAATTTGGCGAACGTGCGCCGCGCGCTGGAGGCAGCAGGCAAGTCAGACCGCGCGGTGCTGGTGCAATATGCGGCGATGGAGGGGGAGGCTGTCTGTCCGTTGGCAGAGTTTGACGGCGAGGTGCTTCCCTATTTCTCGATCATTGTGGTGCACGGGAAGGGGCGGCGCCCGTGAGCGGCTGGGTTGTCGTGGCAGGCCTTGGGCCGGGGGACGCGGCTTTGATAACGCCGGAAGTCTCCGCCGTGTTGGCTGAGGCGACGGACGTAGTGGGATATATCCCTTACGTGAGGCGTGTCGCGGCGCGGCCAGGCCTGACATTGCATGAAAGCGACAACCGGGTGGAGTTGGACCGCGCGGCCCATGCGTTGCAGATGGCGGCGGAGGGCAAGCGGGTGGTCGTGGTCTCGTCTGGCGATCCGGGCGTGTTTGCGATGGCAAGCGCTGTGTTTGAGGCGCTGGAGGCCGGGCCTGCGGAGTGGCTTGGGTTGGACGTGCGCGTGCTGCCCGGCATCTCAGCGATGTTTGCGGCGAGCGCGAAGGCGGGTGCAGTGCTTGGGCATGATTTTTGCGCCATTAACCTGAGCGACAACCTGAAGTCGTGGGATCTTATAGAAAAGCGACTAAGGTTGGCGGCGGAGGCGGATTTCGCGATGGCCTTCTACAATCCCCGCTCCAAGGCGCGACCCGAGGGGTTCGGGCGGGTTTTGGAGGTTTTGCGGGAAGCTTGCGAGCCGGAGCGGGTGATCGTGTTCGCGCGGGCGGTGTCGACCGACGAAGAAGCGCTGCGGGTCGTACGCTTGGCCGAGGCGGAGCCTGAGATGGCGGATATGCGGACGGTGGTTTTGGTCGGCTCTTCAAAGACGCGCGTGGTGGGCGATTGGGTCTATACGCCGAGGTTCGTGGAATGATGGATCCAGTCGAGCACTTCGCCGGGCGTGGCCAGCTCGTGCCGCTTTGGCTGAGGCGGGCGGTCAATCATGACGACCGGCACGTTCAGCGCGCGTGCTGCGGCGAGCTTGGCATAAGCGCCTGTTCCACCGGAGTTTTTGGAGACGACGAGGTCGATCTTGTGGGCCTCCATCAGAGCCTTGTCGGAGGCTTCGTCAAACGGTCCCCGGTCAACGATGATCTCTGTGTTCGGCAAGGGCAGGGGCGCTTTGGGCGGATCAACAAGGCGCAGGACGTAGCGGTGCTGCGGGTTCGGGGCGAACGCGGCCAGATGCATTCGGCCCACGGCGAGCAAGACGTTGCAGGCCGGGCGGTCGAGGGCCGTGACGGCGGCGGGGATGTCGGGCACGTGGGTCCAGTTGTCGCCCGAATGCGCGCGCCAAGCGGGCCGGGTGAGCGCGACCATGGGCACATTTGCGGCGTTTGCGGCGGCCACGGCGTTGTGGCTCATCACAGAAGCGAAGGGATGCGTGGCGTCGATCAGGTGGCTGATCTTGGCCTCGCGCAAGTAGGTGGCCAGGCCATCAACGCCCCCGAACCCACCGACACGCTGGGGCAGGGGTTGGCGCACGGGGCGGTCGACGCGGCCTGCGAAACTGACGGTGCCCGAAAGGCCAGCCTCGGCCACGGCGCGGGCCAGTGCGGTGGCCTCAAGCGTGCCGCCAAGGATCAGGAGGTTGGTCTGCATGGCTGAGCCTTGGATCACGATCATCGGTCTGGGCGAAGATGGACCGGACGGCTTGTCGGCTGCAAGCCGGGAGGCGCTGGAAAAGGCCGAGGTGGTGATGGGACCGTCTCGGCACTTGGGTCTGATCGAGACGAGTGCGGAGACCGTGGAATGGCCGGTGCCGTTTGCGGACGGCTATGCGGTGCTTGAAGGTTTGCGCGGCAAACAGGTTGCGGTTTTGGCCTCTGGCGATCCGTTCTGGTTCGGGGCGGGTCGCGCGATTTCGGGGCATTTCCCCGGCGAATGGCGGGCATTTCCCGGGGTGTCGATCTTCGGACTGGTCGCTTCGCGGCTTGGGTGGGCGTTGGAAGACGTCGCCTGCGTTGGATTGCATGCCGCGCCCTTTGCCCGTCTGCGACGGCACTTGGTGGAAGACGCGTTGATCATCGCAACCCTGCGCGACGGCCCGTCGGTTTCGAAACTTGCCCGCTATCTACGCGACACCGGGTTTGCAGGGACGCGCATGTTTGTCTGCCATGCCATAGGCGGACCGCTTGAATACGTGGAAGGCATGTCCGTTTTTGAGGCTTTGAAAGGCGGCTTCAAGCATCCGGTCGCTGTCGGTCTGTCGATTGCGGCAAAGGACATTTCGTACACATTGCCCCGCGCAAGCGGCATCGCTGACGCGTTCTTCGACACGGATGGCGTGATGACCAAACGGCCGCTTAGGGCCATGACCCTTTCTGCGCTTGCGCCACGTAGGGGTGAGCATTTGTGGGACATCGGTGGGGGATCGGGGAGCATTGCGATCGAATGGCTGCTGGCTGACGATCTGTGCCGCGCAACCATCGTGGAGCCGCGCGCCGACCGGTGTGCGCTGATCCGGGCCAATGCGGAAGCCCTTGGCGTCGAACATCGTTTGGAAGTGCTGGAGGCCAGCGCACCTGAGGTTTTGCCCGCCTTGGACCGCCCCGATGCTGTCTTCATCGGGGGCGGCTTGGACGCGGACACGCGTTTGGCGATCTGGGCTGCAGTGGCGGAAGGGACGCGGGTTGTGGCCAATGCGGTGACGCTTGAAACTGAGGCGTTGTTGGTGGATTGGCAGGCCAAATTCGGCGGAGACTTGATGAAGGTTGAGATTTCCAGTTCAAGCCCGATGGGCAGCAAACGTGGCTGGAAAGCGGCCTATCCGGTTGTGCAATGGAGCGTCGTACGATGATCGTGGCAGGGTTCGGATTTCGCGGATCAGCGACCGAGGAAAGCTTAGCTGACGCCTATGCCAAAGCTGGCACGGCGCATGTCGCCGCGACTGTTTCGGATAAGGTTGCTGGGGCATTCAGTGCATTTGCGAAGGCTCAAGGGCTGTCTGAAAAAGGCGTTTCTGCAGAGGATTTGGTTGTCCAAGACACGGTGACGCAAAGCTTCACTTCGCTGGCGGAACGCGGCACGGGCTCGGTGGCGGAGGCTGCAGCCCTGGCGGCGGCGGGAGAGGGCGCGCGGTTGATCAAGGCGCGGGTGATCTCAGACGATGGATGCGCAACTTGCGCCTTGGCGGAGAGCGCGGAATGACGGTGCATTTCATTGGCGCAGGGCCGGGCGCGCCGGACCTTTTGACTTTGCGCGGGCGCGACCTGATCGCGGCCTGCCCGGTGTGCCTCTATGCCGGATCGCTGGTGCCGGAGGCGGTGCTGGAGCATTGCCCGGAAGGGGCGCAGGTGGTGAATACCGCGCCGATGTCGCTGGATGAGATCATCGGGACGATTGCTGTTGCCCATGACGCGGGCAAAGACGTGGCTCGGCTGCATTCCGGCGATCTGTCAGTCTGGTCCGCGATGGGCGAACAGATCCGGCGGCTGGAGGCCCTTCGCATCCCCTACACGGTGACGCCGGGCGTGCCCTCCTTTGCGGCGGCAGCGGCCACGCTTGGGCAAGAATTGACGCTACCGGGTGTTGGGCAATCGCTGGTGCTAACGCGCACGCAGGGCAAGGCGACGTCGATGCCGGAAGGGGAGAGCCTTGTGAACTTTGGGCGGACGGGCGCGACATTGGCGCTGCATCTGTCGATAGGGCAGATGGAGAAAGTCGTGGCGGAATTGGTTCCACATTATGGGGCGGATTGCCCGGTGGCCGTTGTCTACCGCGCGTCTTGGCCCGATGAGAGGGTGATCCGGGCGACGTTGGGAACGCTGGAAGAGGCTGTGGATGAGGGCATCGCGCGGACGGCGCTGATCTTTGTGGGGCCTGCGATTGGGGCGTCCGATTTCACCGAAAGCCGTCTTTATGCGGCGGATTATGATCGCCGGTATCGGCCCCAGACGGCGGATAGTCCGTGGAGCGAATGGCAGCATGGCGATGACTGAGATGCGCGGTTTGATGGTGTCTGCACCCGCCTCTGGCACGGGCAAGACGACGGTGATGTTGGGCCTTTTGCGCGCGCTTCGTGAGGACGGGCTAGAGGTGCAGCCGTTCAAGAGCGGGCCGGATTACATCGACCCGGCGTTTCATCTGGCGGCCGCAGGGCGGGCCTCGTTCAACCTTGATACGTGGGCAATGGATGGCGGGCTTCTGGATGGCATCGCTGCGCAGGCGGCGGGGGCTGAAATCTGCGTCGCAGAAGGGTCCATGGGCCTCTACGACGGGGTGGCGACCGAGGGGCAAAGCGGGTTTGGCAGCAGCGCCGAGACGGCGCGGCGCATGGGCTGGCCGGTGGTTTTGGTGATCGACGCGGGCGGGCAGGCGCAATCGGCGGCGGCCACCGCGATGGGCTTTCAGGCCTACGCGCCTGAGGTGCCCTTTGCAGGCGTGATCGTGAACCGCGTGGCCTCTCCCCGCCATGAGCGGCTGATCCGGCGCGGGATGGATCAAGCCGGGTTGAACGTATTGGGTGTTTTGCCCCGGCGAGGCGATCTGGCTTTGCCGGAACGACATCTGGGGCTGATCCAGGCGGTTGAGCATCCCGATTTGGAGGCTGCAATTGCGGGCTATGCCACGTTCCTGCGTGAGAATGTGGATTTGGAGGCGATCAAGGCGGCGGCGCGGGGTGGGACCTTGCCTTCTGGTGCCTTGCCGAAACCACCTGCGCAGCGCATTGCACTGGCCCGCGATGCGGCGTTTTCCTTCACTTATCCGCATTTGTTGGAAGGCTGGCGCGCGGCTGGGGCGGAGATTTTGCCGTTCTCGCCCTTGGCCGATCAGGCCCCCCCCGAGGCCGATTTGGTTTGGCTGCCGGGCGGCTACCCGGAGCTGCATGCGGGCCAACTGGCGGCGGCCTCGACCTTCATGGAGGGCTTGCGCAAGCATGCTGAGACCAAGCCGGTTCACGGGGAGTGCGGCGGCTACATGGCCTTGGGCGAAGTGTTGGTCGATAAGGAAGGGGTGCGGCACCAGATGGCCGGTTTGCTTGGTGTTGCAACGTCGTTTGAAAAGCGGAAGTTTCATCTGGGCTACCGTCGTGCCGTGCTGAAGGCGGGTATGATGGGATTTGCGGCGGGCGCTGTGCTGCGCGGGCATGAGTTTCACTACACCGTTGTTTTGGAAGAACCGGACCAGCCGCTGGCAGAGGTCGCTGACGCGGACGGAAATCCGGTGCCGGAGACAGGTGCGATCCGGGGCAATGTGACCGGCACCTTCTTTCACATGATCGCGGAGGAGGCATGAGCGGATTTGTCTCTTTCGTGGGGTCCGGCCCCGGTGATCCTGAATTGCTAACGTTGAAGGCGGTGGACCGGCTCAAACGCGCCGACGCGGTTCTGTTTGATGATCTGTCCAGCGGCCCGATCCTGACCCATGCGCGGGCTGGCGCGGACCTTGTTGGCGTAGGCAAACGCGCCGGGCGGCCTTCGCCGAAACAGCGCCATGTATCACAGTTGTTGGTGGATTACGCACAGCAGGGCGGGCGTATTGTGCGCCTGAAGTCCGGCGATAGCGGGCTGTTCGGGCGGCTGGAGGAAGAGCTGGTTGCGCTGCGTGAGGCAGGGATCGATTACGAGATCATTCCGGGTGTGCCGAGCGCGATTGCCGCAGCCGCCGCCCACGGCATTCCCCTGACCCGGCGGATGACCGCGCGGCGGGTGCAGTTTGTGACGGGCCACGATGTGTCGGGTGAATTGCCTAAAGACATCGACCTGGCAGCTTTGGCGGACCCGACAGCCTCCACAGTCGTGTTTATGGGCAAGCGGACGTTTCCGAAGCTGGCAGAGGCGCTTATCGAACGGGGCTTGCCCGCCGACACGCCCGCATTGCTGGCTGAAGGGGTTAGCACGCCGGAGCAGGCCTTGCACCGGATGAGTGTCGCGGAATTGATCGAGCGTCTGAGCGGAGAGTTGGGGAGCGCGCCTGCGTTGATCCTTTATGGCCCATTGGCGGAGCCGGAGTGATGGACCTGTGGCTGATCGGGATCGGCACGGGCAATCCGGAGCATGTCACGCTTGAGGCGCGGCGGGCTTTGCGGGAGGCGGGGACGATCCTCGTGCCAAGAAAGGGCGCGGGTAAGGACGATCTGGCCGGATTGCGGCATCAGATATTGGCGGAAGCCGGGGCTGAGGGTAGGGTCGTGGAATTCGACTATCCGGTGCGGGATGAAGCGCTACCCTATCGTGAGCGGGTCACGGCCTGGCATGATGAGATTGCGCGACGTTGGGTTGACGCGGTGGGGGATGCGGAAGGCTCCATCGCACTGCTCGTTTGGGGCGATCCGTCGCTTTACGACAGCACGTTGCGGATCGCGAAGCGGCTGGACCCTGAGCCGCGCATCCGTGTGGTGCCGGGAATTACGGCGCTCAGCGCTTTGACGGCGGCCCATGAGATCACATTCAACACCTTGGCGGGTGCAGTCGTTGTAACCACAGGGCGGCGTTTGCGGGACCACGGCTGGCCCGAGGGCGCGGAAAGCGTGGTGGTGATGCTGGACGGGGAATGCAGCTTTATGGGGTTGGACCGGCCCGATCTACGCATCTGGTGGGGCGCTTATCTGGGCATGGAAGAGCAGGTACTGGAAGCGGGTCTGCTGGCGGAGGTTGGCCCCCGGATCGTGGAGCGTCGCGCGGCAGAGCGCGAGCGGCACGGGTGGATCATGGACACCTACCTTTTGCGGCCCGAGGGTCTGGAATGAGCGCTGTATTGCGCCTTTGCGTGAGTTGTGACGGGGCGGATGTGTCCGCGTTGCAAGTTGCGTTGGACGCCGCCGGGTTGGACATCAAAGTGATGCCGCAGGATTGCATGAACGCCTGCGCCACGCCGGTCAGCCTTGCGTTGCAGGATGTCGGGCGGGCGACGAACTTCTTCGCCGGTGTGGACCCGGTGGCGGATCAGGCAGACATAGTAACCACGGCGCGTGCCTATCTGGATGCGCCGGGTGGCTGGATTGACGATGCGACAGTTTGTGGACGCTTGCGGTTCTGCCTTGTCGGGCGGGTGCCCCCGCTCAGTTCTGGATCGTAAGCGTCTGACTCACGGGCGTGTCGCCCACGGCAAGCTGCCGATGATCGTTGGCAAAGAGGCCCACGCGGATTTCGACCTCGCCATCTGGCAACCCATCGAGATGCACCCACGAACCATAGAAACGGCCGAGCTTCACGCCATCGATATAGACATGGGCGTGCCCTTCACCGGGGATGTGATCGAGGCTCGCATTCTCGGGGGAGAAGGTGAAATTCTCGGTGATGATATGCAGGTTCCAGCCTGCCATCGGATCCTCAACAACCGTGATTGCAAGGGTGGGGGCGTCGGCGTCTTCGGGCAGCGAGAGAACCTCTTCATGCATCACTGAATGGTCGGTGCCGCCATGGTGCGTTGGATCGGAATGGTCGTGACCGTCAAGCGTGATGCCATTGGCCGCCGCGATGGTGAAGCCAAGGCCGCCGCCAAAGATCAGACCGATGGCCAGCATGGGAAGAGAGGTGTTCATGGACCACTCCGAGACAAAAGGAAGGAACGACGCGGGCACCAATGGCCCGCGTTTTTCTTAGGCCGTTTGCGATTGTTCCGACGCACCCACACCGCGCGACCAGAAGTAGCCTGCGAAGGTGCCAACTAACGCCCAGGCGACCATGCCAATGCCAAGGGCGCGCGCCGCAAATAACGCGCCAAGCTCGGTCGGGACGGGGCCGGAGAAGACTTCAGGCTCGGGCGCGCCGTAGACATGCGGGGCGAGCAGCAAGACCGCCGCGCCGATCCACGCGGCCCAGTTGGAGCCGAAAGCGATCAGCCACATGGCGCCTGCGGCCATCGCAACCGTGATGAACCACCAGACCTGTCGCACGGTGACATCCGCTGCGGCCACACCGGGCACTTCCGGGGCCAGGCTGAAGCCCGGCGCGAAGTGGACCGCAACGAACCCCGCAAGACCCCAAAGTAGGCCGGTGCGCGCGTTGATCTGCGCGCCTTGGCCCTCGGCTACCGACATCAACGCGGTCAGAACCAACGCATATCCGCAATAGATTAGCATGGTGAAGACGATGGACAGCCCATCGCGGATCGGGTCGAAGCCGGGAAGCTCTTGCGCCGCAGGCACAATGCTATCGACGCCGAAATGAACCAGATCGCCGCCTTCGTAGAGTTCGGCATGGAGCAGGACAGGTTGGACGAACCAAAGCTGCAACAGGGCCGTCAACAGGCCTGCAGCTGCGCCAGCGAATAGACCGCTGGTCAGCAAACGTGTGAACATGATGTGCCCCTGGGGTTTAGTGGCAGGGGAAGCCGGTGGCGTGGCGCACGTCGTGGGCCGCGTCATGCAGCGTGGCGGCCTGAACATGGCCGGTCACAACCATGATGGCGATACCGATCATCGCAACGAGGGTTGCGGCGCCGATGGTGGCCTTCGAGGAAGTCTGCGTTTGCATCGTCATGTCATCTGCTCCTTGCGACCGCCACCCCGGCGGCTGGTTTGCGTTACACACACGGCAGGTCTCCTGGCTCGTGGCCTTGGTCTGGATGGCCTTCCCGGATCGAAATCCAGTGGCATATGCATCCAGACGGCCCACTTACAGTTGCGGGGGCAGCTGCCGGTTTGCACCGCATTGGTGCGCACGACATTCCCTCTTACCTCCCGGTCGATGCCGGGAACCGAATGTAAGATGGTTCTGACAGACGCGCGTAAGGAGAGTCAAACCCGAAAGCGACCCATTCAGGGGGTCTTCGCGTCATTGGAAAGGGTGATTGGCTGCCCGTGGGGCGTGCGGGCGGCGGCCTGTTTCCAGGCCTGGGCCGTGTGGGCCAGTTGATCGGCAGTTGAGATGCCTTTCGCGGCGATTAAGGCCTCAAGCGCGCTGAGCCAGTGGCCGTAGTAAGTGCGGTCTGTGCCGGAGTGGATCTGGGTGGAGAGCGCTCCGGCCCATTCATTCCAGGTGAAGTGTCCTTGGTCATGCAGGTGAACGGTTAGGGCAAAGGCCTGGGCCTGCCAGGGTTCTTCGAATGGATGATCCGGGTCGGTCATTCGGCGGGCCTCAGGTAAGGCTCCCACAGATCAAGGGTGACGCGGTCGTTTGGATTGGCGCGGTTTCCCCAAAGGGCATAAGCGGTGAAACTGACCTTGTAGAGCCAGGTTGGCTGTTCGCCTTCGCCGCGCGCATTGGTGTCGGGGAAGACGTGGTGGCCGTGGATGCGTTCGATCATACCCGTCTTGTCGCGCGCGTAGCGGGGCAGGCGGGTGTGGCTGTCGGGGTGGATGTTGATGGTTCGGATGATGTCGCCGGGAGCGAAGGTGGGGTGCGTTTCAGCCGGACGGTCTACGGGGCCGCCTTTTGCCAGCGCGGCGGGTACGTCGGCGGGGGACAGGGTGCGTTTGACGGGGATGGGATCGGCGATCGCGCGGCCCGCGGTCAGCTCGCCCTCCGTCACCATGCCGCGTTCGAGCATCAGCTTTTGCGCGGCTTCCAACCAGATCGCGTAGTAGGGCAGGGACATGTAGTCGGCGGGCGACAGGCTTTCGCGGGCAAAGCGAGACTGGTCGAGGTTCCATTGACCCGCCGCGCCAAGGGCAACGACCATGCCCATCACGCGAGCCTCCCAATCGGCATGGAAGTTCGGCTCGTTTTCTTCCGGGACAACCGGGCCAAACCCCATCATCCCACCCAGATCCGCGCCGCCGTTCATGGCGCGTCTGCCAGGGCGGTGCCGATCATGCTATCGCGATTGACCAGTGTGGCAAGCTGCTCCTCTGACCAACTGTCCGTGCCTTCGGGGCGCTCGGGGATCACGAGGTAGCGCATCTCGGCTGTGGAATCGTGGACCGTGATGGCGGTGTCTTCGGGCAATGTCAGTCCGAAATCCGCCAGAACCCCGCGCGGGTCGATGACCGCGCGAGACCGGAACGGTGGCGATTTGTACCAGACCGGCGGCAGGCCCAGGACCGACCACGGGTAGCAGGAGCAGAGCGTGCAGACGACAAGGTGGTGCTGGCCCGGCCCGTTGAAGACGGCCTGCATGTGTTCGCCTTGCCGCGACGCGTATCCAAGCGAATGGATGGCGGCGGTGGCGTCCTGTTCCAACCACGCGCGGAACGCCGGATCGCTCCAGGCCTTCGCCACGACATGGGCGCCGTTGCGCGGCCCGATCTCGGTCTCATACGTCTGGATGATCGCATCGACCGCCGCCGGGTCGATGTAGCCCTTCTCGGTCAGAACCGTCTCAAGTGCGCGCACGCGGGCCTCGGTATCCGTCATGTGGGAATGGTCAGAATGGTCATGCATGAATGCTGCGAGCCCTGGCAGTTGCGGTCGCGATACACTGCAATGAATGAACGGGCCTGACCACCCATTCGTGGTGGCGGCGGCACCGGACGCTGCTACGGTCATCCTTCGAATCAAGGGGGAGGCATCCATGTCGGACTGGTGGCGCAATGCCGTGATCTATCAGGTCTATCCGCGGTCGTATCAGGACGACAGTGGTGACGGCGTGGGCGACCTGAAGGGGATCACCCGCAGGCTGCCGCATATCGCGTCGCTTGGCGTCGATTGCATCTGGATCAGCCCGGTCTTCACCTCGCCTCAGAAGGATATGGGCTACGATGTCAGCGATTACTGCGATGTCGATCCGCTGTTTGGCACGCTCGCGGATTTCGATGCGCTGATCGAGGCGGCGCACGCCCTCGGCCTCAAGGTCATCACCGATCAGGTGCTGTCCCACACGTCCGACCAACATCCATGGTTCCGCGAAAGCCGGGTCAGCCGCGATAATCCGCGCGCCGATTGGTATGTCTGGGCCGATCCGCTGCCCGATGGCTCGCCTCCGACAAACTGGCACAGTCACTTTGGCGGGCCGGCGTGGGAATTCGACCCCGGGCGGGGGCAATATTACCTGCACAATTTCCTAGCCGCGCAGCCTGATCTGAACTTCCACAATCCGGATGTTCAGGACGCGATCCTTGAGACGTGTCGCTTCTGGCTCGACCGCGGCCTCGACGGCTTCCGCCTGGATACCGTGAACTACTATGTCCACGACCAAAAGCTGCGCTCCAACCCGCCCGCGCAGAAGGGGCCGCAGGTCATGGCGACCGACCTCTATGGGATGCAGGACAACATTTATAACAAGAACCGGCCCGAGAACCTGGCCTTCATTGAGCGCCTCCGCGCGCTGACCGATGAATACGCGGACATCATGATGGTGGGCGAAGTGGGTGACATGGGGGACCGATCCATCAAGCTGATGGGCGAATATACCGAAGGCAAGACGCGCCTGCATATGGCCTACAGCTTTGCGATGCTCAGCCCGGAATTCAGCGCCGATCATTTCCGGTCCTGCATCGAAGGGTTCCAGCAAGGCGCGCCTGAGGGGCATCCGAAATGGTCGTTCTCCAACCACGACGTTGAGCGCCACGTGAGCCGCTGGGGCGACCACGCCACGTCTGATGACGACATGGCGCGGCTGGCTTGCATGATGTTGATGTGCTTCGAGGGCGCTATTGGCATTTATCAGGGGGAGGAGCTGGGCCAGCTTGAGACAGAACTGGTCTATGAAGAGCTAACGGACCCGCCCGCCTTGCGCTTCTGGCCTGCAGTCAAGGGACGCGACGGGTGCCGCACACCGATGGTGTGGGAGGCAGACGCAGTAAACGCGGGCTTCTCCACTGGCCCGCCGTGGCTGCCCGTGAAACCGCCGCAAGCGTCGCGGGCCATAGATACGCAGGAGGGGGATGAAACCTCTATCCTCTCGTTCTACCGCACCGCCATCGCGTTCCGTAAATCGAACCCGGCACTACAGGCGGGCAAAACCACGTTCCTGACCTTGCCCGAGCCGATACTGGCATTCCGCCGCAGCGCTGAGGGACAGGCACTGACCTGTGTGTTCAACCTGTCGCGTGACCCGCAAAGCCTGACGTTGTCGGGCCCCGCTGCCTTGACCGGCCCCAACAACGCGGACCTTGCAGGCGAAACGCTTTCCCTTCCCGGCAACGGATTTGCAATCCTTGCCCATGACGGTGAAATCGCGCTCAAGGCCTGATCTTCGCCGCCCGCGCTTGACGAGCACTGAGCCATAACTTAGGTCAGTCGGCGTTGCGCGGGCGTTGTGTAATGGTAAGACCTCAGCCTTCCAAGAAGGTAACCTAATTCACGCCGCGATGCGCTGAGCTTCGTGTCGCTTTGTTTTATTGGCTTTGGACTTGCATCTTCGTTCGTCGAGTATCATGCTCTATCGTGCAATTTCCGACAAATGACCTACAAAAAATGCCAAAGCTCACAGAGACCTATGCCCGGAAAGTCCGTCACTCTGCATCAGGAACTGACAAGCATTGGGACAGCGAAGTTAAAGGCCTTGTGCTGTTTGCAGGTAAGCGCAGCAAGACCTGGTACTTTCAGAAGGATGTGGGAGGGCGCACTAAGCGAGTAATGATCGGACGCTTCCCAACAATTTCGGCTGATGTTGCCCGACTTACAGCTATGGGTCTCGCGCTGGAAATGGGGCGCGGAGCCGGGAAGGTCATGCAGATTGGGGCGCCAACGCTTCAGGAGGCCATGGATGTCTATCTAGCACGGCCCAAACTTCGGTCGGACGCACATCGCAATGGCCTTCGACAGCAGTTCGAGCTCCACCTCCGCGATTGGCTGAAGCTGCCGCTCGACGACATCACCAAACGAATGGTTGTCGAAAGGCACCGAGCACTAGGTGATCGGCCCTCAACGGCGAACCATACGCTGAAGTACTTCAGAACTGTCTGGAACCATGCCCGCCGTATCCACGATTTGCCCGAGTCGCCGACAATGGCCATCGAATGGTATGAGGAGAACCCACCCGGCTCGATTATCGAAGACCTTTGTGAATGGCGTCGAGTAGTCGATGATCTCCAGAACCCGATCCACCAAGTTTACTACGAACTGATCTTGTTCACTGGTTTTCGCAAAACTGAGGCGCTGACGTTGGAATGGAAGCACATACATGAAGATCACATCCATCTTCCTATGACCAAGAACGGGCGGAGTTTTGATTTGCCAATTCTTCAGATGCATCATGAAATTCTGGCACCGGTTCGTGGGTTGTCACAAAAATGGGTCTTCCCGTCACCCAAGGCAGCTTCAGGCCACATTTCCAAGCCTGAGCGGATGAAATGGTCGCCGCATATGCACCGAAGAACGTTCGCGACCGTTGCGATGGAGGCGGGGGTTCTGGAAGAAGTAGTCGGCCGGCTTTTGAACCATACGCCTTTGTCGATAACCAGCCAACGCTACGTGAAGCCATCTGTCGACGCCCTGAGACCTCAGATGGAAGTCGCGTGCCGCGCACTCCAGTCTAGAATTGGTAGGTTGGAAATTGGCTAGAGAAGATTGCCTGTTGGGCGCAACTCATCTCGTCGCGCTGGAAGCCTTCAAAGGCCGAACCAAGCTAATCGAACCCGGAGAAAGCTTTTCCGTGGAGTACCCGGATGTGAAGTCCTTCTTGTTGGATGGTCGGGCCGAACTAGCGAGACTGCAAGATCATCCTCCAACGGAAACACTAAACGACTTAACCGCCGATCTGTTGGACTGCTCGCGCCTTGGTCCCATCTGCCTCGCAGTGAAGGCGATTCAGAATGTGGAAGAGCAGATCCTTCCCTCCGGTTTGCCGCGAAATGCTGTGGCGGGCTCCGTCCTGCATTGGAAAGCCGGGACAAAAGAGTTGGAAAGTGCCGTTCTTTCCAATCTCACGGTGAGTAGGGAACTCTATCTTTCGCTGATCCATCAGTTCACGTCGTGCATGGAGGCGAAGCTCAAAAGCTCTGCTACGGTCCATTTCACCACAGGGCGTTTGAGTGATGCTGAAGCCATCGAGAAGGGATTGGCTGTTTATAAGGTACCGTCTCGTGCCGTCCGTAGCCTTCAACGCGAGAGCGGATCTACGCCGCGGCAATGGGAGTATGCCGCTACCGGGCGAGATTGGGCAGAGTTCAAGATAGCGGTGGACCGATTTCAAGGACTGCTCAACAAGCTGACCCTAACGGCATTGCAAGATGGGCGGATCCTGGCAGCAAAACGCGTGGGAGAGTTGTACAGATTGATCGCGCCATGGGTTTGGAATGAATCTGCTGAGAAGCCACGCCTCGGCAAAGACTGGAATTATTTGTTCTCACGAGATTTGCCTTCGGAATGGTTCCCCAAAGCCAAGCAGCTTCGTGGCCCCGAACGGGAACGCATGATCTCAAGAATCGTGGCAGACCTTCATAGCCGGTACATCGCTGCCGCTCCGAACCATTCGGCGTACAAAAAAGAGCCGATTATTGCAGAGCTAGCGAGCCAGCACGGTGTCGGAAAAACGCTCGTTCGAGAGGCTTGGTCGAAAGCCGATCTGCCCAACTGGAGTGTGCCCGGTGTCCGCAAAAGCCGCTGATTTTCTCGTGAACGCGCGTCTTTGAAATCGATTCATTTGGGTTAGGGCAGTTGCCGGGGTTTCACGGTACCGGTTTCGCCGCACGTTGGTTGCACTACGAATGGAGGTGCAAGCCAATGAAACAAGACGAAGATGATTTCCTATTGAGCAGGCGTGAAGTCGAGGAGCGTTTCGGGCTGTCCAAGCGTTTTTTGGAACTGGCGGGATTGAAAGGGCAGGGACCTCGGATTGTGCGCCTGGGACGTGCCGTGCGGTATCGCGTTGGCGACGTGCGCGATTGGATCGCAAAGCAAGCTGAGGAGGCATCCTGATATGGGCGGCTTCCCGTTGAAAAAGTGGTGGGCTCTGCAGATCGTAAGTTTGGATTCGAGGGTCGGGAAGGGTCCTACACAACTCTTCTGCCGCCTTCTGGAGTATCACAATTCCAAGACTGGCCTTTGTTTTCCGGGTCAGGCGCGACTTTCTGACGACTTGGGGGTCAGTGCTCGAACCATCAGGACCTGGACAAAGTGCCTATGTCGATGTGGCTATGTCGAACTCGTTCCGAAAGGTGGCCGCCACGGAACATATGCGTACAAGCTTTGGCAACCGACCGGAAAGCTCGAGTTCAATGAAGCGGAAAAAACACTGCGCGGGCGGCGGAAGAGAACTTCCGCCAAACCTTAACAATAACCTTCCAAGAGAACCTAAGACAGAGAAGACGTTGCACGGTCTTAGCGAACAGCAGCGAGGTAAGAGAAGCTGGGGAACATTCATAGAAAAGGGCTGCACAAACCAGCTTACTTATGGGACCTCATTTGAAAAGAGCGGCGACCCTCAACTCAGGGTCGCGGGCGAGGACCAGATCACTGGGCGTATAGCATGGGTCTTTCGAGGGTTTAGCGGATACGGTGCGGCGAAGCATGCAGGCATTGCCATCGCAGGTTTGGCAAAGGGTGCAACGTTGCAGCGT
Source organism: uncultured Roseicyclus sp. (assembly GCA_947500415.1). Taxonomy (GTDB): domain Bacteria; phylum Pseudomonadota; class Alphaproteobacteria; order Rhodobacterales; family Rhodobacteraceae; genus Gymnodinialimonas. The sequence continues at coordinate 1,196,412 of CANMRT010000001.1, forward strand.
TTCAAAGTTGCAGCAACGGACCTACAAATAAGCCTGGGTCGTTGTCGTTGTGCGTAATTCGGGTAAGGAGCCATACTTAGGGCCTTGGGTCCTTCCCACGATCGAAGGCACGGGGGTATTTCGCACCGCGGAAGTCTTGGCGACGTGAAATAACCGGAATGTGTGTGTTACGGTTGTTGTTGTCGTTTGGGCTCCATGTGCTGCAACTACTAAATACTGGCCGATAGGGAAAGCACTTGGCGAGGTCGCGACAACAATGGTCGAGTTGGGCGGAAAGCGGACATTCGCTGCGAGTGCGAGCGGCCTATCTTTCCAGGCAAAAATCTGCCCTCCGCTGCAGGAATGAGCCATGGAGAAAACTGGGCGTGCAACGTGATTTCGTGGAGAAGACTTCAACGCTATCCTGTTTCTTTTTTAGAAGTAAAACTGAGCGCCGAGCAGGCTCCCACCGACATCGAAACCTCGCGATTGACATTCGAGCGACATATGCGACGCCATTTACACTTTGTTAAGGATCAGGTGGCACAACTTGGCAGATACTCATGTATACAGGCAGCCAGCAATGAATTTGAACGAGTCAATCGCGACAACATGCGATGCGATCGCGCAAGCCGAACAAAACCAAATGGAACAAACGCGGAGAGTTCTTGAACGCGAGCTCATCCACCTTTTTCAGAAATGGAGTTCGGAAGGACACAGACAACCGCTAAGCGCATAGTCTTAGCAGAAAGCCCACTTTGAGATATCTTGCCTTGTTCCGTTTACCCCGTATTAACTCAATCTGTGGGTTTCTCTTCCACTCAAAGGGGGCATCCAGAATGGCAGACGAACAATTCTTCAAACAGCTTGCGCAGGTCATTGCTGTATCCTCAGAATACAACATGCCGCTATCCCAAGATCTAGAGGAGACGCTGTATAACGCTGTCGCGATGGATCTCGGGCTGAGTCCGAAACGTGTCGAGACAATGGTGAAGCTGCACTCGAAAGAGGGTGTTGCTCGAAGTGACGTGGAGCGTTTCTGCGCATCGCTACACTAAGCGACAATCCGCCAGAATTCCTCAGTTAGAGACCAAGCAGGCCAGCGTTAACACTATGTTAACCCAGCTTAACGATCCTGCAGTCACTCGAAAACGGAGTGAAACTATGGAACGCACGCATCTGCCCCTTCACGCGTCGTCCTATGAAAAACAGCTACGAACCGCCATCGAGATGGCGGAACTAAATGGCTTCCAACACACTGCGGAGGCACTTCGCGCTTTGTTGGATCGGCATAGAAAGGACTACGAGAATGTCCGTTTAATCGCTGCCGCTTCTTAGGTGACATATGACGATCCGCGATCCGCGCCAGATTTTCAAAGTAAGCTGGCGCGGATCACGAAATCAAACTATCTATATTGAGTTTTCCGAAGTTGTTGCGAAGCGTCCTCGACAAGATCTTGATCTGTCGCAGTTTGATGCTGCTTCTTTGATAGCATTATTGCATCAAAGCAGATGAACTATTGGACTGAAGCGGAAGGACGAATTCCGCCAAGATGCTGTGCGGATCGCGCTGACCAGCGGGCTAACGCGCAAGCAGGTTGCTGATGATTTTGGCGTTGGTATGTCGACGCTGAACAAGTGGATCACAGCGCACAGAGACACGGATGTAGTTTCCAAGGAAGACCGAGACCTTGCCCGCGAGAATGAACGGCTTCGACGCGAGGACCGCATTCTCAAGGAGGAGAGGGGCATCTTTAGTGAAGCCACAGCCTTCTTCGCGAGCCGAAAGCCATGAGGGTTAGGTTCGTCGAAGAACACTACGCTGAGTTCTCTACAACGCGTTTGTGCGAGGTTTTGGATGTCAGCAGTCGTGGACTACGTGCTTTCCGCAGCCGACCGGCCAGTCGCAGACAGCGGGCGGACATGGTGACCTTGGCCCACATCAAGGAACAGTCATGTCTTGGACTGGGCAGCCATGGTAGGCCGAGCATGACTGAAAAGCTGAAGGAGATCGGTCTGACGGTCGGGCATCGGCATGTGGGCAGATTGATGCGCCAGAACGGCATCTCCGTTATCAGAACTCGCAATCACAAGGTCACGGCGGATAGCGACCGAAAGTTCAACAATGCGCCAAATCTGCCGGACCCAGACTTCATGGCAGATGGTCCAAACCAGAAATGGGCGGGCGATATCAGCTAGGTCTGGACACGTGAGGGCTGGCCGCATCTGTCTGTCGTCCTAGACCTGCACGCCCGCCGTGTCATTGGACGGGCCGTCAGCAATCGCATGAAACGTGATCTAGCGTCCCGGGCCTTGAAGATGGCGATAGCGTTCAGGGGACTGCCCAAAGGCTTCATCCACTATACGGATCGCGGCAGTCAGTATTGCTCACACGACTTCCAGAAGATCCTGCGCCAAGACGGCTTCAAGGTATCGATGAGTGGCAAGGGCAATTGTTATGACAACGCTGCTGTCGAAACGTACTTCAAGACAATCAAAGCAGAACTGAACTGGCGACAGACATGGGAAACGAGGCGGCAAGCTGAGATGGCCGTCTTCGAATACATCAATGGGTTCTAAAATCCACGTCGCCGCCACTCAGCGCTGGGCTGGAAAAACCCGGTCACCTTCGAAGGGAAGGTGAGCTAAACGAGCACTCGGAGCGGCACGAAAGCGCGACAGGTCCAGTGTTGTGTTTCCAGAAATCCTGTGCGAATAACGCCGATCTTCCAACATTTTCGCAACCAACTTCGACTGCACTTCCGCGATTGGTCGACCGCTATCCAAACTCAAAGCGATGACAAAATCATCGAAACTCTGAAGCAGACCAGAACGACCACTTAATTCTGCATCAACAATTAGATCAGCAACAATGCCCAATGCACTATCCAAGTTACCCAAAGTAAGCCCCTCCCTCTCTATGAAGGCCCTCCACCTTGCAACCAAGATGGTTAACAAAGCCCTAATGGGGCATCCATGACTCACTCACCCTCAAACCTGTTGCTGGCAAGCTACGCCAATCGTCAGGGTATTGTGCGTTCTGGAACCTTGATCGAGTGGGTAGATTCCTCCAAGACGGTTGCGCTCGGTTGAAATTAGTCGCTCAAGCGCCTTAGCGGTGTTGAAGTATCCATGTTTTTCAGCCGCATGTGCTGCGACGATCAGATTGCAAAGATGGTCTATGTCCCCGTACATTTCACTTCCTTTCCCACAATAAAACTAGTGTTGTAAACCTTGGTTAAGGAACCGTTAATGATGAACTCGCGTGAGCGGATACTGGCCGATATGTGGTGCGCCGATAATCGCTGACATCAACTTCTAGAGCTTCCGCTGGGTAAACTTTTGCGCGCAATGTTGGCAGAGGTTAGTCATGCGTGATCACACGTTGCGTGTTGGTTGTGCCATGACCATCGTCTTTTGAAAAACGCCAAAAATGCAGCGCGTGAACGTAAAATCGGAGGCGGCGAAAAGTTGACACGTTCTGCTCCTGTTTGCCTGTCGGACAAATTCGGATGCATCCCCCTAGAGGAAATCGATCGTTGAGCGACAGCCCATCATGGATGAATATAAAGTATTTGCGGGAGAAGTTCCACGAGGCCAACGCGAACGCGCGGATGGACCAAGAAGAAATTCAACACTCCGGAATGAACAGCACAGGTTCACGAAGTAGTCCTGGTCATATTGGTAGAGGCGCAGACGCTATCTCTATTTGGAGCGGAGTCGACTTTAGGTCGTTCGGTCAAAATTCAAAACGCACTAAATTGTATCCGAGAATACCGAACTAATACTCTAGTGACAATGAGACGCAGTTTTCCCGATGGCTCAAAGTTTACGGCAACGGGTGACGCCTTAGCGGAACGCAAAATGGAGCAACGCACAACAAGAAGCGAAAGATCCACCCGAGGCGGTCGACAACATCAACAAGGGACGGCGATCGAAGGCCTGGACGGTTTGTCCCTCACAAGCTTGGAGAGACCGACAATTGGGGGCAGAAGCCAAATAGGTATGCGCCAAGATCGAGATTCTGGTGCTCGAAAATGACTCTTTTCTACCGAGGACCGAGCAATAAGCCTGGGCATACGTAAAGCACTGTTCAATTGTGATCGCACAGAACTGAAAATGACTAAGTGCTTGCGATCGTTGAACATACTCTGTTTGATGCAGTAATATCCGCTGCTTGGGGCAAATGCTCAGACATTAGAATAGACAAAGGGCATTGGTCGCACGCTCGGCGAATACCTCTACCTCATTTTCGGCAGCCCTCCAGTTTGAAGCCTACCCGCTAAGGAATAAGTGCCAAGCTCTTTGTGGGCGCATGCGCTGCTTGGTGGTTTTGATCAAGCTACAGGCTTACTAAAATGCCTATACAAAAGTTTGATGCATCCACATTGTCGGCTCTCGCCGTATCGGCGACGGGAGCTACCAATCACGCAGCCGATTCGTTTCTGGCCCAGGAAGAAAGCACACTCTCCCACACGGCGTGGGTTCTTGTGTTTGGCGGCAAGCATGGACTGGGCCACCAGCAAGGTTTTCGCGTAGCGGGAGACGAGCGTACTGAACATCAGCGATGGCGTAAAGCCCGAACTGTCATCCGCCGGTCCGCATTCCGCAAAAGGTTTGAGAGACCAAACTACTGCCCCGAAAAAACAATCAGTTCAACCCGAACGCCCTAAGATCGGGTGTGCAATAAACCAATCCTTAACCATGTTCGCTAACTCTCACCGCCAAACAGCAGCTAGGATTTGGCATGTACCAAGATCAGAAGTCGTACCTTTCCGAGGTCAATGACGCCAGTATACCAGAATCTCAACCCACTTTTGCTCACACTGCGCAAATCGTTCCTACGGTTGATGCATTGAGCGGACTTTGGAACCGAGAGACCTTCTTTCATAAAGCAAAAGAAATGATTGGACGATCCAGATCGCCACTATCGTTGGCGATCCTTGACCTAGACAAGCTCAAAAGAGCAAACGATCTCTACGGGCATACCTTTGGAGATAGCTACATAAAGTCTTTCTCGCGATTGCTTCAAGCGTTAGTTTCCCCTGACTGCCTAATTGGTCGAATTGGCGGCGATGAGTTCTCTATCCTATACAAAGACAGCTATGGAAAAAGTTACCTAGGCGCACTTCGTAGTCTGAGTGAACGTCTGAAGAACGAGTTTCCGAATGCATCCACCCTTGGCCTCGGGGGCGTATCAATAGGCATACACTCAACAAGTAATACAGATACCGAACTCGAGGATCTCTACGAAAAGGCCGATACTGCCCTGTATGCTGCAAAAGATTCCGGGCGGAATATCATTAAGCGCTATAATGAATTTGTAGAGCAGCGATATAGTATAAAGCACCAAATTGAAACAGTTAATGAAGCCGAACAAAATGATCGGTTAGAAGTTGCGTTTCAACCCATTATAAACTTGGAGGATGGGAAATGCGCTGGATATGAAGCTCTCACTCGAATTACTCTAGAGAGTGGCAAGCGACTACTCCCTACAAGTTTCTCAAAGGCGCTGCGAGATAGGCAATGTGCGTTACGACTATCAAACTACGTCCTTAACGATGGAATTTCAGCTTGGAAGATTCTACGCGAAGGACTCATGAAGGGATCGCGTCTCTCAATAAATGTAACAGAACACGATATCGCGGATTGGAAATTCTTTTACGTCGTTGCGAATGCCCTAGAGAATCATCACATCTCAGGTAGAGAGTTGCGCCTCGAGATATCAGAGACCGCCATCTTGGACCCAAATTGTGAAAAGGTGATCCAAATACTCCAAAAATTTCGAAGCATAGGAATTGAAATTGCAATAGATGGCTTTGGTACAGGTTTCTCGGGCTTGACATGTCTAAGGAAATGGCCCGTCGATGTCATAAAAATCGATTATGGTTTCTTGGCTGATGTCTCATCAAGTAACCGAGAGAAACAGATAAATAGGCATATTTGTTCACTGGCGTGCAGCCTCGGGATCAGTGTCATTGCGCAAGGCATCGAAGACGAGGCCACGCTGAACATTGCCAAAACGGATGGGGTCATTCTCGGACAAGGCTTCTATTTTGGCAGGCCACGGCATTCATCGGTTGCTTTGTTACTGCACCGATCTGCCGTTGCATCAAGGAGTGCACGAGAATTTTTGACCACTTGCCGAGCCAGAGTATAGAGTTAGTAGGATCCATGATTTTGTCCAGTCAACAAAAAATGAGCACCAGTGTTCGTAAATATTGTGGGGCATCTTGAAATGCACGTTCCTCTTTCACGTTTGGAGGTTTCCCTTATCCTAAAAGTTGACGAGACTTCTGTTGAATTACTTTGGTCTTCGGGTAAACTCGCTCGTTCCATATATAGTGAGCACCGGGACTGCCGAGAGCTCTGCGTTTCTTCGGTTTTTGATTTGATTGAATATCAGATAGCCCGATCTGCTAAATGGTTTGGTGTGAATCCATCCGAGGCGAGTATGTGGGTTGACAACTTAGCGGAGGTTTTGGAAGGCGATGATTTACACCATAATGAAATTGCATCTATTTCGAGAAACCTTCTTTCGAACTCAATAGAAGACAGAATTTGTGAAGAAAACGCGAATAGCCGAGCACTGGCAGTGGCCTGTGCGGCAATGTATGCGAGGATTATGACACTACTTTGATGTAACTCATCCGTCTCCCAAGGATGAGTGCGTGGAGTCTACGTTACTCACGGTAATATTTTCCTACGTACACCGCAAACATAAGGTAGTAAAATGTGCTTGTATGCTTCCGGCGCAGAAAAGAAGCGACGTTATGCATAACTTCACAATTGGCTTGTTTCCTTTGGAGATGCATGCATCAAGTCGCCTTTATTGGGAAAATAGTGTTGGGAGAATTTTTAGACTGAATTGATCAGAATCCTACCAAGGGATTAGCTACATTGACCTAGGACCCGTTTCCTCCTCCCTTTTAAGGTAGAGTTGTCCCATCGAAGGAGACGAATAGAATGAAGAGGTCACGGTATAACGAAGAGCAGATCACCACGATCCTGAGGCAACATAAGAGTGGCATGGCGACGGCAGATGTGTGCCGCGAGCATGGGATTAATTCGGCGACGTTCTACAAGCGGAAATCGAAGCTCGGCGGCCTTAAGGTCTAAGATGCCCGGAAGCTGAAGGCGTACGAGAACGAGAACGCGAAGCTGAAGAAGCTGCCGGCAGAGCAGATGCTGGACAATGCGATGTTGAAGGATATCGCCTCGCGAAAGTGGTGACGCGCGGCGCGAAACGGGATGCTTTAGCGCATCTATGCAGGGAGCATGAGGTGGGACAGCGGCGGACGTGTTCTATTCTTGGCGTTGATGGTCTAGCGTGCGGTATTGAAGCGTACGCTCGGGCGATACCGAGTTACGCAAGCGATGAAGGCGGGGGCTGCCGAGCGCCGTCGGTTCGGCCATCGGCAGATGAATGCGATGTGTGAGAGACAAGGCTGGCATGTGAACCAGAAGAAGCTGCGGCGGCTATTTCGCGAGGAGAAATTGCAGGTACGCAAGCGCGGCGGCCGGAAGCGAGCCCTGGGGATGCGCAGGCCGCTTCTGGTGCTGAAGCGACCCAATGAACGCTGAACTAGATTTCATCTCGGACACATTCACTGATAGGCACAGGTTCCGTGTTCTGGCCATCGTCGATGACTTCAGCCGGAAATGCTTTGCGCTGGTCCCAGACCCGTCGATCTCTGGGCTGCGTGTCACCCGTGAACTGACGGCGATCATAGCACGGCGCGGACGACGCAAGACCATAGTCAGCGACAACGGTACGGAACTGACCAGTCTGGCGGTGCTAAGATGGTGCCAGTAAACACAGATCGACTGGCACTACATCGCGCCAGGAAAGCCGATGCAGAACGCCTCCGTGAAGAGTTCCAACGGCAGCTTCAGAGACGAACTCTTGAACGAAATCCTATTCTCGTCGCTGGCTGAAGCCCGCGAGAAAGTCACCGCTTGTAAGGAGGGCTACAACCGCACCAGACCGCACTCATCCCTAGGCAATCTCACGCCGCAGAAATTTGCAATGAAATCGATACTGAAAACCAAGACCGCATGAGGCCACAAAAACACCGACGGATTCTACCCAACACTGGAGGGAAGTCTGGTCTCAGGTCAACATGATTGAAGCTCAAGCTAAGCTCATGGAGCCGAAGTCGTTTCGAGCCCTTCGTTTCGCAATCACAATTGCAGTCCTAACTTCTGCCAAAAATGTGTCACATATTAACAATTTGTTTATCCTCATGACCCACTAATGTTTGACGTTGAGCAGTCACTAAAATTATCAAATTACTCAAAATGAAAATGACATAGTGGCGGTCAGGGGGCTGATCCTCTGGCCGCATGTGATTTTGCGTTCCATGATGTCATCCTCAGCTGGCCTGTCCATCTTCTCATCTGTAACTGCATAAGGTGCGGCCGAACGCGACAGGCTCCATTGTTTGACAAATTTCTCCCAATAGCTTCTTGAAAGTCGCCGCGATTTAGACTCTGAGATGCCATAGTTGCGACACTGGTGCTTTCAAAACCTTTCGTAAACGATTGAACATTCAAACGAACGTTCATCAGTTAGTCCCAATTCGATCAACAAGTTGTACGGGGAGCACCATCATTACTGACCCATCACTTTGGAGGATGGGCAATGAGTCTCTATCAAGTTGCATATATCGAAGAAACTGGACTACATTCCAACGACGGGCATTTCAATGTAAATGTCCTTCCTGGTGCAAACACAGGAGAGACACCTTGGGGCGGGAACGATGGGAACCCACTCGGGTCTCCAACGTACCATACAATCGAGGCGCTATCAGAATTCCGTGTCGAATATACGAGATTTCCGGCAGGGCAAGAGAAGGAAGCCTTTGCCAAATATGGGATAGTCAACGACGGTCAGCTTAGCGATTTTCTGAACGAATATCTTGCATATTGCCACGAAAACGAAATCAAGGTGAGTTTGGTTGTTCCGGTCGAAACACTCGAGCCACATGGCGGTATCGGCGCCAATGAACTTTATGATCAACTTGCAACCATGGCCGAACTCATCGGAGAGCAATACCCCGGCACGGTCGCTTCTTATGAGCTTGGAAATGAATACTGGATCAAGCGGACTCCCGGCGATGAGAGCGTTGAGGTCGATTATGGTAGCGGAGCTGCCCATGCGGCTTTAGCCTTGCAATCTGGCATGACGGCTTCCGGCGACGATCCGGCTATTCTTCTGCAAGCCTGCGGTAACTTGGGTGGCAGCTACGGAAACTCAATTTCCTTAGCCAATGAGGCAATCCAGGATGCGTTTGACGAAGTCGCCGACCCTACCGGCTTGATCGATGGCATTGTTCGAAATTTCTATTGGCGCGACTCGGATACTGGTTCCTTTCAAGATGACTCCGGAATATTCAGTGAAGACCGAGGTCTTGGCGAAAACTTCGACGGCGGCGAGACAGCGAACTGGCAAGACTGGGCCGGGACAGACCTGCTGCGAGTCGTGGGTGAATTTAATATCAACAGGAACATTGCGCTTCGGGGCGACGAGATTGATATCGGCATCCACGGTGCTTCGTTCATTCTCGAGCACTATACCAACCTCGTTGAGGCTGACGTCGATTTTTCCTTTGCCTGGCCAATCATTCACAGCACGCAAAACGCCTACCTCAACCGAAATGAAGACATCTTGACCGAAACGATAAACGGCTACGATGTGGTAGTTAACTCTACGCGCGCGGCCATGTTCGACATTCTGGGCGAAACGGTCGTTGGTCTGGAACTGATGGAGTCGGATTGGAACAATTCAGACGGGTTGAACGGTCTCGAACTGACAGTCTTCAGATCTCCCAATGAACCTGCGGAACTGGGCCAAAGAACTGAGGTTTTCCTCAGCTCGCGCTCGGCCGAAGCCGGGATATTCACTATCGATCTCTCCCTTCTCTCAGAAGAAGGGGCTCTTCGGACAGCCTACATCATTGGTTATTCGCCAAATGGCGGCAACCATAGAAATGCGCAGTTGCGCGAGATAGATCTCAGCTCGGCTTGGGAGAATGGTGTTCTGGAGGTGTTTCTTAACCCATACGAAGTAGTTCATATTACGTCCGTCGTACTGCCAAACGAACCCGACACGTCCCCCGAGGAAACAGTGTATGAAATCCTTGGGACCGGAGGTGATGACTTTCTATTTGGCCTTGAAGATGGGGAAATTATGACTGGTTACGACGGCAACGATGTGCTGATCGGCGAAGGTGGGAACGACGTGATCTACGGCGGTACCGGAAACGACACTCTCTTGGGCAGTACCGGCAACGACGATCTTTTCGGGGACGCCGGCAACGATGTCTTGGACGGTGGTTTGGGCAACGATACCGCTTTCGGAGGCCAGGGCGCAGACACAATCCTGGGCCATGATGGACGCGACGTCCTGGAGGGCGGCGACGGCAATGATTTTCTCGTTGGCGGCGCAGGCGAAGACACGATCCGCGGCGACGAAGGTCACGATCGCCTGCATGGGCAAGAACAAGACGACCTCATTTTTGGCGGGACAGGGAATGACACAATCTATGGGGATGCTGGCTTTGATTTTCTTTCTGGAGAGACAGGCAGCGATCTTCTGATCGGTGGCGGCAACAGCGATACTTTGCATGGTGGCACTGGTGCAGACGAGTTGATTGGAGGGTGGGGATTCGACTCGCTCAACGGCGGTAGCGGCGACGACACCCTAAATGGCGGTACTGGCTCTGACATTTTAACTGGCGGCGAAGGCGCGGACTCATTTTATTTCGACGATTTTGACGATGGGCGCATTGATCGAATCACAGATTTCGCTCTTGGCGAGGATCAGCTTGTCTTTAACGCACAAGGTTTCGATGGTGAATATAATGGTGTCACCTTCATACCTTACGACAGCGGTACATCCACGATTGTCCGGTATTTCGGGAGTGACGGGGTCGTCGACCGCGAACTCGGTGGCATCATCCTTGAAGGGGTCGCGTCAACGGACGCGGAACTAGTAGACTATTTTTCATTCTAGGAGTTTCGTTCGGTGTTTGCGTGCATCGCTAACCGATTTCGTTCATTGGCAAGTCTTGGATGCGAGAAGTGCGCCGTACATCTCTTCCGCGGAACTTGAGTTGGGCAAGCTATCAGGTTACCGCCCGCACTCAAGCCTCGCTGGCTTGACAGCAGCAGAGAATCTTAGCCGGTGAAAGGAAGACCAAAACCTGAACAGAGCTAACCTATAAGTGGCCTGCTGCCGGTTTCATGGGCGCCGAGATAAGGTGTTTACGCAACTGGAGAATCTACATGACGAGAAGGATGTTCAGCTGCGAGTTCAAGCAGTAGGCGGTGGAATTGGTGACGATGCGTGGTGTCAGTGCTGCCCAAGCTTCGAGGAATCTTGAAATACATGCCACGGTGCTTCAGAGGTGGGTGCGTGCTTCAGAGGCAGATGGCCCGGCGGCTTTTCCCGGAAACGGCAAGTTGACGCCAGAGCAAGAAGGGCTCAGGTCTCTTCGGCGAGAGGTTTCTAAGCTGAAGGCCGAGCGTGATATCTTAAAAGAGGCGGCCGCCTACTTCGCCAAGGACCAGCTGTGATGTTTGGGTTTATGGCGAAGCACCGAGGGGTCTGGCCAGTTTGTGGGATGTGTGATGCGCTCGGTGTGTAACGAAGCGGCTTCCATGCCTGGCTGACGCAACCACGTAGCGACCGGTCTGTCCGCGACTAAAAGCTGTCGGCGGCGATCCGCGCGAGCTTTCTGCCACCGGACCGAACCTATGGAGCCCAACGGGTCTGGCACGATCTGCTCGAGGAAGGCCATGACTGTGGTCTGCATCGCGTTGAACGATTGATGCGGCAAGCCGCTTCAGAGCCCGTCCTAAGCGTCGGCAACCTCCAAAAGACCAAGGCGCAAGGTCTGTCATAGCTGCGAACGTGCCTGAACGTGTGTTCGAGGCAGATCGTCCGAACTAGAAATGGGTGGCCGACTTCACATATGTCAGGACCGCAGAGGGCTGGCTCTATGTTGCTGCCGTCATTGACCTGTTCTCGCGGCGCGTTGTTGGCTGGTCCATGAGCAATCAGATGACATTTCAAATGGTCACGGACACATTAATCACGGCGATCTGGCGAAGGGCTAAACCGCAATAACTGCTGCATCATTCCGACCAGGGCTGCCAATACACAAGTTAGACGCTCCAGCGACTGATGGCCGATCACGGTGTCACATGTTCGATGAGCCGGTCTGGAAATGTCTGGGACAACGCTGCGATGGAGAGCCTTTTCTCTTTACTGAAAACCGAACGGATCAGCCGCAAAACCTACCGCACAAGGAGGGAGGCGCGCGCAGACTCTTTCGACTACATCGAGCGGATTTAAGATCCGCAACGTCGCCACTCGACCATCGGGTATCTAAGTCCTATGGCTTTCGAGGAGCGAGCTTTGAAAGCTTAAGCTGCCGTCCATGAAACCGGCAGCAGGCCAGTATGAGCTTTATTGGTCTAGCGAGATCGTGGCGCGGAACGCCATCAAGTGCAGCCCATTTGTCAAAGTCTGCTTTAAGGAAACTGCATTGCGGCACCGCACTGTAACTCCAAGGTCGGCTTTGGGCCGATACCTTACCGGAGTTCGTCCTCGCGTTCTCGGAGAAGACTTACCAATTCACCGGACGCCTTGCTCCTATTCCTCCTTGGCCAAGACCATTGGGGCTCTGCTTTGCTCTGCAGTGTATCCCGCAAACGCTTTAGTCTCGGATCACCCATGGCCATCTGAAGAGGCGCAAATCGGCGTGAGATTTCGGATTCCAATCCGTCGCAGCACAGATGACCATAAGTCCGGCTAACAGTGTCAGTGTTGGTGTGACCTAGCTGCTTGGCAATCATTGCGAGTGGCGTCCCGGCTTGAACCAATTGGCTAGCGTAGGTGTGTCGAAGGCCGTGAAACACGAAGCCTTCGGGCAAACCAGCCCGCCTAACGGCTACCTTAAACAAGTGCTTATGGCATCCAGACCATGACCGACCCGAGGACATCCGGAAGACGAGGTCTTCGTCACCTAAGTTTTCAATTTGATCCAAGAAGAATGTCATGCCCTCGTCCGGCAGTACTACGTATCGCCCGCGATAACTCTTCATTGGCTCTACGTAGATCCCAAATACGTGTCCGCCGACATTTCGAGCTCTCAGGCGCGCCAATTCGGACACTCGGCAGCCTGTGTAGAGGGCGCCCTGTACCAAGAGCGCCAAATCGGGACGGCAGGAGGCGATAAGTCGCTTTGCTTGGGCGCGAGTCAAAAAGAACTGCCGCGGGCTATCAGCGTGTGGCACCCGCCGCAGGCGCCGCCAGTACAGTTCACTTTCAACATCACCGTTTTCCCAAGACATCTCGATTGCAGTTCGCAGGAGACCGATGACAGTGTTGAGGGTCTTTTTCCTTTTGCGAAGTCGTTCATGATCGAGATCCCCAACGCGCACGCGACTCTCTTGGTTGGCTCGACCCCGCTTGGGCGCGGTCTCAAGAACGTCTATGCAGAACTGTGTGAAAATAGATTGGCTGAGGTCCTCGACGGGCAAATGACCGAGACGAGGAATGATGTGATGGTTGATTAGCGACAGGGTCGTCTCGAAGTATGTCCTTGCTGCCGCGATACGTTTCCATTCCACAAAGGAATGCATTGCGTCGCCTACTGTGAAACGGGTTTCCGATTTGGTGTAGTACAGCCTGCTATTGACCCCTTTAGAGTACGGCTCCGAAGCAGTGGCAAGAACGTCTGGTTCGGTGAACCAATCCTTTGCGCGTCGCAATGCCTGTTTGTAGGTCAGCCCATCATTGTGCACCATCCTGTGCGGCCCAAGCCTTGTCTGGGAATAGCCGCCGTCCAACCGGCGAACTCGAGCCATCCAATACAATTTGCCAGAAGCTTGCTTTTGCAGGCCAATGTGGCGGCAGAACTCCAAGATATTCCAATACGGGCTGTTTCTTGGCTGTAGGCTTCTCACGTTCTCCTCAGAGGATAACGAGGGTGCGTGCGCAGATTTTCGCATGTCTTAGGTGCTCCGTCTGATTGTTCGAAGAGAGTGTCGCTTACGTGTTTAAAACGGCAACTCTATTCCGCAGCGTTTTAGCGGATTGAATGTCTGCTCTGTGGATGCTGCGGCGCAGCCCGGCATTAGACTCCGAATGGCTGGAAAGGGCCGCTAACGGACTTAGTCACCAAGGCGGAGACTGACGTGTTATGTCAAAAAAGCTAACTCGGACCCGAAACCTCTAATATTAGTTGGTGGCGAAAACGAGCAGCACTAGCGCAGTATGTTAATCGATAGTTCTGATTGTTGGATCTTCGAGGTCGGGCGCCAAAGGCACCCTTTCGTATCGTTCAGCACTTTGAATAGGTCGGGTTCCGCCATCGGCTTCCCAAAGTAAAACCCCTGCAAGATGTCACAGCCCAAATCGCGAGCGAGCTGTGCCTGTGCTTCACTTTCCACTCCTTCAGCTACCACTTTCAGTCCGAGACTTTTCCCAATACCTATGAGCGACTCGACCAACGCTCGGGCACGTTTGCTTTCTGCAGCAGGCTGAACGAACTGACGATCAATCTTTAGCACGTCAGGTTTGATCTGAAGAAGTCCTTGGACTGAAGCGTGACCGGTTCCGAAATCATCTACCGCAACCTCGACGCCAAATTCACGCAGTTCCTCTAGTGTCCAACTAGTGGCATCATGGTTCCGCTCCAAGTAGACTGACTCAAGAATCTCAACAGTCAGTCGTTTCGGATCGATCCCTGAAACTTTGATATCATGTAAAAGTGCTGAATCGGAAAGTCGACCAGCAGAAACGTTGATCGCAAACCTAGGGACCTCTGTATGCGCTGTATCAAGATATGTCACCGCCTCGCTAAGTCGGCTAAACAAGATCGCGTCAATCTCAGCTACGATTCCCATTTGTGCTGCGACATCTAAGAAGTCTTTTGGCGGCATTAGGCCTCTCGTCGGATGTGACCATCTGACAAGGACTTCAACACCCGTAATCCGACCTGTCGACGCATCAACTAGCGGTTGGAAATAGGGAACGAACTCTTTCCGTTCGCAAGCAACTAACAGCTCTGCCGCCAGATGTCTGATCGCCACAGATTGAGCATGCATCTCTGCTGTAAAAAAAGACCAACGTGCACGGCCAGTCGATTTGGCGTGATAAAGCGCCGTGTCTGCATCTCCGACGACATCTTCGGGGTTCTTGGCATTCTTGTCCGCAATTGCCACCCCGACGCTGGCGCCACACGAAATCGATTTTCCGTCACATTCAAATGGTCTGGACATCTCGCGTATGATTTTGTCTGCTAAACCACTAATTTCGAGGGCACTCTCGCCAAGAGGCCTTAGAATAACAAACTCGTCTCCCCCCAACCGTGCGACCAAATCCGAATTAAGGGTAATCCGTTTCAACATGGATGCGACTGCAACAAGCAAACCATCACCCGCTTCATGACCAAGCGTGTCGTTAATCGTCTTGAAGCGATCCAAATCGATATAAAGTATCGCGAACGCGGTACCCCTTTTTCTCAAAGCGGAAATCCAAAAGCTTACCTTTGCCTCGAAGTGCCGCCGGTTCGATAGGCCAGTCAGCGGGTCTTCGTTGGAATCTCGTGTTACAGCCTTAGCGATGGAGCGCAGGCGTCCATTCTCGCTCTCTAAATGCGCGATTTGTTCTGTATACTGCGTCACTAAGTCGTTGGCAGATGACTGGTTCCTGAAATCGAGTACTTTTTTACTTCGTTCTGGATGAGATTGAAGCTCGATCAACGAGCACAGCCACCAGCGATTGCCGTTTTCTGGATCCGTTAGCGGCGTCCAAGTCATCGTAACCCAGACAGGCTCTCCATTTTTTTTGGTGAGCCGAACTTTGACTGAAAAGTGCTCCCAGCGCATCAACTTGTCGATGGTGAGAAGGTGGACACCTTGGTCCATTTCTGGACCCACAAAGATCGTTGCCCGGTGGCCTATGACGTCTGTCTCGTCGAGGCCTATGACCTGAAAAAACGGCTTATTGCACCAATGAAACACCATCACTGCACCATCGTCGTCACTTGCGAGCGCCAGCCCCAAACCTTCTTCGCATTTAAAGGGCAACTGTTCGAGGATTCGAGACGATATCATGAGACCATTCACCAAGCTAACAGACGGTATCTCCCAATTGTTAACGAGTGGTTAACAAAACACGACGCGCCACCGGTCGAAGACGCGCGTGTTTTGCTTCCTATCAGCGTGTTCAACCGCCACCTGTGATGGATCAAACTGTCCCGACGCGGCTTACACTTAGCGCACAGACTGCTGCCAATAGGCACAGGACGCATATCGTAAGGTTAGCGTTCCCTCCATCCATCCATGCCAGAACGGATATTGTTGTGATTCCGCCGATCCGAGCAAAAGTGATGTCTAGGCTTGCCGAGACCGCGGTCAATCCCTTAGGTGCAAATCTCAGGATCAACTGAGTCGACGGTGCATTGCTACATGCCAATCCTGCACCGATCAGGGCTGACGACAGCGCGACGAGCAGGAAGCTCTGATGATTGAATAAAAATAGCACCGCGACGGCGATAAGGAGCGGAGCAACAAGCATGATGCCTTGAATATGATGACGATCGACCAGGTTCCTCAGCAGGGTGCTTATGAAGGAAAAGGTGAGCCACGCTACTGATAAGAAAAGGCCGATACTGGAGGCACCGATCTCATTCTCAGACAGCCAAATCGGCAGACGAAATGTGTAGTAGGTGATGCTGCCGTACGTTAAGAACACATATGCAAAAGTGATCAGAAGGTCTCGGCTGTCTAAAATTTTCCGGTAGTCCCGCTTGCATGAGGTGGTAGGTTCCGGATCTTGCGATACCTGTGATCCGATCAGCAAAACCCATGCGCCGGCGGCGATGATCGCGATGAAGACGAATGCTAGTCTCCAGCTGTGATCCCCAAGGAGATTGCCGTATAGAAGGGGGGCGAAAGCAGCGATGTAGCCTGCAAGACTTCCCCATAAGATCAATGCGCGTCCCGGCGTGTCCGGAGAGGCGCGCGTCAAATATATCGGCACAAGCGGGGAGAAAACACCGCTCCCGAAACCTTGCAGAAGTCGTCCGGCAGTAAGGGTCTCATGATTCTGTGCTGTTGCGGATACTAGCGCGCCCGTAGCGAACAGGGCGACCCCCAATCCAAAAATTCGCCTAATGTTGAGGGTGTCACCGAAGTACCCGCAAAACAGCACGCCAAGAGCTACCGCTGCTCCGTAGGAGTTGAACACCCAGGCAAGATCCCCGACCGATAAGCCAAATTGCGACTGTATGGCAGGCAACAACAGGGGGACGAGGGTGAGATCCATCACAAAGGCGATGTAGACCGCAATTGGTCCGATAATCACGGCACGGGGCACGGCAAGCCCTCCGGTTATCTTACGGATTTCTGCTGCTTTCGGCTCCAATTGCGAGAGGTTCTGCTCAACCATTTACTTGTACTCCCACATCAAGGGCGGCTTGCGGGAGTGAAGCAGCAAGTGTTGTCTTGAGGGCACCGGTCGTGCCTTGGACTGCTGGCCGTGTTTTGGAAAGAGTGCGCGCTAATTCACGGGCTTCCATCCAGATAAGATAGTCTTCTTCGGTCACCTGCTGGTCTGGCCCGATCCACTGCCCGGGCTCACAATGATTGAAGCAATAGCGCAGATGAGCGCCTTTGGCGGCCACGCGCTGAGGTACAAGCGCAAAGACATACGACGGATTCCATGTCGCCACCGCAACCTCAAGCATCAGGCGCGAGAGCAGGGTGGTCACTCCTTGGCTTCGTGGACCGCCAAGGCCCCGGGCACGAAGCCAAAATTCACCCTGATAACAGACTTGCCCGGTTATAAATTGGAGCGCGTCGGGCCCTGAATAGAAGGTCTGGTCCGGGTCAGGTGTGGAGTCAGGAGTGATGTACTTGTGACGATGACGATCCAGATGCATCTTCAGTGAGCTCCCCGAAAGGTCGAGAAGGCGCACGGCTTGCGTGTGGATCAGATCGCCGTCTTCGTTAAACCCGCATATCCAAAAGCCGTTCGTGTGATCGATGTAAGAACTCGCCACATTGAACATAGGATAAATCGGACCACGATCAGACAGCTTGCTTCGATAAGCACGGTATTTGGCGAAGTCGTCGCCAATCTCCAAGCGAATGCCCGCTTTCTCCAGATCTCGAACAATACTGGACAAATGTGTTGTCAGTTCAAAAATTCTACTTGGAGACGTCATTCTTGAGTTGCTCCTCATTCCCAGGTTCCCAAGAACTTTTGAGTGCAATATGGTTAACATATCGTTAGCCACGATCCGTGATCTTAACCGTTTCAAGTGGTTTTCCGGGTGTGTTCACGATCCAATCACCCTTTTCGGGTGCCAGCTCTCGCGGTCTTGAACAGGATCTTTGTTGGTACATTGCCCTAAACTTGTGGAACGCGTGTCGTCATATGACCCAAGCCCCAGGAAGATTGTCTTCACTGAGGCCTGAACGATCCAGAAGATCATTTCTGACGAAGATGTTTGCGTTTGAGTGTCAAAAGACGCGTGCCTGCGCCGCAGGCAAACAGCCCCCCTGCCTCCTGGGTTTATAGCACCTATGTCGCTTCAGCAGAGGCTAGGACCAAATCGGGAAGAGTAGGACTTTTTTTTCAATAAGTAGTATCGCTTTTCTATGTCTTCTGCCTTTCCAAACGACTGTTAAGATGGGCTTATCTGGCATCAAGAAAATGTAGATGGATGGAAGAGGTGATCATCCTAAGCTGAATAGAGCTCCCCACTCCCCGAAGATGCGGCAACCAGATAGCCTAAACGCAAACTGTGCCATATTGTGATCTACTCTCTCTCCTATAATTGGTGTCGAAAGGATGAACCTATGCGTCTAGAAACACTGTTCGATAATGCCGTGTCCATCTGCTTTCCGCCTCTTGGATCGGTGAACGTGCGTACCGGTAAACCTGTGGAAGGTCCCGGCGGACGATGGATTCCATGCGTCTGTGCAATTGCTGATAAAGCGTTTGTGTCATGTGTTTATGAGGTTGGGCCTGGCCGAAAACAGGTTTGTAGCTCCCTACCGCCAACCAATTGCGACGACGAAGCGTTTTCTCGCGCTTGTAATCTTGCCACTCTCGCCGCTGCTTAGATCAGATGATAAGGCGCTGCATCGCAAATTCGGCTACGTCATAGAACGGGCGCGCACCCAAACGCTGCGTGATCGACCAACGTCTGCTTTGAAGCAACTGCACCGCAGCATTGGATGAGCCTCTCAAAGTCCGCTTTGGGCCGTCAGCCGCCATCCTTCTAGAGGCACTTGTCTCTTGCTGGATCACACCGGTCGTCGCTGCTTTCGGCCCAAAGCCGACCTCCGTCCGTCTCTCACTATGCTGCGGCGCGGCCCGTCGAACCTGCCATTTGCTGCAGACGCAAAATTCAGTGACGAAGTTGCCCTCGAAGCCGCCATCGAGGTCAGCGCACTGGAGTGTTTGCTCCAGAAGCCTTTATCACTCCGTAATCCCAAGAGCGACAAAGAGAATCCCAATCACGATCATCCCAACAATCGAAAGTATCGCTATGGTCTGGGCAGCTTCTTTGTCATCTTCGTGGAACAGAATTTGACCGCCGCACTTCGGGCAAGGCATGCGGCCCATATTTTTGAATGTTCGCCTTGTGACCCAGCCGCAATTGGGAGCATCGACCTTTCAGTTTTTCTTGAGAAGACATCATTTCTCTCCCTGTGGCTTGGTCAATTCCTGCATAGCCATCGTATGCTGGCAAGGTCGGTCGATTACCTCTGCGCTTCAACGGCCCAAACCTGCCGTTGGCCGATTGTCATCGTTGCTGCGGTGCGGCCCGCCAAAGGGGACATTCGCTGCGCACGCAAGAACCATTGCTGAACCGGTTCACAAGTCGCAGAAAAATCAACTAGGCTAGTCAGCGGGAGGACGGCGTTATGACATCCAAGGTCTTCGAGATGAGTTTTGCTCAAGTTTATCCCTTGATCGTCGACAAGGTTGAAAAGAAGGGAAAGACGAAGGCTCAACTTGATGAGATCATTTTTTGGCTCACGGGTTACGATGCCGAAGGCCTTTCGACTGCGCTAAACGATGGCCGTAATCTCGAGAGCTTTTTTTGCACAAGCGCCCGCGAAAAACCCGAAGCGAGCATTAATCGAGGGAGTGGTCTGTGGCGTCAGGGTTGAAGAGATCCAAGACAGTACCATGCGGGAGATACGCTACCTCGACAAATTGGTCGATGAACTCGCACACGGGAAAAAGTTCGAGAACATCTTACGGGGTTAGCGGCCCAAAACGGACACTGGCCGCAGGAACTAATTGCTGCACTGCAGCCCTTCAAAGCCGACATTGAGCAAAGTTCGGCAGTCTTGCGATCATAGCCTGCGATCCCGTCGTTCGCTCCAAGCGCAACCCGAGACGTTTTGTTGCCAACGAATTAGGCCTAGTATCCGAAAGGAACTGAGGTGCTCACGGGTCGATCTCAGGAGAAGAAATCTCTTCGAGGCACTTGAACATGCTCTGGCTCTCGACACGCTGCGTCTGTGCCTTAGCTTCCGGATTAAAGATAAAGGAAGACCGGTGCCGCGCCGTTACGAAGAGATCTATCCGTCTCTGCCGCTACTCAACAGCGATGGGTTGGAGCATACGTCGGCGGCATCGTTGATGTCGGTGCGCTATTTCCAGGCAGAGCCCGACAGTATGCCAACGGAAGTATTTGCGGAACACCATGTTCTTTTGAACCTGAAAGATGAACCGCACCGCGTGCAAAACACGCGAGACGGCGAACTGCGCGATTTCACCTTCTCTAAGCACGACATCATCGTCACCCCCGCAGGCATGCGGTCAGGCTGGCGCTGGTTCGCACAATCGGACGTCATTGTCGTGACCCTCGATCCCGACCGCGTGCAACGCTTCGCCGAAACCGAACTGGGCCTTTTGCTGGACCCGCAGCAATTCAAGGACCTGCCACTGTTTTCGGACGCCGATCTATGTGCGGCGGGCGTGATGCTGCGTGATGCCATCGAAGTGGACGATCTGACCTCGGGCGTGATGTTCGAAGCCCTCAGCCGCGTCTTCTTGGTGAAACTCCTGCAACGCTACGGGAAACGCAGACCGGAAGAGGTTGCCTTGTCAGCGCGATTTACCTCCGCCCATTACAACCGTGTGCTCGCCTATATCCGCGCGAACCTTGAGCGGACCATATCGCTGGATGACCTGGCCAGCGAGGCGGGCATGAGCCCCTCGCATTTTAGCCGTCTGTTCAAGGACACGGTCGGGACGCCGCCGATGCAATATGTCATGGCCTACCGGATCGAGCAGTCGCTATCGATGATGCGCGATGCCGGCCGCGCGCTGGGTGAGATTGCCTTTGCCTGCGGATTTGCGGACCAGGCCCATTTCAGCCGCAGCTTCAAGCAGGTTGTCGGGCAATCCCCACGGCAATACCGCGCGTCCCTCGCTTGATCGTTCAAACAGCAAGATCATTCAAAAACCGATCAAGCTGCTTCAATTAAGGCGGGCAGGTTCGTCTTATCTCCAGTGTCATCGGGCAGACAGCCCAAGACACCAAGAACCGGAGATACCGACATGAAACTCGCAACCCTTTCCACAGCAGCTACCCTTTTGGCCACCTCGGCGATGGCCGATATCACAACCCGCACCGTGACCTTTGAGAACGAAGGCGCCACGCTGAGCGGTACGCTTTACCTGCCAGCGGATCATGACGGGTCTGCCCTGCCGACCGTTGTCGTGACGGGGGCCTGGACCTCCGTCCAGCAGCAGATGCCCGCCACTTATGCCGCCCAGATGGTAGAACGCGGCTTCGCGGCCTTCATTTTCGATTTCCGCGGCTGGGGCGCGTCGGGCGATCTTCCGCAAAACGTTCGTTTCGTGGAGAGCCCAGAGGCCAAAACCTCAGACATCCGCGCCGCCTTCGAGTTTGTCGCCACGCTGACAGAGGTCGACGCAGGCCAGATCTACGGCCTCGGAATCTGTGCATCGGCGGGCTACATGGTGGACGCTGCTGCCGGGAACGATCTGGTGCACCGCGTAGGCCTCGTCGCCCCTTGGCTGCAAAACGAAGCGCTCGTGAATGCCGTCTATGGCGGTGAAGAGGGCGTCCGTGGCCTGATCGAGATGGGCCGCGCCGCGCACGCCGCTAGCGGCCAGATCATTCCTGCCGCCGGTCCTGAGGGGGCCGAAGGTGTGCTGATGCCCATCGGCGGCTACTACTTCGAGGCCGACCGTGGCGCGATCCCCGAGTACGACAACCAGTGGAACAACGCGTCGTGGGAAGGCTGGCTGACATATCACCCCGCCGATAATCCGCAGCGTCTGACACAGCCCTTGGCCATCGTCCATTCAGAGGCCGCCGCGATCCCGGATGGCGTGCGCGCCTTCCTCGATGGCTTCACCGGCGACGCGACGCAGCAATGGCTCGAAGATGTCATGCAGTTCGACTTCTACGACAATCCCGCCGACGTGACCCGCGCCGCCGATACCGTGGCCGATCATTTCCGCGCAGGCGCTGACGCCTGATCCAACAAACCTCGCGCGGCGAGACGCACATCGCTGCGCATCCCTACTCCTCTCAATCACCCACAACTTCAAACCAAAGGAATACACCATGATCCGCTCAACCCTGACCGCAGCCACCCTTCTCGCAACTCCTGCTTCGGCTGACATCGCAGGCGACCCTGTCACTGCAGAAACCTTACTGGACCGGGCCGAAATGATCCGCATTGCGGACGCCATCGACGCCGCTGTGGATGCAAAGGATTGGCCCGCCGCCCGCGCGCTGTTCACTGACGAAATCTACGTCGACTTCACGTCGCTGGTGGGCGGGGAGGCCGCAACGATCCCTGCCGATGGCTTGATCGCCGGATGGTCAGAAAATCTGACGGGTGAGAAGTCGAGCTTCCACCTGCGCGGCAACCATCGCATTACGTTTGACGGCCCCGATGCGGCTCTGATGCAAAGCCACGGCTATGCCTGGAACCAGATGCCGTCAGGCGCGCTGGAGGAGAACGGCAGCAATCCGATGTGGGAAGTCTGGGGCACCTATACCCACAGTTTCACGCGCACGTCAGAGGGCTGGCTTGTCGCCGGCATGACCTTCACCGCCACGGCTGAGCGGGGCAATGACTACGTCCGCAACACGCCAGGCAGCTGATCGGCACAGGACGCGGGCGCGCCAGCCGCACCCGCCTCTTTCCAACTAAATTCAACATGAAGGAACAGACACATGGCACAGACATGGTTCATCACCGGCGCGTCCTCCGGCTTCGGAGCTGCCTTCGCCCGCCACGCGCTGTCCCAAGGCCACAACGTCGTGGTCACGGCTCGCCGCCTCGGCAAGCTTCAGCAGATCGCTGCACTCGCGCCTGACAGGGTCTTGGCGCAAACAATGGATGTAACGGACACCGCGCAGATCACCAAGGCGATCAAGGCTGCGGAAGACAGGTTTGGCGGTATCGATGTGCTGGTCAACAATGCGGGCTACGGCATTGTCGGCGCAGTCGAGGAAACGCCGGAGGCCGAGCTGCGCGCGATGATGGAGACGAACTTCTTCGGCGCCGTCGCAGTCACCCAAGCCGCATTGCCAATGATGCGAAAGCGGCGCACGGGGGCCATCGTGATGATGTCGTCGCTTGGCGGCCAGCTCTCTTTCAGCGGCTTCGGGCCTTACTCCGCAACCAAGTTCGCGTTGGAAGGCATGACTGAGGCACTGGCCCAGGAAATCGCGCCCTTTGGTCTGAAGGCCATGATCGTGGAGCCCGGCGCATTCCGCACCGAGTTTGCGGACACGGCCTTGCGTCACATGCCCAAGATCAACGCCTATGACGAGATCGTCGGCGGCACGCGAGACTTCGCCAGCGGCATGCATGGCACTCAGGCAGGGGACCCCGCGAAAGCCGCCGCCGCGATTGAGACGGCGCTTGGGAGCCAGACCACACCCCTGCGCCTGGCCCTGGGCCACGACGCAGTGGACGCGATCCGCGATCATGGCGAGGCCCTTCTGGCTGAGCTAAGCCAGTGGGAGCCGGTCGCCCGCGCCGTCAACCACAATGATGCTGCACAAGCCGCGTAAACTGTCCGGGTGGCCCCATCTTCGGGGCTGCCCGCCACTCGACACCCAAAGGAGATGACCATGACCCGCCCCCGAATCGCCCTGATCACCGGCGCAAACCGTGGTATTGGCCGCGAAGTTGCCCGGCAATTGTCTGACAATCACGGCCTGCACGTGCTGCTTGGCTCTCGTGGCCTCGCCAAGGGCGAGGAAGCTTCAAGTGCCATGCAGAATGCCTCAGCGATCCAGCTTGATGTTGCGGACCCCGCATCTGTGTCGCACGCGTTCAGGCAGATCACGCAGGACTTCGGCTATCTCGATGTTCTCGTGAACAATGCGGGCATTGACTACGACACCGATCAATCCGCAAGCAGTGCCGATCTGGACCGAGTGCGGCGCGCGTTTGACACCAATCTGTTTGGCGCATGGGACGTCGCAAGATCCGCTGTCCCACTTCTCAAAAGGGGCACGTCCCCGCGCATAGTTAATGTTTCGTCAGGTGCGGGGGCCTTGAGCGATATGGGAGGTGGCACGGCTGGCTATGGCATCTCGAAAGCCGCACTGAATGCATTGACCTTAAAGCTATCCTCCGAATTGCAGAGTGCAGGGATCCTGGTGAACGCCGTCTGCCCGGGTTGGGTTGCAACTGACATGGGAGGGGGAGGCAGACCGATCCCGCAAGGCGCTGCAGGGGTGACCTGGGCGGCAACTCTAACTGATGACGGCCCAACGGGTGGGTTTTTCCGAGACGCGCGTCCAATCGACTGGTGAGAAAACGGCAGATGATTGGATCGCTGAATGTGAGGTCACCGAAACCAGACGAATAGTAGCCCATACCAGAAGTTGAAACCGCCCTGAGTTGCTGCACCACACCAAAGCCGAAGCTGACTTCCACCGATAACAGTGTCCCGCTGTTGCCGCCTGACTGATAGCTGCCTGGGACGGAAACGTTGCGCCCGAGCTTGTTTGTCGATGCAAAGCTCTTGGCCTAAGTGAGGATGACGAAGCCCGCCAGAAGTGTCTTTTGTTGCCGGCATTCGCTCATAATGACCAGTAGTCTTTTCATTAATGCTGGCTAATCATCTATCGGTTGTGGCCAACCACAGCTCAACGTGGCCCCGGGTTCAACATTGCGCTCATTCGAACGCCTTGTCCTGTGTTCGTCAAAATAACTGAAGACGTGTACGGCGGTGCAGCCAATAGGTTGCGACTGATCAATCGAGTTGAGAATGTACCGATCCACGTACTGTCATTGCAGTCTTCCAAAGCAATCGGGGTGCGGATGATTCGATCCAATGCCATTATTCGGTATGTCTGTAGGCACTGCCCGAAGTTCTCCTCCAACTCCCGTGTTGTTGCGATCGCGACTGGCCCCTGTGTCTTGATCAAGGAAAACGGCAACGAGACGCAATCACACCACATCGAAAAGTCGCTCTCGATGAAGGAGATGGAAATCCGATCAAGAAAGTCGATGAATTCCTCTTGGCTGATCCTTGGCAAACGCGTTTGGTCCCAAACTATCATTTCGCTGGACGCAGCGAATGCTTGTTACGATTACACTTCCATGCGGAGTGCTACTATTTTTTTTCATCTACCTGTCCGATGAGGAACCGCGGGCATAACGCTCCCAACAAATACTCGGACGGACCAAACCAAAAATGACCCTGCGCTTTCAAGCTGTACAAAAAGGCTATGTGCGCAAGATGCCAGAACAGGTTACCCTTGCAATGGCTCAAGGTGTACAGCTCAATTCTGACGCTTAGGAGAGGGGACACGGTGGAAGATTTTCAAGCGATGCTTGATCGAATTTCCAACGCTCAAAGCCGACGGCAGCTTTGGGAAACTCTGCTCGAACAGATGCATGAGTTCGGCATCAAGATGGTAAGCTATCATACGACTGGGAGCGATGGCCTTCCTCTATCGATAGCTTCAGACGGTTTTCCAGAGAGTTGGGTATGCCAGTATATCGATGAAAACTTGGTCCAGATTGATCCGATACCAGAACTAGCTGCAAGGCTATCACGACCTTTTTTTTGGCATGAGATTGAAGAGTTGGCCCCCTCGACCGCGGACACTGAGAGGTATCTGGCCCTTTTGGCAAATGCCAATATTGGTGATGGTATCGCGCTCTATGTGTTCGGGCCTGGTCTGCAGAACGCATATGTCGGATTGGGTTTTGGGAAAGAGTTTGTGGAGCTGGATCCGATTGACCTCCTTCGCATCCAAAGTATCGCACAAGCTGGCCATCTCAAATTCTGCGAAATTCAAAGCGAAAAGACTCCTCGACCTTCCCTTACTAAGCGCGAGTCCGAGATCCTCGAATGGGTTGCCCAGGGAAAGAGCAACTCTGTGATCGCAGACATACTCTCGATTTCTCAGCACACGGTTGACGCTCATATGCGGAAGATCTACGCAAAACTTGGTGTGGCTGATCGCACGAGTGCCGCCCTTCGAAGTGTTGGCAGTGCCGTTATCAAACTGAGCTAAGATCACGTAACTGCGTGATCCCAAGTCTTCAGATACTAGCATAGGTGCTTCCTCAAGGAATTTGAGGAAGCGAAGTATGGGCTCAGTACGTTTTATTGCTTTGAGTGCTCTCAAGCCACCGCGCCACGATCTGGCGCGCTCTCGATGGAATAGCTCCAATGAATTGGCTGTTGTCACTCAGGGTGGATGCATTCAACAGGCACAAACGGGAGAGAAGTTGCTTTTCATCGGTTTTTCCAAAGAAGAGACCATGGAGCTCTCACGGTTGTACGAGCACTCTCAAACTCAGGCGCACTTCATGCGTGGGTGCTCTCAGGAAACAACAAGCGCTCATGGTTCAAGATTTGAGGCTGTAGCGATCCATGTGGATAATTGCGACCAGTATGGGCCGTCGATCGTCGATCAACTTCGGACAGCAGGTGCGATTGAGTATGACCATGATGTCGTTGCCGTGACTGGGTATCCGTTCAAGAATTTCACCGATCATCTGCATGCCAGTGGGTTCACAAGAATTCTGAGTTCGTCGAGCGGGCTGGAAGCGATCTTTCCTAACCGCGTCAAGGTGAGCTGATCGGCTTATAGTTTAGCTGCCCCATCGAACTCTCACTACTGGGTCGGCTGGCGCTTGATCGTGTCAAATGCAGTCGTGGCTAGTAGGAATGTCCCGTACCAATTGCTCTGTTTCGTTGAGCTTGCGGCCCAAAGCTGCCTTTCACCGAACGGCTAGGATGCTGCAGTCGAAATCCACATTCCGGACATTCGATGCGACTGTTCGATTTTGCCGTAGGTGAATGTCCGGATCGCGGGACAAAGCTGCTATTCAAAGCTCGCTCTCGCAAGTCCGCTTTTGGACCGAGATTGCTGAACTCATACCATCAGCCAAAGCATCACCACTGACATTGCGACCATCATAAGGTTTTCTGTCAGACTCACGAACCCGAGCGGGACGTTCGAGTTCCCACCGACACAGGCGCATTTCAGCTCGCGTTTGTCGATGTAGACTGCCTTGAATACACTGATAGCCCCGATGCTGGCGATGAAAAGCGCAGCGGGAGCGGACACCCAAGTCAGGATCATTCCGGTCATGAGGACACCTGCTCCTGTTTCCACGAATGGATAGATATAGGCGTATGGCACCCATTTTCGGGCAAGCAGATCGTAGTTGAGAACCATCGTCGTGAAGCCTTCAACGTCGCGCAGTTTCTGCATACCGAGCAATATCATTGAGACCGAAATGAACCAGCCAAGTGTCTGCCAGGTGATCGCGCCGAGAAACCCGATGGACAGCGCTACAGCGGTCAGCGCAGCAACGGCGAACAGATACAATACGGGTCGATAGGTGGTTGCTTTGGGATCCCACCCCACAAGTTTTTCACGCAGATCGGTGTAGCCGCCGACACGCTCGCCCTCGATCCATGCCTGCGGTGTCGTCTTTACGTCATGCTCGGCCTTGAAGGCGTCCACTTCGGCGCGCGTGCGGAAGAGCCGATCATCGACCTTGTAGCCCTGACGTTCGAGAAGCCAGCGCGCCTTTTGTCCGGACGGGCACAGATGATCTGGCAGAGCCATCCGGTAGAGCACTGCCGTTTTGCCAACCACGGCCTCAGCCGGATTTGTGTCTACGTCTGCGATATCGCGGGTATCCTTTGGCATCTCGTTCTCCGGCTCAGCATTGTGATTTCAGAAGGAATACGCTGCATGGGTGTATATAGTTCCATATACCCCCATAGGGTATTAGATCACGGTCATGACCTTGGGCTTCCCAGCCTCTCGACTCTATGACGGCCGCCATGCGAAAAGATCTTCATGCACGAAAATCGCGAAGCCACGTTGAAACGCCTCAAGCGCTTGGAAGGGCAGGTCCGCGGGATCGCTCGGATGGTGGAAGAAGATCGCTATTGCGTCGATGTTCTGACGCAGATTGCGGCGGTCCGCGCTGCCCTCAAGGGCGTCGAGAAGCTCGTGATCGACGACCATGCAACCCATTGTATTGAGGATGCGCTTGCCTCGGGGGACCGCGAAGATCAGCGCGCCAAATTTACTGAATTGCTCGAACTGCTCGACAAGGCACGCGGATAAGCCGTCAAAGGTTGACGGGCGGTGTCGTCACGCTGGTAAGGGCTGCTGTCGCCAAAAGGATTAGGGCGACGGCCAGCATCTCCCAAGAGATTGAACGTCGAAGCGCTTGGGCTGCGCCTGGTTCTTCGGCTCGCAGCGCAGGAACAAGTCTCAGTTTATTCAGGGCGGCCAAGCCGAGCAGAACGGAGACAATCCCCACTTTGACGAGTAGCCCCAGACCATAGGCCGTTCCAAACAAGGCACCCAACGAACCCGAAAGAAGATACGCGAGCACCGTTCCGGCAACAATCAACGCGGCGACCCCAAAGGCAGCGATCTTCCCAAAATGATGCAGCACATCGGCCCTCATTGGTGAGAGTGCCGCGCGGCGCAATGGCGCGAGAGCGCCAACCCAAAAAGCGGCAGCCAGGAGGTGCAAAACCAACAAGGCCGCGAGGGCGACCCTCGGTTCGCCAAGAGAGTGGCCTACCTGAGCAAAGGATATAGCCACGGCTCCCGACCCCGCCAGAGCGATCCATTGCCCAATGCGTGGCACCAGAACCGCCAGTATCGCAAGTTCGCCAAAGCTCCGCCAAATGGCAGCGGTTCCAAGCGGGCTTTCCCAAACAAAACCGAGCATCATCGGGTCAGTGGCACCGTCAAAGCCCATTCCAGATATCCGCGCGGCACGAACACCGAAACGCAAAGCCAGCACCGCGAGACCGACAAGCGCTGCGGCGACCGCAAGCTGTCGCGCGAGGCGAAGCGCAGGGGCCTCGGCACGTGTTGCAAAGATGGTCGTGAATAGAACGCCACCCATCGCGAGCAATGCCGCGCCGTAGCCGATCGCTTTTGCCAAGATGGCCAAAACGGCGAGGCCGTCGATGGGGGCCAGTCCGGTCACTCAGCAACCGTGAACGAAAAGCTGCCCTGCATCGGATGCCCGTCTGAGGCCATACCGCGCCATTCGATGCTGTAGCTTCCCGGTGCAAGCTCTTCCAACGGCATAGCCCGGAATTCTGTGGCCGGGTCCATACCGGTCTCGCGTTCAATTCCAACTTCACGGTCGGCTGAGGTCAGCGTGACAGAGATGATACGCATCGGATCATCAAACCGCATCGAAAGCTCCGATACCTCCATGACCGTAGAACCGTCGGCAGGTGTCGTCGCTTCGGAATTTGAATGCGCCGCCGCGAGGGTTGGAGCCAAGACCACAGCCAGGCCGAAAATGGTTTGCTTTATCATTTGTGGTTTCCTCTATTCGGATTGGGCGTTCAGTTCATCGTGATATTCACGAAGTTCATCGGGCCAGGTCGATTTGATGAAAGACAACACTGCGATGATCTCTTCGTCGCTCAGCACACCTTCATAAGCGGGCATACCAGACGGGGGAGCGTTCTCCATCAGTCCGGCCAGCCCATACTTGGTTAGGATAAAGAGCGTTTCATCATCATGGTGCCACGTGTGCCCTGAAGCATCGTGTGGCGGCGCGGGAAGCAGTCCATCCTCGCCGCGCATCCGCCAGTTCGGTTGCCCCTCCAAACGCACACCGTGGCACGCAGCACAGTTAGCCGCATAGATGTCTTGGCCCAGGGCAACCACTCCGGGGTCGTCCGGTGCCAAAAGTCCGACGGCGTCGGAAGGTTGAGCGAGGACGAACGCGGCGGCGAAACCGGCGAGCGCAAGCCCGCCGATCGCCAGAATTGCCTTCCGCCGTGGCATTAGACGTCAAATGGCTGTGGGGTGCCTGCACGGTAGTAGACCGTACCGGGCCCGGCCTCACCGCCAAAAGCGATGACGTCGTAGCGAGCGGACGGGTCATCTCCCATACCGGGTGAGCCCATAGGCATCCCTGGAACTGCAAGCCCCGTGATGTTTGGACGGTCTTGCAGGACGGCTTCCAACGCCTCGAACGGCACGTGCCCTTCGAAAATGTAGCCGTCTGCTTCGATGGTGTGACAGGATGCCAGCTCAAGCGGAATGCCGCGCTCAGACTTTTGCGCGTCGGGGTCTGTCAGCTCTTCGACTGTGACAGCGTAGCCGCGTGCGCGGGCCAGGTCGGCCCATGCGTGACAACACCCACAACCTGGTGAAGTGAGAACATGCATGGGAGTAGTCGCACGTGCTGGCAGAGCAGTCATGGCGAGAGCAGCAGCGGAAAGTGCAGTGAAGTGACGACGTGTGATCATGTCTGTCGGTCCTTTGGTGTGAAAGTTGAACGAATTGCGGGCATGCGCCCGATGCGGTTCAAGCTTTCGGAGGACCGGTTGGGACCGCGAGGGTCCGGTTCGCAAAATCGACATCAGAACACGGATCCGAAATGGCAGTTCTGCCATCGGGGTTGACCGGCAACATCACCGATGCGGTCACAAGATCGCCAAAACAGGACGCTGATCCCATGCCGCTGGTGGCGTCGCAGCACGCCGCAAGTGCGTCCTCAGCATCAGCCAACAGATCGTTCTCTGTCGTTTCGATGTGGTGGTCAGTGTGATCCAGTCCTTGGTTCAATCCGTGCATCACAGACGCGGCGGAGGCACCGGCAACTGTAACGACAAGAATGACTGAGAGGATTAAGCGCCACATGCTCAATACCTACCGGGGGTATCTTATGTTGACAAGTCACGAGGATGTGTCGCCCCTATCAAGGGGCTTCGCACCCATTGTGTCTGCGCCACATGTCTGGATCATGTTCATTCGGAACACTGGCACACGGATCATCTGAATATCCGCGCAAGACCGAGTATTGGGTCACTTGAGTGTCTGTCAGCAATGGCAGGGTCAGCAGATGGGCGTTGAGGTGAACCAACCTCAGGTCCGCTCGCGCTTCACCGGCCTCCATGACAAGCCGTTGAAGATCCTCAGCATCCGGCACACCCCGCTGAAATGCCTCGTCCAATGCCTGTTCTGCCGCGATGAACCGCTCCCCTGCGGCGATCGCATCGGCCTGCATCTGAGCCCGGACCGCTTCAATGGCCTGGCGTTGCTGCTCCGACAAACCGATTTCGTCAGCAAGCTCAAGCAGGTGCGTCGGCCCCGGAACGCCGTTTAGCTCAGCAGCACGAGCAAGCCCCCATCCACCGCCACGCGCGATCTCGTCCAAATCCTCTTCCGACAGAGATTTGATAAGGCGCATTTCTTCCCCTGAATAGATTGAGGGCGTCGAGCCGTGGTTTCCGTCATGCGTTTGGGCAGAGACCATGGCGGGTAGGATAGCCATAAGTAGTGCGACGTATTTGGCGTTCATGTTTGAAGTCCTTGATTGATCCAAAATTAACTCGAGGCATTGCATAGCTCGCGTTAAACGGAACATGATAGAAATCATGTCAGATCATTGGCTTCATTGTTTCGACGGCGCACCGGAACGAACGTTGGAGGCGGGCGAAAGTCTGTTTCGCCGGGAAGCCAAAGTTGAGAGGACGTTTCTAGTCCGTGAAGGGCAGATTTCGCTTCGACGTCCGCTGCAAGATGGCGGGCTCCTGACCCTGCACAGCGTCGGTGACGGTGATCTGGTTGCAGAAGCGTCCCTTTTTGCAGGACACTATCATTGCGATGCAGTGGCGGATTTGACGACGACGGTTGCGGTACTCCCGAAGGCAGAGTTGCTGAAGCAACTAGAATGCGATGCCTCGGGAAATCAGCGATCGGTAAATGCCTTTGAGCGAACGGCCAAAGAGCTGCAAACCCTGCGCGCCCGTCTTGAAATCATGCGATTGCGAAAGGTCAAAGATCGACTGGACGCATACATCGAGCTCTTTGGTCTCCCAGAAGAAGGCGGATGGGTGCGCGTTGCTGATTGGATCGGAGTGTCTCCACCGGCACTCTATCGAGAGCTCGCAAAGCGTCGATGAAGCGATCGTAACGGCCCCAGTGTTGAACGGTCAGCGAATTGATGGCAGACATTCATCGCTCTGCAGCGAAAATGTAAGTATGGGCTCAAAGCGGACCTCAGAAGCGGTGCAGAATGTTGTGATACACTGCTACGTCAACGTCGGGTTGTCGCTGTGGGTGGGATTGGCGGATCGGAGTATCAGTCATGGAAACACCAAACTTACCAGCCATTCGCGCTCTTCGCCCCACGTGGAACAAAGGCCGCATCGTCGGGCAGAAGCGCCCACTCAAGCCAAAGCATGTATGGGCCATCCGTGTGCGTTTGGAGCTGGCCGAGAACCATCGCGACCTTGCGCTGTTCAATATGGCGATCGACAGCAAGCTGCGCGGGTGTGATCTTGTCCGAATGCAAGTCGTCGATGTCATGGCATCTGGCCAGATCAAGGAACGGGCGTCGGTCCTGCAGAGCAAGACACAAAAGCCAGTTCGGTTCGAAATCTCAGAAGTGACGCGAACGTCGGTCGCGAAATGGATGGAGGATCCCCTGATGTTCGGATCAGAATTCCTCTGGCCAGGCCGGTTCCACGAACGGCTGCACATCTCCACGCGGCAATACGCTAGGATCGTTCGCGATTGGGTCACGTCCATCGGACTTGAGGCAACGGCCTTTGGGACCCATTCAATGCGCAGGACCAAAGTTACGCAGATCTACAAGAAGACGGGCAACTTGCGTGCGGTCCAGCTATTGCTTGGGCATACCAAGATGGACAGCACCGTCCGGTATCTAGGTGTCGAACTGGAAGATGCGTTGGCGATCGCTGAAGCCATTGAGATTTAAAAACTTGGGCTGCCTACACTGGCGGCCCAGAGCCGCCGCTCGACTATGGCCGGAAATGCTGCGGCTGCAGCCCGCATACCGGATACTCGAAGCCCAATTCAAAACAGCGGCCATGTGTTTAAGGAATAGGCCTGATCAGCAACCTGAAATCCTTCGCGCAACGCACAGGATATAGTTTAGGTTGCAAGATTTGGTTGTACCGAAGTTAGGCAGGCACCAAAGTGAGAACAAATCAGAAACTTGTCCGATTCGATGGGAGGCGTGTCTTTCAGGTTCAAACGAAGTCAGGAGACGAACCTATGACCGCAACGATCACATCGTTCCCGATTGGAAATGCAGATTCAACCCGGCTCACTTTGGCTGACGGACAACGGCTACTATTTGACTTTGCCGACATGGGTAAGTCGGATGGATCGGATGTTTCTTTCGATTTACGTGCGGCGATCAAGGATGACCTGCGTGCCGACGACAAGCCGAAACTGTCGGTACTATGCTACACTCACCTCGATAGGGATCACTGCTTTGGATCCGAAGAAACGTTTCATTGGAGCCACTCTCCATCACGACAAGGCAGCGAGCGCGTCAAGTACGAAGAGTTGTGGGTACCTGCTGCTGCAATCGTTGAGACTGGTTTAGAATGCGACGATGCAAAAATTGTGCAGGCGGAAGCCCAACATCGATTGATTGAGGGTAAGGGAATAAGGGTATTCTCTTCGCCAAAAAAACTCGAAGATTGGTTGAAGAGGCGCAACTTGAGCTTGGCAAGCAGAAGCCATTGCATCGTTCATGCTGGTGAACCACTTGACGGGTTCTCTCTGAGCGGAAGCGCCAAAGCAGAGTTCTTTCCACATTGTCCTCTAAGCTGGACGCAGGATGACGATAGCGAAGTGAACCGCAACGAACATTCGATCGTCTTGCACGTGACCTTTCGTGAAGGCAGCCGTGACACGAAGTTGTTGCTCGGGTCAGATGTCGGTTCCGACACGTTGTCCGCTATTGTACAAACAACCAAAAACCACGGAAACGAAGAACGGCTTGAATGGGATGTGCTGAAGCTCTTC
The DNA here is from genome assembly GCA_947500415.1 of uncultured Roseicyclus sp. Lineage (GTDB taxonomy): Bacteria > Pseudomonadota > Alphaproteobacteria > Rhodobacterales > Rhodobacteraceae > Gymnodinialimonas. Next base: position 1,230,752 of record CANMRT010000001.1, read on the forward strand.
CATCACTGTTCTTACAAGGCTTTGAACAAGGTTGGCAAAGAAGATGATCCGACCAAACCCGTTCCAAACGTGAAATGGCTGATGGAAGAGCAGGGGCAAGACCGCTCCATTGTCATCTCCTCAAGTCAAAAAATCCCGCTTCCAGGTAGCAAGGAAGACAACGATCAGCCCCCCCACCGAAAGGCAGCGAATTACTATAAAAAACTTCAAAATGGTCGAAATGGAAGTTTCAAGGTAACGATGGACGATCCAAAGAAGTCGATCAAAGTGCAAGTTACATCTTCTGGAGCTAGTTTCCTCGCAGCCGCCGCCATCTTGCCAGCTAGCAGCGCGGCGGCCAAGCCTATGCGGGCCGGATGAACAATGAATGGCACAGTGAGCGAAGACAGCCAAGAGGAGCCGTTTTTTGAAGTCGGCGGCGACGGGATCTCGTCGGATGAGCTCGGGACAGGGCTAGCCAAATCCCTTTTTGATTTTGTCCGTGATCATGGTGGACATGCGGCTACTGTAGAAGAGCTTCGCAGAATAGATGGCTGCATCGAGGTGGTCGTCTTGAACTTGACGACCTGCATTTCACAAGAACCAAAATATGAAGTTCTTCCCGAAGAGCGTTTGGCGGTAGCGTTCATAGACGACGAACCGGCCGTCGTACCGCTCAGAAAGGAATTTCCGCTGACGCCCCACTCATACGGTTTACCAGTAGAGTCTGTGCTCCCTGGAAGTATGACGATCTGCCTAGATGATCGCCCATGGGATGATGCGAAAGCAGACTATAACGGCGCCGAAATCATCCGACGAACCATCTCGTGGTTCGGACGTGTAGACACCGGTAATGTGGATGATGCTCTCCAATTACCACACACAATTTTTCTACCCGCCGAACAGACAATTGTGATGTGCTCGAAACTTCAAGCGCAGTTTTGCGATCCAGAGAAGCCACCAGTTTTCGTGCGGCTAAGGTCTTTGGGTGAAAGCGGCAAGTACCTTGTCGCGGAACCTGACGAACTTGCCGATTCAACTGATCCTGCCGGTAATACTGTTGGAGAGTTTGTTGGGTTTACGCTGGGAGTCAGAGCACAAAATAGTGGCGCAATGTGGCACCGTCCACAGCATCTCGGGCATCTTCGCTATATGCTGGCAGGAGGACAAGAAGACCTTCTCGTACTGCTGCGGAGTAGGTTAGGCGAGATATTGAGCAACCCGGGACCTGACCTTGAGCGGCTGTATCGATATCGGCTGTTATTCCAGTTTGTCGTATTCAACGAAAGCCAGGACAGTGTTGAACCGATGTTTCTCGGAACGGAAGCTTCGCTAGGCGAGATTGGAGTAGCGACCGGCCTCCTTTTCGAAACGCCAAGTGGCGTCGGTCACAACTATGGGCGTTGCTTGCCAATTGGTGAAATGGACGAGGAGCTACTCGAAGGTATCCGATTAATGTCCGCCAACCTCAGTTTTTCATTCGAAGGGGAGGTTGCATCAATCTACGCAGGTCATAACGAAGAATGGCGCGAAGGTATCGGGAAAAGTGTAGTCGTGTTGGGGGCGGGATCCATCGGCTCGCAGTGCATTACATCACTCGTTCGCGAAGGCGCGTTCGAAAAGTTGACTATCGTAGATGACGACGTTTTTGCTCCCCACAATCTTGCCCGCCACACGTTGCGCGGACCCGCGTTAGGAAATTCAAAGACCGCAATGCTATCCGACGATCTGCGCGCCATACGCGCAGACCTGCTTATCGAGACAATATGTGAAAAAATTTCGCCGACACATCAATCCGAAACGCTAAACGAAGCACTAGCTACATCAGATTGCGTCCTCGATCTCACTGCGTCTCTTGGTGCCAGTCGAACCATCAGTGCGATCTCTCAGAGAAGTCGCGCAATCTCCGCGTTCTTTAATCCGGCCGGAAGCGCCGTCGTAGTTCTCCAAGAAGATCCGGCCAAGACTATCGATCTTGCTACCTTGGAAGCACTTTACTACGCGGAAATCTGTCACAACCAATCGCTTTACGACCATTTGCGGCCAGGAGACCAAGCATTAGTCTCTGGCGGACAATGTCGCGCGGTCACCAGTAGAATTCCTGCCTCAAAAGCTGCCATTCTATCGAGCATTGCTGCAAGCGAGCTCGGAATTACCATGTCTTCAGATGACCCGAAAATCACTATCGCCAGTATCAATTCTGACGGCGGGACAAACATGCATCGTGTAACTCCGGCCATTGGGAATACGTCACTAGACGTCAACGGTTGGAAAATCTGTTTGGCAAATACGGTTGCACAAAAGCTTCATGACCTACGAGATGCCCATTTGCCCAGCGAAACTGGAGGCATCCTTCTCGGAGTCGTTGACCATGCGAGAAAACGCATTGAAGTTTCGATGGGGTTAGAAGCACCACCTGATAGTTCTGGTTCACCGTCATCGTTTGAACGGGGTGTTCAAGGCACCATCGATAGCATTGCTGAGGCTAGAACGCGGACAATGCATCAAATAACGTATATTGGCGAATGGCATTCCCATCCACGCGGGGCACGTACGACGCCCAGTCTGACGGACGCTACGCAACTGGTCATGCTGAGAGAAGCACTCATGGCTGAGCAACGTCCGCCAGTTATGGTGATTGTCGGTGACAGTGGATCCAATCCCATTTCTTTGGAGGTTCATCAATGAGTTTTGATGCCTATGAATACGTTGGGGTAATTATACCCGGTGCACTGCCGACTCTCGCTGCTTCCCTGTTAATTCCTGAGGTTTCTTCTTTGATCAGCAGTGAAGGCGTGGAACTCGGGACATTGGGTATCTTCCTAATCGTGTCTTTTGTCGTCGGCCATGTCGTACAACTCATTGGCAACTGGATCGAAACAACCGAAGATATGCTTGGTTTGGGGAAAGACGCGCTCGTATTGAACGAAACAAGGCGGCCGATGGACGTTGATCGCTGGCAGCGATTTCTTTCGGTGTTGCGCTCGGAGGGCATTATTGACCAAGAAGAACTGAATTCCAGCTCATGGCAAGGGACTCGCAAGGAAGTGTATGCAGCACTTCAAGCCAATGAACGAACTCAGCGAATCGACGCCTTCAATCGAACTTACGGAATGTGTCGTGGCATGGTCGCGGGTACTATCCTGACGGTTGGGCTTGTTCTAATTTTGGGCGGTGCTGAGCATCAATCGCTGGCACTCATGATTTTCGTTTTTCTTACGGTCCCTCTCTACATCCGCATGCATCGCTTCAGTCGCCACTATTTCACTGAGATCGTCAGCCAATTTCTCGCTCTTAAAGGCAACTAGGCTGCTAGCACCTTAGGAGACCGTTGCCGTCCGGTGTCAGAATTGGAACGAAACGCCAAAGCGAATGTCAGTTATTGGCCGGAGGCTTCGACTAGGTTGCAATAGCAGCGAATGTCTTCTTCCCGCCCTGAAGGCACCTTGCTACAGAATTGGTACTCGGTCAGTTTAGTCTAACCAAGTGCGATCCAGTTCATTAGACGGGTTCAACTTGACGAACTCAGTTGTATGAATTAGGCGAAAAACAGTGCGCGGGCGTTGTGTAATGGTAAGACCCTTGCCTTCCAAGCAAGAGATACGGGTTCGATTCCCGTCGCCCGCTCCAACAATTCACTACCGACAAATTACCTGCAAAATGCCGAGCGGGAATCATTCAACCTATTGATTGGATGATGAGAAAGAGAAAACAGGTCCTTGCCTTCCAAGCTGATGATACGGGTTCGATTCCCGTCGCCCGCTCCAACCCTTCCTCCTACGTCACCTGCCACAGCGCGCCCTTGCGGCTAACACGTGTCAATTGTATCGACGGGAGACTGTAAAACGACCCCGGCGACATGGCGAACGAACAGACCACCCTACAAGCGCCGCATCCTTCGGCCAGTGAAGAGCGGGAACGCTCCAAAGAGATCGGTAACCTGCGGGGGTTGCTGCCCTTTTTGGCGCCCTACAAGGGAATGCTGGGCGGGGCCGTCGCCGCGTTGGTCCTGACGGCCGGTGTTTCCCTCATGTTGCCCTTGGCTGTGCGCCGCGTAGTGGATGGATTTGAGACGGAAACGACCGAACTCCTCGACCAATATTTCCTCGCAGCCCTTGGAATTGCTGCGCTTTTGGCCGTTGGCACGGGCCTGCGCTACTATCTTGTGACGCGCCTGGGCGAGCGTGTGATTGCCGACATCCGCAAATCCGTCTTCGACCGTATGATCGGGATGAGCCCCGCATTCTATGAACGCATCATGACAGGCGAGGTGCTCAGCCGGATCACGACCGATACGACTTTGCTGCTCAGCGTCATTTCCTCAAGCGTCTCTGTCGCCCTGCGCAATGTGCTTATCCTTATGGGTGGCATCGCGTTGATGCTTTGGACGTCACCAAAGCTTACCGGTGCCGTGCTTCTGATCGTGCCCATTGTGATTGTGCCCATCATCGTTCTGGGCCGCCGCGTGCGGGCATTGTCGCGCGAAAATCAGGATTGGATCGCCGAAAGCTCAGGTAACGCGTCCGAGGCGCTCCTGGCCGCGCAGACCGTGCAGGCCTTCACCCACGAACGCCCCTCCGCTGCGCGATTTGATGACGTGACCGAAAAATCATTCGGCTCGGCGAAGAAGCGCATTGGCGTGCGGGCGGTGATGACCGTGATTGTGATCGCGCTCGTGTTCACCGGTATTGTCGGCGTCCTTTGGGTCGGCGCGCGGGATGTCCGGGAAGAGCTAATGTCGATCGGTGCGCTGATCCAGTTCCTGATTTACGCAATCATGGTGGCGGGATCGGTCGCGGCGCTGTCAGAGATCTGGGGGGAGTTGCAGCGGGCCTCAGGCGCGACAGAGCGCTTGGTGGAACTGCTCGACACAACCGACAGCGTCTCAGACCCGGCACAAGGCGTAGCGTTGCCTCTTGCCGGTCGCGGTGAAATCACCTTTGACGCCGTGGAATTTCGCTATCCGACGCGCCCCGAAACCGCAGCACTCGATGGGGTCAGCTTCACGGTAAAGCCCGGCGAAACCGTGGCCTTCGTCGGCCCATCCGGCGCGGGCAAATCGACTGTTTTCCAGCTGCTTATGCGGTTCTACGACCCGGAAGGTGGGCAAATCACCCTCGACGGTGTGGCCCTGCCCGAGATGGAGCGTGAGACCTTCCGCGCCGCCATGGCACTTGTCCCGCAGGACCCGGTGATCTTTGCTGCCTCCGCCCGCGAAAACATCCGTTTTGGCCGCCCCGATGCGACAGACGCGGAGGTTGAGGCCGCCGCCAAAGCCGCCGCGGCGGACGTGTTTCTCAGCGCGCTGCCACAGGGTTACGATACCTATGTGGGCGAACGTGGCCTGATGCTGTCGGGCGGGCAAAAGCAACGTATCGCCATTGCCCGCGCCATCCTGCGCGATGCGCCGATCCTGCTGCTTGATGAGGCGACAAGCGCGCTTGATGCGGAATCCGAGCGCGCCGTACAGGACGCGGTGGGCGAGCTTTCCAAGACCCGCACCACGCTGATCGTTGCCCATCGCCTTGCCACGGTGAAACAGGCCGACCGCATCCTTGTGTTCGACCAGGGCCGCATCGTCGCTGAAGGCACCCACGACGCGCTGGTGGCCCAAGATGGCCTCTATGCCCGCCTCGCTCGGTTGCAATTCACTGCCGGTCTGGCAGCAGAGTAGCTGCAAACGCCGCGTCATAGTTGCACGCGACACGACTTTCCCCGATGCTCCCTTTTAAGTTGAGGCGCCGCCAAAAGGTGTCCGGCAAAAGATATAGGGGAGGATGACGATGGCACGCTTTGCCACGCTTGAGGATGTCAAGAAGATTGAGCAGGACCAGCCCTGGCCAGATAGCCAGCCGGCCACGACGCTTTATGAGTTGTTGACAAATACGACTAACGCGCACGGGTCGCGAAACGCGATCACGTTCCAGCTGTTCTCCGGTGCCACCGATCCGGCAGAAACCCTGACATGGACCGACCTGCACGCGCGCGTCACGCAGGCCGCGAACCTGTTCCGCTCCCTCGGCGTCGGGCCGACTGATACCATCGCCTATATTCTGCCGAACTGTAACGAGACCGCCGTAACCCTTCTGGGCGGGGCCGTGGCAGGCATCGTGAACCCGATCAATCCTCTGCTGGAACCTGAGCAAATCAGCTCCATCCTCCGCGAAACCAATGCCAAGGTCGTTGTAACGCTCAAGGCCTTCCCCAAAACCGATGTGGCACAAAAGGTCGCCGAAGCGCTGGCAGATGCCCCTAACGTAACCACGGTCCTGGAAGTGGACATGTTGCGCTACCTGACCGGCCTGAAGAAATTCATCGTGCCACTCCTGCGCCCCAAGAACCCGGTGTCCCATTCAGCTAACGTTCTGAGCTTCAACGCGGAATGCGCCAAGCAACCCACGACGCTGGCCTTTGAAGACCCCAAAGAAGACCGCGTCGCCTGCTACTTCCACACCGGTGGCACCACGGGCATGCCCAAGGTCGCGCAGCACAAATATTCGGGGATGATCTACAACGGCTGGATCGGCCACACGCTTCTGTTCACCGAGCAAGACAACCTGATCTGCCCGCTGCCGCTGTTCCACGTCTTCGCCTGCCACGTGATCCTGATGGCCTCAGTCGCGTCAGGCGCACATGTCGTTTTCCCAACACCGCAGGGCTACCGGGGCGAGGGCGTTTTCGACAACTTCTGGAAGCTGGTGGAACGTTGGCAAATCAGCTTCATCATCACGGTGCCCACGGCCATCGCCGCCATGATGCAGCGCCCGGTGAACGCCGATGTGTCGACAGTGAAAACCGCGTTCTCCGGCTCTGCGCCGCTGCCGGTTGAGCTGTTCAATCGCTTCGAAAAAGCGACCGGCGTCACCCTGATCGAAGGTTATGGCCTGACCGAGGCCACCTGTCTGGTGTCTTGCAACCCTGTTGAAGGCGAAAAGAAAATCGGCTCCATCGGCGTGCCGTTCCCCCACACGGACGTGAAAATCGTCTGCGAAACGCCGGGCGGCCCTACCGAATGCGGACCCGATGCAATTGGCGAAATCTGCATCTCCAACCCGGGCGTCTTTGCCGGACAGACCTACACGGAGGTCGAGAAAAACAAGGACCTCTTCTACTACAATGATTACCTGCGGACCGGCGACTTGGGCCGGATCGACGACGACGGTTATCTCTGGATCACAGGCCGCGCGAAGGATCTGATTATCCGCGGTGGCCACAACATCGACCCCGCCGAAATCGAAGAGGCCTTGGCGGGCCACGAAGCTGTCGCTTTCGCCGGTGCCATCGGCCAGCCAGACGCCTTCGCGGGCGAACTGCCCTGCGTCTATGTGGAGCTGGTGGACGGCGCGCAAGTGACCGAAGCCGACCTGATGGCCTATGCGTCCGAGCACATTCATGAGCGCGCCGCGATCCCCAAGCATCTGGAATTGATGGATGAATTGCCAAAGACGGCAGTTGGCAAGATCTTCAAACCCGACCTGCGCAAGATGGCGATCACCCGCATCTACAACGGCGCTTTGGAAAAGGCTGGCCACTCCGCGCGGGTGGTCTCAGTCAGCGAAGACAAAAAGCGCGGCCTCGTCGCCCATATCGCCCGCAATGGTGAGGCGGATGAGGATGGTGTGAAGACCGTTTTGGGAGAGTTCACGCGGCCATGGGATTGGCACGACGCGGCGTGAACGTCCCGGTCCTTTCGAATGACGCTGCGCGGCGGCTGTTCCTGCACCGCCATGGGTTGATCGAGCCGCCCTCTGGCCCCGCCAAGGGGGCCGCATTGGCGGAATTGGTGCATCGTCTGGGCTTCGTTCAGGTTGATAGCGTCAACACATTCGCCCGCGCTCACGATCTGATCCTGTGGTCGCGGCGGCAAACCTATCGGCCGGAAAGCCTGCGTTGGATCAATGATCGCGGCCGCGCCACGTTTGAACATTGGACCCACGACGCCTCCAAAATCCCGATGGATTTTTACCCGATGTGGCGGATGCGGTTCGAACGCGACCGTGCACGCCTCCATGGCAAGTGGAAGGATTGGCACGGACAGGGCTTCCATGCCGAGATTGACAAAGTCCTTGCCCATGTGGCCGACAACGGACCGTGCTGCACAACGGATCTGGCCGAGGATGAGGCAGAGAAATCAACGGGTTGGTGGGATTGGCGGCCCTCAAAGGTTGCATTGGAGTATCTTTGGCGTGCGGGCGATCTGGCGGTCACCAAACGCCAGGGCTTTCGCAAGTTCTATGACCTGAGCGAGCGGGTCATTCCGCCCGAATTCCTCAACGCGCGACTGACCGACGAGGAGATCATCGATTGGGGTTGCACGGCTGCCCTCGACCGTCTGGGTTTCGCCACCAGCGGTGAATTGGCCGCTTTCTTCGATCTGGTCCGCCCAGAGGCGGCGAAGGCGTGGGTAGCCCGCGCTTTGGCTGAACGTCGCGTTGTCGAGGTTGACGTGACCGGCACCGATGGCCGCCTGCGCCGCTCCATCGCTTGGCCAGATGTGGAGGATGCGTCCACGCAAATACCCGACCCATCCCCACGTGTTCGTGTCCTTTCGCCATTTGACCCCGCCCTGCGGGACCGCAACCGGGCAGAGCGCCTTTTCGGCTTCCACTACCGCATCGAAATCTTCGTTCCCGCCCCGAAACGCCGCTACGGCTACTATGTTTTCCCGGTGATGGAAGGCACGGATCTGATCGGACGCATCGACATGGCGCGCGAAGGGGACGTGTTGTCGGTCCGCGCCTTCTGGCCGGAAGCGAAGGTGCGAATGGGGCAGGGACGTATTGCCCGTCTGACCTCGGAACTGGAACGCGCTGCGCGGTTCGGCGGCTGCGGTGCGTTGCGCTTCTGCGACGGCTGGCTGCGGGAAACTTTGCCTGCAGATTGACAGAAGGCCACCGGAAAGGCTTCCCTGAGCGCTGAGTTATCCACAGGCGCCCATGACCGGATTTTCACACAGGTTCAGAACCTTCTGGCGGCTTCTTAAAGTCACAGGTGTGCTGGCCGTCGCGTCCTGCACGCCAACCACACCCTCGGGCGGCTCCTGCGCGCGACCCGATCTCGCCTTCGCCGGTGACGTTCTGCTGCACAGTCTGATCCAGTCCGACGCCGCATCGCGCCCGGAAGGCTTTGCACCCGCCTTCGGCCCCATTGCGGCGGCGCTGTCCCGGGCCGAACTCACACTCGTGAACCTAGAAGGCCCAACCGCGAGCAATATCGGGCTGGGAAACCGGCCAATTGCCGATCCAGGAACGCTCTACGATGGCCGCGCCTACACCGGCTTTCCGCGCTTCAATTACCATCCGTCCATCGCCGGCGTCTTGCGCAACGCAGGCGTCGACATCGTGCAAACCGCAAACAATCACGCCCTCGACCGAGGCGCTGGCGGAGTAGATCTCACCCTCCAAGCGCTGTCAGAGGCCGGTTTGCAGACCACCGGCACCATCCAGCGTGGGACAGAGCCCGTTTGGCACATAACTCGCCAGGTTGCAGGCCGAAACGTCGCCTTCCTGGCTTGCACATATTCAACCAATGGCCTCACCGACGGCCGTTCACAAGTGCTCGGATGTTATGGAAATCGACCGTCTGTCCCCAGCCTTATCCAGACACTTTCCAATACCCCAGGCATTGATGCCGTGATCCTTCTACCGCACTGGGGCACCGAATATTCCGTCCGTCCAACGGCTCGCCAACGTCGTTTGGCCCAAGCCGCCGCGGATGCCGGGGTCACCGCCATCGTCGGCGCGCATCCCCACGTGTTACAACCCATCGAAACGCTAACGGCTCGCGACGGGCGGCAGGTTCAGGTGGCCTATTCGCTCGGCAATCTGATCTCGTCGCAATGGGCGCTGCCGCGTCGCACGGGCGCAATCCTTTATCTGGACCTCGCCCGCGACGACGCCGGACGCACCATCGCCGCCAACGCCCGCTACATGCCCACGCGGGTGGAGCGCTTTGTGGAAACTGGCGTGGCCGTTTCGCCCGCCGCGAACCTCCCCGCCGGTGGGCCAAGCATCGCCCACGCCCGCGCCGTCCTCGGCCCCCGCGCGGTCGGCCCAGACGGCTGCCTGACCGACTAACGCACCGCCGGCGGCAGGTCGCGCGCGCGTCCACCAATCTCCACCGCCGCGTTCCAAATTACACGCGCGCGGATCATTGGCGTATCGCTTGCGATCCACCCCGTGCCCTCCAATACCGAGCCCCACAGTGGCCCCGGCAAGTCACGCCATTCGACGTCCAGATGAATGGCTGAATGCTCGAACAGCCCCCGCAACGCCCGCGCAGGCAAGCTGATCGCCGCCGCGTTCACAGCGCCCGGTTGCCAAACGCCAGTCCGCAACGCCGCCAACCGTTCGGCCATGTCGCGCGCGCCATAACCCACGTCAACGACCACCCGCGCAACGGCAGGGTCGGTCAACTCGGTATCGGATAACCCATTCAGAACACGCGCAAAATACGCTGTCCCACGTCGCGCCAACAGAAGCTCTTCCGCAGGAGCCTCCGCCGCATCGTAACGCGCCCCGCCCCCTTGCCGCGCAACCAGCGCCGCGCGGTCAGCTGCCGTCGACATGGGTGCGCATGAAGGCCAATCGTTCCATGATCGGCGCGTCGGAGAAGCGGAACAGGTCGAATTGCGTCTCGGCCTGCAGCTGCCAGGGCACCCAGGACGGAATGGTAAACAAATCGCCCTTGTCGAGCTGGTGCGTCACGCCGTTCATCACGACCGCGCCGCGCCCCTCGAAGACCTGAAACACCGTCGATCCCACTTCGCGCCGTTCCGGTGTCTCAACACCTTCGCGCAGGCGGTGGAATTCGCAGCGGATCGTCGGCATCACATCGCCTCCGGTCGTCGGGTTCGTGTAGCGGATTGCGGCGTGGCCCTGTTCGACAGTGGCAGGTTGCCCCTCATCCTCCAGCAACAACTGTTCCGTCAACGCGCGGTCCGTATGCTCCCACCGGAACGCGCAAAGCGGGCTGGACACCGTGTTTTGCAGCCCCGACAATGGCCGCAATCCGGGGTGCGCCCACAGCCGTTCACCACGGGAGAAGTTGGGCGTGGCATAATCCGTCACCCGGTCCGCGCCGAATTCGAAGAACCCCACATCCATCTGTTGTGAAAAGGGGATATCCAGCCCATCAATCCAGGCCATGGGCGCGTCTCGGTCGTTGTGATGACCGTGAAAGCGCCAGCCGGGCGTCAGCAGAAGATCGCCGCGCGACATGCGCACTGGGTCGCCATCAACCACGGTCCAAACGCCTTCCCCTTCGACGACAAAGCGAAACGCATTCTGGGCATGTCGATGCTCTGGCGCGGTCTCCCTCGGGCCCAAATACTGGATCGCGCACCACAGTGTTGGGGAGATGTAGGCATTCGGCGCAAGGCCTGGGTTCGCCAGCCCAATCGCGCGCCGTTCGCCACCGCGACCTACCGGAACCAATTCGCCTGACGCCTCGGCGAGCGGCAAAAGATCCGACCATTTCCACACATGGGGCAGGGCCTTGGGCGCAGGCGTCATGGGCATCAGGTCGCCCAGTTGCGTCCAGAGCGGGATCAGGGATTGCGCCGCAAAACCTTCATAAAGCGCGCGCAATTCCGGGCTGTCTTCCGGCTGCATCCCATGGGCCACGGTTTCATGTGTCTCTTCACTCATGTCGAAAACCCCGCGTAACCCATTCAAACCCCTCCCTGATCCAGCGGCAATCCGTTCGACCGATAAATCCAGGTCAGCCGATCATACCAGTCCTGCGCGCTCATGGCTTGCATCACCTCATTGCGCACGGCGGCCTTCGCATCATCGGGGTGGTAGATGTAGTCGCCGATGAGGCGAGAGTTCATCTGCACCCGCGCCGTGCGCGTGGCGCGCATCGCCTCGTACCGCTTCAAGGCGGCCTCCACATCCTCGGCCCCGTCCAACGCAACCGCTAAAGCCACGCCGTCTTCCATCGCCATGCAGGCCCCTTGCGCGAAATATTGCAGCATCGGATGCGCGGCATCGCCCAGAAGGGCTACGCGCCCGTCGGTCCACTGGCTGACAGGTTCCCGATCGCAGAGCACCCACAGCTTCCAATCGCGCCCATGCTCGATCACCGCACGGGCACTTGGGTGGACATGCTCAAACCCGACGGCGACTTCCTCATGGGTTACGGGACGGCCAGAGACCGCCTCTTCCACATCACGGTGGTAGGTCACGACCAGATTGAAGACCGTCCCGCCCTTCAACGGGTAATGCACGATATGGCACTTTGGCCCGGCCCAAAGCGTCGCCGCATTCATGCGCAGGTCTTCGGGCATGACCTCCCGCGGGATGACGGACCGATAGGTGGTGTGGCCGGACACCACCGGCTCCCCATCTGCCAACATCTGCGCGCGAATGGGCGAGCGCAGCCCCTCCGCTCCAACCAAGGCGCGTCCGGTGACATCGGGCTGGTCCTTGCAGCGCAGCAACACGCTTGTGCCGTCCTGCACATATTCAGTGACCGCATGGCGCGTGCGGACCTCCACCAGCTCACTCTCGAGGCAACGATCAAGCAGCAGTTGGTGCAGCTCCGCCCTGTGAACCACGGCGTAGGGGTTGCCGAAATGCCTGCGAAAATCCTCTTCCAGCGGGATGCGCGTGATCTCTTCCGCCGTTTGCGCATCCATCAAACGTAGCGCGTCGATGAACACAGCCGTCTCCCGCATCTGTGGCCCGATCCCCAGCGCGTCGAAGCAGTGAAATCCGTTGGGACCAATCTGGATGCCGGCCCCTATTTCACCCAAACGGCTGGATTGCTCGACCACGATGGAGCGGATGCCCTTGCCGGCAAGGGCCGCGGCTGCCGCGAGCCCGCCGATGCCGCCGCCAGCGATGAGGATTGGTAAATTCATAAGTATACATACTAAAGAATGGGCGAGATCGGTCAAGCCACTTGGAAGGGGGCTTCCAGGTGCGCCACAATCACATGGATCTGAGGCTTTATTCCAACGGGGACGTTATGCCCCCGCAACGAACCCTTGCAGCGTCGCACGCGGTCCGTCCTGCCAGATCTGCGACAACCAACGTCCAAACGCCTCGGAAAACGCTGCGTTTTCCGCCAGATCACCGTAGAGATGCGTCTGTGCCAGCCACGCCTGCGGATCGTCCTTCGCCGCAATCGCTGCTTCGTTCAGAACGTCCCAAGCCGGATCATTAGGTTCAATCACCGAGCCATCGGCCCGCGTCCCGAAACACATTCGCGCCCAAAGCGCCTCCACCAATGCCAATGCCTCGACGGAGGCGTCAACTGCGATGGCCTCGCGCACAATGGGCAGAACGAAGCCTGTGTGGCGGGATGATCCGTCAAAGGCCACGCGTCGTGTGGTGTCCTTGATCGCCGGATTGGCAAAGCGCCCCTCGATCAGGCCAATGTAGGCCGCCGGTGTCATGCCGGGGACGGGCGCCACGTAGGGCGCAATTCCATCGACTTCCGCCTTGCGCCAGAACGCACGGACATCGGGATCAGCCATGCAATCGGCGATGGTGGCACAGCCCAAAAGCTCGCCCGCATTGGCCAACACCTGGTGGCCCGCGTTCAGGATGCGGATTTTCATGGCCTCGTAGGAATGAACATCCGACGTGATCGTTGCGCCCACATCCTCCCAGCGGGGGCGCCCCGCGCAGAAGTCATCTTCGATGACCCACTGGCGGTAATTCTCATGGGTCACCGGCGCTGCGTCGTCGATGCCAAAGCTACGCGCCAGTGCCAGCTCATCCGGGCCAGTGGCTGGCACAATGCAATCCACCATCGAATTCGGGAAACTGGCATTGGCGTCGATCCAATCGGCCAACTCTGGATCAGACAGACGGGCAAGGCCCACGACGGTCTGCCGCAGGATCGCACCGTTGCCTTGCAGGTTGTCGCAGGATTGGCCGGTAAAGGCCCCATGGCCTGAATCACGGCGCATCCGAAGGGCCGCAACCATGGCGCCAAAGGCAGTAACCGGCGCGTCCGGCACGGCTGCGTCGTGGGCGATGTCGGGGTGGGCTGCATCAAGCCCGCCGGTCACGGGGTCTAGGTAGTACCCGCCCTCGGTCACCGTCAGCGCGACGATACGGATCGCTGGGTTCGCCATCTGAGCAATCAATGGGCCGTTGCCTTGTTCGATTGGTAAATAGTCGATCATCGGGCCAACGATCTCGGCGCGGGAGCTTCCGGGCGACAATTCGATCAACGTCGTCAGGCAATCCTGCGCCAGCAACCGCTCTCGCATCTTGGCATCATAGGGCCGCACGCCCGCACCGATGATCGCCCAATCCCGTGCTTGCCCACGCTGCATCAACTCATGCAAATACCACGCCTGGTGGGCGCGGTGGAAATTGCCAAGGCCGATGTGAACGATGCCCGGCGTCAGGTCGGCGCGCGTGTAGTTGGGCGTTGGAATGTCATCGCCAAATTGATCAAGGGCATCGCGGCGCAAGGGCAGGGCAGGGGTCATGTCTTTCATCAGCTCATCCATTGTCCGCCATCCACGTTGAAACACTGGCTGACGATATAGTCTGCCTCAGACGTGGCCAGAAACACAGCCATCCCGGTCAGATCTTCGGCCACGCCCATGCGCCCGTAAGGCACTGCGTCGCCCACTTCACGCTTTTTCTGACCCGGCGCTTTGCCCTCGTATTTGGCGAAGAATGCATCGACACCGTCCCAGTGTTCGCCATCCACCACTCCGGGTGCGATGGCATTCACATTGATCCCGTGTTCGATCAGGTTCAGCCCCGCCGATTGCGTCAGGCTGATAACGGCCGCCTTGGTAGCGCAGTAAACGGCCACCAAAGGCTCCCCCCGTCGACCCGCCTGGCTTGCCATGTTGATGATCTTGCCGCCGTCACCGCGGTCGATCATGTGCTTTGCCACCGCCTGCATCGTGAAGAGTGTGCCTTTGACGTTGATGTCAAAGCAACGCGCGTAATCTGCCTCGGTGATCTCCACCAACGGGCCCGCCGTGAAAATTGCTGCGTTGTTGATGAGGATATCGATGCGCCCCAGCTGTTCCACCGCCCGTGACACCGCGGCCTCAATGCTGGTCGGATCCGACACATCCATAGGCACGGCAACAGCCCCGATCTCCTCTGCCGTCGCCACAGCACGCGCCAAATCGATGTCGGCGATCGCCACCTGCGCGCCTTCCGCAATATAGCGTTCGGCAAAGGACCGCCCGATGCCGCGTGCGGCCCCGGTTATCAGTGCGGTCTTGCCGGACAGCCGTGTCATGCGATGCGCAAACCTTCCGCATCGAAGCGATGAAGATGCTCGGCTTGTGGGGTCAGGAAGACGGTGTCCCCGTGCTTCACGCTCACTTCACCACCTGCGCGCACCGTCATCGGGTCACAGCCCTCGATCCCGTGGATGTGGATGAAAGTGTCCGAGCCCAGGTGTTCGGCCACGCCAACCGTGCCCTCCCATTTGCCCGCAGTTGTGGACACGTCCAGGTGCTCTGGCCGGATGCCGATGGTCTGTGCGTTATGTTCCGCTGCCGCCGCCCCTTCGATGAGGTTCATTTTCGGCGACCCGATGAAGCCCGCAACAAAGGTGTTGCGCGGTGTTCGGTACAGTTCCAGCGGCGATCCGACCTGCTCGATATGGCCCGCCCGCAGCACCACGATCTTATCGGCCATGGTCATGGCTTCGACCTGGTCGTGGGTCACGTAGATCATTGTTGTGTCGAGCTTTTTGTGCAGCTCGCCAATCTCCATGCGCATGCCCACCCGCAACGCGGCGTCAAGGTTCGACAACGGCTCGTCAAACAGGAACGCTGCCGGTTCACGCACAATCGCGCGGCCAATGGCGACACGCTGGCGCTGACCACCGGACAATTGGCCCGGGCGACGATCCAAGTAGTCCGTCAGGTTCAGGGCGGCTGCGGCATTCTCGATGCGCTTGTTCTGTTCCGCTGGGTCCATCTTTGCCATGCGCATCGGGAAGGCGATGTTCTTGCGCACCGTCATATGCGGGTAAAGCGCGTAGCTCTGGAACACCATCGCCAGCTTGCGCTTGGCAGGGGGCACCATCGTGGCATCTTCGCCGTCGATGTTGATCTGCCCGCCGCTCACATCCTCCAGCCCTGCAATCAGGCGCAGCAGGGTGGACTTGCCGCAACCCGAGGGGCCGACGAAGACCACGAACTCACCGTCGTTGATCTCAAGGTCCAGCGGGGGAATGACTTCTACGTCGCCGAACTTCTTTTGTACTTTCTGAAGCGTGATACGTCCCATGGGTCGTCTCCTTACTTAACGGCGCCGAAGGTCAGGCCTCGGACAAGTTGTTTCTGGCTGAACCAGCCAAGGATGAGGATTGGCGCAATGGCCATGGTTGAGGCCGCCGATAGCTTGGCGAAGAACAGACCCTCTGGTGAGGAGTAGCTGGCGATGAAGGCCGTCAGCGGTGCCGCATCCACGGAGGTCAGGTTCAGGGTCCAGAACGCTTCGTTCCAGGCCAGGATGAAGTTCAGCAATAGTGTCGACGCGATGCCGGGCACGGCCATGGGTGTCAGTACATAAAGCAGCTCGTCCTTCAGAGATGCGCCATCCATCCGCGCCGCTTCCAGGATCTCACCCGGAATTTCGCGGAAGTAGGTGTAAAGCATCCAGACAATGATCGGCAGGTTGATCAGCATCAGGATCACAACCAGCGCATAGCGATTGTCCAGCACGCCCAACTCGATGCAGAGCAGGTAGATGGGGTAGAGAACACCCACCGCAGGCAGCATCTTCGTCGACAGCATCCAAAGCAGGATGTCCTTTGTCCGCTTGGATGGCACGAAGGCCATGGACCAAGCCGCGGGGACGGCGATGATGATGCCCAGTATGGTCGAGCCACCGGCGATGATGACCGAATTCCACAAGAACCGCATGTAGTTCGAGCGTTCCTGCACCACCCCGTAGTTCTCCAGTGTCCAATCGAAGAACAGGAAGACTGGTGGGTTTGCGATCGCCTCGGCCTCGGTTTTGAACGAGGTCAGGACAGTCCATAGGATCGGGAAGAAGATCAGGATCCCGATGGTCCATGCAATGGCGGTGTTGAGGGCCTTGCGTGGTGTTGTAACGGCGCGTGCCATAGTCAGTCCCTCCTCAACGGTCCAGGTTCTTGCCGACGATGCGCATCAGGAAGATGGCAACGATGTTGGCAAGGATGATGGCGTAGACACCGCCCGCCGATCCCAGACCGATGTTCTGGCTTTCCAGAACCCGCTGGTAGATCAGGTAGGTGAGCGTCCGTGTCCCGAAGGCGCCGCCGGTGGTGACAAAGATTTCCGCAAAGACCGCCAGAAGGAAGATCGTCTGGATAAGGATCACGATGGTGATCGCGCGGCTCAGGTGCGGAAGGGCGATAAAGAAGAAGCGGGCGAAGGGGCCAGCGCCGTCCATCTCTGCGGCCTCCAACTGTTCGCTATCGAGCGATTGGAAAGCAGTCAGAAGGATCAGGGTCGCAAAGGGCAGCCACTGCCACGAGATAATCAGGATCAGTGAGAACATCGGCACGTCACTAAGCCAGACAACTGGGTCGGCCCCAAATGCGCGCCAAAGGTGCGAGAACAATCCGTTTGTCGGATCCATGAACATGTTCTTCCAGACCAGCGCCGAAACGGTGGGCATCACGAAGAACGGTGCAATGACGAGGATACGAACAACGCCCTGACCCCACATCGGCTGGTCCAGCAACATCGCCAGCAGGATGCCGAAGATGACCGAGACCGCAAGGACACCGCCAACAATGACGAGTGTGGTCACAACCGCGTCGGCGAAAGCGCCTGATGATGCGAAAGAGGCGAAGTTTTGGAAACCAACCCAATCAAGGGTGGGAAAGCCGGTAATGTAGTCCAGTAGGAAATCGCCGAAGCCATCTCCGCGCTCGCCGATCCGGTCTCCGCGAAGGGGTAGGAACCGCTTGAAGGATAAGATCAACGTGAGCGAGAGGGGCACCAGCATCCAGACCAGAAGCAGGAAAACTGCCGGGGCCATCATGATGCGTGCCGCTGATCGAGAACTCTGGGTTGCCATGACGCAATTCCTCATCGTTCAGGCGCAAGGCCCGTTGAAACGCTGGGTGAACTTTTGATTGAAGTCTTTTGGGGATGGAAGGCGGCGGCGACCGCCGCCTTCCGATATGAGTCGCCCGGGGTTTACTGGTAACCAGCTGCCGACAGGGCTTCGTTCACAATGGCCTGACCATTCGCAAGCGCTTCTTCGATGGTCTGCTGACCAGCGTAAGCGTTCGAGAATTCCTGGCTCACTTCGGTCCAGAAACCAGCGAACTCGGGGATCGCCATGAACTGAACGCCGGTGTAGGGCACAGGGTCCACAGTCGGCTCGTTCGGGTTCGCCGACAGGATCGAGTCGAGCGTCATCTGAGCGAACGGAACTTCCGCGTAGTTCGGGTTGTCATAGAGCGACTGACGTGCGCCCGGAGGAACGTTGGCCCAGCCTTCGTTCGCGGCAACCTGCTCGATGTAGCCCGTACCGGTGGCCCACTCGATGAACTGCATGGCTTCGTCCTGCTGCTGCGTGCCGGCAGGAACTGCCAGTGCCCAGGCCCAGAGCCAGTTCGAACGCGGGCCGAGGCCGTTGTCGGGTGCCAGCGCGAAGCCAACCGAATCCGCGACTTCAGAGTCGTCGGGGTTGGTCACGAACGATGCTGCCACCGTTGCGTCGATCCACATGCCGCACAGACCCTGGTTGAACAGCGAGAGGTTCTCGTTGAAGCCATTGGTCGCGAAACCGGCAGGACCGGACTCTTGCATCATGTCGTTGTAGAAGTTGAGCGTGTTGGCCCAAGCTTCGCTGTCGAGCTGTGCGTTCCACTCTTCGTCAACAACGCGTGCGCCGAAGGAGTTGGCCATTGCGTTGATGAACGCGCCGCCTTCGCCCCAGCCCGGCTTGCCGCGCAGGCAGATGCCGTTGATGTCGTTGTCGCGATCGGTCATGGCCGCCGCGGCTTCACGAATGAATTCCCAAGTGGGGGCGGCAGGCATTTCCAGGCCAGCAGCTTCCATCAGATCAGTGCGGTACATCACCATCGACGATTCGCCGTAGAACGGTGCTGCATAGAGCGTGCCGTCGTGGGACAGGCCGCCGCGCATGGCGGGCAGGATGTCGTCAACGTTGTACTCTGCGGACAGGTTGTCCAGGGGGACCAGCCAGCCGTTGGAACCCCAGATCGGAGCTTCGTACATGCCGATGGTCATGATGTCGAACTGCCCACCTTCGGTGGTGATGTCAGTCGTAACGCGCTGACGCAGAACGTTTTCTTCCAGCGTAACCCACTCGACGGCGATGCCGGTCTCTTCGGTGAACTGGTCGGTGTAGCCCTGCATCCGGATCATGTCGCCGTTGTTGACGGTCGCGATCGTGATGGTGGCCGAGTGGCCGTCGGCAAATGCCGCAGTGGCCGAAATACACAGCGCCAGAGCGCTGGTCGTGCGAAGCACGGTCTTCATAAACATCCGGTTCCTCCCTGAATTGGATGTGATGGGAAGAGGGTGCTGTAGAACCTACGCCGCGTCAAGAAAAAACTTTACGCGCGTAAATTTTTGACGATTACGCCGAGGCGCGCAGGATCAACCGTGCGGGATAAAGTGTTTCATCCCGGGGGCTTGTGTCTTCACCGCCTTCGATCAGTTCGAATATCGATCTTACGGCATGTCCGGCCACCGCATCGTAATCGTGCGCTGCGGTCGTGAGCGACGGGCAGGTGAATCGCGAAAACGGGTGGTCATCGTGGCTTGCGACTCGCAGGTCGCTGTCCTCGGTCCGCCCAACGCGCATACCCCGCTCGTAGGCTGCGGCAAGGAATCCGATGGCAAGGCGGTCGTTGCTGCACAGAACCGTGCCGCTGGTCAATTGCCCCGCATCAAAGGCCGCATGGGCGCCCGCGCGCCCGATTTCCTCAAAGCCCCAGCCCTCGCCAGTGACCTTGTGAACGATAGGTTCATGCCCCTCGCGCTCCATGGCCGCAATATAGGCCGTGCGGCGTTTGTTGGCGTTCGGGTTGGCGGGCGTGCGCATCTCAAAGAACCGCGGTGGCTCGCCACTTCGGCACAGGTATTCGACCGTTTGATCGACAAAACTTGCGTTGTCCGAGCCGATGAAGGCCTCACCCATCCCGTCCAGATTACTGTCGAACAGCACTGTGGGCACATGTTTGCAGAACGTCTCGATCACCGATTTGTCCGAGGCCCGCCCAAGCGGTGCAAACAACACGCCCGCCGGTTTCAGCGAACGCAGACTGTCGAGGTTGTCATTCTCCTGCTCCTGGCCACCGTGCGAACTCAGCAAGATTGGCCGGTATCCCGCCGCAATCACCAGCGCCTCAATTGTGCGCGCAATCTCGGAAAAGAAGGGGTCCGACAGGAACGGGACAACGATACCAATGTTCTTGGTCTGCTGCCGGTTCTGGTTCACCGCATAGATGTTCGGGCGGTAGTCATAACGGTCGAGCGCCGCCTCGATCCGCTCCCGCGTGGTCGCACGGACGCTGTCGGGATTGTTGAAATACTTCGAGACCGTCGGCCGGGAAATCCCGCTGACGGCTGCAAAGTCTTCCATGTTCCTGATCGTATCGCCCGGCATTGCCTCGCCCGATATGCGGTTTTTTTGGGATGCTAGGGCAGGGGCCGCGTTACGGGAAGCAAAAATTGTTTGCGCGCGTAAAGTTTTCGTGACGAGGGGAAGCAAAAGTGTGGAGTGGTGCTGTGAGAGAGGATTGAACTCTCGACCTCACCCTTACCAAGGGTGTGCTCTACCACTGAGCTACCACAGCATTCTCGTTGTCCTGGCGATCCCTTAGGCGTCTGCCTTTGGACAGGGGCGCGGACAATGCCCCTTCCCTGCATATGCTCTCACAATTGCCGGGTGGCGGCGGTTTAGTGTCTCATGTCCATCCTTGCAAGCGCAATCTGGACCCTTTCGGCGCGGCAGGGTAAAGGCTTCTGCTATGGCGTCCGACCAAGGTAATGAACGACCCGCCAAGCCCGCCCCGAAGGCCCGTGAAGATCGGCTGAAGGCGGCGCTCAAGGCGAACATGGCGCGGCGCAAGGCGCAGGCCCGCGCTCGGGCGAAACCGCAAGACGAACCGGGGGACAACCCGGAGCACAACGAGTAGAGGCAGGCACATGGACAGAATCGTCGTCAAAGGCAGCGGGCCGCTTTCCGGCCAGATCCCCATCGCGGGCGCAAAGAACACATGCCTCAAACTGATGTGCGCAAGCCTGCTCAGCGATGAGCCTCTGACGCTGACCAATGTGCCGCGCCTTTCTGACGTGGCGACCTTGAGCGACCTGCTCGAATCTCTCGGTGTTCAGATCGGGCGGCTGGACGATGGCCGCACGCTGGCGCTCTCCGCCGCCGACCTGACATCGCAGCTGGCCCACTATGATATCGTCCGCAAACTCCGCGCTTCGTTTAACGTGCTTGGACCGCTCATCGGCCGCACGGGTGAGGCCATCGTCAGCCTACCCGGCGGCTGCGCCATCGGCGCGCGGGCGGTGGATTTCCACCTTGAAGGTCTCAAGAAGCTCGGCGCTTCGGTCGATCTTAAGGATGGCTACGTCTATGCCTCTGGCGATCTGAAAGGCGCTGAGGTCGAATTTCCCTTCCCTTCCGTGGGCGCCACCGAAAACGTCATGTGCGCCGCCGTCCGCGCCAAAGGCACCACCGTTATCAAGAATGCAGCACGGGAGCCTGATACAAAGGCGCTGGCCGATTGCCTGATCGCCATGGGCGCCGACATCGAAGGCGCGGGCACCGAACAGATCGTCGTGCGCGGCGTCGATAAGCTCCACGGTGCCACCCACCGCGTCATCACCGACCGGATTGAGCTTGGCACCTATATGGTCGCGCCCGGCATCGCAGGCGGCGAGGTTGAATGTTTGGGCGGTCGCCGCGATCTGCTTGCGGCCTTCTGTGACAAGATGGAACAGGCCGGACTCGAGATCACGGAAACCGACGCAGGCCTCAAGGTCCGCCACCCCGGCGGGCGGCTGAAGGCCGTCGGTGTCACCACGGCTCCGTTCCCGGGTTTCCCGACCGACCTACAGGCGCAATTCATGGCAATGATGTGCTTCGCCGAAGGCACCTCCGTCCTCGAGGAAACCATCTTCGAGAACCGCTTCATGCATGCCCCCGAACTGATCCGCATGGGGGCGAGCATCGACGTGCAGGGCAACACCGCCCATGTCACTGGCGTCGAAACCCTCAAAGGCGCGCCCGTCATGGCCACCGACCTGCGCGCCTCCGTCAGCCTGATCCTGGCCGGCATGGCAGCTGAGGGCGAAACGGTCGTAAACCGCGTCTATCACCTGGACCGCGGGTATGAGCAGCTGGTGCGCAAACTGCGCGGCGTGGGTGCAAATGTCGAAAGGCTCTCCGAATGACAGAAGACGCAAGGTTTGAGGATGGCAGCGAAGCCCCCGTCGCCCTTCGCGCGTTGGAGGCTGATGACGTGCCCGTCCTGTCGGCCCTCGTGCAGGACGCCGTCTTCCCGATCACCGAAATGCGCTGGGACCGCACCCGGCGCCGCTTTGCGCTTCTACTGAACCGCTTCCGCTGGGAAGATCGCGGCTCCAAAGACGGCCCCCAACGGGTGCAATCGGTGCTAGCTATCGAAGATGCACTCAAGGTCGCCTCCCAAGGCATAGACCGCTCTGACGCCGATACCATCCTGTCGCTCCTGTCGCTGGAATGGGAGGCCGGGGAGGATGGCACAGGCCGACTGACCCTGACGCTCGCGGGCGACGGGGCCATCGCAATCGACGTCGAGGCCCTTGAACTCACGCTGAAAGACGTCACGCGCCCCTACCATGCCCCGTCTGGCAAGACACCGGATCACGGCGCGTGAAGGCCCGGGTGCTTCAGGCCGAAGACCTGAGCGCCCTGGCAGAGCTACGTTTGGAAGGCATCCGGCGGTTCCCCCACGCCTTTCTCCTGACAGAAGCTGAAGCGCGCAAAAGCGACTCGCACCTTCTGGGTTGGGTGACATCCGACAATGCGTTTGGCCTTTTTGACGGCAAGCGCCTGATTGGGTTCGCCGGATTGCGCGGGTTGCACGCATCGATGACCCAGCACCGCGCCCACCTCGGCCCCTTCTATGTGACCCCCGAACATCAAGGCTCCGGGGCCGCTGACGTCCTGGTGTCCTTCTTATTTGACGCAGCCCGCGCCCGTGGCTTCACGCAAGTTGAACTGTTCGTGGCCAGCGAAAACACCCGCGCCCGGTCCTTCTATGGGCGCAATGGCTTCGTCTCCACGGGTCCCGTCCCCAACGCGGTGATCCAGGATGGTGTGCCTATCGACGACCTCTTCATGGTGCGCGATCTGACCCGCGACCTGCTCGAACCTGGCCCCGACGGAATGCGCCGCCTCACACCCGGCGATTGGCGCGCCTTCCGCTCGATCAGGTTGGAGATGCTGGAACAAGCCCCCACTGGCTTTGGCTCGACCCATGCGGAATGGGCCGAAAAGGCCCCGGACCAGATCATGGCGTGGCTGGAAGAGATCCACCTTTGGGCCGTGGTGGAGGGTGGCAGCATACGCGCCACAACCGGCTGGCACCCCATGGGCGGCGCGGTCACACGCCACCGGGGTCACGTGATCGCCGTCTACACCACGCCCGACGCGCGGGGCAGGGGGCTTGCGGCACAACTGCTTACCGCCGTCGCCGATGACGCCCGCGCGCATGGCGCGATCCAGCTGGAACTTGACGTCGGCGCAGAAAACACTGCCGCCCGCGCCGCCTATTCTGCGGCGGGCTACCGCGAAGTCGGCTCTATCCCCCGCGCGCTGAACCATGGCGGCCATATCCACGACCAACTTTACATGGTCCTGCCCCTCGACACCGCCTGATGCCGAGGGCCACTTGAGGCCCAAGCCCCCCCGCGCTATCTGCCCCTGACCGATGCCGGAGGGGACATGCCGCAGTTTCTCAACACCAAAGACGCCGATTTCGACACACGCTTCGAAGCCCTCCTGCACATGAAGCGCGAGGATGCGCCCGAGGTTGACGATATCGTCGCCGGTATCATCGCCGATGTACGCGCCCGGGGCGATGCGGCGGTCATTGAACTGACGTCGAAATTCGACCGTCTCGACCTTACGCCTGAAACACTCGCCTTCTCCCCGGACGAGATCGCTGATGCCGTGGCCCAAGTCCCCGCGGGTGAACGCGCAGCACTTGAACTCGCCGCCGCCCGCATCCGCGCCTACCACGAACGCCAACGCCCTGAAGATGCGCGCTGGACCGACGACACCGGGGCAGAACTTGGCTGGCGCTGGGGCGCGGTGGAGGCCGCTGGCCTCTACGTGCCCGGCGGCCTCGCCTCCTATCCCTCAAGCGTGCTGATGAACGCGATCCCGGCGCAGGTGGCAGGCGTCGAACGTCTCGTGATCTGCGCCCCAACACCTGATGGTGTCGCGAACCCGCTTGTCCTGCTGGCCGCCCAACTCTCAGGCGTCGACACAATCTACCGCATCGGTGGCGCGCAGGCGATTGCCGCCATGGCCTACGGCACCGACACGATCCGGCCCGTCGACAAGATCACCGGCCCCGGCAACGCCTTCGTCGCCGCCGCCAAGCGCCGTGTCTTCGGCAAAGTCGGCATCGACATGATCGCAGGCCCCTCCGAAATCCTCATCATCGCCGACCGCGACAACGACCCCGACTGGATCGCCACGGACCTACTCAGCCAAGCGGAACACGACGAAAGCGCGCAGAGCATCCTCATCACCGACGATGCCGCCTTCGCTCAGGCCGTGGCCGAAGCCGTCGAAGCCCAACTCGAAACGCTCCCCCGCGCTGACATCGCGGGGCCTAGCTGGCGTGACTACAGCGCGATCATCGTGACCGACACCCTCGATCAAGGCGCTACCCTCAGCGATCGCATCGCGCCCGAACACCTCGAGCTCTGCGTCACTGACCCAGAACCCCTTTTCGCCAAAATCAAACACGCAGGCGCGGTTTTCCTTGGCCAATGGACGCCCGAGGCCATCGGTGATTACATCGGCGGGCCGAACCACGTGCTGCCCACCGCGCGCTCGGCGCGCTTTTCCAGTGGGCTGAACGTGTTGGATTTCATGAAGCGCACGACCCTTGCCCGGATGACCCCCGAAGCGCTCAAAGCCATCGGCCCCGCTGCCGTCACGCTGGCCACGTCTGAAGGGCTCGGCGCCCACGGGGCCTCTGTTCAGGCGCGGCTCGACCGGCTGAATAAGGGAGAGGGAGAGTGACCATGCACATCTGTCACATCGAGATTGATACCCAAGGTCTGCCCGCCCCAACGCCCGAGATCGAACAGGAACGCAAAGTCGCGATCTTCGACCTGCTGGAAGAAAACACCTTTTCCATCCCCCGCGACGATGCCCCCGATGGTCCCTACCGCGTGACTCTGGCGATCCGTGAAAAGCGGCTGGTCTTCGACATCGATACCGAGGAAGGGGCCGATGCGACGGAATTCCACCTCTCCCTCGCGCCCTTCCGCCAGACAGTCAAAGACTACTGGCAAATCTGCGAAAGCTACTTCAATGCCGTCAAAACCCTGCCACCCAACCAGATCGAGACCATCGATATGGCCCGGCGAGGCATCCACAACGAAGGCGCGCGGTTGTTGCAGGAACGCCTGGACGGCAAGGCCGAGGTTGATACCGACACCGCCCGCCGGCTCTTCACCCTGATCTGTGTGCTGCATTTCGGGGCCTGAAGTGACCGACTTCCCCCAATCCGTCCTCTTCTGTTGCGACCACAATTCCACCCGGTCGCCGATGGCAGAGGGCTTGATGAAAAAGTTCTACGGCCACCGCGCCTACGTCCAATCCGCAGGCGTGAAGGGCGAGATGGAGATTGATGGCTTCGCCGTGTCCGTCTGTTCCGAATTGGGGGTGGAGCTGGAACGCCACCGCGTCCGCTCCTTCGATGAGATGGAGCAATGGGGCGATGACCTAACCGGCTTTGACCTGATCGTGGCCCTCTCCCCCGCCAGCCAGCGTCGCGCGCTCGACATGACGCGGACCTTCCACATTGACGTCGAATATTGGCCCATCCTTGATCCCACGGGCCTTGGCGAAACCCGCGAGGCCAAACTCGCCAGCTACCGCCAGGCCCGCGATCAGATTGTCGAACGGATGAAAGCGCGCTTCGGTGCGCCGACAGAAGGCTAGTTCGTAAGGCACTCCGCCAGAGTGTCAGCCATGGCACGGATCAGCTGCGGATAAAGGTCTGCACCGGGCTCCAGTGCCGAGCCAAGCGGATCAATCACACCCGTCGCGGCTTCAGTTCCGTCCAGCACCGTCTCAATCAGACCGGGGTTGTACTGCGGTTCGGCCAGTACGCAATCCACGCCCTCATCCCGGATACGGTCCTGAATTTCCAGAATGCGCGCGGGGCTTGGGTCGGTCGCATCGCCAAGCGAGATTGCACCCGCAGCGGACAGCCCAAAGTCATTCTCGAAATACTGATAGGCATCGTGGAAGACGATAAACTGCCCGTCCTGCACCGGCGCCAGCGTTGCCGAGACCTCTTCGATTAGCGCCGCAATCTCGGCCTGCGCCTCTGCCGCATTGGCGAAATAGGCGCCCGCGTTCTCAGGGTCCGCCGTCGAAAGCTGCGCCGCGATCATCGGCAGCCAGAAACCGGCATTCTGAGGCGACAACCAAGCGTGCGGATCCACCGCGCCATGGCCATGCTCGGCATGATCGTGGTCGTCATGGTCTTCGTGATCGCCTTCATGCTCCGCGTGCTCTTCATCATGGGCCTCGTGATCGTGATCCTCGCCTCCGTGGGCTTCATGCCCATGTTCATCCCCATGATCGTCGTGTTCATCGGCGTGGTCGTCATGCTCTTCGTGACCATGATCGTCATGATCCTCGCCTTCACCATGCTCCTCATGCCCATGGTCATCGTCCTCGCCATGAACATGGGCCTCAAACAGCGCGCCTTCGCGGAAGGGCAGGGCGATCGTCCCATCCGCCCCCAGCAGCTCCGTCACAACCGCATCTGCCGCCAGCGTTTCAACGGCATCCTCCAGCCATGGCGTCAAACCCTCTCCGATCCAAAACACCAGATCCGCGTCTTGCAGCGCCGCGGCCTCGGACGGGCGCAGGTTGTATTCGTGGGGCGAAGCGCCTGCCGGGATCACCAGCGCAGGCTCGCCCACGCCCGCCATCACACGCGTGACCAGCGAATGCAGCGGCGCGATATCCACGGCCACGTTCGGCACATCGGCCATCGCCGTGCCCCCCATCAAGATCGTCCCAACCGACAAACCCGCGCGCATTCTGGACATCACCCACTCCATGTGATTGTATAACATTTCAGATCCGATAAACGATATGCTATAACATGACAACCCCGCCCAAACCCACCGTCGGCTTCGAACAGCACGACCACGCCGCCTGCGAGAGTGACGCGCTCGCAGCGGCTGAGGCGCGCTGCGCGGCTGCGGGCCTGCGCCTGACGCCCGTGCGTCGCAAGGTGTTGGAAATGCTCCTGAAAGAGCATCGGGCGTTGGGGGCCTATGCGATCCTCGACCTGCTGCGCGAGGCCGGTTTCGGCTCCCAACCGCCCGTCGCCTACCGTGCGCTGGATTTCCTGGCCGAGAACGGGTTTGTCCACAAAATCGAACGTCTCAACGCCTTCGTCGCCTGCGCTCACCCCAACGACGCCCATTCCCCCGCCTTCATGATCTGCCGCCAATGCGATGCCGTGGCCGAGGCGCAATCAGCCCCCGCCAAAAGCGCGCTCGGGGCCGCCGCCAAGGCCGCCGGGTTCCAGATCGAGAAAACGGTGATGGAGGCCGAGGGCCTGTGCCCCGCCTGCGTGGATACCTCCGACGCATGAGCCTGATTTCCATCGACAACCTCTCCGTCGCTTATGGCGAAAACACGGTCCTCAGTCACGTCGCCATGCATGTCGACGCCGGTGAGATCGTCACCATCGTGGGCCCGAACGGCTCCGGCAAAACCAGCCTCCTGCGCGCCATCATCGGCGCGATCACCCCCGCCAAAGGCACCATCACCCGCCAACCGGGCCTGAAAATCGGCTATGTGCCGCAAAGGCTCCATATCGACCCGACGCTGCCCATCACCGTAGGCCGTTTCATGCGCTTGACCGACCGCGCCTCGCAGCAAACCTGCCAAAACGCACTGGACCACGCAGGGGTGCCGGACCTCCTCAACCGCCAGATGTCGCGCCTCTCCGGTGGGCAATTCCAACGCGTCCTGCTGGCCCGCGCCCTCATCAACACCCCCGATGTCCTTCTGCTCGATGAGGCGACCCAAGGCCTCGACCAACCGGGCTCCGCCGCGTTCTACCAACAGATCGAGGCCGTGCGCCGCGACACGGGCTGTGCTGTTGTGATGATCAGCCATGAACTCCACGTCGTGATGAGCGCATCCGACCGCGTCATCTGCCTCAACGGCCACGTCTGTTGCGAAGGCACCCCCGCCGTTGTGGCATCCGCCCCCGAATACCGTGCCCTTTTCGGGTCCGGCACGGGCGGCGCGTTTGCGCTCTACCAGCACGAGCATGACCACGCCCACGACCATCACGATCACGACCATTCCCATGAGGCCGCCGAGTAATGTTCGACGATTTCATGACCCGCGCAACCGTCGCCGGCGTCGGCGTAGCCTTTGCCGCCGCCCCCTTGGGCTGTTTCGTCGTCTGGCGGCGCATGGCCTATTTCGGCGACGCAACCGCCCACGCCGCAATCCTCGGCATCGCCTTCGCGCTCGCCCTCGACATTTCGGTCTTCGCAGGTGCTGCCGCGGTGGCGCTGGTCATGGCCATGACCGTCACTTTCCTTTCGGGGCGCGGCTACGCGATGGACACGCTGCTTGGCGTCCTCGCCCATTCTTCGCTGGCCCTTGGACTGGTGGCCGTGTCCTTCCTGTCCGGTGTCCGCATCGACCTTATGGCCTACCTCTTCGGCGACATCCTTTCCGTATCCCATTGTAGTTTCGAAGATTTCCGCGCTCTCGGGTGGGAGGCCTTCTCCCGTTGCGACCTCGGCATCATCTGGGGCGGCGGCGCTTTGGTCGTGGCCCTTCTGGTCTGGCGCTGGCGGCCTCTGCTGACCTCCACTCTGAATGAAGAGCTCGCCTATTCCAGCGGCATCGACCCGAAATTCGAAAAGCTGATCCTGACCCTGGCACTCGCCATCACCGTGGCCGTCGCCATTAAGGTTGTGGGTGTCTTGCTGATCGCGGCGATGCTCGTGATCCCCGCCGCCGCCGCCCGAGGCTTGGCCCGAACGCCTGAGGCCATGGCGCTTATCGCCGCCGTCATTGGTGCGGTCTCAGTCATTGCCGGGCTGCAAGGCGCGCTCATCTTCGACACGCCCGCAGGCCCCTCTATCGTAAGTGTCGCGGCCTTCCTCTTCGCTGTCCTGAACCTGCTGGGATGGCGCGGGCAGGGCAGGGCATAACCGCCTTCACCGCGCCCCAATCCGCTCCACAACCGCTTGCGCCATCGCAAGGTCGTCGAACACACCGTGCAGGCATTTTCTGATATTCGTCGCATCCGTGGTCAGGCTGCCCATCTGGATGAACCCGCCTTTGCGCTCCAGCGCCATGTAGAAATGCGGCCCATCGAAGCCCGCAAGCAGGCTTTCCGCCCCCTTATCGCCGCCCGCCAAATCCGCGACCTCCAACAATGCCGCCCGAAACGGGCCATCAAGATAGTCGCGCGCGGCATCTGGTTCATCGGCGTAAACCGCAAAGGCATTCTCAAACGCGGCATCCTCATCAAAGATGACCCTTGGCCAAGACCGCGTAGCCTCACCGGCGAAGGTCTCTGCCAGTTTGTTCACCAACCCGCCCCGGTCCCGCATCAACCCGATCCGGCCCGGCGCGGGCTTGTTCAGCGTGATGCGAAACAGCAATCCCTCAAATACCTGCGTGTTTCCGCCATCAATGCGTGTGGTCAGGCCCGCATGGACGATCTGGAAGTCCGTGCCTTGATGGGTGCCTTCCAAAAGGCTGCTTTGCCACGCCTTTTCATGCGTCGGCACAATCTGCAGCTCTACCATTTCATCCAGTGAAAATGCGCTGCCGTCCGCTGAGTATTTCATTGCGCCCAAATGCCCGCAGACAATCGGCATCAACGCATCGGCCAATGTATCGCGAAAGCGCGCCTCGCCCGTGGACCATTCCGACCATATGGAAGTGCCTGCCATCACGACTGCGATCAAGACAGCAGCCCCCGCGAGGCGCGGACCAAACAAAAAGGTAACAAGAATCGCAAATGCGATACCGCCCGCAACGATCAGGCCGGATCGGATCCAGGTTTTGCGTTCGCGCGCTTGGCGTTCCAGCTCAAGCTCTTGCAAGACCGGCATGACTTCCGCGTCGTGGACGTCTGAAAAGCCCTGCTCAAGCGGGATACGTTCTATGAATGGCATCGTGTTAACCCTTTCGACCCATCAGATAACAATGGATTGCGGCGTCGAAATGGTGAAAAACCCGACCTTTGCGGCAGTTGCGGGCTTGGCCCGCGCCATTCTCGCACCTTCCCTCCGGCCTTCAGCCCCCGTATCTTGTCCGCCATGAAAGAAACTATTGCCCTCATCACCCGCTACTACGCCGCCTTCAATGTGGGCGACATGGAAGGCATGATTGCCTGCCTCGCCCCGGATGTTGCCCACCACGTCAACGAAGGCGCCATCCGCACCGGCCACGAAGAGTTCCGCGCCTTCTGCGCCCATATGGACCGCTGCTATGCGGAGGAGCTGACGGATATCGTCATCATGGCAACCGAAGACGGCACCCGCGCCAGCGCCGAATTCACCGTCAACGGCACCTACAAAGTCACCGACGAAGGCCTGCCCGAGGCCCACGGCCAGACCTACCGCCTACCCGCTGGCATGTTCTTCAGCGTCGCGGGCGGTCAGATCACCCGCGTCGTGACCTACTACAACCTCGCCGATTGGACCGCGCAGGTCAGCGCATGAGCCTGCGCGTGGCCCCCCTGACCGGGCCCGAGTTTCAAGCCGCCCTACCGGAACTTGCGCAACTCAGGATCGAGGTTTTTCGCGCCTTTCCATATCTTTACGATGGGACGCTCACCTACGAACAGCACTACCTCCGCTCCTACCGCGACACCCCGAATGCCGTGCTTGTGGCGGCCTTTGACGGGGGCCGCATCGTTGGGGCCGCCACCGGAATGCCCCTGGCCGACCATGGCGACGCGAGCCAGATCACTGGCCCGATGCCCGACGCGGATGGTGTTTTCTATTGCGCCGAAAGCGTCCTCTTGCCCGCGTATCGCGGGCGCGGCATCGGCCAACGTTTCTTCGACCTGCGCGAAGATCATGCCCGCAACCTCGGCGCCTCCCACTCCGCCTTTTGCGCCGTTGTTCGCCCTGCCAATCACCCGCTCAAGCCCGCCGATTACCGCCCCCTCGATGGCTTCTGGCGTTCGCGCGGCTATGCCCCGCAAACCGGTGCCACGGCGCAGTTTTCCTGGGCTGATCTGGGTGAGGCCGCCGAGACCCCAAAAACCCTGCAAGTCTGGATCAAAGACCTATGCGCATAGCCACCGCCGCTTACCCCCTCGATCAATTCACGGCGTGGGAGGATTACGCCGCCAAGCAAATCCACTGGGTCCGCGAAGCTGCCGGGGCCGGGGCTGACCTCCTCGTCTTCCCCGAATACGGCCGCATCGAGCTTGCGACCCTCCAGAATGCCGCCGGTGATCTGGAGTCCTCCCTTCACGCCGCAGCCGACCTCGCCGAAAAAGCCGACCACCTCATGGCCGATCTCGCCGAAGGCTACGGCGTCCACATCCTCTGCCCCTCCGGTCCCGTCTTCGACGAAGACCGCGACCGCCCCACAAACCGCGCCTGGCTCCTCGGCCCCGAACCCGGCGCGAATTTCATCGGCTACACCGACAAACAGGTCATGACCCGGTTCGAGCGGGAACACTGGAACGTCGTCCCCGGCGATCCGCTTCAGGTCTTCGACACACCCCTCGGCAAAATCGGCGTTCTGATCTGTTACGACGCCGAATTCCCGCTTCTCGGCCGCCGCCTGATTGAGGAAGGCGCCGAAATCCTCCTCTGCCCCTCCTGCACCGACAGCACCAAAGGCTACAACCGCGTCCGCATCGGCGCGCAGGCACGCGCGCTCGAAGGGCAATGCATCACCGTCCAATCCCCCACTGTCCAACCCGCCCCCTGGTCCCCCGCCGTCGACGAAAACGTAGGCGCTGCAGGCATTTACGGCCCCCCCGACCTCGGCTTTCCCGACGATGGCATCCTGGCACTGGGCGAGATCAACGACCCCGGCTGGGTGCTGGCGGACATCGACCTCGCCGCAATCACACGCGTCCGCGCGGAAGGCTCCGTGTTCAACCACGCCCATTGGCCGGAATCCCAGGACCGCGCCAACACACACGAAACTCCGACCGCAGCGTCACAAACCGATTTCCCTTGAAACCTTGCACCTTTAGGCGCATTTACCCGGCATCAAGCCCCACCCACGGGGCGCAACTTATGGAGTGACCATGGCCAAGGAAGAGATGCTCGAATTTCCTGGTGTCGTGAAGGAACTCCTGCCAAACGCGACATTCCGGGTCGAGCTCGAAAACGGCCATGAGATCATCGCGCATACGGCAGGAAAGATGCGGAAAAACCGTATCCGGGTTCTGGCAGGCGACAAAGTCCAGGTGGAAATGACCCCCTACGACCTCACGAAGGGTCGTATCAACTACCGCTTCAAGTGACGGACCGCACGATCACGACCCCCGCCGAGCTTTCGGACGGGGTGCGTGCCTTTGCGGCGACCTTAGGGGATGGCGGGGCGCAGTTTGTGCCCGTGCAACCCGCTGAAAATGCGGTCGAAGATCAGCCCTTCTACAATGTCATCGTTTCAGGCGACGGCGCGACACCCGTCTTCGGCTGGCTGATTTGGGAGCTGACGGGGTTCTGGCTGGAAGCCCAACGCCACGCGGTCCTCGACCGCGACGGCTTGGTCGACATCACGCCCCCAATAGATGAGGAGACGCAAATCCTCTTCGTCCCTGACAGTGAATGGGCCTTCGACTACCTCAACCCCAAGCCGCTCCGCAAACCCGCCCGCCACCTGCTGACGGACGACGCGGACGTGGTGAAATGGGCCAAACTCGCCGACGACGTGGACGCCTTCAAGTTCCGCCACACCAAATTCAATGGCGACAAGTCCGAGCTTGTGATCCCCGAAGGCAAAGACACCCGCCGCATGGAACGCCTGCAGCGCGACTACAACGCCGCCGCGCGCGTGGCGCTTGCGAAATGAAGCTGATCCTCGGCTCCGGCAGCCCGCGTCGCCTTGAATTGCTGGCAGTACTGGGCATTGAGCCCGCCGACATCCGCCCCCCCGACATCAACGAAGATCCGTACAAAGGCGAACTCCCACGCTCTTACGTCGAACGAATGGCCCGCGAAAAGGCGCAAGCGATCCCCTGCGCCGACGACGAAGTGATCCTCGCCGCCGACACCACCGTCGCCGTTGGCCGTCGCATCCTCGGCAAACCCACCGACGCGGATGAGGCGCGCGCCTTCCTCGACCGGCTCGGCGGCCGCCGCCACCGCGTCTACACCGCCATCGCCGTCAAAACCGCGGACCACCTCCGCACCCGCACCGTCGAATCGCGCGTCCAGATGAAACGCCTCAGCCAGACCGAGCGTGAAGGCTACATCGCCACCAACGATTGGCAGGGCAAGGCCGGCGGCTATTCCATCCAAGGCCCCGCAGGCGCGTTCATCCCTTGGATCAGTGGTTCTCACAGTGCCATCGTTGGCCTGCCGCTGGCCGAAACGGCCAACCTCCTGCAAAGCGCAGGCGTGAAGGTGTGGTCATGAAAGGCAAAACCGTCCTCCTCGATACCATCGCAGACCGCCAGGCCGCCGCCCTCATGGTCGACGGCAAGCTCCATGACCTGCTGATCGACCCGCCCGAGGATGCCGCCCCCGGTGTCGGCGCGATTGCCTGGGCCGTAGCCGATCGTCCGCTGAAAGGGCAGGGCGGTCTGACCCTGCAACTGGGCGATGGCCTGACGGGCTATCTGCGCCGCGCCAAGGATATCTCCCCCGGCGATGCCTTCTGGGTGCAGGTCTCCGGCGTGGCTGAGGCGGGCAAAGCCATTCCCGTCACGCCCGACCTCATCTTCAAATCCCGCTACGCCATCGTCACCCCGCACAAACCCGGCCTGAATGTCAGCCGCTCCATCCGCGATGATGAGGAACGCGACCGCCTGCTGGCCATCGCCCATGACAGCCGCGCCGCCAGCGATGAATATGGCCTGATCATCCGCTCCTCTGCTGCGGGGGCAGATGCGGATGACATCCACCGTGACATCTACGAGCAATGCAAAACGGTCACGATGGTTCTCGAACAGCGCGACGGCCCCGCGGAATGGCTGTTGGGTGCCGACAGCGCGCATATCCTCGCGTGGCGCGAATGGGACAATCCCGATGACCTGGTGTCAGAGCCCGGCTGTTTCGAAACTCACGGCGTGATGGAGGCTATCGACGAAGCGCTCGCATCCCGCCACCCGCTCACCGGCGGCGGCCACGCCTTTGTCGAGGCGACCCGCGCCCTGATCGCCGTCGACGTGAACACCGGCAAGGACCATTCGCTTGCCGCCGGTCTCAAAGCCAACCTCGCGCTAGTCCGCGACCTGCCGCGCCTGCTCCGCATCAAGGGCCTTGGCGGGCAGATCACGCTCGACCTCGCCCCGATGCCCAAACGCGACCGCAAGCAGGTGGAAGATGCCGTGAAGAAGAGCTTCCGTCAGGATGGCTCAGACGTGGTCGTCGCGGGCTGGACGCCGCTCGGCCATCTCGAACTGACCCGCAAACGCGACCGGCTGCCACTGTCTCAGGTCTGGCCGCGCGACGCATCCTGAACTCCGTCCATTAGAACGCAGATCCGTTCATCTGAACGCATCTCTGGCGGGCGGTTGAACCCGGTCCAATACCCGTTCACTTGAACGCATTTTTCGCAAAATATCCGTTCAGATGGACGCATATGCGTTCAGGTGAACGGACTCTCGTCTATCGAAGCCGACGCAAAAGCGCCAGCGACGGCTCCCCATCCACCGGCAATCCATTGGCCGCCTGATAGGCCTCAATCGCAGCTTCCGTGCCCGATCCGATCACGCCATCGGGCGTTCCCGCATCAAACCCGGCCGCGTTCAAACGCTCCTGCAATTCGCGACGTTGCGCCTGCGTCAGACCGCTCGTATCGGCGCCAAAGGACTGCCGCAACGGTCCACCACCGGCCAACCGGTCGGACATATAGCCCACGCCAATTCCATAATTGGTGGAGTTGTTGTAGCGCAATATCACATTGAAATTATGATACAAAATCCACGCAGGGGCCCCCGCGCCACCGGGCGCATGAATAGCCGCAGACCCATGATCGGGAAGACTGCCGCCCCCCGCGCGCCGCACGCCAAGCTCACGCCAAGACGACACAGACCGCCGATTGTCCCGCCCGGTTGAGGCGCTGAACCCGGAGGGCAACTGCACCTCCATCCCCCAAGGCTCACCTCGCCTCCATCCAAAGCGATTGAAATAAGCAGCCGTTGAAGCAAGCG
The DNA here is from genome assembly GCA_947500415.1 of uncultured Roseicyclus sp. GTDB lineage: Bacteria > Pseudomonadota > Alphaproteobacteria > Rhodobacterales > Rhodobacteraceae > Gymnodinialimonas. Next base: position 1,266,308 of record CANMRT010000001.1, read on the forward strand.
AGTCCGTTGGATCCTCCGACCAGATATCGCGCCGCCCATCGCCCCGGAAATCAACAGCGTATTCCTCGTAAGTCGTTGGAATGAATTGCGTATGTCCCATCGCCCCCGCCCAGGATCCAAGCATTCTTTCGGGCGTTGTGTCGCCGTTTTGGATGATTTTCAGGGCCGAAACCAACTGCGCTTCAAAGAACCGCCCGCGCCGTCCTTCCCACGCCAAAGTGGCCACAGCCGAGATCACCGGAATGTCGCCCAACCGCGTCCCAAACCGACTTTCCACACCCCAAACCGCCGCCGTCACTTCCGGCGGCACGCCGTATTGGCCTTCTATGTCATTGAGAACGCTGCGATTTGCTGAGAACCGTCCGCGCCCGAGCGCCACGTCATCATCGCCCGCCACTAGCGCAAGGTAGTCTTCCGTCGAGCGCCGAAATTCCGTCTGGTTGCGATCCCGCTCCACGACACCCGGAAGGAATCCAACACCGCGCAGCCCTCGGTTCAGCGCATCCTCACTGATGCCAGCCGCCCGTGCACGCGGGCGAAACCCTTGAATCCATGCATCAAAATCGGCATTCGGCTGCGGCATGAAGTCCGGATCACTAGATGGCCCACCAGCTCCCGCCGCCCCGATTTCCGGCAGTCCGAACCCGCCGCCTCTCACGCACCCCGTCAGCGCCAATGCGCTCGATCCTGCCAATACCTGTCGCCGTGTCACTCTCATGTGCCCGCTCCACCCGTGTTTTGCCCTCAGCTAACGGCCCAACCCCCGTTCACGCAATCCCCATTGCAGTTTGCGCCCCCTTGCGAGCGGGAACGGGCTGCCCCAAATTGACTTCAGATACGACAGTAGGAGCGCCCATGGCCTGCCCAATCTGCGAAAAAGAGACCGACAAGGCCTACCGCCCCTTCTGCTCGCGCCGCTGCGCCGACGTCGATCTGGGGCGCTGGCTCAATGGCAGCTACGCGGTGCCATCGACCGATCCGGATGATATCGAGCAGGCCCTTGAAGAGGCCGCAAAATCCGAGCCGAAATTGCACTGACATTCGCCGCCGAAAAATGCGTGCTCCCCTATGGACAGCGCCCGTTGATCCCCCTAGAACGCCGCTACCCACAGCGAAGGTTCGCCCCCGCTGGTCCCGTGCCCGGGTAGCTCAGGGGTAGAGCAGTGGATTGAAAATCCTCGTGTCGGTGGTTCGATTCCGCCCCCGGGCACCAAAGCACCCCTCACTGTCAATGGTATCAATGGGTTGCGGGGCAAAATCGTCCCACCGGTTTCGCGTTTGGGCAAAAGTGGGACTTTTTTGTTCGTGGTTCGGTCCCGGCCGAGGTTTCGTTCAAGAGATGTATTGAGACTTGATCGGGAAGGCAGGAAGTGTGCTGGGACGCGCCCAAACATTGTTGGCAGAGGATGCGAGGCATATGGTGCTCGCACAATCTGAGTCACGGGTGACAATGCCAGCAGATCGCTATTCGACCTTCTCGGAGCTTTTCCGTCACGAGACGGCAGGGAGCGATTATCGTATTGAAGCCCGTCACGTGATAAACTCAGCCTTGGTTATGGCGCCCCACGGCGGGCGGATCGAACCAGGGACTTCCGAGCTTGCGCGAAGTGTGGCCCAAGATGACAAGTCCCTCTACCTATTTGAAGGCGTGAGAGCCGGATTGAGGCATCACGAGTTGCACGTGACTTCCCACCTATACGATGAACCACTCGCTCTCGAAATTGCAGCTTGAACCGATCGTTTGGTCGCATTTCATGGCCGCGCTGATCGAGACGACCCCGAAACGGTTTGGATTGGTGGCCTCGACACAGACATGAGTGGGCTGATCTTGGATCATGTCGTTCGAGCGGGTTTCGTCGGTAGGCTGCAACAGGGTGAGCTTGCCGGAACTCATTCAAATAACATCTGCAATCGTGCGCGAAGTGGCAGGGGTGTGCAGGTGGAGCTGCCGAGAGCCTTGAGAAACCGATTGATGAGAGAGCAGGAAAGCTTGGTTCAGTTCGCTAGAGCTGTGCGAAATGCTCTCGAAGACCTGATCTAGCCGCCTTGGCGGCCTGTACGGATCTCGTGCTTACGAAAGACTGGCGCGTTGCGCTCTCCCGCCCCTAGCTCGTCGCGGTTCTTCTGTCTCTCCCAACCCTTCCAGCGCCACCGGTGCCGTGCCTGGGAACTCAACCATCAGCTTGAGCTCCCCGCCCATCGCGCGGACGTAGCCCGTCAGTGTCGAGAGCAGGAGGTCGCTCTGGCGTTCGTACTTCGCGACGGTGGCCTGCTGGACGCCAAGGGTTTCCGCCAGTTGGACTTGGGTCAACTTCTTGGCCTTCCGCAGCTCCTGCAGCGTCAGGTACTCGGCATGCAGCCGATCCGCTTCGGCCTCGATCGCCGCGCGGCGGGCGGGGTCGAGGGTCGCCAGCTTGTCCTTCAGGCTCCGGGCCATCGTCATCATCCTTTCCGTCTCTCCAGGTGGCGGTCGAACCGATCGTCCGCCCGGGCGATGAGCGACTTGTAGAACCGCTTCTCGCTGCCACCCGACTTGTCCCCGCCGACGAGCAGGATCGCCTGCCGATCGGGGTCGAATGCGAAGGCGATGCGCCAGACGCCATCGGCGGCGTTGCAGCGCAGTTCCTTCATGTTGGCATGCTTCGACCCGGTCAGGGTGTCCGCATGGGGTCGCCCGAGCATGGGGCCTTCCCGCTCGAGCAGCAACGCCCGGGCGAGGATCGCGTCCTGCACCTCTTGTGGCAGGGCATCGAATTCCGGCTCGAATTCCTCGGCAAAGGATACGGTCCACGGCATCGGGTGAATACTACCTTGAGGATATATAGACTTGAAGAACTAATTTTGCAAGAACGGGCTGCGGGACGGTAGCGTTGCGTCCGCAGGAACGGGGCGAGGATCAGTCTGCCTCTTTGAGCAGTCCCTGTGCCATTTCCGCTGCGCGAGCGAGGCCGCGAATCCGTGTGCCGGGGGCATCCGTTGCTCGCTGGAACTCGGCAAACGCCTCGGGCGAAAGCGTTGAGGATTCGCCTTCGTCCAGCTTCGGTTTTTCGGCCTTGGTCATGCCTGCCTCCATAGTGTTCTTCTTGGTCGTTTCAGTCTTTGCGTGGGGATTTGGTGTATCACGTTTCGCCACCCCGCGCTTCCTCCCTTTCCGGCCCGCCCACGTCCCGCGACAACAGCTTCATCCCCGAAGCCGCCAGTACCTTCTGGCGCGCGGCGCGGGTGTAACGCGAGGCTTCCTTTATGGTCGTCCAGCCGAAGATCGCCATCAATTGCCGCTCGGTCGCGCCGTTCTCGGCCGCCAGCGCCGCGCCGGCCTTGCGCAACCCGTGGGCGGAGCAGTGCTGCAGCCCTGCCTCATCGCATTGCTTGCGGAACCAGTTGCCGAAGCCGTTCGAGGTGAAGGGTTTGCCGAAGGCCGTGACGAGGAAGGCGAGGTTGCCCGTGGGCGTGGCGTCGAGCACCGCCTTCAACTCCGGCAGGACCGGGATGGAGAGGGTGACGGGCTTGCGGTCGCGGTTCTTGGCCTGGGTCAGGGTGATCCAGCCGTCCTTGATGTGCTGCGGCCCGAGCCGGACGATGTCCGACCGCCGCTGCCCTGTGTAGAGCATGAGCGCCAGCGCCAGCCGCGGCTTGCTGCCGATCCGGTGATGATCCTCGAACTGCCGGACCTCCTCCATCGTCCAGGAATGGAAGCCGTCCCCCTTGGCCTTGAGGTAGGGCACGTCGCGGGCCAGGTTGCGCTGCGCCAGCTCGTATTCGACCGCGAAGGCATAGACCTGCCGCAGCGCCTTCACGAAACCGTTGGCGGACTCGGGCCGGTCGGCCATCTCGTCGCGCATGCGCCGGACGTGGCGTGGCTCCATCAGCGCGTAGGGCTTCGATCCGTTCTTCTCGCAGATCCGGTCGGGGATGCCGCGCCGGACATACTTGGTGCGGCCACTGAGGCGCTGGTATTCAGCGGAAACGTAGTACTGCTCGCAGAGCCACTTGAAGCTGCCCTTCGATCCGCGCCGCTCGAGCGGTCCGGCTGGCGCGCGGAGCGTCGCCCCCATCATCGCGGCGCGGTATTCGGCGAGGAAGTCCTCCGTTCCCGGCTGGCTGCGCAGCCGCACCTTCAGGTGCCCGGGTCGCCGTAGGTAGACGCGCACGTTCCCGTGCCGGTCGGTATCCTCGATGACGTGCTTCAGGCGGATGCTGCCCGAGCCGTCTCTCATCCTGAATGAGGGCATTTCACGCGCTGCCTTTCGTCAGCCGTCAGTCGTCCCAGGGATTGTGGTCGGAGCGATCCCCATCAGGGATCAGCTCGAACGCCAGGTCAAGTTTTTTCCGGTCCCAGACGGTACGGGCATTGATCCGCTTGGGCGGCGGCATGCGCCGGTCGCGGACCAGGTGATCGAAGAGCGTGGGCGAGACCCCGATATAGGCCGCCGCCTCGGTCCGCGAGAGACCGCGGGGCGCGAGCGTGGGCGGGAGAATGGCGGGGCGCTTGGGCATGGGGCGAAGGGTTTGGGTTTCGGATGCCGCGAGGATGCCGGAAAGAGAGGGAAGAACGAAGCCGAGAACGGGCGGGGTAGGCTTGTGGCGAGGAATGACAGGCGGGCGGCGGGTGTGGAGAAACGTGGCGATCTCCTGGCTGCGCTGGTGTAGGCGTGCGACGTCGCGCAAAAGGCTCGGTGCCGCATACAAAATCGTGCGAAATCAGACGATTGGCGAATTTCTCGCCGCAAGGCCCGAGAGAATACCGCGCATTTCTCCATTCGACATCAACAGCCTGCAAGAATCTGCGGCAAGCCTTTTATCTTGCGCTCCCATTGTTGAGCGCGAGATGTCATCTCCCGATGCCCGGAGTTGTCGCCTCTTCAACGGACCGGCTTCTAAGCGCAGGCTTCCGCACTGTGCATACCAGTGGTCTGACATCACTACGAAATTGCAGGAAACCTGCACACGACCGATTTGCATGCACGCGAAAACGCCAGTCACGTCAGTGGCTTGCGGCGTTCGTGGCAGGTGCTTTTATCTTGCCCTTTTTCCTTCGCGCTTCAGTCCGAGAGTTTCTATTGCGCCTGTCGTTCGCCATTCCATGCTAAGCTTCGATACTGTGAGAAGGGGCCAACTGGTCAGGCTGATCACCAGAACGAGTCGCGAAATGCGCCGAAAGTGTTCCAAAATCATGCAATTCGCGCGCCTCGTCGCTGCCAAAGGACTGTTGCAGGGCGACGTCCATTCTGCAGTCGAAGTGCCGATTGAGAGCCCGGCCTCAAGCTTTTCAACTCGCTCGCAGCGGCGGATCGCAAGCCCATCTTCGTCGAGAAAGAGCCTAGCGCTAGTCATTGGCATCTGCTCCGGCGACCGCCTACCGCTAGTCTCGAAAACTATCGTTAGGCTGCCTTGCTCTTCGCCAAAAGCACACTGTTCATTCTGCGGTCGCCGCCGAGGTACTACTGCAAACATGCGGCACTCTCTCGGTCACGGACGCATCGTATTGTGCTCCAGTCCTAGGTAGTCGCGCAGTGCGCAGATCAAACGTATGAGGTCGATCATGTCCGCAACGAGTGCCTCCTCTGCGACATACCTCTGCAACCGTCCCTTACCTGCTTTGGTGAATTCGCGATGCACGCGCCCCGCCATCGTCTGCTCGCGGATGAGCGCGCCGGGATTTGCATTGCAGAACCCTCGGATCAGATCTTCAGGCAGGAAATCCTCAATCTCCCAATCCAGCCCTGCGCAACTGCCGTTCTGCGCCTCAGCCCGGCGCTGTAGTTCGGGACCGAGGACGCCGTTCGAAGTCGGCATGATCGGATGCAGTAGAAACACGTCCCGGTAGTGCTTCACCCGGAAATCCATCTCGCAAAGCATGCGGGCGTGCTTGCGGCCCGCGCGGTCGTTGTCAAACAGACCCACGAACTTTCGTTCCGTCATCATGTTTGCTGCGTCTTGGGAACCCATCTGCCGCAGCGTCTGCAACTCTCGCACTACCCCTTGAACGCCGCCGTCATCCTTCAGCCCCGCCTCGAATACGGCAAATCCAGAGTCGAAGAGGTCATGATTGCTCTCGCGTTGCCAAAGATCTCTGGCGAGGCGCAAGTAGCGGACATCGCTCGTCCCTTCGACAAGGACGTTGGCCGTGCCGACGTTCCAGCCTTTTCCATTGGCGTATCTCTCTACAAGTCCAATCAACGCTCAACCTGCCATCAGCGGCCGCAGTAGCGGACCGTTATGGCCGAAGGAGATGAGGCCGCTGATATTCGCGCCAGGCCGCAGTTGGATGCCATCGAATTCGGCTACGCGAAACGGGACCCGGTCGTTCTGGAGTTCTTGCACTCTGGCATGAAGTCGTGCTCCGTCTCCGCCCGAGGCGATGCGGGCGCGGACCTGCCGTCTATTCCCTGTGCTCTCGTCGATCAACCAGCGGAGACGGTCCGGAACTTCTACGTAGTGTTCCCCTCGCGCCCAGAGCTGGCGCAGTTTCCCAAACCGCCGCGATGCCTCGTGATGGCGGTTTCTCTGATGCATGAGAATCGCCAATTCCAGCTCTAGTTGTGGCGACAGGATCGCCCGGTTGCCATCAAGGGTTTCGAGCAACTCAAGCTGGAGGGCGAAATCCTTCGGGTGATCCATACACGCCAAGATGTAGCGCAGTCGGACCGCCTGTGCGTTGGACCGCAACAGTGGATGCCCTAGCCGGGCGGCCGCGTCGATCCGGTTCGCGCGGGGGAAGTCATCCAGCGACATGCCCTCACGCCCGGTTATCCCTTCGCCCAAGGCAGACAGTGCTTGCAGGATTGCCTCGCCTTCAGATGAGGGCTCGGTGTCATGCACCGCACCGGCTGACCGAAGCAGCAGTTCGAACGCCTTGTCGGCGAGGCGCGACAGCGCATTTCGCCGTAACTCTGCGGTCTCTCGCTGCATGGCCCCGTAGACGATCCCCAGAACCTCTATTGCGACGCTCGCTGCACCCTCGGGATCGTCGTTTGCCCCTATGAGCCGATCCCGCGCATAGATTTCCAGAACGTATGAGTTGTCAGGGTTCAGCCTATACGCCCTGTAGGTTGCGTTGTTTGCTTTGGAGCGCAGGGTTGCCACTTGTTCGGCGGGGGCTCCCCAACGCTCTTCCACCTCGGCGAGGTCATGATAGGCGTGTGCGAGCGAGTTATAGAGATTGAGGTCGGGTTCGCCTCCTGGGTCGTTCTCGAGCGCAAGCGCGGTCTCGATATCCTGGGTGGCTCGCCGTAGTAGATCGGTACGCTCGTCATCATCGATGGGGAACAGGATCTCGTCCTTCGCGATGCGCCGCCGCGATATCGAGCAATGGTGAAGAAACGTCCGGCTGGTCATCCGAAATGCTTTTGGCATCGCGTCCAGAGCCTCAAGCGCTTCGCGCCAGTAGAGGGCGAACTCGCTGCGGCCCTGTCCGGGGTCGATCTTGAAGATGCTGGTGGCGAAGGTTTCGGCCAGTTCCACCAGATCCGGGTGCGCAATCATCGGGTTAGAGGCGATCCGCCGGAGAACAATCAGCCGCAGGTGATCGGGATTCTGCGCCTCCGTCAGCTCGACCGAATCGCGGACGGGGGCATCGTAAAACAGCCCGGTCAGAAGGAACCGTCCAAGTTGGTCGTGGATCATTGCCCAGTGGCTTACCGTATCAAAGCGCTGGCGCACTACGCCCAACGCCCCGACGGTCGATTGGAGGTCAGAAAGCTTGTCACGGGTCGGAAAGTCGTCGGACCGTGGCAGCAGTGTCTCGGGCAGAAGCTGGCGCACCGTGCTCATGGCGGCGATATCGATTATCGCGCGCCGCACAACCGGATCAGCAACCTCCTGCCGAAACTGTTCGTAAAGCCAACCTTGTACCGTTTCGGTTAGATCGATTTGCCTCTGCAGCCAAAATGCCAGCGCGATCCAGAATACGGAATGGCCCGCCGCGGGTCCGACGAGTGAGTGGTTAACGAACGCCTGCCATTCGTGAGCATCGCGCGCCGTGCCCAGTGGTTGAAGAAACCGGTTTAGGTGCCGGCCCAAGTCCATCGCCGCTTCCTGCGAGATCTCGTGGGACAGATCGCACAGATTTTCCAGACGCTTCTCGGCGTAGATGGCGACTGGTAGCAGTGCATCGGTCACGAAGACGATGCAGATTCGGCGCCCAGCCTCTGTGATCTGCCTGGCGAAAGTCGCGATATCTTCTTCGCGTCCCTCCCACTGCGACCGATCGAACACGATGAGCCAAGGTACCTCGTAATGGTGTAGACCCTTCCCGATTTCGGCTGAACCGATAGCTTTCAAACAGGAGGTAAGGAAATTTGCTACTGCGCGTCCGTTGGGCGTAAAGGGGGCTTGAGTGGCTATCAGCGTCGGATAGCCGTCCATGGCAGCACCGAAGGCAAGTTCTCGGATGAATGTGGTCGCCCCTGCTCCGGATTCCGCCCGGATGTAGAACATCCGACTCGCCTCCGGTCCGTTACGGTCGAGCTGCCGCAGCACCATTGTTAAGGTGTTCCTGGCGCGGTCGTCCCGAGACCACGGCATTTGCGCTGCATAGGGTCGCCATGAGGCCGAGGGATCCTGGAAGAACCCGTTGATTTCTTCCGAAGTCAGCCCGTCTGGCGTCACGTATTCCAGATGAGCCTCGGAGAGCAGTTCGTAATTGCCCAGCAGCGGATGCTCGGGGTCATCGCGTCCCGACAGGTCGACGCGGTGTCGGGCCCCTTGGGCATCCCGGACGCGGATGATGAGCCGGTCGTCGGCGCGCTCCCTATAGCGCCTGTGCAGGGCTTCCGAAAGCAGCGCCGCGGGGGCTGGCAGCAGCGTTATCCGCCGCGCCCACGCGTCGGCCTGCCAATCGGTGATCTTCTGTCGAGCTTTGGGATCATCGCTGACTATCGTCAGGCCGCACTGGAATCCGTCCTGCCAAAGTTGTCCCAATTCAACGGGCAGCGTCAGATCGGGTCCGCCGAGCACCACGAGATTCCGGACCCCGCGCTGCTGCAACGCCATGATCATTTCCATCCGACGTGCCCGAGCGGCGAACCCTGACGTATCGGCCTCGGGGCGGCCGTTGAGCAGAAAGATTGGAAGGCTCCGGGGCGGCAGCACGGTGTGTGAGGGTGGGACATCGATGACGTGCACCAGCCCTCTCCGGCGAACGAGCGGAGTTTCGATCGCACTGTCCAAAGCATCAATAGCCTTGAGCAGGCCATCCGATGCGATCTCGCTAAGGACGAATTCCCAGGGCAGGCTCAACACCCTAGCGGTCGCTTCTGGCCCTGCCGCCTCGGCATACGACGGCATTAGCCATAGGCTGGCATCACGGGAATCAAGTTCCGCAAGGATAGGAAGGGCGTAAGGAGTCAGAATTTGTAGACCGTCTGTGATGTCGCTCATTGTTGCCTCTTCAGTTAACGCACCCATTCGGGCTCCGATATACGAATTGGAAAACCGCAAACACTCAAACACCCATCTCGAGAAGTTGAGATGGACCGAGCTCTGCGTCTTTCACAAAGCACCTTCTGAACAAGCAAAGAAAAAGTCAAAGACAACCAGCAGCGGTCTTTCGTGGCACGATCCCGGAACGCGCGCAACGGGACAGAATAGCCCCAAATCCGTAACACCGATCTTGGCAGGACTCTGAAGAAGCTTGAGTCTAAGATCTCGCTTCGAAGATAACCGCCACCCGACTGAGAACATCCATCGGTTGGCCTTCCGACAAGGCCGTGCACTGAGCCAAGAGTTTCTGCATCCTTTCACTTACAGCCGAGCGGACATCGTCTGGCTGCTCTTGGAAAGCTCGGTAGATCGCGTCGATCCCGATGTAGTCGGGTATTTCGCCGCCAGATGCACTCCTTTGGCTAACCGTCTCCTTCGCCTCGATCCAGAAAACATCGAGTTCGTGTGCCCAGGCTTCTGCCAGCTTTTCCAGGGTCGGCAGAGTTAAGGAACCGAAGAGCGCTTGACCAGCATCACCGGTGTCGCGTCCTGATAGGAAACTTGCGAGCGACGCGAGAAGGGAAACCGTTCGAGCTGGCCGAACATCCCAGTGGGTCAGATGCGCGAGGGTGCTGCCGAGACGGCTGAACGTAGCTGATATCGCATCTAGTTCTGGGCGGTGGCTTTGCACGCCTCGGCGGCGTGTTTCGGCATAGGCGGCGTATAGGAGTCTAGCTGCTTCGACCTGGTCGCCAATGATCTCTGCGCGCCCATCGACATCTCGAACGGCAATCAAGCGAGGCGGTAGAACGGTAGGGTCTTGGGGGCTGCCTGTGCGACCGCCCAAGAGGAGGATGGTGACTGGCTCAACTGAGGACAGAAGGCAGAGTTCCGCTCCCCAGAGACCTCGAGGGGTTGCGTTCCAGACCCGGCGCAGAACGTCAGCAGGCAACACACGCCGAAGCTCTTCAAGCTGATCGAAGTAATTATTGGGGCGGAGGATGCGCGGCTTCTTGACCTGTTCGAGAACAAGATCGGTCAGATCACCGGCAGAAAACTCAACCAACTCTGATGGTAGGTCTTCGGCGCCAACACCTGACAGGAGAGCGATGCTGGCGACACGAGCGCGCGCCTTGTGATCCGATGACAGAACCAGCCCGGGCAGGTCGAAGGTGTAGTAGTGGATGCGGGAATTGGGACTGTCGATCCGGTCGATCCGGCCCAACCCCTGAATGAGGCTCTTGACGTCGGACGTGACGCCAATGATCCCAAGCGCAGAGGCGATCTGGAGGTTGATCCCTTCCGCCATCTGGAATGTGAGGAACATGGCCCGTGGCTTTAGCGGGGCGACATGTTTCCCATCGATGCCGAAATACTCCTGCGCATCTGCTCCCGATCGGATGTGATGCAGCTTCTTACCGGTCTTGATCCGTGCACCAGGTGCGACCACGAACACCCCGGGCCTTCGGCCACGTTGACCTGCAAGAAGTCTGGCATAGACTTCGAGAACGCCGACCCGCTCAGCAAGGAAAATGGCATGGCCATGCTTTCGAAGGATGTCTCGCATGACACCGGCCCGGGCTTCATCAATGCTGTCGAGGCTAGGATGATTCAGAAGTCTACTAATCCGGCTACAAACCGGCGTTTCGCTGTCCTCAGATTCGGCATCGACTTCTTCGAGCAAAACTCCATCCGGAATAGCAATGCCGCGGGCGTTTAGTTTCTCGGCGCGTCTTAGGTTTTCTCCGATTGATGCTCGCCCTCGCTGATCGGCTTCACTGTCGCGCTCTCTGGCCCATTCTTCGCGTGCAAAGGTTATCGACGCGCGCAGCAAAGCGAGGAAGTTCCGGATGTGAATACGCGATTTGTCGTGGAATTTAATTTCTGTGTGGGCAGCGCGTTGGGGGTCGGCAGACACAAGGGTGACCCCAGTCGTGATGCACTCCGCTAGTGCCTTGATCCGCGCAATGATTTGGCGCTGATGATCGCTCAGTGCAGTATCTTCCCGGTGGCTTCGGATCGTTGGGTAAACGAAAGCACCGGTTTTTCGATCTGGACTCTCCCCAATGCAATCCCGTTGGCGCCGCACGACGTATGGCGCCAAGGCTTCTGCCAAGCCTTCCTGAAGAGCACTGATTTGCAGCCCGCCTGTTTCTAGCTGGCGTTCGACTTTGTTGACTTCGACCTGTAGCGCTTCCGCGCTGTCGAACAGATCGTCCTGTACCCTTTGATCTTCGATCCGGCGGTTCATCTGGTCGAGGTGGCGCACGAGCTCTCCCCGCTTTCGAACCTTGGCCATGTGTTGGTTGATCTGCTCCGTGATGGGCGGAGGCACATAGATCGACGCGCGCTTCTCATGGAATGCAAGCAAGCCGTCCAGGCCTTGGTTTCCCATTAGCGTGGCCGACAAACAGGCGGTCCAGATCGCGGGACTGCGTTCGAAGACAAGCGAACGTGCAGAAGGTGCAAGGTATCGCGAGCTCAGTCGGTGGCTTTCATCGACGATCATTGATGCAGACGAACGGACCGCCCGGTTGATCTCGTCCAATTCCGCAGTCTCCTCCTTACCTCGCCGCGACAGGTGACTGTGCTTGATCGGTTTGAAGTTCGCAGGCGCGTTTGTTGTCCAGTTCTTCAGAACACTTGCGGGTATCAGGGCGAGCGAGCCAAGCCGTTGTTGATCGGCGCGCTCTCCCCAGGAAAAGACCGTTTGCCCATGGCTGACCGGTAGAACCGTCGCCAGGTGTTTTCCGATGTCGGTTTTCCCTGCGCCTGTTGGCGCCTCGACAAAGGCAAAGCCGTGTTCATAGACCGTCCCTGCAGCCTCATAGACAAGATCGGCCTGGAAGGGTTGAGGCGGACGTCCGGCGCTGGTTTCGCCTGCGACACGCCAGGGGGTGAAGGTTGTGGCTTCGTGAACCGTTCTGGCCACTGCTTCTTCGGGTGAGACAAGGCGGATCAGCGCTCGAAGGATTTCCAGCGCTGTTTCTGTCCAGTCGCGCCCCATGTCCCAATACTGCTCAGCAGCCGCGCAACGCGCAGTCGCAAGTTCGGGCCAGGCATCGGCGTCGTCCATGAATTCCAGATTGCGGCGCAAACCGTTGATCGAGAAATTGGCACTTCCCGAAAGTGCCTTGTCCCCACCTACAAAAAGCTTCGCATGAAGCATTGGTGGACGGCGCCCTAGTTTTTCTTCTGCCAGATCAGGATCGAAAATACGGAATTTGATAATCCCGCGCTCGATTGCATCCATTGCAAGAACTGCCCGCAAGTCGGCTAGATCAACAACAGAAAAGCCCCTTGCGCCAAGGAAATGCTGGCGCGCTTCATCTGCTACTGATCGGCCACTGCCACCTAAAACCTGTCGTGTTTCGGTGTTGGAACCAAAGGCAATGCGAATACTGCCCTCTGTGCGTTCGCCAAGGTTTTCGATTGTTTCGAGCAAGATGGTCAGAGAAGACAGGAAGTCCTGATAACCTGTGACCATCAAACAACTCGGTTGCCTTAGAACAGTTTTGATTAGGTCACTCACCGGGCGCGTTGCATTGTCGCCCCAGGCCCCATGATGAGACGCAGGGGGCATTTCGGTCGTGCGCTCATCTCGATCAGAGTCGCTTCCGCGCGAGAAAAAGCGTGAAATCAGTCCTTGCCGCTCCCTGGTTCCCATGTGCCGTTGTCTTCCTATGCCCCCAGGGGCAACGTTAAATCGGTTTTGTCCAAGCTATCAGTCTTGATTTAGAATTCCGAGTTCCGCCCAAAGCTTGCACGGTGCTGGCGAAGCTAATTCCCACTGTACCTCAATTGGCTTCTCACCCTTCCACCCGGCGAACCTGGGTTGCCCGCAATAGATGAATGGATTGACCTTGCCGTTCACCTTGTTCCCGCGGCGGATGAACAGGTGCACTTCGTGGCCTTCCTCGCCGCTGATAATACGGCCATGCTTGCTGTCCTGGCGCGTCTGGTTCTGGCTGAACCATTTCAGGCGTGACGGGCTGAGGAATGCGTTTTCGTAGGTCAGGTCCTGGGTCGAGACATTGGCAAGCAGGATCATGATCTTCTTTTCGGGCAGTGCCTTCATCCCGGTGCGCCAGAGGTTCTGTTGATATTCTTCGCCAAAGAATGCAGCAATGTCAGGCACGTAGTAGCGATTCCAAAGCTCCAGAGCCTGTGGCTTGCCGACAAAGGTCGCGGAGGCCTCGGCGGCCTCGCGGACGATGGGCGTTTCCGCCAGGCGCCATTCGACCAACTCGCGCACGAGCGGTTCCAACTGGCCTGACGCGTCAGGTCGCGCCAGTCGAAGGCCGTCGCTGCCCTGAGCCACGTGCGGGTTGAAGGCGAGCTCTGACGCGCCATCGCTCGGTTGCCGCCCGGCTACGACGTCGCGCAATCCGGTTAGGGCGGCGCGGGACAGCCCCCTGGGCCGTTCCAACTCGCGCAGCAAGCGGCCGTGGGTGGCAAAAGCACGTTCGGGCAGTGGGTCGCCCATGTCCCGGACGAAGTCGAACCAGCCGCCGTGGCCGGAAGAGCGAGGATCGAAGCCGTTGCGGAAGACTTCGACGGCCGTGGGCCGGATGCTGTTCCGGTCCCGGAAGTCGAGATAGAAGGCTTCGAGCTCCGCCGCGCCTTCTCTCGGGCGGAGGAGGTTGCGCAGGATGTCGATGACCTCGAGCTCATAGGTGATCTCGCAGCCTTGGGGCATCTGAAATTCGCCGGCCTGAAGCGCCTCTAGTTTGGTCGAGATCGAGCGATCACCTGCGCCCGCCTGCAAAAGGGTCGCGACCTTGGTCAAGAAGCTGCGGTGGTTACCGATATGGTCGATCACCTGAAGCACCTTGCCTTCGACGCGGCGCAATCCACGACCAAGCTGCTGTAGCCAGATGATCCCGCTTTCGGTCGGGCGCAGCATCAGAACAGTGCCTATCTCTGGCACGTCCACGCCTTCGTTGAACATGTCGACCGCGAAGAGGATGTCGACTTCTCCGCGACCGAGCGCTGCCAGGGAACTCGCCCGCGGAGCGGAGCCTTGGCCCGAATGGACCGCAACAGCGTTCAGGCCGGCGGTGCGGAAATAATCCGCCATGTAGTCGGCGTGGCGCATGGAACAGCAAAAGCCGATCGCTGGGCCGGTTGCGCGTTTGCGGTATTGTTCCAACGCATTCAGCGCCCGCGCCTCGGTGGCGAGTGCGGCGTCTAGGGCGGTGGGATCGAACTGGCCGGAGCGCCAGGGGATCTGGGCGTAATCCACGTCATCCGGCACGCCGAAATAGTGAAAGGGCGACAGGTGGCCAGCGTCGATCCCGCGGAACAGGTCGCATTCGTAGACGAGGTTTTCGCCGCAAAGGCCAAGCAGATCGGCGCCATCGGTCCGGTCGGGCGTCGCGGTCAGGCCCAACAGGAAGCCGGGCGTGAAATGCTCGATCAGCTTCTGATAGGTGCGGGCGGCGGCATGGTGGAATTCATCAACCACGATGTAGTCGAAATGGTCCCGGTCGAACTGGCGCAAGTGACCGACGCGGCCTAGTGTCTGAACCGAGGCGAAGAGGATTTCCGCATCCGCCACTTTCTCAGTGCCCGTGTAGCGGCCGAGCTTGGCTTCGGGGCGCACCTTGCGAAAGGCCGCCATCGCTTGGGTCAGAATTTCGTCGCGGTGAGCAACGAACAGGATGCGGTCCGCCCTGGCACGGATCGTGTCGAAGGCGGCCAGCCAGGTCTTTCCCAGCCCGGTGGCCAGCACGACAAGTCCGGCGCGGTGGCCGTTCGATCGGCTCTGCGCGAGCGCTTCCAATGCCTCCCGCTGAATCGTGTGCGGCTCTGGCGGCGGACCTTCCTCGGCAACAACGCGGCAGTGAACTCGGGCATCGGCCGCGCCCTGCGACGTTTCGCATAGGCTTCGATCCACGCTGCCGTCAGCGGCTTGACCTCTGGCCGTACCAGCAGGTCCTCAAAGGCCGCTCCGACACTGTCAGCCGCTTCTTCGGAATGCAGGTTCCATTCCACACCATCGGTCAGCGCCGATTGGGACAGGTTGGAGCTACCAACAATCGCCGCCCCGCGTGCATCGGCGGCCCGGAACAGCCAAGCCTTGGGGTGAAAGCTGAGGCCACCCGTCTCGAAAACGAAAAGCTCCGCGCCTTCCAGGTCCAGCAAACGCGCCAAGGCTGTCGGGTCGGTCGTATCGAGATAGTCGCCCACCACGATCCTGAGCCGTCCCCCACGTGCCAGCAACTCGCGTAACCAGGGCTCGAGCAAGGCCACGCCGCTGTCCATGGCAAAGGCAACGGCAAGGTCGACTGAGTGCGCGGTGTCCAACCGTTCGGCGAGCAACGGCAGGAGCGGATCGCGGCCGCCGGTCGTCAGGCGTGCGCCACTGGCTTCCCGCAGGTGAAAATGGCCGTGATCGGATGAGGCAGCGAAACCAGCCGTGCCGCGACCAAGTGCGGCGCCCACTTCGGCTAGCATGGTCATCTGTTCCGGGCCGGTCAGGTCATCCCACGCGGGCACATGCCGAGGGGCGGGGATCAATCCGGCCTCACGGTGCATGCAAATCGGGCAGGTGAGGCGCGGGTCAGTCACACTCGTCCAGATTGATCTTCTCTACTGAGACCATTGGTAAGGATCGCCGCTGGCATGTCCAGGCGCCAGGACGATGCGGCGCCGGCTCGAGCTTTGATTTCCGGCCTTAATCCGCTTCGGAAAAGTGGGACACATATCCGGAAAAACCCAATAAACATGGCGAAAGAAAAAAGTCCCACCGACCCATAACTTAATATATTAAAAACAGTCGTTTATGCGCCCCCGGGCACCACTTTTTCTGACATGTCGCGCCGTTACGAGTTTGCGATTGAGCCGTAGAAGTCTTGGACCAAAGCAAGCGTCGCATCACGTGTAGGGGCGCCGAGCCTTCCGCCAAGAACCTGGCATTTCAGCGCGGCGGCAGCACTGGCGAAACGGATGGCGTGCGGAGAACTGCTGCCCTCGACCAATGCTTGCGTGAACGCTCCGTGGAAGACATCGCCTGCACCATTGGTGTCGACCACGCGAACATTTGGGCAGGGGATATGCTGCATGCCCGCATTAGCGTGTTCAATCCAGTAAGCGCCGTTTGCGCCGTCTGTCACGCAGACGAAACACTTGTAGGTTTGGGCAATCTGGGCCGCGGCGGTCTGTAGCGTGTCAGTCTTGCCTAATATCCGCGCGCCGTCCGCCGAGGCCACGATATGTGTCGCATACTGCGCGAGATCCTTTAGGACCTCTGCGTCAGCCACATCCGCATCGAGGACGGCCAGAGCGCCATTTTCGAGCGCCGTTTTCAGTGCGATCCTCGCAGCATCTGGCCAGCGCACGTCGGCCATGACCGCTGCGTAGTCGGTGATTGGTGGCACTTGTTCTACCGTCGGGGCCGAAAGGATCGCCGGATCGTAGTTCACCAAAACCCAACGCTCGCCAAAGCCATCAACCACGATTGTTGCGCAAACACTGCGTGCGCCTCGCACACAGCGTACGTGGGCGCAGTCCACACCTTCATCGGTAATTTCAGTGATGAGGGCAGGGCCGATCGCATCCTCACCGACGCTCGCCCAAAGTGACGCCTTACCACCGAGTCGTGCGGCGGCCGTTGCAGCGGTTGTTGCCATACCCGAGGCGGTGATGATCGAATTGTCGGCAATGTACTTGCCTGGGCCGTTTGAGAAATCATCAACCTGATAAAGTGTGTCCTGGGACAGCGCCCCCGCGAACAGAATCTTGGGAGTGCGAGGTGTCATGGTTGTGAGCATGGGTTGCCATATGCGGCAAACAACCGCTGTTCGGTGCTGGTCGCGGCGATCATGCCCCGTACCGCGTGCCCAAGTAGTGTCCCAGTCGTTCCAAACCGTCCCGCAAGATTTGTGGATCGTTTGCAAAGCCGACGCGCACGTACCCCTCCATCTCGAACGCGTCGCCGGGTGTGAGCATCACTCCCGTTTCCCGCACCAGATCGACACAGAACGCGCGCGAGGACACGGGTATGTCCAGATGCAGCATAGCCGTGGTTCCAGCGCGCGGTTTGACCCATGAGGCACGGGGTTGTGCCGCAACCCATTCCTCCAAAACGGATAGGTTTCCGCGCGTGATCTCTCGGCTGCGGCCCAACAGTTTTCCCCTGTTTTCCAGAGCCATAGTTGCAAAGTGGTCGTTTATTATGCCGACGGAGATCGTGTCGTGATCACGATGGATCAACACCTGCTCCGTTACGTCCGGCGGCGCCACGATCCACCCCACGCGCAGTCCGGCCAAGGAGAACGCTTTTGACACGCTCGCCGTGGCGATACCCTTTTCGTAGACATCTACGATGGAGGGCACCACTCCGTCACCGTCCTGCGCAGTGCCGCGATAAACCTCGTCACACAGCACATAGGCCCCGACTGCCCGGGCAATCTCGGCAATATCTTCCAGCATTGGGCGCTCGATGAGTGCGCCCGTGGGGTTATTGGGGTTTGTCAGGGCGATTAGTTTGGTGTCCGGCGTCACGGCGGCGCGCAGGTCGTCTAAATCCGGCAAAAACCTATCCTCTGCGCGCAGCTGCAGCAGATGAACATCTGCTCCTATGCTGGCAGGGATCGAGTGGTGCTGTTGGTAGGTGGGCACGATCGACACGACCTTGTCGCCACGGCTTACAAGCGCTTTGTGAACCAGCATATTGGCTGCGATTGTACCGTGGGTCACCGTGATGTTGGCGATCCCTTGATCCTCGTAAAGCGTTGAAATCGCCGTGCGAAGTCGGTCCGAGCCTTCGATGGCCCCGTATGTCATCTTCATCGACAGCAAGTCGGACAGGTCGGTCTGGTTGCGACCTGATAGCTGCAAAAGCTCTTCGATCGTAATGCTGGCCACGCAGGTTTCAGCGAGGTTGTAGGTGCAGCGGGTTTCCCACTCATTCATCCAGATCTCGACCTTGAAGGGCTCGATATACATTGGGAGGGCTCCGCAGGGTGATTGTGCCCTGTCAGACTACACAGGACCGCGCAAAGGGGAAACGGGCCTTAACTCTCGCGCAGGGCGCGATTGAAATAGGCCATGAAGGGTTCCAGCAGATAGGCCAGCGGGGTTCGTTCCTCCGTCTGAATGAACGCCTCGACAGGCATGCCTGGCACTAGAACGCGCGCGCCCAGAAGAGCGGCCTGATCCTCGGGCAGAGTGATTTCAGTCTGGTAGAAACTGCTGCCGGTGGCCTCGTCGACAAAGGCGTCGGCAGAGACCTGAATGACCTGACCCGTGATCTCGGGCATTTCGTTCTGGTTGAATGCGGGAAAGACCAACGTGACCTCTTGCCCAGTGAAGACCTGATCAATGTCGATGGATGGGATGCGGGCCGAGATCACCAGCGGCCGGCCTTCCGGGATCAGATAGGCGAAGGGGTCGGCGGGCCGCAAGACGGAGCCTTCGCCGAAGATCGTGAGGCCGTGAATGCGGCCCGCCACGGGTGCACGCAACTCAAGACGTGCGATGCGGGTAGTGAGGCTATTGGATCGCTCCATCAGCTCCTGTTCGGCCACGCGAACTTCGCGCAGCTCTGTGATCGCCTGTTCGCGCCGCTCAGTTTGGCGCTGCAGGATTGCCAATTCGCTTTCGATGATCCGTTCCGCCGCTTCCGCCTGGCCGGCGGCGACTTCGCCCGTCGACCCCTGAAGCTGCACCAATTCCTGTTGCAGGCGTACGATGGGTTCGCGGGTGCCAACCTCACGTGCCAGCAGGTCTTCACGGCGCTCAAGTTCGGCCTGCACCAGCGTTACTTGGGCTGCCAAGGCGTCTTGCTGTGCTTCCAGCGCCTGAATCTGTGCATCAATCTGGGTCACGCGCCCTCGCAGTTGCACAACCTCGCGCGCCAGTGTTTCGGCGCGCACAGCGAACAGGTTTTGCTGCCCGGCGAGAATGTCGGCAATTTCGGCGTCGGTTTCGGCCAAGGCCAGCAACTCAGGCGCAAAGGTGACGTCTTCCGCGCCGTCACGCTCGGCCTCAAGCCTTGCGCGGCGGGCCTGAACCTCGGCCAGATTGGTTCGCACGACGGCCAATTCTGTGCGCAACGCGGCCGGGTCCAATCGCACCAAGACTTCCTCCGCCTCGACACGGTCGCCTTCATCCACCAACAGCTCCGCGACGAGCCCACCATCGGGGTGTTGGATTGCCTGGCGGTTACGGTCCACAACGATCTGGCCTGAGGCGACTACAGCGCCCGAAAGCGTCGTCATCACCGACCAACCGCCGAAGCCCCCGACAAGCACGACAAGGCCCAACACGCCCATCCACATTGGGCCAGAGACAGACCACCCGGGTGACGGCCTACTCATGTCAGGCCTCCTTTGCCTTTGTTGTCGGCAACAAGGCGCACGTCGGCTGCGTTCTTGAGGACCTTTGCCAAGACCTCATCCCGTGGGCCGAAAGCGACGGCCATCCCGTCGCGCAAGACCAGTAGCTTGTCACATTGTTGAATGGCGTTGGGTCGATGTGCCATCAAGACTACACCAAGGCCGCGCGCCTTCATGCCCTCGACTGCGCGGTTCAAGGCATCTGAGCCCGCGTGGTCAAGCGCAGAGTTCGGCTCATCAAGCACCAGAAGCACCGGATCACCATAGAGTGCGCGGGCAAGCCCCACACGTTGGACTTGACCACCCGATAGGCGCGGCCCAAGGCCTGCCACCTGCGTTTCATACCCCTCAGGCAGGGCGCGGATCATGGTGTCGGCGTCGGCTGCCACCGCAGCGCCCGAGATCGCCTTGGCATCCGGGTTCGGATCAAGACGCGCGATGTTTTCGGCGATGGTACCATCGAAAAGCGTCACGCTTTGCGGCAGATATCCGATCAACTTGCCCAAGCGGTCAGGGTCGTATTGATCCAGCGTCGCGCGGTCCAGCCGGACTGATCCACCTGCAGGCGTCCACAGGCCAGTAATCGCCCGCGCCAGACTGGTCTTGCCTGAACCCGATGGCCCAATGACACCGACGGCCTCGCCCGGTTCCACACGGAATGAGACGCCGCGTAGCGTTGCCACGGTGCCGCCAGGTGGCACGACTGACAGGCTGGATACTTCGAGCGCTGCTGCAGGACGCGGCAGGTCCAGCTTGGCCATCGGCTCGGGTTCTGCGCCCAATAGGCCGTTCAGGCGGCCCCAGCCGCGCATCGCCTCCGAGATCATGGACCATTGCCCGATGGCCATGTCGATAGGGGCCAAGGCGCGGCCCATCAGGATCGAGCCCGCGATCATTGCGCCCGCTCGCAGTTCGCCGCGTAACACCAGCAGGGCTGCGAGCCCGAGGATAGCGGATTGCAAGAACAGCCGCAGCGTCTTTGATAGCGTCGAAAATCCGCCAACCCGATCAGCCGCCCGCATCGAGACTGCCAGTGCTTCGCGCCGTTGTCCGTGCCAGCGGGAAAAGGCTGCGCCTTGCATGCCCAAGGAACGGATAACCTCGGCCTGGGACTGCATCTCACCGGCCATGCGGTCCGCCTTGCGCCCACTTTCAGCGGCCTCGCCCAATGGGGAAGCAGTTGTTTGTCGGTTCAGGATCGTGACCACGATCAAGGTGGCCATCCCGCCCAGAGCCAACCAACCCAGCCACGCGTGGAACGTGAAAATCGCGACAATAAACAGCGGAGTGAACGGCAGATCAAACAGAGCCATGAAGACGGGCGACGATGTCAGACGTTGCACAGATGCCAGATCGGACAAGGCTGATTGCGCCTGTCCGGTGCGTTGTGCCCGCGCAAGGGCCGCGCGGAAGACACGGGCATCGAACGCTTCCTGCAACTTCGCACCATACCGCGCGGCGACCCGCGCACGGGCGAAATCCAGGATGCCCATCATCACAAACAGAAAGCCCACAAGGATCGTGAGCGCCAATAGCGTTTCTTCACTGCCCGCCCCAAGCACACGCTCATAAACCTGCAGCATGTAGAGCGGCCCGGTCATCATCAGCACGTTCACAAACAAGCTGAACAGCAGGACGGACCACAGGATCCAGCCGTTGCGGCGGCGGAACGCTGTCAATTCGTCGGAGTTTGGGCGGCGATCTTGAGCCAAGGTCATGTCCGTTACTGAGCGGTTGTCCCGCAATCTCGATCACACATATTAAGTCTTCGCCAACGGCGGGCCCGTATCTGCGTGCTCATTCAAACAAATCCGTATCATTCCCCCCTTCGCAGGTCCATTCATGGCGCGTTTGATGCGGACGCTGCGGGGAACGGAACGGGGATACCCCCACTGGACGCCGTGCGGAAAACGCGGCATCGGGTGGCTATGGATTTTGGAACAATCATTCAGACCCTCACCGATTGGGTCGTCAACATCGGCTCAAGCGTGAATGAGCTGCCCGGTACGGTCGCATTCGGCCTTGGCCTTTTCACGTGGTTCGCTGTCGAGCAGATCCTGCAACGGCTTTTGAACGGGTTGAAGTGGGCAATCCTGATCGGTGTGGTTGTGGCCTTGGGGTTGAGCCTTCCGTATCTCGTAAGCACTGTCTTCGGGTCCGGTGCCCCGTAGAACCGTAACGCTTGCTATGCCGGAACACGAGCCTCTGCCATGTCGTCAAAGGCACGTAGAATAGCGGAAAAAGCTGCGTCGTCGATGTCACGGTGAAGCACCATTCGGCAAGCTGGTGCAGGGGCTGAGAGGGCGATGCCTTGTTCAGAAAGCACTGCCAAGTCGATCCCAGCCGCCGGGGTTAGAAAAACCATGTTCGTGGCTTGGCTGACGTCTCCCAATTCCAATTTGCGTAGATGATCTGCCAAGGCCGCTGCCCGCGCATGATCTTCGCTCAAGCGTGAGACGTTGTTTTCCAAAGCGAAAAGACCAGCCGCGGCTAGAATGCCCGCTTGCCGCATTCCGCCCCCAAGCATTTTCCGCATCCGCCGCGCTTTGGCGAGGAGGTCGGTGGGCCCAAGCAGGACCGAACCCACAGGCGCACCCAATCCTTTTGAAAGACACACGGATACCGTGTCGAATGGATCTGCCAAATCACGCTCAGAACAACCCAACGTGGTTATGGCATTGAAAAACCGTGCGCCGTCCAAATGCACGGACAATCCGGCTGATCGTCCTGCATTCACGGCGGCGTTGATCCGTGCAAGCGGCACTGCGCGACCATAGTTGGTGTTTTCCAACGATAAGAGACGGCTGATCGGATGGTGGCTGTCATCTTCTTTCACCGCTGCCGAGATGGCGTCCGGCTCCAACCCGCCATCGTCTGCAACCGGCAAGGCGTGCAACGCCACGCCGCCTAACACTGACGCGCCCGCTGCCTCATACCGGATCACATGGTAACTTTCGCCTGCAATCACCTCTTCCCCACGCCCGCAATGGGCGAGCATTCCCAAAAGGTTGGACTGTGTGCCGGATGGCACGAACAGGCCCGCTTCTTTGCCCAACCGCTCTGCCAAACTGGCCTCTAAGCGGTTGATAAGGGGGTCTTCTCCGTAAACATCGTCGCCCACCTCGGCATCCGCCATAACGGCCCGCATCGCGGCACAGGGCTTGGTCACTGTGTCAGACCGAAGGTCGGCGACCACTGGGCCGGGATGGTTCGACAGCGAGGTGTATTGAGACATTTCGGCGGCTCCGTTGTTTCGATGGCACCGCATCATGGCACCGTCCCGGCTGCAACCCCTCTCAATCCGGTTGGCCTTGTTGTTTCTGAAATTTCCCGGCATTCTGGCCTTATCCTTCGTGTGAGTCCCCATGGCCATCATTTCCGAGCACCACATCTTCCTGTCGGAAGACGCCAATGTGGGCCTGCAGACCCGGTTGAAGGATTCGATCACGCGCGCGATCTGGGATGGGCGTTTCGCCCCCGGTGATCGCTTGCCTGCCACGCGGGCTTTGGCGCGGCATCTGCGGATCAGCAGGATCACCGTCAGCTTGGCCTACGACAGCCTTTTGGCGACCGGCTATATCATCTCCGTCGCGCGCTCTGGGTACTTTGTGGCGCCTGATGCGCCGACCCGGATCGAGGCTGTTGGGCCTTCTGGAAATGGCGCGACGGAGCGGCTTGACTGGAGCAGCCGCCTGGGTCCGCCACCTGCCGCCTTGGGCGCGCAGGCCAACCCGGCGGATTGGCGGCGCTACAAATACCCATTCATATTTGGTGAACCTGATGTGGCGCGTTTCCCGGTCGATGACTGGCGCGATTGCGTACGCCGCGCCTTGGGCAAACGGCATTTTGAACAAATCGCCTATGACGCGCGAGACCGGGATGATCCGTTTCTGCTGGAACAGATCGTTCGGCGCTCGGTGTCGGGCCGGGGCGTGGCGGCCTCAGTCGATGAGGTGTTGGTCACCGCAGGCGCGCAGAATGCGCTGTGGTTGATGGTGCAGGTCTTGTTTCCGCGCAGGTCAGGCGTGGTTGCGATGGAGGATCCGGGCTACCCAGAACTTCGCAACCTTCTTCTGCAACAGGGGTTGGAAATCCGACCTGTTCCGGTGGACCGGGAAGGCATGAAGGTCGATGAAATTCCTTCGGACGTGGATGCGGTGTTTGCTACGCCTTCGCATCAGGCGCCCACAGGGGCGACCATGTCGATGGCACGTCGCAACGCGTTGCTGGAACGCGCTGAGCAGGACGATTTCATCGTGATCGAGGACGACTATGATTATGAGATGTCCTACTCCTCACCGGCTTTGCCCGCCCTGAAATCACTCGATCAGCGGGGGCGCGTGGCCTACATCGGCAGCTTTTCAAAATCGATCTTTCCGGGCTTAAGGCTGGGATATCTGACCGCGGATGCCGAGCTGATCGACCATGTGCGTGCAGTGCGTACGCTCAGCGAGCGTCATCCGCCGGGGCTGACCCAAAAAACGGTCGCCTATTTCCTGTCGGAAGGGCATTACAACAGCCACTCGCGGCGTATGCGGATGCGTATGGCGCGGCGCAACGAGGTGCTACGCGAAGCCCTGGCACAGCATGGGCTGACGCCAGCGTTGGAGCGTGCGACCGGCGGCACGACGCTTTGGCTACGAGGACCAGACGGGATGGTGGATACTGAAATCGTAGCGGCTTTGCGTGAAAAATCGGTACTGGTTGAGGCTGGATCTGCCTTCTATGCCCGCGACGACGCCCCGCAAAACCGCCTTCGCCTTGGGTTCGCCACGATCGAAACGGCTCTGATTCCAGACGGCGTGGCCCTGATCGCCGAGGCGATCAGGGGATAGCGATCAGTCCGCCGCTCCTCGGGCCTTCCGACCCTCCTCGCAGTTTTTTCACGCGCGGGCGCGCTCGGATTTCGGGTCGTACATCGGCTTGAGGCTGGCTTCAGCGACCACACGGGTGCCTGCCACTTCGATCTCATAGCTGGATGCCAGGACCTCATCCGGTTTCTCGCCGGGGCAGGGGACATAGCCCAGGCCGATGGCGCCTCCTAGCGTGTGTCCGTAGTTGCCGGAGGTGATGTAGCTCACGACCTCCCCATTCCGGATGATGGGTTCGGCGTGGAACAGCATCGCCTCCGGGTCGGTCAGTTTGAATTGGACCATTCGCATTTGCAGCCCTTCGTCGCGTTTGCGGGCGACGGCATCGGCGCCAATGAAGGTGTTTTTCTGCTTAGAAACGGCAAAACCAAGGCCCGCTTCCAGCACGTGATCTTCGCCGGTGATGTCGTGGCCGAAGTGACGGAAGGCCTTTTCGATCCGCGCGGAGTCCATCATGTGCAACCCGCACAGCCGCATCCCGTGGTCCGTTCCGGCCTCTTGCAAGGTCTCGAACACATGGGCGGCCTGATCGGCGGAGACATAAAGCTCCCACCCCAATTCGCCCACGTATGTAACGCGGTGCGCGCGGGCCAGGCCAAGGCCAATCTCTACGGTTTGCGCGGTGCCGAAGGGGAAGGCTTCGTTGGACCAATCGTGGGGGCTGACCGATTGCATGAGCGCGCGGGAATTCGGGCCCATAACGCAGATGACGGCTTCCGCGGCGGTGACGTCTTGCAAAACCACCATCTCGTCCCGGCGGTTGGCCTTCAGCCACGCCATGTCGCGGATCGCGGTCGCCGCCGGTGTCACGATAAAATATCTGTCCTCGGCCAAGCGCGTGATTGTCACGTCGGCCTCAATCCCCGCGCGTTCGTTCAGGAATTGAGTGTAGACGATTTTGCCCACCGGCACCGCCATGTTCCCGCCCGCCATGCGGTTCAGGAAGGCTTCGGCATCCGGCCCATCAACGCGGATCTTGCCGAAAGACGACATGTCGTAGAGGCCAACATTTTCGCGGATCGCGGCATGTTCCTGCGCCTGATTGGCGAACCAGTTCTGCCCCTTCCAATCGTAGCGGTATTCGCGTTCCTGGCCGTCTTTGGCGAACCAATTGGCGCGTTCCCACCCAGCGGTTTCACCGAAGACGGCGCCGGCGGCCTTAAGGTGTTCGTGCAGGGGAGACCGCCGGACGCCGCGTGCGGTGGCTTTCTGGCGGTTGGGGTAGTGGTCCGCATAAAGCAGGCCAAGCGTCTCGGATGCGCGTTCTTTGAGGTAGCGATGATTGCGCTGGAACGGCTGCATCCGGCGGATATCGACCTCGCCCACATCAAATGGTGGGATGCCGTTTTCCATCCATTCGGCCAGCGCCCACCCGGCGCCGCCTGCGGATTGGATCCCGATGGAATTGAAGCCCGCGCAGACCCAGTAGCCGTCCACCTCAGGCGCCGGACCCAAGTGGTAGGCGTCGTCTGGGGTGAAGGACTCCGGGCCGTTGAAGAACGTGTGGATGCCCGCCTCCGCCAGCATCGGCATCCGCTCACAAGCGTTCTCAAGGATCGGCTCGAAGTGGTCAAAATCTTCTGGCAGCTGGTCGAATTCGAAGTCTTCGGGGATCGGGCCCCATGGCTTTGAGACAGGCTCGAACGCGCCGAGCAGCATTTTTCCCGCGTCTTCCTTGTAGTAGGCGCATTCGTCGGGCACCCGCAGAACGGGAAGTTGTTGGAGGTCCGGGATGGATTCGGTGACGATGT
This sequence comes from uncultured Roseicyclus sp., assembly GCA_947500415.1. Classification (GTDB taxonomy): domain Bacteria; phylum Pseudomonadota; class Alphaproteobacteria; order Rhodobacterales; family Rhodobacteraceae; genus Gymnodinialimonas. The sequence goes on from CANMRT010000001.1 coordinate 1,292,696, forward strand.
AGAAGTGTTCGCACGCCTGAAGCGGCACGTTTACGCCCGCCATCTGGCCGAAATCACGTGCCCACATGCCGGCGCAGTTCACCACCATGTCGGCCTGAATTTCGCCAGCCTCACCGTCGGCTTCCCAGGAGACACCCGTGACCTTGCCGTCGGCCTGTGACACGCCGGTGACCTTCACGTTTTCCAGAACCGTGGCACCGCCCATCCGCGCGCCCTTGGCCATCGACAGCGCGATGTTCGCTGGGTCGCCCTGACCATCGAGCGGCAGCCAGACTGCGGCCGTCATGCCTTCGGTATTGACGTGTGGGTAGTGACGCAGAACCTCTTCCGCGTCGATCTCTTCGACCTCCACGCCGAACGAACGCGCCATGGAGGCTTGGCGCCGGATTTCCTCGGCACGGTGTTCGGTCAGCGCCATAGTGATGGAGCCGCAGCGACGGAAGCCGGTGGACACGCCGGTCTCAGCTTCCAGATTGCCGTAAAGCTCCTGCGAATACTTCGCCAGCCGGGTCATGTTCTTTGTTGCGCGCAGCTGCGCGATCAGGCCCGCTGCGTGCCACGTGGTCCCAGAAGTTAGGCGCTTGCGTTCCAACAGGACCACATCCGTCCAGCCCAACTTGGTCAGGTGATAGGCAACAGAACAACCAGCAACACCGCCACCGACGATGACAACGCGCGCGTGGGAAGGGACTTTGGACATGTGAGGAACCCGGTCGAAGAGTTAAGATGAAAAACGGGCGGGCCTTTCGCAAAGCCCGCCCGGTTCAGATCAGCCGTTGTCGCGCATATCGTCAAGCGTGGCGCGGAAGCGGTCCACGATCTCGTCGACATTTTCGCGTGTCGCGATGAATTGCGGCGCGATGATTGCATTGTCGCCGGTGAACTTCACCGACAGGCCCTGCCAGAACATGCGCTTCTGAAGCTCGGTCCCGCGCATACCCGGCCCGCCATCTGCATGAACTTCGACGCCAGCCATCAAGCCTGCAACGCGGATATCGTTGATCAGCTCGTGATCCTTCAACCCATCCATCAAGGCGGCTTCGAAGTAGGGGATCAGATCGGCGGACCGCTGGATCAGATCTTCTTCCACGATGATCTCCATCATGGCGTTACCGGCCGCGCAGGCGGCGGGGTGGCCCGAATAGGTGTAGCCGTGGAAGAACTCGGTCAGACCACGCTTGGAGGAGCCGACGACGGTTTCATAAATGTCATCGCGGCAAGCGACAGCACCCATGGGGATGGAGCCGTTGGTGAGCGCCTTGGCCATCGTGATGATGTCGGGCTCCACGCCGTAGCGCTGCGCGGCGAAAGCGGTTCCCATACGGCCGAAACCGGTGATGACCTCATCGAAGACGAGCAGGATGCCGTACTGGTCACAAATCGCGCGCAGACGCTCAAGGTAGCCTTTCGGGGGCGGCAGAGCGCCGGTGGAACCTGCAACGGGCTCAACGAAGACCGCCGCGATGTTGCCGCCGCCATAGGTCTGGGCCATCCGCTCCAGATCATTGGCCAACTCTTCGCCGTTATGCTCGGAATGGCCGCCTGGGATGAATTTTTCCGACGGGTCATAGGTGTGGCGCAGCATCATGACGCCGGGCACCGTGGCGTGGAAGATGTCGCGGTTCTTGACCATGCCCGACAGGGACACGCCGCCGATGTTAACGCCGTGGTAGGCGCGCTCTCGCGACACGAAACGGGGACGCGATTCACCGCGTGCGTTCCAATAAGCCATGACGATCTTCATCGCCGTGTCGACGCTTTCAGAGCCCGAGTTGGTAAAGAACACATGGTTCATCTTCTCGGGCAGCATGCGGCTGATCTTCTCGGCCAGCGCGAAAGAGCCGGGGTGGCCCGCCTGGAAGGGCATGACGTAGGTGTATTCCGTCATCTGCTTGGAGACGGCTTCCGCGATCTTCGGGTGGCAGTGACCGGCGGGCGAGCAGAACAGGCCAGACGAGCCGTCCAGCAGCTGGCCACCGCGGTGGTCATAAAGGTGAACACCTTCTGCGCGGACAACCAGGCGCGGGTCTTCCTTGAACCCACGGTTATCCGAGAACGGCATCCAATGCGCTTCAAGCGAGTTCGTTGCGTCGTAGGCCATGTCTGGAACCTCCCCAATGGGCTGTCTGGAGCCCGAAATAAGATGGCCGAAAATCGCTCTTTGAACAGAGTCGGAGTAGGGCCAGAATGGCCAACGGATAAGGCCACGGGCGGCGGTCTGGCATCAAAGCGCGATGGGACTGATCCCTGGGTGGAGAAAAGGTTAACACGATGGGATTATCTTTGGAAATGAATGGGATAGGGTGTGGTTGCAACCTTGCAACCGTGGCTACTGCGCCTGAACAGCCGTCACCGCAATAATGTCCACGATGTCTTGCGCTGTGGCACCACGGCTCAGGTCATTGGCCGGTTTCGCCAACCCTTGTAGGACCGGACCAATCGCAGTGGCCCCGCCGATGCGTTGCGCAATTTTGTAGCCGATGTTGCCCGCATCGAGGTTCGGGAAGACAAATACGTTCGCCGCGCCTTCGAGCGGAGAGCCTTCAGCCTTGCGTGCTGCAACAGAGGGAACGAAGGCCGCGTCGAACTGCAATTCACCGTCGAGGATCAGGTCGGGGGCCGCGGCCTTGGCAAGCTCCATGGCCTCAGTCACTTTGGTAACAGCTGCATGGCGCGCGCTGCCCTTCGTTGAGAAAGACAGCATCGCAACGCGCGGCGTCTGATCCAGAAGCGCCTGCGCCGAAGTGGCCGCCTGCTGTGCAATTCCGGCCAGCTCTTCTGCGGAAGGGTCAATCACCAAGCCGCAATCAGAAAAGATCATGCCTTTGGGGCCAGCTGGATGCTCCGGCGGTAAGGCCATCAGGAAGAAACTGGACACCAAAGGCGCGCCCTTGGCTTTTCCGATGACCTGCAACGCGGCGCGCACCACGTCCGATGTCGTGCGTACGCAGCCACTGACCGTGCCGTCGGCCATCCCCTGATCGACCATAAGCGCGGCGAAGATCAGCGGGTCGCGGACGGCATCCGCGGCCCTTTCCTCAGTCATGCCCTTGTGGCCACGTAATTCCACGAGGCGCGCAACGAAGGTGTCGTGATTAGGGGAGTTTTCGGGATTCAGGACCGACACGCCCGGTGCAATGGCACCCTCAACTTCGGTCGGGCCCAGAACCGTGACATCCGCCAGACCCTGTTCAACAGCAATCCGCGCGGCCTCATGCACGCGCGGATCATCGCCTTCGCTCAGCACAATGTGCTTCTTGTCCGCCGCCGCACGGGCGGCGATGGCGGCAAGCGGATCACCTGCCGCCACACTCATATTAAGCGACCTGCTGAGGAACCATGTCCTCTTTGCGGATTCCGGCCACGGCGACGGGCTTTTTCATCGCGTCGCGGCGGAAGGGATCACCGAGTTCCTGATTGATCATGGCTTCGATCAACGTGGTAATGCCGTTTTCCATCTGGTCCTTGATCGCTTGGTTCAGGGCGGCTGTCAGCTCTTCCTGGGTGCGGGCAACCACACCTTTTAGGCCGCAAGCGTCCGCGATACCGGAGTACGACACGTCTTCGTCCAGCTCGGTGCCGACGAAGTTGTCGTCGAACCACAGGGTGGAGTTCCGCTTTTCCGCACCCCACTGGTAGTTGCGGAAGACGATCTGCGTGATCGGAGGCCAATCGCCACGGCCAATCGCCGTCAGCTCGTTGACCGCGATCCCGAAGGCGCCGTCACCTGCGAAGCCAACAACCGGGACATCCGGCTGGCCGATCTTCGCGCCAACAATCGCGGGCAGGCCATAGCCGCAGGGGCCAAAGAGGCCGGGAGCCAAGTACTTCCGACCTTCGTTGAACGACGGGTAAGCGTTGCCGATGGCACAGTTGTTGCCAATGTCGGACGAGATGATCGCCTCAACGGGTAGAGCGGCTTGAATAGCGCGCCACGCCATCCGTGGCGACATCCAATCTGGCTTTGCGGCCCGTGCGCGAACGTTCCAATCAGTGCCAGGATCGTCCTGCTCTTCCGTCATTGAGGACAGCTCCTGTGCCCATGCGGATTTGGTCTGAGCGATGTGGTTCTTGCGCGCCTCGCGGCCCGCGTCACCGGCATCGTCTGCCAATTGTGCAAGAATTCCGGTCGCAACTTTGGCGGCGTCACCCACGATGCCGACAGTGACCTTCTTGGTCAGACCAATGCGGTCCGGATTGATGTCGACTTGGATGATCTTCGCGTCAGCGGGCCAATACTCGATGCCATAGCCAGGCAGGGTCGAGAACGGGTTCAGTCGCGTGCCGAGGCAGAGGACAACGTCGGCCTCTTTGATAAGCTGCATCCCAGCTTTCGAGCCGTTATAGCCCAGAGGACCTGCGAACAGCGGGTGGTTGCCAGGGAACGCATCGTTGTGCTGGTAGCCCACGCAAACCGGCGCTGTCAGACGCTCAGCCAACGCTTGTGATGCATCCAATCCCCCTGCTGACAGAACGACGCCAGCGCCATTCAAGATGACAGGGTTTTTGGCGGAAGAGAGCAGGGCTGCCGCTTCGGCCACAGAGTTTGTTCCGCCAGGGGAGGCTTCGAATTCGATCGGATCGGGGATTTCGATGTCGACGACCTGGGTCCAGAAGTCGCGCGGGATGTTGATTTGCGCGGGGCCGGACAGGCGCTTGGCCTGCGAAATGACGCGGGTCAGAACCTCGGCCACGCGGGTCGGGTCACGAACTTCTTCCTGGTAGGAGACCATGTCTTCGAACAATTTCATCTGTTCGACTTCTTGGAAGCCGCCCTGACCGATGGTCTTGTTGGCAGCTTGAGGTGTAACGAGCAGAAGCGGCGTGTGGTTCCAGTAGGCGGTCTTTACAGCCGTTACGAAATTGGTGATGCCCGGCCCGTTTTGCGCAATCATCATCGACATTTTGCCGGTGGCGCGCGTATAGCCGTCCGACATCATGCCGGCGGAGCCCTCGTGGGCGCAGTCCCAGAACTTGATGCCCGCATCCGGGAAGATGTCAGAGATCGGCATCATGGCCGATCCGATAATGCCAAAGGCATGTTCGATGCCGTGGCGCTGGAGCGTTTTTACGAAGGCTTCTTCGGTGGTCATTTTCATGGCGAATCTCCCGACAGCGGACTCCCCCGTGGGTCCGCATTTGCGCGTTATTGAGCCCAGAGGTCTCAATTTTGGTAGGGCCAAAAATCTGCTTGGATAGGTCCAGAGCGGCTTTGGCGCGCTTGCCGATGTCAAATACAGGCTCTGCGGTGGTCTGCACAAGCTTGGCCTTAAAGGCAAGAGGCTGCGTAGTTGGGTCTTTCAACGTTTATCGACTGTCTTTGACACCCGGTCAAACCTTAGGCCGCAAATCGCGACTGCGTTAACTGAGCCTTCACATCGCCTGTCCTATCCCTGCCGCAAGAGACCGAAAGACCGTGTGCTCGAGGTTGCCGTCAGCCGCGTCATTCGTCGGAAGGAGAATTTGTTTGGTGCAGTCCTATTCCTTGAAAGAACACATCGACACTGCGGCGGTGCAAACGCTCACGGAGGACCTTCTTTCGTTGCGCGGCCAAGACCTGGATGTTGATGCGGGCGAGACCACTTTCATTGGCGCGCTTGGGCTTCAAGTTTTGATCGCTGTCTTTCGACAATGGGGTGTTGATGGGTTCGCGTTTCGCATCACCGTCTTCAGCGACGCGTTTTCGCAGGCGGCGTCCGGACTTGGTATCGACCCTTCGGAAATTGGAATGACCGCTGCATCTGGTGAGGTAGCGGCATGAGTTTGAACGTCCTTGCCATCGACGACTCCAAAACAATGCGAAACCTGCTGGGAGCAGCATTGGGACGCGCTGGATTTACTGTCGATTTCGCCGAAGACGGGCGACAGGGCTTGGATCGCTTTGATCAAAGTGATCCGGATGTGGTGATCACCGACATAAACATGCCCAACCTGGACGGGTTTGGATTTATCGAAGGCGCGCGAAAGCTCGCGCGCGACCGTATTGTGCCGATTTTGGTTCTGACGACCGAGTCAGCGCCCGAACTTCGGGCTCGTGCCCGTTCGGCTGGGGCAACCGGTTGGATAGTCAAACCCTTCGACGATCAGAAGCTGGTCTGGGCTATTGAGCGCGTGACAGGTGTGGGAGGGGCCACATGACCTTCGCGGCAAGCGACGATTTCCGCGCTTCATTCTTTGAGGAATGTGACGAGCTTCTTGAAGCCATGCAGGACGGGTTCGTGTGCATGGTGGATGGATCCAGCGACGCGGAAACCATTCACGTCGTTTTTCGGGCAGTCCATTCAATCAAAGGCGGCGCCGGTGCATTTGGCCTGAACGACCTCGTGGGCTTCGCCCATGAATTTGAAACGGTTCTTGATCATGTTCGCGCCGACCGCTTGCCTTCGACCGATGAGATTCTGTTGCTGTTTCAGCAATGTGGCGACTATCTGACCGATCTCGTTGCGGCAGCTAGAGAAAATGGATCGGCTGATCGCGCCCGCTCTGAAGCACTCCTAAAGCGATTGGATGAACTCTCTAGGACGTCCCGTGGACCAAGCGCTGACGCCAGTCGTGCCGCACCCGACGCCGAAGATTTCCAACCCCTCGCGCTCGATCTAGGAGACTTAGACCTCCCACAAGATCCGCCGCCAAGCGGGTGGTTGATTTCCGTCAAGACAGACCCGGAGTTATTTACCAGCGGCAATGAACCACTCATCCTGTTTCGCGCGCTTAGCCGGTTCGGAGAAACAAAAGTTCTCGCACGCACCGACGATGTTCCTCTGTTGAGCGCTTGCGACCCGACATTGTGCAACATCACCTGGCAAATAGAGCTTCACACCGAGACCGCCGAAGACGTCGTCTTGGACGCCTTCGACTTCGTGTTGGATTGTGCAGAGATCACAATCACGCCTTTGCGTGGCAGCCCTGAGATTGGTTTGACGCCTCTAATCGCTGAGCCATTGTCCAATCCTGCGATGGCAGAAGACGAAGTCGCCCACGTCATAGAAGCAAATCAAGCGCGATCAATCTCCGCGCCCGTCGACAAGCCGGTTTCCTTACCTCCGCCTGCGACCTCACAGACCATCCGCGTCGACTTTGAGCGGGTCGATAAGTTGATCAACCTCGTGGGCGAATTGGTCATCAAGGAAGCAATGCTGGCTCAAGCCGTAGAGGCCATCGACTTGCCGCGCGCCAATGACGTTCTTCAGGAACTCGACGGGTTAAAACAATTGGCGGGTGAAATCCAGGAAGGCGTAATGGCAATCCGCGCCCAACCCATCAAGCCCCTGTTTCAACGTATGGCGCGGACCATTCGAGATGCCGGCACTTTGACCGGAAAGACGGTGAGGCTGGTCATGAAGGGCGAAAGCGCCGAGATCGACAAAACCGTACTGGAACGCCTCGTTGATCCCCTCAATCATATGGTTCGCAACTCCGTCGATCACGGTTTGGAAGCGCCGGAGCTCAGGGTGACGGCGGGCAAAGCTGCAGAAGGATCGATTACACTCTCAGCGGCCCACCGCTCTGGCCGCGTGATCATCGAGATCACAGATGACGGCGCAGGCATTGATCGCAATCGGGTGCGACAGTTGGCGGAAGAAAAAGGCATGATCTCGCCCGACGTGGCCATGACCGATGCAGAGATTGATGCGCTCTTGTTCATGCCAGGCTTTTCGTCCGCGAACGAAGTGTCGGAACTGTCGGGACGCGGCGTCGGCCTTGATGTTGTTCGAAGTGAAATCACGGCTCTGGGGGGACGGTTGTCCGTTTCTTCGGAGAAAGGCCAAGGGACGACTTTTTCGATCAGTCTGCCCCTGACCCTCGCGGTGCTGGAGGGTATGGTTGTTGAGGTTGCGGGACAAACGATGGTCGTCCCAATAACCTCGATCCGCGAAACCCTCCATGCGAGCGCGGCGGAGCTTCATACCATTGGTGCCGATATCCGCGTTCTTTCAGTGCGAGACACCTTGATGCCGGTCGCGGATCTGGGCGCGATGTTTGGGTTTCGGGACGAGCAAATGGACCTTGAGGACCGCATCTTCCTGTTGATCGAAACCGACACCGAAAAGAGCTGCGCCCTCATCGTAGATGCACTGCAGGACCAACGCCAAGTCGTCATTAAAAGTCTCGAAACCAACTATTGCCAGATCGATGGAATTTCTGCCGCAACAATCCTCGGGGATGGGCGCATCGCGTTGATCGTAGATCCCGAAGCGATCGCAAGTGGCATCGCGGTACCAAATCCAGTCGCAATGCCCATTTCGGCTCCCACGGAAGGAGTGGCCCATGTCGCAATCTGATGCACCTTTGGCCGACGTCAGTCAGGAAGTTGTTGCCTTCCGTGTCGCCGGTCAGGATTTTTGTTTCGATATAATGTCTGTGCGCGAGATTCGCGGGTGGACACGAACAACGGTCTTGCCACATGCCCAAAGCTACGTGAAAGGCGTCATCAATCTGCGCGGCTCAGTCGTGCCGGTGGTCGATCTTTCGGACAGATTGGGCCTAGGGCAGACGGAACCGGGTGCGCGGCACGTTATCATCATTACAGTCATAGACGGCCAAACGATTGGACTGCTGGCAGATATGGTCTCGGACATTTTGTCCGTTGGCGTGGAGGCGCTCCATCCGGTTCCAGACATGGTGTCGGAAGAGGTTAAGGCATTCATCTCTGGCGTATTGTTGATCGAAGATCGCATGATCCGCCGCCTCGATCTATCCAGCGTCGTTCCCAGGAATGGGACCTTGGCCGCATGAGTTTTGAACGAACCTTTCCAAATTTGCCTGGACGAGCTGACCCGCAAATCTCGGATGCGGCCTTCTCGGATCTTTCTGAAATTTTGGAAAAACGAACCGGCATCGTTTTGCAGGAAGGCAAACGCAGTCTTGCCGTCTCGCGGCTTTCCAGACGCCTAGCCCGCTTAGGTCTCGAAAGTTTTGAAGAGTATTGCGAATTGCTGGATGGGCCAGCCGGTGACCGCGAAGCCCGGGAAATGGTTCAACTGCTGACCACCAACGTCACTCGGTTTTTCAGGGAAGACCATCATTTTGATAGCCTGCGCACCGCGCTTGGCGACCGCGTCGCGCGGAGATCAGCAGATGAAGAAGAAATCCGGGTGTGGTCGGCCGGATGTTCGAGCGGAGAGGAGGCCTATTCGATAGCGATGGTGGTCCTGGATTTGATGCCATCCGCAATCGAAAGGAACGTTCGTATTCTCGCGACCGATATCGATGAAAGCATGTTGGCGCAGGCGCGTCTGGGCCAGTATACGAAACCGCTGCAGGCCGCCTCCGATCATCCGTTACTCGAACGATTTCTCGCAACGCGCGCTGACGCTCCGGATGTCTATGAAGTTGCACCGGACGTGAGACGTCTTGTCCAGTTTGCCGAACTCAACCTCCTGAAGCCTTGGCCGATGAAGGGGCTGTTTGATGTGATCTTTTGTCGAAACGTTGCGATTTATTTCTCTTCCGATACGCAAAAGACGCTTTGGCCACGATTTGCCGGTGCCCTCAAGCCGGGCGGAAAACTCATGATTGGTCATTCGGAACGCATTACCGGTCCCGCAACCCGGCAACTGATTTCGGATGGCGTCACCCAGTACCGACGCGTCCCATAGAAAGGAAACACGATGAGCACGAAAGACATGCTGCGCGTCCTGGTCGTCGACGACATGTCGACCAGTCGGGGCCTGATCATCCAGGCGCTTGAGTGGATGGGCATCGCATCAATCGATCATTGCGCGGACGGCCGGACTGCCTTGCAAAAGCTGGCGGCAACGCCCGCGCACATGGTGATTTCTGACTACAACATGCCAGAAATGGATGGCCTCCAACTGCTGCAAACGTTGCGCGGGAACACCCAGTTCGCCCGAACTGGCTTCATTCTAATAACTGGTACGGCCGACCCGGCAGTTATCGACCGAGGGCGCCAACTCGGAATGAACAACTTCCTCAAAAAACCCTTTTCCCCGACTGCGCTCAGGGCCTGTATCGAGCGTGTCGTGGGACCACTTTAATGGTCGAATGCAATGAAAATAGCGTGAGCGTGCGTGAGGTTTTTTTGGCCTTAGCAGATGAGCTGCGCTCCCAAGCAGAAATGGCGCACCAGATTGATGAATTGCTCGCAGGCTCGGTTTCGATGGAAAACGCGCCTCCGGAACTTCAGAAAGTCGACCGAATACAGCAATCACTGGACGCTCTTTCGGTTTTGACGACCAATGCAGCGCACGCATTGGGACCCGAAACTGATTGTGCGGTGCGCGTCGTTGACCTGACGCGAGACGTGCGGCTCGAAGCGATCCGCGCTTTGTTCGATAAAACATCTGGGGCGAACCCCGATGCTCCAGAAGGCGTTAGTTTGTTTTGCTGACCCCGTAGTTCTTTGGCGCAACAGGTCGGCGTTCCTTCCGATCAGGCCAGCAAATTTTTCGACAAGCCAGCTTAGCCGGAAGTGTCGCCTGCGCGGCGCGTATCAGTCTCGTCGGATGGGGAAGGCCGCCCAATATGACGCAAAACCGGTCTGACATCAGCCGCGCGGCCTATGGCAAGCATAACCTCTGACATCAGCACACGAAGGGCTCTATTTTCTGGTGCAGCTTCAATGGCCGCTACAAGGATTGCATGGGCAGCTTCGCCGTCATCCGTCGCCAAGGCCACGCGTACTTTTGCAGTGACGAGATCGGAGAATTCCAGCACATTATCGTCCGCGGATGCCGATCTCTGCTTCTCTTCCTCCGCCGCAATCAAAGAACGTGCTTCGCGAATATCGGCAGCTGCCAAAGCACCATTTACAGCGGCCAAAAACGAATTGACGTAAGGGGAAATTGGCGTCGTCGAATTTCCGTCTTCTAGTCCCGAGTCACTAGTATCAACTGAAGCAACTGTCGCCGGTCTCTTCCCATTGCTGCCCATGGCAACACCCCCGATTCTCTGATTGACCACTGCATCCGAAGTGATGCCGCCGTTCACTGAGCCAATACATAGCACGATAACTCATAACGCGGTTAATTGTTGGTTAATGTAAACGCGAATGCCGCATATGCCAGAAGATTTGCATCTTTTGGCCGAGCCAGACCGCGCGTTGGCTCCGGTCTGAGGTGGCGCGCGCTTTGCGGGAAGACAGTGGTCAAAACTATCCCTTGCGCCGTTGCGTCACGCTTCGGATTGTTGCAACCTGACGACTTAATGTTCCTCTCCGCCAGCTGCCCATTTTGCGCGGGTCCCATATTTCATCGTGGAGCTTCCTCTTGCTGCCCAAATTTCGTTCGATCGCGTTTCTCTCGGCTGTATCATTGTTTGCCACATCGTCGATTTCCTTAGCGCAAGGAATTGATTTACCTGAACAAAGCGTCCTGGAAGCTCAACTTGCAGAGCTGAACCAGAATGTGCCCGGCTCGATCTTCGCGCTACAGCCTTTCCGCAACGCCCAGGCTTTGACCGGCGAGGATGGCACCACCTACACGCTGACCTCGCTTAACCCCCACGTTAACTCGTGGTTTGTACTGGAGATTGCCCCGGAAGGGGGGCGGTCGCGCTTCGCTCATTTTGAAAACGGGGCGCCTGAGCTTTGGAACGTCTCACTGATCGACGAAGATGGCCCGACCTTGTTGATCGAAGGCGACGGTGACAGTTTTGCGTGTGCGCCATGGGATGATGGCGAATTGGAAGAGGCGCAATCCAGCTCGCTCCCATTTGCTCCTGTTTGCGATTGGAGCCTATTCGTGCGCAATCCCGTCTCTGGGAGTCGCACAACCCGAGAGGCCGTTGCCGAATTCTTGCGCGATAACGTCGTTTTTGGTGAGTCGATTGTAAATTTGATTAAGGGCGCCTTTTTCGAAGACGCCTTCATGGTTTCGTCGGAAGGCGAGGAAGAGGTCGAGGAAATCGATGGTGTCGAATTGCTTGGCAATGCGCAACTCGACAGTACACCCAACATGCGGCCTTATATGGGGTTCGACTTAATTGGCACCGATGCGGGCGCAATGACGGCAGGCGCTTGGTATGAGGTTGACGGCAGCCCAGGCATCTACGCGTCAGTCATGCAGCCCTCGATGATCGCGAACGACGTGTTCCAGGTTCCCGGTGCGAACGGGCTTGATGGGGTCGAACGCCGCGCGGACGTATACTTGGTCGCCTTCGATATGGCCCGTTTCGACATCGGGTATGAATTGGGCACCGATCACCCGCGCCTTGGCTGGTCTTCGCGCCCGTCTAACCGCCACGGACAGGGCCGAGGCCCCGACGGTTTTGACCAGCCTGATCCGCTCGTGCGGACTGGCATGGTAAACCCTGCATTGGTCGAACGTGTTGCGGCAACCTTCACCGGTGGCTTCAAGCGTGACCACGGCGCATGGCGTTTCGGCGACTACGCGACCTTCAACTACGGGCACCACTATGGCTTCATGCAGAACGGCGTTTTGCTTTCACGCCTCTGGCCCAATCTTGCGACCATGTATCTGACCCTCGATGGTGAGGTCGGTATGCGCACTTGGACTGAAGAAGACGAAGCCATGCTCCCCGACTTGATGTTCGCGCGTCAGAACGGCGTTGCCATCATCGAATATGGTGTGCCGGGGCCACGCGTGACCTCCTGGGGCGGTGGCAATTGGTCAGGCGATGCGAATGCAACCCTGCGCACCCTGCGCGGCGGGGCATGTGTGCGCACGGTCGAGGGCCGGCAATTCCTGATCTACGCTTACTTCTCCTCAGCCACGCCCTCTGCGATGGCGCGGACATTCCAGGCCTACGATTGTGATTACGCTATGCTGCTCGACATGAATTCGCAGGAGCACACCTACATGGCGCTCTACATCCATGACGAAGAGGGTGAGGAAGAAATGGAGTGGCAGCACCTCGTCTCGGGCATGGCCGAGGCAGATCCCGACAATGGCCGCGTTGCGCGGTTCATCGAAGCGCCGGATAATCGTGATTTCTTTTACCTTTTGCGGAGGCAGTGATGGGATTTCGAACAACAATCAAAGCAGCATGTGCAGCAGCTGCGCTGGCCCTGACCGGAGCCGCCGCTGACGCCCAATCCCTTGGGGAGCGGAATGAGCTGTTGTTCCAACAGCTCCAGCAGATCCGGGGCCTGTCGAATTCCGAAATCAACCGTGTCCGCCAGATCTTTGCCAACTCGCCAAACGGCTGGATGGGGCAGGGCAATCCAGCGGTCACTCAGCACCCGTTCACGCCCGAAGAGGCTGCATCACGCCTTGGCGGAACGGTCGAGCAGGTGCAGGCGAGCTATCGCAACCGCGAATATGAACGCATCTGTGGTGGGCCCTACATGGTGCCGCTCTACGATCCTGAAACGCAGACGGCGCGTGACGCAACGGTTTGTGCCGACATGTTCGAATACCCCAATATTCCAATGGTTTACCCCGTCGTTTGGGTTCGCGCGAATGAGGCCGCGCAGCTGTGCGCAGCCGAAGGCGGCCGCATCGGCGATGCGCACGAATGGGAGGGAGCCGCGGCTGGTCAACTTCTACCGCCGGATTATCCGTTCGACATGATCCGAGGTATGGGTCTTTCGGCGGCGGTCAACACGATGCGCAACTGGCACAACAACCACTACGCCAACACTTCGGGGACTTATTCCATCGGCGCTTGGCAATCGGGCGTCTGCGCGACCGGCTCTTTCAAGAACGCGTCCTGCAATGGTGGGAGTTTCCAAGGCTGCGGGTCCAACACCTATCCTGCGGGCAGCTTCCCGTCCTGCCAGTCACCGCTCGGTGTTTATGACATCGACGGCAACGCGGCGGAGCATATGAACCTGCCATTGGCCGAGGATCAGATGGCCTCTGCCGGGTCCACGACCCTAGGCGTAACGGAGATGAAGGGATCCTGGTTCATCTGGGACACGATCCGCGCCCATGAACATTGGGCTCGCTGGCGCGCCCCGTTCTGGCATGGCACTCGCGTGATGAGTGAGGGGAGCCACCGCAACTATCACCTCGGCTTCAGATGCTTCCGGGACGTGCGATAGACCTGCAGATAAAAAACGAAAGCGGCGCCCCGAGAGGCGCCGTTTTTCATTGAAAGTGAAGTGCTTAAAGCGAAGCCAGCCGCACCGTTGCACCGGTTAGTGCGCCATCAGAATTCAGGAAGCCTGCATAGCGCTCATCCGTCAGCAGCTCTCGCAGATCGACGGCTTGGCCATTCACATATGCCGTGCGGCTGACCAGCCGGATGCCGTGGGAATAGTCGGCGTAGTACTCGCCGTGGACTGTCGAAAGCGGCTGGACCGCGTTTCCATTGGTGCGGTGCCAGCCATAGATCGCCACGCGGCCTGGATTGCGGGACAGGCGGTTGGCGATGACCAGGTCTTTCTTGTGGCCAGCAACCAACATGCCCTGCTGCGCACCGGCGCGGGCAAATTGTGCATCGACTGTCTGATCGTGGGTCACGAAGTAATTCGTGCTCGACATGGCAGAGCCGGGCGTCATTGGCGACGGTGCGACACGGATGTCAGCCTGCTGATAAATCGCGTCCACCATCGAAGTCGTGGGCAGGATCATATCGAAGGCATCGGCCACACGCAGGGCAGCGGGCAGGCCAAGCGGCACACGGACATGGTCGCTGTCTGATCCGATGGCGAGGTAATCGGGCGTCACGCAGATCGTGACCTCAACCGTGCGCCCACCGACGGTGCCATTGAAGGTCACCGGATGCAGATCGCGCATGTAGCCTGGCATATTGCCGGCCAGCGCTTCATCCACTAACCGGTTGTCGCGGTTCGAGCCCGAGCCATTGCCTACAGCAGCCATCACTGCGGCACCACCGGATGCACCAGACGGGCGGCGCGGCATTTCGCGGGCAAGTCGAGGTGAACAATCGCCACCGCCAAACAGACCGCCACGCGGGATTTCAGCAGCACCCGGCGCTTCGGCGCGGGCGACTTCAAGCCCAAGATCGTCAGGGTTCAACGCGACACGCGTGACCAGATCGTCGGGGCGGAGGGAGGGGCGCGGGCTGGCAGCGGCCAGCAATTCCGACGTCTGCGGCCCGGTCACGGGATCAGGCCAAGCCGGTGTCGTTGTGCCGTTCGGGCGCGCGACCGGCAGCGGGAATGTACGCGCCCTCGCGATAGTGATGTTGCGCGCGATTGTCAGGATGTCGGGGCCTTGCGAAGGGCGCGGGGACGGCACGAAGTCGGGGCGACCTTCCACGACTGTGTAAAGCGGCGCGCCGGTCACGTTGGGCGTATCAGCCGAAGGCGCTTCGGTGCCAGCAAGCGAAGGTGCCGTTCGAGTCCGCGGGCCCATATCGATGGCGACGGAGACGGTTGTGTCGAAGACTTCGGGCAGAGGGTAGGCGTGATCAGGCTGCACCTGGGGTGCGGGCGTTGCAGCGGCGGTCCGCTCAATTGTAGCGCGCTGCGCGTCCATTGCATTGGAATAGACCACAAAACCGCAGGCCGAGGTCATCACGGTCGACGCCAAAACAAGACCCAATACACCATTCGGGCGCTCAAAGAACCCCTGTTTGCCTGCTGCCTGTGTGTCGTTCGGCTGCACGCTGCCGCGCGTGCCTCGAGCCTGTGCGCGTCCCCGCACAACTCGCGCCGTTGCTGTCCCGTCCATCTTGAGGCACTGCCCCTTTTGTTATGCTTACGCGGTGCCTTCCGCGTGTCGCTGTCCCTTCGATTTCAACGTCCCTATTCTGGAAGTGTTAAATTAGCAACAAGACCAAATCAGATTGTACCGACCGCTTGAAATTTGCGCGGAATCTTGCCAGCCGCACGCTTCGATCCGCCTACAGCGATGTCTTCTTGAAGACAGGCTCCGGAATGTTGCGGATCACGGCCATCACTAGTCGCCAGATCGACCGCGTGTAGATCACGTTCTTCTGCTTTTGGACGGCGTTCAACACGGCCGCTCCAACCTCTTCAGGCTCAGCCGTCAAAGGCCCCGGCGTCTCCATTCCATCCAGCATTACGGTACGAACGAAGCCCGGCTGCACAGTCACCACATGCACACCCTTCTTAGCCAAGCGATTGCGCAGTCCCGACAGGAAAGCAGTGAATCCTGCTTTGGCCGAACCATAGACGTAGTTCGACGCACGACCCCGGTCGCCCGCGACCGATGAGATGCCAACGATGGTTCCTGAGCCACGCGTCTCCATGCGGTTTGCCAAATGGGCCAACACACTAGCAGGCCCCTCAAAATTCGAGCGCATGACATGAGCCGCCGCCTGCGGGTCGGCTTCGCTTTGCGACTGTTCGCCCATCGCACCTACGGCGCAGATCGTAACCTCCGGCAGGGCAGGGAGGCCGTCGACGAACGCGCCGTGACTGTCGAGTGTTAGCGCGTCGAAGTCGTGCAGCGTCACCTCAACCCCGAAGCGCGTGCGCAGGTCAGCGGCGTCATCTTCCAACCGCGACGCATTTCGCGCGGCCAATTGGATCGGGTGGCCCGCCTCGGCAAAGCTGCGCGACACGGCCCGTGCGATACCGGAGGCCGCGCCAAGGATCAGGACCGGGCCGCTCATAGCCCCAGCCTTTCCGATTGCAGTGAGGTAAAGCGTTCCGAAAGACCCGCCTGTTTGCGCATGGCGGCGAAGGCCTCCGCGCGCGGGTCGGCTTTGGCCACGGCCTCGGGCATACGGGCGTCCTTGGCGAGGTAGAAGCGCCCGCCATGGGCTAGGGTTATGTCATCAAGTCTGCTCATCAACTCAAGGCTCCGTTCTGACGCGGGGAAGTCCAGGGCCAGCGTATAGCCGGGCATTGGGAAGGAAAAATGACCGGATTGCGGCCCGAAACGTTTCAGCACCGACAGGACCGATCCGACTCGAGCTTCGGCGATTGTGTCCATCAATTCGGCCAACCCGGTCGCAGAGTTCTCTTGGGGCAAGGCACACTGGAATTGCAGGAACCCCTGCTGCCCATAAAGGCGGTTCCAATTGGCCAGGGCATCCAGCGGATAGAAGTAGCTGTCCCAATCCACCAGCGCATGGCCCGCCCGCCTCGCCCCGCGACGCCAGTAAATACCGTTAAGCGCGCGCAGCCAAAGCCCGCGAAACAGGAACGGTGGCGCGCCGAAGGGGACCGGCAGCTTGCGTTTGCGTTGCACGTTGAACGGACGCCACCGGCTTGGCAGGTCGTCTTCAGTCGCGTGACGGCCCAGAAGAAGCAAAGAATGCCCATGGTGCGGCCCGTCGGAGCAGTCGATCCACGCAACCGAATAGGGGGCATCGAGCGTATCCCCAAAGGCGTCAAGCGTCTCCGAAAGCGACGTCAACGCCCGCGTTTCCTGCGCGATATACATCGTCTCAACGGTGCGCAGCCGGATCTGCGCCCGCAGGATCACGCCTGTCAGGCCCATGCCCCCAAGCGTCCAGTCGAACAAATCATCACCGGGGCGCGCCCGCGTCACCTCGCCATCCGGGCCCATCACATCAACCCAATCCACACAGGCCCGGAAAGAGCCATCAAGGTGGTGGTTCTTGCCATGCACATCCGCCGCAATCGCGCCGCCAAGGCTCACATATTTCGTGCCGGGCGTGACCCATGGAAACCAGCCCCGCGGCAGGAAGGTGTGGATGATGTCGGCCAGCAGCACACCCGCCTCGGCCACCAATACGCCATCTTCAAAGGACAGCATCCGATCCATTCCGGTCATGTCGAGCGTCTGGCCGGGGTTCAGCGCGGCATCGCCATAGGCGCGTCCGTTACCGCGCGCGATCAGCGGCGCAGCTTGAACCGCTGCCGCAACGTCGCCCTCCGATCGCGCCGTCACAACCTTGCAATCGGCCATCGGAAACCGGCCCCAACCGCCGATCCGGCTCATGCCGCGCCCTCGTGGAACACAAAGCGGCGGTCGAGCTGGTATTTGGTGACATAGCCGATGGTCAGGCCGATCACGGCCCCCGCCTCCCGCGCAAAATCGGTGCCCCAGATCAGCCAGAAGCCCGTTTCCGTGGCCCAGAAGATCACCGTCGTGGCCACGCCCATCAGGGTATAGAGCCCAAACTGCTTGCCCTGCGCCACAGCGCCTGCCGTTTGGTCAAAGAAGATCCATCGCTTGTCGAGCACGTATTTCACAACCAGTCCGGCCAGCGTTCCTGCGCCAAGGGCCAGCGTGAACCATAGGCCAGTTTCTCCGCCCAAAAGCACCAACCGCTGCACCGCAAGGTTCACGACGACAGCCACAACCGCAAACGCCGCATAGCGGATCACAAGGGTGGTGCGGGTCATAGGAAGACCGCGCCGAACGCCAGCGCAGCACAGAAACCGATCACCAGACGGGACGTCGGATTGGTGACGGCGAAAATCATCGGATCATCGTGCATCTCGCCCCGATCCGCGACCAGAACCAAACGGCTGATCCAGAAGATCAAAAGTGGGCAAATGCCCCAAAGCAACCACGGCGCGCCGAACTTCGCCTGGGTCTGTGGCTCATCCACGTAGAGTGCCAGGACCAGTACAGCGAGGTAGCCGGAAGTGATTGCCATTTGGCTCACCACACGACGGTCCTCTGGCTGATAGCCCCGGCGAGAGGTCACGCGACCGGCGGTCTCGCTATCGGTCAATTCGGCCAACCGTTTCACTGCCGCGAGCGCGAAGAAAATGAACATGGAGAATGCGAGGATCCAGACTGACAGGCCTGATCCCATCGCCACGCCGCCCGCAATGATGCGAAGCGTGAATAGGAACGCGAGCACGCAGATGTCGATCAGAGTGTGCTGTTTCAGGCGGACGGAATAGGCCACTGTCGCCATGAAATACAGCGCCACAACCGCCAACAACGCCGGTGAGACCAGCAGCGCCAGCAAAAGCGCGCAGCCCAACAGCACAGGAATGGCCATAGTACCAAGCGCCGTCGAAAGATCGCCCGCCGCAAAAGGCCGTGTGCGTTTGCGCGGGTGGCTGCGGTCGTCCTTGAGGTCGAGCAGATCGTTTATGAGATACCCGGCAGAGGCCGCAAGGCTCAGCGACAGGAACGCCGCAATGATGGGCAGCAGGGCTGGCACGCCATAGCTCGGGTCCACTACCAAGGGGATTAGAACCAACAGGTTTTTCATCCATTGCTGGGGCCGCATCGCGCGAGAAAGGCCTTCAATGGGAGTCGCACGATCAAGATGTTCGGCCGGGACCGCGCTTGCATCCAGCGCAGCGCGTGTGCGGGGTGAGGCACCGACACTGATCGCGCCTTCCGCCTTCTCCCAAACCGCAAGATCGGCTGTGCTGTCGCCGACATAGGTGAAGCCTTCGGGGAAACGCTCCGCGAGGAAGGTGGCCTTCTCCGCGCCCTTCAGGTTGCACTGACCGTCCGAGCCGTGGGCTTCGTCGAACAGGTCGAGGTGGCCCGCGACCTGATCCGCGATGGATTGATCGCTTGCAGTCACCAAGGCTGTTCGTCCTCCGGCCTCACGCCACGCTCTTACGCGTTCAACGACTTCGCCATCATAGGGCAGCGTTGTGACATCAATATCCGACAACTCGGTCAGGCGCCGCTTAAGTTGCGCGCGTCCACTGCCAAGGCTGGCCATCGCGCGTGCGGTCGCCCAGGCATCCTGGCTGAGCGCGGACCAAAGGCTCTCGAACAGCATGTCCGACCGCAGCAACGTGCCATCGAGATCAACAGCCAATACCGCACCCTTGCCGACGTCTTGGGACGCGGGGCGTGCGTTAGTTTCTGTTGAATTGTCCGGTGGCGAGGTCAGCTTTCGAAATCCCTTATTGGTATGCGGAGAAACTGCCCCAGCAACCAAGGCTTGGCCAGTGGTTTCTGTCGCTCAGTCGCGCCAATACTATCGACAGGTGCAAACTCCGTGGCTATCGTCACTGGTGTTGATTTTACTGGGGGAATTGCCTGTCATGAAGCTGCCTGTCGCATTGCGTTCAATCTCATTGGTGTCTGCTCTCGCCTTGTGCGCGGGGGCCGCGACGGCCCAAGATGACGGGGCTGCCGAACGTGCCGCCGCCGTGGAAGATGCACTGGCCGCATTCGAGGCATTGGCGACGGGCGCGGGGCCTGCGGCAGCGGAGGCCGAAGAAGAAGAAGTGGCTGAGGAAGATGGTCCGTCCGCTGTCGAAGAGGCACTGGACGCCTTCGCTGCTTTGGCCGCTGACACTGCAGCGCGCGCAGAAGAAGAGGCCGCGACCGCTCGAGACGCCGCCGTTGGAGATGCCCAGAACGCGTTTGCCGCTTTGGCTGCTGAAACCGCAGCCCGTATGGAAGAAGAAGCCGCGACCGCCCGCGAAGCAGCGGTTGGTGACGCGCAGAACGCCTTTGCCGCACTTGCCGCCGAGAGCGCCGCCCGTGCCGAGGAAGAGGCAGCTGCCGCTAGGGCATCAGCCGTGGAAGATGCGCAATCTGCCTTTGCTGCTATGGCCGCAGAGGCCGAAGCTGCTGCCGCCCGCGAGACTGCTATCGCCGACGCACAGTCTGCGTTTGAGGCGCTTGCTGCCGAAAGCGCTGCCCGCGCTGAAGCGCAAGCTGCACTGGATACGTGTGTGTCGACCGCTGGCGAACCCTCTGCCGAGAATTTCGCCACAGAAGAGGCGCAGGCTGCCGCCCTAGATGCGCTGCGCGAGGCTTTGCCCGCTTGTCGCGCTGCTGCTGAAGCATTGCCGGAAGAGGGCGCGCCGTTCTTCCATCTGGCCACCGCAGCACAAGCTTCGGGCCGTCATCGCCGCGCTGTGCCGCTTTATGAACAAGCCGCCGAAAACGGGGTCGCCGCAGCCCTCACACGCCTTGGCGACTATCACAACTTTGGCCTTCGCCCAGTACGCGAGGACGTCGACCAAGCCGTTGAATTCTATCGCCAAGCTGCCGATGCGGGTGATCCCGCGGGAACAGCAACCTTGGCCTTCATGTACCGTCTGGGACGTGGCGTCGATCAAAGCGGTGCGCAGTATCTGCGCCTGATGCGCGACGCGGCGGAGGCGGATTATCCGTTTGCACAACAGAACCTTGCCGAAACGCTTTTGTCGGGCGAAGGCGTGCCGCGGGGTGAGTTGGATGACCTTGGCCTGCCCGCGCCCCGCGAGGCTGTGCCGTTGCTGGTGTCGCTGGCCAACGCGGGCGATCTGGAAGCGACGCAAAGCCTGATTGAGCTCTATTCCGATGGCGCGGGCGACGTTCCGCCAAGCGATTTCCTGCGGGGCGGTTGGGTCGATGTGTTGGCCGGAAGTGGTGATCCGGTCGGCATTGCAGAGCGAGGTTTCCTTTATGAACAAGGCATTGGACGGCCGGCGAACGCAGAACTTGCGGCTGCCGATTACGTCGCAGCGCTTGAAAGTGGCGAAGTTGATATCGACACGATGCGCGGCACGATTGATGGCCAAACCCCGCCCTGGGACCGCGATACGGCTATTGCTTTCCAGACGATTCTGGCCGAGCGCGGCCTTTATACAATGCGGATTGACGGCGATGTCGGGCCGGGAACGCGGCGTGCGGCGGATGGATTGGCGGAGGCTGAAAGCCAGTAAAATCTAGCGATTCATGCTGTGATAGTCGGCGTTAGGCATCATGTCGGACGCGATGGCGAAGCGGTTGGACATGTTGAAGAAGCCGATCACATCGGACAGGTCGAATATCTCGTCCTGGGTGAGGCCCGCATCGCGCAGGGCTTGGCGGTCGGGTTCGTCGATTTCCCAAGGCGCTGTGGTCAGTTTCCAGGCGAAATCCAGCATCGCGCGTTGGCGCGGCTCAATTTGGGCGACGCGGTAATTCATCACCAACATCTCGCCCAGATGGGGATCGCCAGACAGCGCGCGCACGGCTTGACCGTGGGCGACAAGGCAATAAAAACAACGGTTTGCAGAGGAAACCACAACGGCCACCATCTCACGTTCCAGCTTTGACAGGCCAGAGGGCGCACGCATCAGCGTATTGTAATACTGCCCAAAGGCGCGCAGCTTTTCCTGATTGGCCGAGAAGGTGCGTAGCACGTTTGGGACCATTCCGAGCTTTTCCTGACAGACCTCAAAATACCGCTTTGTGTCGTCGTCGAGATCGTCGATTTTGGGTAGGTCGTAGATCGAGATGTGGTCGGGTTGGGGCATCGTATCCTCGGAGATTTTTCGCGAGACTTACCCTATCCTTCGCGGCTGTCCACCGCGAAGGAGTCCGTTCACGTGAACGGATATGCGTTCAGTTGAGCAGAGCTTTTCCGAAAAATGCGTTCAGTTGAGCAGATATGGATGCGTTCACGTGAACGGATCGAAATGCGTTCAAGTGAGCAGAAAACGGATGGGTCAGGCGACCGCCAGCCCCTCGTCTGACAACCCGTCGAGACGCGGCATGAGCGACAGGAGGGACCGCGTGTAGGGATGTTGCGGATCGGCGAAGAGTGCCTCAGTCTCGGCCACCTCCACCAGTTCGCCATTCTTCATCACGCCGACGCGGTCGCACATCTGGCGTACCACGGGCAGGTCGTGGGAGATGAAGAGCATGGTCAGGCCAAGATGTTCCTGAAGGTCTTTCAGGATGTTCAGGATCTGCGCCTGGATGGAGACGTCGAGGGCTGAGGTCGGCTCATCACAGATCAGGAAACGCGGCTGGGTGGCGAGCGCGCGGGCGATGGAAATGCGCTGCCGCTGCCCGCCGGAGAATTCGTGGGGGTATTTGAGGCCCGCTTCTGCGCCGAGGCCCACGCGATCCAGCAGCTCGGACACACGTTCTTTCAAAGCCTGTCCTGCCAGAAGCCCGTGGTGGCGGGCGGGTTCGGCCACGATTTCGTCCACCCGCATCCGGGGGTTGAGGGACGAATAGGGGTCCTGGAAGATCATCTGGATCTGCTTGCGGTACCAATCGGGCACGCCGCCGGGCTGACTGGAGACTTGCTGGCCGTCAAACCAGACCTCGCCGCCATCGACCTTGTAGAGGCCCGCAATCATCCGCGCGATGGTGGATTTGCCGGAGCCGGATTCACCCACCAGCCCGAAAACCTCACCTTCTTTGATGTCAAAGCGCGCCTGATCCACGGCGGTGAAATACTCGCGGTTGCGCGGCAGGATCGCGCGTTTTTGCAGGAAGGTTTTGGTCAGACCCTTGGCTTCAACCAGCGGCTTGGCGCGGTCGACCTGCGTTGTGGGCCAGTTGCGTTTGAGGTCTTCAATGGCGAATTCGGTGACGCGGCCGCCGTAGGAGATCAGTGGGAAGCGGTGCAGCTTGACCGTGGGGCGCGGAACGGCGGCGATGAGGGATTTCGTGTAGGGGTGGTTCGGCTGGCCGAGGACCTGTTCGGTGGAGCCGCTTTCGACCACTTCGCCCATATACATGACCGTCACCTTGTCGGTGGTGTCGGCAATTACGCCCATGTCGTGGGTGATCAGGATCACGCCCACCTGCCGCTCGCGGGTGAGTTCCTTGATGAGTTCGAGGATCTGCGCCTGGATGGAGACGTCGAGGGCCGTTGTGGGTTCATCCGCGATGATGACGTCCGGTTCCGAGCAGAGGGCAAGGGCGATGACCACGCGCTGCCGCATCCCGCCGGAGAATTGGTGCGGATATTGGTCGAGGCGCGTTTCGGGATCGGGGATGCCCACGCGGTCGATCAGGTCGCGGGCGCGTTGGTTGGCCTCATCATCCGTGACATTGAGATGTTCGGAGATGGTTTCAACCAGCTGCTGGCGCACGGTGAAGAGTGGGTTGAGCGAGGTCAGCGGGTCTTGGAAGATCATGGAGATCTTCTTGCCACGCAGGCTTGCCATGGCGGCGGCATCGAGGCCCGAGATTTCGTCGCCTTTGTAGCGGATGATCCCACCGGCGATGCGACCGGGCCGGTCGAGAAGACCCATGATGGCGGCCCCGATGGTGGACTTGCCCGCGCCGGATTCGCCAACGAGGCCGTGGATTTCGCCCGGTTCGACGGAGAGATGCGCGTTCTTCACGGCGGTAAAGACCTGACGGCGGGTCGGGAATTCGACGGTGAGGTTTTCGATTTCGAGGAGGGGCATGTGATCTATTTCTGCCTCGCGGAAATGTGCCGGGCGCGGAACAGGCCCATCAGGCGTTTCTCGCGGAATTCAATCAAGTCGAAACCGTGGGAATGTAGCGCAGTCACGACCGCGGGGACGGTGTTTTCTTGCGCGACGCCTCGCTCTGGCCCCATGTCGACAACCACGTAGTCTATGTGAGGCAATGAGTTCACCATCCCTTGGAGGATCTCCGGCTCCGCGCCTTCGGCTTCCAGCTTGACCAGCCTGATCCTTTGATCCGGATGAAACTGGGCCATATGATCGTCGAGCGACGTCACAGCGATTTTGATTTCGCCACTGGTATCGCCGGGATCGAAAAGGCTGGAATCGCCCGTCTCGTTCTTTTGGTAAAATGAGAGCTCACCGGTTTCGTGCCAAAGGCCCTTTTGGACCGGTTCAATGTTGCCTTCGCGCGCCGCGTTTGCATTGAGAGCGGCGAATTCGACGGGGTCCGGTTCGAACGATACGACCTTGGCGCCACGGCTGCGTAGGATCATGGAGACCTCGCCGATATTCGCACCGCAATCGACGACCAGGTCCCCTTGCGAAATAGGCACGTCGTCGAGAATGTATTCCTGAACCAGCCTCTCGCGGCGCTTTGCGACGCCGTTTTTGTATTGCCGCAAGCGTTCTCGTCGGCCCACGACAACTTCGCCATCGGCATCGCTGACATGGAAGCTGCCGCTTGGCAGGGCTTCAATCTCGACCAGGTTTTCGGGCGATAGTTTGCGGACCAGCCGGTACCGTTTGAGGAACGCTTCAGTATCCTCCACACCCAGAAAAAACGCCAAGGGGCCGCCTTTGGGTGAAAGAGATCGGTTCATGCTTATTCCAGTCCCCATTTCCTGAGCTCGAACCCTAACGCAACCTTGGGTTCAAGGCATCCCGCAGCCAATCCCCCAGCAAGTTAACGCTCAGCGCGAGGACCAGCAGAGTTGCTGCGGGGAAGACGAGGATCCACCAGTTCCCCGAGAAGAGGAATGTCTGGCCGATGCGGATCAGGGTGCCGAGGGAGGGCTCGGTCGGAGGCGCGCCGACACCGAGGAAGCTGAGGGTGGCTTCGGCGATGATGGCGAGTGCCAGCGAAATCGTGGCGATGACGAGGACGGGTGAGAGGACGTTGGGCAGGATGTGGCGGGCCATGATGACGAAGGGCGAGCGGCCTATCAGGCGGGCGGCTTGCACGTATTCCTTGTTCTTCTCGACCAAAGTGGCGCCTCGCACTACCCGCGCGAACTGCACCCAATCCGACAGGCCGATGGCGAGGATCAGGACGGCGATGGCGACCTGGTCGCGGTACTCAATGGGCGTGATGCCCTTGGCGATGCCGAAGATCAGCATGGCCACGAGGATCGACGGGAAGGTCAGCTGAATATCGGCAATGCGCATGATGATCGTCTCGGTCCAGCCGCCCACATAGGCCGCGATCAGGCCGAGGGTGACGCCCAAGACCAGCGCGAAGGTCACGGCGGCAAAGCCCACGAAGAGCGAAACACGCATCCCGTAGAGGATGGTGGAAAAGACATCGCGGCCTTGGTCGTCGGTGCCGAGGATGAAAGTCTCTCCGGTGAAGGCAGAGGGCACGCCCGGGGCGGTCAGACCGTTCAGGAGGTTAAGAGTAGCCGGATTGAACGGGTCATGGGGCGCGATGAGGGGCGCGAAGACGGCGGCGAGGATCAGGATAGCGGTCACGGTGGCCGAGATCACGGCGACGGGCGAATGGCGGAAGGCGTAGCCCACGTCGCTGTCCCAGGCACGGGCAAAGCGCGATTGAGCGCGGACCTCAGGGATCGGATCAGTGTGTGGTGTGTCGGTCATCAGCTTACCCTCAGGCGCGGGTCAATGAAGACGTAGAGGAGGTCGACGATCAGGTTGATCGCCACGAACATCACCGAGATCAGCATGAGGTAGGCGGCCATGACGGGGATGTCGACGAACTGGATCGCGTTGATGAACAGCAGGCCCACGCCCGGCCACTGGAACACTGTTTCGGTGATGATGGCGAAGGCGATGATGGAGCCCAGTTGCAGGCCCGTCACCGTAATCACCGGCACCATAGTGTTTTTGAGCGCGTGGCGGAAATTGATTGCCCGGTCGCCAAGGCCACGGGCGCGGGCGAAGCGGATGTAATCGGCACGCAAAACCTCCAGCATCTCGGCCCGCACGAGGCGCATGATCAGGGTCATTTGGTAAAGGCCCAAGGTGATGGCGGGCAGGATGATCGACTGCACCCCGTCCCACGTGCCGAAGCCGGATCGGAACCCGCCGAAGAACCACCCGAAGACAATGTCCGTGTCCCCGCGCCCGAAGGTGGGCATACCGCCGGTGTTGATCACGGTGTCTGTGAAGGGGATGCGAATGTCGATGCCGACCCCGAAGCCGTAAATCAGCAGGACGCCGATCAGGAAAGTGGGCAGCGAGACGCCGATCAGGCTGACGGTCATGACGAAATGCGCCGTGATCCCGTCGCGCCGGATCGCGGTGAAGATGCCCAGGACGATGCCGAAAAAAAGCGCCAACGCGCCGGAGACCAGCGCAAGTTCCAGCGTTGCGGGCAGGCGTTCGGCGATGATTTCGGCCACGGGGCGGCCTTGCCGATAGGAAATCCCCAGATCGCCCTGCACGGCGCGCACGAGGAAATCCCAGTACTGGATGAAGAAAGGCTTGTTGAGGCCCAGAACTTCCCGCAGCCGTTCGATATCCGCCATTGTGCGTTCCTGTCCCAGCATCGTGTCGATGGGGTCGCCCACGAAACGGAACATGGCGAAGGCCACGAGGCCCACGACCAAAAGGACCAGCACGGATTGAAACACGCGGCGAAGGATGAAGCTGAGCATCCAACGGTTGTGGGGCGATGGGGCGGGGGCGTCAAGCCGGGATGGCGCGGAAAACGGGCTCGCATCCATCCTTTGATGGATAGGGCGGTGATTTTGATCGTGCTATGCGCTGTGAGGATGCAACCGGGCGGCGATTTCGCCCCGACGGCGAAGGTTGAGGCGCGAAAGAATGGCGTGGACATGATCCTTCACAGTGGCAGGGCTTATGCCAAGGGCGCGGGCGACGTCCTTGTTCGACAGGCCCCGGGCAACGGCCCAGGCCACGTCACGCTGGCGGGGTGTCAAAGCGCTGAGGTCAGGAGCGACGGGCGGGGCAGCGATGATGACGGTCGCGCCAACAGCATCGGACGCCGCCAGATCGATGAAAAGGCTATGGCCCGCATCCCCGAGCGCGCCCAGATGCGCCAGCGCTTTGGGCGCGAGTGTGCTGTCAGGCGACCTCAGCGCATGCATCGCCGCGCCAAGTGCGTCGGTGGCGGATTTAGAGATCACAGACATGGAGGAAAGATGCGATGAACGAGATGCCAAGGGAAATCACGAATTTCTTTCTTGCGATGCAGGCCGGTGCAATTGGTGCAGACGCTCTGATGGCGCTCTTTGCCGAGGACGCGGTCTATGTCGAGCCGTTCACTGGTGAGGTGCGCCGCCATGAAGGCCGTGACGCGATTCTCAAGGCTATGGCGCTTGGGTGGGAGATGCCGATGATCGACACGCGGATCGAAGTGCTGTCGGCGCAGGTTGAAGGCGAGGTGGTAGACCTTGCCTGGGCCTGCCATTCGCCGTCGATCCCGGGCGGGCGCGGGTCCGGGCGCAACCGGTTCATTTTGCGCGAAGGACTGATCGTGGAACTGGTCACGGAGCTGGATCAATGAGTGACGTCGATGATTGGATGGCGACCTACGACAACCCGATGAAAGAGGTCGTGCAGGCTATGCGCGAGGTGATCCTGGCCGCCGATCCGCGCGTCACCGAATGCATCAAATGGCAAGCGCCGACCTTTGTCTTTGAAGGCAACATCGCGTCGTTCTTTCCGAAGTCGAGGAAACACGCGAGCCTTATGTTTCACAAAGGCGCGGAAATACCGGGCGATTTTCCGAACCTCGAAGGCGACGGGAAAGAGGCGCGCAGCTTCAAAGTGGCGAGCCTGGACGATCTGGAGGCCAAACGGGCCGAGCTTCAGGCCATCGTCCGTGCCTGGATTGTGCTCAAGGGCGGTTAACGGCAGCCGCGTCCCCAAATAGAGATGGTAGAGCGCGAGGGGGGATATCCCCCCTCGCATGGGTCGCCCCGGGAAAGGCCCGGGCAAACCCCCCTTAGTTTTCAGCGCCGACGTTCACCCAACGCAGGATGAAGAAGTTGTCGGGCCGCTGTGTCAGTTCGATCCCATCACGCACACCCCACAGAAGCGGCTGCACATACATCGTGTTGTAGACGGCATCGTCTTGGATGATCTGTGCCGCTTCATCCAGCATCGCCTGACGGGCGCTGTCGTCGATTTCCGATTGGATCAGCGGCAGAAGCTCATCAATGCGCGGGTTGGAATAGCCGCCGAAGTTCCAGGTGCCCAGACGCTCGCCATTGGTGTGGACGAGGAAACGGATGGGATGCTCAGCGTCGAACGTGCCGGGCGACCAGCCAAGCAGGTACATGTCGAAATTGTCTTCGCGCAGCTCTGGCCAGTAGTTCGAGACCGGCATTGCGTCGAGCGTCGCGGTCAGGCCGACTTGCGCCAACATGGCCACGATGGCCTGACAGACGGCTTCGTCGTTCAGGTAGCGGTCGTTGGGGCAGGAGAGCGTGAATTCGGCCCCTTCGGCGCCAGCCTCTGCAATCAGTGACCGGGCGAGGTCCTGATCATAGGCGGGACGTGCAGATAGGGCCTCGGAATAGCCGCGCATGGCGGGGCTGACGAGTTGGCTCGCCTCTTCCGAGACGCCGCCCATGATGGCTTGCAGGATCGCAGGCACGTTCACAGCGTGGCTTACGGCTTGGCGGACCCGGACATCGGCGAAGATGTTCTCGTTGCCGTTCAGCAGGGTCTCATGGTCGTGGGCGAAGCCCAACATGATCACGCGCGCTTCGATCCCGTCGAGGACATAGACACCATCGGCATCGTTCACCCGCGCGGCGTCTTGCACCGGCACCGGGTCGATCAGGTCGATGTCGCCTGCCAGAAGGGCCGCCACGGCGGTGGCAGAGTTCTGGATCGGCGTGAAGATGGCCTCGGTCACGTTGTGTTCAACCTCGCCCCACCAGCCTTCGAAGGGCACAAGCACGGTCTCAAGGTCCGGCTGGCGCGATTGCAGCATGAAGGCACCGGTGCCGTTCACGTTGCGGGTGGCGTAGTTTTCCGCGTCGCGGGCAGGGCGCTCGGCGCCGTTCTCGGCTGCCCAACCGCTGTCCATCATCATCCAGTTGGCGATGCTATCAGGGAAGATTGGCTGCGGGGAGGAGGTCAGGATATCGACCGTGAACTCATCGACGACGACAACGTCGGAGACGGGCGAGAACCAGCTGGAGACATCGCTGTCTTCCGAGCTCGCGCGCTCGTAGCTGAAGAGGACATCTTCGGCAGTGAAGGCTTCGCCGCCATGGAAGGTCACGCCTTCGCGCAGGTTGAAGCGCCAGCCGGCACCATCGGGCAGAGGCTCCCAGCTTTCGGCCAATGCGCCTTCGATGGACATGTCGCGACCACGCCGGACAAGGCCCTCATAGACGTTGTTCAAAAAGCCCAGAACAGGGGCGGAGGACACGGCGTGCGGGTCCATGGTTTGCGGATCGGTCGTGGCGGCCCACCGGAACGTCTCGGCCTGGGCCGGAACAGCGGTGGCCAGCGCAAGGACGCTGGCGGTCAAAAGGCGGTTCATAAGTAGGTCTCTCCCCTGTTTATATCTGGTGCGACCCGGTCCGCCGCTTGGGTCCGAAGGGTGACCCATTGGCGAGGATAGCACGAGGGGCGCAGATGTCACGAACGCGTGAGGTGAGGCCTCAGTTGGCCTTTCGGTGCGCCGAAATCAGGCAGTGGAAGGTCGTGGCTTGTGCTGCAATGGTTTAGGATGCTCTATCCAAATGGGGTGAGTTGAAGAGGGTAAGGCACGAAGATGTTCGAGTTTTTCTGGGGTATGGTTGGCAGCCGTCCCGTTGAATGGATCGCCGTCGCCTGCGGCATCCTGAACGTCAGCCTGATTATCCGACGCTCGATCTGGAATTACCCGTTCGGCTTTGCGGTGGTGACGCTCTATTTCTTCATCTTCTGGGAATACCGCCTTTATAGCGACGCGCTGTTGCAGGTTTATTTCTTCGTGATTCAGATCTACGGCCTGTCGGTCTGGCTTAAGGGGCGCGCGCCGGATGGGCGTGTGATTGTGGCACCGCTGAGCACAGCCCATTTCGCCGGATATCTCGCCGCGACGGGCGTGGTCTGGCTCATCGTCGCAAGCCTGATGTCGACCTACACCGACGCCGCCGCCCCCTATTGGGACGCCGCAATCGCCGCGTTGAGTGTTACGGCGCAGTTCCTGTTGTCTCGGCGGCATCTGCAAAGCTGGTATCTGTGGATCGCGGTGGACGTCTTGGCGATCGGCCTGTTCTACACACGCGGGTTGGAACCGACGGCGGCGCTGTACGTGGTGTTCCTTGGCCTTGCCATCACCGGCCTGATCCAATGGCGACGGGCCGCGGTGGCACAGGACGTGCCTGCATGACAACTCACGGCTTCCTGCTGGGTAAATTCATGCCGCCCCACGCGGGACATCTGTTCTGCGCCGCGGTTGGGCGTGCGCGTGTTAATGTGATGACGGTATTGGTTTGCAGCCATGATGCTGAGCCCATCAACGGGCATCTGCGTGCGGCGTGGATGCAGCGCTGCCTGCCGGGGGCGGGCTACCGGATCGTGCATATGCACCGCGATATTCCGCAAGCGCCTGAGGATCACCCCGATTTCTGGCCGATCTGGCGTGCGGCGATTGCCGAGCATCACCCGGAGCCGATTGATTGGGTTTTCGGGTCTGATGGATATGTCCACCGCCTTGCGCGTGAGGTCGGGGCGCAGGCTTTTCCAGTTGATCCTGACCGCCGGGTTGTGCCCGTGTCGGCAACCCAGATCCGAGACAATCCCTTTGCCCACTGGTCCCATGTGCCTGGCCCGGTGCGGCAGTTCTACCAACGTCGGCTTACCCTGTTGGGGGCTGAAAGTACTGGCAAGACAACGCTGGCGGAGGAGTTGGCGGCGCGCAGCGAAACCGTGCCGATCCCGGAATATGGACGGGACTATGATGCCCTGTTTCGGCATGGCGCTACTTGGGAAAGGTCCGATTTTGCGGCGATCATGGAGGGGCACCACGCCCTTGCGACAACAATGGCCGAGCGGGGTGGACCGCGGATCGTGGAGGATACGGATGAAGTGCAAACGCTGGTCTGGGCCGAGGCGTTGACGGGGGAGGTTTCTGACGCCCTGATTGCCCGCGCGCGGACGGCCAGCCAAGGCAAGCGCTACGTGCTTTTGGGGCACGATGTGCCGTGGCAGGACGACGGAACCCGGTATTTCCCGGAGCCTGAGAAACGCGCGTGGTTCACTGCACGGTTGGCGCATTGGTTGGACCAGTTCGGGGCTGATTGGCTCAGGATTGACGGCCGCGACAGGGGCGCGGCCGTTGAAGCGGAATGGGACGCGCTTAATGCACCGTCAGGACCGAGCAGGCTGCACCATGGCCGACTTTCTGGCTGACAGAGCCAAGGAAAAGGCTTGCCACTGAGCCCAAACCGCGGCGGCCCATGACGATCAGATCGGCATCGTTGAGCTTGGCGATGTGCAGGATCGTGTCGGTCGGGTCGCCCGCGATGACGTGGGTGCTGGCAGGGGTCACGTCGGCCTCGGACGCTTGTGTGACAGCGGCCTTCATCACTGTTTTTCCGGCCTCTTCGATCTTGTCCTGCGTCAGGGGTAGCTCCACCACGGAATAGCCGACCGCGACCATTGTGGTGTCGATCTGTGGGGTGTGAACCAGGTGCAGCTCGGCCCCGAAGGCCTTGGCCAATTCACAGGCTGTCGCCAGGGCGTGCTTGGCTAGTTCTGATCCGTCGACGGGGGCGATGATGGTCTTGAACATGGGGTGTCCTTTCCAGACTGTTCGCGCAATTTGCTGCGCTTTTGAGTCTGGCAGAAGGACAAGGTTGGTGCTTTGAGATGGATCAAGCGGGGGTCAGAAAGGCGGCCTCAACCCTTCTTGGAGGGTTTACGGAACGGCCGCGCCTCTCCGCCCTGAGGCTTTCCAGATGTCTTGTGCGGCCCCTTCGAGGCCTTGTTTTTGGACTTATGGCGCGGCTTGCGAGAGCCGAGGGATTTTCCCGGATCAGACGCGCCGTTGTCAGGCTTTTGGCGCTTCTTGTCGCCCGCCGGAGCGTGGGGCTTGGACTTGGCGCCGTCGCGTTTGGGTTGCGTGGGCTTTGCCTTGCTATGAGGGGGCTTGGGCTTTTTCGGGCTCTTGCTTTGGACGGGCGCATCGGTGCTGGCAGGTTGGGCCGCGGGCTGCGCTGGGGGTTTGTCCTTGTGTTTTTGGCGCTTCTTCGCGGGCTTATCCGTTTGGCCCGCGTCATTGGATTTCTGAGGCGCCTTTGCGGGTTTGCCTTTGTGCGGCTTGCGATCGGGCGCAGGCGCGTTGGGCGTATGGGCGGCGGCAGGTGGTCCCTTGGGAGAGGCGTCGAAATTGGGGAGGCCCGGCAATTGAGTGAGCGTTGCGCCTTGCTCCATCGTCATCTCAGGGCCCAGTTCCTGCAGCATGGCCGGGACGGCACCATTGGCGATTTCGATGAAGGTTTCCTGAAACTGGACGCGAATGGCCCCGATGGAATCCTTCGAGATGCCGGCGTTGCGGCAGATCATCGGCAAAAGCCAACGCGGCTCGGCCCGGTGCTTGCGCCCGAGGGATAGGGAAAACCACGTGCTTGGCCCGAAGTCGGCATGTTCGCGGGTCTTGCGGGCGGGGCGTTCGCCGGGGGCGGGAACGGCGCTGAGCAGTTCGGGGGCCGAGTGGCGTTCACGGTAGAGGCGCAAGTAGGCGGCGGCGATCTGTTCGGGTTGGTGGAGGTTCAGCAGCTTCTCGGCGAAGGCGCGTTCTTCGCCGCTGAGCGCATCGTTCCACGCGGGGTCGGCGAGGATGCGGTCCTCATCACGGGCGCGGATGTCGTCGGGAGAGGGGGGCGTGCCCCATTCAGCCTCAAGCTTGCCGCCCTTGAGCAGGCGTTGCGCCTTGGCGCGTTGACGGCCCGGGACGATCAGAACGGACGTGCCTTTGCGGCCCGCACGGCCTGTGCGGCCCGAGCGGTGCAGGAGTGACTCGGAATTTGAGGGAAGGTCGGCGTGGATCACCAGCTCCAACCCGGGCAGGTCGATGCCACGGGCGGCAACATCGGTGGCGACGCAGACCCGCGCGCGTCCGTCGCGGAGCGCTTGCAGGGCGTTGGTGCGCTCGGCCTGGCTGAGTTCGCCCGACAACGAGACAACGGAGAGGCCACGGTTGGAAAACTTCGCACTCAGGCGGGCCACCATGGAGCGGGTATTGGCGAAGACGATGGCGGTCTGAGCCTCATGATAGCGCAGGAGGTTGATGATGGCCTTCTCGATATCGGAGGGCGCGACTTCGAGGGCGCGGTAGGCGATATCGGAGTGCTGCGTGTCGGCGCTGCCGATCTTGAGGCGCTGCGCGTTGTCCTTTTGGTGGCTCTGCGCAAGTTTGGTGATGCCGTGGGGCACGGTCGCCGAGAACATCAAGGTGCGCCGGTCGGCGGGTGTTTGGTCGAGGATGAATTCAAGATCCTCGGCAAAGCCCATATCGAGCATTTCATCGGCTTCATCGAGTACGACGGTGCGCAGGTCGGACAGGTCGATCACGCCTCGCATGGCGTGGTCGCGAAGGCGTCCGGGGGTGGCGACCACCACATGGGCACCGCGTTCCAGCGCGCGGCGTTCTGTGCGCGTATCCATGCCGCCCACTGCGGATGCGGTGACAATCCCGGCCTCGGCGAAGAGCCAGTCGAATTCGCGGCGGACCTGCATGGCCAGCTCGCGCGTGGGGGCGATGACCAGGGCTAGCGGCGTTGCGGCAGGGCCGAAGCGGCCATCAGTGTCGAGGATGTCGCCCGCCATGGCGAGCCCGAAGCCCACGGTCTTGCCCGAACCGGTTTGCGCCGAGACAAGCAGGTCGATCCCCGAAAGGGCAGGGTCTGAGACCGCCTCTTGAACAGGGGTCAGGCCGTCATAGCCCTTTTTTTCAAGCGCTGTGGAGAGCGTCTTTGGAACGCCGGAGAAGTCTTGCATGGATCACCAAATGCCGGGGAAGCCGTGGCCCTAGTGGGTTTTGCTCGCGGTGTATAGCCCGGGCGGTGGGCGTTTGGTGCATGGGGCCAAGAAAAAGCCCGGCGATTTGCACCGCCGGGCTTTCTGTTTGGTAAGGCGTGATCCTCAGTTCAGCTCGAAATACTTGAACAGGACTTGATCGTCGGCATCCACCAGTGAGGACCAGGCATCGGAGATGCCCCAGTTCAGGACCTGGTTGTGGATGGGCAGATAGATCAGCTCTTCCTCGGACATCGCAAAGAGCTCCGCGATGGTGGCGTTGCGCGCCTCAAGGTCGGTCTCGGACGACAGCGAGACGATCATATCGTTCATCTCTGGGTTGTCGAAACGCGTGCCGTTCCACGAGCCGCGGCCTTCCGAGCGGCCGTGATAGAGGAAGTTGAAGATGTATTCCGCGTCATAGGTCGGAACGCCCCAGCCGAGAAGATAGAAGTCGGTCTCGAGGTTGGCGATCAGCGGGAAGTGCTGCGCGCGGGGCAGGGCGGAGAGGTTCACCGTAATGCCCAATTGCGCGAACATGCCGACGGCAGCCTGGCAGATCGCCTCGTCATTGACGTAGCGGTCGTTGGGGCAGTCGAGCTGGATCGTGAAGCCGTCGGGATAGCCTGCTTCAGCCATCAGGGCACGGGCGGCCTCGATGTCATAGGCGGGATGTTCGTCGAGCTCAGCCGTCCAGCCGTTTACGGGCGGGGGCGACAGGACACCGGCGGGCGCGGATTGGCCCCGCATCACGATCTGCTGGATCGCTTCGCGGTTGATGGCGATGTCCATGGCTTGACGCACGCGGACATCGGCCAGCGGGTTGGCACCGTCAACATCATCAAGCGTGAGGTCGTCGTCGCCGACGTTCATGCCGAAGAAGATCACGCGGTTCTGGGGGCCAGACAGAAGGCCGATGCCATCGGCGGCTTCCACACGCTCAAGGTCCTGCACCGGCACGTCCTGAATGAAGTCGACTTCACCGCCCAGGAATGCAGCCAGACGGGTGGCGGGGTTCTGGATCGGCGTGAAGACGATCTGGGTGATGTCCATCGGATATTCATCCGCGCCCCAGTAATCGGCATTCGCGTTCAGCACGGTTTCCGTGTCCGGCGTACGGCTTTCCAGAACGAATGGCCCGGTGCCGTTGACGTTGCGTGCGGCAAACGTGTCTTCACCGCCTGCGAAATCCTGAACGTTTTCCGAGCCATTCTCGGTCGTCCAGCCCTCGTCCATCATGAAAATGTTGGTGAGGTTGTTCGGCAGAAGCGGGTTGGGGCCGTCGGTTTCAATCTCAACCGTGTAGTCGCCCGTGGCGCGGACTTCGACGACGCCGGAGAGGAGTTCCTTGAAGTTCGACGTCTCCTGCATGGCGCGGTTCAGCGAGAACACCACGTCGGATGCATCGAACGACTCGCCCCCGTGGAACGTGACGCCTTCGCGGATCTGGAAGACCCAGACATTGGGGTTGTCAGCGGACGGCTCCCATGAGGTGGCAAGCGTCGGCACCATGGCGCCGGTCATGTCGTTGAGCACGAGCGGTTCATAAATCTGGTGCATGAGGGTCGTGGTCGGGCCCTCATTTTGCGAATGGGGATCGAGCGTGAGCGCTTCGGCGGCGCGGGCCCATCGCAGGGTCTCGGCATTCAGGGTAGTGGCCGTCAGGGCAGTCGTGGCCAGAAGGGCCGCGCTGAAGGCGGTGAAACGGTTCATCATTGTCTTCTCCCGGTTGGTCCCCGTGTCTGGGGTCAGTCCTCTCCCTCAAACGAGGGAGTATCAGACGTTGCTGATGGGGGGAGAGTATTGGGGGATTTCGAAATGTCCAGCGGGCTTGGCGATTGGCACGTCTCTGATTAAATCAGCAGGGGGACATTGGAAGGGACAAGATGATGGAAACCGAATTCACGCCCTGGGCGTCGCTGGCAGGCGGCGCAATGATTGGGTTGGCTGCGGTGCTGTTGATGGCGGTTGCAGGCCGGGTCATGGGGGCGACGGGCATTCTGGCGGGCGCTTTGCTGCCCGCGTCGCGCGAAGACGGCGCGTGGCGGTGGGTGATGATCGCGGGGATGGTGACGGCGCCGTCGCTGTATCTGCTGGCGACGGGAAGTTGGCCCGAGATTACGGTGCCGGTGAGCACGCCGATGCTGATTGTCGGCGGGTTTCTGGTGGGCGTTGGCGTGACCTTTGGTGGCGGCTGCACGTCTGGCCACGGGGTCTGCGGGATCGCACGGCTTTCGGTGCGGTCCATCGTGGCGACGGGGGTGTTCATGGTCGCCTGTGTGGTGACGGTCTACGTCATCCGTCACGTGGTGGGGGTGTAAGAAATGCGGCTGGTTTTGATCTTTTTCATCGGTGCACTTTTCGGACTTGGCATCGTGATCTCTGGCATGGGCAACCCGGCCAAGGTGGTGAATTTCTTCGACATCGCGGGCACGTGGGACCCCAGCCTGATCTTTGTGATGAGCGGTGCGCTGGCGGTGACATTCGTGGGCTACCGCGTGCTTGTGCCGACACAGCGCCCCTTGTTTGACACGTCTTTCCACCTTCCCGTGGCCAAGCAGATCGACCGGCGGCTGGTTCTGGGCGCCACAACCTTTGGTGTGGGTTGGGGCATTGCGGGGTTCTGCCCCGGTGGTGCCTTGCCTGTTCTGGGCGCTTTCGATGCGCCAGTCTGGGTGTTCACGGGTGCGCTGATTGCGGGTATCCTTGCGGCACGGCTGTTGCCCGGCCTGCTGGCCCGGCGCGCGTCAATCTAGGGAGGCTGCGATGGATTATCCGGTTGCGATGGGGATTCACCCGAAGGTCACAGGCTTTTTCGACGAGGCAACGAACACGATCTCCTACGTGGTGCAAGAGCCCGACGGGCCTGCCTGCGCGATCATCGATACGGTTCTCGACATCGACTATGCCGCCGGGCGGATCACCCATGACAGCGCCGATGAGATCATCGCTTTCGTGCGCGAAAACGGGCTGGACGTGGCTTGGGTGATCGAGACCCATGTCCACGCCGACCACCTGTCTGCCGCGCCCTACATCCAGCAGGAATTGGGCGGCAAGATCGGCATTGGTGAGAAGATCACGCAAGTGCAGGAGGTCTTCGGCAAGGTCTTCAATGAGGGGACGGAATTTCAGCGTGACGGGTCGCAATTCGATGCCCTGTTTCGCGATGGAGATACCTACGAGGTTGGCACGATGACGTGCTTTGCCATGGCCACGCCAGGCCACACGCCGGCTTGTATGGTCCATGTGGCGGGGGATGCGGCCTTTGTTGGGGATACGCTTTTCATGCCCGACGGAGGTTCGGCCCGGTGCGATTTCCCGGGTGGGGATGCGGGCGAACTCTACGATTCCATCCAGAAGGTCTTGAGCCTGCCGGACGCGATGCGCCTGTTCATTTGCCACGACTATGGACCCGGAGGCCGCGCGATTGCCTGGGAGACAACAGTCGCCGAAGAGCGGGAACGCAACATTCATTTGGCCGGTGGAACTTCGCGTGAGGAGTTTATCCGCGTGCGCGAGGAGCGGGATGCCACGCTGGCGATGCCGAAGCTGATCATCCCGTCTTTGCAGGTGAATATGCGCGCCGGTGATATTCCGACCGATGGCGAGGGTCGGCCCGTGTTGAAGGTGCCGTTGAACGGGCTGTGAAGGCGGAGACGCTGGCCTTGCGGCCTTGCGGCCTCGCCCCTCCCGCCGTCCCGCGTGAGGGTTTTTACCGATGAGCGCAGAGACCGGGTTTGCCGTCAGATGTGAGTTGTATTGGCCAAGATGAAAAAGCGGCCGCCACGCGTCAGGCGGCGAGCTTTGTCTGGGCCTCTGACAGGCGTGCGCGCCATTCTTCAACCGCTGGCGCGTGGGCTTTACGGGCGTCGTCCAACATCGATTGCAGGGCCTTCTTGGTGATTGGCCTGCCTTCGGATGGGCCTGAGATGACGGCTTCAATATCTTCCGGGGTGGCACCCCAGCGGCGGACGGGAAATTCGAAGAATTTGTAACGGCTGTCTTTGATCGGGGTCAGACCGGTTGCGGGCATCTGGCGTGGGTTCAGCACGCCAAGGAGCGGATAGTAGACGCGCTTTTTCGCGCCAAGCCAGGCCGCCATCCATGAGAACGTGCTGACGCCTACGGCGACGTTATGTGCGTTCCGGATCGTCTCGAAGTCGTGCAGGACGGAGCCACCTTCGATGAAAGTTGCCTTTGGGAAGGCCGCGCGCAGGGCGTTGGAATAGGGGTCATCGGCCAGCTCGCCCACAAAAACCGGGCGCAGTTTCTGGGTTTTGACCAACTCAGCGTACCAGGCAATCGGCAGGGGGCCATAGGCGGGATGGCGACCCGGCTGCATGATGTCGCCCAGGCGCACATGGATGACCAGATCCTTTGCGGTGGTTTTGACGTAGTCTTGATCGCCCGCATCGAAGATCTTGTTGGCCTTGGCGCGGGTCGGCAGCAGGTTGATGTCGGAGGTGACCGATTTCAGCCGAAGGTGGCTTATCGTTCCGTCATCGATCCGGTCAAAGAGCCAGTCGTGGTCGAAGGTCTGAATGTCGAGGCGCGGCCAACGGCGATTGCCACCCGAGCTGGATGCGCCGGTCAGGGACCATTCGGGGATGTTGTAGCCTGTAATCTCACAACCCTTGTAGCGGTCTGCAATCGAGCGCGCGGTCAGGTATTGCAACATGCGGTTTGCCATCCGCGATCCGTGGCGGATTGAGATCTCTTTCATCTGCTCGTCCTCTGTGGCCGCACTTTTGGTTCGGCGGCTTATTTTCTGTGGCATAGTCTATATCTTGTTACGCGAATTGCCTAATTGCGTATTTATGGGGCAGTTTTGCTTGTGGATTTGCCGCAACAGGTGCCGAGATCAGGCCGCGAGCTCGATCCAGACCGGGACGTGGTCAGAGGGCTTTTCGCGACCACGGACCTCCTTTTCGATCCAGCAATCGCGCAGCAGGTCAGCCGCTTCCGGGCTAAGCAGATGATGGTCGATGCGGATGCCATCGTTTCGGTCCCAGGCGCCGGCTTGATAATCCCAGAAGGAATACATGCCGGGGGCTTGGTTGCGAGCGCGGAAGGCCTCGGTGAAGCCCAGCGACAGAAGGCGTCGGAAGGCGGCACGGCTCTCAGAGCGCGCCAGGGCGTCTTCCTGCCAGACCTCGGGACGGGCCGCGTCTTCGTCTTGTGGGATGATGTTGTAGTCGCCCGCCATCACGAAGGGCGTTTCCTGCGACAGGAGGGTCTGGGCATGGGCGTGGAGGCGGTCCATCCAGGCCAGTTTGTAGTCGTATTTCGGGCCGGGTGCGGGGTTGCCGTTGGGCAGGTAAAGGCCGCAGAGGCGGACGGCTTGGGTCTCGCCCATCACGGTGGCTTCGATCCAGCGCGCCTGTTCGTCGGTGTCATCGCCCGGCAGTCCGCGGCTGACGTCTTCGAGGGGCAGCTTGGAGAGGATAGCGACGCCGTTGAACCCCTTCTGGCCGTGGGTTTCGACATTGTATCCTTTGTCCTCGAAGAGCTCACGGGGGAAGCCTTCGTCGACCGATTTGATCTCTTGCAGGAGGGCAACGTCAGGCTGCGCCTCATCCAGCCAATCGCCAAGCGCGTTGATGCGGGCTTTGACGCCGTTGATGTTGAAGGTCGCGATTTTCATGTGGCTCTCCCCGGTTGGGGTCTTTTTGCCCCTTTGTGCGCGGGATGCCAAGCGGGGCCTTGCCGATCAGAATTCCCCGCATATCTGCAGTTTTGCTGCACTGCCGCATGGGTTAGGCAAGCGGTGAAAATCAATTGTGAGGTAAGAGATGTTCAAGTTCCTGTTCGGCGGAAAGAAGTCACCTGAAGAAGCGGTGCCGGAAACGGATCGTGAGCAATTCAAGCGCCTGACAACGGATTTGAACGCGTTGATCGACAGCCTTCCGGTTAAGCCGCGCGTCACGTTTGACCCAACCACGGGGCGGCTGGAGCTGGAAGAGCCGGAGCAATTCGCCGATGAGGCGCTTGCCTTGCCTGCGCCTGTTGAAGATGTGGTCGCGCCGTCTGTGGCCGAAAAGATCACAGAGGGCGACGCGGTTGCAGCAGCACCGAAGGCGCCTGTTTCTGATGCGGTTGCACCTGCAGCGTCCCAGCTCGACGCGCGTTAAGCGGTTGCTTGGCTCTCCTTCAACCAATCCTTTGCGCTGGCCTCGTCGTTGAAACTGCGGATCTCGTAGCCCGGGATCAGCGCGCTTTCGACGGCGGCGGCGTTGCGGAAGATTTGGTTGTGGCTGACCAGGGCAGCGCGGTCGATCTGGTGCAGCATGGCCATTAACTGAGGCCAATGGCGCAACTCGACGCCCAACGCGCCGAGTGAGGGCCATTCCGCGCCTTCGTCGATCATCAACATATCGCCGTGGGCCATTCCCTCCATCTCGGATGACATGGCCTGAAGGCCGACCTCCATCGTCGTGGCGTCCAATACGCCTGCGATGGCCACGCGGATTGAGTTAGGACCGGTCCGTTCGACAGTGAATTTAGGCTCTGACATAGCAAGCTCCCACATCGATGAATGATGGTGGGAGTTTGCCATGCTGGTCGGTGACCCACCTTGATGCGGGTCAAGTGAGGGTCAGAAAAACGCCTGTAGGCCGGTTTGGGCGCGGCCCAAGATCAACGCGTGGACGTCGTGCGTGCCCTCATAGGTGTTAACCGTTTCCAGGTTCTGGGCGTGCCGCATGACGTGGTATTCGGCCATGATGCCGTTGCCGCCATGCATGTCGCGGGCTTGCCGCGCGATGTCGAGCGCTTTGCCGCAGTTGTTCCGCTTTATCAATGAGATCATCTCAGGCGCGGCGGCCCCGTCATCCATCAGACGACCAACGCGGAGGGCGGCTTGCAGGCCGAGGGTGATCTCGGTTTGCATGTCGGCGAGTTTCTTCTGGAACAGCTGGGTCTGCGCCAAGGGGCGTCCGAATTGAGTGCGGTCGAGGCCGTATTGGCGGGCGCGGTGCCAGCAGTCCTCGGCGGCGCCCATGGTGCCCCAGGCGATGCCGTAGCGCGCGCGGTTGAGGCAGCCGAAGGGGCCTTTGAGGCCTTCGACGCCGGGCAGAAGCGCGCCTTCGCCAACTTCGACGTTGTCCATGACGATCTCGCCAGTGACGGAGGCCCGCAGACTGAGTTTGCCGCCGATTTTTGGGGCGGAGAGGCCTTTCATACCCTTTTCGAGGACGAAGCCGCGGATCTTGCCGCCGTGGGCTTCGGACTTGGCCCAAACCACGAAGACATCGGCGATGGGTGAATTGGAGATCCACATCTTTGCGCCGTTGATGACGTAGCCGCCGTCGGTCTTCTTGGCGGTCGTTTTCATGCCGGCAGGGTCGGAGCCTGCATCGGGTTCAGTCAGGCCAAAGCAGCCGATCTTGGTGCCAGCGGCGAGGCCGGGAAGGTGTTTTTGTCGTTGCTCTTCAGAGCCATAGGCGTGGATCGGATACATCACGAGCGACGATTGCACGCTCATCATAGAGCGGTAGCCGCTGTCGACACGCTCAACCTCACGCGCCACTAGGCCGTAGGTCACATAACCCGCGCCAAGGCCGCCGTATTCCTCGGGGATGGTCGTGCCAAGCAGGCCCATTTCACCCATCTCGGCGAAGACCTCCGGCGTGACATGCTCGTCGAGGTAAGCGTCGGTCACGCGGGGCTGCAGTTTGTCCTTCGCATAGGCGCGGGCGCTGTCGGCGACCATGCGCTCGTCCTCTGCCAGTTGCGCCTCAAGGTGGAAAGGATCGGCCCAATCGAAGGGCGCAAGGGAAGGGCCGGTATGGCGCGTCTGACCGTCGGGCATGATAATCTCCTCATCTCTAGGGCGAATAGTGAGCCCGCGCGGGGGCAGAGGCAAGGGCGGTGCCTTGCCGCGCCTTGTTGTGCGGGTTAGCGTCAGGCGTCTGGGAGGGCTTCATCGTGGCAGGCAGAGAATTACCCAAGATTTTGAGCGGCTTGCGCCTTCCCGTGGTGGGCAGCCCGATGTTCATCGTGTCCGGCCCTGAGCTTGTGATCGCCCAGTGTTGTGCGGGAATCATCGGGTCGTTTCCAGCTTTGAACGCGCGGGAAGGCGAGGGCGAGCCGGTGATGCTGGAGATCTGGTTGCAGCGGATCACCGAAGCGCTCGATGCCTGGAACCAGGCCAACCCCGACAGGCCCGCTGCGCCCTTTGCCGCTAATCAGATCGTACATCGGTCGAACACGCGGCTGGAGCGGGATCTGGAGATTTGCGCGAAGTGGAAGGTGCCGATCTGGATCACATCTCTTGGTGCGCGCGTAGAGGTGAACGAGGCTGCGCATTCCTGCGGCGGGATCGCTTTGCATGATGTGATCAACAACACCTTTGCCCGGAAAGCGATTGATAAGGGCGCCGATGGGTTGATTGCGGTCGCGGCGGGGGCGGGCGGCCATGCGGGGCCGCAATCGCCCTTCGCCTTGGTGGCCGAGATCAGGGAATGGTTCGACGGGCCGCTTCTGTTGAGCGGGTCGATTGCCACAGGCGGTGCGGTTCTGGCGGCGCGCGCGATGGGGGCGGATTTGGCCTACATCGGCTCGCCCTTCATCGCGACGGAAGAGGCGAACGCGGTACCGGACTACAAGCAGATGATTGTGGAAGGTGGGGCCGAAGACATCGTGACATCTTCTTTGTTTACAGGGGTTTCCGGGAACTACTTGAAGCCGTCAATTGCGGCGGCGGGCATGGATCCCGACGCTTTGCCGGGCGCGGACGTATCATCGATGAATTTCAGTGGCGGGTCGTCGAAGCCCAAGGCGTGGAGCCAGATCTGGGGCTCGGGCCAGGGGATCGGCGCAGTGAAAGCGGTGGAGCCGGTGGGCGCCTTGGTGGATCGGTTGGAGCGGGAATACATCGCTTCGCGGGAGGGATTGTAGATGGATTTGGGTGTTTCCGAGCGGGTGAAGCCGCTGGTCGAGGCGGTCCGCCGCATGGTGCGGGACGAGATTGCGCCGTTGGACGCAGAGTATCACGCGGAGGTTGGAAAGCACCCCTCAGGCGACCGTTTTGCGATGACGGATCGGCAGTTGGAGATCCTTAAGTCGTTGAAAGAAAAGGCCCGCGCGCAGGGCTTGTGGAACTTCTGGCTGACGGATTCCGATGGCGGTTATGGGCTTTCCACCGTCGAATACGCCTATTTAGCCGAACAGATGGGGGCGGTGTCGATCGCGCCGGAAATCTTCAATTGCAACGCGCCTGATACTGGCAACATGGAAGTGTTGGAGCGGTATGGGACGGATGCGCAGAAGGCGCGGTGGTTGCCGGATTTGATGGAGGGCGAGAGCCGGTCGGCCTATCTGATGACGGAGCCGCAGGTGGCCTCCTCCGACGCCACGCAAATTTCATTAAAATGCGAGCGACAGGGTGAGGAATACGTCCTAAACGGAGAGAAATATTGGGCAACTGGCGCGGGTGATCCGCGCTGCGCGCTATATATCGTGATGGCTTGTACGGAGCCGGACGGGCCAAAACACGCACGGCATACGATGTTGCTGGTTCCCGCGGATAGTGACGGCATCGAGAAGTTGCGGCCAATGGAAGTCTTCGGCCACGATGATGCGCCGCATGGGCATATGCATATCCGGTTCACGGACGTCCGGGTGCCGGCCGATGCAGTGGTTCTGGGCGAAGGGCGCGGGTTCGAAGTGGCGCAGGGACGGCTTGGGCCCGGTCGCATTCACCACTGCATGCGCGCGATTGGCCGGGCCGAATATGCCCTTGAATTGATGGTAAAAAGAGGACTTTCGCGGGAGGCGTTTGGCAAGCGCCTGGTCGATCTGGGTGCGAACTATGACATCATCGCCAATGCCCGGATGGAGATCGAGATGTGCCGCCTGCTGTGCCTTAAGGCGGCGTGGATGATGGATCACGCGGGCGTGCGCGCGGCGCAACCCTGGATCTCGAAAGTGAAGGTCGTGGCGCCTTTGATGGCGCTGAAAGTGGTGGACGAGGCAATGCAGATGTTCGGGGCCACGGGGTTGAGCCAAGACACCCCGCTGGCGCGACTCTACTGTGATTTGCGGACCTTGCGGCTGGCCGATGGGCCGGACGCGGTGCACAGGCGACAGGTGGCGCGGGCGGAATTGCGCAAGTTCTCGAACGACGCGCCATGAGCCTTGATCTGGAGCGATTAGCGCCTTGGCTTGAGGCGAATGTCGGTCTGCAAGCCCCTGTGAAGGCGACGAAATTTTCCGGT
Organism: uncultured Roseicyclus sp.; assembly: GCA_947500415.1. GTDB lineage: Bacteria > Pseudomonadota > Alphaproteobacteria > Rhodobacterales > Rhodobacteraceae > Gymnodinialimonas. The sequence continues at coordinate 1,336,991 of CANMRT010000001.1, forward strand.
GGGCAATCAAATCCAACCTATCTGATTGAGGGGCTGGATCGCTCGGTTGTGCTGCGCAGGAAGCCTCCTGGCAAACTGTTGAAATCGGCCCATGCGGTGGATCGCGAGTTTCGGGTGCAACAGGCGCTTGCCGGGTCTGATGTGCCGGTCGCTGAGGTCTTTGCGCTGTGTCAGGATGCGAAGGTTATTGGGTCAGACTTCTACGTGATGGAACATGTAAAAGGTCGGGTGTTTGATGATCCGCGTTTGGCTGACGTCGCGAAGGAAGAAAGATACCAGTATTTCAATGAAATGGCGGACGTTCTTGCGGCGATCCACAGGGTCGATTTGCCGTCAGTGAGGTTGGAGGATTACGGCCCGTCGGGCAATTATTTCCGCCGTCAGATAGACCGCTGGTCCGGGCAATATCGTGCAAGTGAGACGGGTGAGATTGCAGCGATGGATGCGCTGATTGAGGCGCTGGATCGCGCCTGCCCTGAGGATGATGGGCGGGTCACGCTGGTCCATGGCGACTACCGGATCGACAACCTCATGTTCGACAACAACGAACCGCGCGTGAAGGCGGTGCTGGATTGGGAACTGTCGACGCTTGGCCATCCGTTTGCGGACCTCGCAGGTGTCATCATGCAGTGGCAAATGCCGCCGGGGGATCAGGGTCGGGGCCTGCGTGGCGTGGATCGTGCTGCCGAAGGCCTGCCTTCTGATTTAGAATTTGTGGAGCGGTATTGCAGGCTTATGGGATTGAAACAGATTGATAATTTTGGCTTCTACGTCGCCTTTTGTTTCTTCCGTATGGCGGCGATCTTGCAGGGTGTGAAGAAACGGGCGCTTGATGGGAATGCGTCGGACCCCAAGCGCGGACTGACGCTTGGCGCTTTTGTCCCGCTTTATGCGGAAGCCGGTTTGGAGTCCTTGGGATGAGCCTTGATCCGCGCCTGAAAGAAGAACCGTATGCGCTTGAGGCGCATCTGGGTTACGAGATGACTGCGTGGCGGGAGGATGAGGCAGTCGTCGAAATGCCGCTGCATCCGCATATCGCCAATCGGCAAGGCCTGCCCCACGGCGGGGTGCACGCGACTTTGATGGATACGGCGATGGGTTACGCCGGGTGCTACACTGGCGACCCGGAACAAAAGCAGATGGCGTTGACGCTTTCCTTCAACGTCAACTACCTGTCGCGGCCCTTAGGAGAACGGTTGATTGCGGCGGCGAAGCGCACGGGAGGCGGGAAATCTACGTTTTTCGCTGAGGCCGAGGTGCGGGACGACTTGGGAACGCTAATTGCGACCGGTTCCGGCGTGTTTCGGTATCGAAAGGGGTGAGTTATCCACAGGGATGTGGATAAGTAACTGTCTTTTTCGAACGCAAATTGTGCCTAATTTGGAAGAATCTGCCTGAAGACTATCAAATCCGAAACATTCAGTTTGAAATGCCATCGATATTGGCCATTAACTCTGGAATGGCCTTCTTGAAGCGGAAAAATCCGTGAGTTGCGTGCGGCCAAGCGGTGCGATCCCAGTGTCGTTGGACCTCAACGAGAGAGATTCCGTCCGTTTCGAGCCGCTTGCGGAGAAGGCGCAGCGCGCTCGCGCTGGGACCGACCGGCGCGTAGGGGGCGACGACTTGTTCGAGGCCGTTGTCCTTGGCCCATGCTGCGACGGTGTCCGGCTCTCGCGTAACCGGGCCTTGTTCGCCTAGCTTGTTTGACCAGCGATCTATGGCGTCCTGAACGGCACCCTCAGCAAAGCCAAGCACCTGGGCGCTGACATCATTTGGCGATCGGCGCGTTGTCGCGATCAAGGCGGCCCCGGCGATGGGTGCGTCGGCCAGGGCGTCGAGCAAAAACCGGGGCGAGAGGTCATCTTCGTGGAGCAACACGCCGGTGCGCAGGCCTGCCTGCGGCTCGCCAGATTGCGGGATCGGGCGGCGTTCGGGGTGGGGCGGGCCGGACAACGGCTCCGCTTCTGTGTTCAGCCGCCATTCCGGATTGTGGCGGCTTTCGGTGTATTTCGCGATGTTGGAGGAGCGGGCGATGTAGTGTTTGCCCTGGGTTTGCAGGCCTGCAACCCAACGCCAGCTGAGCGTGTTTGAGGCCGGGTCGCCGTCCAGCAGGTGCCGCATGAAGAAATCCGCGCCTGCCTGCCAGGGCAGGCCGAGCGTGAAAATCCAGATCGAGGCGAACCACATGCGGGCGTGATTGTGGAGGTAGCCGGTCTCTATCAGCTCCTGCGCCCATTCGTTAAAGGCGGCGATGTCGGTCTGGCCCGCCTCGGCCCGCGCCACGCCGTCTATCGTGCCCAACCGCTGCACATCGCGTAGGTAATCTGCCCAGATCTGCGGGCGCATTTCCAGCCAGCCCTTCCAATAGGTGCGCCAGCAGACTTCTTGCACAAATTTTTCAGCCGTGGAGAGGGAGTAGCGACCAAGCACGGCCTCACACACTTCGGCCTCGGTGATCAGGCGATGGCGGACGTAGGGTGAGAGTTGGCTGACGTGGGGGTGGGCCTTGTCTGGCAGGTCGTAATTGCGCCGCGACGCATAATCGCGCCCGGCTTTGGGGACAAAATCAGACAGCTTTCGGAGCGCTTCGGCACGGGTGGGGGGGAAGATTTCGTTCATATCCCGGCAACTATTGTGAAGGGCGCGATAATCAACCGGGGCGAATTCGACATGGCCTGCCCTTGCAGCCCCCCAAGGGCAGACATAAGACTCAAGAACAACACTGCGATGAATTCGAGAGGCAGGCGCGATGCAAGATCCCATTCAGACTTACAACAACCTCGTACCCATGGTCGTCGAGCAGACGAGCCGCGGCGAACGCGCCTATGATATTTTCAGCCGACTGCTGAAAGAGCGCATCATTTTTATCAACGGGCCGATTCACTCCGGCATGAGCCATCTTGTGGTGGCGCAGTTGCTGCACCTTGAGGCGGAGAACCCGTCGAAAGAGATCAGCATGTACGTGAACTCGCCCGGCGGCGAAGTGACGGCGGGCATGTCGATCTATGATACGATGCAGTATATCCGGCCAAAGGTGTCCACGCTCGTTTGCGGCATGGCGGCCTCCATGGGGTCTGTCATCGCGGTGGGCGGTGAAAAAGGCATGCGTTTTGCGCTGCCCAACGCGGAATTCATGGTGCACCAGCCTTCGGGCGGATCCCAGGGCAAGGCGGCGGATATCCTGATCTCGGCCAAGCACATCGAAACGACGCGAGAGCGGCTTTATCAACTGTATGTTAAGCATACTGGGCAAGAGTACGATGTGGTGGAGCGTGCGTTGGACCGCGATACCTGGATGACGCCTGAAGAGGCAAAGGATTGGGGCCACGTTGATGAAATCGTCGAAAACCGGGGATCTGACGAGGGTTAAGGCGCCCTCGGCTCGTGTGCCACAGCACACGGGATTGTTCCGGAATTTGCGATTGTGACCCGAGCGGCGCTGTTCTAGGCTGGCGCAAACTCGGGTTCAGGACCGAGCCTGACGGGGCCATCCCGCCCCTGACGGACCGTACGAGGTAAACGAGATGGCTAGTAATTCCGGCAGCGACAGCAAGAACACGCTCTATTGTTCCTTCTGCGGCAAAAGCCAGCATGAGGTCCGCAAACTGATCGCGGGCCCGACTGTATTCATCTGTGATGAATGCGTTGAATTGTGCATGGATATTATCCGTGAAGAGACGAAATCGGCTGGTCTGAAATCGGAAGACGGGGTGCCGTCGCCGAAAGAGATTTGCGGTGTGCTGGATGACTACGTGATCGGGCAGGCGCACGCGAAGCGCGTGCTGTCGGTGGCCGTTCACAACCACTACAAGCGCCTGAACCATTCCGACAAATCCGAGATCGAGCTGGCAAAATCCAACATACTGCTGATCGGCCCCACGGGCTGCGGCAAGACGTTGTTGGCGCAGACGCTGGCGCGCATTCTGGATGTGCCGTTTACCATGGCTGACGCAACCACGCTGACGGAAGCGGGTTACGTGGGTGAGGATGTTGAGAACATCATCCTCAAGCTGCTGCAGGCATCCGAATACAACGTGGATCGGGCGCAGCGCGGCATCGTCTATATCGACGAGGTCGACAAGATCACGCGCAAGTCAGACAACCCCTCCATCACGCGTGACGTGTCTGGTGAGGGCGTGCAGCAGGCGCTTCTGAAGATCATGGAAGGCACTGTCGCAAGCGTTCCGCCCCAGGGTGGCCGCAAGCATCCGCAGCAGGAATTCCTGCAGGTGGACACGACGAACATTCTGTTCATTTGTGGTGGCGCATTTGCGGGCCTCGACAAGATCATCGCGCAGCGCGGCAAAGGCTCGGCCATGGGTTTCGGGGCCGATGTACGTGATCCGGACAGCAAGTCGGTGGGCGAGTACTTCAAGGATCTGGAGCCAGAAGACCTGCTGAAATTCGGTCTGATCCCGGAATTCGTGGGCCGTTTGCCCGTGATCGCGACGCTGGAAGATCTGGATGAAGACGCGCTGGTTACCATCCTGACTGCGCCGAAGAACGCGCTGGTCAAGCAGTACCAGCGCCTGTTCGAGCTGGAAGATGTGAAGCTGACATTCACCGAAGATGCGTTGAGCGCGATTTCCAAACGCGCGATCGAGCGCAAAACCGGTGCCCGCGGCCTGCGGTCGATCATGGAGGACATCCTGCTCGACACGATGTTCGACTTGCCCGGCGCGGAAGGCGTGGAAGAGGTTGTGGTGAACGAAGAGGCCGTCGGCCCTGACGCGCAGCCGATCATGGTCTATTCCGACAAAGCCAAAGAAGAGCCCGCGAGCGCGGGGTGATCCGACGCATTGGGTCAGCATATTCGTCGTAATCAGCGTGAAATTCGCTATGAGAACCCGAGGAAATGTCTAGGGCGATAATACTATTGGCTACAAGCTCTGCAGCCTTGTGTGCGTTTTTGTTTTTTTTGCGCGGTGATTTCGCAGAGCGTGAAGAGTTCCGTTTCCAGACCGCCGAAAACCATGGCGCTCGGTCCGTCGCATTCTCTTGTCGGGTTTCCACGGGCATCGCAGATACTGATGCACGAGCCCGGGCAGCGTTTGCGGCATATACATCGTTTCGTGAGGATCGCCACGCATGGGCGAGCGAGCGGAATGCGGGCCGGGGCATCGACGAGATACGGAACGCAGAAATGTTGGATATTGTCGAAAGCGCTGACAGGATGGTGCGGGACTTTCATCAAAGTCTCGTAGATGATTTTGGATGCCGCATTCTGGACTGGTAGATGGCATGCTGGGTAAGCGACCGGAATCAGGTTCGGCAAGCGTAACGCCTTAACGCAGCCAAAGGTTGTTGCGTTTCAGCGTGTTACGGATCGCCTGTTCCCGGCGGGGCAGGTTGGCGCGGTCGAAAAGCGCGCGGGCTTTCTGGCCTTTGCCCTGGTAGATCATGCGCTTCATCGGCTCGTAGCCTTTTAGCACCTTCTTGATCTTATTCGGCGCGGAGACCTCTTCCAGCGTATCGACGACGATCTGGTCTTCGCGCGCATAGAGAAGGGGCAGAAGTCTGTAATGGCAGGTGGTTTTGCCGTCGAGCCAGCCGGGCTCCAGCGCGTCGCGGCCGCCGCCAAATGAATGGATCACGAGGGGCAGGGCCACCTGGTCGAGCCATGGGTCGAGGACCTGGCAAACGATTTCCGCGGGGCCGTTGTCGCGGATCGTGGTGGCATATTCGGTGAAGCGCTGCCCGAATTCATGTGGGCACTTGTAGTAGAAGAAGCCAGCATTGAAGTAGAGGTAGCGGCGCCAGTATTCATCGGGCTTGCTTTGGTCGAGGGAGCTTTCGAAATCGAGGCCGAATTGATCGTAGAGCGATTTCCACGTGTCCGTGTAGCCCGGCCCGTAGAGTTCGATTTTGGGCCAGGTGCCTTCGACCCGAAGGCTGGCGGAGGGTTTGGCGAAATCGAAGGGGACCTTGGTGAGATCATCCATCACAAGCGTGTCGGTGTCGAAGAAGACGAAGGGCTCGCCCTTGGGGAGTGCCTTGAGGGCTTCGATCTTGTTCCCGTAGGGATAATATTCGCCGAAGTGCTTGTTCTCGAATGAGATAATCTCAGCCCCAAGCTCTTCGAGAAGGCTGCGGACGGCGTTGTCGCCCATTCGCGGATCTTTGGACCACCGTCCGTTGGGCTGGGGTTCAGCGACGAAGAAGCGACCCGGAAACTTGGGATTGGCCGCACGGAATGACGCGGCAAAAAGGGCCGCTTCATATTGCAGGCGACCGTTCTGGCCGACGATCACGACGTTGAATGGGATAGCCTTTGGCTTTTTCGCCATTGTTTCGGTGTCCGCTGCTCGTTCTTTTTCGGGACTATAGCGGTAACATCAGCGCCCTTCCAATGGGTTTACTGCGCGGGTTCTGTTTGTACGTCACGTAAGCGGTGACCATGTGGGTCGAATGGCGGCTCGGCCAGAATGCGTGCGGTATGGGGGCGGCCCAGGATCGCGACTTGCAGAGTGTCTCCGGGCTTTGCGGACCCGGATTTGACGTAGGCCAGCGCGAGGGATTGGTTCACATGGTAGCCATAACCGCCGGAGGAGACTTGGCCGATGGGGGTGCCGTCGGGCAGGAAGATTGGCTCTCCGCCGCTGGCGTCGGCCTGGTCGGCGTCGACGGACAGCAGGACCATATCCTCGCGTGGGGCGTTTTCGGAGATCTGCAACCAACTGTCTTTGTTCAAGAAATCCTTGTCCGGCTTGATGAGGCCTGCGAGGCCGGATTCCTGTGGCCAATATTCGGGGGAATAGTCGCGGCCCCAGGAGCCGTAGCCTTTCTCCAGCCGTAGAGACATCAGCGCGCGCGAGCCGACGGGGCCTGCGCCGACGGCTTTCCCTGCATCGAGTAGGGCGGCGTAAAGGGCCACTTGGTCGGTCTCGGCGCAGTGCAACTCCCACCCCAGATCGCCGGTGAACGACACGCGGATGGCCACGCAATCGACGCCTGAGACAGTGATGCGCTGGGATCGGAAGAAGGGGAAGGCGGCGTTTGAGAGGTCGGCGTTGGTCAGGCGTTGCAGGAGGGTTCGCGACTGCGGGCCTGCGATGTTGAAGCCACAGGTGGCCTTCGTCAGGCTGTCGAAGGTGGTGCCATCGGGCAGGGGAATGGCCTTGAAGAAGCGCTGATGGAAGCGTTCCGCAGCCCCGCCCCCGAGGATCCAGAATTCGTCTTCCGCAAGCCGAGTGACGGTGAAGTCGCCCGCCACCCCGCCACGTTTGCCGATCAACGGCGTCAGGCACGAACGGCCAACGGCGGTGGGCATTCGGTTGGGGAAAAGCGCGTTGAGCCATTCCTCGGCACCCGCGCCTTTCACGCGGTATTTGGCGAAGTTCGAGATGTCGATGATGCCTGCATTCTCCCGCAACATCCGCGCCTCGCGGCCTACGACATCCCACCAGAGTTGGCGTGTGAAACCGGCGCTGTCGGAGGTGTTTTCGTCAAAGAAAGCAGGGTGTTCCCAGCCGTAATTCAGGCCAAATTTCGCGCCGAGTTCGGCCTGCATCTTGTAGACGGGGCGGGTCCGCACAGGGCGACCGGCCTCTCGTTCTTCGCCGGGGAAGTGGATTTTGAAGCGGTGGGCGTATTGGTCTTCGACGCGGGCCTTGGTGAAGGCTTTGCCGGCCCAGTGGCCGTAGCGGGTGAGGTCCCAGCCGAAGAGGTCGAGGGATGGCTCGCCTTCGACTATCCACTCGGCGGCGAGTTTGCCCAGGCCGCCGTTTTGCGAGAAGCCGGGGATGATGCCGTTGCAGCAGAAGTAGCCGGTCAGTTCGGGGACAGGGCCGAAAAGGGCGGAGCTGTCAGGCGACCAGATCATCGGGCCATTAATGACGCGCTTGATCCCGGCTGTGCCCACAACCGGCACGCGATCAATGGCGCGCATCATGTTGGGCTCAATCCGTTCCAGATCGTCCGCGAACAGCTCATGCCCGAAGCCTTGCGGTGTGCCGTCTTCGGCCCAGAACCGCATGTCTTTCTCATAGGCGCCAACCAGCAGGCCTTGCCCCTCTTGGCGCAGGTAATATTCGCCGTCTCGGTCGGCGACGGAGGGCAGGCGGTTCTCCATCGCAGCGATCTCGGCGATGGTTTCGGTCACAAAATATTGGTGTTCGGTCGGGATCAGCGGCAGTTCGATCCCGGCCATGGCCGCCACCTCGCGGCCCCAAAGGCCAGCGGCGTTCACGACCCAAGGCGTGCGGATTTCGCCCTTTTCCGTGCGCACGATCCATGTGCCGTCGGGTTGTTGTTCCGTGCCCGTGACAGGGCAGAAGCGGATGATTTCAGCGCCGCGTTGCCGTGCGCCCAGGGCGTAGGCATTGGTCACGCCAGAGGGATCCACGTTGCCGCCGTCGGGTTCAAACATGATGCAGCGGATGCCGTCGTAGTCGACCAGCGGGTGCAGGCGTTCGGCCTCATCCCGGCTGACTTCATGGAAGTTCATGCTATAGCGGCGGGCCTTGGCCTCTTGCAGGCGGAGCTGGTGTTCGCGATCTTCCGTTTGGGCGAGATACAAAGACCCGGGCTGGAAAACGCCGCAGGATTGGTCGGTTTCCTCTTCCAACTCCTTATACAAGTTCATGGTGTAGTGCTGGAGGCGCGAGATATTGGTGCTGTCGTGAAGCCCGTGGATGTTGGCCGCCGCGTGCCAGGTGGAGCCGGAGGTCAGCTCATCGCGTTCCAGCAGGACGACGTCGGTCCAGCCCGCTTTGGCCAGATGGTAGAGGATCGAGCAGCCGACAACGCCGCCCCCGATGACGACGGCCTGGGCGTGGGTTCTCATGGGGCGTGCTCCGGTCTGCGGTCCATGGTGGAACCGTGCGCCGGGAGTGGAATGCGATTCTGGTCAGGGGGCGACGTTTGCGGGCAAAATCGCGCAAGGGGTCGCTGAGCGGGCGATTGGGGTAAGCAGTAACCGGGGGCTTTCGGGACCGTTTCCTGCTGAAATGACCCTGTCGCTTCTCGCCAGCATACTTCGGATGCGGCGTTGGTGGGTGACCCTGGAATCGAACCAGGCGTGAGTCGCCTCGAGGGAGTTACAGTCCCCTGCCACACCTTGCGGCCTGTCACCCATTCCGACGCAAGAGCGCGAAACGTGGACGCGAAATATCCACGCCCGCGCGGGGGGTCAAGCGGGAATGCGGCTTTGCATAGGCTCCGTGCAACGCTAAGGGTGCGGCATGGCAAAAAAACCGACATGGGTGATCGACAAAGAGCGTGGCAAACGGGCGGCGGCGGCGGAAACGCTGTGGTTGTTCGGGCTGCATGCCGTTCGCGATGCGCTGGCGAATCCTAAGCGTGAGATATTGCGGCTGGTGGTCAGCAAGAACGCTGCCGACAAACTGGGCGAAGCGATTGCCGAGCGGGGTATTGCGCCTGAGATCGCGGACCCCCGCAAGTTTCCGGTGCCGCTTGATCCGGGCTCCGTCCATCAGGGGGCGGCGGTAGAGGTCAAACCGCTGGATTGGGGCGATTGGCGTGCGCTTGCGCGGGGCACGGGCGCGCGGTCCGTGGTGGTGATGCTCGACCGAGTGAGCGACCCGCACAACGTGGGCGCGATCCTGCGTTCGGCTGAGGTCTTTGGGGCCACGGCGGTCATCGCACCGGCCCGTCATTCCGCACCCGAAACCGGCGCTTTGGCGAAAACTGCCAGTGGAGCATTGGAGCGGATGCCTTACGCCCGCATCGGCAATCTGGGCGACGCGATGGAGGCGTTGAAGGCCGACGGCTTCTGGATGGTGGGCCTGGCCGAAGAGGGCGCGCAGGACATTCACGAGGTCGCCAAGATCCACGCAGAGGGCCACGTGGCGCTGGTCATGGGCGCAGAAGGGCCGGGTCTGCGCGAACGCACGCGGGAATTGTGTGATGTGCTGGCAAAAATCCCCTTCGCGCGCGATTTTGGGTCGCTCAACGTCTCAAATGCGGCCGCTGTTGCCCTATATGCCCTGACAAAGGGGTAATGGATGCCAAAGAATACGAAGATTGCGACGTGCTCGTACTGCGGGAGGCGGCAGACGCTGAACTTCACTGCGCGTCAGGGCCATGAGCTGGCTTGCGGGGCCTGTGGTGCGCCGTTGCATGAGATGAAATGGCTGAAGCCGCCGGAGCAGCGCACAAAGGCGAAACGATCGCCCCAACGACCTGCGCCCCATGGGTTTGGCCTGCCGGAGCGGGAGTTGAAAAGTCGCCGAAAGAAGAAGCGCAAGCCCAAGTGGAAGCGGATGATGGGCGAGGTGTTTGAAGAAGCCTTCGAGGTGATCGAAGACATCTTTGACTGACGCCACATCACAAACGCGCCAATGTGGGTTCCGTTTTGCGCGGGAATGGGCATTTTGCGAGCGAACGACGCCGACCCGGGAGACATCACCATGCTGACACGCCGCGCAACCCTTTCCCTTTTGGCAGCTTCTACAGCCATCTTCGCCTCTGGCGGTGCCTTCGCGATGGAGCCGCCGGTCTATGTTGAGGGTGGCATTGCCATTGACGGCGCGGACGCGGTGGCCTTCTTCTCGCTGGCTGAAGACGATGAACCGGTGATTGGCTCGTCCGAGTATGCTTTGGAATGGAACGGGGCCACTTGGCATTTCGCGAGTGCCGAGAACCTGGCGCTGTTTGAGGCGGATCCTGAGGCCTATGCGCCCGCTTTCGGTGGCTACTGCGCCTTTGCCGCATCACGCGGCTATGTCGCCAGCACGGTGCCTGAAGCGTGGTCGATTGTGGATGGTCGCCTGTTCCTCAACTACAGCCTGCGCATCAGGCGCCGCTGGTTGCGGATGTTGCCTGAGGCGATTGCTGAAGGTGACGCGATTTGGCCTGCATTGCTTGGGTGATAGCGCCATCATCACGTTTTTGTAGCGAACCTTTTTCGCAGGCTTTGCGACCCCATATGAATAACAGGCGCCGTGGGTCGGAACCCCGCGCGCCCATCACTGTCCCTCGTTCCGAAACTGCGCCCGCCGGTTCTCCGATGCGGGCGCTTTTTTTGTCTGGTATAGCATCCGCATGACGACGAACCCTTCCGATGATTTGCTCCGCGATGTGCTGAAAGGCGCGAAATCCTTCGCTTGTGTTGGTGTGTCACCGAACCCTGTGCGGCCCTCGTATTATGTAGCGCGGTATTTGTCGCTGAAGGGCTACAAGGTGATCCCAGTCAATCCGGGTCAGGTGGGGAAAAGTCTTTTTGGTCAAGAGTTTCGCGGTGAGCTGGCGAATATCTCTGAGCCATTTGACGTGGTCGATATCTTTCGCAGGCCTGAGGCTGTTCCGGAGATCGTGGACGCCGCGTTAGCTCTTACGGTGCGGCCAAAGGTGATCTGGATGCAGATTGGCGTGACCCATGCGGAGGCGGCTGCAAAGGCGGAGGCGGAGGGTTTGACTGTGATCCAGAACCGCTGCCCCAAGATCGAATATCAGCGCCTGTTTGGAGAGCTTCGGATGGGTGGGTTCAATACCGGCATCATCTCTTCAAAGCTTTGATTGAGCCCAAAAAGCGGCTGTAGTGATCGTGTAGTGTTTCTATAATTATTCCATAATTACACGATTTTCGCACCATTTTGCCGAGATCGCAGGAGGTCTGTGCATTTGCTTAGGTCTGTGCTTTTGGGATTGGGACTTGCCCTGGTCGTGGTTCCTGTTTCGGAGCTGATGTTCTGGCCGGTGCGGATCGACTCGATCCCCGGTCTCGTCCTGTTCTACGGAATGAGTGTGCTTTTGGCGGCGCTTCTGCTGGAACGATCCGGCGCGCGAGGGTGGCCCGCTTACGTCCTTGCCGGCGGCATTTTCGGATGGCTGATCGAAGGCGTGGTGGTGAGCCAGACCTATGAGGCGGTGCCATTCTCGCTGAGCTGGACGCCGCTGGCTTGGCACATGGTGCTGAGCGTGATGGGCGCGCTCGTCGGATTGGGGTGGGCGCTCAGGCGTGGGTTGGTTGCGGCACTGCTCGCCTGCGCCGTGGTCGGCGCGTTTGCCGGGTTATGGGGGGCTTACGGGTGGACCGAGTTGGTCGAGGATGTGACTACGGTTGAGACCGGCTTGCCATTCGAGGTGCAGATAACCGTGGCCGCAGCCTTGATGGCCACGGGGCATTGCCTGTTGAGTCGACTTCCAGACGGGCGAGCACCGGGGTGGCTTTTGTGGGTGCTGTTGGGGATGGCGGTTTTGGTTTGGGCGTTGGCGTGGGCAGTGCCTCTGTTCCCGATGTCGCTGAATGTCCCAGCGCTAATTGGCGTGAGCATCTGGGCGCTTTCGCGCGCAGGGCGAGGGGCAGTTGCTATGCAGCCGTACGCGCCGGTCCCGTGGGTGCGGTTTCTGGCGTTCGGTGTGATCCCTTTGGTGGCCGTGCCGGTGCAAGGGGCCTTGCTGGACGTTGCGTGGTTGGCAGAGGCGAATGCTTTTGTGGCCGGGCCGTTGGTTCTTTTTGGAACAGGCGCTTGGATCGCGGCGCTTGGGATTTCTGTTTGGCGCGGGGCGAGGGGCCGGGCCCTCCCGTGATCGCCGCGCCTCGCTTGCGCGAGCGCTTGGCGATCTTTGGGCGTGGCGCGCCGGGGGCCGCAAGCGGCCCGTCGGCGCGGGGTGTGTTTCGCAATAGGCGTCGTGCGGGTTTGGATGTTGCAGAGACTCTGCTGAGAGGCCGTTTACGGGCAGGTCTGCCGTAAACAGGCCTGTGCGAGTTTGGTCTGCGAGTCGGGATGCGCGTCAAAGACAAGCCGCGCGAAGGGCGCGGTCGGCGGGGCCGATCCTTGACTCACATCCCGAATCGCGGGGTGTGCAGGCTTGGTTAGCTGGCGCGGAGGTCGACGCGGACGCGCATGAGGATCTCGCCCAGTTTGTTGAGGCCGGTGCCATCTTGGCCGCCGCCCCAATAGTAGTCCATGGGCGCGTTTTCGACGATGTGTGCGTCACCGGTGCTGAGCAGCAACTCGCGTGGTTCTGCATGGGTGCGAAATTTGCGCGAGACGGCGGTGTACATGATGCCGTCTTTCACCTCTTCCCAATCCGCGCGCAATGGCACCGCACGGGTCATGCCGAGGGCTTTGGCGTCTTTGGGTTTGGATGCGGAACGGATGCGTTCACGGTAGTCTGCGTCGTGGAACTTCATCGCCTGGAAGTAGTGTTCAACGGTGCGCCAGTAGACGTCTTCCATCTCGATGCCATAGGGCGCGAAGTTCGAGAATTCCGCGTAAGCGTCGGTTTGGGCGTAGAAGTAGATGGTGTCTGGGTCAGCCACGGTTGGCTTTTTCTGTCAGGCCGGATTGTGTGGCGCGCTTGGCGAGTTCCGCTTCGATGTCCGAAAGGCTCACGTCGCGGGCGGCGCACATCACGAGGAGGTGGTAGAGGGCGTCGGCGGCCTCGGATGTGAGGGCCGCGCGGTCGCCTTTGACGGCTTCGATGATGGCCTCAACGGCCTCTTCCCCGAATTTCTCTGCGCATTTTTCAGGGCCCTTGGCGAGGAGCTTGGCGGTCCAGGAGCTGTCGGGATCAGCGGATTTGCGGGCCTCGATCGTGGCGGCTAGGTCTTGGATGCTCATGTCAGCCTCACGGGGATGCCGGCGTCGGCCATGTGCTGTTTGGCCTGGCCGATGGTGTAGGTGCCGAAATGGAAGATTGAGGCGGCGAGCACGGCGGAGGCACCGCCTTCGGTCACGCCTTCGACGAGGTGATCGAGGGTGCCGACGCCACCCGATGCGATGACAGGCACGTTCACGGCGTCGGAGACGGCGCGTGTGAGGGGCAGATTGAAGCCTGCCTTGGTGCCGTCGCGGTCCATGGAGGTGAGCAGGATTTCACCCGCGCCCTTGGCGGTGACGGTCTTGGCAAATTCCACCGCGTCGATGCCGGTAGGTTTGCGGCCGCCGTGAGTGAAGATCTCCCACTTGCCCGGCGATACTGTCTTGGCGTCGATGGCGCAGACGATGCATTGGCTGCCGAATTTGTCGGCGGCGCGCGCGATGCAATCGGGGTCGGCCACGGCGGCGGAGTTGAAGCTCACCTTATCGGCGCCCGCCAGCAGCAGGTTGCGCACGTCATCCACGGTGCGCACGCCGCCGCCGATGGTCAGCGGCATGAAGCATTGCTCGGCCGTGCGGGTGGCGAGATCGTACATCGTGCCGCGGTTTTCATGGGTGGCTTTGATGTCGAGAAAGCAGAGTTCATCCGCGCCGGCGGCGTCATAGGCACGAGCCTGTTCCACCGGATCGCCCGCATCGATCAGATCGACGAAGTTGACGCCTTTGACGGTGCGGCCTTCGGCGACGTCGAGGCAGGGGATGATGCGGGTTTTCAACATGGGCGGGTTTTAGACCGAGACGGGCGCGCACGAAAGGGTGATTGGCGGGCGCGGCGCAATCGGGGGAAGTTGGCGCGCGGAACCGAAACGGGAGACGTTGAAATGACACGGATAATGACGATTGCAGGGGCTTTGATAATGGCTGTGGCACCGGCACTGGCGGAGGATTACGCGGAACGGCGCAGCGCGGATGGTGTGGCGGAGACGATGGACCGACTGGTCGCGGCCGTTGAGGGTGCAGGGGCCACGGTCTTTGCGCGCGTGAACCACGGCGGCGGGGCGGCGAGCGTGGATATGGAGTTGGTCGATGCGGAGTTGTTGATCTTCGGCAACCCGATGTTGGGCACGCCCGCGTTGCAGGACGATATTCGCGCAGGGCTGCATTTGCCGTTGCGGGTGCTGGTTTACGGCGATGGCGAGGGTAGCGTGATCACCTGGCAGACGCCTGAGGCGATGTTTGAGGATCTGGAGATTGCCGAGGGCGCGCCGTATCTGGAACGGATGAACGGTGCGCTGGGGAACCTGACAACGGCGGCGGCGGGCGAGTGACCTAGGGATCCTGGTTGGCGTTGTCGCTTGGCCGATTGAGCCAGCGAACCAACAGCCAGGTGGCCCCCGAAAGCACAAGCGCCCCGCCAAGAAGCAGCCCGATCTGTTTGGCGACGGTCGTACCAATTGAACGTCCGATGTTGTGATCGGTCGGGCCTGTGCCGGATAGGAGCGCGACGGCAATGACGAGCGCCCCGATAAAGAGTATTGTGAGAGGGCCGGTGAGTTTCACGATCGGACCTCCTTCAATGCCTCCGTCAGGTCGATGGCACCATCATAGAGCGCGCGGCCCGAAATGGCGCCTGAAATGACGCCGGTGGCCTTTAATGCGCTCAGATCCGCCAAGGAGGACACGCCGCCGCTTGCAATGACTGGGATCGAGGTTGCGCGCGCGAGATCTGCGGTGGCCTGAACATTCGGGCCACCCATCGCGCCGTCGCGGTCGATGTCTGTGTAGATGATGGCCGCGACACCGGCATCCTCAAAGGCGCGGGCGAGGTCCGTGACCATCACGTCCGTTTCTTCCGCCCAACCCTTTGTCGCCACGCGACCTTTTCGGGCGTCGATGCCGACCGCGACCTTGCCGGGGAAAGCTTTTGCGGCCTGACGAACGAGATCGGGATCTTCGACAGCAACGGTGCCAAGGATCACACGGGCGATGCCTTTGGTCAGCCACATCTCGATCGTGGCCATGTCGCGGATGCCGCCGCCAAGCTGGGTGGGCACATCGGTTTTCGCCAAGATCGCCTCAACCGCAGCACCATTCACTGGCTCACCCGCGAAAGCGCCATTGAGATCAACGAGATGCAACCATTCGCAGCCCGCATCCTGAAACGCGCGGGCCTGAGCTGCGGGATCGGTGTTGAACACGGTGGCCTCGGACATCTCGCCCCGCAGAAGGCGCACGGCGTTGCCGTCTTTCAGGTCGATGGCGGGATAAAGGATCATGGGTGGGCGTCCGTGTTGCAGCGATTGGGGGCTTTTGTCCCAGACGGGCATTGCCTGCAAGGCCGCAACGTCATGCTTGCAAGGCTGCCCCGCAGGCGAAAGGATCGCGCGCAGGAGAGAACAAGGGAGAGATGAGATATGAAAAAGACGCTTCTTGGCGCCGTTTTGGCGCTTGTGGGCATGGTGGGGGCCGCTCAGGCGCAGGACCCGGCCTATGGCGTGTGGCAGACCGAAGTGGATGACGGAGCCTACGCCTATGTCACGCTGGCGGGCTGTGGTGGTGCAGTGTGCGGCACGATCAGCCGGACGTTTGATGGCACTGGCGAATACCAGAGCCCGAACTTGGGCCGTCAGATCGTGATCGACATGGTTCCGCAGGGCGGTGGCGATTACGAAGGCTCTGTCTGGCGTCCGTCGAACGACCGTATCTACATTGGCCGGATGAACGTGAGCGGGAACACTTTGACCCTGCGCGGCTGTGTGGCCGGGGGCCTGATCTGTGCTCGCCAGACCTGGGCGCGCATCCAGTAAGCCTTTCGCAACGCAAAGAAAAAGGGGCGTGCCGTGGTGGCGCGCCCCTTCGTCGTTTCAACTGCTGGCGGTGCTATGAGCTGCCGTAGGGCTGCCAGCGGGTCAGCTGGATTGTCTGGCCCGTGCGGACCGCGTTGCGGACCTGAGATTGCGAGGCGCAGGACAGGACGTGACCAGCATTGGAGGTGCGCGCCGAGACGCAGATGCCATCGCGGCCATTGTCGACCTCACCGGAATAGATCGGATAGCCGAAACCGGAGATCGGGTTGGGTTCGGGGACCAGACGGCAAACGGTGCGGATGCCCGCGCTGTCGCTGGAGTGCTGGGTCATGGCAAGGATTCTGCCATATTCATCAGGCACATAGACCTCGAGATCAAAAACGTAATCGCCGGTAAAGCAATTCGCTGCTGTAAAGTTTTCGGGGTAGACGGTGGTGGTGGTCGGGGTACAGGCCGAAAGGCCGACAAGCGCCAGAACGGCGACGAGCATACGGATCAAAGGATTCTCCTCCGGAGGGTAAGCGTGTTCACAGATATGTGAACGATAGCGGCTTGATTGGTGGAGGAAAGGGCAAGATCAGGAATGCCGCGCGGGGCGGGACGGTGTTGTGTTTGCGACCTAGCGAAAACGGCAGGTCTTGGCTCGCAGGGTGGGGACCGCGCCTCTCTTTTTCGTTGCAATATCGGGAGGTTGCGTCGTTAGATGTAGGGTGATGTTTGAATTTTTCTGCAAGGATACTTGAGCATGTCGGATATTTTTTATTTTGCACCACCACCTGGCGGTCCCCTGATCTGGCGGACTGAAAACCCGAAAAGCGGTGGTGTTCATCACATAGCGCATCAAGGCGGTTGGATTATCATTATCGAGGATAATCGTGGCATGAAGGTGGGACCCAATGGTATTCCCGCAACAACGCCGCTTTTGAAGATCCGTTACGCGCCGTCTGGATTTTCCGGTGACTCCCTTTTGCAGAACGACCCGTCCGAATTCCAGTTGCTCTGGACAAGGGAATTTGACCAACCCGCTATGAAGTTTCTGGATAATTTCGTGAGGGATATAGAGGCTGGACAGACCCCGGAAATGGGCGATGACTATATGGTCTTTCCGGCCAAGGACGTTAATAGGGAAAGCGTTTCAGAACAGTCCAGTAGCAGCGAAAGCGGCGGCGGCTCGACGCCCAAACCAAAGAAACCCAGTGGTGGTGGCAGCTCTGGAACGACCCAAGGGCAGGACACGCAGAGTGGAACGCAACCAACCCCGAATTCGCTTTATGTCGACTACGAGGTTGACGAGAAAACGGGTGAGTTGGTTCTTGCCGGTCCGTATCGGGGGTTTCCGATTGTCATGTGGCTCACCGGGCCGGGGCGGGGGCAATACACATCGATCAGCACAGCCGACGCCGAGCATTTCATTGAAACCGGCGAAATGGCAATGGAAATAGAGCGTTAGGGTCGCCAGCGCAGGAAATTTGCGATCATGCGCAGGCCTGCGCTTTGGCTCTTTTCCGGGTGAAACTGCGTGCCGATCATGGTGTCGCGGCCGACGATGGCCGTGACATCGCCACCGTAATCGACGTGCGCCAGACGATGCCCGGGGGTATCGACGCGCATGGCGTAGGAGTGGACGAAATAGGCGTGGTCGCCGCTGGAAATACCTTCCAGAACAGGGTGTTGTGCATCGACGTTCAAGTCATTC
Organism: uncultured Roseicyclus sp.; assembly: GCA_947500415.1. GTDB lineage: Bacteria > Pseudomonadota > Alphaproteobacteria > Rhodobacterales > Rhodobacteraceae > Gymnodinialimonas. The sequence goes on from CANMRT010000001.1 coordinate 1,355,002, forward strand.
CAACCCATGTGCGGGATTTTTAGGGCTGGATCAGAGGGCGTGATGCGGTCCACGACGCCGTCTATCCAACCGAAGCCCGCGACCTCTTCATACTCCAGACCAAGACGGGCCATCATCTGCATCCCGACGCAGATGCCGAAGAAGGGTTTACCTTTGATTTCAACGGCTTCGAGGATCGCCTCCTCCAGCCCGTCGATGGCTTTCAGGCCCGTGCGGCAAGCCGGAAAGGCGCCGTCGCCGGGCAGAACGATGCGGTCGGCGCGAGCGACCGCGTCGGGATCGGCGGTGACGATCAAATCGCCTGCATCAACCTCGGCCGCCATGCGTTGAAAGGCCTTTTCGGCGGAGTGCAGATTGCCCGCGTCATAGTCGATCAGAACAGTCGTCATGGGGTGTCCCCTAGTGGTCTTGGCTGGCGGAGAACTGTGACCATGTGGTCAGAGTTGCGTTCATCTGGTCACATATTTCGCGAAAAATGCGTTCATCTGGTCACAGTTTCCACAGATGGGCCGCTCACCCGAAACTGTGACCATCTGGACGCATCTCGCGCACCCTAAAGCGAGCCCTTGGTCGATGGGATCGCGTCGGCCTTGCGAGGGTCGACCTCAAGCGCATCGCGCAGCGCGCGGGCGACGGATTTGAAGGCGGCTTCCGCAATGTGGTGGCTGTTGATGCCCGCGCCTTGCGTGACGTGGAGCGTAATGCCGCCGTGGGTGGCGAAGGCCTGGAAGAACTCGCGCACAAGCTCCGTATCGAAGGAGCCGATCTTGGCGGTCGGAAGGGTCACGTCCCACACCAGATACGGGCGGCCAGACAGGTCGAGCGCGCAGGCGACGCGGGCGTCGTCCATCGGCAGAGTGCATTCGCCGTAACGCCGGATGCCGCGCTTGTCGCCCATGGCCTGCGCCAGCGCCTGACCTAGCGCGATGCCGACATCCTCAACGGTGTGATGATCGTCGATGTGCAGATCGCCGGTGCAGCGCGTGGTCATGTCGATGAGCGCGTGGCGGGCGAGTTGGTCGAGCATATGGTCGAAGAAGCCCACGCCGGTCTGATTGTCATAGCTGCCGCTGCCGTCGAGGTTGATCTCGACAGAGATGTCGGTCTCAGCCGTTTGGCGCGTTATCTTGGCGGTGCGCATGGGCCCATAGTCCTGTGGTTGCGAGAGAGGAGCTGCGGGGGCGTGTATAGGCGCGGCGATGCGGTGGGAAAAGGGGGGTGCGGCGAAGGGAGTGCGGAGTGTTGCGGCGATGGCGGGGGACATGTGCGGTGGGGGGATACCGTTTTGCGTTGGATTGGGCGGCATGGGAAGGTACCGCTTCCCGCAATCTGTTTTTGAGGCCAGCACGTGATCGACAAACGCGCAAAAAAAATCCTGATGGATCATCATTGGAAGTCGGGATGGATCGACCGACAGAACCGGCAGTCTGACGAAGCGAGCATCGCCTATGCGCGATCGAAAGGGTTCTGGTTTGACCCGATCGAAATCACCCATGATGCGTTGGTTGGGTGGATTGGCGAAGTCCGGAGCCGGGTAACGGCGCGAGAGGTGGGCGATGCCTTTTTGGCAAGTCTGTCGACGCGACGGCTCGATCTGCGGTCAGCGCTGGGCAGTTTTGGGTATCTGGCACACTTCCCTGACCATGGGTGCGATCCTCTTGATGATTTTGGGCGGACCCGGTGTCGGGTGTGCTGGTACATGGAGGGCGCGCCGGGTGATAAGGAAGACCTAAACGTCCTGAACTTCGAGCGGCACAAATGGGGTGGGGTGCGTCACGGTCAGCCAATCTACGCGTGGTTTGATCTGTCGCGATTTGTTGAGAGCGAGAGCGTCGCGCCAACAGATGAAGACCGGCGTCTTCTGCGCGGGATTATCGATATTGCCGAGGGTTTGCCGGACGACGCGCGGCCTGCGCAATTGGCGGATGCCTTGAAAGATGTTGTGAAATCCAATGCAAATGAGCGGAAGGTTCTGATCCAGATCCTGAGCCTTGCCGGGGTTTTGCAGCCCGAAGGATTGGGCGGGTATTTCACGGAGTTCACGCCGACCTCTGAGCGCAAGCAATCGGCGCTGCATTACAACGATTGGACATATCCGGCCCTTTGGTGGCGCGGGTCGGATCGGGTGAATTGGGCTGCGGTGGCGGTCTATTTCCCGGACCTTTGAGCGCGCGCGGGCAGTCGCACACAGCAAAAAGGCGACCCGAGGGCCGCCATTCGCGTCTTCCGTCTGGAAGGAAACTTTGGAGCGGGTGAGGCGATTCGAACGCCCGACCCTTACCTTGGCAAGGTAATGCTCTACCCCTGAGCTACACCCGCTCACTAAGTGTGGGGGCGTATTATAAAGGTTCACACCAACGCGCAAGGGGGAAATTCCTACCATTGTGCGAACGCATCGATCACGCCAGAGTGAGGGCGATCGCCCTGCCATTTCGGGGCACTGGGAGGACCGGAGCTTGACCGATCCATCAACTGATTTGCGTGCCGCCCAAGAGGTGAGGCGCGACCTGAGATCCTTCGGGGTGCCGCGTTTGGCATTGCCGGGGATGGCTGCCGGGCGGACATGGTTTACCCGGTTCTGAAGACCCCTGAGACGGAGAATGTATTTCTATGATTTCTAAAACGCCCTTCCTGCCGGTGCTTGCACTGGCAGCCGCCGCTATTTCTGCCCCTGCATTTGCGCAAACGGATGCGTTGACGCTGTCCGGCCTGACGGTCCAGCGATTTGACACATTGCCCAATATTGACCCGGATTTCGCGTCGCCCTGTTGCGCCAGCCATACCTACGAATCCGGTGAGGCCGAGGACTTCATCTATATCGATGCCAATTTCACTGTGGCCTGGACGGACGCCTTGGACCGCGTGCAGATTTCGTCTGGCGACATCGGCTTGCAGCTGGACAACGAGCCTGAGCCCCGCGCGGCCTGGGGTCGGATCGACTTTTTCCCCGAGGTTGAGCGCGGTGGCACCAGCCTGAACGCGCGCCGTCCGCGCGATTGGCCCGAAGAAAATGCGGGCGGCCATCTGGATCTGCTCTTTGCCGTTCCGGCAGGCGCAACAAGTGCCACGCTGGTTCTGGGCGAAGGGGATGACACCTTGCGCATTCCCGTCGACCTGAGCGTGCCGGTTACAGAAATGCCTGAAGCGTCGAGCTTCTTTGATGTGTCTATCAGTGGCATTTCAACCTCGCCCGAACTGGTGACCGAGGATCGGCTTGGCCGCGCCAGCATCGCGGGCCGTGTGACGCCGCGTCTGGGAGAGATTGTGCGCGTCGATATTTCCGTGACGGCGCTTGCGAATATCAATGTCGACTCGGAGCCGGGTGAGAACTCGGCCTTCTTCACCAACACGGACTTCTCGCTGATTGGCCCCGCAGGCTATCCGCTGCTGCCGCTTGGGCGGTCCGTTTCAGGTTCGATCCGCAACCGGTATTCGAACTCGATCTCCTGGGATGGGGAAGGTCCGTCGAACCCGGTGTCGGTGACCCTGTTCTTCCTGGGTGCGGGCACGCCGGGTGATTACGAGTTGTTCTTCTTCAATGAGACAATTGAGAAAGTGACGCTTGCTGAATAACGCAGCGCTGTCGTTGTAAAGGAGGCCTCCGGCAGTGCCGGGGGCCTTTGCTATTTGTAGGTCAGGACGGAGCCGTCGGAGAGGGCGAAATCCTCGGTATGGACCACGACCGTGTTCTTGAGCGCCAGAAGGATGCCGTAGGCGCCGGGTTCATCCACCGAATCCGCGAAGGTGCCTTGGCCCAGGATCATCGGGATCTGGTGGCAGGGGCTTTTCAGGATTGAGACGGGCAGACCATCGGCGGAGGCATGGATCGTGCGGTGGATATGGCCGCAGATCAGGTGTTTGACGTGGGGAGCGGCGTGCAGCCGGCTGAGCAGCGCGTCGGAATTGGCGAGGCCAATGGCGTCCATGGCCCAGAAGCCCACGGGGCAGGGCGGGTGGTGGCACATGACCACGACCGATTTACCGTCAGAGGCCGCGCGGGCCAGTTGATCATCAAGCCAGGCCAGACGGGTGGCACAGAGGTAGCCGTCGTGTTCCAGCGGGGCCGCGCCGTCGTAGTCGTGAGTGTCTAGGATGAGGAGGCGCAGCGGACCGAGGTCGAGCGCGTTTTGCACGAAGCCGTCGCGGTCGAGAGCATCAGGGAAGCATGCGACGAGGTTTTCGCGCAGGTCGTGGTTGCCCATCGTGACAGTGATCGGGATCGGGCAGTTGGCAAGCGCGGGCATCAGGTGGGCGTATTCGGCGGGACTGCCGCTGTGAGTTAGGTCGCCCAGAAGGATCAGGTGCTGCGCATCGGGGTGGCGGGCCAGCGCATGGGCGAGGCCTTCGGAGAAGCGCGCAAAGGGATCGAGGCCGATGATCGTCTCCCCCTCGGGGACGATGTGCAGATCGGTGAAGATCAGGGCTTTGTCGAAGTGCTCTCCCATAGCGGGACCGTGCCGCAGGCGCGGTGTTGGGGCAAGATCAAAGCGTGGCGTTCTATTCCCACTCAGGCGGCAAGGGCGAGGGCGCGAGGCTGTCGAAGAGATGCCCATTGCCGGGCTGGGCCGCGATCACGCGGGTGGTGTAGTTGCCGTAGCGGCCGGATGGGCTGGGCAAGCTCCAATCCTCGATGGCGCTTTCGGGGAAGGTCACGAGGTCACCGCGCTGCCAGTCGCCCAGGTGGAACGGCTGGTTGTTGAGCCGTCCCTGGAAAGTGCCATCGGCGTTGCGGGAAAGGGGGGAGACCCAGATGATCTCAACCCCCTGATCGGTGGGAAAGGTCTGAAACGCGACTTTGACGGAGCCTTCGTGGATCTGCCCATCGGCGCCGGTGACGTGGTCCAGAAAAAGCGGCAATGTGCGCTGCGCCTCGGCAATGGCGGCGTTCATGGTGACGTCGCCAGCGGAGAAGAATTCCAGGCCCGGTTGAGGGGCGGGTGGTTCGACCTTTTGGGCAAGGGCGGGGGTGGCGAGCAGCAGGGTGATCAGGGTTATTCGGAACAGGTTGTTCATTTCCACTCCGGCGGCAGGATGTCGGGCATGAGGCTATCAAGGAACGCGGGGTTGTCTTGAGCAATCGCCTGCGCGCGGGCACTGATATAGCCCCAGCGGCGGCCATCGGGCGAGACAAAGCCCCAATCGGCCACGGCCACTTCGCTGACATTGATAGGTGTGCCTGCAGGCAGGTTGGGGTTGGTAGAGGAGCCGTTGATGAGGACCCCGTGAAACTGCCCATCGGCTTCGCGGCGGATCTGGTTCACCCAGAGGAATTCGGCGTGAGGGGAATTCGGCGGAGAGCGGAAGGCGAACAATAGCTGAGCGTTCGGGTGACCCGCGCCGCTTTCATCAAAGGCTTGATCCATGAAGGTTGGCAGCGTCGCGTCGAGGAGGCGGTAGACCATATCGAGCGGCTCTTCCCCCGGCAAAAGCACCGCCGCCTGGGCGTGGGCCGGAGGGGCGAGAGTGGTCAGCAGGATCGCAAGGAGCAGGCGGCGCATGGAGTCAGTTCCAGTCTGGCGGCAATGGTTCTGGCATCAACGATATCATAACCCCACCTCCATCGGGTGCCCATGTCACGAAATCGCGGCTTTGGAATGCGCCGTAGAAGCGGCCATCGCTTTCGGGGGTAATAAGTTGCCAATCCCAGACCTGATCGGTTGTGAAGGTGAAGGTCTGCCCGAAGAGGTGGGAGTGGTGGGAGAGGGAGTTGCGGACCAAGTAGCCCTCGAAGCGGCCATCGCCGAGGGCACGGATGCCGCGCATCGGTTCGATCGTGCCGCCGGGGCACTCAGGCGTCAGCTCAGGCGGCAACAGCACGGACAGGTCGAGGCGCTCGGGGCCGGTGCCATCGGGGGCGAAGGTGTTGCGGGTGAGGACGGTGAAGCTTTCACGCGCCGGGGCGGGGTCGTAAAGCGAGATGGTGGGTGGGGAGGTCTGGCAGAGGGGTTGGCTGTGGGCTGGACTTGCAAACGCCGAAAGCACGCAAAAGAAAAGGCAAGGACGGTAAAGACACATCCTTGCCTTATAGCCTCCAAACGTTTGGCATCAAAGGATTGCCAAAGGCCGGATCGTCACGCCAAACACTCTGCCGATGTCAGAAGCGGTAGGCCACGTTCAGGCGCAGGATGTTGCCGCCAAAATCTGTAACGCCGACGCGTGGGTTGCCACTAGCGCCAGCCCCCAAATGTTGGGGACGTTCGATCAGATGAAGGAAATCAAAACCAACGCTGATTTGGTCGGTTGCAAGGTAATCGGCACCAAGTCCGATCACGGCATTTGTTGCCGTATCGTCAATGTCTGGCTGGAGCCCCACAAATGCCACGTTCACTTCCGTGAATGCGACCCCGGCGGTAAGATAGGGGAGGAGACGGTCAGATGCGGCGTATCCGACGCGGCCACGTAACATCGTCAATTGGCTTATACTCAATTGGCATGCATTTGCCGCGCCACAAGCGAAGCCTCCGGCTGTTGGCACTCCGTCAACCAAATCTCCGAACATGATGTCGCCAGCGACGCCGTAGACAATGTTGCCGGCCTGCCAGTCGTATCCTGCCGTTATCCCTACCGTGGCGCCCTCAGGCTGGGGCTCTGGAAGGACCGGGAATACAGCGTGATCAATGCCTTCACTACAGCTGGCACCGAGGGCGCCTTCCTGACAAAACGTTCCTTGGAACGCGCCGTAGGCCAGCGACCCGCCGACATAGGCGCCGGTCCACGTGTCGGTGGCGACAACCACGGGCGGAACGACAGCAGGCGCGGGCTGGATGCCGTTGGCAAACGCGGGAAGGGCCATAGTGGCCAGAACGGTTGCGAGGGTGAGGGTGGTAAGACGGGTCATGGCGGCACGCTCCAAATGTGGTGAATGCAATTAACGCTAGGTTACGTGCAGACGTGCCGCTTTTCAGAAATTGTCCCTCGCTGCTACGAAATAATCGCTCTGCGTGACGAATCCGCAACGTTTAAAGGGGCTGGCAGGGTTTATTCCAACTCCACCAGCAGGTCCTTCGCGTCGATTTGGCCGCCGGGGGTGACGTGGACCGCCTTGATCGTGGCGTCCTTTTCGGCGTGCAGTCCGGTTTCCATCTTCATCGCCTCGATGGTCAGCAGCAGCGTGCCTGCGGCGACCTTTTGGCCGGCTTGCACGCCGACGCTTGCCACGACACCCGGCATGGGGGCGCCGATGTGGTTGGCGTTGCCAAGCTCGGCCTTGGGGCGTTTGGCCGACGCGCTAGCGACAAGGCGGTTGGGGACGCGGACGGTGCGGGGTTGGCCGTTGAGCTCGAAGAAGACACGGACCTCGCCTTCGTCGTTGGTCTCGCCCACGGCCACCAGACGGATCACGAGGGTGACGCCGGGGTCGATCTCGGCCTCGATCTCTTCGCCCTGATCCATGCCGTAGAAGAAGGTCTTGGTGGGCAGGGTGCGGACGGGGCCGTATTCGGCGTGGCGGGTGGCGTAGTCGGTGAAGACCTTGGGGTACATGAGGTAGCCGTTGAGGTCTTCGTCGTCGATCTCGACGCCAAGCTGCGCGGCGAGGTCTTTGCGGGTGGCCTCAAGGTCCACGGCGTCGAGGTGCTTGCCGGGGCGTTCCAGATTGGGTTTTTCGCCTTTGAGGGCCTTCTTGACGATAGCTTTGGGGAAGCCGTTGGGGGGCTGGCCCAGATCGCCCTTGAGCATCCCGATGACAGAGTCTGGGAAGGAGACCTCGGTGTTCGGGTCTTCGACCTGCGCGCGGTCGAGGCCCTGGGAGACCATCATCAGGGCCATGTCGCCCACGACCTTGGAGGATGGCGTGACCTTCACGATATCGCCGAACATCTGGTTCACGTCGGCATACATCTGCGCCACTTCGTGCCAACGCTCTTCGAGGCCCATGGAGCGGGCCTGCGCCTTGAGGTTGGTGAACTGGCCGCCGGGCATTTCGTGCAGGTAGACCTCGGAGGCGGGGGCCTGCATGCCGCTTTCAAACGCGGCGTAGTGGGCGCGCACGGCCTCCCAATAATCCGAGATCTGGCGGATGGCGCCGATGTCGAGCTGCGTATCACGCTCCGTGAAGCGAAGGGATTCCACGATGGTGCCGAGGGTGGCCTGGGAGGTGTTGCCGCTCAGCGCATCCATGGCGCAATCGACGGCATCCACGCCATGTTCGGAGGCGGTGAGGATGGTGCCGCAGGCGGAGCCTGCCGTGTCGTGGGTGTGGAAGTGGATGGGCAGGGAGGTGGCATCCTTGAGGGCGGGGATCAGGACCTCCGCCGCGGCGGGGCGCAGGAGGCCCGCCATGTCCTTGAGGCCCAGGACATGGGCACCGGCGGCCTCAAGCTCCTTTGCCATATCGACGTAGTATTTCACGTCGTACTTGGCGCGGGCGGGGTCAAGGATGTTACCGGTGTAGCAGATGGTGCCCTCGACGATCTTGCCGGTCTCCCCCACCGCATCCATGGCGACGCGCATGTTCTCCACCCAGTTGAGGCTGTCGAAAACGCGGAACACGTCGACACCCGAGGCCGCCGCCTGCCTGACGAACCCTTCGACCACGTTGTCGGGGTAGTTGGTGTAGCCCACACCGTTCGACGCCCGCAAAAGCATCTGGGTCATGATGTTGGGCATCTTGGCGCGTATGTCGCGCAGGCGCTGCCAGGGGCATTCTTGCAAGAAGCGGTAGGCGACGTCGAAGGTCGCGCCGCCCCAGCATTCGACGGAGAAGAGGCCCGACAGGTTGTGCGCGTAGGCGGGCGCGACCTTGATCATGTCGAGGGACCGCATCCGGGTGGCCAGAAGCGATTGGTGCCCGTCGCGCATTGTGGTGTCGGTGATGAGAAGCTGCTTTTGCGCCTTCATCCATTTGGCGACGGCCTCGGGGCCTTTGTCGTCGAGCAGGTTGCGGGTGCCCGGGGGCGGCGCGTCGTAGGGGACTTTCGGGGGCCGTGCTGGCTTGATGTCGGCGGGCGGCATTGGGCGGCCCTGCGTTTCCGGGTGGCCGTTGACGGTGATGTCGGCCACGTAGCGCAGGATTTTCGTGGCGCGGTCGCGACGGGGGCGGAAATCAAAGAGCGCCGGCGTCTCATCAATGAATTTGGTGTGGTACTGGTAGTTCAGGAAGGTCGGGTGCTTGAGCAGGTTTTCCACGAAGGCGATGTTTGTGCTGACGCCGCGGATGCGGAATTCGCGAAGCGCGCGGTCCATCCGGGCGATGGCGGCGTCGGGGGTGGGGGCCCAACAGGTGACTTTTTCCAGAAGGCTGTCGTAGTAGCGCGTGATGACCGCGCCCGAGTACGCGGTGCCGCCGTCGAGCCGCACGCCCATGCCGGTGGCGGAGCGGTAGGTCGTGATGCGGCCATAGTCGGGGATGAAATTGTTGGTCGGATCCTCGGTCGTGACGCGACACTGGATCGCGTGGCCGTCGAGCTTCACGTCATATTGAGACGCCACGCCGGTGGCGGCGGCGAGCATTTTGCCCTCGGCGATCAGGATCTGCGCGCGCACGATGTCGATGCCGGTGACTTCTTCCGTCACCGTATGTTCGACCTGCACGCGGGGGTTCACTTCGATGAAGTAGAAATTGCCCGAGTCCATATCCATCAGGAATTCGACGGTGCCCGCACATTCGTAGTTCACATGCTCGCAGATCTTCTTGCCCAGAAGGCAGATCTCATTGCGCTGCATGTCCGTCAGGTAAGGTGCGGGGGCGCGTTCCACGACCTTCTGGTTGCGGCGCTGGACCGAGCAGTCGCGCTCATAGAGGTGGTAGATATTGCCGTGGCTGTCGCCGAGGATCTGAACCTCGACGTGACGGGCGCGCAGGATCATTTTCTCCAGGTAGCCCTCGCCGTTTCCAAAGGCCGCTTCGGCCTCGCGACGGCCTTCGAGGACCTTTTCTTCCAGCTCATCCTCGGAGGCGATGGGGCGCATGCCGCGCCCGCCGCCACCCCAGGAGGCTTTGAGCATGAGGGGGTAGCCGACCTCTTTAGCTTCGGCCTTGATGGCCTCCATGTCGTCGCCAAGGACTTCGGTGGCGGGAATGACGGGAACGCCTGCCTCAATCGCCACGCGGCGGGCGGAGGCCTTGTCGCCCAAGGCGCGCATCGTTTCGGCCTTGGGGCCAATGAACGTGATGCCGTTTTCCGCGCAGGCATCCACGAAGTCGGGGTTTTCCGAAAGCAAGCCATAGCCCGGGTGGATCGCGTCCGCGCCGCACTGCTTGGCGACGCGGATGATTTCCTCGATGGAGAGGTAAGCAGCAACGGGCCCAAGGCCTTCGCCGATCTTGTAGGCTTCGTCGGCTTTGAACCGGTGCAGGCTGAGTTTGTCTTCCTCGGCATAGACCGCGACGGTGCGTTTGCCCAATTCATTGGCTGCGCGCATAACGCGGATCGCGATTTCACCGCGGTTTGCAACAAGGATTTTCTGGAATTCAGCCATGGGTGCACGTCCCTCAAGTAGCGGAGTGGTAGGGCGCAAGGACGCCCTCAAGTAGCGAGGCGGTAGGGCGTAGAGACATCCCTTCGCAGTTGCAGCAATTCTGTAAGGGCCGTGTGACCTGAGGGCAAGCAAAGGGTTCGAATTGGCAAGGTATTGGGCACGCTAGAAACGAAATTCTAACGAATTGCAGATAGTCCAAGCAGCATTACAGGCCCCAGCGGGAGGAGCCTTGCATGGTGCATCGCGTAATCTACACCAGCCGTGCGACGCGGTATTTCTCGGCCCAGGGGATCGAGGGGCTGAGCGTGACGTGCCGCCGCAACAACACGGCGATGGAGTTGACAGGAATTCTCGTCTTCCACGAAGGCCGCTTCTTTCAGGTGCTTGAGGGAGAGGAGGAGCCGCTGTTGAAAGTGATAAGGGCGATCACGAAAGACCCACGCCATGCGGAATTACGGTTGATAACGCATGGGGCATTTGAAAAACGGGCGTTTTCCGGGTGGCGCATGGGGTTTGCGATCCCGGCAAATATGCCGCGTCCACCGATTGCGTCGTTCGCGCTGCATGACCTTTTGTCGCCCGACAGCCAATATCGCGGTCGCGATCCGGATGTGCGTAATCACGTCCGCATGTTCCTGTCGAGTTTGCAGCAATTGCCGCGAGCAGCTGCGGGGTAGGGCCGCAGGTGGCTAGGGCCGGACCGCGCGCAGACGGAAGGGCTGCGTCATTTGCCAGCGGATCAGGTAGTCTTCGTCCACCACTTGGTAAGCCACATTGTGGAAGCGGCTTACGGTTTCGATCTGATATTCGTATTGGCTTTCCACGCCATCCGTGTCGATCAGGATCACCATCGGTTCTAACCCAGCCTCAAGCGCATTGAACGTGGCCTGATGCAGGCTGTCATAGGCCCCACGGGTGTGGTCGAGGCCAACTTCAATAGCATGGGTGTCGGTGATGCAATCAACGCGCACGTGGGAGGTCACGGCATCAAGTTCATAATGCACCCGCTGTTCGGGTTCCCCGCCCAAAAGGGCGCAGAGGATCAGGATAGCGTCGGCCTCGGTCATGAGAACGATATAGGAACACCCGCGCGGGATGTTAACCCACTGTTAAGAATTTGGTTAACGGCGTGTCAGCATTCTAGTCCGGTGTAGACCAGTCCCAAAGTGCCGCCGGGCATGGTCAACAACCCTTCCGAGACGAGTGCCATACCAGCGTCGGCGGCCATGAACCCGCTCTCACGCAGAGCGGCGTTGTCATAGGGGAAAGCTGTCTCGAGGGAGTCGCGGATTTCGAACTGGGTCATGGAGCAGTCGTTCTCTACCATCATGGCGATGTACCAGGCGCGCGCTTCGTCTGCGTTGGTCAAAGGGGTTTGGGCCAATGCGGACGTGGTTGTCGCTCCGATGGCAAAGAGCGTGATGCAAAGGGGGACAGATTTCATGTGGCCTCCGTGGACTGATGCCTTGAGTTTGCAGCGGGGCTGCGCGCGAGGCGATCCCTTGTTGATGGGCCTTCCGTGCAGCAGAGTGTAAGGAAATAGAGCAATCGCAAAGGACTGCACATGACCAGCAAAATGAATGTGACCGCGATTGGCCTCCTCCTGCTCTTCGTTGCGGGCTGCGGAACGTCCGTCGGTGGCGTGTATTCCGGCGACGATGGTGCCTTTCGCGGCGCCCTTCTGGCGTCCCTGAGTGACGCGGAGATTCGCGCATTCATTGGCAATGGGGTCTGCGACGGACGGGGCGTAGCGGAGATCGAGATCTTGCGCACAGGCGGGTCAGAGGCGCAGGTTACCGGCCAGTGTGCGTGATGGTCGCGGGCGTTGGTTAAGGCGTGACGAGTCGCGCAGGCAGATCGCCATGCGTTCGCGCCCCGATCTGCGCCATGTTGCTTGTCATGTCCTTCACCAGCACGTCATGCCAATGGGCGGGCCCGTTACCTCCCAAAGCGCCGAGCGCGTAGTGCCAGGCGCGGCCCATCATTACGAAGTCGGCGCCCAGGGCCAGCGCACGGATCACATCCAGCCCGCCTTCGACGCCGCTGTCAAAGATCAAAGGTAGAGATGTGGCCGCGCGCATGGCGGGCAGCATGGCCGCCGCCCCGGGCGCGCCGTCAAACTGGCGGCCCGCATGGTTGGACACCCAAATGGCGTCCACGCCTGCGGCCTCAGTGCGCTGGGCGACCTCGGGCTCTGTCACGCCTTTCAGGATGAACGCGCCGTCCCATCGCTCACGCAAGGCTGCAACGTAGTCCCAGTCCGGGGCCGCGCGCAGCAGATAGCCGACGTGGGCGGTGGAGGGCAGGGGGCCCTTCTCAAGCAAATCCTCGGCATAGCTGTCCATCAACCGCATCCGGGGCATACCATTGGCCTGAATGCCCATGGCCCAGGCAGGACAAAGCGCGACCTGGGCCAAGAGGCGCGGGGTCAGGCGCGGGGGTTGCACGAGGCCGCCGCGCGTCTGGCGTTCGCGGCGCGAGGCGGCGGGGACATCGACGGTCAGGATCAGAGTGTGAAAGCCCGCGGCCTTGGCGCGCGCCAGCATGTCGTCGCGGATCTCGGGCGCTTTGGGCGGATACATCTGGAACCAACCCTGCGCCCCTGCAAGCGGGCCGATCTTCTCCGGCAAGGCGGTGGCCACGGTCGATAGGCAATAGGGGATGCCTGCGCGCGCCGCATGGCGGGCCAGATGAACCTCCGCCTCGGGCCAGATCAGGCCCGACATGCCCACCGGCGCGATGCCGAAAGGGGCGGGATAGTCGCGGCCGAGGAAACTGGTCGAGATGTCCGGTGCAACCTCACCTTGGAGCGCTGCGGGCTTTAGCAGAATTGTGTCGAGCGCTGTGCGATTGCGCGCCGCCGTGGCCTCCACGCCGGTTGCGCTGTCGAGATATTCCCAGACGAAATGCGGAATGCGCCGTCGTGCGCGCGCTTTGAGATCGCTCAAACCGGGATATTTGGCGTGCAGGTCCATGGCGCCTGAATACCCCCAAACCCCCGCAACTCAATCAAATTTGTCTCAAATTGCGCGTGTGCCCCTTCCTTGTTTCAAAAATACTCCGGGGGATCAGCGATCTTTTCCATGGGAAAAGACGCAAAGGGGGCAGCGCCCCCAAGGGCATAGAACAATCTGCGAACAAACCTTTAAAATCGCTCTCACACGCTCTATCCTTGCGCGTATGAGCAGTTTTGACGATTCCGACGCCTTCGAGGCCGCCGCTGGCGCGTCCCTGGCCGCCCGTGCGATGGCCGCGCGCCCGATGCCTTATATGGATGGGTTGAACCCCGCGCAGCGCGATGCGGTGGAGCAGGTGGACGGCCCCGTCCTTATGCTGGCGGGTGCTGGCACCGGCAAGACGCGCGCGCTGACCGCGCGGATCGCGCATTTGCTGAGCATGGGTCACGCGCGGCCCAATGACATTCTGGCCGTGACTTTCACCAACAAGGCCGCGCGAGAGATGAAGAACCGGGTGGGACAGCTGCTGGGCCAACCGGCGGAGGGGATGCCGTGGCTGGGCACGTTCCATGCGATCTGTGTGAAGCTGCTGCGCCGCCATGCGGAGATGGTGGATCTGAAATCGAACTTCACGATCCTCGACACGGACGACCAGAACCGGCTGCTGAAGCAGCTAATTATTGCCTCTGACATCGACGAGAAACGCTGGCCCGCGCGAGCCTTGGGCTCGGTCATTGACGGATGGAAAAACCGCGCGCTGACGCCGGATAAGGTGCCTGCCGCCGACCATGGGGCGTTCAACCACCGCGGTGTGGAGCTCTATGAGCAATACCAAACCCGCCTGCGCGAGCTGAACGCTTGCGACTTTGGCGATCTGCTGCTGCATGTGATCCGGATTTTCCAGGAAAACGAAGACCTTCTGGCGCAATACCAGCGCTGGTTCCGGTACATCCTTGTGGACGAATATCAGGATACCAATGTCGCCCAATACCTGTGGCTGCGGCTGCTGGCGGCGGGGCACAAGAACATCTGTTGTGTGGGCGATGATGACCAGTCGATCTACGGCTGGCGCGGGGCCGAGGTGGGGAACATCCTGCGGTTCGAGAAGGATTTTCCGGGCGCCAAGGTCGTGCGGCTGGAGCAAAATTACCGGTCTACCGGGCATATTCTGGCGGCTGCCTCCGGCGTGATCGAAGGCAACAAGGGGCGGCTGGGAAAGACGCTTTGGACCGAGGGTGAGGATGGCCACAAGGTGCGTCTCATTGGCCATTGGGATGGCGATGAGGAGGCGCGTTGGGTCGGCGAAGAGATCGAGGCATTGACGACTGGCACATCACGGATCGCTCATGGACGCAGGAATGTTCGCTCAACCTCTTTCCAACAGGAGAATGATCGCCGAGCTAAGGGCGGTGGCGACAGCCCAATCAAGAATCTGAACCTTCAAGAAAGTCTAGGAGGTAGTAACCTTCCAGAGGAAGAAAAATCAGATATTTTCAATACGTTCTCCTCTAATGAAATTGCGATCCTCGTCCGCGCCTCGCACCAGATGCGGGCCTTTGAGGATCGATTCCTGACCATTGGTTTGCCCTATCGGGTGATCGGGGGGCCTCGGTTCTACGAGCGGATGGAGATCCGCGATGCGATGGCTTATTTCCGCGTGGTCGTGAGCCCTGACGATGACCTGGCGTTCGAGCGGATCGTGAATACGCCCAAGCGCGGGCTGGGCGACAAGGCGCAGCAGACGGTCCAGAAGATGGCGCGCTCTAATGGGGTGAGTCTGCTGGAAGGCGCGCGGCTGTGTGTTGAGACGAAGGCGATTGGCGGCAAGGGCGGCGCTGCGCTTGGCGTTTTGATCGACGGGATCACGCGCTGGCGGCAGATGCTGCAAGGGCCGTTGCGGCAGGTTGGGCCGGCGGAGGATTTGATCCAGGAAGAGGGCGCGCCGTCGGGTGTGAGTCATGTTGAGCTGGCGGAAATCATCCTCGACGAAAGCGGCTACACGGGCCATTGGCAGAACGACAAGACGCCTGAGGCGCCGGGGCGGTTGGAGAACCTGAAGGAGCTTGTGAAGGCTTTGGAAGGGTTCGAGAATCTGCAAGGGTTTCTGGAGCATGTGTCGCTGATCATGGACAATGAATCCGACGATCAGGAGCCGAAGGTCACGTTGATGACGCTCCATGCGGCGAAGGGTTTGGAGTTTCCGGCGGTGTTCCTGCCGGGGTGGGAAGATGGGCTGTTCCCGAGTCAGCGGAGCATGGATGAAAGCGGACTGAGCGGATTAGAGGAAGAGCGGCGGCTGGCTTACGTAGGCATCACGCGCGCCGAAGAGGTCTGCACGATCAGTTTTGCGGGTAACAGGCGGGTTTACGGGCAGTGGCAAAGCCAGTTGCCGAGCCGGTTTATTGATGAATTGCCCGAAGCGCATGTGGAGGTGCTGACGCCGCCGGGGCTTTACGGACACCAGGGCGCGATGTCGGCCAGTGCCAGCCCGGTGGAGCAGACGATGGCTGGGAGCAACCTGCATGATCGCGCGTCGAAAGCGGATGTCTACAACTCGCCCGGGTGGCGGCGGTTGCAGGCCAATCAGGGGCAACGGACGATGCGCCAGCCGTCCGAGGCCAAGAACATGACCATCGATGCCGACGCGGTCAGCGCGTTCACGATTGGCGACCGCGTGTTCCACCAGAAGTTCGGCTACGGCGAGGTGATGAGTGTGGAGGGCGACAAGCTGGGGATCGAGTTCGACAAGGCGGGCAGCAAGCACGTGGTCGGGCGGTTCCTTGTGGCGGCGGGCAATGAGAGCGGCGGTGACGTGCCGTTTTGAGGCGCTGGACCGCAGCGGGACGCGGCGCTTAGACTTGCAGTGAATGCAGACCAGTGTGAGATTGCCATGCGCCGCGCCCTCTTTTGTCTTTTTGCCCTGTTTTGCGCCTTTCCGGTGAGCGCGCAGGATTTCCTGACGCAGGCTGAAATTGAAGACATCCTGAGGGAAAACGCCTTTTGCTACGTGTTGCAGGCCGATGGGACCTGCACCTGGGCGGAATATTATCCGGTGCTGGAAGAAACGCGGCTGGAGCTGCATGTCGCGACGGTCATAGGGCCGGGCGAGACTGTTGTTTTGCGGCAGGAGGCCGCGTGGATTCAGGATGCGATGTGTATCCGTGACGGGGATCTTGGCGTGTTGGACGGGCAGATGACGGCCAATCCGTGGCTGTCGTTCGACTTGTCGGGGCTGACGCCGATGGAGGCTGCCACGGTTGAGGGGATCGTGGCGCAGATTGCCGCGACGCTGAACCCCAAGACTTGCTTTCGCTTTGCCCGCGATCCGGCGCGACCCGGTGGGTTGGTGCAGATCACTTTCTCGGATTCCGTGCAGTTGGAGGGCAGCGACGCGATCACGCTGGCGCCCTTGAGCATAGGCGGAGTGCAATTGCTGAACGTGTTCTGAGGGCGCCACGGGCCGCTAACGATTTGTTAACCAATCCATCCGCATGGTGAACCGGAACGACGGCGGGCTGCGTGACAGCTCGATTGGTGTCGGAGGACCCATGAAAACTCTGGTTTACGAACCCGACCCGTTAAGGGCGCGGGTCTATCTTGCGCGACTTGGCGCAGAGGCGGGTCCCATCGAAATTGTCGATTGCCTCGATCAGGCGGAGGCCCTGCTGCAGACGGGTGCCTACGAACGGCTCGCCCTGCACAGCGATGTGGGGGCAGAAAGTGCGCGCCTGACTGCAATCCAGAAGCAAACGCGGCCCGAGATGGATGTGATCGATCTGGCACAATGGCGCGGTGGCATGGTGCGGCTGGGGTAGGGTTTCGCTTGCTGGACCTGCCAGGCACTTCCCCCTAGGTTTCCTGCAAAGATGCCAAATGGAGTGCCCGATGCTGTCTGGGAAACTGACCCTTCTTGCCGCAACTGCGGCGACGTTTCTAAGCTTGCCCACCGCCGCTGCCGCGCAGGATTTCCTGTCGCGTGCTGAAGTAGAGGCGTTCATGCGCGAGGCTGCGTTTTGCTATCATCCCAATGATCGCTTCGCCTGCCTTTGGGCCGAGGTCTATTCGGACCTGAACGAAGATCATGCGATCCTGCAATCCGCCCATGCCGTTTGGGATGAGCCGATGGAGGTGCAGCAATACCGCATCAATTGGGTCGATAACGCGTTGTGCATCCCATACGAGGATCAGGGATTGCAGGCGGTTTGGCAGGCAGAGGGATACCGTTTCCCCTTTGATCTGTCGGGGCTGGAGCCCTTGCCGGAGGATGTGATCCCGGAGCGGGTCGCGACATTGCAGGACGGCGCGCCGCAGGAATTCTGTTTCCGCTACACCATCGATGATGCCGGACCCGACGCGCTGTTCCAGCATGTATTCCGCGACGGGGTGGAGGATGAGGCGCTTGATCCCATCGCCTTGATCCCATTGTTTGCGCGCGGCGTGGCGATCAGCCCGTCTGGTTAACCCTCATTCGGCAGCAACATCGGGTAAAGCGACAGAACCAGCAGGACCGCCATCGTCCAATTGAATGCACGCAGGCGGCCCGGCCCGTCCAACCAGCGGCGGATTTGCGTGCCGCCCCAGGCCCATGTGGCGACGGACGGCAGGTTCACGAGTCCGAAGATGGCGGCCACAAACACGGCACCGGTCCATCCTGTGCCTTCTGGGGCGTAGGTCGTTTGGGCGTAGATCGACATGTAGACGGCCTTTGGATTGACCCATTGGAAACCGGCCGCCTGTAGAAACGTCAGGGGCTTTGCATCGTGATCCGCATCTTTGGGCGGGGCTGCGTTGGCGACTTTCCACGCCAGCCACAAAAGGTAGACCACCGCGATCACGGTTAGCGCTGTGCGAAGCCAAGGGATGATTTCGAACACCTGAACAAGCCCGAGGCCCAGGATCAGGGTCATCGCAGCGTGGCCAAGCGAGACGCCCAACATATGCGGGACCGTGCGGGCGAGGCCGAAGTTTACGCCCGAGGCCATCAGCATGATGTTGTTGGGCCCCGGTGTGATGGAGGAGGCGAAGGCAAACAGCACAAGGCCGTAGAGGAGTTCGTATGTCATGGCGCAACATTAGGCGGGGTTGCGGGCAATGAAATTGCGAAGTTGCGGTTCTTGAGGTAATCTCAGCAACAAATGACGAAGATTGATGAAAAAGACCGACATATATTGCGAGAGTTGGCGCGGGACGGGCGGATCTCGAATCTCGACCTGGCGGAAAGGGTCGCGCTCTCGCCGTCGGCCACATTGCGGCGGGTGCAGGCGCTGGAAGCTGATGGGGTGATCCGGGGCTACCGCGCGGTGATGGATCCGGCAAAGCTTGGGATCGGGTTCATTGCCTACATCACCGTGGGGCTTGGGTTGCACACCAAGGACGCGCAAGCCGCGTTTGAGGCGGCGGTCGCCGATGCGCCCGAGGTCAGGGAATGTCACAACATCACAGGAACAGTGGAATATCTGCTGCGCGTGGAGGTGGCTGATTTGCCCGCCTACAAGCGGTTTCACACGGATATTTTGGGCGCTCTGCCGCAGGTGGCAACGATCACGACGTTTGTTGTGATGGGCTCTCCCAAAGACACGCGCGCCTGAAGCGCCCCCCCGAAAAGAAAAAAGCGGCGATGGTCCAAGGGAGGAGAGGACCATCGCCGCCAGATCTGAGCACCCCCTAAGGGAGGAGAAGAAGGTGCTTATGGCATCACCCCTCAAGGGAGGAGGAGGGGATCTACCGGTCGTCACGGCCCCATATTGGGAGGAGAGGGACCGATGCTTTGGCCCATTCGGGCCGGTGTTGGTGCGGACGCGCCCAAGGGAGGAGAGGGCTGCCCGCTGTCCCGCGTTTCAATGGGAGGAAGGATACGCGGTATTCGTTAAGCGCAGGTTAGGCCTGCTTGCCGTAGGCCGCTTCCATCGCGATGCGGCGGATCATCGAGGGATTGATACCCAGATCAGCCATTTCACGGGCGGAAAGGCCCTGAAGCTCTTCCAGCGTGTTGCGGTAGACGCGCCAGTTGCGGTAGGCCTCAACGGCGTTGGTGCGGAAGTCCGCAATGCGGCCGATCAGCGAAGCTGCGGGTGCGCGGTTGCTCGTTACATATGCCATGTCATTTACTCTTTCATCGGTCGTCTGCGGCCGGGGCCCCTTGCCCTTGGTCCGCGTAGGTGATTGGGTCGTTGCCCTGTCCCGATTGAATGTAGGCCAATGCTGCGGATGCACAATAACCGATGGCGAAATGCTGCTATGCAGCACGTGCATGACACATATTCGTTACATTCCGTAGGGTTAACGCCATGGTAATCGCGGGTGGAGCCTTCCGAGACAGGCAGTTTCGGCTGTTCTTCGGGGGCGTTTTCTTTGCTGTGCAGGCGATTTGGATCCAACGGGTCACCCTCGGGTGGCTGGCGTGGGAGCGCACGGGCTCGGCCCGCGTCGTGGGATTGGTCGCCGCATTGAGCCTGGTGCCCACGCTCTTTGCGGGGCCGTTCTTTGGCGTATTGGCAGACCGGGTGGACATCCGCGCGGCCTCGCTTGTGACGAACGGTTTGATGGCCTTGGTGCTTGCAGTGCTGGCCATGGTGGCGGGGCACGTGGGCCCTGTGGGCCTTGGCGTGGCGGCGCTGGCGATCGGCGTGATTTCAGCCGCGCACCATCCGATCCGCATGTCGCTGGGGCCGCGACTGGTGGCCACGGACATGGTGCAGCATGTGGTTTCGGCCACGGCGCTGAATTTCAACATCGCGCGGCTGGTGGCCCCGGTTCTGGCAGGGTGGATCATCGCCACGGCAGGTGGCGGCACCGCGTTGTGGATTGCCGCCGTGTGCTATTTGCCGATGCTGGCGGTGCTGCCGACGCTGAGGCCCCGGGCATTGAGCCCCAGAGCGCCGTCGCCGTTCCTCCAGGATCTCAAGGAAGGCATCGCCTATGCGTTGCGCGCGCCACTGATCCGGCAGGCGCTATTGATAACATTGGTCTTCGCCACAACCGCGCGTGGCGCGTTGGAGGTCTTGCCCGTGCTGGCCGACGGCGGCTTTGGCCGCGGCGCTGCGGGCCTTGGCTTTCTGACGGGGGCTGCGGGCGCGGGCGCGCTGGTGGCGGCCGTGATGAAGGCCGGCGGCGTGGGCGCGGTCGGCGCACGTATTCCCCGCGCCGTTTGGGCGGCGTCCTTCATTGGGCAATTGGCTGTTCTTGGGATGGGGTTGGCGCCTGCGTGGAGCTTCGCGCTGGCGGCCACGGCGCTGACGGGGTTCTGCGCCACATGGTGCGGGGTCTCGCTGCAATCGGCGATCCAGACCGATTTGCCGGACGGGATGCGGGGGCGCGTGATGAGCCTATGGGTGGTCGTGGGCTTTGGCACGGTGGCCATAGGCTCGCTGGGGATAGGGTCGCTTTCGGATCTCACTGACGTTGGAACCGGGTTGACCATAGCGGGTCTCTTCGGGGCTGCGGCAATGGGGCTAGTCTTGCTGGGGGTGCAGGCCCGTGCAAATCATCCTATGTGAGGAGCGAGAGCTTCGATTGGACCGAAAAAAAGATGCCCCAGACCCGCGATAGTATCCTTGAAGCGCTGCGCGCTGTGACCCTGCCCGATGGCGGTGATCTGGTCAGCCGCGACATGGTCCGTGCCGTTCAGGTGCAGGCCGATAAGGTGAGCTTCATTCTGGAGGCCCCGTCGCCCGAGGCTGCGCAGGCCATGGGCCCTGTGCGCGATGCGGCGCAGGCCGTGGTGGAACGGCTGGAGGGTGTTGCGTCGGCAACGGTTGCGCTGACCGCCCATTCGGCCCCGGCGGCGAAACCCGCGCCTGAGACGCCGCCGCCAAGCCTGAAGGTGGGCGGGCATATGAAGCCGCAAGAGGGCTCCATGAAGCCGTCGGGCGTGCAACGGATCATTGGGATCGGCTCGGGCAAGGGCGGCGTGGGGAAATCCACGGTGTCTACGAACCTTGCCGTGGCTCTGGCGCGGCAGGGGCGGCGTGTGGGTCTGCTGGACGCGGATATCTACGGGCCAAGCGTGCCGCGCATGATGGGCGTGAACAAGCGCCCGGCCTCACCCGATGGCAAGACGATCATTCCGTTGCAGGGCCATGGCGTGACGCTGATGTCGATCGGGTTCATGTTGCCCGAGGAGAAGGCCGTGGTCTGGCGTGGTCCGATGCTGATGGGTGCGCTGCAACAGATGCTGACCCAGGTGGAATGGGGCGAGTTGGACGTTCTGCTGGTCGACCTGCCCCCCGGAACCGGCGATGTGGCGATGACGCTGTGCCAGAAATCGGATGTGACGGGTGCGATCATCGTGTCGACCCCGCAGGACGTGGCGCTGTTAGATGCGCGCAAGGCGCTGGATATGTTCAACACACTTAAGACGCCCATTCTGGGCCTGATCGAGAATATGGGCGCCTTCCATTGCCCCAATTGCGGGCATGAGGCGCATATCTTCGGGCAGGGCGGGGTGCAGGACGAGGCTGCGAAGCTGGACCTGCCGTTCCTGGGCACGCTGCCGATTGATCTGGAAACGCGGGTTGCGGGGGACGCAGGCGTTCCCATTGCTGCGGGCGAGACGCCGATGGCGCGGGCCTATGCGGCGCTGGCAAAACGATTCATCGACGGTGGAATGGCCTGAGCAGGGCTTAAATCCCTCGAATTTCATGGCTGCCCGCCTGAAACGAATCACCTGAAACCAGAACAAACCAAGATCGTCAGACTGGCCTTGGGATTTTCTGGGAAAAAACTTCCATCTTCTTCCACTTTCTTCCGCCACCGCTTGTGGACCCCATATCGTGGGATTGTCCTCTAGTTGAGCACAATATGCGGCGTCACTAGGGGCGTTCGCCATACAAGATACTGTGTTCGGATGGGGGCGAAATCAACAGATTGGGGTAAAGTGGAATAAAAAGGTGTTGATTGGGAGGGTGTCCCATGAGACAAACAGTCATCGGCAGAACGAGACAACAACGGGTCGCAAAGACCTGAACCAAAAACAAAAATAGGCAGGTTCATACAGGCATCTCATTACGCCGAACAAAGAGATCCGGCGCGCAGGCGAGCAGACATCCCCCCAGGTAGTTTGCGCAGTCGGACACCCCAGAAATGGGACGAGGGCGGTGGTTGAGGAGTGGCAGCTTCCTCAACCGCCGTTTCCATTTCTGGATCACGAATTACGGCCAGACTTTGGCCAAAATGTGGCGCGACAGACGCGCCCGGGACATGAGGCAACACGCACGTGGACGCGCGCTTCACAGGAACAAGCACCGTCAAGGTTGACGGGAAGGGCCGGGTCTCGCTCCCGGCTAAGTTCCGTCGTGCGTTGCAGGCCGCCGATGCCGCCTGCGGCCCCGGTGATGCGCCCCGCCTCTATATTGCTTACGGCAACCCCGCCTATGATTATGTCGAGTGCCTGTCGGGCGACGCTTACGACAACCTTGATGCGAAAATTCAAGCAATGCCCGAGGGCGAGGCCGAACGCGAAGTTCTTGAAATCCTTTTTTATTCGCTCTGCGATGAAGTGATCGTCGACGATGCGGGCCGGTTCGTTTTGCCGGGTTCCGCGCGTGACAAGCTGACGCTGGACGGCGAGGCCGTGTTCCAGGGTAAGGGCACCAAGTTCCACATCCTCAAACCCGCAGACAGCGAGGCGTCGAAAGACAAGCTGGCCGCGATGCTCGCCAAACTTGGCGAGGGCAAGGAATTCTTCAACCCCGTCTCACTGGCAAACGAACCAAAGCCCGCCCCGGTAAACGACAATGACGCATGACCGACGCCCCGCATATTCCCGTTCTTCTTGGCGCAATCCTGGAGCACGCGGGCCCGATTTCTGGCGTCTGGTTGGACGGGACCTTCGGCGCTGGTGGATACGCCCGTGGATTGCTGGATAGGGGGGCGGATCTGGTGATTGGGGTGGATCGCGATCCTTTGGCATTCGAGATGGCAGGTGTTTGGGCCGGGACCTACGGGGACCGGCTTCGGCTTGTTTCGGGGACCTTCTCTGATCTGGATGAGTTGGCGGGTGAGCCGCTGGACGGAGTGGCGCTCGATCTGGGCGTGTCGTCAATGCAGCTGGACATGGCCGAGCGTGGCTTTTCCTTCATGCGGGACGGGCCGCTGGATATGCGGATGGGGCGGGATGGTGTCTCGGCCGAAGATCTGGTGAACGAGGCGTCTGAAGCGCTGCTGGCCGACATCCTGTATCACTACGGGGAAGAGCGTGCGGCGCGGCGGATTTCCAAAGCGATTGCGGCAGAACGCTTAAAGTATCGCATTAACTCTACCTTGCAGCTTGCCGGAATCGTTGAGTCTTGTTTGCCGCGTAAGAAGCCGAGGCAAAGCCATCCGGCGACGCGCAGTTTCCAGGCGATCCGCATCGCGGTGAACGATGAGTTCGGGCAGTTGGCCCAAGGTTTGATGGCCGCCGAGCGCGCGTTGAAGCCCGGTGGCAAGCTGGCTGTGGTGACTTTCCATTCCTCTGAGGATCGGATTGTGAAGCGGTTTATGGCGGATCGGTCCAGCGCAGGGGGCGGTGGCTCTCGTTATGCGCCCGAGGCTGAGGCCAGGACGCCCGCCTTCACGCTGACCCCGCGCAAGGCGATCCCGCCGACGCCTGAGGAAATCGACCAAAACCCACGTGCCCGCTCGGCCAAGTTGCGTATCGCAACCCGCACCGATGCGCCCGCGCAATCCATTGATCCGGCCAGTTTGGGCCTGCCAGACGTGAGGCTCAGCTGATGCGCTTCACCACACCAATTGCCGTTCTGATCGTGATTGCCCTTGGCTATTGGGCCTATCACCAGACGATCCAGACCCAGATGGCGGACCGCCAAGTGGACCGCCTGCAACGACAAATTGCGGCGGAACATGAGCGTTTGGGCGTTCTGCGCGCCGAATGGGCCTATCTGAACCGCCCTGATCGGCTGCGCGAGTTGGCAATGTTCAATTTCGACCGCCTTGGCCTGTTGCCGTTGGCGCCGGACCAATTCGGCGATGTGGCGCAGATCCCTTTCCCGGCGCCGGAGCCCGAAGATCTGACCCCCGAAATCCTGCAAGGCACGTCGTCGTTGCCAGAGGGTTACGAGGAGGAACCGCTATGAGCCTGCGTATTCCCCTGCGCCCGCTGACCCGCATCCTTGATGCGCGGGCGCGGGGCGAAAACCCTGATAACGTTGAGAAAGAGAACCTGCGCCTGCGCCATGAGGCACAGCGCGACAAGCTGCGCGTGCGGGCCGAAAGCCGCCTTTTGCTCGTGGCCGCGTGCTTCGTGATGGCCTTTGGCGCGGTGGGCTACAAGATGGCAGAGCTTGCCACGTCCGAGCCGTCCGAGCCGCGGGTTTTGAACCAGGGGCCGACGATCCTGAACACGCGCGCTGACATCACGGACCGGCACGGGCGGCTGTTGGCGACGAACTTTGCAACCAACGCGCTTTATGCGCATCCGCAAGACATCATCTACCCGCGCCGTGCCGCCGATGGGCTGGCTGCGATTTTCCCTGAGATGGACGCGGAAGACCTTTATCGTCGCTTCACCGGAGACAGCCGGTTCATTTGGCTGCGCCGCTATATTTCGCCGGAGCAAGAGCAGCAGGTGCATGACATCGGCTCGCCCGGGTTGCTGTTCGGTCCGCGTGAGATGCGGCTTTATCCCAACGGCTCCATTGCGGCGCATATCCTTGGTGGGGCGAGCTTTGGCGAGGAGGCCGTGAACGCGGCTGAGGTTATTGGCATCGCAGGCGTCGAGGCGCAGTTTGACGAGGAATTGCGCGATCCGTCGCGGGTCGATCCTCTGATGCTGTCGGTCGATTTGACGGTGCAATCGGCGGTCGAAGAAGTGCTGGCCGGGGGCATGGCCCTGATGAACGCGCGCGGCGCCGCGGCGGTTTTGATGGATGTCCACACGGGTGAGATCATCTCCATGGCGAGCCTGCCCGATTTCGACCCCAACGCGCGGCCGCGTCCTTTGCTGGAAGGCGACCAGGCGGACAGCCCGCTATTCAATCGTGCGGTGCAGGGCGTTTATGAATTGGGAAGTGTTTTCAAGACCTTCACGATTGCGCAGGCCTTGGAGCTGAACCTGTTCAGCCCTTATGACATGATCGACACGACGGGCCCGATCCGCATGGCGGGCTTTGCGATCCGCGACTTTTCAAACTACGGGCCGGAGCAATCCGTGGCCGACGTTCTGATCCATTCGTCCAATATCGGCACGGCGCGCATTGCGCGGGTGATTGGGGCCTCGCGGCAGGAGAATTTCCTGGCGTCGTTGAACCTGCTAGAGCCCACGGAAGTTGAGCTTGTTGAAGCGGCCTCTGGCCGTCCGCTGACCCCGCCACGGTGGGGCGAATTGGCGACGATGACGATCAGTTATGGGCACGGGGTTTCGACGAGCCCGCTGCATCTCGCGGCCGCCTATTCGACAATTGTGAATGGTGGGACCGAGATCCTGCCAACGCTGGTGCGCCGGGAGACGCCGCAGAATGGCGAGCGGATCATTTCCGAGGCGACGAGTTCGGCGATGAACGCGCTGCTGCGTGCCATTGTGACGGACGGTACGGCGAGTTTTGGTGAGGTTGAGGGCTACCATGTTGGCGGCAAGACCGGCACCGCCGACCTGCCGCGCCCCAATGGCGGGTATTACGAGGATCGAAACCTCAACACCTTCGCCAGCGCGTTCCCGATGAACGACCCGCAATATGTGCTGATCGTGACCTTGCAGGAGGCGGCGGAGCTGAGCGGCCCGCAGCCGCGCCGCACCGCCGGTTGGACCGCTGTGCCGGTGGCCGCCGAGATCATCCGCCGCACGGCCCCGCTTTTGGGGCTGCGACCTGACATTGAACATCCCCTTGGTTTGCAGCTATCCAATTCCTCGAACTGAGGGGTGGGCACATGGCCGCGAAGAGACTTTCTGATCTGGGCCTGACGCCACGGGGCGATGACGTTGTCATCACTGGCGTGTCTTTGGACTCCCGCAAAGTCGAAAAGGGTCATCTTTTCGCGGGCTTACCCGGAACGCGGGTCCATGGTGGCGAGTTTATTCAATATGCCTTGCGCATGGGGGCGGGCGCGGTTTTGACGGACCGGCAAGGGGCCGAAATCGCCAAGAAAGAACTCGCAGCCTCCGACGCAGCACTTGTTGTGGTCGAAGATCCGGCGGGCGCGCTGGCCCATGCGGCGGCACTTTTCTTCGGCGGGCAGCCCGAATGCATGATCGCGGTGACGGGGACGAATGGCAAAACGTCCGTCGCCAGCTTCACGCGCCAGATCTGGGAAGCGCTGGGGCGTGAGGCGGTCAATATTGGCACCACGGGTGTTGAGGGGGCCTTTGCCGCGCCGGGCATCCATACGACACCGGAGCCTGTTACGCTGCACAAGGTGCTGGCGGACATGGCGGCGGGTGGCGTGACCCACGCGGCGATGGAGGCGTCTTCCCACGGGCTCGACCAAAAGCGGATGGACGGCGTGCGATTGGCGGCGGCGGGGTTCACGAACCTGACGCAGGATCACCTCGACTACCACGGTGATATGGAGACGTATTTTCAGGCCAAGCTGCGGCTCTTCAACGACCTTTTGCCGGAAGATGGCGTGGCGGTCGTGAATATGGACGACGCCTTTGGGCTGCGTGTGGCGGAGGCGTGTAGCGCCCGTGGGATCGAGGTTTTGGGTGTCGCGCAATATGTCGAGGCGGCGCTGAAGATCACCGGACGGCGGATTGATGAGACCGGGCAGGATGTGCTGTTTCGCTGGCAGGGTGAGGCGCGGCAGGTGCGCCTAGACCTGATTGGTGCGTTTCAGGCGATGAACGTTTTGACGGCGGCGGGGTTGGTGATTGCCGGTGGCGAAGCGCCCGATGACGTCTTTGCGCTGCTTCCGAAGCTGGCGGGCGTTCGGGGCCGGATGCAGCTGGCCGCGCGGCGGCACCATGGCGCGCCGATCTACGTGGATTATTCGCACACGCCGGACTCGCTTGAGGTCGCGTTGAAGGCGTTGCGGCCCCATGTGCTTGGGCGTTTGGTGGTGGTGTTCGGCGCGGGCGGCGACCGGGACAAAGGTAAGCGACCCCTGATGGGCAAGGCGGCGGCGGAGTTTGCGGACATTGCCATCGTGACGGATGACAACCCCCGTAGCGAGGACCCGGCGATGATCCGCATGGCGGTTTTGGCGGGTTGCCCCGAGGCCTCGGAAGTGGGCGACCGGGCGGAGGCAATCCTGCGCGGTGTCGATATGTTGGAACCCGGCGACGCGCTGCTCATCGCGGGCAAGGGGCATGAGACCGGGCAGCAGGTGGGTGATGTGGTCTATCCGTTTGACGATGTTGAACAAGCCTCGGTCGCGGTGGCTGCGTTGGAGGGGTTGGTATGAGCCTTTGGACGGCGGCAGAGGCCGCTGACGCGACGGGAGGCAAGGTCGCCTCTGATTGGGTGGCGGAGGGCGTGTCGATTGACACCCGCACATTGCAGCCCGGCGATCTGTTCGTGGCGCTGGCCGCGGCACGGGACGGACATGAATTTGTGGCGCAGGCGCTGGAGAAGGGTGCGGCGGCGGCCATGGTCTCCCACGTGCCGGAGGGCGTGGACCCGGCGAAATGTCTTGTGGTTGATGAGGTCCTGCCCGCGTTGGAGCGTTTGGGCGTTGCGGCCCGCGCAAGGACAGATGCGAAGGTGATCGGGATCACCGGCTCGGTGGGCAAGACGACGGCCAAGGAGATGTTGCGTAAGGCGCTGGAAGGGCAGGGGAATATCCATGCTGCTGTGGCCAGCTACAACAACCATTGGGGTGTGCCGCTGACTTTGGCGCGGATGCCAAGGGACACGGATTTTGCCGTGATCGAGATGGGCATGAACCACGCCGGAGAGATCGCGCCGCTGACCAAGATGGCGCGGCCCCATGTGGCGATGATCACGACGATTGCACCGGCGCATCTGGAAAACCTGGGCTCGACGGAGGCGATTGCCGCCGAAAAAGGCGCGATATTTGAGGGGCTTGAGCCCGGCGGTATCGCTGTGGTGCCGCTTGATGTGGCGGAGAAGGACATCCTGATTGAAGCGGGAAAGGTCCATGCGGCGGAGGTTGTGACCTTTGGCGAGACCGAGGGCGCAGACCTGCAATTGAGTGATGTGATCGTATCGGAAGCGTCCACCGTGATGCGGGTGGCGACGCCCGACGGCGCGCGGTTGGCGAAACTGTCGGTGGCCGGGCGGCACTACGCGCAGAACGCGGTTGGTGTGATGCTGGCCGTGGCGGCAGCAGGGGCGGATCTGACCCAGGCCAGCATGGTCTTGTCGCAGTGGGAGCCGGTTGAAGGACGCGGGCAGCGGGAGCGTATCGCGCTGAGCCGCACTGACGATATCGCCATCGAGCTGATTGATGACGCCTTCAACGCCAATCCGACCTCGCTGGCCGCAGGGCTGGAAGTGCTTGCCGGGATCACGCCACCGCGCGGCGGACGGCGGGTGGCGGTTCTGGGCGATATGCTGGAACTGGGTGCGGAGGCAGAGGCGATGCACGCTGGCGTGGCTGATCTGCCGACGATGGACGCCGTTGATGTGGTGCATACCTGTGGGCCGCTGATGGCGCATCTGCACAGTGCTTTGCCTGAGGCGAAACGTGGGCTGCACATGGATACGGCTGCTGAGATGTGCCCGCGAATTGCGCGTGAGCTGCGGCCCGGCGATGTGGTTCTGGTCAAAGGATCAAAGGGATCGAAGGTGTCCCTCGTGGTTGACGCGCTGCGCAAACTCGGGCAATCGGTTGAGGGTGACAGGTGAGGAACCGCTAGATGTTGTTTTGGCTGAGTGAGCTGTCCGATGGCGGCGGTGTCTTCAATTTGTTCCGCTACATCACCTTCCGGGCCGGGGGCGCGTTTTTCACGGCGCTGATCTTTGGCTTCATATTTGGCCGCCCGCTGATCAACCTGCTGCGCCGCAAGTACCAACATGGCCAGCCAATCCGTGAGGATGGACCTGCGAGCCATCTGGAGACCAAGGCAGGGACGCCCACGATGGGTGGGCTTCTGATCCTTGCGGCGCTGACCTTGTCGACGCTGCTGTGGGCAAGGCTGGACAACCCCTATGTCTGGCTGGTTCTGGGCGTCACGGTCTGTTTCGGATTGATTGGTTTTGCAGACGACTGGGCCAAGGTCAGTCGCAATACGACGGCAGGTGTGTCAGGCAAAGTGCGCCTTGCGGCAGGGTTCGCCGTGGCCTGCGCGGCGGCATTGGTGGCCGCGCAATTGCACCCCGAGGAGCTGTCGAACCATCTGGCATTCCCAGTGTTCAAGGATGTTTTGCTGAACATGGGCTGGATGTTCATTCCGTTCGCGATGATCGTGATTGTGGGATCAGCCAATGCGGTGAATTTGACGGATGGTTTGGACGGGCTTGCCATTATGCCGGTGATGATTGCGGCAGGCACGCTTGGTGTGATTGCTTATGCTGTTGGCCGGGTCGATTTCACCGAATATCTGGACGTGCATTACGTGCCCGGCACCGGCGAATTGCTGATCTTTTCTGCGGGTCTAATCGGCGGCGGCCTTGGGTTCCTTTGGTACAACGCGCCGCCCGCAGCTGTGTTCATGGGCGATACGGGATCACTGGCGCTGGGCGGGGCGCTGGGTGCGATTGCGGTGACCACGAAGCACGAGATTGTGCTGGCAATTGTGGGCGGGTTGTTTGTGGCCGAGGCCGTCTCGGTCATCGTGCAGGTGCTCTACTTCAAGGCCACGGGCAAACGCGTGTTCCTGATGGCGCCGATCCACCACCATTTCGAGAAACAGGGGTGGGCGGAGCCGCAGATCGTGATCCGGTTCTGGATCATCTCGCTGATCCTGGCGTTGATCGGATTGGCGACGCTGAAGTTGCGGTGAGCGTTGCTTGCAGTGCAACCCGTCGGGAAAGCGGTCATGGGACTATTTGACAAATGGGTGCGGGCGGAAGTCGACGGGCACGCTGTCGCGGGTTTGAACACGTGGTTCAACGGGGCCGCGATCTTTGTTGATGGGGTTGAGGTGGCGCGCGCGCAGGGCCTGCTGGCGTTGGATGAGGCGCAGCCTTTTGTGGAGGTGTGGGTAAAGGGGCCGCAGGGTGAGATGCACATAGAGTTACACATTCTGTCGGTTCTGTTCACGCAGCTGGAATTGCGGGTGAATGGGCGCCATGTGGCGGGCGACCGGCTGGTGAAGGAGGATCACGCATGATCCCGGTGATTGGATTTGAGGGCAAGCGTGTGCTGGTCCTGGGGCTTGGACGCTCGGGGCTGGCGGCAGCGCGGGCCTTACGGGCTGGCGGGGCGGAGGCGCTGTGCTGGGACGATGGCGAGGCGGGCCGCGCGCGGGCTGAGGAAGAGGGGTTTGCGCTGCACGATCCGATGCGCGGGGATGCGTTTGAGGATGTGGCCTGCCTGGTGACATCGCCTGGTATCCCGCATCTCTACCCCACACCGCACCGCGCCATTGCCGCTGCCTACGCGGCCGGGGTGCCGGTGGACAATGACGTGGGGCTGTTCTTCCGCTCGCTCGGCACACCGGAATGGGACCGGATGGAGAGCCCGCCGAAGGTCGTGGCGGTGACGGGATCGAACGGAAAATCCACGACCTCGGCGCTGATTGCCCATGTTCTGGAGGCGGCGGGCATTGACTGCCATTTGGCGGGCAATATCGGGCGCGGAGTATTGGATATTGATCCGCCGGAAGATGGTGGCGTGGTGGTGTTGGAGCTGTCGTCCTACCAAACGGAACTCGCCCGCGCTTTGACGCCGGACATAGCGGTTTTCACGAATTTGAGCCCGGATCATCTGGATCGCCACGGCGGCATGGGCGGGTATTTCGCGGCCAAGCGGCGGTTGTTTGCGGAAGGCGGGCCGGAACGGGCGGTGATTGGCGTTGATGAGATCGAAGGGCAATCGCTGGCCGGGCAAATGAGCGAAGGGCCGGGAGACGCGCGGGTGATCCGAGTGGCCTCGGGCAAGGTGAGCGGTCCGGGCTGGGATCTGTCGATCCGCAAGGGGTGGCTGAGCGAATTCCGAAAGGAACGGCAAGTGGCCTCCATTGATCTACGGGGCGTGCCTGGATTGCCGGGGTCGCACAACCATCAGAATGCCGCCTGCGCCTATGGGGTCGCGCGCGCGCTTGGGCTGGCGCCACGTGTGATTGAGGATGCGTTCCAGACGTTTGAGGGGCTGCCGCACCGCTCGCAGCGGGTGGCGGAGATTGGCGGCGTGTTCTTTGTGAACGACAGCAAGGCCACCAATGTGGATGCGGCGGCGAAGGCATTGGGTGCCTTCAAGCGCATCCGTTGGATCTGCGGTGGCTTGGAGAAGGAAGGCGGCCTTGATGGGCTATGGGAGGCGGCGAATTCCGTCACCAAGGCCTATGTGATCGGGCGCGAGGCGGAGGCCTTTGCGATGCGTCTGGGTGATGTTCCAAGCGAGGTTTGCGGCGATATGGCGACGGCTGTGGCGAAGGCTGCGGCGGAGGCTGAGGAAGGCGAGACCGTGCTGTTGGCCCCGGCGGCGGCGAGTTTCGATCAGTACGATAGCTTTGAGGCGCGGGGCGCGGACTTCATTGCGCAGGTCGAGGCGTTGCCGCGTTAAGCGCACGAAGCTGCCAGAGGGCAAGCGCGGCGACCAGAAGCGCGTCTGCGGCAAGCAGTGTCTGGCCGAGTGGCGTTGCGATGGGGCTGAAGATCAGCAGGGCGACCAGCAGGAGCACGTAGACCGCGAGGGCTGCGATATTTCGGCTCGTCCACCACGCGATTGTAGCGCGGCCTGACACCCACATCAGAATGAGCGTGTGCAGGATCAAAGCGCCGCCGATGACCTGATAGGTCGTGCCTGCGGCAAGGCCGATGGTTTGGGCGAGAGGGGCCGACATCAGCAGACCTGCGAGCCCTGTCACCATTGAGGCGAGTGCATTGGCGCGCAGGGCGCGGGGCAGGGGAAGCTTTTGCGTCATTGGGCGCAGGGTGCCGGGCTGAGGCGTGTTGCGCAAGGTTTTGCGAGCTGCGCGGACGGGTCAAATGGCTGCTTGAAACCGGGGTCGAAGGGGTGGGGCCGCAATATGGGGGTTTGCCCTCATATCGGGGGCGCGCTCTCTCCGACATTAAGGGCGCAATCCAAGCGCCTCCCCTTCACCCCCCACGGCTGCCTGGTACATTTTTATCCCTCCCGAAAGGAGGCCCATTATGAAGAAGACCTATTCCATTCTCACCCTTGCCGCGGCCCTGCCGTTTCTAACGCCCATGCCTGCGGAGGCTTGCTTCGCGCTCGACTGCGGACCTGCCTTTCACTTGCAAAGCGAAGCAGAGTATTCTCGGCAAGCCGCCCTTTTGCGCGCGAATAGCGAACTTCCCAGTTCCATCGGAAATTCGGCCCAGCCAAACCCGCGCGATCCGCTGCCGTTTTCTGAGCCGATCAGCCGGACGCTGATGCAGGTTTTTGTGACCGATGAGCGCACGGAATGCCCGCGGATCTGGGGCGCGATTGATTGCCCTGTGGTCGTTCACGGAGACGGCACCCGTGAAGGCATGGTGATTGCGAATTACACGCACGACGGCGCCGATTTTGTCACGGTGGAGCGGATCGAATACCCGCAATCTGTCACCTTTACCGATGCATGGCCCGTGTACTTTGTTGCGGTGGAGGGCTGATCACATGAAACAGTTTCTCTTGATTGCAGCCCTGTTGGTGCCGGGCGGCGCGTCTGCGATTGACGTCTTCAGCACGATCGAACAGGGCGCGCCGCCGGTCGCAACAAGCACGCCGATGATTGTGGATGTGCTGGCGGAGCCTGGATCTTGCTGGGTTCACCCCCTGGCTGATCCCGTCGCGTGCTATCAGGTCCGGATGCCGGAGGGTTCTGTGGAGCACCACTTCATCGACGGATTCACGGGCGCAGGTCCTGCGCGCCTGCACGTGAACCGGTTGACCTACGATTGGACGCAATTGACCGCGAGCCATCCGGTGGTGCCGGGTCTTGAGCTGATTGAGCGTCTGGACTGAGGCTTTCTGCCGGGCGGCCTGATCGGCAGTGCCTCATTGGCCGATCCCTGCATAATACGTTGAGCGCCCGCGGTTTGACCAATCGCGGGCGGCAACACTTTCGCTGGCCAGCCCTGCATTTTCAGGGTAAACTACGCGGATAGACCCGGGAAAACCCGGGCTAGAGCAGAATACGCGGTGGCAAACATCGCATGGCAAGGCAGGCGATCCATGACGGAAATGGCGCACGGCACAGTTATTGTGCACACGGGCGACGCGGTTATTCCGCGATGGTGGAACACGATCGACCGGGTGACGCTCGGTTGCATCTTCGGGTTGTTCGCAATCGGCATTCTATTGGGATTTGCGGCCTCTCCCCCCCTCGCGGAACGCAACGGCCACGAGCCTTTCTATTACGTGATCCGGCAGGCGGCCTTTGGCGGCCTTGCGCTGAGCGTGATGGTGTTCGTGTCGATGATGACGCCCACTTCGGTGCGCCGCTGGGGCGTGATGGGCTTTTTCGTGGCAATTGGGGCCGTAGCCTTGTTGCCGGTTTTCGGCACTGATTACGGCATGGGGGCCACGCGGTGGTATTCGCTTGGCTTTGCGTCGCTGCAACCGTCCGAGTTCCTCAAGCCCATGTTTGTTGTGTTTACGGCCTGGATGATGGCCGCGAGCCAGGAGGTTGCCGGCCCGCCGGGCAAGACCGTTTCGCTATTCGTCACAGTGATGATTGTTGGCTTTCTGGCGATGCAACCGGACTTTGGCCAGGCGGCACTGGTGATTTTTGCCTGGGGCGTGATCTATTTCGTGGCCGGTGCGCCGATGCTGATCTTGCTGGTTCTGGCGGGTGTCGTCGTGATGGTGGGCGTCGCGGCCTACAATGGGTCGGAGCACTTTCAGCGCAGGATCGACGGATTCCTGAGCGATGAGGTGGGTGAAAACACACAGCTTGGCTTTGCCACGGATGCGATCCGCGAAGGTGGGCTGTTCGGGACGGGGCTTGGCGAAGGCTCGGTCAAATGGACCCTGCCGGATGCCCATACCGATTTCATCATCGCTGTTGCGGCTGAGGAATACGGGCTTGTCTTGGTGGCCGTAATCATCGCGCTTTACATGACCATCGCGCTGCGCAGCTACTTCCGGCTGATGAAAGAGCGTGACCCGTTTGCGCGGCTCGCGGGCACAGGGCTGGTCAGCCTTCTGGCACTGCAGGCGTTCATCAACATGGGCGTGGCCGTGCGCCTTCTGCCTGCCAAAGGTATGACATTGCCGTTTGTCAGCTACGGCGGCTCATCCCTGATTGCGACCGGCATTGCCGTTGGTATGCTGCTGGTGTTCACCCGTACACGACCCCAGGGCGATATTGCCGATCACCTGCTTACGAGGTCCCGGTAAGGCATGACGCAAAAGCACCTCATCATCGCGGCGGGCGGCACGGGTGGGCATATGTTCCCGGCCCAAGCGCTGTCTGAGGCGATGCTGCGGAAGGGCTGGCGTGTGACTTTGTCGACCGATGCGCGGGGCGCGCGGTACGTTGGCGGCTTCTCCCACGCGGTTGAGATTCGGCAGGTTTCCAGCGCCACATTCACGCGGGGCGGGGTTCTGGCGAAGTTGTCGGTGCCGTTTCGGATTTTCGGTGGAATCGTGACGGCCACGTTTCGGATGATGCGGGAAAAGCCGGACGCTGTCGTGGGCTTCGGCGGCTATCCAACGATCCCGGCGATGGCGGCTGCCTGGATCACGGGTACGCCCCGGATGCTTCATGAACAAAACGGCGTTTTGGGCCGGGTGAACCGGATTTTTGCCAAGCGCGTGGCCCATGTGGCCTGCGGGACTTGGCCGACGGAAGTGCCCGAAGGGGCCGATGCACGGCACACGGGCAACCCGGTGCGCACGGCGATTGTGGATCGCGCCGGTGCACCCTACACGCCGCCCGGTGATTGGCCGATGAGCCTTCTGGTGTTCGGCGGAAGCCAGGGCGCGCGCATTCTCTCAGATGTTGTGCCCGCGGCGGTAGCGTTATTGCCCGAAGACATCCGCGAGCATCTGCGCGTGAGCCAGCAAGCCCGCGAAGAGGATGTGGAACGCGTCCGTGCCGCCTACGACGAGATGGGGATGCGGGTGGAGGTTGAGACCTTCTTGCACGACATGCCGACCCATTTGGCCGAGGCGCAGCTGGTGATTTGCCGCTCAGGCGCTTCATCGGTGGCCGACATTTGCGTCGTTGGACGGCCCGCGATCTACGTGCCACTGGCGATTGCCGTGCGCGATGAGCAAACCGCCAATGCACGCGGCCCTGTCGATGCTGGCGCGGCTGTGTTGATGCCCGAAAGCCAGATGACGCCGGAGGCGCTGGCCGAGGTGATAAAGTCGATCTTGACCCAACCCCAAGCCGCCACGCAGATGGCTGTCGCGGCCCTTTCCGTTGCCGTGCCGGACGCTACGGAACGGCTGGTTGCGCTCGTCGAGAATCTGGTTGAAGAGCAGGCCTGAGAAAGAGGATTTCCAATGAACGCCGCCGCCACGAAACTCCCCACCCAACTTGGCCCGATCCACTTTGTGGGCATCGGCGGGATTGGCATGTCGGGGATTGCGGAAGTTCTTCTGAACCACGGGTATCAGGTGCAGGGCAGCGATCTGAAACCGTCCAAGATTACCGAGCGTTTGCGGGATCTGGGCGCGCGGATATTCATTGGGCAGAAGGCCGAAAACCTCGAGAATGCGGAGGTCGTTGTGATCTCCAGCGCGATCAAGCCGGGCAACCCTGAGTTGGATGCCGCGCGCCTCGCGGGCCTGCCGGTAGTGCGCCGGGCTGAGATGCTGGCAGAGCTGATGCGCCTGCGGTCGAACATCGCCGTGGCGGGGACGCACGGAAAAACGACGACGACAACGCTGGTGGCCACGTTGCTGGACCATGGTGGGGTCGATCCGACGGTGATTAACGGCGGGATCATTCACGCCTATGGCTCCAACGCGCGGGTGGGGCAGGGCGACTGGATGGTGGTGGAGGCCGACGAAAGCGACGGCACCTTCAACCGTCTGCCCGCGACCATTGCCATCGTCACCAACATTGACCCCGAGCACATGGAGCATTGGGGGACGGAGGAGAACCTGCATCAGGGGTTCCTCGATTTCGTCTCCAACATTCCGTTCTACGGCGTGGCCGTCTGCTGCACCGATGACCCGGACGTGCAGACGCTAGTGGGCCGGATTACTGACCGCCGCGTCGTGACGTTTGGCTTCAACGCGCAGGCCGATGTGCGGGCGATGAACCTGACCTATCAGGGCGGCGTCGCGCATTTCGATATCGCGCTGCAAGGCGACGATATGGTGATCGAGAATTGCCGTCTGCCGATGCCGGGAAATCACAACGTCTCCAATGCTTTGGCGGCTGTCGCTGTGGCGCGCCATCTGGGAATGAAGGCCGATGAAATCCGCGAGGCGCTGGCGGGCTTCAAGGGTGTGAACCGCCGCTTCACCAAGGTGGGCGAAGTGGGCGGGATTACGGTGATCGATGATTACGGCCACCACCCGGTTGAGATTGCCGCTGTCCTGAAGGCCGCGCGCCAGTCCAGCGAGGGCCGCGTGATAGCGGTGCATCAGCCGCACCGCTATAGTCGCCTGCATTCGCTGTTCGAGGATTTCTGCGGCTGTTTCAGCGAAGCCGATGTGGTCGCCATCGCCGAAGTTTATGCCGCGGGTGAAGACCCGATTGAGGGCGCGTCCCGCGATGATCTGGTTGCCGGTATGATCCGCCACGGGCACCGCCATGCTCGCGCCATAATGGACGAGGATGATCTGGAACGACTCGTGCGCGAACAGGCCAGGCCCGGTGATATGGTTGTCTGCCTTGGTGCGGGTACAATTTCCGCGTGGGCCAATGGCCTGCCCGAGCGGTTGAAGGATCTGAACAAACAGGTGGTGGGCGGATGATCAGCCCTGCGCTTATCCTTGCGAGTTTCTGGGTGCTGGCCTCGGCTATCACGGCGATGCTGCCGTACCGGATGCAGTTTCCGCCAGGTATCACGCTACTCGTCCTATCGGTGCCGCTGCTGATCTACATTGGGATCAGTCATGGTTTCCTTTGGGTCGCGCTATTTCTGTTTGCCGTCGCCTCGATGTTCCGCAACCCACTTATCTACTTCGCAAAACGACTAATGGGGAGGGCCACCTGATGCCCCTGTCCCTGATATTGGCCTGTATCTGGGCACTGACGGCCTGTGCGGCTGGCATGGGGCCGCGGCGGTTTCATATTCCAGCGGCTTGGGTTCTTGTCCTGACCGGCATCCCGCTTCTGGGCTTTGTGACTTACCAGACCGGCCCGTTCTGGGGGATCGTGCTTTTGCTGGCGGGTATGTCGGTGCTGCGCTGGCCGCTGATCCGACTGGGCCAACGTATCCGTAGGAGCTTTGCGCCCGCAAAGACCGAGGACGAGGTCGGCTGATGGATCAGACGCTCGTGGTTTTTGGCTTTTCCACGTTGGCCGGATTGTTGGCCGGATATGTATTGTCGCGCCTTGGCCGGGGCTGGATGGTGCTTGCCGCGTGGGTTGCGACGGCGATTGCGATCATCGGCTATGCGATATGGCTGGATTCGGGGTCTGGCCCAGCTAGCAGCGCCGTGATTTCGGTTCTCTACATTGTGCTCATCCCCTTCG
Organism: uncultured Roseicyclus sp.; assembly: GCA_947500415.1. Classification (GTDB taxonomy): domain Bacteria; phylum Pseudomonadota; class Alphaproteobacteria; order Rhodobacterales; family Rhodobacteraceae; genus Gymnodinialimonas. The sequence continues at coordinate 1,392,988 of CANMRT010000001.1, forward strand.
GGATCGCGCTTGTGATGGGGAGTGTTTGCGGGATGGTTATGCGTTTGATCTTTGGCCGGAACGACGCAAAGTGACGATAGATCTGCCGCAAGTACGCGGGCGCCTAACGCCGAACCGCGATCTTTCTGGTCTGACGTGGTTGCGCGTCGGCGGCCCGGCGGAATGGCTGTTTCAGCCTGCCGATGTAGATGATCTATCCCATTTCCTGACTGAGCTGGACCCAGATGTGCCGGTGTTCCCTATGGGCGTAGGCTCAAATCTAATTGTGCGCGATGGGGGTCTTCCAGGTGTGACCATCAAGTTGGGGCGTCCGTTCATGGATGTTGCGGTCAATGGCGACACTGTCACGGCAGGGGCGGCGGCGTTGGACGCGCGGGTGGCCAAGGCGGCGGCGGACGCAGGCCTTGATCTGACCTTTCTGCGCACGATCCCCGGATCGATTGGTGGCGCGTTGAAAATGAACGCGGGCTGCTACGGCAGCTATGTGGCGGACCATTTCGTCTCAGCCAAGGCTGTGTTGCGCGATGGATCGCGTGTCACGCTTGCTGCAGGAGACATCGCATTCGCCTACCGCCAAACGGACATCCCGGAAGGCGCGGTCATCACATCGGTCACGCTGCGCGGAGAATTGGCCGAGCCAGAGGCGCTGCATGCGCGCATGGACGAGCAATTGGCCAAACGTGATGCTACCCAACCCACCAAGGAGCTGACCGCAGGCTCCACTTTCCGCAATCCGGCGGGTTTCAGCTCAACCGGTAAGGCCGATGACACCCACGACCTCAAGGCCTGGAAGGTGATTGACGACGCCGGAATGCGCGGGGCCACGCGGGGCGGGGCGCAAATGTCAGAGATGCATTCCAATTTCCTCGTGAACAAGGGTGGCGCAACTGCCGCAGATTTGGAGGGATTGGGCGAAGAGGTGAGAAAAAGGGTTTCCGAAACCCAAGGCATAGATTTACAATGGGAAATCATGCGGGTGGGCAAACCCGCGGATGCGTAACAAAAGCAAGGGCTCGCGAAAATCGCGGGCATAACCGACCCGGCAGGCACGTATCTGTAGGGCAGTTTGAGGACCAGTTGGTGGCAGGGCAGAGCAGCCTCCCCTCTCGTGTCGTCGTTTTGATGGGTGGCCCCTCCGCAGAGCGTGAGGTGTCGCTGAGCACCGGACAAGGGTGCGCCGAAGCGCTACGCGGCGAAGGTTTTGATGTGATCGAAATCGATCCCGGACCGTTTGGGACGGGCCAAGACCTGTGCGCTGGCCTGCGCGCGGCTGCGCCAGACGTTGTCTTCAACGCATTGCATGGACGCTGGGGTGAGGACGGCTGCGTTCAAGGCCTGCTGGAATGGATGCGCCTGCCATATACGCATTCCGGTGTGCTGGCTTCAGCCCTCGCCATGGACAAGACCCGCGCTAAGGATGTGTATCGCCGCCACGGGCTTCCCGTTGCGAATTCTGTGATTGCGCCGCGGGATCGTGTGCGGGCGGAGCATGTGTTGGTTGCGCCCTACGTCGTGAAGCCGAACAACGAAGGCTCCTCGGTTGGGGTCTATCTTGTACATGAAGCTGCGAACGGTCCTCCGCAGTTGGATGACGAGATGCCCGAAGAGGTGCTGGTTGAGCAATTCGCACCTGGCCGGGAGCTGACCTGTTCCGTTCTGGGCGATGGTCCGAACGATCCCGGCGCGTTGACCGTGACCGATATCCTCACCGACGGCTGGTACGACTACGATGCGAAGTACAAGCCCGGCGGGTCGCGCCACGAAGTGCCCGCCAATGTGCCATCAGAGATTTTCGACGCCTGTATGGAGATGTCGGCCCGCGCCCATACGGCCCTTGGATGTCGCGGTGTCAGCCGCACGGATTTCCGCTGGGATGAGGCAAAGGGCATGGACGGGCTGATCGTGTTGGAGACGAACACGCAGCCCGGCATGACGCCCACATCGCTAACGCCTGAACAGGCCGAGGCGAAGGGCATGTCATTTGGCGCGCTATGCCGCTGGTTGGTGGAGGATGCCTCATGCGATCGTTGATTGCCGGTAAATCGTCGGTGCCGCAGCGCCCCGCAGCCCCCCATGATCCCGCGCCCTCGCGTCTGAGCTACCGCGTGCATCGGCTGTGGCTGACGCCTGTGTTCCGCAAAGCGCTCAACATCGGCATTCCGCTGTTTGTCCTCTTCGCCGCGATCAGCTGGTACGTGAGTGATGAGGAGCGCGTGGCAAGCCTGTTCGACGCCGCCTATGAGATCCGGCGCGAGATTGAAAACCGCCCTGAGTTCCGAGTGAACGTTCTTGGAATTGATGGGGCGAGCGAAGATGTCACGGAAGAGGTTCGGGCCGCCTTGGCACTGGATTTGCCGATTTCGTCCTTCGATCTGGACCTGGAAGAACTGCGCGGACGGCTGGAAGCTTTGCCCGCCGTGCGCACAGCTGATCTACGCATTCAGACCGGTGGCTATCTTGCCGTGCGGATTGATGAACGTGTGCCCGCCGCCCTTTGGTTGACCCATGAGGGTCTTGCGATTGTGGACAACGAAGGCGCGTTTATCGCCGGATTTGGCCAGCGTGCCTTGAATGGACCACTGCCCCTGTTGGGGGGAGAGGGCGCTGATCTGGCGGTGCCGGAAGCGATGGAATTGATGGCCGCCGCCCTTCCGCTTGGCGATCGCGTGCATGGATTGGTGCGCGTGGGCGAGCGGCGTTGGGACGTGGTGCTGACCAATGGCACACGGATCATGCTGCCTGAGACCGGCGCGCGTGGCGCGTTTGACAGGGTGCTGGCACTGCATGACGTGGGTGAGATTTTGGGCCGTGATCTGACGGCCGTGGATCTGCGCAATCCGGGCCGCCTAACGGTGCGCCTGACCAATGATGCAATGGAAGAGTTTCGCCGCATCCGTGCACTTGTGGCGAATGGGACGAGTGGAGAGCGGCAAGGATGACTTTGCTCTATCAGACGCAGCGGGCCATGCGGGCCAAGCGGACGGAAGCCATGCGGCGCGGTGTTATTGCCGTTCTCGACATCGGCACGTTTAAAGTCGCGTGCCTTGTGCTGCGCTTCGACGGCGCGCAGGTGGAAGAGGACGGCATTGGCGCTATGGCGGGCCAGTCCGCGTTCCGTGTGATCGGTGCCGCAACAACTCGTTCGCGCGGTGTTAAGTTTGGCGAAATCGACACTGTCCATGAAACGGAGCGCGCAATCCGCACGGCCGTGCAGGCCGCCCAGAAAATGGCGAATGCGCGCGTCGATCATGTGATCGTCTCGCTGAGTGGTGCACGTCCGCGCAGCTACGGTCTTACCGGCGAAGTGGATATTCAAACAGGCGCGGTCGAGGATCACGATATCGGTCGCGTGCTGGCCATGTGCGATATGCCCGATGTGGGGCAGGGGCGTGAGGTGCTTCATGCGCAGCCCGTCAACTTCTCACTCGATCATCGCACCGGTCTAGGCGATCCGCGCGGCCATGTTGGCAACCGTTTGTCATGCGACATGCATCTGCTGACCGTTGATGCCGCGGCGATTGAGACATTGCTGCATTGTGTGAAGCGCTGTGATCTGGAACTCGCCGGTGTGGCCAGTGCGCCATATGTGGCGGCGATGTCGTCGCTGGTGGAAGATGAGCAGGAATTGGGTGCCGCTTGTATCGATCTTGGGGCAGGGGCCACGTCGCTGTCTATCTTCATGAAAAAGCACATGATCTTTGCCGATACCGTGCGGATGGGTGGCGCCCATGTGACACGTGACATCAGCCAGGGATTGCAGATTCCGGTCGATGATGCAGAGCGGATCAAAACCAAGTTCGGCGGCTTGATGGCCACGGGTCTGGATGATCGGGAGATTATCGAGCTTGAGGGCGACACGGGCGATTGGCACCATGACCGGCGCACGGTCAGCCGCGCTGAGTTGATCGGCGTGATGCGCCCCCGTGTGGAAGAGATTCTGGAAGAGGTTCGCGCGCGGCTTGATGCGGCCGGGTTCGAGCATTTGCCATCGCAGCGCATCGTTCTGACCGGTGGCAGTAGCCAGATCCCGGGGCTCGACGGCCTCGCCAGCCGCATTCTGGGCAATCAGGTGCGTCTCGGGCGGCCCATGCGCGTCGCAGGCCTGCCGCAATCGGCCTATGGCTCCGCATTCTCGGCCTGCGTCGGACTTTCGCTGTTTGCAGCCTCACCTCAGGATGAGTGGTGGGACTTTGATTTACCCGCCGATCGGCTGCCCGCACGTTCCCTCAGACGGGCCGTGAAATGGTTCCGCGACAACTGGTAACCCCTTTATCTGGGGTGTAACCGCTAAATCGCCGGTCTTTCCGTCACATTGTGGCCACATTTCGCCCATTGGGGGTATTTTCCGCGTGACGGGCGCGGAACGAGTCGGTAGGCTTGCGTCCAATAAATGAGGCAGAACGGCGATCCGGCGAAGACTGGAAGCCAGGACAGAAACAGGCGGACAGTATCCATGACCTTGAATCTTACCATGACCGACGCGCAGCCTGAGTTGAAGCCGCGTATCACCGTATTTGGCGTCGGCGGGGCCGGTGGCAACGCCGTCAACAACATGATCGACCAGCAGCTGGACGGCTGTGAATTTGTGGTCGCCAACACCGACGCACAAGCCTTGCAGCAAAGCACAGCCCACAGCCGCATCCAGATGGGTGCGCGTGTGACCGAGGGCCTGGGTGCAGGCGCTCGGCCCGCAGTGGGCGCAAGCGCTGCTGAGGAAAGCATCGAAGAAATCGTCGACCATCTGGCGGGCGCCCACATGGCGTTCATCACCGCCGGTATGGGTGGCGGCACCGGCACAGGTGCTGCGCCAATCATTGCGCAGGCCGCCCGCGAGCTGGGTGTTCTGACCGTTGGTGTCGTGACCAAACCTTTCCAGTTTGAGGGAGCCAAGCGGATGCGCCAGGCCGATGAGGGGATCGAAGCCCTTCAGAAGGTTGTGGACACGCTGATCATCATTCCGAACCAGAACCTTTTCCGGCTCGCCAATGAAAAGACCACGTTCACCGAGGCCTTCAGTCTCGCAGATGACGTGCTTTATCAAGGTGTTAAAGGTGTCACGGACCTGATGGTGCGTCCGGGCTTGATCAACCTCGACTTCGCCGATGTTCGCGCCGTAATGAACGAAATGGGCAAAGCCATGATGGGCACAGGCGAGGCCGACGGTGAAAACCGCGCGCTTTCCGCTGCCGAGAAGGCAATCGCCAACCCACTGCTGGACGAGATCAGCCTGAAGGGTGCCAAGGGCGTCCTGATCAATGTGACCGGTGGCTATGACCTGACCTTGTTCGAATTGGACGAAGCAGCCAACCGCATCCGCGAAGAGGTTGATCCGGAAGCCAACATCATCGTCGGCTCCACGTTGGATACCAACATGGAAGGCCAGATGCGCGTAAGCGTTGTGGCAACCGGGATCGACGCGGCAGAACGTCATGCAGAAGCGCCGATGCCTGCACGGCAACTGGCCGCAGCCGCCGCAGCAATGTCGGACGCGGATGCCGCCCCGGCAGCGACAGCCCCGATGGAAACTGAGGCCGAAACGGCCGAAAACGCACCTGAGCAGTCGCTGTTTGAAGGTTTTGATGCCGCCGCTGCTGCTGCGGACGAGGCTGAAGTGACCTCCGAAGGCGACGTTCCTGCACCGGCATATCAGCCCGCTCCGGCTCCGGCAGCAGAACCCGCGCCGGTTCTGTCCCAGGCCCCGACCCGCGCGCCAATTGCGTCGGTCGCTGAGCAGTCGCAGCAAGGCTATGTTGCACCGAAACCCGCTGCTGGTGGATCGCCAACGCCCGAAGCGTTGGCCCGTTTGCGCGCGGCCATTCAGCGCGACACGCCCCGTGCCGAGCCTGAGCCTGCAGCGGCACAGGAGCCCAAACGCGGTGGTTTCGGCATCAACTCGCTGATCAATCGGATGACCGGCAGCGCCGAAGATGGCCCGGCCCCAGTGGAGCGTCGCCAGCCCCCGATGGGTGCCGCACCTGCTCCGGCCCCGGCTCAGCCGACGTCTGCTGATGATGGCATCGTGGATCCCGACCAGGAACGGATTGAAATTCCGGCATTCCTACGCCGTCAGGCGAACTAATCCGGGTCACAAACTCAATGGAAAGGCCAGCCATGCGCTGGCCTTTTTCTATTCTAAAACAGCGGCTTGAAGGGTTATCCCCAACCATTCGGCGAAAATTTGCCGAGACCCAGAGCCATTGTTGCAGCGCGTCATAAAGGTTGAGTTGCTCCTTGAGGGCGTCCCCGATACCCCCATATCCAGCGGAAAGGGCGATCTTCGCCGTGGATGCATTGCCGCAGAGCACCCGGTGTGAATGGGGGCCGCGATACGATTGGGACAGTTTAGGCAGGCGATGTAATGCAGGCGACACTCCGCAAAATGGTCACGTTCGACGGTGTCGGGCTGCATCTGGGCAAAAGTGCCTCGGTCAGCATTCTGCCGCAGTCCGTCAATGTGGGCCTCTGGTTCCGTCGCACGGATCTGGACGACGCGCCGATGATCCCCGCCCGTTACAATCTGGTCCCCGAAAGCCGCCTTTGCACTCGGTTGATTGCAGAAGACGGCACCGAAGTTTCAACCATCGAACATATCATGGCGGCCTTGGTCGGTTGTGGCATTCACAACGCTTTGATCGAAGTGGATGGGCCTGAGCTTCCGATCCTCGATGGCTCTGCTGCGCCGTTTGTGCGCGGCATTCTGGATGCTGGCATTCAACGTCAAACCGCGCCGATCCATGCGTTTGAGGTTCTCAAGCCCGTTCGTGTGGAAGATGGCGATGCCTGGGCTGAGCTGGAACCAGCCCCCGGTCTTGAGATGGACTACACGATCAATTTCGAGGATGCCGCGATTGGCTACCAGCGCCGGGTTGAGAAGCTGGCCAATGGTAAATTCGTGCGCGAGCTTTGCGATAGCCGTACATTCTGCCGTCGCGCTGATGTCGATATGATGCATGAAGCGGGGCTGGCCCTTGGCGGCACCTATGAAAACGCGGTGGTCGTGGACGGTGATACGGTCCTAAGCCCCGGCGGTTTCCGCCACGCGGATGAGGCTGTGCGCCATAAGATGCTGGACGCGCTTGGCGATCTTGCGCTGGCCGGCGCGCCGATCCTTGGCCGTTATGTTGGCGTTCGCTCCGGTCATATGTTGACGAACAAACTGCTGCGCGCGCTGTTCGCCACCCCGGGTGCTGTCCGGTTGGTCGAGTGCAACGCCGATCAGGCCGCCCGTTTGCCCGGTGTGGGCGTCAAAACCGGCGATCTTGCCAAGGTTGCCTGAGCTTTGACGGGCAATCCCTTGCCAAACCTTCGGATCAGGGATTTTGCCCGCAAAAGGAATGTGCTAGACGTTGCGCAATTGGCCCTTAGCCGGGCGATTTGGATTATTTGCGCCAAGGCTCGGCGCATGGATTTGGGGCTGTCTGCATGAATACCACCCGCTTCCGTCTCTCTGGTGCGGCACTTGCGCTGACACTCGTCTTGGCGGGCTGCGGTGGTGGTGGCATTGGCGGTATCTTCGGCGGCGGAGGAGGTGGCGGCCTCTTCGGCGGCGGCGGCGGCCTGTTCGCAAGCCGCGGTGCCAACCTTCCGTTAGAAGAACTCGACGCCGAAACGATCTACCAGCAGGCGGAATTCGAGTTGGAACGCGGGCAGGCAGACAATGCCGCTGAGTTGTTCATCGAAGTCGAGCGTCTGCACCCGTATTCGCAATGGGCCGAACGCGCGCTTATCATGGCAGCGTTCTCCTACCACGAAGACGGCGACTATGAGGCCGCGCGTGTGGCTGCGCAGCGCTACCTCGATTTCTATCCAGGCAACGAAGACGCGGCCTATGCCCAGTATCTTCTGGCGCTGAGCTACTACGATCAGATCGATCAGGTTGGCCGCGACCAGGGTGTGACCTATCAGGCGCTGCAAGCCCTGCGTGTCGTGATCGAGCGCTATCCGGACAGCGAATATACGCAAGACGCGATCCTGCGCTTCGACCTCGCCTTCGATCATCTCGCGGGTAAGGAAATGGAAGTCGGCCGCTACTACCTGCGCCGCCAGCATTATACTTCTGCGATCAACCGCTTCCGCGTAGTCGTTGAAGAATTCCAGACCACAACTCACACGCCCGAGGCTCTGCTCCGTTTGGTGGAAAGCTATCTCGCGCTTGGTCTGACCGATGAAGCGCAGACGGCAGGGGCCATCCTTGGCTACAACTTCCGCTCGTCGCCCTTCTACGACGATGCCTTCCGTCAACTGACGGGGCAGGGGTTGTCTTTGGAGGCTGCTGGCGAAAACTGGCTGCGGGAAGTCTGGCAACAGACGGTGCGGGGCGACTGGCTCTGACCCGCTTGACCGCCCGCAAGGGTTAGGGAACACCCGTCCCATGCTGCGCCATCTCGATATACGCGACATGCTCATCATTGACCGGCTGGAATTGGCGTTCCAGCCCGGCCTGAACGTGTTGACGGGTGAGACTGGGGCGGGCAAGTCTATCCTTTTGGATTCATTGGGTTTTGTTCTGGGCTGGCGCGGGCGCGCTGATTTGGTTCGCGCGGGCGCGGAACAAGGCGAAGTGCTGGCCGAATTCGAATTGCCCGCGGGGCATCCGGCGCGTGCTGTCTTGGAAGACGCGGGATTGCCTGTATCGGATGAATTGATCCTGCGCCGTATCAACACGCCTGAGGGACGCAAAACCGCGTGGGTCAATGACCGACGTGTGTCCGGCGATGTGCTGCGCGCCCTGTCCGATTGCCTGGTGGAACTCCATGGTCAGCAGGACGACAAAGGTCTGCTCGACCCCAAGAACCATCGCTTGATGCTGGATGATTACGGAGATCTTGAGGGTCTGCGGACGAAGGTCGCAACGGCGTGGCGAGGTAAGGCTGCTGCCGCGAAGGCTCTGGCGCAGGCAGAATCTCGATTGGCCGATATGCGCGCCGAAGAGGAGTTTCTGCGGCATTCCGTGGCTGAGCTGGACAAGCTTGCGCCGCTTCAGGGCGAAGAGGCGGAATTGGATACGCGCCGTCGTTTGATGCAGGGCGCGGAGAAAATGCGCGAGGATGTGGCGCGCGCGATTGAGGGCCTGGGGCTGAAGGGTGCTGAAGGTGCGATCATCGACGCGCAACGCTGGCTCGACAGTGTCGTCGATCAGGCTGAGGGCAAGTTGGAACGCCCCCTGGCCGCGCTGGAACGCGCGATGGTGGAACTTGGTGAGGCGCAGGTAGGCGTGGCGGCATTCGCAGAGCGGTTGGAATTCAACCCGTCCGAGTTGGAGATGGTCGAAGAACGCCTCTTTGCGCTGCGTGGATTGGCGCGGAAGCACAACATCCTGGCCGATGATCTGGCTGGTTTGGCGGCTGAGCTGTCGGCGCGATTGGCTGCGCTGGATGGAGGCGAAGCGGAGATTGGGGATCTGAAGGCGTCGCTTGAGGCGTCGGAAAGGGCCTATGCAGAGGTTGCTGGGAAGCTAAGCGCGAAGCGTGTGGCGGCGGCTGCAAAGCTAGACAAAGCCATGGCGGCTGAGCTTGCCCCGCTGAAGATGGAGCGTGCAGTCTTTGAGACGCGCAGGGAAGAGGCGGCGGCAGGACCGGACGGGATTGACGCCATCACCTTTACCGTTGCCACCAATCCGGGCGCGCCTGCGGGAGCGCTCAACAAGATCGCGTCTGGCGGTGAGCTGTCGCGATTCCTGCTGGCTTTAAAGGTGTGCCTGACCGCGGAAGCCTCTGGCTTAACTATGATTTTTGACGAAATCGACCGAGGCGTCGGTGGCGCAACTGCCGATGCTGTGGGGCGCCGATTGGCGTCGCTTGCGGCAGAAGGTCAGGTCCTGGTCGTCACCCATTCGCCGCAGGTTGCGGCCCTTGGCGCGCACCATTGGCAGGTGGCGAAGTCGGTCGAAAAAGGCGTGACCTACAGCCGCGTCGTCCCGCTTTCCGCTGACGAGCGGGTGGATGAGGTCGCGCGCATGGTTGCGGGCGACACGATCACCGACGCGGCGCGGGATGCGGCGCGCGCCCTTTTGTCTGGCGCGCAGTAGACAGTCGCCCACCGCGCGCCCGGAAACGCTGAATTGAAGAGATGCCGGGTTTTCAAAGCCTTGGCCCTCGTCTACCAAGAAACATGGCCTTCTGACCTGCCGGCTCGCGCGGTGCCGGGGCAGGGGACGCCAAGAAACGACCATACCGCGCCAAGCAGAAAGCGAGCCCGACGTGGCCGAACCATCGCGCGGATATGTCCAACAGCAAGCCCATCGGCTGGCAATGGGCGCACGCGGGGCCTGGGCGTTGCTGCTGGAAAAAGGGCCAAGCCAGTTCCAGTTCTGGTTGATCGCGCTGATCATCGGTATCTTGGCAGGCTTCGCCGCCCTGTTCTTCCGCAAGGGCATTTCGTGGCTTCAATCAACGCTATACGGCGTCGAAGACGTGCGGATGTTGCACTCTTTCGCGGAAAGCCTGCCGTGGTGGGTGATCCTCATTATCCCCGTGGGCGGAGGCCTGATCGTAGGCGCGATCCTGCACCACTTCACACCGGACGGGCGGGTGCGCTCAGTTGCCGATGTGATCGAGGGTGCCGCGTTGAACGAGGGGCGGGTTGAAGGGCGCGCGGGGCTTGCCTCGGCCGCCGCATCTTTGATCACGCTCGGTTCCGGTGGATCGAGCGGGCGAGAGGGGCCAGTGGTGCATCTGGCCGCCGTGATTTCCTCCAAGATTTCCAATTGGATCAAGGCCGACGGCATCACAGGCCGCGATTTGCTCGGATGTGCCGTCGCCGCCGCCGTCAGCGCCAGTTTCAACGCACCGATTGCGGGTGCCATCTTTGCTCTCGAAGTTGTGCTGCGCCACTTCGCCGTCCACGCGTTCGCGCCTATCGTCATTGCCAGCGCGGCCGGAACCATCATCAACCGTTTGGAATTCGGCAATGTGACGGAGTTCATGTTGGGCAGCGACAGCATGTTGCAATTCTACGTGGAATTGCCCGCCTTCCTGATCCTCGGCATCCTCAGCGGCTTTGTCGCAGTCCTTTTCATGCGCGGCACTTTCTGGGCCGAAGACATGGGCACAGCACTTCAGCAACGCATAAACCTACCGCGCTGGCTGCGGCCCGCGGTGGCGGGCCTGATGCTTGGTGGATTGGCGATCTGGTTCCCGCATATCATTGGCGTGGGCTACGAGACGACCACCGCCGCGCTTACGGGCGAGTTGCTGCTGTGGGAAGCGGTCGTGCTTGCGATCCTGAAAGCCATCGCTGCGGCCATTACAATCGCTGGTCGGATGGGGGGCGGGGTCTTTTCACCGTCCCTGATGATCGGCGCGATCATGGGACTGGCCTTTGGATTGGTGGCCACGGGAATTTTCCCCGAGGTCTCCGGGTCTGAGACGCTCTACGCGTTGGCGGGGATGGGGGCCGTCGCAGCCGCCGTTCTAGGCGCGCCGATCTCGACAACGTTGATTGTGTTCGAGTTGACCGGGGATTGGCAAACGGGCCTTGCCGTCATGGTGGCCGTCTCAATGTCGACTTCCATCGCGTCGAAACTGGTGCACAGGTCGTTCTTCCTTACGCAGCTGGAGCGGCGCAACATCCACTTGGCTGCTGGCCCTCAAGCCTACCTGCTTGCCATGTTCCGCGTTGGCAATGTGATGCGTCCGATGACCCATGAAGCCGCAGCCCCGCAGGATCGTCTTTTGACCCTGATCGAACAGGGTATTTTCACCGATACTCACGCCACCCTGGAACGCGCCTTGCCGATATTTGAGCGCACTGGGCTCGACTACGTGCCAGTGGTGCAATTGTCCCCTCAAGGTGGGCCGCCCGCGCTGGAAGGTGCGCTGTTCCATGTTGATGCGCTGAAGGCCTACAACCGCGCATTGGCTGCGACCGCTGCTGAAGAGCATTCGTAGCGCGTCCGTAAACAGAGATTTTCTTTGGTGAATGGCAAAAGGCGCGGCATGGTTAACGCCATGAAACACCGGATTCTATTCATCACCCTTTCTTTGTGTCTGACAGCCACCGGGGCCTTCGCCCAGGGTGCAGCGGATCGACTGCAGACCATCTTGGGCAGCGTACCCGTTACTGCTTTGGAGGCCGGTGAAGGGCCCATCGTGGCGGGTTTTGGCAATGGCGATGCCGTGCGCTGGATCGCCGTGCGTGGCGCGCAGGCAGGCCGCAACCCCAACACACCGAACCGCTTTGCCGCCCTGCGGTCCGCCGCACCCAACCAGCAGGCCGTGATTGCCGCGAATGCCGATGCAGCCTTACGCGCGGCGGTGGGCCTTCAGGCGAGCGATTGGGTCAACACGTGGGAAGTGGCGCAAGGCCGGGTCCGTGTGGGAGCCCTGGACATATTTCCTGACAGCGAGATGCGCTTGCGCGGCGGATTGTTTGTCAGCGGCTTCACGGAAGAGGAACGCGGTGGCACGCCTGTCATGTGGGGCGGAGATGTGGATTTCGAGGCTTCAGATGCCCTGGTCGATCCTGCCAATCCATTCGGCGGCGATGCGGGTCTGCCTCTGCGCATGGCGTTCCTAGGCGACAGAGCTGTCTGGGCGACGGGATGGTCCGCGCTTGATGCGGTCCTTGCGCCGAGTGGCCAGACCCTTGCAGGGCGCGGCGATGCTCAGGAAGTGATTTCGGGCCTCAGACGCGTGGGCAATCTGGGTGGATTGGTCTCGGTTCGATGCTGGCTGCGGAACGGGGCTGAGATTCCCGTGACTGGGGCTGAAGCAGGGCCGGTTGAGGGGCTTGCGCTTGCGGACTATGCGAACCGCGAGACGGAAGGTGCGGCCATGGTTTTGCTGCTGGAGGAGGGCCGTGATGTGGAAGCGCTTGCCGCAAGCCTGCGCGACGCCTGGCCGATCTTGTCCGAAATGCCGTCCCCTGCAGAACCTGAGTTTTCAGCAGGCGGTCGGACCGTAACTGTGACCATGCGCGGCGATTGGGGGGCGGACGGCGCCGAGACAAACGCCGCCTACGAGGTTTTTCTGAGCGTGCTGGAAGGTGGGCGGCTCGGCTTCCTGTTGTCCCGCTAGGGTCACAGCTTTTCGACGGCGACCCGGTCTTTATAGAACGCAATGTGTCCGGCGATCCGGTCAACCTGTTCTAGCGGTTCCTCATAGCTCCACGCGGCATCGACCATCTCTCCATCAGGTCCGGACACTGTATAGTAAGTCGCCGTACCCTTGTGCGGACAGCGCGTGACGGAATCCGTCTTTTCCAGGAAACTCATCCCGATGTCTTCGCGGGGGAAATAGATCACGGGCGGATAGCTGCCCTCAGACAATTCAAGCGCATTGGCGCTTTCGCCCAGAACAGCCCCACTGGCGCGCACCACCCAAGTTCCGGATGCGTTACGGATCGTGATGTGATCTGCCATGATGGTGTCCCCCAATGCGAAGTTGAACGGTGCTTTTACCCGCTCCAACCCGGATTGCACAGGGGCGTGACAGGTTCGTGTCAGATTTCGCTCAGATCGGCGCGCAAGCTGCCGCGAGCCAGTCGCGCGCCGCGCCAAAGCCTTCCTTATCCAGTCGGTCCCCGATCTTGGCAAGCACCTCTGCGTGGTAGGCGTTTATCCAGTCGCGTTCTTCCGGAGCCAACATCTCGGCCGTGATCAAACGTCGGTCAATTGGGGCGAACGTAAGCGTCTCGAACCCAAGCATTTCGCGATGCGCATCGGCACCTTCCGGGACTTCGACCACATAGATCAGGTTCTCGATCCGGATACCAAAGGACCCCTCGCGGTAATACCCGGGCTCGTTGGACAGGATCATACCGGGCGAAAACGGCACATTGCCCGACCGCGCGAGCCGTTGCGGGCCTTCATGAACGCTCAGGTAAACCCCCACGCCATGCCCTGTGCCGTGGTCATAGTCCCGCCCCGTCGCCCAAAGCGGTGCGCGGGCAAGCGCATCCAGATGGGCGCCGGTGACACCCTTCGGGAAGCGCGCGCGGTGGATGGCAATCATTCCTTTAAGGACAAGGGTAAAGCAGGTTTTCTCTTCTTCCCCGACGTCTCCGACCGGCAGGGTGCGGGTGATATCCGTCGTGCCGTCTTCATACTGCCCGCCGCTGTCGATCAGGAACAATTGCCCCTGTCGCACGGGTGCATTCGTTCGCTCGGTCACGCGGTAATGCACAATGGCGCCGTTGGGACCAGCGCCTGCGATCGTGTCGAATGAAATGTCCTTGAGCGCCCCGGATTCGGCCCGGAAAGCCTCAAGCTGTTTTGCAACATCGATCTCGGTAAGCGTGCCGCCCGGCGCTGTCTCATCAAACCAATGCAGAAACCGCGCCATCGCCACGCCGTCGCGCAGATGCGCCTCGCGCGTGCCTGCGATTTCGGCAGACGTCTTCTGCGCCTTCGGCAAAAGGCAGGGGTCTGAGGCACGGTGAATTTCAGTGGCTGCGGTCTGCAAGGCGGCAAAAACGGCTTGGGGCGCTGTGGCGGGATCAACCCGAACTGGTCCGTCCAGCGCAACCAAGGCGGCCTCAAACGCGGGCCAGTCGGCCACTGTCACATCGCCATCCAGCGCATTGGCATCCAGCTTACCGGGATCGCAGAAAACCTGCACCGCGCCGCTTGTCTGCAGGATGGCAAAGGCCTGCAGAACAGGCAGGTGGTTCAGATCCTGACCACGAACATTCAGCAGCCAGTTGATGGAGTCCGGTAAGGTCAGGACAACCGCAGCATCGCCATCCGCTTGCAGGGCCTCGATGATGTCCGCGCGTTTTTCCGCGCTGCTGCGACCCGCTTTCGCGTCAGAGTAGGCCGAAGCCGCGCCTTCTGGCCGTCCGGGCCGATCAGACCAAATCGCATCAACCGCATTGTCCATGGGGCGCAGTGAAATCTGGTGCTTTTCCAAAGCCTGTTCCAGCCGCGCCACTTCGGCTTGTGTGTGCAGCCACGGATCAAAGCCCAACACGCCGCCGCCCGGCATTTGTTCGATCAACCAGTCTTCAAGGCGTGTTTCAGGCCAATCAACCGGCGTGAAGACATCGGCGACCTGTGCCTTGACCTGAACTCTGTATCGGCCATCGACGAAAACACCCGCAATGTCGGGCAAAATCGCTGCAAACCCGGCAGAGCCCGTGAAGCCGGTCAGCCACGAAAGCCGCTCATCACAGGCTGCAACGTATTCACCCTGATGCGCATCGGCGCGTGGCACCAGAAAGCCGTCGACGCCTTGACCCTCCAAGTGCTTTCGGAGATCGGCAAGCCTGCCAATTCCTTCCTCAGGCTGGGTTTTTTCATCAAAGCTCTGAAACATAGTGCTTCCCCAAGCTATCGCGCGCCGGGCAATTCGTTATCCGGCCCTGCGTATGCCCATCACCCGCGCACGCGCCCGGGGATCGGTATCAAACAGGCTTGCCAATTGCTCGGTGATCGCGCCTGCCAATTGTTCAGCATCGGTGATCGTCACCGCGCGCTCGTAGTAGCGTGTCACATCATGGCCGATACCAATCGCCAACAGCTCGACCGCGCGGCGCTTCTCAACCATCGCAATCACATCGCGCAGATGCTTTTCCAGATAATTGGCAGGGTTCACGGACAGGGTCGAATCGTCGACCGGTGCGCCGTCAGAAATCACCATGAGGATCTTGCGCGCCTCAGGGCGGCCCGCCATCCGGCGATGCGCCCATTCGAGTGCCTCGCCGTCGATGTTCTCTTTCAAAAGGCCTTCTTTCATCATCAGGCCCAAATTGTCGCGCACCCGCCGCCACGGCGCATCGGCGCTCTTGTAGACGATGTGGCGCAGGTCGTTCAGGCGCCCGGGCTGCTGCGGGCGGCCCTGGCCAAGCCATTCCTCCCGCGCCTTGCCGCCTTTCCAGGCCCGCGTCGTGAAGCCCAGGATTTCGACCTTCACGCCACACCGCTCCAACGTGCGCGCAAGAACGTCGGCGCAGATCGCCGCGATGGAAATCGGGCGGCCCCGCATGGAGCCGGAATTGTCCAGAAGCAGCGTCACGCACGTGTCGCGGAACTCGGTGTCGTGTTCGATCTTGAAGCTCAAAGGCGTGGTGGGGTTGGCCACGACACGGGCCAGACGGCCAGCATCCAAAATGCCCTCTTCCTTGTCGAATTCCCACGAACGGTTCTGCTGCGCTTGCAAGCGGCGCTGCAATTTGTTCGCCAGCCGCGAGACGGCGCCCTTCAAAGGCTCCAACTGCTGATCAAGGTAGGCGCGCAGGCGTTCCAGTTCCTGCGCCTCTGCCAGATCTTCGGCAGCGATTTCCTCATCATTCTCGGTCGAGAAAACGACATATTCCGGGTCAGCCTCGGAATGCGGAGCAGGGGGCGGTGGTTCAAGCGGGGACTCGCCGTCGGGCAGCTCCTGCTCTTCCATATCCTCGCTCTCGCCGTTGTCGTCCATTTCGACCTGGGCCTGGCTGGCGTCGTCCTGATCTTCCTGCGACCGCTCGGGCGAGGCTTCTGCATCCTCTTCCTGATTGTCGTCCTCACCGGTAGAGTCGGGCTGCTCCTCTTCCCGGTCCTCGCCCGCTTCTTCGTCGGACTGATCGTCCATGTCGTCGGGGTCGTCGCCCAATTGGTCGCCGTAGCCCAGATCATCGATCAATTGCCGCGCGAGTTTTGCGAAAAGCGTCTGGTCGGACAGCGCGTCCTGCAAACCGTCAAGCGTGCCGTCACAGCGATCCTCGATGAAACCGCGCCACAGTTCCATGACGTTCGCGGCCTCTGACGGCATCTCGCGGCCCGTGGCAAGGTGGCGGATCAGATAGCCCGCGGCGGTGGCCAAGGGCGCGTCAGCGGCCTCCCGGATATCGCCATAGCCTTTGCGCCGGGCGTCAGAACCTATTTTTGCGTCTATGTTGCCCGCCGTTCCCGGCATATCGCGGGCACCCATTGCCTCACAGCGGGCGGTTTCCATCGCCTCCATCAGGTCGCGGGCCATCGCACCCTGTGGGGCATACCGGGCCGCGGTGCCCTGGTCGTGGTACTTGTGGCGCAACGCCAACGCATCGGCGGTGCCGCGCGCCAGCAAAACCTCTTCCCGCGTCATCCGGCGGCTGATCTGCGGCAAGCGCACAGAGTCGCCCGAAAGTCCGGGCGGGTCGACCGTGTAAGTCACGGCCAGATCCGGGTCATCCGCCATCACCCGTGTCGCTTCGGCAAGCGCCTTCTTGAACGGGTCAGCTGGGTTGTCGGAGGGGTTGAACTTGCTCATGCCCGATATGTGGACCGGAGGGGCAGGGAGGGCAAGGGGAAGCGCGCCTATTGCGGCTCAGATGCCCACCATTCGGCCAATGCAGTCGAACAGGGTTCCGGGAGCGGCGCAGTCCAGTTCCACTCCGCCAATAACGGCCGCGCCGGGGCCATTTGCCCGGTCTCATTGGCCTCATAGATCGTTTCTTCGGTTTCCGGGTTGGGACGTTCAGCGAATATCTCCCAATCGCCAGTCAGGAAGTTCACATCACAATTCGCGCCACCCGCCGCGATGCGATCATAGGTAGAATAGGTCAGACCAGCGACTACGAAGGCGCCATCGCGAAAGGCGATTGTGAGCGTTTGGTTCCAAGGCGAGCGTCCAATCCCGATCTGTTCCGATTGCAGCAAGAGGGAACCGTTTTCGGCCTGCTCCAGCCAAGGGGTCTGACCGAACATCGGACCGTTGAACGAGATGTTGCGTACGACTTCCAGAATGCTCATCTCGCCATGCGCGCGGCGGTCGGTAAAGATGACCAGGTCGGCGCTGTCTGGTTCGGTTTCCGACGTCAGCAAAACCGCCGTCTCGCATCCAGTTCGCCCCTCAACCAGGTCAATGCAAAGACTATCGATCAGGCGTGGCAGGATGGAGGCCTCAGCCTCGCTCAGGTCCTGTGCAGCAGCAGGGGCGGCACAAACCAAAGCGGCAGCAATCAAAGTCATTCTCATCGACAATTCTCCATCTGGCTGACCAAACGGTCAGAGTGTGTTCTAGGGCGCGGCGTCCAACCATTCGACAAAGATGCCTTCGCAATGGGCCGGGGGCTCCCTGAACGACCACCAGACAATCTCGGTGACATCGGGGTAGCCATTTTCTGCAACTTCCCAACTGAGCGTTTCGTCCCCTGTTTCAGGGTCCACCCGAACGGCACTCACTTGCCAAGACCCGCTCACCAAATCGACGCTACAGGAAAAATCACCACCGGTCGCCCGGTCATAAGTGTTGTAGTGATACCGCACCACGGACAGCGCGCCTTGATGGTCAGACACCGTTAGCGTTTCAAACCATGGGGTCCGGCCGTAGGCGGCCTGCTGGGACTGCACCAGAACAGTTCCGTTTGCCTCGGCCACCAGCCGCGCGTCTCGCCCCTCAAGCGGGCCATGCAGCGCGAAGTCCCGTGCGACAACAGAGACTTCATCCCGAACAAACATCAGATCGACCATGCCATCGAGCGTCTCGGAACGCAGCAATAGCACAAGATCGCAGTGCTCTGTGTCTGATCTGGACGGAAGGCAGGCAGCATCGACAAAACGCTCTGCAAAGGCGACCTCTGCCGCCGTCATCGGTGGCGCCTCTGCAAGACTTGTCCCAGCATGGCCCGCAGCCAATACCGAGCAGGCCATGATATGAAATATGCGCATTCGCTCCTCCACTTCGCTACCGCAAAGTGGAGGCTGAACTAAAACACGTCGAGGGCAGGAAACCCTTACAACGCGTAGCGGTCGACGCAGGATTGCACCGCCATCACCAACTCCCGCCCATCATCGGCAAGGTAGGGCGTGCCGTCCCCTATCAGCCTTGGGTAGAAGCTGGTCCGGGCCACGCTTTCGGCGTGTTCATGAAAGCCCAGGGCGCGCTCCGCGATCTCAGGCAGGCGCAGATCACCGCCTGCCTCCTGCACCAATGGCGCAGGCGGGCCGCTGAAGGGCATGCCCTCCGCCCCCGCAAGTGTGTTGGCGAATTCGTAGGCGTGGCCATAAGCCGATAAGACAGCCGCACAATGGACTGCCATCGCTTCGCCCTCATCGGGCCAATTGAGTGGTGAGGCCCCCGCGTGGGGGGCGCATATGACCACGGCAACAGCCGCGGCCCAAAGCCGTGATTGACGCATTATCTTCCCCTTCACGTGATTGAAGCCGGATCATTGACGCTGTCCGGCCTTCGCCTGCACACGGTAGCAGACGGCGGAAAATCGCCCAAATCACAAATGAAGGTTCCGTTGCGTTATTCGGGGTTTTGCATGGCGGTGTAGATCGCGTCGCAGAACTCAAGTTGGCCGAAAATTTCTTCATCGAATGGGCTGTCGCCCGTCGCGGCGACGCCCTCCATATGGTCAAAGAAGATCTCGGTTGCGGCGTCGATGGGCGGCACCATCTGCGCCAGAATATCGCTTTCACTTTGCCCCGCTTGCCCTTGATCCGCGAACCAAAGGACGCCTGCGATGGAAGCGAGGTAACTTTCGCGTTGCGTGAAGGCCTGACCAGTGTCTGTCTCTTCCCCGATGGCAAGCGAAAGCGCGCGGTAAAGGGCGGCGCAAGAAAGCAGTGTAGGGACGTTTTCAACGACTTCGACCGGCGTGAATGTCTCTGCCAAAGCCAATTCCAGATCCGTTTGCGCGACGGCCGCACTCGGCGCCGCAAGAAGCGCGATCGGCAACCACCTCATGCGACGAACCAATCAGGCTCCGCATTGCCTCCGCAGAGGAGAACACAGACCCGCTCGCCCTTCTCCGGCACATAGGCGCCAGACGTCAGGGCAGCCAAAGCAACGGCGCTGCCCGGCTCGCCTATCAGGCGCGTGGCCTCCCACAATCGCCGCGCGGCGTCGTAGGTGGCCTCGTCAGAGACGATCACGGCCTCATCTACATGGTTCTGGATCGCCTCAAAGCTGTCGACGCCAAGGCGCGGCCCGCCAAGCGACCCCGCCGCGACTCCGCTGGCCTGCACATCGACGTCCGGCCCCTCACGTAGCGATATCTCAAGCGTGTTTGTCAGTTCCGTCTCGACGGAGACTACCTTGACCCGGTCGCGGAAATATGAGGCCACGCCGCCAATCAGCCCGCCGCCGCCGGTGGAAACGAAGATGGTGTCGATGCCGCCCATCTGCGCCTCAATCTCGCGCGCAACAGTGCCTTGGCCGGTCAGGGTCGGTACGGTGTCGTATGGGTGGACGGCCAGCGCACCGCTCGCCTCGGCGTATGCCGCATATTCATCCATGCAGTTGGCAACGGAGCCTTCCGTCAGCACCACTTCGCCCCCAAAGCCGCGCATCCGGCGCAGTTTTTCTTCCTTGGCGATGGCTGTGGGCACGTAGATACGGCTTTTGTGTCCCAATTCCGTGGCCGCAAATGCGACCGCGGCACCGTGGTTGCCGCCAGACGCCGCGACAATGCCGGCCTCGGGCACATCACGGGTGAGCATATTGAAAAACGCACCGCGCACCTTGAAAGAGCCCGTGACCTGCGTGTGCTCCAGCTTCAACGTGATGGGGATCGGCAGATCCAATGCATCTGCCTGAAGGTTCAGGATTGGAGTTTCACGGATATGCGGCGCGATCAGCGGGGCCGCGGCGGCGATGTCTTCGGGCGTGGGGTAGGGCATGGCGCGACGATGGACCGCGCGCACCGGGTGGTCAATGGAGGGTTAAAGACCATCGCAAGGATCAGGCGTGGCGGGCGCGGCAGGTCGGCCTTCGATCCGGCGCGCAATCTCTTGAGACCGCCGCCAAATCCCAAGCGTATTGCCGGGCAGACCGACAGCATCCAGCACAGCGCCTTCAACGGCTCCGCGCACGCGGCCCTGAACTTGCTGGCCTGCGCGGCATTCAGCTTCGGCGCGGGTTTGCGGGATCGTGGGGATGTTTGGCACGCCGGGGATATCGCTCAGCTGCACGCCGGGCGCGATTTCCGGATTAAGCTGCGCGTTGATGTCAGGCGTTTGGATGTCGGCCACGATTGTTCCACGCTGTGGACATTGCAAACGCGTGCCCTGTGGATCGGCCCCAAGTACCTGACAGACCTCCCCATCCGACAGCGTGACAGATTGGCCGGGCGAATAGACCGGCTGGCAGGCAGCGAGAGTGCCGAGAAACAGAGGCAGAGCAATAAGGCAGCGCATAATGTGGCGGATTAAGCCGCAAAACCAGGCGTCGTGTCGCGGGGAAAGGGCGTGTATCCGGCCCCGTGCCTTACGGCAGCGGACAGGCCAAAGCCGCACTTCCCGCGACACGGTGGCAGCCTTCCGGCGGGTATTCCGCATCGCCCGAGGGTGCGACTTCGCCGGTTTCCTCGTTACGAAAGACAAAGACGAATTCGTCGCTTAATTGATCTGCATTTACCAGCAACAGTCCGACATAATAGCGACCGTAGTCACTCAACGGATCGGCCCCGATGCGCTCGAAAATGATATCAAGTTCCGCCCCAGTAAGATCCGTGAATTGATCGGGATTGGGCAAAAGTAAATCCGTGGCCATCGCCCGCACGTCATCGGTGTCGGGCATAAGCGCGTAGATGGGTCGTAAATCGGACAGGTCGTCCAACGTGACTTCGTCCCGGCCACTTACAACACGCAACAACGCCTCCACGTCAGCGGCGAAGTCGCCCGCTGCGAGGGCTTCATCCACGCCCCGGATAACGTATTCCAGCCGCCGGCGCCGCTCGGTGTCGAATGGCAATGGTTCAATCTCAGGCCGTAATCCCGAAGCTGGCCGCGCGATGTCTTCCGGCATCGTGCCACGGTCAACGGCTGCTTGCAGAACGTTGCGGGAGCGTTCGAAATCCTGACAATCGCTTTGTCCCTGCCGCAGGATCGTTAGGAACGGCTCAGGCGGATCGCGCAATGGCTCGCCGCCGCGCAAAAGGACATCTACCGCGATGTCATGTTCCGCATCCCGTGCCGCGGCCCAGATCTGAACCTGCTCAAGCGACACCCCTGTTTCCGCCGCAAGGCTTTCCAGCGAAACGGCATCGCCCCGGACCTCAATCTCGGACGCGCCCCTTACGCAGGCTGCCCCATACCAAGCGATGGACAAACGGATATCATTCAGGCTTTGAGGCCGATCATAAGGCGCGCGGAACAACGGGTTGGCCTGAGCAACACCCGCTGCAATCACGCCAGCGATGCAGGTAATCAAAAACCGTTTCATGCGTTCAGCGCCGCAACCAGATTGGCGGCCTCCAGGATGAGAAAAAGGGATACAGCAACGAGGCAGTATCCCAAGCCTCGGCGCGAACGCCAAAGCAGGCCAAGGCACCCGATCACAAGCGGAACGGCAATCGAGCCAAGTGAAAAGCCGATGAATCCCGCCCAATCAAAACCGGAAGTCAGGCCTTGCGAGAAAACGATGAAAAGCGGAATGCCGGTTTGAAGACCCAGCAGCAGGACAAAGGTGAACAGCACCCACCAACCGGTCGAAAGACGCGGCTTGGCGGGCGTATTTGCTGGTTCAGCCAATGCTCATCGAGGCCGCACTTTCAGGCAGTTCCTCATCAAAGCAACGCTGGTAGAACTCGGCGACCGTCTGGCGCTCAAGCTCATCACATTTGTTGAGGAACGACACGCGGAAGGCGTAGCCGATGTCGCGGAAGATCTCGGCGTTCTGCGCCCAGTTGATGATCGTGCGTGGGCTCATCACGGTCGAAAGCTCGCCGTTCATGAAGGCGGTCCGCGTCAACTCGCCGACGGTGACCATCTGGTTCATCTGCTTGCGACCGGCCTCGGTGTTGTAGTGGGGGCATTTCGCCAGCACGATGTTCACTTCAGCATCGTGGCTCAGGTAGTTCAGCGTCGCCACAAGGCTCCACCGGTCCATCTGCGCCTGGTTGATCTGCTGCACGCCATGGTAGAGGCCGGTCGTGTCGCCGAGACCCACGGTGTTGGCCGTCGCAAACAGGCGGAAATAGGGGTTCGGCGTGATGATCTCGTTCTGATCCATCAGCGTCAGCTTGCCGTCATGCTCTAGCACCCGCTGGATCACGAACATCACGTCCGCGCGGCCCGCGTCATATTCGTCGAACACAATCGCAACCGGGTTGCGCAGCGCCCAGGGCAGGATGCCTTCGTGGAATTCCGTCACCTGCTTGCCGTCGCGCAGCTTGATTGCATCCTTACCGATCAGGTCGATCCGGGAGATGTGGCTGTCGAGGTTTACGCGCACCGTGGGCCAGTTCAGCCGCGCACCAACCTGTTCGATGTGCGTGGATTTACCGGTGCCGTGGTAGCCCTGAACCATAACGCGGCGGTTGTGGCCAAAGCCCGCAAGGATCGCCATCGTCGTATCGGGGTCGAATTTGTAGGTGCTGTCGATTTCTGGCACGCGGTCGGTGCGATCGGCAAAGGCTTTCACCTTCATATCAGTGTCGATGCCGAACACATCCCGAACCGAAATCTCTTCGGTGGGTCTTGCATCGATGTTCAAGCTGCTGCCGTCGGCCATGGTGCCCTCAAATTCGTCGGATTTTTGCGTCGCGTCGGGATGCAACATATATCGCAGGGCTGCAAGGGGAAGGGGTGGTTGGATCGATGCAGAATTGTGATTGGAATTATGACGATTGGCGTGCTTCTTTCAGGGGATGGCGACGCCGCAAGACCTTGAAAACATTATGGCTCGGATCAAGCTCCGGGACCGCGCGGCATTCTCCGAGCTCTACTCCGCCACCTCAGCGAAACTTTTCGGTGTCGCCTTGCGTGTCTTGAAGGACCGCGCCGCAGCGGAGGACGTTTTGCAAGAGGTCTTTGCGAAGATCTGGAACAAGGCCGACCGCTACGCCGTGACTGGGCATAGCCCGATGACCTGGCTGATCACCATCGCCCGTAACACGGCGATTGATCGGCTCAGAGCGTCTGGCCCCGCGACCGAAGACGTGGATGAGGTTTTGAGCCTTGCTGCTGCCGGGCCCACGCCCGAACAGGCGGCCGTGGCCGCAGGTGAAGCCCGACGGATTGTCGAATGTTTGGGGGAATTGGAGGCGGACCGAGCGGCAGCTGTGCGGGGCGTCTATCTGGAAGGCTATTCCTACAGGGAAGTGGCCGAGCGGTACGATGTGCCGCTCAACACGATGAAAACCTGGCTGCGGCGCAGCCTGATGAGCTTGAGGGAGTGCCTGGCGTCTTGACCAGCCGGTTCGACATATCACCCGAGATGGGGGTCCTTGCGGCGGAATACGTCCTTGGCACGATGTCGTCCGAGACGCGGGCGGCTTTTGAAACCCGTCTGACCGACGAGCCTGCCCTTGTGGAAGAAGTGCGCGCCTGGGAGGCCTACTTCGCCACAATGGCCGACATCGAGGTGGAAGAAGTGGCTCCACCCGAACGCGTTCAGCGCGCGTTGGAGGCGGAACTGTTCGGGGCACCAGAAATCGCGGTGGATGCGGTGGCACAATCCATTTGGGAAAAGGTCTCGTTCTGGCGGGGTCTGTCACTCGCCACCAGCGCGGTGGCCGTTCTGGCGCTTGGCGTGGCGGTTTTGCCGGTACTGCAGCCACCGCAACCGGGTGGTGAGCCCGTTGTGCCCGAAACCGGCATTCCGGCTGGCACGATCTTGATGACGCATTTGATCCCGACCGAAGACTCGACCCTTGGCCTCGCCGTGACGCGAGAGCCCTCGGGCCAGCTACAGGTGCGCCGCGTCGCAGGCGATATGACAGCGGGTCGCGCGCAGGAATTGTGGCTGATCGTCGGGGAAAACGCCCCAGTATCGCTGGGCCTTCTAGGTGAGGACCCGCTGACCACCATCGATCCCGACCCTCAGATCGCCCAATTGTTCGAGGTCGGCGCGGCACTTGCCATCTCGGATGAGCCACTGGGCGGCTCGCCGACAGGCGCCCCGACCGGTGCCGTGCTTGCTCTTGGCACGCTCGTGGCCCTTTGATCCGGCCTCTGGGCCAGCGATAACACGCCTGTGAATTCTGATTAATTGCAATATTTCAGAAACTTATGGCCTTTCATCGCTCGTCGGCCGAAAGTCCTGAAACCTACGAAACTCCTACATCGTGACTTCTTTCACGCCCGGCAATCCTGCTGAGTAGGTGTTTCGTGATGGCGGGCTGCATGGTCAGGGAGGCGTGCGGATCCGTCAGGCGAAGGGAAGCGGACAAAGCCGCCCCTTCGCCGCCCTTGTCCCCGACCTTCCTGACCCCTGTGCGCAATCTCGGCGACGTCCCAAATGTCGAGCGCCCCGTGTCGCACAGACAGAAAGGCCGGGCACAATGCCCGGCCTTTCGCTGTTCTCAATCTGGTTTCGCTTGTGGCGGGATCAGTTCCAGCAGCTCACTCGAACCGTCATGTCCGCGGCCTCGCGGCTCAGGTTCTCACGGTTCAGCGCGCCAGCGGGTTGCGCCACTGTCACGCCAACGCCGGCCTCCTGCAGCAGACCCAACATTTGATCTGCCCGCAAAGCCAGAGTGACTTCATCAGGAAGCGTGCGTCCCTCAACCGTTCCCGGCAAGACCATCCCGATCACGTTGCCCGACACGTCGAGCACCGGACCACCGGCCTCGGTATCCGCCGTGGACACATCGAGGCGTTGGACAGTCTCCTCACCGTTCACACCGCGCAGATCAGCCAACCGGCCAAAGCTGGTGGAGGCCGCCGACAAAGCGCCACCGAACGGGTAGCCCGCCACGGCAATGTCAGCTCGCAACCGGGCCGGGGTCTGTGCCATTTGCGCAAAGCCAAGTGGTGCAAGCGCTTGATTGGGCTGCAGCACGGCAATCCCAAGGGCATCATCGCGATAAGTGACGGAGGCTTCATAAGCGTTGTCGATCAGGATTTGCTGGCACTGACCAATCACTTCTGTCGTGGTCAGAACCGTGCCCTGCGCGTCCAAGAAGAAGCCCGTGCGCACAAGATCGGGGCGGCGAACCGTCAGGCCCGAGACCATGTCGATGCTCTCATCCAGCCCCTCCGGCACGGCAGCCGGGTCCAATGCGCCATCCACGGCCTGAAAGCTCGCCTGCATCATCGGCAGCACACGCGCGATTTGGTCATCCGCCGAAGGCTCCCAAATCAGGGTGAACCCCTTAACTGCGCCACCCACAAGCCGCGCTTCGGTATGGCTGCGCAAATCGGGGCTTTGGCCGGTCAAAAGGAAGCTGTCGCCCTGCCGCTCCCGCTCGCCTTCCAGCGGCACGATGTCAAGCGTCTGCATGATTTCGTAGAGGCCAAACAGCGTCGCACGGTCGCCCGGCTGGCTTATCAGCAGGATACGCACACCGCTGTCGCCCACCTCTTCGTATTGCGCGAAGGGGAAGTTGTAGCTGTCGAACGCAACCATCGCCATCGGCAGGTCCATCTGGATGCCCGCGCGTTGATCCAGAACGTTGCGCATGCCCAACGCCGCCAATTCCGCGTTGTATTCGCCGTTCAACTGCGCGCGCTGGCGTGTGGTCAGAACGCCCGTAGGCTCCATCCCGCGGCTTTCCTGATAGGCCTGCATGGAGCCACGCGTTCCAGGGCCAAATGCGCCGTCGATGCCGCCGTTGTAGAACCCGAACCACTGAAGGGCAATTTGCAGTTGGTCGCGCTCTTCGCGCGTCAGTTGCGCCTCAGATTGGCGGGCCTCCTGCGGCGTCTCGTCAGGGATTGCCGCGGGTTCCGGCTCAGGCTCCACCACAGCGACTTCTTCAGTGGCGGGCTCTTCCTGCGTGCCGTCGCCATCGATAGCGGCTTCCGTTGCTGCGGCCCCATCGCCTTGCAGCACGTTTGACCCAACAGGGAAAAATTGCGAGGCGTAGAGGTCACCATCCTCAAGGAAACTGTCACGCGGGATCAGGCCCTGGGCCAGCAACTGCTGAAGCACCAATTGGCCAAGATCAGGTTCATACGGCCCAAGAGCTACGGCATAGAGACCGGTTGTCGCCTGAAACCCATTCACATTCTCGACCAACTGCGAATAGGCGCGCACGCGCTGCTCAGCCGCCGCAAGGGATTGGTGCGCCTCGATCTGGACCCAAACGCGGTCTTGCGCCTGTGCGCCCCCGGTGGTCAACAAGCCGAACGCGGCCACAAACGTCAGGGTCAACACCCCCCGCAAAATACGCATCGCCATGATTGTCTTTGAAACCCTGTCGTTAGAAGTCATGTTTTTCCGCACGGCCTGAGAATGCAGGCCACAGGCGGTCCGACGGCGACATTATCTTTGGATACGCTCGAATGCACCCTGTATTGCAATAGTTTTCCACAAGGCGTGGCGCAGATGCGCCAACCACACCGCGCGGGCGCGTTGACCCTTGCCGCACACGGGTCTAGTCAGTCGCCCAATCGACGCCCCTCGGAGTGACCAAGATGGCCGACCCCACCACCCCCCGTTCCTTTCAGGAAATCATCCTGAGGCTTCAGTCCTACTGGGCCGAAAAGGGCTGCGCGATCATGCAACCTTACGACATGGAAGTGGGGGCAGGGACGTTTCACCCGGCCACGACCCTGCGATCGCTCGGATCCAACCATTGGGCAGCAGCATATGTGCAGCCCTCGCGTCGCCCGACCGATGGGCGCTACGGCGAAAATCCCAACCGATTGCAGCACTACTATCAATATCAGGTGCTCATTAAGCCCTCGCCGCCCGACCTGCAGGACCTCTACCTGGGCTCACTTCGCGCCATCGGTATCGACACCGACATCCACGACATCCGCTTCGTCGAAGACGATTGGGAATCACCGACGCTTGGCGCATGGGGCCTCGGCTGGGAAGTCTGGTGCGACGGTATGGAAGTCAGCCAGTTTACCTATTTCCAGCAAGTCGGCGGCCACGATTGCCACCCCGTCTCGGGTGAGCTCACCTATGGCCTCGAACGCCTCGCCATGTATGTCCTCGGCATCGACCACGTCATGGACATGCCATTCAACGACCCCGATGCACCTATCGCGTTAAAATACGGTGACGTTTTCCGCCAGACGGAAGAGGAATACAGCCGCCACAACTTCGACGTGGCGACCACGGAAACACTCCTCAAGCACTTTGAGGATGCAGAATCCGAGTGCAAACACATCCTCGATCAAGCCGCCGACGACCCCAAGACAGACAAACGCATCATCATGGCGCACCCCGCCTATGATCAGGCGATCAAGGCCAGCCATGTCTTCAACCTGCTCGACGCGCGCGGCGTGATCTCGGTCACGGAGCGTCAAGCCTACATCGGCCGTGTCCGGGCGTTGACCAAGATGTGCGCCGACGCCTTTGTGCAGACCGAAGCCGGGGGCGCGGACGCGGCATGACCTCTGGACGCATCCTTGTGATTGCGATCGTCGCTGTGACGGCGGCCTTTGGCGTCGCCCTGTGGTGGTTTGTGAACTACGCCTACTACGAGGAATTCGATGAGGTTTCGTTAATCTTCCAGCGCGGCGACGGCACAGCGTTTGAATTGCCGCTGGACGGTCAAGCCAATGCCGTGCGCGCGATCAACGCAGAAACCTCGCCGCTCCGGTTCCGGGCATGTTTCACGTTGCCACGCGCCCAAGTTGCAGAGGTGCTGGCCGACGCCTTCACCTATGACGATCCCACACCCCTTGGCGCGCCCGGCTGGTTCGATTGCTTCGATGCGGAAGCCATCGGCGCAGATCTTGAGGCGGGCGATGCGCAACCCTTCCTCGTCCAGCGCGACATCACGCGCGGCATCGACCGCGTCGCGGCCCTTTATGCGGACGGGCGTGGCTTCGTTTGGCATCAACTCAACGGCACGCTGGAATAGCCTCACCTTGCCCTGACCCGAATTCCGCGCAATGACAGCGCACGACACCACCGATTGCGCACCGCCTTACAGGACCAACCCAATGCCCGATCTTCTGCTGGAACTGTTCTCCGAGGAAATCCCGGCCCGTATGCAGGGCAAAGCCGCTGATGATCTCAAGCGGCTGCTCACGGATGGGCTGGTTGAGGCCGGTTTGACCTATGCCTCTGCCGGTGCCTTCGCCACGCCGCGCCGTCTAGTCCTGACGGTTGAGGGGCTGACGGATGCGTCCCCCACAACGACCGAAGAACGCCGTGGCCCCAAGGTCGGCGCGCCCGACAAGGCCATCGAAGGCTTTCTGCGCGGGGCAGGGGTGGCACGCGAAGATCTGGTGGAGCGTGAGGAAAAGAAGGGCGCCTTCTATTTCGCGCAAGTCACGACCGAAGGCCGCCCGGCGGCTGATATCATCGCCGATCTCGTTCCCGGCGTGATCCGCAACTTCCCGTGGCCCAAATCCATGCGCTGGGGGTCGGGCAGCTTGCGCTGGGTGCGCCCCTTGCAGTCGATCCTGTGCATCCTGTCCGATGAAGCAGGCGTGGAGGTCGTCCCAATTGAGGTCGACGGTTTCACCTCCGGCAACACGACCGAAGGCCACCGTTTCATGGCCCCGGGGCGCTTTGCCGTGTCCTCCTTCGCGGATTACGAGACCAAGCTGCGCGCCGCCAAAGTCGTGCTCTCCGCCGAGGCACGGGCCGAAACCATCTGGCACGACGCCACCACCATGGCCTTCGCCGCTGGTCTGGAAGTCGTTGAAGACAAAGGCCTTCTGGCTGAGGTCGCGGGTCTTGTCGAATGGCCCGTCGTGCTGATGGGCGACATCGGCGAAGACTTCCTGGGCTTGCCGGCAGAGGTCCTGCAAACCTCCATGCGCGAGCACCAGAAATTCTTCTCCGTCCGCAACCCGGCCACGGGCCGGATCGAGCGCTTCATTACTGTCGCCAACCGCGAAACCGCCGACCAAGGCGCCACGATCATCGCGGGCAACGCCAAGGTGCTGTCCGCCCGCCTGGCCGACGCGAAGTTCTTCTGGGACAATGACCTCCGTATCGCCCGCGACGGCATGGGCACATGGCGCGAGGGCCTTAAGAACGTGACCTTCGAACGTCGTTTGGGAACGCAGGCTGAACGCGTTGAGCGCATAGCAGCCCTGGCCCGCGAAATCGCGCCAATGGTCGGCGCAGACCCCACAGCGGCAGAGACTGCCGCCCGCATCGCCAAGGCCGACTTGAATTCCGAAATGGTCTACGAATTCCCAGAACTTCAAGGGGTTATGGGGAAATACTACGTGCTGGAAGCTGGCCTCGACCCGGACATCGCCGCCGTCGCGGAAGAGCACTACGCCCCCCTCGGCCCCACCGACGACGTCCCCACTGGGCCGCTATCGATCGCCGTGGCCTTGGCCGACAAGCTCGACCTGTTGACCGGTTTCTGGGCTATCGATGAAAAGCCCACGGGCTCTAAAGACCCATTTGCGCTTCGCCGTGCTGCGCTCGGAGTCACGCGCATCGTCGAGGCAAATGGTCTGCGCCTTTCGCTCGACCGGTTCTTCGATGCACAACTGGTAAGGCACAAAGGCGCGCTTATCGAAGATGTTCAGAATGATGAAGTGCTCGACCTGCTTCGTGAAATTGCAGATCACGGCGTGTTCGGCGCGGCGTTCAGGGCTGTGAAGGACGCGCGAGGGAAGGCATCTAACGGGTTGGAAGAGATGGCATCGCAAGTGCCAGACAAATCCGACGACCTCCTCGCCTTCTTCCACGACCGCCTCAAGGTCCACCTCCGCTCGGAAAACATCCGCCACGACGTCATCGACGCAGCACTTTCCAAGCCGCCCACCGACGACCTCACCCTCGTTGTCGCCCGCGCCCGCGCGCTGCAGGCCTTCCTCGACACGCCCGACGGCGAAAACCTGATCCAGGGCTACAAGCGCTCCGCCAACATCCTCGCCCAGGCCGAGGAGAAGGACGGCGTCGAATACCGCTTTGGCGCCGATGCCAAATTCGCCGAAACCGACGAAGAACGCGCCCTTTTCGCAGCCCTCGAAGCCGCCAACACAGCCATCACCCCGGCAATGGCCGACGAACGCTTCGCCGACGCCATGACTGCCATGGCCAAACTCCGCGCGCCCATTGATGCCTTCTTCGAAGCCGTGCAGGTGAACGCCGACAACGACATCGTCCGTCGTAACCGCCTTAACCTGCTCCACGACATCACGCAAACCTGCGGTGCCATCGCGGATCTCACGCGAATCGAGGGCTAAACACCCCTTCGCCGCGCTGCAGCGATCACTTTTCTTTGCAATTGCAGAAAAAACGCTGCGATCTGACACTATTCGCGTCCGCTTAACTGGACACAAAGTCCTCCGGTTGTATCGTGCACACAGGTAAACCGGAGGCGAGCCCATGCTCACCACGCCCGATTTTGTTGAGATCACCCCAACCGCCGACATCCGCAAGGATCGGCATGGCAACCGCGCGAAGTGCCTTCAGCGCCTGATCCGGCTTGATCTGCCGGTGCCGCATACGGTTGCGCTCAGCTTCGATACAGTGCGCGCCGTTGGTGATGGGAGAATGCCCGATCTCGAGTCGCTGGTTGGTGTCTTTGGCGCAGGCGCGCTTCTGTCTGTGCGCTCTTCCTCTGAGACGCCCGATTGGGGGGGGCCGGGAACGATCCTGAACATTGGCATGGGCGATGATGTTGCCGCACAATTGGCCGAGACCCACGGACAGGATGTGGCCAACGCGGCCTATACCGCCTTTATCCGAACCTTCGCCGTAGAAGTGCATCGCCTCGACGCCGACGAATTCGAAGGCCCCATTACGCCGCGCCTCGCCAAGGAAGCCTATGAGGCCGAGATGGAGGAGCCGTTTCCCCAAGATCCAACCGTGCAGCTGGCCGAGGTTCTGCGATCCATGGCGCGGGCCTGGGACAGCACGACCGCACGCCTGTTGCGTCAAGCCCAAGGCGCCCCCGCCGACGCGGGCCTTGGATTGGTCGTTCAAAAAATGGCGCTTGGGCCGGGGCAGGGGATTTCAGGCGGCGGTGTCGTTCAATTTGTGTCGTCCGAGACGGGCGAGCCGCAGGTCACGGGCCGCTACCTGCCACGCGGGCAGGGACGCGCGGCGCTGACCGATGGCGAAGCGCAGTTCATCGAAAGCGATCCACGCGGTCCCGCTTTGGAAGACGTGGCCCCCGAACAGGTGCAGGCCTTGCGCGATGCGGCGGCGTTGATGCGCGTGCGTTTGCGCGAGGAAATGCAGACGGAATTCACATTGATGGATGGGCGTTTGTCGATCCTTGATGCCGTCCGTGCCCCAAGATCCGCCCGCGCTGAGGTCTCCGTCGCTGTGGCGCTGGCCGAAGATGGCGTGATCCCTCGGGACGAAGCACTGACGCGCATTCCACCTTTCACGCTCAACAGCCTGCTCCACCGCCAGATCGCGGCAGGCGTCGACCGTGATGTACTGACCAGCGGCGTAGCGGCTGCCCCCGGTGCGGCTACCGGCAAGATCGTCTTCTCCGCCGCAGCAGCCCAGGCCGCCGCCGCACAAGGTGAGCCCTGTATTCTTGTGCGGCGTGAAACCAGCCCCGAGGATATTCGCGGCATGCACGCGGCCCAGGCGATCCTGACCGAACGGGGCGGGGCCACATCCCACGCGGCCGTCATCGCCCGCGGCCTTGGCCTGCCTTGCGTGGCGGGAGCGACCCGCTTGCAGCTTGATATGCGGAAGAAAACGCTGACCGTTCCGGGCCGCAAGGTGTTCCACGAAGGCGATATCATCACCCTCGATGGCACGGCGGGCGAAGTTCTGGCCGGTAGTGTTGATATGGTCGAACCGGCCCTTGGCGGCGCCTTCGCCACCCTGATGGATTGGGCCGACGCCGCCCGCGACATTGGTATTCGCGCCAACGCGGACACACCCGAAGACGCCGCAATGGCGCAACGATTTGGTGTCGACGGTATTGGTCTGTGCCGGACCGAGCACATGTTCTTCGATCCCATCCGCATCACAGTGATGCGCGAAATGATCTTCGCGGAAAACGCGCAGGATCGGCAGGCCGCCCTTGAACGCCTTCTGCCCATGCAGCGCGCGGATTTCATTGAGCTCTTCAAGCTGATGAAGGGCCAACCTGTCACGATCCGTTTGTTCGACCCGCCCTTGCACGAATTCCTTCCCGGTGACCGCGAGGGCACGCGTGCGCTTGCGGAAGCCTTGGATCTTCCGGTCAGCCGCGTCGCCTCGCGCATCGAAAACTTGCAGGAATTCAACCCGATGCTGGGGATGCGTGGTGTCAGACTTGGCGTGACGATCCCCGAAATTTACGAAATGCAAGCCCGCGCGATTTTTGAAGCGACCGTGAAGGTCACCAAGAAAAACGCGCCGATTGAGCCGGAAATCATGATCCCGCTGGTCTCCGCCAAGCGCGAGGTTGAGCTGGTGAAGGCTCGGATTGACGGCATCGCCGCAGAAGTGCGCGCCAAATCGGGCGTCGATTTCAGCTTCCGGCTAGGCGTGATGGTCGAAACACCCCGCGCCGCTCTGCGTGCGGGTGAGATTGCCGAGCACGCGGCCTTCCTGTCATTCGGCACCAATGACTTGACGCAAATGACCTACGGCCTGTCCCGTGACGATGCAGGCCGTTTCATGTCCGATTACGTCCAGAAGGGCGTCTTTCCCGAGGATCCGTTCCGCGAATTGGACATCGAAGGGGTTGGCGAACTGTTGCTTTTGGGGTCTGAGCGGGGCCGTGCAGCGCGCCCCGATGTCACTCTCGCGCTCTGCGGGGAGCATGGCGGCCATCCGGAATCCGTGGATTTCTCGCGCAAAGCGGGCTTCGACTATGTGTCGTGCTCGCCATTTCGCGTGCCAGTGGCGAAACTCGCTGCGGCGCAATTTTCCATCCGAGACAAGGGCTTGGACAAGGGCGTTGATGCATCACTTTAGGATGTGCCAACGCAACCTCTAGGGGCAATATATCCGGTTTGCGCTAGATTCAGAGCCGATTTTGCCAAATTTCAGAAATGCGTTAACTAGCCCGAAAAGGACAAGGGGTCCGGATCCGTTGAGCAGAACGGGTCCAACCGGAGCCTCTGGAAGGGTACATTGATGACGCATCGGATCTTGGTCGCGCTTGGCGCTGGCCTTTTCAGCTTGTGTGCCGCCACTGGGGCAGTGGCGCAAAACGTTTCTGAATTGGAAGTGACGCTCAGCACATCGGCTTCGGCCTCTGGCCTGTCAGGCGTGTTGAATCAACTGATGGGCGTCGAAAATGCGTCCCTCTCCGGTCTCAACGCCACACGCCTTCGCACATTGGCATCCCCTTTCTCGGGCGAACGCTCAGACGATCCTCGGATTATGGATGCTTCGGCGCTGATGGCCTTGAATACACCGCGCGGCAATGATGATTGGCGCTGCTTGACCGAAGCACTTTACTTTGAGGCCCGCGGCGAGCCGATTGAAGGCCAATATGCCGTTGCCGAAGTCATCCTGAACCGCGTCGATCACGGCAATTTCCCGAACACAATCTGTGGCGTCATCAATCAGGGTACGGGTCGGCAGTTCGCCTGCCAGTTCACCTACACCTGCGATGGCCGCCCGGAAGAGATTGGCGATGAAGACGCTTGGCACCGCCTTGGCCACATCGCGCGCATTATGATCGAGGGCGCCCCCCGGGATCTGACCGTCGGCGCCACTCATTACCACGCTGATTTCGTGAACCCGCAGTGGGCCTCGCTCTACCCGATGACCGCAGATATCGGCATTCACCACTTCTACCGCCAGCAATACTAGCCCCACAGGTCGGATTTGGCCTGACAGCCGCCGCAAGCTGGTCCTTGCGGCGGGCTTTTCGCGTGTTAGACCGTCTCCGGCGAACGTGAGGGGACCCATGAGCGACGAGATCACACAGGCCTTTGGCCATCCATCTGAACGGGCAAAAGCGACCGCAGGCGACGCGCCCCGCGACCGCATTTCCATGACCGACCACACCCGTGAGGTCGAAATCGGCGCGTTTCAGGCCGAGCGTGGCGTCACCCAGAAAATTCAGTTCGATGTGGTGGTTGAGGTCGAAACTCGCGCCGAACAGGCCGTCGACGACGTGGACCGCATCCTCAGCTACGACACGATTGTTGAGGCGATTGATGCTGCCCTTCAGGCGGAACGGGTAAATCTGCTGGAAACCCTGGCCGCCCGCATCGCCGATAGCATCCTAGAGCATCCGTTGGCCGCCCGCGTCTTCGTGCGGATCGGCAAGCTTGACCGAGGGCCCTACACCCTTGGCGTCGAAATCGTGCGCGCGCCCCCGTCGGGTCGCCGCCGCCTGCGTTTGCTTGCCGAAGCCGCCCCGCATCCCATTGTGGTATTCCTGTCGAACGAAGCCGTTGCCCGACCAGATTTACCCGCATTGCTCGACCGCCTCGAAGAAGCCGACGCGCCGCTGATCCTTTGCGTGGAAGCCCCCGATCTGCCGCAACCAATGGCCGATCACGCCATGCCGCAGCGCCGGATTGCCTTGCTGGCGATTGAACAAGGCGCTTGGGTTCTGGCCGCCCGTGACCCACGTTGCGTCGTGGTTGATAGCCGAACCGAACTCGATTGGGCCATGAAACAAGGCCAGATCAGCGTCTGGGCTCCGTCAAAGCTTGTTCTTGATGCGGTTGAAGGGCCCGACAGTCATGTGACCGAACCTTTGGCATTGGCCAATTGGCTGGTCGAAGCGTTTGAAGCCTGCGCGATGCTGAAGTTCGGCGTGGAAGACGATCCACAATCCTTCGCGGCCGATGCCTTGCCAAACCTGGCAGATATCACCCAAGACGCATAACGACCGCGCCATCCGAGCCCGCATCCGAGGGAGCAAAACCCGCCTTCTCCATGACACGCCGCGATGTGTCCGCCGCCCTGTCTACACGACCAAAAAACCGCTGCGCCCGCAATTCCGTGGTCGCATGGTCAAGCGCGCCGACAAGGAATTCGCTGGCCAACCCCTGACCCCAGACATCGGGCAGGAAGTGGAACAACACCTCAAGCCCATCATCGCCGAACCCAAGGCGAAAACCGCCAACACCCACGTCGTGCCCGGCATGGGCCAGGGTCCACGGCGCAATACGGTGCCGGCTCCAATCCTGCATGTCGCGCTCAAGATCATCCTCGCCACTCTGACCGAACAGCGACTGGTACAGCCCTAGCGCCAATGGGCCGGGCGCGCGCCCGGACAGGCGCATGGTTCGAAAAGCGGTGCGATCCGTCATTAAGTCAGCATCTCAGAGAACGAAGGTTTCTGCGAGCCTCAAGTTGATAGGGTTCCAACATCCTACAGGTCTTGCCCGTTTGCAGCCCACAGGTTACGCGACGCCATGCGCCAGTATTTTCGTCCCATACCCAGCTGTGATCCCGCCCGCCCAAGCGGCGCACGCCCGCTTGCAGGCGGATGGACGTGGGTCGACCGTGTGGAAGTTCTGCAAAGGGGCCGCGAAGCGCAGATTGTTCCCCTCGCCGAAGTCCCCGATGACATAGCTGCGACCATGTCAGCCCGTCCGCAGGCGCTTGGACCGTTGACGTTGGATCGCCCGCGGCTGATGGGGATTCTCAACACAACGCCCGATAGCTTTTCGGACGGAAATCGGTTTCTTGAAACCAACACTGCCGTTGCCCATGCGCAGGCCTTGTTGAATGAAGGTGCCGACCTGATCGACATCGGTGGGGAATCCACACGTCCAGGTGCAATGGAAGTCGACGTCGATGAAGAAATCGCCCGCACCGCGCCAGTAATTACTGCTCTGACCGAAGGAAATCGCGCCTTCGTCAGTCTCGACACCCGCAAAGCCGTCGTTGCCGAAGCGGGGCTGGCTGCGGGCGCAGGCGCGATCAACGATGTCTCCGGTTTGCGGTTCGATCCACGCCTTGCAGAGGTCGCCGCCGCCTCGGGAATACCGTTAATCCTGATGCACTCCATCGGAACGCCTGAGACGATGCAAGGTGCGGCCGATACTGCTTATTCCGATGTGCTTCTCGACGTCTATGATGGGCTGGAGGCGGCGATTGAAACAGCCGTGCAGGCCGGGGTCGCGCGCAACCGCATCATCGTTGATCCCGGCATCGGCTTCGGAAAAACCGAGGCGCAAAACCTCGCGCTGATCTCTCGCGTTTCCCTGTTCCACACTCTGGGGTGTGCGATCCTGCTAGGCGTCTCACGCAAGGGCTTCATCGGGCGTATCTCGGGCGAGGCGCAGGCCGATCAGCGCGGCCCAGGGTCGGCGGCTATTGGCTTATGGGCCCTTGCGCAGGGCGTTCAAATTCTACGCGTACATGATATAAAGACGCACAAGCAGGCTATCGACCTGTGGTGGGCCGCAAACGCAGCCCCTTAAATGGAACCGAGGTAAGAGTACGCGATGACACGGAAACTTTTCGGCACCGACGGGGTGCGCGGGCAGGCGAATTCTTATCCGATGACCGCAGAAATGGCGCTGAAGATCGGCGCTGCCGCGGGTCGCTATTTCCGCCGCGACGGGGCGTCTGGGCACCGTGTTGTGATTGGCAAGGACACGCGACTTTCGGGCTACATGATCGAAAATGCGCTGACGGCGGGTTTTACCTCTACTGGCATGAACGTCCTTTTGCTCGGCCCTGTGCCAACGCCCGCCGTAGGAATGCTGACGCCTTCGATGCGCGCGGATGTGGGCGTGATGATTTCAGCCAGTCACAACCCTGCAGAAGACAATGGGATCAAATTGTTCGGCCCGGATGGCTTCAAGCTGAACGATGAGGCTGAGCGCACTATTGAAGAATATGCTTTGGGTGAGATCGAACCGGCGCAAGCTGCGAACATCGGGCGCGCCAAGCGGATTGATGATGGTCGTTTCCGCTACTTGGAGCGGGTAAAATCCACCTTTCCAAGTGCGCTAAGGCTCGACGGATTGAAGGTTGTGATCGATTGCGCGAACGGGGCAGCCTACCGCGCCGCTCCAGAAGTCCTGTGGGAATTGGGCGCCGAGGTGATCCCATTGGGGGTGGAGCCAAACGGTTTGAACATCAACCTTGGCTGCGGCTCCACCAAGCCTGAAGCGGCGGCGGAGAGGATCCGCGAAACTGGCGCTGACGTCGGTATTTGCCTCGATGGCGATGCGGACCGGGTGATCTTGATTGATGAGACCGGAGCGGTGGCCGATGGCGACCAGATCATGGCGCTGTTCGCGAACCGGTGGGCCGAAGACGGGCGCCTGAAGGGTGACACGCTGGCTGCGACAGTCATGTCGAACCTGGGGCTTGAGCGTTACCTCGCGGATCGCTCGATCCGCTTGCACCGCACAGCTGTGGGCGACCGTTATGTGGTTGAGGCGATGCGGACGCACGGGTTGAACCTGGGCGGGGAGCAGTCGGGTCATATCGTGATGACGGATTATGCGACCACGGGCGACGGGCTTGTTGCGGGGTTGCAATTCCTAGCCGAAATGGTGCGGACGGGTAAACCTGCCAGCACTTTGACCCGCTCGTTCGAGAAGGTGCCGCAGTTGCTGAAAAACGTGCGTTACGGCGAGGGGGCGACGCCGCTTGACGCGCCGGAGGTCAAACAGGCGATTGCCGATGGCGAAGCTCGGTTGACCGGGACGGGGCGGCTTTTGATCCGCAAATCCGGGACCGAGCCGCTGATCCGGGTGATGGCCGAGGCCGAGGATGAGGGGCTGATGAAAGAGGTCGTGGACGATATCGTCGGCGCCGTTGAGGCCTCTGTTTGAGGCCTGCGTTTCACGTTGATCATTCATTTTTGAATAGGTTTTGCCAGTTTGGGCGGGATAGCCATTCATTCCTTAATGGGCAACGCGCACATTCGGTTCACTTACTTCACGTATCGTGACGTAGCGTTTCGCTTTGGTTTGCCGCCCCATGGGCGCAGGCTTGCTCCATGACCCCGCTCGATTTCGCCAAGCAAATCTTCGACGCGCAGCCCTTCACACGGATGCTGGGGGCGGAGCTTTTGGAGGCGTCTGCCGACGGGGTTGTCATGGCCCTCGACCTGGCACCGCATCACCTTCAACAGCACGGCATCGTCCACGGCGGTGTGCTGAGCACAATGGCCGATCTGGCGCTGGCCTTTGCGGGCGGACTAGCTATGGGATCCGATGCGATCACGTCTGAATTCAAGATCAACTATATCCGGCCCGCGAATGGCAACGGATTGATCGCGAAGGGCGAGGCGATTGGCGTGACAAAGCGGCAGGCACTTGTCCGCGCGGAAATCTATTGTGGTGAAACGCTTTGCTGCGCCGCACAGGGCACGATCCTGAAGGCCAAGGCGGGCTAGTAGGGCGCGGGTGTTAGCCCGAGACTGGCGTTCCCGCCACGTAGACCTGCGCCACGGCGCGGTCGTCGCCCATCATGATTGTCGGAAACAACGCCTCCCAAATCGTGTCGGCCCGCGTGGCGCGCTGCGCGATGGCAGGCGTTGAGGCGAGGTCGAGGACGCAAATGTCAGCCTCCATCCCCTTGTCCAGCCGCCCGATCTTGTCGTCCAACCGCAGCGCTTGCGCCGATCCCGCCGTTGCGCGCCAGATCAGTTCTGCCGGGTGCAACGCTACGCCCCGCAACTGTGCGATTTCATAGGCCGCGGCCATCGTGCGCAGCATGGAAAAGCTGGAGCCACCGCCGGTATCCGTCGCCAGACCCACGCGCATCCGGTCGGCCAGCCCCATGTCGAAAAGGCCGGAGCCGATGAACGTGTTGGAGGTTGGGCAATGGACAAGCGCCGCGCCGACCTCAGCGAGGCGGTCGATCTCTCGCGGTTCGAGATGGATAGCGTGGCCGTATAGGCCGTTTGCGCCGAGGAGGCCGTGGGCCTCGTAGGTATCAAGGTAATCCCGCGCGTTGGGATAAAGCGATTTGACCCAAGCGATTTCGTCCAATTGTTCGCTGAGATGGGTCTGCATCAGGCAATCGGGATGCTCGGACCAAAGCGCGCCGAGGGCGTCGAGTTGCTCAGGGGTGGAGGTGGGGGAGAAGCGGGGCGTAACGACGTAGGAGAGACGATCTTTCCCGTGCCAACGCTCCAACAGCGCCTTGCTGTCGTCGTAGGCGCTTTGGGCTGTGTCGCACAGGCCATCGGGCGCGTTGCGGTCCATACAGGTTTTGCCGGTCAGCGCGCGCAGGCCGCGACGGGCGGCCTCAGTAAAATAGGCGTCGACGCTTTCGGGATGGATCGTGGAAAAGCTCGCCACGGTTGTAGTGCCGCCAGCGAGAGTCAGATCAAAGTAACGTGCAGCGATTTCAGCGGTATAGCTAGCGTCGTTAAAGCGCATTTCTTCGGGAAATGTGTAGGTGTTCAGCCAGTCGATCAGGCGCTTGCCCCAAGACGCGATGATCGCAGTTTGGGGGTAATGGGCGTGGGCGTCGACGAAACCGGGCACGATCAAATGTGCGCCGTGATCGGTCACAGTGGCTTGCGGATGGGCGCGGCGCAGGTCGCCGGCCTCACCGGTTGCAGCGACTACGCCGCCGCGGATCAGTACACCGCCGCGCGACGTATGGCGTACGGCATCCGGCCCCTGCGTGCGCGGGTCGGCATCGTAGAACAGGCATTGCCCAAGGATCAGGCGGTCTTGCATCGCGGCCCTTTCAAATTGCGCCAATTGATAGCCCTTCCGCGCGGGTCATGTTAGGGGCAATCAACAGCAGCGACAGGGGGCAAAATGGCGATCGAAGGTGAAGAACTCCTCGATGACGGGCGCGATGCTTATGCGCTTGATATCTCGCTGAGGGCGGCCCTGCGCGCTGCGGTGGCCGCACAGGATGTGGCCTCCATCGATGCGTTGATGGAACCGTTACACCCCGCCGACATCGCCGACCTTCTGGAGCAGATCACGCCGGCTGAGCGCGAAGGCTGGCTATCGCTGTGGTCCAAAGGGATCGACGGTGAGGTGCTGTCGGAACTGGAAGAAGGCCTGCGCGAAGCGGTGCTGGCGATCCTGCCGGATCAGGTCATTGCCGACGCCGTGCGGGAACTCGATTCCGATGATGTGGTCGACCTTGTCGAGGACCTTGAGGGAGAGCAGCAGGAACAGATCCTCGACGCGCTGGAGCCTGCGGATAGAGCGGCGGTTGAGGCCGCGCTGAGTTACCCGGAAGAAACTGCCGGTCGCCTGATGCAGCGCGAGATCGTTGCCGTGCCGGAGCATTGGACGGTGGGCGAGGCGATTGACTACATCCGCGGGCAGGCAGGGCATCTGCCGGAGGAATTCTACCACATCATCCTGACTGATCCGCGCATGAAACCAACGGGTTACGTGATGCTGGGGCGGCTGTTGGCCTCTGTCCGGCAGGTGCGGTTGTTGGACATAATCGAGGATAGTTTTCGCCCGATCCCGGCCAGCCAGCCCGAGGATGAGGTGGCCTACGCCTTCAACCAGTATCACCTGATTTCGGCCCCGGTGGTGGACGATGACGGGCGGCTTGTTGGCGTGATCACCATCGACGATGCGATGATCGTGCTGGATGAAGAGCACGAGGAAGACATCCTGCGATTGGCCGGTGTGGGCGAGGAATCATCGCTGTCGGATTCGGTGGTCGAGACCACGAAGCGCCGGTTCCCGTGGCTGTTCGTGAATTTGGTGACGTCGATCCTGGCGTCGCTGGTGATCGCGCAGTTTGAAGTGGCGTTGGCACAGATCGTAGCGCTGGCGGTTTTGATGCCCATCGTGGCGTCGATGGGGGGCAATGCGGGGACGCAGGCGCTGACCGTGGCGGTGCGCGCGATTGCGACGAAGGATTTGACTTCATCCAACCTGATGCGGGTGATCACGCGGGAGGCGGGCGTGGGTCTGATCAACGGATCGGTCTTTGCGGTGGTGATGGGAATCGTTGGCGTGGTGTGGTTTGGCACGCCCATGTTGGGGGTCGTGATTGGCGCGGCGATGGTCATCAACCTGCTGGTCGCGGGGCTGGCGGGGATCTTGGTGCCGGTGGTGTTGGACCGCTTGAAGATTGACCCGGCGCTGGCATCGGGGGCCTTTGTGACGACAGTCACGGATGTAGTGGGGTTCTTCTCGTTCCTCGGACTGGCAGTTATTTTGCTGCTTTAGGCGGCATTTCACGTACTCCTCCAGCCAAACGCCTGTCCTCGCCGCTTTGGCTTAGCCCGGGATTTCGAGAGTGACGGTTCGTCCGCTGCGCACGTATTGCAGCGTGGTCTCACCGATAGCAGCGACACGGCCACCATCAAGGCGGTCACCAACGGCAACACGGACGAAACGGCCTGACGAGAGGCGCACGAGGGCGCGTCGGTCTGAGTTTGTGCCGGTTACACCGATAAGGTTCACGTTGCGTAGACGGATCGCGTTGCGTTCCGTTGCAGCACGACTGACATCGGCGTTGGAGGGGATGGCGGGGCCGGGGGCGACGGCGGCCACCTCAACTGCGGTGGGTTCTTCTGCAGGGCGACGGTCGGCGCTGGCTACGATCTGTTCGATGTTTGAGGGCCGTGTCGTGGGCAGAAGCGAGCGCGCGACGGCGAGGTCCGTGCCGCTGATTGCGGCGGCGACGGCGGCATCTACGTCTTCTTCTGACACGCCGCTTTCACTGGGGAAGAGAGAGGCTGCCGCGGCCGCTTCTTGTGGGGACTGCGGACGTTCCGTGGGGCGGCGTTCGCCGAGTTCATCCGTGGTCAGACCGCCCAAGACCTGGCGTTCACGCAGCTCAGCGAGGTTTCCGGGACGCTCGGTCGGGCGGAAGGTGCCCAGAATGGCGTCATCAATGTCGGTTGCGGGGGCCGCCTCAGCGATCTCGCGCGGGCGCTGGCGGGCGGCCACGGGGGGCGTGCCTGCAACCACAAAGGCGCCTTCAGGGGTCAGCACGCCTTGCGTTGTGGCGGCGACAAGGCCCTGTTCCGTCAGGTCAAACTCGGCACCAAAGGGTGGCGGGGGCGGGAAACGGCGCAGCAACTCGCCGGGGTTCACGCCGGGTTCGGGAAGGGCCACCGCATCGAGCGCTGCGATCTGAGGGTCGATGGAGGCGGTGTAGATGCGATCGAGAAGGTCGAAGGGGCGCAGATCCGGACGCTCAGGCGAGCGGGCCCAGATGCCATCTTCGGCATAAAGCGCCTCGGCCTCTTCCTGGCTCGGGTTCTGTCCTTGGTCGATTTGCGGCAGGGGCGGCAATTCAAACTCTGCGTCAATGTCAGGCAGCTCGCCCGTCTCGGACCCGGCCGCAACCTCTTCGACCGGCTGCGCGTCTTCATCGGGCAGCGCGGCCAAGTCGATGCCGTCAGCTGCGGCCTCATCCTCCAAGCTGGGGGCCGGACCGCTGCCAATGACAGGTGCGTCGGAGAACGCATCAGGGGCCTGGGGCCCGGTTGCGATTTCTTCGGTTGTATTGCCAAAGCCAAAGAGCCGCGCGACGGGGCTGTTGGGCAGGAAAACGGCGGACCAAATCGCAACCAGGGCCAAAAGGAGTAGCAGGATAACCGTCAGAATTAACCCGGTGCGGAACGACGGGCCGGAGGAGGCCACCGTCTTGCGGGCGAGAAGGCCGGAGGCGAAGCTTTCCTCTTCGGCAACGGCAGTGCCATCACCCGACGGAGCTACATCCGGGTCTGCCGCTTTATTCCGGCGCAACAGGCCGCCGCGTGCTGCCTTTGGCGCATCGCCGTCCGACGCAGCACCGCCGCGTCCGCGCAGCGCGCCGCCGAGCAGACCTTTGCGCGTGCCCGAGGGCGTGGCGTCATCCGTACCTTGGGGGGGCGTTTCAAATG
This sequence comes from uncultured Roseicyclus sp., assembly GCA_947500415.1. Lineage (GTDB taxonomy): Bacteria > Pseudomonadota > Alphaproteobacteria > Rhodobacterales > Rhodobacteraceae > Gymnodinialimonas. The sequence goes on from CANMRT010000001.1 coordinate 1,436,380, forward strand.
GCGAAGGGCGGGCAGCCGGGGCAGCCATTGCGGCCTCAGCCGGCGATCTCGGTTCAATCTCAACCCTCGGACGCTGCACCTGTGGTGGCGGTGCGCCAGCGGCTTTCGGCTTGGTTTTGCTGGCGTTGCGTACGCGCTGCAATTGTTCGGCCAGTCGCGGCATTCCGGCGTTTCCGCCGCCTGCAGCAGGTGTTGGAGCTGGATCAGGATCGGCTGCTGGCGCGGGTGTTTCAGTGCTGGCGGGGCCTTCGGGATGCGTTAGGCCGATGCGCGCGCTGCGCTGGCCGACAAGCGAACCGGCAGCCGCGTCTGGGGCCGATGCGCGGCCTCGGCGAGCCGAAAACTGCGGCTCACCGTCCGGTGTGGGCGCAGGCGAGGGTGATTCACCACGAATGACACGCGCCCGTTGGCGTGCCTCGCGAGCCGCGGGCGACGGGGCAGGTGGCAAAGGGTCTTCGCCGGTGGCTTCGTCCTCAACAGCAGGGATGTCATCGGCGTCCGTATCAGCGATCGGTTGGACGGGTGAATTGATGTCATCGATGGCCGGAATGTCGGATGTGTCCGGGTCAGTGGACATGGCGAGAGCTTCGGCCAGCGCCGGGTTCCCGTCGATTGGAGCCTCGGGCGCGGAGGTATCTTCAGGTTCAGGCGTGGCATCGGATGGCGCGACATCGTCAGTAGCCGGGGCTGTTGGTTCCGCTTCAAGCGGGGATGCTTCATCCTCGGCCTGTGGTATGGCTTCTGCTTCCCGGGCATCTTCCGCTGCCTCAACGGCTTCGGAAACTTCCGGTTCTGGCGCTATTTCGACTTCTGGGACCGGCTCTGGCTCAGGCTCCGGCTGGCCATGGGTGTCTGGCCCAAAGGCAATCCCGTCAGCCGAGAAGCCGAAATCGCCTGCGTCCGCGTCCATGTCGAAGGTGGGCACACCGGGGAAGCGTTCCATCGGCGGCATGGCTGCGAAGCCTGCGCTGTGGAAGCCGTATTGCGCGGCGAAGCCTTTGGCCTCTTCCAGCGTCTCGCGGGCGACGACGGCGATCTTCACGCGGTCCTCTTCCAGCATGCGCCAGTCGTATTCCAGCTCTGTCACCGCATAGGGCGTCATGCCGTCGAGGCCTTCCTCGATCCGGAAGGCGGTCAATTCGGGGTCGCCAGTGGGGGCCGTCAGCGAGGTGTAGAGCATTTGATCGTCGGGCAGGACGAGCAGCACTTTGAAATCGTCGCCCACGCGCGCGACGGCTTCGTCTTTCAACGTAGAGAGCGCCGCGGCGAGATCTGGCACCGACAAGGGTGTCTCGCCAATCATGGCCCAGTGGCCCGCGGCTTGCCGATGTGCAAGCGCGATGCCATCCGCCGAAAGGAAGAGTGCGATATTCACCGTCAAGTCAGACCTCAGTCAATTGTCTCTGGGCGTGGCTCTTGTGCCACAGCCGCCCCCTCTTACAGCGCTTTGCGCCCGCGTAAAACCTTTCCTTGGCCCTGCCATGGCCCTCAGCCCCCATAGTGTAAATCTTTTGCCCGCCTCGCAAAAGGGGGCGCAGCCCTACGTCGGGCGCGCCCCCTGATACTTGCGTGACGCGCCGGGCCTTAACCTAGCGCGAAACTGGTTAATTTTCTCTTCCTATGCAGTCGCGGCGGACAAGGCGCGGTCAAGATCCGCGATCAGGTCATTCACATCCTCGGTCCCGATAGAGACCCGCACAACGTTGGGTGCGGCACCGGCGGCTTCTTGCTGTTCCGGGGTCAATTGCCGGTGCGTGGTGGAGGCGGAGTGGATGATCAGTGACCGCGTGTCGCCCAGATTGGCCACATGGCTGAAGATTTCGAGCGAATCGACCAGCTTGATGCAGGCGTCGTAGCCGCCTTTCACTGCGAAGGTGAAGAGCGCCCCCGCACCGCGCGGGCAGACATCCTTGACGCGGTGGAAGTAGGGCGAGCTTTCGAGGCCCGCATATGTCACGAAATCAACGCGCGGGTCGTTTTCGAGCCAATAGGCGAGCTTCACCGCATTCTCAACATGCCGCTCCATCCGCAGGCTGAGTGTTTCTGTGCCCATCAGCGTATAGTGCGCGGCCTGGGGGTTCATCGTCATGCCCAGGTCGCGCAGGCCGATGGCGATGCCGTGGAAGGTGAAGGCGAGCGGCCCGAACGTCTCATGGAACTTGAGGCCGTGATAGGCGGGTTCAGCCTGGCTCAGCGACGGGAACTTGTCCGAGGCCGACCAATCGAAGGTGCCCGAGTCGACCACGCAACCGCCGGTGACGGTGCCGTTGCCAGTGAGGTATTTGGTGGTCGAATGGACGACCAGCGTCGCGCCCAACTCAATGGGGCGGCAGAGGTAGGGCGTGGCCGACGTGTTGTCGATGATGAGTGGAATGCCCGCCTCATCAGCGATATCGGCAATCGCACGCACATCCATGATGTAGCCACCGGGGTTGGCAATAGCCTCGCCAAAGACAGCGCGGGTGTCATCGTCGATGGCAGCTTTGACGGCGGCTTCATCGTCGAAGTCCACGAACTTGGCTTCCCAGCCGAAGCGCTTGATGGTCTGACTGAACTGAGTGACCGTGCCACCATAAAGACGGGTGGAGGCGACGACGTTCTTGCCCGGCTGCATCAGCGGGAAAAGCGCCATGATTTGCGCTGCGTGGCCCGAGGAACAGCACACCGCACCCGCGCCGCCTTCCAGCGTTGCAATCCGTTCCTGCAACACGGCGACCGTGGGGTTGGTCAGGCGCGAATAGATGTAGCCAACTTCCTGCAGGTTGAACAAAGCCGCCGCGTGTTCGGCATCGCGGAACACGTAGGCTGTGCTCTGGTAAATCGGTGTCTGCCGCGCGCCGGTGGCCGGATCGGGCCGCGCGCCCGCGTGGATTTGCAACGTGTCGAAACCGTAGCTGGGTCCGTCGGTCATGGAACTCTCCCTCGTTCAAAAGTTGCGCTGCTTGTAGAACAGCGCGCCCTTGGGCTGCAATCGCAGGTCGCAATCCAAGGCCGCTTGTTCTGAGACGTAGGCGATCTGCGTAACGTCTGTTCTTCATCTTGGCCGTTCGTTTCGGATAGGGGCGCGACGGCTTGGCACTGGACGCTGGCGCGCCAAACGGGCAAAACGCACCCGTAACGACCCAGCAGGATCAGACCATGCTCGATTTCCTCAAACGCTCTGTGACCTGGTGGAACGGCCAGACCCTTGGCACGCAACTTTTCACGGCCCGCAAAGGGGAACGTGTGGGCGAGGACAGCCAGGGCAATATCTTCTATCGCAATGCTGACGATACGAAGCGCTGGGTGATCTACAACGGCGAAATGGAAGCAAGCCGGGTCGAGGCGGAATGGCATGGCTGGTTGCACCATACCTGGGACGAACCGCCAACCGACAAGCCGCTGGTCCACAAGGACTGGGAAAAGCCACACCAGGCGAACCTGACCGGATCTGCGGCAGCCTATGCGCCCGCAGGCTCCATCCGCCGGGCCGAGCCGGAAGAGCGGCGCGACTATGAGGCGTGGACGCCGGAATAAGGCGCCAAGCCGATAGAGCGGCGGATTGAAGCTTGTGGCGGAAACCTCCCCCTTGGCCTCGCGCGTCACTCCGGCTATCCCCTCTGAATGGCTGAGACCGATTATTCCCTCACCGAGATTGCCACTGGCGGCGTCGTTCTTGCGGCGGCTGTGGGCTTTTTCCTCTATGCGAGCGGCCCCAGTGGGCAGAATGGCGCGGGGTCTTACGATCTGATGGCGCATTTTCGCTCGGCCGAAGGGATCGGCGTTGGCACCGAAGTGCGGCTCGGTGGCGTGGCCATTGGCACCGTCACCGCGATGGAGCTGAACCCCGACACCTTCCTCGCGGAAACCACGCTCAGCGTCAGCGACACGATCGTTTTGCCGGACGACAGCGCGATTGCGATTGCGTCTGAAGGGCTGCTTGGTGGCTCTTTTGTGGAAGTGATCCCCGGAGGCTCGCCGTTCAACCTGGAAGAGGGGGGCGAGTTCATCGATACGCAATCCTCCGTCAGCCTGATCACGCTTCTCCTACGCTTCTTTGGCGGAAGCGGAGACAGCTGATGGTGCGCGCCGGTCTAGTATCGCTCGCCCTGATGGGCCTCGCGGCGCCGCTTGGCGCGCAGCAATTCGACAACTTCGATGGCGACAGCGCGTTCGACGATTTTCAGCTCGATACGGGTGAAGGCGGCGACTCTGGTTTGACGCTTTCCGAAGACGGCGGCCTGGTGCCCGACGGTGGCGACGGGGACATTCAGTTGAACCTTGGCACCGGATCGCAAGGTGGGTTTGTGGGTACGCCCGGTCTTAGCGGGCCGGTCACATCGGTCAGCCAACCGGCGACTGAGCAAGGAACAATCGTGACCCTTCGCGCGCTCGACAAGATGTTGGGGCAACCCACGGATGTTGAATTGTCGATGGGGCAAACTGTTGTGTTCGGCCGTATCGCGATCCGCGCCATTGAGTGCCGCTACCCAGCAGCTGACCCCAGCGGCGATGCCTTCGCCCATCTGGAAGTGCTTGATCTGGAAGGTAATTCCCTGTTTGACGGCTGGATGATCGCCTCCAGCCCTGCGCTCAATGCGTTAGAGCATTCGCGCTACGACGTTTGGGTTTTGCGCTGCGCCGGGTGAAGCTTGGCTTAGACCACTAATTCGGCTTCTTGAGGCAGGGCGTGGAAATCCGCAGGCAGGATCAGCGCACGGCTTAGTTCTGCCCTGTAATCAGCCCGTGGCAGTTCAATCGCGCCGAGGGACGTCAGGTGATCGGTCACAAATTGCGTGTCGAAGAGGGTGAAACCCCCGACACGCAGCCGATGAATCAGATGCCCAAGCGCCAGTTTCGACGCGTCCGTCCGGCGTGAGAACATGCTTTCGCCGAAAAACGCGGCCCCCAGGGTGACGCCAAAAACGCCGCCCGCAAGGCCTTCGCTGTCCCAAATCTCGACGGAATGGGCGAGGCCCTGGGCGTGCAAAACTTGGTAACAGGCGGTCAGATCATGGTTGATCCACGTCGGCGCGCGGTCCGCGCATCCGTCGACCACACCGGCAAAATCTCGATTGATATGAACGGTATAGTCGCCGCGCCGGATCCGTTTGCGCAAGGATCGAGAGGCATGGAACCGGTCCAGCGGAAAGACACCGCGCAACTTTGGATCGACCCAGAAGATGTTGGGATCATCGGTGCCTTCAGACATCGGAAAGATCCCGGCGGCGTAGGCGCGCACCATCAGCTCCGGCGTAAGGAGCGGTCGATCCTGTGGGTACATGTCATGCGCCATCGCCTACAGGTAGGCGTCATTTGCCAAAAGGCCCATAGAAAATTGGCCAATCGCGCAATCTGTTTACTTTTCTGACGTGTTTACCGGCGATTAATCGGTGTGTGGTTTTATGCTGCCCATGGTTTTCCAGACCCCTGTTCAGATTCGTCGGCAGGTTATAGGTTGAGGGCGGAGTTTTGGGCGGCCTAACCCGTGGGCCGCCGTCCTTCTTTCCCTCGATCACAATGCACGGGCGCTTGCGCCGGCTGCAGCATCAGGAACGGCGTTGTGGGTTCTCACCCCGCAGCGCCGTTTCGCATTTTTGGCTAGTTCAGGTTCTCTTCCAGCCAGCCTTCCAGCCAGTGGATTGTGTAGTCACCAGATTGCACCGCTTCGGTCTGCAGCAATTCGTGAAACAGCGGCACGGTGGTGTCGATGCCGTCCACGATCAACTCACCCAACGCGCGGTTGAGGCGGGCGAGCGCCTCGGGCCGGTCGCGGCCATGGACGATCAGCTTGGCGATAAGCGAGTCGTAGTAGGGCGGGATGCGGTAGCCGTCATAGAGCGCCGAATCCATGCGCACGCCCAAGCCACCGGGGGCATGGTATTGCGTGATCGTTCCGGGGCAGGGCGAAAAGTTCGGCAGTTTTTCGGCGTTGATGCGAACCTCGATGGCGTGGCCCTGCACTTGCAAGTCTTCCTGTTTGAAGGACATCGGCTCACCGGCCGCGACGCGGATCTGTTCGCGGACAAGATCGACACCCATGATCGCTTCGGTCACCGGGTGTTCAACCTGAAGTCGCGTGTTCATTTCGATGAAGAAGAATTCGCCGTCCTCATAAAGGAATTCGATGGTGCCCGCGCCTTCATAGCCAAGGTCGGCAATGGCCTTGGCACAGGTCGCGCCGATGCGCGCGCGGGTCTCAGAGTCGATGGCGGGGCCGGGGGCCTCTTCAAAGACCTTCTGGTGGCGGCGTTGCAGCGAGCAATCGCGTTCGGCCAGATGCACGGCCTGGCCGCGCCCGTCACCGAAGACCTGCACCTCGATATGACGCGGGCGGCCGAGGTATTTCTCGATATAGACCTCGTCATTGCCGAAGGCAGATTTGGCTTCGGATCGGGCGGAGCGGAAGGCAATTTCCAGCTCATCACGGGTTTTGGCAAGCTTCATGCCGCGCCCGCCGCCGCCAGCGGTGGCCTTGACGATCACAGGGTAGCCCGCCTCGTCGCCGACCTTGTAGGCAGCTTCCAGATCCGGCACTCCGCCCTCGGAGCCGGGGACGCAGGGAACACCCAGTTTGATCATCGTGTCCTTGGCGGTGATCTTGTCGCCCATCGTGCGGATGTGTTCGGCGGAAGGGCCGATGAACTTGATGCCGTGATCTTCAACAGCCTGCACGAAGGCGGCATTCTCGGACAGGAAGCCGTATCCTGGGTGGATCGCCTCGGCGCCCGTAATCTCACAGGCAGACAGGATCGCGGACATGGAAAGGTAGCTGTCGGTGCCAGGCGCTGGGCCGATGCACACGCTCTCATCTGCCATACGTACATGCATCGCGTCGGCGTCGGCAGTGGAATGCACGGCGACCGTTTCCACCCCCATTTCGCGGGCGGCGCGGATCACACGGAGCGCGATTTCGCCCCGGTTGGCGATCAGGATCTTGCGGAACATGGGCGTCCCCCTTCCGGCTTATTCGATGATCATCAGGGGCGCGCCGTATTCGACGGGAGCGCCATCTTCGACCAGGATGCGCTTGACGGTGCCAGCCCGCGGGGCAGGGATCTGGTTCATCGTCTTCATCGCCTCGACAATCAAAAGCGTCTGACCCTCGGATACTTTGTCACCGACGCTAACAAAAGCGGGGGTACCGGGCTCGGCCTGTAGATACACGGTGCCGACCATGGGTGAGGTCACGGCGCCGGGGGCCTGCGCGGGATCCTCAGACGCCTCAGCGGCGGCTGCAGGCGCCGCGGCGGCAGGGGCGGCTGCGGGGGCTGCGGCCACGGCGACCGGGGCCGCGACGGGGGCTGCCATCATTTGGCGCGCCACACGCACGTTCAGCCAATCGGATTCGGCATACTCGCGCTTCACATGAAGCTCAGTCAGGTCATTTTCCCGCAAAAGCTCTGCCAACGCCTTGATAAAGGCCACATCTTCGTCGCGCGTCTTCTCAGCCATATCGCTCCTCACCGTCCGCCATACGCCCGTTTCCGGGTCTGTTGATCTAACGCGCTATAACCCAGCGTCAGCGCGGGGAAAACCCGCCGTGTTCGGGAACATGTGGGGGTGACCTTTCGCGATTGCATCCACGGGGCGCTGAAAATCAGGGCGCGGGTTCGTTTCAGGTGCAAAAAACCGGCCAAAGCGGCAGTTTGATTTTTTACCATTTGATAAATTTTCGAACCCGTGCCAGCCTGATTGCGAACCAAGCCATTCGATCAGCGAGGGATATGCCGCATGACGAACAGCCCTTTCACCCCCGGTATCGCGCCCGCGCGCTTGCCGGCGGAGGACCTGGCCCAGAATTTCACCGACCTGCACGCGCCCCTTGATGGGCATGAGGCGCTGGTTGCAGCGGACCGCTGCTATTTCTGCCATGACGCGCCGTGCATCACGGCCTGCCCGACCGACATCGACATCCCCCTGTTCATTCGCCAGATCGCAACGGCCACGCCTGAGGCGGCGGCAGAGACCATTTTCGATCAGAACATTCTGGGCGGCATGTGCGCCCGGGTTTGCCCAACTGAGACGCTCTGTGAAGAGGCCTGCGTGCGCGAAGCCGCCGAGGGCAAGCCGGTTGAGATCGGGCGGTTACAGCGCTTTGCGACCGATACGTTGATGTCCAAAGGCGTGCATCCGTTCACGCGGGGCGCGGCAACCGGCAAGCGCGTGGCCGTTGTGGGAGCGGGTCCTGCGGGACTTGCGTGCGCGCACCGTTTGGCGATGAAGGGCCACAACGTTGTGATTTTTGACGCGCGGCCCAAGCCCGGGGGACTAAACGAATACGGGATCGCGAGCTACAAGAGCGTAGATAACTTCGCCCAGGCTGAGGTGGATTGGCTGCTCAAGATCGGTGGGATCGAGATGCAGTATGAAACAGCGCTGGGAAACGGCGTGTCAGTCGATGGACTTCGATCAGACTACGATGCAGTGTTCCTTGGCATGGGCCTTGGCGGCGTGAATGCGCTGCGAGCCGAGGGGGAGGATCGCGACGGTGTCTCCGATGCCGTGGAATTTATTGCAGACCTCCGCCAGGCCGATGATCTGGGCGCGCTTCCTGTGGGCCGCAATATCGTGGTGATTGGCGGCGGTATGACGGCGATAGATGCAGCCGTCCAATCCAAGCTGCTGGGGGCGGAGAATGTGACCGTCCTCTACCGGCGAGGCCGCAATGCGATGCCCGCAAGTGCCTATGAACAAGACCTCGCAGCCTCCAAAGGCGTTCGGTTCATCTTCAACGCAATGCCCCTCGAAGTTCTCGGCAACGGGGCCGCGACCGCGTTGCGGTGCGAATACACCAGGGTTGAAGGGCGGTCTGTGCAGGGAACGGGGGAGACGTTCGACATTCCCGCCGACCAGGTGCTCAAGGCCATTGGCCAGACGCTGGACGGCGCGCCGGATGGCCTGAAGCTGCACGGCGGCAAGATTGCCGTATCGGGCGCGGGTCGCACATCGGTGGACGGTATCTGGGCCGGGGGTGATTGTGCCTCTGGCGGCGAAGATCTGACCGTGACCGCCGTGGCCGAGGGGCGTGATGCGGCGGAAGACATCCACATGCAAATTAGCAAAGCATGATCAAACAGAACGGCCAAGGAGTATGGTAGGGTGAGCTTTGTCCAACAGGATTGGGAGGCCGCTATGACCTTGGAAGGTGATGTTGCGCAGCACTACACGACTGGCGGTTTGCTGGGTCGGATCGATGCTGCATTGAAGGCCGCGGGGGCCAATCCCACACAACCAACAATCGACGATCTCAAGCCGGTGGACGAGTTCCACACCGCCGGTCTTGAGGCGACCACAGCTTTGCTGGACCAAGTCGATATTTCGCAGAAGATGACCGCCTACGACCTTGGCTGCGGAATAGGTGGCACCGCGCGGCACCTTGCACACACCTATGGCGTGCATGTCGAAGGCGTTGATCTGACTGACGAATATGTCGAAGCCGGCCGCGCGTTGAATGATAGGCTTGGACTGGGAAAAACGATAGCCTTGCGCCAGGGCACTGTCTTGGATCTGCCTTGGCAGAACGACAGTGCCAATCTGGTCACGATGTTTCATGTTGGCATGAATATTGCGGACAAACCGACGCTTTTTGCCGAAGTTGCGCGTGTTCTGAAGCCGGGTGGAACGTTCGCGATTTTCGACGTGATGCGGGGCGGTGTGGCCGGGGACCTGATCTTTCCCCTGCCTTGGGCGACCGAGTCGGAGACGAGCCATGTCGATGCCGCTGACACCTACCGCCGCGCGGCCAACCTCGCTGGATTGAATGAGGTTGCCAGCCGGGATCGGACGGATTTCGCCAAAGCGTATTTCGAACGCGTGATGGCTACGATGGCAAAGAACGGACCGGCGCCCATTGGCATCCACCTTCTGATGTCCGGGGATCCGCGACAGAAGCTTCAGAATTACGTTGAAAACCTGCATGCCGGCCGGATCGCGCCGACGGAGATGATCTTTCGGAAGGAGGTCGTGTGAAAGGTGTTTCGCTGATCGGAGTGTTTACGCTCGGCGTTGCCATCGCCGACCCCGCCACCGCGCAATCCATGCGCGGGACCTGGTGCCCCGAGGAGCCGGGCAACCTCGTTTACATGGATGAGCAGGGGATAGGATTTGGCGACCACATCAGCTGCGAGGTCAGCATGCCGCCGCCGACGGATCAATTGGCCTATGCGGCGGCGGCCACTTGTACACGAACCTATTCAACCGGATCATTCGACGCCAATGGACACGAGGTGTTTTATTCGGAGCAGGACACCGATGTTTCACGGATCGTGGCCGTGCTTTTGCCCGATGGCCGACTGGCGCTTAACCTTGATGCTTACAACCAGACTTCAATTCTTACGCGTTGCGACTTCTAACCCATGAGGAAGACCTGACATGGCTGACCTGACCTCAAATTTCATCGGTATCTCATCGCCCAATCCCTTCTGGCTGGCCTCCGCACCACCGACGGACAAGGAATACAATGTCCGCCGCGCGTTTGAGGCCGGATGGGGCGGGGTCGTTTGGAAGACGTTGGGCTCCGAGGGCCTGCCGGTTGTGAACGTGAACGGGCCACGCTACGGCGCGATTTACGGGGCGGATCGGCGGCTGTTGGGCCTTAATAACATTGAACTTATCACCGATCGCGACCTCTACACCAACCTCGAAGAAATCAAGCGCGTGAAGGCTGATTACCCCGACCGTGCGATGATCGTGTCGATCATGGTGCCGTGCGAGGAAGAGGCATGGAAGGCGATCCTGCCGCTGGTAGAGGACACAGGCGCGGACGGGATCGAGCTGAACTTCGGCTGTCCACATGGGATGTCGGAACGTGGCATGGGCGCGGCTGTGGGGCAGGTGCCCGAGTATATCGAAATGGTGACGAGGTGGTGCAAGCAGTACTATTCGAAGCCCGTGATCGTGAAGCTGACGCCCAATATCACGGATATTCGCAAGCCCGCGGAGGCCGCGCATCGCGGGGGCGCGGATGCGGTTAGCTTGATTAACACTATCAATTCAATCACTTCCGTGAACCTCGACACGATGTCGCCGGAGCCGTCGATTGACGGTAAAGGCAGCCATGGCGGCTATTGCGGCCCGGCGGTGAAGCCGATTGCGATGTCGATGGTGTCTGAGATTGCGCGCAATGCGGATACGGCAGGCTTGCCGATTTCCGGCATTGGCGGCGTGACCACGTGGCGCGATGCAGCGGAGTTCATGGCGCTGGGTGCGGGCAATGTGCAGGTTTGCACGGCGGCGATGACCTACGGGTTCAAGATCGTGTCAGAAATGATCTCGGGCCTGTCGCAGTATTTGGATGAAAAGGGCATGAGCCTGGATGATCTGGTGGGCCGTGCCGTGCCAAACGTGACCGATTGGCAATACCTGAATTTGAATTATGTAACAAAAGCGCGGATTTCGCAAGACGATTGCATCAAATGCGGGCGCTGTTATGCGGCCTGTGAAGACACCTCGCATCAGGCGATTTCCATGAGCGAAGATCGCGTCTTCGAGGTGATCGACAACGAATGTGTCGCCTGCAACCTGTGCGTGAATGTCTGCCCGGTGGAGGGCTGCATCACGATGGAGGAACTGGCGCCGGGAGCGGTGGATGAGCGGACCGGCAAGCCGGTGTCACCCGACTATGCGAACTGGACAACACACCCCAACAATCCCGGCGCGGTGAAGGCTGCGGAGTGATTGAGCGGCTGGATCATGTGAACTTGCAGACCGTCCAACTGGACGCGATGATCCGCTGGTACACGCATTTTTTGCAGCTGAAACAGGGATATAGGCCGAATTTCCCGTTTCCGGGCGCGTGGATGTATGCGGGCGAGGTCCCGGTTGTGCACCTTGTGCCGGTGGAGGTAGCGCCGCCGAAAGCGAGCGATCTGGCGTTGGAACATGCTGCGTTTCGGGCCAAGGGCCTGACCGCGTTTCTCGAACGATTGCGCGTCGCCAATGAGCCGTGCCGCGTGGTGCGTGTCCCGGATATTCCGCTGGTTCAGGTCAACGTTTGGGACCCGGACGGCAACCATCTGCATGTGGATTTTCACGCCGATGAGGCCGAGGGGCTGGATCTGGAAGCCTTTACCGTTTCTAAGATTAAGGCTGGAAAAACAGAAGGTTAGGGTGCGAGGAGGCGTTTGAAAAGAGTCTCAAGAAAGACCTCTGCCTCTGCCAGTGGATCACGCCCTTCGCCTAAGACCGCACGGACCTGCACGTCAAAATCGGCGTAGTGCTGGGTCAGGGACCAGATCGAGAAGATCAGGTGATGCGGGTCGATGTCGGCGATTTGCCCGGCGTCGGACCAGCCGCGGATAATCGCGGCTTTTTCATCGACGAGCGCTTTCAGATCGGTGGCGAGGCCCTCCAAAATGCGGGGTGCGCCTTGCACGATCTCTTGCGCGAAGAGCCTTGATTCCCTTGGATAATCCCGGCTCATCTGCAATTTGCGGCGGACGTAGGCCAGGAGCTCATCGCGGGGATCGCCGCCCGCATCCATCTCGCGCAGGGGATCAAGCCAGCGGTCGACGAGACCTTCCAGAAGGGTGACGTGGATCTCATCCTTTGAGGCGAAATAATAGAGCAGATTGGGCTTCGACAGCCCCGCTTCGCGCGCGATTTCATCCAGCGTGGTGCCGCGAAATCCGTGGCGGGAAAAGACCTCTAACGCGGCTTCCAACACGCGGGCGCGGTTTTTTTCCTGAATGCGGGTGCGGGGTTTTTCCTGGTTCATCTGCCTGGTCAAAATGTGTTCAATTGAACGGGGATGCGTTCAATTGAGCAGGGTTTTTCGCAAAACTGCGTTCAGGTGAGCACATCTCGGCAACCTTTTCGTTGACTGGCATTGGGCTTTTGCTAGCGTGATATTGACCAATTGGTCAAAAAGAAAATGCGCGGACCATCACACGCGCGGGGGAGACAGCCATGGCACTTGACCGTAGCAATCCAGTTCCAAATGACCTGAGCGCATTTTGGATGCCGTTCACCGCGAACCGGCAATTCAAGCAGACGCCGCGCATGTTCGTGGGTGCCGATAAGATGCATTACACCACCGCCGACGGGCGGCAGGTGTTGGATGGGACCGCCGGATTGTGGTGCTGCAACGCGGGCCACAATCAACCGCGCATCGTGGAGGCGATCCAGAAGCAGGCCGCCGAAATGGACTATGCGCCAGCGTTCCAGATGGGGCATCCGAAGGCGTTTGAGCTGGCCAATCGGTTGCGTGATCTGGCGCCGGAGCCGTTTGAGCATGTCTTCTACACGAACTCCGGCTCTGAGTCGGTTGAGACGGCCCTGAAAATCGCCATCGCCTATCAGCGGGCGATCGGGCAGGGGTCGCGGACGCGGTTGATCGGGCGCGAGCGCGGCTATCACGGGGTGAACTTCGGCGGGATCAGCGTTGGTGGGATCGTGAACAACCGTAAGGTGTTCGGATCGCTCCTGACCGGGGTGGATCATTTACCCGCGACGCATTTGCCGGAGCAGAACAGCTATGTGCGCGGGCAGCCGGAACATGGCGCGCATTTGGCGGAGGAATTGGAGCGGATCGTGGCGCTGCACGGCGCGGAGACGATTGCGGCCTGTATTGTCGAGCCGATGGCGGGGTCCACGGGCGTGTTGATGCCACCAAAAGGCTATCTGGAGCGGTTGCGGGAGATCTGCACGAAACACGGGATTATCCTGATTTTCGATGAGGTGATTACTGGGTTTGGGCGGCTTGGCAGCAGCTTCGCGGCGGAGCATTTCAACGTGATGCCGGACCTGATTACGACCGCCAAAGGGTTGACGAATGGCGTGATCCCGATGGGCGCGGTTCTGGCCACGAAGGGCATTCATGATGCCTTCATGCAAGGCCCAGAACACCTGATCGAGCTGTTCCACGGCTATACCTATTCGGGCAATCCGATTGCCTCGGCCGCCGGAATTGCGACGCTTGAGACCTACAAGGAAGACGGGTTGTTTGAGAGCGCGGCGGAGCTTGCGCCGTATTGGGAAGAGGGGCTGCATTCGTTGAAGGGCCTCCCCCATGTAATCGACATCCGCAATATGGGTCTGATTGGTGCCGTGGAGTTGGAGCCGATTGCCGGTGAGCCCACGAAGCGCGCGTTCCAGGCGTTCCTTGATTGCTACGACAAAGGTGTTCTGATCCGCACGACGGGCGACATCATCGCCATGTCACCGCCGCTGATCATCTCAAAAAGCGAGATAGATCAGTTGTTTGAGACGTTGGGAGATGTTCTGAAGGATCTGCACTGAATGGATGCGCCCGTCGCCGATACTGCCGCGATGATTGCCGGTATGAACCCCGCCCTCATGCCGGGGCGTTGGGCGTTTCGCACGATCACGGAGGCGGAATTGGCCGATTGTTTGCCAAATGCGCTTGCGGTGTTTCGGGAGGAGGAGGGGCTCTCCGTCCTCGTTCCCGCGCAGGCAGACGAAGAGGCGATGGCGCAGGTCACATTACAGGTTTTTTCGTCGCTTGGGGGGATTGGTCTGACGGCGGCGGTGTCGGCTGTGTTGGCCGAGGCGGGCATTGCTTGCAACGTCATTGCGGCGACGCTCCACGACCATGTTTTTGTGCCCGAAGCGCGTGCGGACGAAGCGGTGGCGCTTTTGCGGGCGCGTGCGGCGAGAGAGGTTGCTTGAATGGCGGAAGCAAAAGCGGAGACGCTGATCGATGATGCCCGCGTTCGGGTCACACGGTTCGATTTTGAGCCTGGCGATGAGACCGGCTGGCATGTGCATGGCATGGATTACGTCATTACGACGCTGACCGATTGTCAGATGCGGCTGCAAGAGCCCGGCGGCGAAACGCGTGAGGTGATGATCCCCGCGGGCACGGTTTACCGCCGTGAACAGGGCGTCGAACACAATGTGATCAATGGCGGCGATGCGCCGATGGCGTTTATCGAGACGGAACTGAAATAGGAGCGAACGCATGGCAGCCCCCGGCGAGAATATGAAAATCAACGGCGAGCGCCTGTGGGACTCGCTGATGGAGATGGCCAAGATCGGCCCCGGGATCGCGGGTGGCAACAACCGCCAGACGCTGACCGATGAGGACAGCGAGGGGCGGCACCTGTTCCAGCGCTGGTGTGAGGACGCGGGCTGCACCATGGGTGTGGACGAGATCGGCAATATGTTTGCGCGGCGCGAAGGGGCGGACCCCGAGGCGCTTCCGGTCTATGTTGGATCGCATCTGGACACGCAGCCCACCGGTGGCAAGTACGACGGGGTTCTGGGTGTGCTTGGCGGCCTGGAAATCCTGCGCACAATGAATGATCTGGGGATCAAGACGAAGCACCCGATTGTCGTGACGAACTGGACCAACGAGGAAGGCACGCGGTACGCGCCTGCGATGCTGGCGAGCGGTGTGTTTGCCGGTAAGCATACGCTTGAGTGGGCCAATGACCGCGTGGATGCGGACGGCAAACGGTTCGGCGATGAGTTGGAGCGGATTGGCTGGAAGGGGACCGAGAAGGTCGGCGACCGAAAGATGCACGCCTTCTTTGAGTTGCATATCGAACAGGGCCCGATCCTGGAGGCCGAGGGCAAGGATATTGGCGTGGTCACCCATGGCCAGGGCCTGCGCTGGATCGAATGCACGGTGACGGGCAAGGAAAGCCACACGGGTTCCACGCCGATGCATATGCGCAAGAACGCGGGGCGTGGCCTCGCGCTGATCACGGAGCTGGTCCACGAGATTGCGATGAAGAACCAGCCCAACGCGGTGGGGGCGATTGGGCATGTGGATGTCTACCCGAACTCTCGCAATATCATTCCGGGCAAGGTTGTCTTCACCGTCGACATGCGCACGCACCTTCTCGACAAGCTGAACGCCATGGTGGCCGAGCTGATGGAGCGCGCGCCTGCGCTGTGCGATGAGATTGGTGTCGGCTTCAAAGCCGAGATCGTCGGGCAGTTCGACCCGCCCGCCTTTGATGACAAATGTGTCACGAGCCTTCGCCAAGCGGCTGAAAGGCTTGGATATTCGCATATGGATATCGTATCCGGGGCTGGGCACGATGCGTGCTGGATCAATGATGTGGCCCCGACGGCGATGGTGATGTGTCCCTGTGTGGACGGGTTGAGCCATAACGAGGCCGAAGAAATTAGCCCCGAATGGGCGACGGCCGGCACGGATGTTTTGTTCCATGCGGTCGTGGAAACGGCGGAGATAGTGGAATGAAGTCAACAGTTTGGCTGGCGCTGGGTGCGAGTGTGGCGCTGGCGGGATGTGTGTCGACAACGCCTTCGGGACAATTTGAGGAAGCGCTGCCTGAAGAGGTTTTGGCGCTGGTGGCGCCGGGTCAGGACACCAACTCGGTCCGGCTCGAGGCTGATGGATGCTACTGGTATCTGCACCGGGGGCCGGTCGAAAGCACCTACATCCCGCTGATGACACGCGACCAGAGGATGATTTGTGTAACGGCCTGAATGGCCGCAACCTGAAGGGGATCATATGAGCAAGGTGATCAAGGGCGGCACGATTGTGACCGCTGACCGCCAGTGGACGGCGGATGTTCTGATCGAGGGCGAGAAGATCGCCGAGATTGGAGAGAACCTGTCTGGCGATGAGGTCATTGATGCCTCCGACGCCTATGTGATCCCCGGGGGCATCGACCCCCACACCCACCTGGAAATGCCCTTTATGGGCACGACGGCGGCGGAAACGTTCGAGACCGGCACCTTTGCCGCGGCGGCGGGCGGGACCACGATGCTGGTCGATTTCTGCCTGCCCGGTGAGGATGGTTCGCTTCTGAACGCAATCGACGAATGGGACCGGAAGTCGAAGGACCAGATCTGCGTCGACATCTCGTACCACATGGCCATCACCGGCTGGAACGAGAGCATTTTCAATGAGATGGAAGCCGTTGTTAAGGAACGCGGCATCAACACGTTCAAGCATTTCATGGCCTATAAGGGCGCGCTGATGATCGAGGATGACGAGATGTTCGCCTCGTTCAAGCGCTGCGCGGAACTAGGCGCGCTGCCGCTGGTCCATGCCGAGAACGGCGATATCGTGGCGGAGCTTCAGCAGAAGTATCTGGCCGAAGGTGTGTTCGGGCCGGAAGGCCACGCGTATAGCCGACCACCCGAGGTGGAGGGTGAGGCCGCGAACCGAGCGATCATGATTGCCGATGCAGCGGGCACACCTTTGTACATCGTGCATGTGTCCTGCGAGCAGGCCCATGAGGCGATCCGGCGCGCGCGGCAGAAGGGGATGCGGGTCTACGGCGAGCCGTTGATCCAGCACCTGACACTGGATGAGACGGAATACTTCGACAAGGATTGGCAATATGCCGCGCGCCGGGTGATGTCGCCGCCGTTCCGGTCGAAGGACCATCAGGACGGGCTTTGGAATGGCCTCGCAGCGGGCTCGTTGCAGGTGGTGGCGACCGACCACGCGGCCTTCACCGATGAGCAGAAGCGCATGGGCGTGGACAACTTCGCCATGATCCCCAACGGGACTGGCGGGCTTGAAGAACGGATGGCGATGCTCTGGACGCGCGGTGTCGAGACGGGCCGCCTGACGCCTGAGGAATTTGTAGCGGTGACGTCGAGCAACATCGCGAAGATCCTGAATATCTATCCGATGAAAGGTGGCATTAACGTGGGCGGCGACGCCGATGTGGTGGTCTGGGACCCGAAACTGGGCCGCACGATCTCGACGGCGACGGCGAAATCTATCCTTGATTACAATGTGTTCGAGGGGATGGAGGTAAGTGCGTCGCCTCGCTACACGCTGAGCCGTGGCGATGTGGTTTGGGCGGCGGGCCAGAATAGCCAGCCGCAACCCGGTCGTGGGCGTTTCGTGAAACGGCCCCCGGCGGCGAGCCCGTCTCAGGCGCTGAGCAAGTGGAAGGCGCTGAATACGCCGCGGAAGATTGAGCGGGATCCGTTGAATATTCCGGCGGGGGTTTGAGGCACTTAGTTTACCAGATGAAGCGCCCGGCGGCCCGCCGGGCAGCCCCCGACCGCTCCCATGGGCGGGGGCTTTACCCCCACCCGCGGTCGGGGGCTTCCCTATGAGAGTTTCATTGGCTTTTCCGCGCCTCGCCGACCTCTGGGCCAACCTCCCCTCCATCGAGTCCATCGAGCCTTACGCCACAACCTTTGCGGCTTTCGCGATCATCGGGATTGCCATTCAGGTGCTGCTCCAGCGCCGCTCGGTCAATGCAGACGAAGCACGTCTTGCGCGGGAAAGTGCCGTGTTCCTCTACTCAGTCTTCGGCGACGAAGCCTTCCGCGAAGAGCGGCGGGTTTTGGGGGCGAAGGCGGAGCAGCCACAAGAGAAGATGAGTGAGGAGACGCGGGCCGCCTTTAAAGCGGTGCTGCATCGATATGGTCTCGTATCGCTGGCCCATGTGCATGGTGGGGTGAAGGCCGAGATGATCAATTCTTACTGGGGCAATGTGCTTTTGAAGGATTGGGAGCGGCTCGAGCCATTCGTAAGGGCCGAGCGGGTGAAATACCCGTTTCTGCACCGCAATACCGAGCTTATGGTGGCGCGCATCCGTGAGATGGACCGCGCCTGACGGCGTGCGCTTTCCGGGGAGACTGGCTCGAAAAATGGGCGCATTCTGACTTTTTTTGACCTAACGATCAAAAAATGTGCTGGTGGGCTTGCCGGGAGGGACGGGAAGGGCAAAACTCCGCGCCATGAGTGTGATATCTGCCAGCCAACTGGACCTGACCTTCGAAACGAATGACGGGCCGGTGCAAGCG
Source organism: uncultured Roseicyclus sp. (assembly GCA_947500415.1). Classification (GTDB taxonomy): domain Bacteria; phylum Pseudomonadota; class Alphaproteobacteria; order Rhodobacterales; family Rhodobacteraceae; genus Gymnodinialimonas. The sequence continues at coordinate 1,455,073 of CANMRT010000001.1, forward strand.
CTTTCCGACGTGTCTTTGAACATCGAGAAGGGTGACTTCGTGTCGTTCATCGGGCCGTCCGGCTGCGGGAAGACCACTTTCCTACGGGTTATCGCAGCGCTGGAGCAACCCACGGGCGGCGAGGTTTTGGTCAACGGGATGACCCCGGACGAGGCGCGGCGGGCGCGGGCTTATGGGTATGTGTTCCAAGCCGCCGGTTTGTATCCTTGGCGAACGATTGAGAAGAACATCAAGCTGCCGCTGGAGATCATGGGATACTCCGCCAAGGACCAGAAGGATCGCGTGAACCACGTCTTGCAACTGGTTGATCTGGAAGGATTTGGAAAGAAGTTCCCGTGGCAATTGAGCGGAGGGATGCAACAGCGTGCCTCCATCGCTCGGGCGCTGGCGTTTGATGCGGATATCCTTCTGATGGATGAACCGTTCGGCGCGCTGGATGAGATCGTGCGGGACCGGTTGAATGAGGAGCTTCTGAAGCTTTGGGCGCGGACGGAGAAGACGATTGGCTTTGTGACCCACTCGATCCCGGAGGCCGTTTATCTAAGCACGAAGATTGTGGTGATGAGCCCGCGACCGGGGCGGATCACGGATGTGATCGAGAGTAACCTGCCGCGCGAACGCCCGCTTGATATCCGCGACACGCCGGAATTTTTGGCGCTGGCGCATCGTGTGCGGGAAGGTCTGCGCGAGGGGCACGCTTACGATGAATGAGCTGCCTGACATCCGACCGGCCCGCGTAGAGGACACGGATGCTTGCGCCGATATTCTGAACGATTGGATCGACGGGCGCGATTGGATGCCCCGGGTGCATACACCGCAAGCGGTGCGGGATTTCTACCGCGATTTCGTCTTTCCCAGGCGCGACCTCTACGTGGCGGGTGAACCGCCGGTTGGGTTTATGGCGCTGGACCGGGATGAGGATTTTGTGACGGCCCTTTATGTCGCTGAACCGGGCAGGGGGCTTGGCAAACGGTTCCTTGATTTCGCCAAGGCCGGGCGAGCGGTGCTGCGGCTTTGGACGTTTCAAGCGAACCTCGCCGCGCAGGCTTTCTACAAGCGTGAGGGTTTCGTGGAGGAGCGACGGACGGACGGCGAAAATGAGGAAGCTCTGCCGGATGTCTTGCTGAGGTGGGAGGCCGCATGAGCGCAATCGACGCCAACCCGCCTTGCGCCTTCTGTTTGCGGATGCGCGCGATCAGCATGGCGGTTCTGCCGGTGCTTGTGGTGGTCGGTGTGATCGTGGCGATCTGGTACGGCGGCGCGTATTTGATGAACCGATGGGTCACGCTGGATACGGCGGAACGGCGGGGCGTTGAGATGACCTTTGAGGAGGTCTTTGCCGACACCATGGCGCAGGAGCGCCCAAGGTTGCCCGCGCCGCACCAGGTGGCGGTGGAGTTGTGGAACACGACGGCGGGTGAAGAGATTTTCCGCGAACGAAGGGGGGAGCTTCGGCCAAATCCGCGCAGTCTGTTTTTCCATGCCTATCAGACGCTTGCGCCGACTTTGCTTGGGTTCGTGATCGGGTCGTTGGCGGGGCTGATGCTGGCCATCGGGATCGTGCACAACCGGGCGATGGACCTGAGCGTGATGCCCTGGGCGATTGCCTCGCAGACCATTCCGATCCTGGCCGTGGCGCCGATTGTGATTGTGGTGCTGAATGCGGTGGGGCTTACCGGGATGGTGCCGAAATCGCTGATCTCGGCTTACTTGAGCTTTTTCCCGGTGGTCGTGGGCATGGTGAAGGGCCTGCGGTCGCCCGGCGCGATGGATTTGGATTTGTTGCGGACCTATTCGGCGAGCCAGCCTGAGACGTTGTTCAAGCTGCGCCTGCCTGCGTCGGTGCCGTTTCTTTTTGCCTCGCTGAAGGTTGGGATCGCGGCGGCTTTGGTGGGGACGATTGTGGCGGAGTTGCCTACCGGCGCGCGGTTCGGGCTTGGTGCGCGGTTGCTAACGGGGAGCTACTACGGGCAGACGATCCAGATTTGGAGCGCGCTTTTCATGGCGGCGATTTGCGCGGCCTGTTTGGTGGCGATCCTTGGGCTTGTTGAGCGGGCCACGCTGCGCCGGATGGGGTTGGACCGATGATGGCGCGGCTCGCCAATCTGCCGCGTCACGGTGCATGGCCCGGGCTTATCATTCTGGGCATTGTCTTCGTCTGGGCGATGGATTGGCGTGCGGCCTTGATGTTGGCGGTTTGGCTCACGGCCTGGGGGATAAACGTGATCCTGTCCAAGTCAGACATGTCCGGCGCGCGCATCCTTGTGCCGGTGATCTTTGGCGTGACGCTGCTGGCGCTGTGGGAAATGGCGGTGGTTTTGTATGACATCTCACCCGTGATCCTGCCCGCGCCAAGCGACATTGGCGTGGCCTTCTGGGAGAACCGAGGCATCCTTTGGGCGGACTTCGTGCAGACGATCCTGAAAGGCGCACTGGTGGGCTATGTGATCGGCTGCGGGGCTGCGTTTCTGGTGGGTTTGGCGGTGGATCGCTCGATGTTCTTGCAAAGGGGGCTGCTGCCAGTGGGGGCGTTTCTTGCGGCGCTGCCGATTGTGGGCACGGCCCCGATTTTCGTGATGTGGCTGGGGTTTGGACCTGCGTCGAAAGCGGCGGTGGTCGTGGCCATGGTGTTCTTCCCGATGCTGGTGAATGCGGTGCAGGGGCTGAAGGCCAGTGACGCGATGCAGCGCGATTTGATGCACACCTATGCGGCGAGCTACTGGCAATCGCTGATCAAACTGCGCTTGCCCACGGCGCTGCCATTCCTGTTCAACGGGTTGAAAATTTGCACAACCCTTGCGCTCATTGGTGCTATCGTTGCTGAATTCTTCGGCTCCCCCACGGTTGGCATGGGCTTTCGGATCAAGATTGAGGTGGGGCGGCTGGCCATGGATGTGGTCTGGGCCGAGATTACCGTGGCGGCACTGGCGGGAACCGGGTTTTATGGCCTGATGACGCTGTTGGAACGGCAACTGACATTCTGGCACCCGTCGCAAAGGCGGGGCTAATACCAAATAATAGAGTCCAACTTGGAGGGAAAAACGATGAAGAAACTGACACTTGCGGGGGCCGCACTTCTGGCCTCGGGCGGTATGGCCGCGGCTGACGGGCACCTCGATGAGGTGAACTTGCAGCTTCAGTGGGTCACCCAGGCGCAATTCGCAGGCTACTATGTGGCGCTAGAGAATGGCTACTATGAGGACGAAGGTCTGGCCGTGAACATCATTCCCGGCGGGCCGGATATTGCCCCGCCGCAGGTTCTGGCCGGTGGCGGCGCGGACGTGATGCTGAATTGGATGCCATCGGCGCTTGCCGCGCGTGAAGGTGGTCTACCGGTGGTCAACATCGCGCAACCGTTTGTCCGCTCGGGCCTGATGCTGACGTGTTGGGCCGACAGCGGCATTGTGGAACCTGCCGATCTGGCCGGACACACGGTCGCGCATTGGTTCTTCGGAAACGAATATCCGTTCCTGAGCTGGATGTCGCAGCTTGGCATCGGCGTTGAAGGCGGCGACGACGGTGTGACCTTGCTGCAGGCCGGTTTCAACGTTGACCCGCTGATCCAACGGCAGGCTGATTGCATGTCGACCATGACCTACAACGAATATGGTCAGGTCCTGGATGCCGGTGTGTCGGAGGATGAGCTGGTGACGTTCCGCTATGAAGACTATGGCGTTTCGACGCTGGAGGATGGCATCTGGGCGCTGGAAGAGAATCTGGAAGACCCTGAGTTCGTTGATCGGATGACCCGCTTTGTCCGCGCCTCCATGGCCGGTTGGACCTGGGCCGCTGCGAACCCCGACGACGCGGCGATGATCGTGCTCGACTATGACGAGACCGGCGCCCAGACCGAGGCGCACCAGCTGCGCATGATGGGTGAGATCGCGCTTCTGGTTGAGGGTGGCGATGGCCGCCTGGACGAAGAGGCCTATCAGCGCACGGTTGATACGCTTCTGGCGGGTGGCTCGGATCCAGTGATCTCTGCCGCGCCTGAAGGTGCCTTTACGCATGCGATCACGGATGCGGCGCTGGCCGAATAAGCCTGTAAACACGCGTTAGAATTGGCCTCGTGCGATGGATCGTGCGGGGCCTTTTCATGCGATGCGCCCCTGCGGGGGTTTAACGTCGGATGTCGACGGTTGGGTTCACAGGCTCCGCTGTTCCGCTCTGATAAGGCTCAGCGGCAAGGGCTGGGTCGCGCGTCGGCGCCGCAGCTACTTGCTGCGGAATGTCCGAGGGTTCCTCAGCCTCGGGATCCGGCTCGGACGGTTCCAGTTGTGCCACGGCGACCATCGCAAGCGATTGGCGCGGCGGGTCGGGTGGCACGGGCAGGTCGTCGTTGTCGCCGACCTGAAACACATCAAGCGGTTCCGGTCCCTGGCGCGCCACTGCACTGGGATCGCCGGTTTTCGCGGCAGCAGTCACGGGGTTGGCCGTTTCCGGGCGACCCGTCATGGCTTGATCCGGCAAACGGGCCTCTTTCGGGGCCAGCGGCACGGCGATTTCCACCCTCGGGGGGGCATTGGTGATATCCATCTCTCGCTCTCCTCAATTGCAAAATGCACTGAGTTTCCCACGACATGATTTTTTATCGGTCGTGTGTAAACGCAAGGTTAACGGCGAGCCGTGGAGTGAGCGGCTTTTGACGCAAATTGTGGCGTGCGGAGGGGCGGCCTACCAGCGCGCGTGAAGACCGAGGAACAGGCCGTGGATCAAAAGATCAGAGGAGCCTTCATTGCCTCCGACGCCTGTATTGTCGCTGGTTGCAACCGTGACATCTTGCCAGAGTTGGGCTTGATAGCCACCGACCAAATCGAGGCCGCTGGTCAATTCATACTGCGCTGCAAGCCGAAGATCCGCCCCAAAGGCCGTGACATCGGTTGGTGTGGCGTCAGAGAAAAACCAAGCGCCGCGGCCGGATGATTCGATTGTTCCTGGCACAAGAGAAAGGCCCGCAGCGCCGGACCACGAAAGACCTTGTACAGCACCAATCTCACCCCCCGTATCAGCGCCAATGCGCACGCCTGTTCCGGAGAAATCGTGGACCGGACCGTTGCCTGCGGAAAAGTTGTCGGTCATCGTCGTGAATTCAACGTAACGCAGGCCTGCGGACCAGGCGAAATCCATATTGCCGAGCATGATGTCGCGAGAGTAGGCGAGATCGATGATCGTACCGTCGATGCCCATTTCCGGTGCAGCACCACCGAAAAAGGGCACACCAGTATCGACGTCGATGTTTTGGATAACAAGAGAAATATCGTAGCTACCCGGCCCGTAAGACACGCCAGCCTCGGTCCAGAGACCACCGCCTGAGACGCTCTCAGGTTGGTTGGCCAACACGACCGGTCCGAAGTGGAGGTGCCCTTGTGGGGCATTTTCCATTCGGGGCAGATGGGCCAAGATTTAGCATGTCTCCCTTGCGTCAAGAACTGATCAAAGACTCCAGTACGCGCGAGTGTCGCCTTGATGCCACAGAGCGGATCGCCTTGGCGCCAAGGCGTGTTGCGCAAGAGTCATTGCAAATTCAGTAAAGAAATTGAAAACTCTGTAAAGATGGCCATTGACACGAGCACAGATCTGACCGGCAGCCGCATTCGCGAGCAGCGGATGGCGCGTGGCCTAAAGCAGGGCGCGTTGGCGGAAGCGGTCGGCGTCTCACCGTCGTATCTGAACCTGATCGAACACAACCACCGTCGCATCGGCGGCAAGCTGTTGCTGAAGCTGGCGCGGGTGTTGGATGTCGAGCCCTCAACCTTGACGGAGGGCGCCGATGCGGAGCTAAGCGCGCTACTGGACGCTTCGGCGCGGGCGCAGGCTGGATTGGGGGCAGAGACGGACCGGATTGATGAGATGGCCGCGCGCTTTCCCGGTTGGACCGCGTTGATAGCAGCGCAGGAGCGGCGGGTGCAGCGGTTGGATGCCCAAATCGAGGCGCTGCGGGATCGTCTAGCCCATGATCCGGTGCTGTCGGAGGCAATGCATGAGGTCCTGTCCTCCGTCGCGGCGATCCGGTCGACGGCGGATATTCTGGTGCGGGAGGCGGATCTTGATCCGGCCTGGCGCGGGCGGTTCCACCGAAACCTCCACGAGGAAGCCGAGCGATTGTCGGAACAGGCGACGGGGCTGCTGGCGCAGTTTGAGGCGCCGGATGCGGAAGGCGGCTCCCCCGCGGAATCGGTTGAGGCAATGTTTGAGGCGGCGGGACACTTCTTTCCGGCGGTTGAGGCGGAGGGGCAGGCGGCGATTGCCGGCATTTTGGATCAGGCGCCGGGCATGGACAGTGCGGCGGCGCGCGCGATGGGGCAGACGCGGCTTGAGGAGTATGCCGAGGATGCGAGCGCCCTTCCGATGGAACGCTTTGCGGAGGCGGCGGAGGCCTGCAATTTCGATCCGGTGCGTTTGGTGATGCGGCTAGGGGCCGAGGTGGCCCCGGTGCTGCGACGAATGGCGAGCCTGCAGCCCGAAAGCGGTGTGCGGCCCCTTGGGCTGGCGATCTGCGATGCAGCTGGTGCGATGGTGCATCGGCGGCGGCTATCAGGGTTTGCGCTGCCGCGGGTGGCGGCGGGCTGTCCGCTTTGGCCGCTTTACACGGCACTGGCCCGCCCCGGTCAGGCGGAGGTGGCCGAGATTGAGATGCCGCATGGTGCAAGGTTCCAATCCTGGGCGGTGGCAGAGATGCGCGGCGGCGCCGGTTTCGGCGTGGCCCCGCAGGTGCGCGGGGTGATGCTGGTGATGCAGATGCCGCCCGATGCAACGGGTGCTCAGGCGATTGCGGCGGGGCCGGGATGCGAAACCTGTACGCGCGCAAATTGTGGCGCGCGGAGGAGCGGCGCACCCGCCGTTTAACGCTTATTTCTTGTGCGGAGCCATGGCTTTGGGCAAAGTAACGCGACCTGGCCCGGGATGAACGACCACTACCCGGGGGGAGGACTGGGTATGAAACAAGACAACGACACCCTTGGGGCGGCGCAACCGCTTGGAACAGGGCCGGGCACAATCCTGATCGTCGAGGATGAAAGCAACATCCTTGAGGCGCTAACCTTTATCCTGAGCCGTGCGGGTTGGGACGTGCGGGGGCATGGCAAAGGCGATAGTGCCCTTGGCGAAGTGGCGAGGCTTGGGCCGGATTTGCTGGTGCTGGACGTGATGCTACCGGGCATGTCGGGGTTTGACATCCTGCGAAGCCTGCGCGCCGCGCCTGAGACAAAGGATTTGCCGGTTGTTATGCTAACAGCGAAGGGGCAATCCCAGGACCGCGATCAGGCGCGTGCGCTTGGGGCGGACGCCTTTCTGACGAAGCCGTTCTCGAATGACGAGCTATTGCAGGTAATAACAGAATTGACCCCGAGCATCGCGGCGCGGCGGGCCGTAGCAGGGCAGGGCTGAGCGATGGCGCGGCACTTGTTTCTGGAACGACGCAATTACCGCCGCAATCGCCTGCAGGATGCGGCGCGGCTGCTGCCGCTGCTGGGGCTCGTGCTGATTTTTGGGCCGATCTTCATTCGCGGGGCAGGGGCCGAAGCTGAAAGTCTATCGGTCACGCTGGTCTATTACTTTGGCATCTGGTTGGGGCTGATTGTCCTGTCTGCACTGGTTAGTCGCGCGCTGACCGCGATGTCCGGCCCAGACGAGCCCGTTCCCACGCCGCCCGCGTCAGAGGACAGCTGAGATGTTGGGCTTCAACGGTCTTGTTGCGGTCTGTATCGTCTATGTTTTGGTCCTGTTCGCGGTGGCGTTCTGGGCCGAACGCTCAGCCAAAGCGGGGCAGGTGCGGTGGCTGAATTCGCCGATCACCTACACGCTATCACTTTCGATCTACGCAACGGCCTGGACATTCTACGGCGCCGTCGGATCGGCGGCGCGCTCTGGGCTCGAATATCTGACGATCTACCTTGGCCCCACGCTGATTTTCGTGGGCTGGTTCTGGCTGCTGCGCAAGATGGTGCGGATTGGGCGCGCGCAGCGCGTGACGTCGATTGCGGACATGATTTCAAGCCGTTACGGAAAGTCGAGCGGGCTGGCCGTGATGGTGACGCTGCTCGCGGTACTGGGAACCACGCCCTACATTGCTCTGCAATTGCAGTCCGTCACCCTGTCGTTTTCCGTTTTCACCAGTGCGGGTGCTGAAGGAGGGCAGGATACGGTTAATACGGCAGTCTGGATCGCGGCGGGATTGGCTCTGTTTACAATCATTTTCGGCACCCGGTCGCTCGATCTGAATGAACGCCACCCCGGCCTCGTCAGTGCTATTGCGGCGGAGGCCATTGTGAAACTGGCGGCGATATTGGCGGTGGGGGCTTACGTGGTGTGGGGCGTGGCCGATGGGCCGGCGGATATGCTGGCGCAGATTGAAGCCTCACCGATTGCAGCAGCGCCCCTGAATGGCGCGCGGTGGATTGGCCTGACAGCGCTGGCCGGGGCCGCGATCCTGTGCCTGCCACGCATGTTTCAGGTGCTGGTGGTTGAGAATTCCGACGAGCGGCATCTGGCGACGGCAGGGTGGGCCTTTCCGCTGTACCTGATGCTGATCTCGCTGTTTGTGGTTCCGATTGCCGTGACGGGGATGAGCTTGCCGGGAACGGGCGACAACCCCGATCTCTACGTTCTGACCGTGCCCTTGAGCCTTGGTCAGGATGGTTTGGCGCTGCTGGTCTTCCTGGGAGGTTTTTCAGCGGCCACGTCGATGGTGATTGTCGCGGCTTTGGCCCTTTCGACGATGGTGTCGAACCACATCATCATGCCGCTGTGGCTGCGATCTGCCCACGGGAACAATCCGTTCAGTCGCGATATGCGCTCGGTCGCGCTGACAGCGCGGCGCGTCTCTATCGCGGCAATCCTGTTTCTGGGATGGGTATACTACCGCTTGTCCGGAGGGACGGCGGCGTTGGCGTCGATTGGCTTGATCTCGTTTCTGGGCGTGGCGCAAATCCTGCCCGCATTGGTCGGCGGTATCCTGTGGAGGGGGGCGACAAGGATTGGGGCGGCGCTTGGCATCGGCGCAGGCTTCGTCGTCTGGGCGTGGCTGTTGCTGCTGCCCAACATCGCGGAAAGCGGTGGGCTGATGCCTATCGTGATGGCGGAAGGGCCGTTCGGGATTGGTTGGCTTGCGCCATCTTCGCCGCTCGGGCTGCAGGCAAGCGACCCGCTTTTGACGGCTATGGTGCTGTCGTTGGGGATCAACACAACGCTGTTCATTCTGGGCTCGCTTTTCAGCTTTCCCAGCCCGTTGGAGCGGTTGCAGGGTGCGCAATTTGTCAACGTTTTCGACCATTCGCGGGCGGTGCGGGGTTGGACAGGGGCGGCGGGGGCGGCTGATGATTTGCGGATCATGGCGCAGCGGATCATGGGGGATGAGCGCGCGATTGCGCTGTTCCGCGTGGCGGCGGAGAAGCAGGGATTGGACGGTGGTTTGCCCGAACCCACGCCGGATTTCCTGGATGAGCTGGAGCGGGAACTTGCGGGCTCGGTTGGGGTAGCGACTGCTCACGCCATGGTGGCGCAGATTACAGGTGCTGCGAGCGTTTCGGTCCGCGATCTATTGGCGGTGGCCGATGAGACCGCGCAGATCATGGAATATTCGAGCCAGTTGGAGGCGAAATCTGAGGAACTTGCCCAAACCGCTGGCCGCTTGCGCGATGTGAACGCCAAGCTGACGGAATTGTCGGTGCAGAAAGACGCGTTTCTCAGCCAGATCAGCCATGAATTGCGCACGCCGATGACGTCGATCCGGTCATTTTCGGAAATTCTGATGCAAACCGAGACGGTCGATGATGCGGCCCGCGCGCGGTTCAGCCGGATTATCCACGACGAAAGCCTGCGCCTGACGCGGCTGCTGGATGATTTGCTGGACCTGAGCGTGCTGGAAAGCGGGCATGTGACCCTGAACAACGGTCAGGCCCGGTTGGGCGATGTGCTGGACCGCGCGATCAATGCGGCGGGCGCCGAGGCGGGCGGTGGGATCACGATCAGCCGCGACCGAGCGCAGGAGAATGTGACGCTTTGGACGGATGCGGATCGGTTGGCGCAGGTGTTCATCAACCTGATCTCCAACGCGCGAAAATACTGCGACGCGGAGGTGCCGGAGCTGGTTATTTCCGTGATTGACCGGGGGCAAGGAGTGGATGTGGAATTCCGCGACAACGGAAGCGGCATCCCGACCCGGCAGGAAGCGCTGATTTTTGAGAAGTTTGCGCGACTTGAGACGGCGAAGGGTGCGCCGGGGGCTGGTCTTGGTCTGGCGATTAGCCGTGAGATCATGACCCGGTTGGATGGCGATCTGCGTTATGTGCCGAGGGAGGGTGGGGCCACGTTCCGCGTGCGTCTTCCGGCCCGCGCGAGCCAGGCGGCTTGAGGCGGAAAACCGAGGCTCTCGTAAGGGGTTCGTTAACGGCTTTCGTGCAATAGCTTGCGCGCCCGAGATCCCGTTTCCCTGCGCCAGAAGGCCGCCCTGCACCCATGTCTGAGTCCTCTCCACGTTCCGTTCTGGCCCGCAAGATCGCGGCTCACAATGGTGTAGGTGCGCGACCCGATAATCTGGTGCCCGCGCTTGAGGCCGGGTTGACGCGGGCCGTGCGGCGGGCCGGTGCGCCGCTGGACGGATTGGCGGTCACCGTCGGAAAGCTCGACATTGCGTTGGAAGCCAGCCTTGATGCGGCGCTTGAGGCTTTGCCGGAGCAGGGCTTGGTGGCCGCGACGGAGGATCACGAAGGGCGTCGCGGTTTGCTTGCGCTGGAACACTCTCTGGTCGATGCGCTGATTGAGGTGCAGACCACCGGCCGCGTTGAAGAGGTGCAGGGACCGCCTCGCCGCGTTACGCGCATCGACGAGGCCTTGTGCCGCGATTTCATCGATCTTCTGTTCAGCGCATTTGCCCATGAAACATCCGGGATCACGGGTCGCGATTGGCCGGATCGCATGGGCTACGGAAGCCAGCTGAAGGAGCGCAGCCAGATCAACCTGTTGCTGCCCGCGCGCGGCTATCATCTGTTGCAAGTTGAGGTGACGGCGGCAGGATTGAAAACTGGGAAATTGTTGATCCTGTTGCCTGCCGATCCGGAGTTGGCGCGGCGTACGGCGAAACCAGCGAAGGCAACGCCGCCGCGCCCAGAGACGTGGCGCGAAGATGTATTACGCGCGCTCGGTCAGGCCCCTTTGGCGCTGGATGCGGTGTTGATGCGCCTGCACATGCCGCTGTCAAAGGTAGAGGCGTTGGTGGACGGCGATCTGATCCCCTTCGACCATGCGGACCTGAGCAGCGTCACATTGGAAGGGGACGGGGCCCATGTGCTGGCCCGTGGCAAACTGGGCCAGATGAGCGGACGCCGCGCGTTGCGGCTGGCTTCGGGCAAGGAGGCGCCCAAGGCAGGAAGGCCGGCACAACAGGCAGTGGCAAAGACGCCGACTATGCCGAACCCGGAAGCGATGGCAGGTCAGAATGCGTCAGACCCCGCAGGTCTAGCCGATATTCCTGGGCTTGGGGCGGATGTGGCTTCCGGCTCTGCACCTGATATGCAGAGCAATCTCGGCTCTGGGGGGATGGCGGGTGACGGCCCACCGATGGATATGGCGTCGGCGCTGCCAGATTTGCCGATGGGCGAATTTGACCCGGACGCGCCGATCGCCTGATCCAAATTGGAACGATTGCGGTGCTGCGGGCAGTGATTGTATCGGCGAATATTCAGCCCAATAGCTCCAAGTGCTGCCATGAACCGCACGAGCAGATGGTGGCGGCACGCGCCCCACTTGGCAGTTGCCTTCCCTACCACGTCCGGCCAATCTGCTGCCCGCATGCGTGGGCTAAAACCGCGCCCCAACAAAGAGTGCGCGCCTATGTCGATTGCTGATTTCCGCTCCAAGGTGCTGGCTGGAACGCCGTTGGCCGGAACCTTCATGAAGACCCCAACGGTCGACATGCTTGAAGTGCTGATCCTTTCGGGCCTCGATTTCGTATGTCTCGATTGCGAACATGCGCCCTTTGACCGGGGCGCAATCAGCGCCTGCATGGCCCTGTCCAGGGCGGCTGACTTTCCGGTGTTGGTTCGCGTGCCATCGTCGGCCCCTGAGAACATCAGCAAAGCCTTGGACGACGGGGCCTGTGGTGTCGTAGTGCCCCATGTCACCAGCGCCGAAGTCGCGCAACAGGTCGCGCGCGCGTCGCGGTTCGGCCGTGGCGGGCGGGGCTATGCGGGTTCGACACGGTGGTCTGGCTACACAACCAGCGCAATGCCGGACCTTTTGGAAAGAAGCGCATCCGAAACACTTGTGATCGCCCAGATTGAAGACCCCGAAGGCGTCGAGGCCGCTGACGCAATCGCCGCGACCGACGGCATTGATGCGTTGTTTTTGGGGCCTGCGGACTTATCAGTGGCCTACGGGCATTCACACCAGGAAAGCGATGACCTCTTCGCCGCGATGGAGAAAACCGGCAAGGCCGCGCAGGCCCACGGCAAGGGATACGTCACCTTCGTGGCCAATGCCGAACGGGCGAGCGCATTGCGCAAATACGGCTTCTCAATGTTCTTCATCGCGTCGGAGCACACGTGGATCATGCAAGGGGCGCGGGCCCAGGTTGCGGGCATTCGCGCCCTCGATTGACGCCTGTCTGACTGGCCGTTTCGCCACAAACCTGCCGCATTTGTCTAAAATCTGCCTCAAACTGGGCGGATTGTTTCCATTCATTCACCCTGCAATGAACGCATCCGCACCGCCTTTGCGCCCTGTATCACCTGCATAACTCATGTGTGGCGGCACCAAACGACCGCAACGCGTAAAGTATAGTTGAGTTCGGCAAGACAGGATGCGCGTGACGCATCCAGTGCAGGAGAAGACCAATGATGAAGATCCGTTTCATCCCCGCAATCATCCTCGGCGCAGCGCTGGCAGTGTCCGGTTGTGTTGGAGGCACAGACGTGTCGCGCGACCTTGGGTTTGACGCACCGCCCGTGATCCAGAACGTCGCCATCCAGGATTGGGACGTCGTGGCCGTTGAGGTCGAAGTGCCCTATACCTTGAGCGTTTCCGAGGCCAACACCATCAAGCCGCGCGCTGATATCGTTTGGCGCGAAGACCCATATGGCGACCGCCATCAACAGGTCGATGCCCTGATGACCGAGGCGCTTGAGCCCGTCTTTGAAAGCGTCACCGGCGCGATCCCGGTCGTTGTCACCCTCGACGTGACGCGGTTCCATGCCCAGACCCAGCGCGTGCGCTACTCGAACCTGCCCTCGGAGCAGGAAATCGAATTCGTATTGACCGTCCGCCACGCTGAAACTGGTCAGATCCTGTCCGGACCGCGCGACATGGACCTGACCTTCCCGGCCCTTGGTGGCCAGGATGCCGTTGCTGCAGATGCCCGTGGCGAGACGCAGCGCGTCCGGATCACGCAGCGCTTGCAGAATTGGGTGATCGAAGACTTCATCGGCCCGGCGCAGGACCTGTTGCTGGCCGAAGCAGGCTAAGCCTTCCCCCCCATTGAAGAACCCGGTAGAGGGGGCGCCATGACAGCGCCCCCTTTTCCCGTTTTGCGCCTGAAACCAAAGGCCGACGCCCGCCGTATCCGTTTTGGCCATCCTTGGGCTTGGGCCGATGACCTCGTGCTTGATCGGCGCTCAAAGGCCATTCCCGCTGGCGCTTTGGCGGTTTTGCAGGACGCAGATCGCGCGCCGATTGGGCTGGGCGTGGCAACGGTTGAGGCGCGCATCGGGTTACGTGTGCTGGATCGTAACCCGGACGCGGTGATTGATCGGGATTGGTTGGCTGAAAAGGTGACGCGTGCGCTGACCTTGCGCGAGGCACTTTATGACGCGCACTTCTATCGCATGATCCATGCCGAGGGTGACGGCCTTCCGGGACTGATCGTCGACCGCTTCGGCGATACGCTGGTTGTGCAACCCAACGCGATCTGGCTGGAGGAACGGCTGGACGATCTTGTTGCGGTGCTGAGCGATGCCACCGGCTGCTCCAACATCCTGAAAAACGGAACGTCGCGCGCGCGCGCTGCTGAGGGCCTGCCGGAGGAGATGGTCGTTTTGGCCGGTGATGCGCCCGAAGGCCCGATTGAGGTGCCGATGAACGGGGCCACCTACATGGCGGACGTCATGGGCGGCCAGAAAACGGGGCTCTTCTACGATCAACGCCCGAACCATGCTTTCGCGGCGCGGCTGGCCGAAGGTGCGCGCGTTCTGGATGTTTTCAGCCACGTGGGGGGCTTCGCGTTGGCAGGTCTTGCAGCGGGCGCAAAATCGGCACTTGCTGTCGATGCCTCCGCGCCCGCATTGGCATTGGCCGACGCCGGTGCAGAGGCGATGGGTGCGAGCGACCGCTTCACGACACGCGCGGGTGACGCCTTCGCGGTGATGGAGGCGCTGGCCGGGGAAGGCGCCCAATTCGAGCTGGTCATCGCCGACCCACCGGCCTTCGCGCCGTCCAAACCCGCGCTCGAAAAGGGCCTGCGTGCCTATGAACGTGTGGCCCGACTGGCCGCGCCTTTGGTGGCCGAGGGCGGAACTCTGATCCTGTGTTCCTGTTCCCACGCAGCCAGCCTCGACAAGTTCCGCGCGTCTTGTCTGCGGGGCATTGGCCGCGCAGGACGTGAGGCGCGCGTGATCCACACAGGCTTTGCCGGGCCGGACCACCCGGTGCACCCAAGCCTGAGTGAGACCGGCTACCTCAAGGCCATCGCGTTCCGCCTATGATCGCGGTGCTTGACGCCAATGTCCTTTACCCGACGGTGCTGCGTGAAGTGCTGTTGGGCTGTGCGGGGCGGGGCCTCTTCCAGCCGATCTGGTCAGACCGCCTGCTTGAAGAATGGCGCCGCGCCGCTGATCGCAACGGGGGTGCGGCGGACGCCCAGATCGCCGCTGCTGAAGCTGCGCGCGCGAACCGCCGCTTTCCGGAGGCGCTGGTGTCACCCGGCGATGAGGCGCCCCTTTGGCTGCCCGATCCTGCCGACATCCACGTCCTTGCCACCGCTATCGCTGCGCGTGCGGAAACCATCATCACCATGAACCTGCGCGATTTTCCGGCGCGAGAATTGTCAGGCCACGGGGTTGTGGCACGGCATCCGGACGCTGTTTTGATGGATCTTTGGCTGGAGCATGCAGATTCGGTGGAGGTCGTCGTGCGCGGCGTGCATGCGGAGGCGGAGCGGCTATCGGGCGAGGCGCTTGCCCTTCGGGCGCTGATGAAACGGGCGCGGTTGCCACGGTTGGGAAAGGCGCTTTCGCGCTGATCGCTCCTCGAGCCTTCCGGCTCTCCTCGCAGCTTTATTGAGGTTGATCGCTTGTGCGCCACCGCGCTTCCAGCGCTTCGATGGCCGAAATCCGTTCTGCCGTTTTCGGATGGCTCATCAACCAAGCTGGCGCGCCGCCGCCTTTGAGGCCGACCAACCCTTCCAGCTTCTCGAACAACGACTTCTGCGGTGCGGTCCCAACGCCTGCTGAGACAAGCAAGGCCGAGGCATAGGCGTCGGCCTCATATTCATCCTGCCGCGACAAGCGCGCTGCAAGAAGCGAGGCGACAAGGCCTGCGATCCATGGACCAATTCCGGGAATGAACCGGCCAAGCACCCCCGCCAGCACCGCGCGGATGGCATTTTGGCCCGAGAAATCGATCATGCGGCGCCGCGAATGGCCCAAGGCCACATGGCCCAATTCATGGGCGATTACGCTGGCCAATTCCTCGGCGCTGACTTCGCCCGCCTGATAGCGATTGTAGAAGCCGCGCGTGATGAAGATACGCCCGTCCGGAGCCGCGAGCCCGTTCACAGCGTCCACCTCGTATAGGTTCACGCGGATACGTTCGACATCCAGCACTTCGGCGAATTTGTCGGTGATCCGTTTCAGGCGCGCATCGGCCAGTTCGGTCGAGCGCTGGTCCAGCTCGCGCTTGGTGCGCCAGGACGAGAACAGATACATCACCAGGCCATAGCCCACGGCCAAAAGGATCGGAGTCAGTTTCAACATGGCACTGATATGGGGCGCGGGAGGGGCTTCGGCAATGCGGTCATTGCACGGAAAGCAGTCCGGTCCCGTGTCGTGACAGTCGTTCGACCCCGCCTTCGCGCACCAGCACCGTGTGGCCAAGCGTCATGGCAAGGCCCGCGTCGCTGTCCATCACGATCATATGCAGAAAGAACGCCTGATTTTCCTGCATGATCTGGGGGTTGCCCTCATAAAACATCGGGAATTCCACCCAGATCGGATTGTAGGCAATGCCCATCCCGTATCCGCAGGCCTGAAGGCGGGCGTGGCCGAGGCCGCGTTTGTCGAACACTTCTGCGTGGGCGGTGTAGACCTCAGACATTGGCGCGCCGGGGCGGATGGCAGCCTCGCAGGCCTCAAGCGTTTCATCGCAGGCAGCGTGCATCGCGCGTTGCTGGTCCGAAACTTCGCCGACCACGATCGTGCGCATCGCGGCAGCATGGTAACGCGCAGCGGAACCGGACCATTCGAGCGTCAGTTGATCATTGGCGTCCAACCGTCTGCGCCCCGCGAAGGAACGACAGAGGAGCGCGTTGGGACCGGAGCCGATGACGGTTTCGTTGCCCGCAGGCTCGCCCCCCATCGACAGGATGGCGCCTTGCATTGCGGCGTGGATGTCGCCCTCATATGCGCCCGGAGTGGTGGTTTCCAGGGCCGCATCAAGCGCGGCATCGGTCATCTGCGCTGCCTGGCGGATCATTGAAACTTCAGCGTCGGATTTCACCCGGCGCAGCCCTGCGATTAGCTCGGAGGCGTCGGTCAACCCAGGCACGGCGTCTGAGACCGCAAGCCCATTGGCGTGGGTCAGCCCGGCGGTGCGTGTCTCCCAGCCGATGCGTTTGCTGCTAAGCCCGAGGGTGCCGAGGAGGGCGGCTAGGTCACGTGCGGGGTTTGCACCCTGATGCTCGGGCCAGATGTGGATACGGTCGTGTGGAATGACAGAGGTATTCTGCGCCTGTCGCAGGTCGGGCAGGCGGGTCAGCAAGTCGATGCGCCCGTTGGCATCCAGCACCATCGCTTGAAACATGGCGAAACCAAAGGTGTCATACCCCGTTAGCCAGACCATACTTTCGGGGGCGAAAATCAGAAGGGCGTCGAGGCCGCGCTCACGCAGGGCGGCAGCGGCCCGTGCTTGTCGATCGGCGTATTCAGTGTCGGAGAATAGCGGTGGATTGGCTTCAAAGATCATCTATTTCCCAAGCTCCCGCATCCCGCGATCAATCCCTTCGAGCGTCATCGGCACCATGCGACCCTCGAAAATTTCGTCGATCATCTGCGTCGATTGCGTGTAACGCCAGTGCCGCTCCGGTGTCGGGTTGATCCAAAGATGGTCGGGCCATTGCGTTCGAGCGCGTTGCAGCCAGGTGCTGCCGGCTTCCTCGT
The DNA here is from genome assembly GCA_947500415.1 of uncultured Roseicyclus sp. Classification (GTDB taxonomy): domain Bacteria; phylum Pseudomonadota; class Alphaproteobacteria; order Rhodobacterales; family Rhodobacteraceae; genus Gymnodinialimonas. Next base: position 1,472,436 of record CANMRT010000001.1, read on the forward strand.
TCCAATGCTCATTCGCGCCGCCTGGGAAGGCGATCTCATAGGGCGACATCGCCGCGTCCCCCACGAAGATGCATTTGTAGTCTGAGCCGTAGGTGTTCATCACCTCGAAGGTCGGGATTTGCTCGGACCACCGGCGGCGGTTGTCGCGCCAGACGGCCTCATAAAGGCAATTGTGGAAGTAGTAGTATTCGAGGTGTTTGAATTCGGCTTTGGCGGCGGAGAACAGTTCTTCGACGACCTTCACGTGATCGTCCATTGAGCCGCCCACGTCGAGGAACAGGATCACTTTCACCGCATTGCGGCGTTCGGGGCGGGTCTTCACATCCAGCCAGCCTTGTTCGGCGGTGGCACGGATAGTGCCGTCGAGGTCGAGCTCTTCCGCGGCCCCATCGCGGGCCCATTGGCGCAGGCGTTTGAGGGCGACCTTGATGTTGCGGGTGCCCAGTTCCACATCGCCGTCGAGGTTCTTGAATTCGCGTTGGTCCCAGACCTTCACCGCGCGTCTATGGCGCGATTCATCCTGCCCGATGCGGACACCTTCGGGGTTGTAGCCATACGCGCCAAAAGGGGAGGTGCCAGCGGTGCCGATCCATTTTGAGCCGCCCTGATGGCGTTTTTCCTGTTCCTTCAGGCGCTCGCGCAGGGTCTCCATCAGTTTGTCGAACCCGCCAAGTGCTTCAATTTCCGCGCGCTCTTCCTCGGACAGGTGCTTTTCGGCCAGCTTCTCCAGCCACTCGTGCGGGATTTCGGTCGCTTCCATCACGTCGTCCATGGTGATGGCCTCCAGCCCGCCGAAGGCATGGGCGAAGGCTTGGTCGAAGCGGTCGAGGTGGCGTTCGTCCTTCACCATCGCTGTGCGGGCGAGGTAGTAGAAGCCATCAACGTCATAGGTCACGAGGCCGCGCGACATGCCTTCAAGGAACGCGAGGTATTCACGCAAGGAAACGGGGATGCGGGCGGTACGAAGGGTCTCGAAAAACGGCAGGAACATGGGCGTTTTCTAGCCTGTGAAACGGCCCGCGTCGAATAGGGAATTTGGGTGCGTTCAGCGAGTGCAAAACAGAACGGTTGCAAGGAGCGCGTGAGGTGACGCCTACGTCGGCGCCGGGACGATCAACATGACGATGGTGCCCATCAAAAACCCGATCAGCGCGAAGACCGCCGCCCATTGTGCGATGTCCTGAAAGTTACCCTTGCGTCGCCAGGCCAGCAAAGCGCCAACGACAAGGCCAATGCCTGCCCCGATGAAATTCAGCATGATCCGTTCCGGTATGGTTTACGAGCGACCCGGCGACAATGCCGCCACTTCCGTCAGGCGTGCGCCAACGGCCGCCTGACCGCCGAAGCCATACCGGCCCCAGGCGAGGCTGTCGAGACGCACGGTCCGTGCCTCGGACGCGCGGCCTGCATCTTCCAGCGCTTCTGCGCGGATCATCAGAAGCGTCGACAGGAGCGAGGCGTTTTGTGCCCGCGTGGCTGCTGGCATAGCCCGGGCCGTCAGGCTCAGCGCCTGATCGGTTTGCCCGGCGCTCAACGCGAAGGCCGCAAGTTGCATGTCCACATGGGCAGAATGAATGCCGCCAGGGGCCACGCGATCGAAGATGCCGGAGGCCTGTTGGAACGCCTGGATAGAGGCCTCCACATCGCGGCTGAGGGTCAAACGGCCAAGCGCGAAGTAAGCGAAGGCCAGCCGAGTGTCGGACCAGTTTTGTTGCTGAGCCAGACGAACGGCCCGTTCGGCGGCTTGAATGCGCGCGCTGTCGGACGACCCCGGCCCAAGGGCCGTCTCAATCGCGGTAATCCACGGTCGCGGTGTCTGCGATCCGCGTCCGCCGCCGACGGCCGAACCACCACGCGGGTTCAGACGTGACAGGATCGCGGGAAGGCGCGCCGCCACCTCACCCCGTGACATGCCCGATTGCAGCGCATCATCGTAGTAGGTGCGCAGGATAAGCATGTCGAAACCGGTTAGTACGGCGTTGAAATTGTCGTCGTTGAAGACGCTATCGGGCAAGCGGTAGAGGTCATTGAGCGGGCCGAGCGCCTGGGCAATTTCCTCATGCAGGCAATCGCGCATCTCTTGGGGTGAGACGTCAGAAGGGATGAAAACCGCAACCCGTTCGCGGGTGTCCAAGGTGGTCCAATCCAACGTGCCGCCCGAGCGGTTGCGCCGGAACTCCGCCCAAGAGCTGACCCGTGGCACCACGAAACAAGCGGCCTGCGGCACAACACGCTGCATCCGGGCGCGGGGCATCGTCTCGATGGTGATCGAAGCGCCGGAGGAGACACGGCTGATGGAAATTCCCGCTTCACCGCGCAGGCGCACGAGCAGTTGATCGAGATCCGCGCTCATCGAAGGGGGCACAGTGCCGGTGATGGCCACGGTCACGGGCCCCTCGAACCGGCTGAGGTTCTCGATCACACGTCCCGATTCCATCTGAAAGCTGAGGTCTAGGAAATCGGCAGCGATGGATGTGTTTGACCGCGTAGGCCCCGGAACACGGGCTTGGCCAAAGGTGTTCATCGGCGGCAGGTCCGCCGGAAGGGCGGCTGCGCGCCGCTCAGCGACATCGGCACCGGTCGTGGGCGCACACGCGGCGAGGGCCAAGGCAAATACAGGCGCAACAAGGGTCAGGATACGGGACAAATCAGGCGCCTCATACTCGGGAATATTTCATAAAGTCAGTAGGTTGCGCTACGCGGTCGTAAAGCGTGCGCGCCGTGGTGTTCGACTGCCTAGTCATCCAATAGACCGTTCCGCGACCGGCCGCATCGGCATCGGCATAGACCTTCTCAATCAAGGCTCGACCCACACCGGAGCCGCGAACGCGGGGCAGGGCGTAGAGGTCTTGCAAGTAAGTCACATCCTCGGCCCGCCACGTATGCGCATGCACGATGATCTGCACGAGCCCCATCAATCCGCCATCATCTTCGGCCACCCAGGCCTGCATCGCGGTGTTTTCAGGGTCGGTGAGCCGATCAAAAAGCCCATCATCATGGGATGCGTCGATCTCAGCGCTGTAGAAATCCAGATACCCACGCCAAAGCACGCCCCATTGGGACCGATCCCGCCGCCCGAGGGGGCGGATATCGAAAGCTTTGGTCAAATTGCGGCTACCTTGATCCAGGGTGCGGCGATGGGTGTTTCACTACGCACGATGCCGCTGGATTATGGCAGGAATCGGGCAACGTGGTAGTGGGTGGGTCGCTTTTTGCGCGCAGGTTGTGGCGCGCGCGCCATGGGCATCGGCAAAAGCCCGCCTCAGCGCTGTCCGCGCGCCATGAAAGCCAGCCGTTCAAACAGTGCCACGTCCTGCTCATTCTTCAAAAGCGCACCATGTAGCTTCGGCAAGGCATTGGCCCCGTCACGACGCAGATCTTCTGGCGAGAGATCTTCGGCCAGCAGCAGCTTCAACCAATCAAGCACTTCCGAGGTAGAAGGCTTTTTCTTCAACCCCTGTTGCTCCCGGATCTCGTAGAATTGGGTCAACGCGGCGGTCAAAAGGTCTTGTTTGATTTTCGGATGATGGACCTCAACGATTTTGCGCATCACATCGGCGTCGGGGAAACGGATGTAGTGGAAGAAGCAGCGCCGCAGGAAAGCGTCAGGCAGCTCTTTTTCGTTGTTGGATGTGATGATGACGATGGGGCGGACCTTGGCGCTGATCGTCTCGCCCGTCTCGTAGACGAAGAACTCCATACGATCGAGTTCCTGCAGCAAGTCGTTCGGGAATTCGATGTCGGCCTTGTCGACTTCATCAATCAGGAGGACGCATTTCCCCTCAGCCTCAAACGCCTGCCAAAGCTTGCCCTTGCGGATGTAGTTCTTGACGTCGTGCACACGCTCCTCACCCAACTGACTGTCGCGCAAGCGGGAGACGGCGTCATATTCATAAAGCCCCTGCTGGGCGCGGGTGGTGGATTTCACGTGCCATTCGATGATCGGGAGGCCAAGGCTTTGAGCAACCTGGCGCGCGAGTTCCGTCTTGCCGGTACCGGGTTCACCTTTCACCAGAAGCGGGCGTTCCAACGTGACGGCGGCATTTACCGCAACAGTCAGATCGTCGGTGGCAACATAATCCTCGGTGCCCTGAAACTGCATGACCTATTCCCCACGTGTGAGTTGCGCAAATTCAGGTATTCGCCGCCGCACGGAAAGGCAAGGCGACGGGGTTTTTCACGGAACCGGCTGTTTTTGCCCAAGATTGCAGCCAATCGGGCGTTCAACCAAAATTCATTTCGTCTGAAACGAGATTCGGGCTTATCGATGCGTGACAAACCGGCCCGGCTTGTGTAATCGACGCGCCAAGGGCTGCATGGACTGGCAAAGGTTAGACACCATGAACGACACCAGCCCCGTTGAGGGGAGCACGATGAAAGCAGAGATTTTCCTGCCGGACGATTACCGTCCTGCCGAGAACGAACCATTTATGAACGACAAGCAGCTGGAGTATTTCCGGCGCAAGTTGCTGAACTGGAAGAACGACCTTCTTGATGAAAGCCGTTCGACCGTCACCACCCTGCAAGATGGCACGCGCAACATTCCGGACGTCGCAGACCGCGCCTCGGAAGAGACCGACCGCGCGCTCGAACTGCGCACACGGGACCGCCAGCGTAAGCTGATCGCCAAGATCGACCAGGCGCTGCGCCGCGTGGAAGAAGGCGAATACGGCTACTGCGAAGTGACGGGTGAGCCGATTTCGCTGAAGCGCTTGGACGCCCGCCCGATCGCCACGATGAGCCTTGAGGCGCAAGAGCGCCACGAGCGCCGTGAAAAGGTCCACCGCGACGACTGACCGCTTGGTCACGGAAGCATTTGAAGGGCATCCCCAGCGGGTGCCCTTTTTCATTGGAGGTGGCCCTTGTTGATCGGAAAACCCATCACCGTGATCGGCGGCGGCATTGGCGGGCTGGCGGTGGCCTTGGCCTGCGCGCAGCGGGGCGCGTCCGTGACTGTGCTGGAGCAGGCGGCGGAGATTTCCGAGGTGGGGGCCGGCCTGCAGATTTCCCCCAATGGCTGGGTGGTGCTGGAGGCTTTGGGTGTCGCTGACCGGATTGCGGAAAATGCACCGCGTGCGACGGCCGTGCGCCTGCGCGATTTTCGCCGTGGGGCGGAGGTCTTTGCGATGAAGCTGTCGGGTCCGTTCCACCTGACGCACCGCGCGGATTTGATCGATGCTTTGCACGGCGCCTGCATTGAGGCCGGCGTCACCATCCGTCTGGGCATTCAAGTGACAGAGGTTGCGGTCGAAGACACCGAAACCACGCTGACGCTCGCGGACGGAAGCCCGGAAACCCACGGCCTGACACTCGCCGCCGACGGGATCAACTCCGCTGCCCGCCGTGTTCTGAACCCGAAAAGCCGCGCCTTCTTCACCGGTCAGGTTGCCTGGCGTGCCACGTTGCCCGGGGCCGATCTGCCGCCTGAAGCGCATGTTTTCATGGGGCCGGGCCGCCATTTGGTCCGCTACCCGCTGCGCGGTGGGGCGCTCACCAATATCGTGGCGGTCGAAGAGCGTGATAGTTGGGCTGCCGAGGGCTGGCACCACGCAGATGACCCCAAGAACTTGCGCGCTGCTTTCACAGACTTCTGCCCAGAAATCAGGGATTTTCTGGCCGACGTTGAAGCCCCAAACCTATGGGGCCTGTACCGCCACTCCGTGGCGTCTAACTGGCACAGCGGTGCCTTGGCGCTTTTGGGCGACGCAGCCCATCCGACACTTCCGTTCCTGGCACAGGGCGCAAACCTCGCGCTTGAAGACGCTTATACGCTGGCCCGCTTTCTTGGCGATGAGGCGGACACGTCCACGGCGCTTGCCTCATACCAGGCCGCCCGCAAACCCCGCGCCTTCAAGGTCATCGAGGCGGCAAACGATAATGCCACCAACTATCATCTGCGCCCGGGGCCATTCCGCTTCGCTGCGCACTCGGCATTGCGATTGGCTTCGCGCTATGCCCCTCACGTCGTCGCCAACCGCTACCGCTGGATCCACACCTACGATGTAACGCGCTGACGAAACCGCCCTTTGATGGGGGCGCATCCAACTTAAACTAGTCGAGGGAATAATCCGGCAGAGTGTCGAAGGCTTCGCGCAACTTCTGGCCCCAGCCTGAAGAGATTTCCGCAAAGAATGCATCCTCCGCGTCGATCCGCCGTTTAGCGCCGTGACGGAAGCTATCGGCCTCATAGAGATGAAGATCGAGGGGCATGCCGACGCTCAAATTCGCCTTGATGGTGGAATCGAAACTCAGAAGCAGCAGCTTCACCGCCTCTTCAAACCGCATCTTGGGGTCATAGGCCCGCACTAGAATGGGCTTGCCGTATTTCGTTTCACCGATTTGGAAGAACGGCGTGTCATCGCAGGCCTCAACGAAATTGCCTTCTGGGTATACCAGAAACATCCGCGGCTCCCCGCCGCGCACTTGGCCGCCGAGGATGATGGTCGCTCCAAACGGGCTGTCGGCTTGCGGGCCTTCGCGACCGGATTGTTCCGAGATCACCTCGCGCAGGGTCTCGCCCACCAGCCGCGCCACTTGAAACATCGAGGGCGCTTCGAGAATCGACAAAACCCCGCGTTCATCGGCGGGCAGGGCGCGTTCGTTGAGCAGGCTGACGACGGCCTGGGTGGTGGCCAGATTGCCCGCCGTCATCATGGTGATGGAGCGTTCGCCCTCCACCTCCCACTGGAACATCTTCTTGAAAACACTGATATTATCGACGCCAGCATTGGTGCGGGTGTCCGACATGAACACCAGCCCGCGATCAAGCTTCATTCCAACGCAATAGGTCACTGCGCGATCCCCCGAATGCCAGCGGTCATTGTTGTGCCGTCTGGTTAATTTCGGTTTACTGCTGCGCGACCTGAATGTCGACGGCCATCGCTTCGCCTTCCGCCCCGTAATGGAGCCCGGAAATCGGCGCGGCCTCGGCGTAGTCGAGCCCCGTCGCAACCCGCACGTAACGCGGATCAGGCGAGATGCCGTTGGACACATCGAAGCCCACCCATCCTAGGCCTGACACATGGGCCTCCGCCCAAGCGTGAGAGGCATCTTGGTGCACGCGGTCGTTCATCATCAGATAGCCCGAGACATAGCGCGCGGGATGCCCTAGCGCGCGGGCGGCGGACAGGAAGATATGCGTGTGGTCCTGGCAGACACCGGCGCCTTCCGCGATGGCATCTTCGGCAGAGGTTTCCGCCCCGGTACGCCCAATCTCATAGGGCACGGCCTCAAGTATACGCGCCGACAGAGCGTGCAAGCGGGCAACATCCTCAGCTTGCTCTTCGGCCAGCCCGGCCACCAGCGCGCGCACGCGATTGCCGGCTTGGGTTAATTCGGTAGAGCGCTGGAAGTACCACAGAGGGGCGAAGCCGCCGTGTTTGCCGATCACGCCGGCGATGTCGTCGGTTTCCACCACACCTTCGCAGACCAGACGCACCTCATGCGCGTCCGGGTCCAACGACACAAGGCTTACCCGGTTCTGGTTCTGGTCCATGAACGCGGTTTCCACTTTGGCGCCATCGACTCTCATCTCCCATTCAACAACGTTCTGGCCGTTGTGGGATTTGGGCGTCAGCCGCAGCTGTTGCAGCCCGTAGGCGGCAGGCGCGTCGAAGCGGTAGGTGGTGGTATGAAGGATCGAAAGTCGCATCAGTTCATCACCCCAAAAACCTGTAGTCTTGTTCGATCTGCCCGCCCAAATGACCCAGATCGTTCATGATCTCGGTCAGGAATTCGTGCAGACCCTCATCAAAGACGTCATCGATGGTGCCATGGCGCAGGCGCGCCTCCAGCACGTCCACCTGATCGTGGCACGCGTGGCGTGTGCCGTAGTTTTCTTCCAGATAAGACAGATTCGATTTGATCTTGCGCGCGGCGAAGCGAAGGCTGCGCGGCATGCGTCCGTCGAAGATCAGGAACTCCGCGATGCCGCGTGGCGTGATTTCCCCCTGCGTCAACCAGCGGTAGGATCGTGCCCCCGCAACGGACCGCAGGATCGTCTCCCACTGCACATTGTCGAGGCTTGAGCCGATCTGCGTGACCGACGGCAACAGGACGTAATACTTCACATCCAAGATGCGGGCTGTGTTGTCGGCGCGTTCCAGAAATGTGCCCAAACGGCAGAAATCGAAGATGTCATTGCGCAGCATCGTGCCGTGCATCGCCCCGCGCACTTGCGCGGAATGCTGGCGGATCTGGTTGAGCACCTCGGGCAGATGCTTCGGTGGTACGGGACGCGACAGCGTTTCTTTCAGGCCCATGTAGGCGTCGTTGATCGCCTCCCACACCTCGCGCGTCAACGCGGTACGGGTCAGACGTGCATTCTGGCGGGCGTTGGCAATGGCTGACAGCACAGAGGACGGATTGTCCTTGTCGCGCAGCAGGAAATCGATGGCTTGGGCCTGGTCGATCTCATCATATTTGGTGGCGTAGAGCTGATCGACGGCTGCGGTCTGCAGCACCGATTGCCATTCATCATCCGAGCCAGAGGGCCGGGTCAAAGCGATGCGAAAGCCGGTTTCAATGAGCCGCGCGGAATTCTCCGAGCGTTCGAGGTAACGGAAGAGCCAGAAGAGGCCACCTGCGGTTTTGCCTAACATGTGCCTATTCCTCCAACACCCAAGTGTCCTTGGTGCCGCCGCCCTGGCTTGAGTTCACCACAAGCGACCCTTCCTTGAGCGCCACGCGGGTCAATCCGCCCGGCGTCATGGTGATCTGTTCGGGCGACATCAGCACGTAAGGTCTCAGGTCCACATGGCGCGGGGCGAGGCCCTTGGAGGTCAGGATCGGGCAGGTCGAGAGCGCCAGAGTGGGCTGCGCGATGTAGTTCGACGGGCGTGCGGTCAGTTTGGCGCGGAACTCCTCGATCTCGCGTTTCGAAGCTGCGGGGCCAACAAGCATTCCGTATCCGCCAGACCCATGCACCTCTTTCACGACCAGCTCTGCCAGGTTGTCGAGCACGTATTTCAGCGCCTCTGGTTCTGAGCAGCGATGGGTTGGCACGTTCTGCAGGATCGCCTTCTCACCCGTATAGAACTCAACGATATCAGGCATGTAGCTGTAGATCGCCTTATCGTCCGAGATGCCGGTGCCGGGTGCATTGGCGATGGTGATCCCGCCTGCCCGGTAGACATCCATGATGCCGGGCACGCCAAGCATCGAGTCCGGGTTGAAATTCAGCGGGTCGAGGAAATCGTCATCCACGCGGCGGTAAAGGACGTCGATGGCCTTGTAGCCTTCCGTCGTGCGCATGGCGATCCGCCCATCGACGACGCGCAAATCGTTGCCTTCAACAAGCTCCACGCCCATCTGGTCCGCAAGAAACGCATGCTCGAAGTAGGCGGAGTTGTGGATGCCGGGCGTCAGTACCGCAACCGTGCAATCGCCATCGCAGGCCTGGGGCGAACAAGCCGCAAGCGAACGACGCAAGCTGGCGGGGTAGGTGCCCACAGGCTGCACCTTGATCCGGCTGAAGAGCTCGGGGAACATCTGCAGCATCGTCTCACGGTTCTCCAGCATGTAGCTGACGCCGGAAGGCGTGCGGGCATTGTCTTCCAGGACGTAGAACTGGTCTTCGCCGGTGCGCACCAGATCTGTGCCCACGATATGGGTATAGACGCCGCCGGGGGGCGAGACACCGATCATCTGGGGCAGGAACGCTTCGTTCTTGTCAATCAACTCGCGCGGTACACGGCCTGCGCGCAGGATTTCTTGGCGGTGATAAATGTCATAAAGGAACGCATTGATCGCGCGCACGCGCTGCTCGATGCCTTTGGTCAGCTTCGACCATTCGCGGGCAGAGATAATGCGGGGCACGATATCGAAGGGGATCAGGCGTTCGTCGGCCTCAGCCGCGCCATAGACGTTGAAGGTGATCCCCGTGCGGCGAAAGAAGCTTTCGGCCTCAGCAGATTTCTTGCGCAGGTCCTTCAGGTTCTCTCCGCAGAACCACTCATCGTATGGGCCGTAGGGTTGGCGCGGGCGATCTTGCCCGCCGGTCATTTCGTCGAAAAATCGGCTTTGATCAGTCATTGGTCCTCCAAGCCCCTGACCCTAACAGACAGGCCCTTGAGCGAAAGGGCCAGCCTTTTTGGGTGTGTTTGCAGGGGTTTGCAGGGCGGATGCCCGAAATTTGTGCGCTATGCGGACGTGTCGAGCCAGAGCGTGACAGGCCCATCATTCACAAGGCTCACCGCCATATCTGCACCGAATTGGCCGGTTTCAACGGCGATCCCATGGCTGCGCAGGGCCTCGGCGAAGGCAAGGTAAAGCGTTTCACCCTCGTCGGGGCGCGCGGCGGTAGAAAATCCGGGCCGGTTGCCGCGAGAGGTGTCGCCCGCAAGTGTGAACTGGCTGACCACAAGGGCCGAGCCGCCGATGTCCAACAGCGAGCGGTTCATCTTGCCGGCGTCGTCTTTGAAGATCCGCAGCTTGGCGATTTTCGCGGCAAGCTTTTCGCCCTCCGCCTGCGTGTCGCCCTGCATCGCGCAAACCAGCACAAGCAAGCCCCGGCCACATTGCCCAATGGTCGCGCCGTCGACATCCACGCGGGCTTCCGTGACCCGTTGGATAAGCGCCCTCATGCAAGCTCATCCAAACGGGGCGGATTTGCGCCTGCGCGGCTGACTGTGACGGCGGCGGCTTTCACGCCAAGCGTCATCGCCTCGCGCAGGGTGTCATCGGTCAGCCCTTGGCGCACGAGGCCCTTTTCCAACGCGCCGGCCTGCGCCAGCCCGGCCAGAACGCCTGCGTTGAAGGTGTCGCCTGCGCCTACGGTATCAACGACTTGAACCATCTGCGCATCTACATGAACCGCACCGCCCGCATGGTAACCGGTGACGCCATCCTTGCCCTGCGTGACCAATACCAACGCAGGGCCCTTCGCGAGCATCTTTTCCGCCAGCATCGGCAGACCCTGATCCTCACCCATGAGCCAGTGCAGGTCTTCGTCCGAAGCCTTCACGATGTCAGAGGCCGCGAGCATCCGATCCATCCGGGCACGGAAGCGGTCTTCATCGGCAATGAAAGAGGGGCGGATATTCGGGTCAAGCATCACGACACGGTTACGTGTCGCGGCCTCAGCCAGGGCGACGTAAGCCTCGGCGCAGGGCTCCACAGCGAGAGAGATGCCACCGAAGAAGCAGGCCTTTGCTTCCTCGGGGACTTCAGGCAGATCGGCCTGCGTCAGCATCCGACCAGCGGTGTTCTCATCGTAAAAGGCATAGCTGGCTTGGCCATCGGTCAGGGTCACAAAAGCCAGTGTCGTGGGTCGATCCGCGCGATGGGCCAGCGAGGAGCCCACGCCATTGGCCATCAGCACACCTTCCAGCCGCTCTCCGAACAGGTCGGTCGAGAGGCCGGTGAAGAATTCCACCCTTTGCTCCAGCCGCGACAGCGCCACGGCGGTGTTGAAGACCGATCCGCCGGGGTAAGGCGCAAAGGCGGCCTCTCCGCTTTCGGTCTGGCGGGGCAACATGTCGATCAGGGCTTCGCCGGCACACAGGATCATGGGAACCTCCATCGTTCGGCCCCCGTGTTAGCGGTAACGCACGCGATGGGGAAGCCCGACAACGCAACTGATGCGAGGAGGTGACAAGCCCCAGCGCAGGCGCGCAGCCGAGGAGCGGTTGAGGGGCCGCTACTGGTCCATCAGCTCAAGACCGTAGAAGACCGCCGCCGCAAGGGCCACTGCGCCAACCACCGCGATCGCGATCTTGATCGCGCTCCAGGGCCGTTCGCCCTGCACCTTGCCGGATTGGGCGTTGACCACAAAGCGGTAGCTCTTGCCGCGATACTTATAGGCCGCAATCCAGACCGGCAGCAGAATGTGTTTAAAGGTCGTCTTGTCGACATGGGTGTTCATCGAGTCGATACGTTGCGCGTCGCCGCCGATGTCGCGGCGGATGTCACGCTGGATCTGCGCATCCATGATCTGACGCGCCTCGTTCATGCCTTCGTCCAGCTCAACCGTGTAGCCTTCAGCCCGGAAACCGGACAGGAACTCAGGCTTGTATTCGGCCAAGGCAGACAGGTCCCAAGGAGCCAAGGCATCGGTGTAGCGCTTGGGTAGGGACTTGGAGGCCAGCACAAGAATGTCGTCAAAGAACCGGCTGACCCGCCCCCGAGCCGGGCTCCAGCGGATACGGCGCTCTTGCCTGGGTTTGCCGTCGGGGCCATTGACAGTCACATAGTACGCCGTCCCGCGCTGGCCGCGATATTGCGTGTCGGTGTCGGCGTCGTAGGTCCAGTAGGGCACATAGATGCCGTTCAACTCGCGCCCCTGACGGGCGTATTCCTTCAGGCCATTGGGCGCGAACCAGAGCTTGCCGAGCCAGTCGTTCATCGCCTTGTGCGCCTCGCGCTCCTCAAGTTGGAACGGGACGAGACCCTTGGGTTTGATATGGCGGTGCGTGCCGGTGTCGGTCACCACTGGCGTGGCGCAGAAGGGGCACTCCTGACTGTGGGTGTCTGCGTCGAACTGGACCTGAGCGCCACAGGAGGGGCATTGCGATACGCGGGTTTCTTCGATCTCCAACCCGTCCATCTGGCCACGTACGGCGGCCTCGAAGTCATTCTCGACATTGGCCTCGCCAGCCATGTCTTCGGGCACCTCGATGGCTTCTTCATTGCCGCAATGGTCGCAGACCATTTTCCCCTCGGTCGGCGCATAGCGCATGTCCGAGCCGCAATTGGAGCACGGAAAGCGATGTTCGTCAGCGGGGCGGGCCGTTTCCGGCTCTTGATCAAATGTATCGGACATGAAGGGCATTTCGTTTCGATGAAGGGTGAATGCACCTTCCCGTGAGTTGGGCCGCGATTCAAGCAAGGAAAACCCGATGTTGGCGGGCTAAAGATACCGGTGGAGCGCGCGCGGGGCCATGATGCGCAGCGCGTTGTCGCGCAGCGCGACATGCCGCCAGACATGGAATGCCGCGTGGGCCGCCACAATCAGGGCCAGCGCATAGAACTGGTAGATGTGCAGCCACGAGACGATTGCATGGGCCTGCGGCAGGTTCAGCGGTGGCGCGATGGGCAGGACGCCACCCGCACGCAGAAGAACGGCGGATGTTAGCCCCAAACCAAAGCCCGTAAGCGCCACGAAAAAAAGTCCCCAAATCAGGGTCTTATGCAGAATTGGATGTATGACGCGCGCCGTCTGCGGCAGTTTCGGGCCGGGGCGGGACGCCAAGCCCTTTTGTAGATAAGTGCCCGTCCAGATCAGCGCCAAAGTCACAAAGATCAGACCGTTGACCGAATGCAGTTGGAACCAGCCGGGACCCATCCGCCGCAGCGCATCAGGGTCCGCAAACATGAACCAGATGAAGAACGGCACGATCCCCCAATGGAGCACCTTCAGCACCGTTCGGCGGTGGGGCAGGCGGATCGCGGGCATGGGCGGGTCACTCCGGGAATGGTGGGCTTTGGTTAGGGTAGCCACGAGACGGAGAGCGGAAAAGTTGCAGATGTTGCCATCATAGGTGCAAACGAAGGGTTGCTGGCGCGCGCAGACCGGGGCGACGCAGGTAAGCCGGGGTTTGTGCCAATTGCAGATCAGGGTGACGCGCAACCAGGCGCTCTAGCGCCACGCTTGCTTCGATCCGGGCCAGTTGCATCCCAAGGCAAACATGGGGGCCGAACCCAAATCCCAGATGTGCGTTCGGACGGCGATCGGGGACGAAGTCCTCTGGCGCGTCGAAATGGGCGGGGTCGTGGTTCGCTCCTATCAGCAGCGGGGCCACCATCTCTCCCTTTTTGATGGGCGCGCCGAGGATTTCGGTGTCCCGCGCTGCAAACATCATTTTGGTGGTCATCACCGGCGACGCATGACGGACGACCTCTTCCACGAACAAGTGCCGCGTTTGTGGGTTGTCCGTGAAATGCGTGCGCAAGCCCGACTCCGTTGCCAGCGTCACAATGGCGTTGTTGATCAGATGCACGGTCGTCTCATGGCCCGCGAGGAACAGCAGCAGGACCATCGCCAGCAATTCCTGTTCGTTCAGCTGCGCGCCGTCCTCTTCCGCGTGGACGAGGGCGGAGATCAAGCCCGGACGCGGGTGCGCGCGGGCTTCCGCAAAGAGCGCACGGAAGTCGGCCAACACGCCGCGCAATCGGAGGATGGCGTAGATCGCGCCAAAGGGGTTCGTGACGGAGGAAAGTGGCGCGACCCGTTTGGCGAGTGAGGCGCGTGCGTCGTCGGGGATGCCCAGAAGCGCGCAGATCGCGAGGAAGGGCAGGGGGCGGGTGTAGTGGCGCACAATATCGACCTCTCCACCCGGCAGCTCGTCAAGCAGTCGGTCGGCCATCGCCTCCAGCTCCGGCCGCAAATCCTCCATCGTCGTGCGGGCAAAGGCCTGATCCACCAGCCCGCGCAGGCGTTTGTGCTTCGGGTCATCCGCGACGATCATCGTGTCGAGCAGCGGTTTGAAGAAACCCGGCATCCACCAGAACCGCTGCGCAAGGGGTTTGCCGGTGATCGGGCCGGGGTCACGGCGGAAAAGGTCGGGGTTCTTCAACAAAGCTCGCGCGCCCGCATCGTCTGTGGTCATCCAGATCTTGCCGACAATCGGCATTTTGACCTGCACCAAAGGCCCCTCGGCCCGCATCTGAGCTAGCACGGGCGCGGGTTCGTTCAGGAAGCTGGGATCATTCAGGCGGTAGATCATGGCGGTGCCTATTTCGGCGTCATGTGCGCAAATGCGCCGCACTCTGCGCGCGGCCACGCCTTTTCCTTCGGGCGCTTCACCGTTAGGTAAGGTTTCATCTGCAAAGTTGGAAGAAGCATGCGCAAACCTGTCATCGGTATCATCGGAAACTTTTACCTCCTCAATGATGAGTATCCGACCCATGCGGGCGGGACGATGAATTCCGAGGCTGTGGCCGAGGTCTGCGGTGGTTTGCCCATGATCATCCCTTCCGACCCTCGTTTCGTGGATGTGGACGAGTTGATGGAGGTCTGCGATGGCTTCCTCTTCACCGGCGGACGGCCCAACGTGCATCCCGAAGAATATGGCGAGACTTATACCGAGGCGCACGGAACGATGGACCGGGCCCGCGACGGTGTGGCCCTGCCACTGGTCCGCGCTTGCGTGGATCGCGGCCAGCCGTTCCTCGGTGTCTGCCGCGGTTTTCAGGAGGTGAACGTGGCCATGGGCGGCTCGCTTTACCCTGAGATCCGGGACCTGCCCGGGCGGATGAACCACCGGATGCCGCCCGATGGCACAATTGAAGAGAAATTCGCCCTGCGCCACGATGTGACCTTCTCCGAAAACGGGCCGTTCCATCGGCTGATGGGATCTCAAACGGTGCTGACCAACACGCTGCACGGGCAAGGCATAAAAGTCCCGGGGCCACGCATCGTGATTGACGGCCACGCGCCCGATGGCACGCCCGAGGCGATCTATGTGGCCGATGCGCCCGGCTTTACGCTCGCCGTTCAGTGGCACCCCGAATATCGCGCCGCCGATGATCCAGTCAGCCGTCCGCTCTTCGCAGCTTTTGGTGAGGCTGCGAAGGCATGGGCTGCGGGCCAACGCCCAGTGGCCGTCAGCGACGTTGCCTGACAGGTCAGGTTTTCCTTATGCCAGATAACCCTTGCCCGCCCAACACCGCTCGGGGCAGGCTCGGAGCCATGAAACGGCAATAGACGCGCTGTGCGCTGTCTTCCCTTTTGCCGTGATCGCCTATGCTTGGTCTGCCACGCGATGCCCAAGCGCGACGAATTTGAAAGGCTCGCCTTATGATCCCACGCATTTTCAGCACAACCTTGGCCGCATTGGCCTGTATGACGGCCCCCGCGCTTGCCGATTGGGGCGCCAGCGCGATTTCACTGGGCGCTGACGGCGCAGGCGCGACCGGCACCGTGGAGTGCACCCCCGGCGGTGTAACAGGTGCCGTCTGGGGCACCGGTACGTATACCTCCGACAGCTCCATCTGTTCGGCCGCGGTGCATTTCGGCTGGATCACCCAAGCTGAGGGTGGGCGCGTCAGCTTCCGCCAAGTGCCTGGAATGGACGCTTATTCCGGGTCGGTGCAGAACGGCGTGACTTCGTCCGACTACGGCAGTTGGTCATCCAGCTTTCAGATCACCGGGGCCGAGCCCATTGGCGGCGGTGCAGCGATCGAGGCCATTGATTGGTCCACCAGCATCGACAGCACGGGCTACGCCGAGGATGCAGGCGCAACCCACAGCTTCTTGTGCCCACCCGGCGGCAGCACAACTTCGAGCATTTGGGGCGTTGACGTCTACACCTCCGACAGCGCGATTTGCGTGGCAGCGGTGCATCGCGGATTGATTGATGCAGCAACAGGCGGCCCCGTGACGGTCATGGTTCTAGGCAACCAGCCTGCCTATGGCGCGTCTGATCGCAACGGCGTGGGGTCCTCCGAATACCCCGAATGGCCGCGCAGCTACGTGTTCCAATAATCTGAAATGCTTCCGCCCCGATGCTATGATTGGCCGGGGCGGAAATCGCTCTCCTCAAGTCTGATGCGCGCCGCGCATTTCCTTGATGTGAAGCCGTATCTTCTCCCACTTCTTGCTTTCGGCGGCATTCTGCGCATTGCGCGCGTTTTGGGCCGCTTCGGCCTCTGCCTTGTCGCCGTGGACAGCGTAGAGCGCGTGGGCGTGTTGAGTGATATCACTTTGAAGCATCTTCCAAATCCTCCAGGTCCGGGGTTCGGGAGGGCCAATATAGCAGATTTTGGATGGATTTTGCAGGGGCGAGGCCCGGCACCTCAATATGGGGAGTCTCCCCCAGTGCTGGGCAAAGGCGGGTTGGATAGGAATGGGACATACCGCAAGACATCGCGGTTCTTGAGATACCTGAACCCCTTCTGATCCGGCAAAACCGGACGCCCTTCATTTGAAAGACACTACCATGTTTAAACCCCTTCTTCTGTCTGCCGTCACCCTTGCAAGCCTTGCCTTTGGAACCGGTGCCGCCGTTGCTAACACTGGGCTCACGATCATAGGCGGCGGTCACGCCCAAGCCGCTGGCGCCTGGGCCGTTTCGCCCGACAGCCTGAACCTGAATTCGCACGGTGGAACGGTTACGCACGTCTGCCCGCCCGGCGGCTCGGCCCATACGATCTGGGGCGCGGGGGATTATACCTCCGACAGCTCCATCTGTACCGCAGCGGTTCACGCAGGCCACATCAGCTTTGCCAACGGCGGGCGTGTGACGATCCAGGTGAACCAGGGACTTGCGTCATTTTCGGGCGCGACCTGGAACGGTGTGACGTCGCACAGCTATGGCTCCTGGCCGCGCAGCTTCCGTGTGCTTGGGTCACAATATGTGCAGCCCGCCCCCGTTATCGGAGCAACGACGAACCTGATCGACCTTGGGATCGATGGGCAAGCGGGCTCGGTCCATTCCTTTGTCTGCCAGCCATTTGGCGCCGCCACTTCGACGATCTGGGGGGACGGCATCTACACCTCCGACAGCGCGATCTGTGTGGCAGCGGTCCATGCGGGCCGAATTTCGGCGAGCACGGGTGGCCGCGTGTCGATTGACGTGAGCGGCGGGCGGTCGGCCTATTCCGGGTCGTTCCGCAATGGCATCTCTTCGCAGCCCTATGCGGCGTGGGGTTCCTCTTATAGCTTCCGCTGATGCCATAACTTTTTGATTTTCATAAGCTTCCGCCGCGCGAGGGTTCTTTCGCGCGGCAATTTCTCGTTCTATCCGTATTGCGCAAGCATCTGGTTCAGATCGTCCAATGTATTGGCCTCCTGCAACGGCTTGTCCTTGCGCCAGCGGGCCATTCGGGGGAACCGCAGTGCTACGCCGGATTTGTGGCGGGGGGAGGCCTGGATGCCCTCAAACGCGATCTCGAACACATGGTGTGGCGTGACCTGCCGCACGGGTCCGAAGCGGTCGGTGGTGTTCTTGCGGACCCATGCAGTGATCTCGCGGAATTCGGCATCGGTCAGGCCGGAATAGGCCTTGGTGAAGGGGACCAGATCGTTCCCGTTCCAGACCGCAAAGGTGAAATCAGTGTAAAGCGTCGCGCGCCTGCCGGACCCTGCCTGCGCGTAGATCATCACGGCGTCGATGGTCAGCGGATCGACCTTCCATTTCCACCAATCCCCCTTCTTTCGGCCCGCCAGATAGGGGGCGTTCAGTCGTTTGAGCATTAGCCCCTCGGCCCCGATATCGCGGCTGATCGCACGCGCCTCGGCCAAACCGTCCCATGTCGTCGCGTTTACGCGAGGCGAGATGCGGATGGGCAGGTCTTTCGGAAGGGCGTCGATGGCCTCCTCAAGGATTGCTCGACGATCCGCCAGCGGTGTCTGCCGCAGGTCCGCGCCCTGCCATTCCAGCAGATCGTAGGCCATCAGGATGCAGGGCGCCTCGGCCAGAAGCTTTTTGGGCACCGTCTTGCGCCCAATGCGCGGCTGCAGCTTGTTGAAACTGAGCGGGGCCTCTGCGTCACGGTCATAGGCCAAAACTTCGCCGTCCATAACGGTGCCGGAGGGGAGGAAATCGACGAGCTGCGCGAATTCCGGGAAGCGTTCCGTCATCAACTCCTCCCCGCGCGACCAGAGGTAACGTTCCCCGCCGCGAAGGATCAATTGGCCCCGGATGCCATCCCATTTTCTCTCTGCCAACCAATCGTTTACGTCGCCAAGCTCATGCGGTTCCTGTTCCAACTGATAAGCAAGGTAGAACGGATACGGGCGGCTGAGGTCGGCGGTCGGATCAGGCGCTTCGATCAGGCTTTCCCAAGACACATTGTCAGGCGACCAATCCCCCATCAGCCGGTGCGTCAGTTCCGCCTCTTCAATGCCAGTGGCCTTGGCCAGCGCCCGTGTCATCAGCTTTTGCGACACGCCCATACGCCAGCCGCCGGTGATGAGCTTGTTGAAAACGAACCGCTCGATGGGCGGCAGCCCATCCCACGCTTCTAGGATGGCGGCCTTACGCGCGTCTTCCTCGGCGTTGTCGAGACCGCGGAGTGTGGCAATCCAGCCGCTCAGCGACTTCTCGATGCGGTTCTTGGGCTCGGGCAGGACAAGGGCGATCGTTTCCGAAAGGTCGCCCACGACCGGGTAGCAGGCTTCGAACAACCAAAGCGGGATGCCCGCGTGTTCCGCGGCCCATTCGCGCAGCTTGGTTGTGGTGATCGCGCGCCGAGGGCGGCGACCGGACAACAACGCGATGGTCCAGATCTTATCGTCTTCGGGGGCCGTGGCGAAGTAGTCAGCCAGCGCTGCCGTTTTCACACTGGTCTTGGTGGTTTGGTCCAGCGCAGTGAAAAGGGCCGCGAACTCCTTCACAAGCGGGCCTTGATGAAGTCGGCCAGTTGCCCAATGGCGCCGTCTGCTGAGGGCATGAAACCCGCATGAAGGTGCCAGACGTGCATCAGGCCAGGCCAGAGGTCGAGCGTGGCGTCGCCCATCGCCTCTGCAACGCGTGCGCTGTCTTGGGCGAGCGCCTCCCCCTCTGCCGCCTGGATCAGGGTCGGCGGCAAGCCAGTCAGGTCGCCGTGAAGTGGCGAGACGATGGGATCTGTCGGGTGAATTCCGGGCAAGTAGACCTGTTCAATGCGGGCAGGCCATTCGGGCGGGATAAGCAGCTCGTTCGTGGCCCCGGCGAAGCGTTCCTCAATACCACCGGACAGATCCGCAACTGGGCCGATCAAGCAGGCGGCTTTGGGTAAGGGCAGGCCCGCGTCCCGGGCGTGTTGCAAGACACTGAGCGCAAGGCATCCGCCCGCGCTGTCGCCTGCGATAGCGACCGGGGGCGTGCCAGCCTCAACCAATCGCTCATAGGCGGCGATGACATCGTCGCGCGCGGCCGGGAACGGGTGTTCGGGGGCAAGCCGATAGCGCGCGGCGTAGGCGCGCAGGCCCGTGGCCTTAGCCAAAGCGCCGACCAGAGGGGCGTGGGTGCGGGGGCTGCCAATCGTGAAGCCGCCACCGTGGATGTAGAGGATGACGGGCGCGTCGCGATCCACACCATCGGGGCGAAACCAAAGGCCGTCGTGTTCGTCTCGTATAGGGATCATCCCGCGCGGCATTTTTCCGCCAAGGCGCGTGCTGATCGCGAAAAGCACGCGCAAAACACGCTGGGGGGCGACGAACCGCAAGACGGCACGTTCCAAGGTGCGGGCTTGGAACACAAAGAAGCGGTCTGCGAAGGACAATTCAGTCATGCGGCGGATTCCTCTGCTTCATCAAGGTCTTCACCGCCGAATTCGGTCTGGACGATGCCCGCGTCGTAGCCTTGCTCGCGCAGCCATTGGCTGAATTGCGCAGTGTAGCCGTGGGTCACGAAGACGCGCTCGGCCCCGGTTTGCGCGATGGCCCAGTTGAGACCCTTCCAATCGGCATGGTCACTGACGACAAAGCCCCGATCGGCCGCACGACGTCGGCGCACCCCGCGCAGGCGCATCCAGCCGGACGCGAATCCGGTGGAGACCGCGCCGAAGCGTTTCATCCAATTGGACCCAAGGGCAGAGGGCGGGGCCAAGACGATGGCGTTGGGATGCGATTTGGCATCGACGCCGTCCACGACAGGCACGGTTTCGGGCAAGATAAGACCCTGACCTCGAAGCACTTTGTTCGTGGCTTCAACCGCGCCGTGGGTCAGGATTGGGCCGATGGACGGGTCCAGAAGCTTCATGATCCGTTGCGCTTTCCCCAGAGCATAAACACCAAGCACCGCGCGTTTACCTTCAGCCACGCACTGCGCCCACCAAGCGTTCAAATCGCGGGCGAGCACATCTTGCTCGGGCCAGTCGTATATCGGCAGGCCAAAGGTGCTTTCCGTGATGAAGGTGTGGCATTTGACTGGCTCAAACGGCTCACTCAGCCCATCGTCGATCACCTTGTAGTCGCCCGAAGCGACCCAGACCTCGCCATCAACCTCAACCCGGATCTGGGCCGAGCCCGGCACATGGCCTGCGGGATGAAAGCTGATATTGGCGTCGCCGATGCGATGCGTGACACCATAAGGTGTTGTTTCCATACGAATATCTGCGCCAAGCCGGTGATGGATCACGGGGGCTGCGGCCTGCGTTGCCATGTAGGCGCCCATGCCGGGGCGGGCGTGGTCGGAATGGCCGTGCGTGATCAACGCGCGGGGCACGGGGCGCCACGGGTCGATATAGGCATCGGCGGGAGGGCAGTAGATGCCTGCTTCGGTAAATTCCAGAACCATGGGGGAAAGATAGGGTGAAGCGTAGCCCATGGCGAGGGCCGTCCCTGAGAAGGGTGTTGTAACGTCATCGAGATTCAGCGCGCGCGTTACTCTCCCGGCGGTAACAACGTGATCTCGCCTGCCGACTCCAACTCTCGGATCGCGGCGATAACCTCTGCCATGGCAGCTTCGCCCTCTTCCGGTTTGGTGGCTGAGCGCGCCTCTGCGTC
Organism: uncultured Roseicyclus sp.; assembly: GCA_947500415.1. Classification (GTDB taxonomy): domain Bacteria; phylum Pseudomonadota; class Alphaproteobacteria; order Rhodobacterales; family Rhodobacteraceae; genus Gymnodinialimonas. The sequence goes on from CANMRT010000001.1 coordinate 1,493,806, forward strand.
GTCGCGCAACTGCTCGGCTAGGCGTTTTGACATGTTTTCCAACAAGAATTCGACTGTCAGGGGTGCACTCGTTTTGCCTGCGGCCAATGCCGTGACGGCCGTATCACCATCCACTTTGCGCATGATGAGGGGCACATCCGCCGGTTCCACGCGCGTTGGGATGTGTGGGAAGGCAAAGATGGATTTGCGAACTTCGGATGCGAAAGGTGCATCACGAGATTCCAGCCCTTCAAGCATTCGATCCCGCGCTTCTTGCGGCGTGGCATTAAGGATGGCACCGACCCTTTCGGCGGCTGCTTTGTCAAATGCGCTGACCGGTTCGGCATCCAGCACGCCTGCAATATGCAAACCGATCCTGTCCACGATGTCAGGCGTGATGGTTTCGGTCAGTGCCATGGAGTGGGCTACGATTTCGGACCGGTCCGGCGGCACATCAGCCAGCAATTCTGCCGCCTTCACCACACTGAGTTTCGATAGCATTACGGCACAAACCTCAGCGCTTTCGCTGGAAAGGAGCGGGCGCAAACGCTCAACCGGTTGGCGCGCGATGCGGCCCCAAGGATCGGTTGTGTCGCGTTGTTCAGCCGTTGCTCGCAATTTGCTGAGCGTTCCTGGTGCGAGGTAAGGTTCAAGCAATTCAACAGTTTCGGAAAGGTCCTGCGGAAAGCTGAGCGCGAGATTGTCGATCTGCCGAGTGAATTCATGGACCACTTCGGCCAGCGTCGGCTTGTCGATATTTCCAAGCGCGGCGATGGTGTAGGCCAACTTTGTTTGATCATCTGGGGACAGTTTACTGACGCCAAGGGACACGCCGTGGCCTAGAAGCAGGCGCACGATCACGGCGGCCTTCTGCTTCTTCGACAGATTGCGTGGCGTCACATCAAGCATGTGAAGGCCGTCTTCGACCTCTCCATCCAGAATGAATGTGGAATGATCCGATGCCACGGCAGATTGCATGTGGGAGACCCCGTTTCGATACCCTTGTCCTTGCATAGGCAATTCGGGTTAACGCGAGGTTTTTCTGGTCGGAGTCGCTAATATTCGAATGAAAAGGGCCGGGACGCGATTGCGCGGCCCCGGCCCGAAAAGTCGTGTTGCGCGGATCAGCTAGAGGCGACAGCCACGCAAGTCATTGAGGTGGCGTCCCACGTCGTGCCTTCGGCACAGCTGATCGCGGCTTCCTGTGTGCCGTAGTCCCACATGCATTGGGCGTTGGCCATCAAAGGTGTGGCCACAAGCACCGCTGCCGTCAGAAGGGTCTTGATCGTCATATCATTCTCCCGTTCGAAACCGTTGCACCTGAAAGGTAGCACGAGGAGGCGGTTGGTCAAAATCAACTGTCGCCAAAGACCCGGGCGAAGATCGTGTCGACGTGTTTGGTGTGGTAGCCCATGTCGAATTTCTCGCGGATCGCGTCTTCGCCAAGGGCCGCGACGACCTCTGGATCATCCAAAAGCAAAGTCTGGAAATCGAGGCGTTCTTCCCAAACCTTCAGCGCATTGCGTTGCACCATTGCATAGGCATCTTCACGGCTGACACCTGCTTGCGTGAGCGCCAGAAGCACACGCTGCGACATTACGAGGCCGGGGAATTTATTCATATTCTCCAGCATGTTCTCGGGGAAGACTAGCATCTTCTCGACTACGCCAGCCAGGCGATGCAGCGCGAAATCGAGGGTAACCGTCGAGTCCGGCCCGATCATCCGCTCAACGGAGGAATGCGAGATGTCGCGCTCATGCCAAAGCGCGACGTTTTCCATCGCGGGCACCACGCCCATGCGCACCAGACGCGCAAGGCCGGTGAGGTTTTCGGTCAGAACTGGGTTCTTCTTGTGCGGCATTGCACTTGAACCCTTTTGGCCCATGGAGAAAAATTCAGCGCCTTCCAGAACTTCCGTCCGCTGCATGTGGCGGATTTCCACGGCGATGTTTTCGATGCTGGACGCAATCACGCCGAGCGTTGCAAAGAAGGCCGCGTGGCGATCGCGGGGGATGACCTGGGTGGAAATGGGTTCAGGCTCCAGCCCCAATTGCGCGCAAACATGCTCTTCCACGCGCGGGTCGATGTTGGCGAATGTGCCCACGGCGCCAGAAATGGCCCCTGTCGCGATTTCAGCGCGCGCGGCCTGCATCCGGGTCCTGTTGCGATCCATCTCGGCGTAGAAACGCGCGAAGGTCAGGCCCATGGTCGTGGGCTCGGCGTGGATGCCGTGGGAGCGGCCAACACGCAGTGTGTCCTTGTGCTCCATCGCGCGCGTCTTCAGGGCGGCGAGGACGCGGTCGAGACCGGCCAGCAGGATGTCCGCCGCGCGCACCAGTTGTACGTTGAAGCAGGTGTCGAGCACGTCCGAAGACGTCATGCCCTGATGCACAAATCGCGCCTCTTCAGATCCCACATGTTCCGCCAGATGGGTCAGGAAAGCGATGACGTCATGTTTCGTCACGGCCTCAATTTCATCAATCCTCGCAACGTCGAACTCCACATCCTTGGCTTTCCACACCGCCTCCGCGTTCTCACGCGGGATCACGCCCAGATCGGCCATGGCATCGCAGGCGTGCGCCTCGATCTCGTACCAGATGCGGAACTTTGTGGCGGGCTCCCAGATGGCGGTCATCTCGGGGCGGGAATAGCGGGGGATCATGGGCTTGCCTTTCGCGGTGGCTTTCGGCTGTCTGATAGGCGGATGCAGCGGAGGGAACAAGGCGATGCGGGCGATATTGGTGGCTTTGATGGTGTTGTCTGGCCCGGCGGTGGCGCAGGACTGGATCGTGATGAACGGCGAAGAGATTGCGGAGGTTCTGACCGACCGTTCCGTCACCTATGACAACGGGGCCACACAGCGATTCTTTTCGTCAGGTCGTACGCTTTACTCCCACGGAGAACCTTCATGGGGTTCGTGGGAGGTGCGCGGCAACGATTACTGCTCCCTCTGGCCGCCGTCGCCCACCTGGGACTGCTACGCCGTGCAAAGCGCAAACCCCGACGGGATCGTGTTTCTGGACGGGTTCGGCAATCGCTTCGAAGGGCGGATCGAGGCGGAATGATCCGATTGGATGATCTGGAAGGCCGTTGGCTTTTGTCGCGCGTGATCGACGATGCGCGTGCGGGCGTGACGGGGCGGCTGGTGGGGGAGGCCGAGTGGCGCGCGGGCGCGAATGGCCTCATTCAGGAAGAGCAGGGCACCTTGCACTATGGCGCGGCCGCGCCGATGCAGGCGTCGCGGCGCTACTTGTGGCGCCAGACTGGGTCTTGCGTTGAGGTTCTATTTGAAGATGGGCGTCACTTTCACATCGTGCCGGACCCGGGAGCGGAGGCAGTGCATCTCTGCGATCCGGACCTTTACCGCGTGACCTACGATTTCTTCCTTCCGCAAGCCTTCACCCAAACCTGGCGCGTGACCGGCCCGCGCAAAGATGCGCGGATTACCAGCAAGTTCCGGCGCGCTTGAGGGAATCCTTGCCTCGCGCAGGGTGAGCCGCGAAACTGCTGATATTTCCGCCTCAGGAGTTTTCATATGCGCCTTTTCCACGCCTTGCCTCTCGCTCTTTGCCTCGCCGCGCCTGTATCGGCGCAGGAGGCTTTCACCTGGGTTTTCAACGCCCATCACCCCTTCTCGGGCGGTGGTCCCGCGCTGGATTTGGTGGCCACCCAGACATTTGATGCGGGCCAAGCGGAAGCCGCAGGTGCCCGTATCCCAAGAGGCTTGATCTGGGCCACATGCACAGGCGGGGGTTCCGCGAACATCCGGTTTGAGGCTTTTGCCGGCGCTGCCGTCGCAGGCGATCTGGTGGCGTTCCAGATGACCGACGATGCAGGCACGGTGCTGACCTTGGAGGCGCAGATTTTCAATGCGGAGGATGACCCCGTCGGCGGGCCGGAGATCAATGTGCTGGCTGAAGGCCCAGAGCTGGCCATGCTCGCCACAGCACCTGTGGTGCGCTACGGCCTTGTGGGGCTGACGGATTTCAACATCCCCTTCAATCTGACGACTAACCAGAGCTATGTGGCGGAGTTCGTGACGGCCTGTGCTGCGGCAAGCACGGCCGCTGATCCCGTGGTGCCAGCAACAGAAGAACCGGTGGCTGAGGTTCTGACACCCGATCTGGGCCCCGATATCTCGGGCCATGTCTGGGCGCGGGCGACACTTGTTGATGAGGGCAATCCCGAAGGCACCGTTGTGAGCATGGGATACGGCGTGCCGGAAACCGATGACATCGTGATCTCTGGGCAATGCATCTATGACGCCGAAGATCCGTTCGTTCAGCTGCAGGTCAGCGCGGACGTGGCGGGTCTGACCAATGGCGCGCCTGCGCAATTGCGGGCCAGTATACCCGACGGACGTTCGGTGGTGCTGGACGGCTCCGTCGTGGGCGTTGACGCGGAAGTTGGCATCAGCGGGATTGAGTATATCGCCTCGGTCTCTGACCCCGCGTGGCTCGTGATTGCGGGCGACAACACGGTGCGGTTTGACCGACCAGACACAGGCACCGGCCTTACGATCACCGGCAATGGTCCCAACACCATCGGCCCGTTCCTCGCCGATTGCGCCGAAATTGCGCGGCTGACGCCCGAAAGCGGCGGTCGGCCCAGTGCGCCGATTGAGGCCCAGGCGGGATATCTGGCGTGTGACAACTTCGGCCGTGTTTCTTCACGCGATACCGGGCCAGTGCAGGTGGTGAATTTCATCAATGCGACTGACGACTACCGAGTTTTGATGTGGATCGATCCCGAGGGCAGTGTGGTCGATGTGACGAACCTCACCTCTGGGCAGGCGGCGGCCTTCAATACGAACCCCGGACATATTTGGATGGCCACCGATGGCATCGGAAATTGCCAAGAGATGATGCAAGTACCCGCTGGTGTCACGGACTATCGGATAACAGCGGTGTCCCAATAAATCATTTAGGGTTGGGGTATTGCGGGAATAAGTTCATGCATCACTTGAACTATTCCGCAGCGTCCTCCGCCGCCCGGGCCTCGGCCATCAGGCGGTCTGCTTTCTTGCGCACCAATACTCCGCGCAAATCGTGCATTGCCAGCAGCAGGCGGTCTGTCACATCCTCCAGATCCTCGTCCGAGGCGCGGCTCTGCGCCCAATGGGTCGTGAGGTTCAGGTAGTCAACGGCCCGGTGGATGTCGTCGATGTCGCGCTCGGCCAGAACCGCGCGCCGTTCTTCCATCCAATCGGCGATAACCGCGCTTTCCTCGTCACTCAGAACGTGATCGCCGTGGGGTTTGACGTTGCCGTTGCGGGTATTCACGACGGCGATCTCGTCCATCTCGATCCGGCGCTGCCGGTTCTCGGTCGATACCCGAAAGACCGCCGCGCCGTTTTCACGGATACGGAAGTAGAATTCGGGAAGTTCCGTCATGTTTAAGGGCCTGATCTGCGCGATTATTGTTGCTTCGGACAATCCGCCCAAAGCACGCGCAGGTCAAGGCAAGGCGGCGTCAAGGTTTGCGAGCCACAATGAAGTGTGAGGGCATTTTGTTGGGGTAGTCACCGGTTTCTACGATCTCGAACCCGGTTTCGGTTATAATCTGCTCCAACTCTGCCACGCGGAAGAAACGCACATCTGGTGCTTTGCCGACCATACGCATCGCGCCGACCAATGGCCCAAGAAACCAGCGCTTTCCTGCCATGCAGGGCGTTTTCGAGATGAAATGCCCGCCCGAGGGCAGTTGCGCAAAGGCCTGCGCGATGGCGCGTTCGGCCTCGGGCATGAGATGCAACAGGTTGAAGGCGAGGATCGCATCATAAGGGCCATCGAGGCCTGGATCGCCGATCACACCATGGACGGGCGTGACATTGGTGATGCCGTCGTCCCAAACCTTCTCCTTGCCTATCGCGATCATCTCACCGGAGATGTCGGAGGCGGTGATATGGGCCACATCCGGGGCGAGGAGCAGGGCGGTCGAAGCCGTGCCGCAACCCATCTCTAGCACCCGATCCGTGGCGCGCAGATGCACGCGGGTGCGGGCCATTGTGGTCTCATAGGCAGGAACGTCACCGATCTTGCTTTTCGCATATTTGCGCGCGGCGCGGTCCCAGAAACTGGCGTGATCGGTTCGGGTCATGGCGGTCATTGCAGGCTCCGGTTTTGATGTAGCCGTTGTAACCTGTGTCGATGTCAAACGAAATTGCATGGTTTGGAATGTATGCTATGCACTAATGCATGAATTGGGATGCGATCAGCTTTGACTGGAATCAGGTTCGCGCCTTTTTGGCGACGGCGGAAGAGGGGAGTCTTTCGGGAGCAGCTCGCGTGTTGCAAACGACGCAACCCACGGTTGGCCGGCAGGTCAGCGCGCTGGAGGCCGCCCTTGGTGTGGCTCTGTTTGAGCGGGTGGGGCGTGGCTTGATGCTGACGCCCTCGGGCGCTGAAGTGTTGGAGCAGGTCCGCGCAATGGGCGACGCAGCGGCGCGTGTGTCGCTGGTGGCGGCGGGGCGCAACGACGACATCGCCGGGCGCGTGGCGATCAGCGTGTCTGACATGATGGCGATCCATGTAATGCCGGAGGTGCTTGGCAAGCTGACAGAGGTTGCGCCTGCGTTGGAGATCGAGCTGATCGTGACAAACGACATCTCGGATCTGTTGCGCCGGGAGGCAGATATTGCCGTGCGCCATCTGGCCCCGACCGAGCCGGAACTGATCGGGCGCGAGTTGGAGGGCAGCAAAGCGCGGTTCTACGCCAGCGAGAGTTTCGTTCAGCGTCACGGCAATCCGCGCACCATGGAAGACGCGCGGGAGATGCCCTTCATCGGCTTCGGCCCGCCCGAGGATATGGCGCGCGAGATGGGCTTGCGCGGGATCGACCTGCCGCCGGGGTCAGGCAAGCTTTATTCCAAGACGATCTTCGCGGCCTGGCAAATGGTCTGCGCGGGCCTTGGTATCGGGATCATGGCGGATGATATCGCAGGGCGCAGTCGCGGGATTGTGCCCGTACTGGCGGACGCCAAGCCGATGCCCGTGGATCTATGGATTGTGACCCACAGGGAGTTGCGCAATTCGCGCCGGATCAGGGTTGTTTGGGATATTTTGCTGGAGCATTTCGGAGCTTAGTCGCGCACCGGTGCGAGCCCCCGCACGATCCAGCGTTGCGCGATAATGAAGACCACGAGCGGCGGCAGCATAGCCACCGCGGCGAGCGCCAGAGACGGGGGAGATCCGATCCGCATCAGCGCCAGCCCGCTGACCACCGTGGCGCGGTCCGGCACCGATGGGCTGGCGACCAGGGGCCAGAGGTATTGGTTCCATCCCAGCACGAAGAAAAACGCCAGAAGGGCGGCGATCGAGGGCAGGCTGAGGGGCAGGTAGATGTCCACCATGGCCCGCATGGGTCCTGCGCCGTCGAGGCGGGCGGCCTCAAGGATTTCTGGCGGCATCTGCTTGAACTGCGCGCGCAGGATCAAGGTGCCGAGGCCGGTGGCGACGACGGGCAGGATCAAGCCGGTGTAGGTGTTCAGAAGGCCCAGGGCGTCGGTCACGAGAATGGTCGGCAGCAAGCGCGACTCGATGGGCAGGAACAGCGGAAGCAACAGAAGCGCCATCAGCGCGGATGTATAGGGCACGCGGAAGACGGATAGGGCAAAGGCCGCAAGAAAGGAGACGGCTGTTTTCAAGACTGCGACGCCCACGGCAATGGCAAGCGACGTGCCGAGCATCTGCCAAAGCGACGGGCGATGGGGCGCGTCGGCCACAAGCGGGGCCATGGCGTCAGTACTGAATCCCGCACTTAGCACAAGCGCCACGGGGCCGATCATCACGACGCAGCCGAGGATCAGGATCAAGTGGTCGGTGAAGCGCGCGCGGGGCATGGGATCGGCCTATAGGGAGGCGGGGCGGGGGACAAGGTTCTCAAGGTTGATCACGCGTGATAACGAGGCAAAGAAAAAGGGAAACAAATAAAAATCAGATACTTACGATTTCAAACATTTCTATGATTATAGAAACGTCCTGTGCGTGGTTAACGGGCGGAGAGCGGCATCGGTCCGCGTCCATCGTGTGCCGCAACCTTTCATGGCGAGGGAGGTTGAAATACAATCACCTGGTCGGCTCAGGCCCTAAAATCCGATCCATCAGAGCCACCAAGGCCCCGCCCGTATCCACGCGCCCGCGCGCCTGGAGATCATCGAGGCCGAGAAAGGCTCCGTAAAACAGCACAGCGAGGGCGCGGGGCTGACCACAGGCCTCCAGCAGGTCGGCGGTGTAGTCGATGCGTTTGCCGTCGATCTCGACCACCGCCTCGGCCACGTTCGGGTCATGCAACGACCATGCGCGGATGGCAGGCTCGATGAGGAGCCCCCCAAAACGATCCGGCGCGCCGTCATTGGCGATCTGTGCCAGTGCGCGCAGCTTGCTCTCTGCGTTCGGGATATCGGCCAGCCCTTCGACAATGCCGGTGAATGCCTTTTCCTGCCAAAGCGCCAGCATGGCGGCGTGGTAGGCGGGGACATCCTTGAAGTGGTGGTAAAAGCTGCCTTTGGTTGTCTTCAGGCGGCGGGCCAAAGCCTCGGCCTTGAGCGCTTGTGGACCGGTTTCGGCGAGCGCGCGAAAGCCCGCAGCGACCCAATCTTCCTTGGTGAGGCGATTTGACATCCACACACCATACGGTTGCGTATTGTTTTGCGCAATGAGATGTTCCATACGGTAGCGTATGGAATCAATTGGAGGATATCCCATGGACCAGAAACGGTTGAACCTTGGCTACGCGATTGCGGGCGGATTGTTTGTGGCGACGGCCGCGATTCACGCCTTTGTGGGCGGACCGGAAGTGAATGCGCCAGTGCAGGGCAGCGGCCTTGACCCGCTGGTGCGCGCGGTCTCTGCCGTGGTGTGGCACGCGCTGACGGCGTTGTTTGTGGTGTTCGGGGTGGCGCTGCTGTGGACAGCACGGAGGCCAAGCGCGGCGCTGGTCTGGGTGGTGCTGGCGGTGTCGCTGGCGTTTGTGGGGTTGTTTTTGGGGGTCGGCATTGCGGCGCTGGGGAGCGTGTGGCCGATGCCGCAGTGGGTGCTGTTTGGGGGGATTGCGGGGGTTTTGGTTTGGGGGGTGAGGGGTGGTGAAATTCGGGAATGAAGCGGATTTACTTGCTAGCGTCACAAATCAAAAGGGTAGCAAAGAGTATAGAACAGATTAAGAGTCACCAATGCCACTCCAAACAGAACTTTAGGCTCGAGTGCAAACCGCCTCTAATTGTATCTTGCCAGTCGCAACGTTCGGCGAGTAGCCTTTTAAGGATTGACGGGATTCCCTCGTCCATTTTTTCGAAAAGGATTCTAGATGCCCGAGATTCAGAATAGCCCCCTATATACGAATGAAGAAGCAAGCTTTGATGGCACTCTTCAGATCGAGCACGATATTGAAGCTGTAACTCATTCGAAGGGAGGCATCACAAGTCTCCTTCATGTTCTCCCAAGAACATATCGTGGGTCCACCGAGCTCAGGCTCAATAACCTACCAGCAGGTCTGAAAGTATTTCATGCCGAAGCAACTGAAATAGACATTCATACTGGACTGCCTTATCGCGGTGGCGCGGTGGTCTTCACAACTAGCGTCAATTTGCACTCTGATCAAAGGTTTGCTGTGATTAGGTTCAACGTTTCTTGGCGAGCGCCATTGAAAACTGGTCTAATGATTTTAATGTCGTAAGTCACTGAACGAAGCCCAAGAAAAAAATACCTCGCACTGAACGTAAGATCCAATATCAAGTCTTTGAATTTCAGCTTTAAATGTAGGATTTAGCCGCAATGCCGCTATGGCTTCGGTTAAGGCTATTCAATTCACTGCACTCCTGCCAAATCTTTGATTTGGCAGCGCCCGAACCGCCCCCGTCGTGCCCAAGGCACGCCTTTGGCGCGACGCGGGCGCTTTACGCCCACCCCATCGGTTCGGGCGCGGTGGCGCGTAGGGGTGAGGTTGGGTTTCGGTAGGCGGGACAAGTCCCGCCCCGACCGTTCAGCTAAGGTCAGCGCAGAACTTCTGGATGCGCGTGCAGGCTTCCGTCAGGTTCTCGTCCGAGGTCGCATAGCTGACGCGGAAAGCGGGAGAGAGGCCGAAGGCGCCGCCGAAGACGACGGCGACGCCGGTTTCCTCCAGCAGCGCTTTTGCGAAGGTCTCATCCGTATCAATCAACGTACCCCCGGCGGAGGTCTTGCCCATGCAGCCATGGATGGAGGGGTAGACGTAAAACGCGCCTTCCGGCGTTGGGCAGGTGATGCCCTCGGCCTTGTTCAGCATATCGACGACCAGATCGCGGCGGCGCACGAAGAGCGTGTTGTTGGGCACGAGGAAATCCTGCGTGCCGTTCAGCGCCTCGACCGCTGCCCATTGGCTAATGGAGCAGGGGTTGGAGGTGGACTGCGACTGGACCTTGCGCATCGCCTTGATGAGCTCTTCCGGGCCAGCGGCATAGCCGATGCGCCAGCCGGTCATGGCGTAGGCCTTGGAGACGCCGTTGCAGGTGAGCGTGCGGTCATAAAGGCCCGGTTCGACCTGCGCAGGTGTGGCGAATTCGAAGTCGTCGTAGACGAGGTGTTCGTACATGTCGTCGGTCATGACCCAGACATGGGGGTGCTTCATCAGGACGTCGGTGAGGCCTTTGAGTTCATCCGCCGTGTAGCCCGCACCGGTCGGGTTGGAGGGCGAGTTGAAGATGAACCACTTGGTCTTGGGTGTGATCGCTTCTTCCAACTGCTCAGGCGTGATCTTGTAGCCGGTCTGCGACGGGCCTTCGACAAAAACGGGCTCACCGCCCGCCAGCAGCACCATATCGGGGTAGGAGACCCAGTAGGGCGCGGGGATGATAACCTCGTCGCCGGGGTTCATCGTGGCCATGAGCGCGTTGTAAAGGATCTGCTTGCCACCCGTGCCGACAGAGACCTGCGCGGACGTGTAGTCGAGGCCGTTGTCGCGCTTGAACTTGGCGCAGATTGCTTCCTTCAACTCAGGAATGCCATCAACGCCCGTATACTTCGTCTTGCCCGCATCGATCGCGGCCTTAGCCGCATCCTTGATGTTTTCGGGCGTGTCGAAATCCGGCTCACCTGCACCGAGGCCGATCACATCCTTGCCCTGGCGCTTGAGTTCAGCGGCGAGGTTTGAGACGGCGATGGTGGGCGAAGGCTTCACCCGGGCGAGCGTGTCGGAAAGGAAGGGCATCGTGTCGCGTCCTTTGGCTTTGGTTTACCCGAATTCGGGCTATATGAACGTGGGCACTGATACGGGCGTGCCTGCACGCATTCAACCTATCTAAAGGACATTCTCATGGGCGATCTGTCGCTATCCGCCGTCGATTGGTTCGACGCTGAGACCACTACCTTTGGCGATCGTGTCACTGGCGCGCGCGAGGCGGCCGGTTTGGGCCAGGCGGAATTGGCCAAGCGGCTTGGCGTGAAGGTCAAGACCGTGCGTGGCTGGGAGAATGACCAGAACGAGCCGCGGGCCAATAAACTGTCTATGCTTGCGGGCATTTTGGGCGTATCGATGATGTGGCTGCTGAGCGGGCAGGGTGAGGGGCTTGATAGCCCCGAACAATCAGAGCCGGTGGATGAGGATATGGAGCGCTTGCTGCTCGATATTCGCCAGATGCGTCAGGAACAGACGCAATTGGCCGAGCAGATGGGACGTCTGGAAAAGCGCCTGCGCGCGGCGATGGCGGGCTGATGGTCGAGACGCCGGAGATACGGCTAAAGCGGTTGCGGATGCGGGCGTGGCACCGGGGCATCAAGGAGATGGACCTGATCTTGGGCGGTTGGGCGGACCGGTTTATGGCGGATGCGGATGCGGCGACCGTCGATGCCTTTGAAGTGGTGTTGGCCGAGGCCGATCACGACCTTTATCAATGGGTGTCAGGGCAGGCAGAAGCCCCGGCTGAATTGGCGCCGATGATTGAACGTCTTGCAGCAGACATGAAGCCCACATTGGGCCAAGGCGCCTGATTTCAAAGGCTTTTTCCGGTTTAACGGAATTTTTTCGTTTTTGAGCGAATCTTTGGCGAAAGCAGTGATTGCGGAGCCAAAATCATGAGTATGCACGCGCCCCTAGCGACGCCCGCCCAGACCGGTTTTCTGGCGTCGTATCTGGATTCCCTTTCTATGGTGGAGCGCCTGCATCGGCTGCTTCTCGACGTCATCAAGGATGAATTCGAACGCCTCGGAATCCTCGACATCAACGCCGTTCAGGCGCTGTTGTTGTTCAACATTGGCGAGAATGAAGTGACCGCGGGGGAGTTGAAGTCTCGCGGTTACTATCAGGGCTCAAACGTCAGCTACAATCTTAAGAAGCTGGTCGACATGGGTTACATGCACCACCAGCGTTGTGAAATCGATCGCCGCTCGGTCCGTGTGCGCCTGACGGAAAAGGGCCGCCACGTGCGCGAAACGGTGGATTTATTGTTTGCGCGCCACGCTGAAGGTTTGGAGAAGCAGGGTGTTCTTGACGCCGATGGTGTCGACCGGATGAACCATTCGCTCAAGCGCGTGGAGCGGTTCTGGACCGATCAGATTCGCTACATCTATTGAGGCGCGCTGCTCAGGTCGCGGCATAGGGCCAAGACAGGTTTAGTTGGTTTCGATATCCGAAATGGGGGCAATAGGCGGAAGTATGTAGCCAGCTTCTTCTAACGCTGGTCGGACCTGATTTTCCAAAGACCGACGTACAATCGGTCCGCGGAAGTGGAGCACCACTACTCCTTCCGCATTCACAAAGAACGTCTCCGGCATCGCGATGACACCCCAATCCCGACCATTGGTGGCAGAGGGATCTGCACCGATCAGGTCGTAGGGATTGCCTAATTCTTCCAAAAAACCCAACGCCTGCGGATCGCGGTCGCGATAGTTGACACCGTAAAGCGGCACGCCGGCTTCGGCCAATGCTGTCAGGGTGGGGTGTTCGGCGCGACATGGTGGACACCAAGACGCGAAGAAATTCACGATCGCGATCTCTTCGCCTTCTAGTGCCTCGCGGGTCAAAACCGGAGTGTCGCCCAAGGCGACAAGATCGAGTGGCGGGGCAGGGAGACCCTCTTGCGCCGAACGAAGAGCGGTCGTGTCGACACCTGCCGTCAGATCATCGCGGTTGTTGGCAAGCTGCCAGCCGGCGATACCGAAAAACCCGGTCGTCAGTGCCAGCGGCAATACCATGAGCCAATTGATTTTCATCTCTGCCGGGCCGCCCTGCGTTCTTCAGTTTCAGCTAAACGACGGGCAACACTGCGCGCGCGGACAACAGAGGCCGCAATGACACCGGCCAAGAGGATCAGGGCACCAGCATAGGCCGACAGAACCTCAATCGCGTATCGGCCCAGATCGACGCTCATGCCATCTGCTCCTGCGCGATAAGCGCCTTGAGACGACGGGCGCGGATTTCAGTCCGAGTGCGATAAAGGACGAGGGCCAGGAACAGGAATGCAAAACCCGCAAGCGACGTGAGCATCGGATAGAGGAAGACACTGGAAACGCCCTCGCTCTCCTCCACCCCCACGCCGACTGTGCTTACGGTTGTTCCCTGATGCAGGCCCTCGTTCCAAAACACCAAAGCGTAGCGAGAAATCACTGCAAAGACCGATCCCACAAGGCACAGGACGGAGGTCAGGTCGGCGCCCTGATCGGGGTTCTCGATCGCTTCCCACAGCGCCATGTAGCCCAGATAAAACAGGAACAGGATTAGGAACGATGTCAGACGTGGGTCCCACTCCCACCACGAGCCCCACATCGGTTGGCCCCAAACGGCCCCGGTGAACAGCGCGATCAGTGTAAACACCATGCCTACGGGTGCCGCAGCCTTCGCGGCCAAAGCGCTGACGTGGTGACGACGGATCAGCCAGATCAGCGAGCAGACCAGCATCATGAACCAGGCGTTGATTGCCATGACTGCAGACGGCACATGAATGTAGATGATCTTGACCGTTGCCCCTTGCCGGAAATCGTTGGGTGTGTAGAAAAAGCCCCAGATCAATCCGCCGATCAGGCAGATCGCCGCAATCACGCTAACCCAGGGCAACAGCGCGGCGGAGGTGGCCATGAAGCGGCGCGGATTGGCATATTCCCAGATCGACGACATGTGCGCGAACATAGGCAGGGGCGTGCAACCTCACAATGGGGCGTTCCGGCGCGGGGGCCAGACAAAGGGTCGCGGGTCAACCAATGGATTTTCGAGTGGTCAGCGCAGGTTAACACGCAGGACGGCTGCTGCGGCAAAGGGCAACAAGGCGAGGCATCCGAGCGTGATACCGAGCGTCAGAACCAGCGGCACGGTTGAATCCAGACCCTGGGCACCTCGGGTTGCGGCCAAGGCCCCGAATATCAGCGTGGGCACGTAAAGCGGCAGCACGAGCAATGACAGCAAAAGCCCGCCCCGCTTTATTCCCACGGTAAGCGCTGCGCCGAATGTACCGATGGCCGACAAGGCCGGCGTACCTGCCAGAAGCGATGCAATGAGCGGTAGGTAGGCTGGGCCGGGCAGGTTCAGCATCAGGCCGAGGATGGGGGCAGCCACCACCAGCGGAAGGCCAGTTGTCAGCCAATGGGCCAGCGCCTTGATCGCAGCCAGGCCTTCGAGGGGGAGGGGGGAGGTGGCGAGAAGGTCTAGGGAGCCGTCTTCCCAGTCCAGTTGAAAGATTCGGTCCAGAGAAAGGAGGCACGCGAGCAGTGCGCCGAGCCACAGGAGGCCCGGGGCCATGTCGGCCAGACGCCCGGTCTCGGGCCCGATGCCAAAGGGCACGAGAGCCGTGAAGATCAGGAAAAACGCAAGCGACAGGCCAAAACCACCGCCTGCGCGGATTGCCAGCGCGAGGTCGCGTTTCAGCAGGCCGATCATGACAACGCCTCGGCGAATGGATCGGCTTGCGACAGGCCCTTTGCGATAAAGGGCGTGATGTCGAGGACACGTGCGGTGGGCAGACCGAGGTCGATGTGCGTTGCGATGACGGCTGAGCCGCCATTGGCCAGGTGGGCTTTAACGGTTGCTGCGAAACGAGTCGTGTTTTCGGCGTCAAGCGAGACGGTTGGTTCGTCGAGGCACCAGATGGGGCGGCCCGTGACCAAAATGCGCGCGAGGGACAGGCGGCGCTTTTGGCCTGCCGAAAGCTCTCCGGCGCGGCGATGGGCGAGGGCGGCAAGATCGAATGCCTCGATTGCGTGGGCCGTTGAACTGGTTCCGAAGACTTGCGCCCAGAACATCAGGTTCTCAAAAACCGTAAGCTGGGATTTCAGCCCGTCAGCGTGGGCGGCGTAGGCGATGGCGCCCTCTACATGGTTGATTGAGCCGGACATGGGTGGCGTTAGGCCAGCCAGTGTTCTGAGCAGTGTGGTTTTTCCCGCACCGTTGGGGCCGCGCAGGATCAGGGCCTCTCCGACCGCGACGGAAAAGGACACATTCGCAAGGACTTGCGCGGGCCCGCGGGCGCAGGCGAGATCGGTGACGGTGAGCGCCATGGGCAAAAGCGGTAGCGGGTTTGGTGGGCTTGGGAAAGGGGCGGCATGGCACCCCACCCAGCCACCCACCCCGGCGGGCATGCCGCCATAAGGCGTTTGGTGCGTAATTTTCCGAGTATGGGGGCGCTGCCCCCGTCGCCCAGGGCGACTCTCCGAGGATATTTTTGAACCAAGGAAGGACGCAAGTAGATGCGAACTGCGCTAGGGCTTGCCAATACGGTATGCAATGGCATACAGAGCGCGGGAGAGACGTTTTGTTCCATTGTTGTGGCGGCCTTTGAGTGGCACTTCGGGACAGAACTTACCCAATTCCGCAGCTAGACCCGGATCAGGAGGCGCTTTCATGCCCATCACCGTTGGCCACGATTCATCGAACACTCGCAAAACACTGACCGTTGGGGGCCAGTCTGTCGCCTATTATTCCATCGACGCCGCTGAGGCCGCGGGGCTGGGTGATTTCTCCAAACTGCCCGCCGCGTTGAAGGTGGTGCTTGAGAATATGCTGCGGTTTGAAGACGGCAAAACCGTCTCGGTCGACGACATTAAGGCGTTTAGCGAATGGGCCGCCAAAGGCGGCAAGAACCCCCGCGAGATCGCTTACCGCCCCGCGCGCGTGCTTATGCAGGACTTCACCGGCGTGCCAGCGGTTGTGGACCTCGCCGCCATGCGCGACGGGATCAAGGCGCTGGGCGGTGATCCGCAAAAGATTAACCCACTTAATCCTGTTGATCTGGTCATCGACCACTCCGTCATGATCGACGAATTCGGCAACCCGCGCGCGTTCCAGATGAATGTCGACCGTGAGTATGAGCGCAATATGGAGCGCTATACCTTCCTCAAGTGGGGCCAGACCGCGTTCAACAACTTCCGCGTCGTCCCCCCCGGCACCGGCATCTGCCACCAGGTAAACCTTGAATATCTGTCCCAGACCGTTTGGACCGACACGGACCAGAGCGGCGCTGAGGTTGCATACCCCGATACGCTGGTGGGCACGGACTCCCACACCACCATGGTTAACGGCGCCGCCGTTCTGGGCTGGGGTGTTGGCGGGATTGAAGCTGAAGCTGCAATGCTGGGTCAGCCGATCTCCATGCTGATCCCCGAGGTCGTGGGTTTCGAGCTGACCGGCGCGATGATGGAAGGCACGACCGGCACCGACCTTGTGCTGAAAGTTGTGGAGATGCTGCGCGAGCGCGGAGTTGTGGGCAAATTCGTGGAGTTCTACGGCAAGGGCCTCGACACCCTGCCGCTGGCCGACCGCGCTACAATTGCGAACATGGCACCCGAGTATGGTGCGACCTGTGGCTTCTTCCCGATCGACGGTGAGACGCTGCGTTACCTGCGCACCACGGGCCGGGACGAGGATCGGATTGCGCTGGTCGAGGCCTACGCCAAGGAGAACGGCTTCTGGCGCGGCGACGATTACGCGCCCGTCTATACCGACACGCTGCACCTCGACATGGGCACCATCGTGCCCGCGATCTCGGGCCCCAAGCGGCCCCAGGACTACGTTGCGCTCACCGGCGCAAAAGAGGCGTTCACCAAGGAGATGGCAGAGACCTTCAAGCGCCCGATGGGCAAGGAAGTGGCCGTCGACGGCGAAGACTACACGATGGAAAGCGGCAAGGTTGTGATCGCCTCGATCACGTCCTGTACCAATACATCGAACCCCTACGTGATGATCGGCGCGGGCCTTGTGGCGCGCAAAGCACGTGAGCTTGGACTTGATCGCAAACCTTGGGTGAAGACCTCGCTGGCACCTGGTTCCCAAGTGGTGTCGGCTTATCTGGAGGCGGCGGAGTTGCAGGACGATCTTGACGCCATCGGCTTCAACCTTGTGGGCTATGGCTGCACGACGTGCATCGGTAACTCTGGCCCCTTACAGGAGGAGATCTCCAAGGCCATCCATGAGGGTGATCTGGTCGCCACCTCAGTTCTCTCGGGCAATCGCAACTTTGAGGGCCGCATCAGCCCTGATGTGCGCGCAAATTACCTCGCTTCTCCTCCGCTGGTCGTCGCCTACGCCTTGGCCGGTACGATGGACATCAATCTGGCCACGGACCCGATCGCGCAGACGCCGGACGGCAAGGATGTTTATTTGAAAGATATCTGGCCTTCGACCCAGGAGATCGCGGAGCTGGTGGAAGAAACCGTGACCCGCGAGAGCTTCCAGGAGAAATACGCAAGCGTCTTCACGGGCGATGAGAAGTGGCAGGGCGTTAGCGTTCCCCAGCAGGAAACCTACGACTGGCCGGCGACCTCGACATACATCCAGAACCCGCCCTACTTCCAAGGCATGACCATGGCGACCAAAGAGATCGAGAATATCGAAGGCGCGAAAGTGCTGGCGCTGCTCGGTGACATGATCACGACGGACCACATCTCTCCTGCCGGCTCGTTCAAGGACACGCATCCCGCTGGCCAATATCTGGTGGAGCGCCAGGTACCGGTGCGGGAGTTCAACTCTTACGGCTCCCGCCGCGGCAACCACGAGGTTATGATGCGCGGCACGTTTGCCAACATTCGCATCAAGAACGAGATGCTGGATGGCGTGGAAGGCGGCTATACCTTGGGGCCGGACGGCAACCAGACGTCGATCTTTGATGCGGCCATGGCCTATCAAGAAGCGGGCACGCCGCTGGTGATCTTTGGCGGTGAGCAGTATGGCGCGGGCTCGTCCCGTGACTGGGCCGCAAAGGGGACGAACCTTTTGGGCGTGAAGGCTGTGATCGCGGAGAGCTTTGAGCGTATCCACCGGTCCAACCTCGTGGGTATGGGTGTAATCCCGTTCGAGTTCACGAATGGTGACACCCGCAAGTCGCTTGGTCTGAAGGGTGATGAGACCGTCTCCATCCATGGTCTCGATACCGTGACGCCCCTTGCCGAGGTGCCCTGCACGATCACCATGGGCGACGGTTCCACCAAGGAGATCACGCTTAAATGCCGGATCGATACGGGTGTGGAGATCGAATATATTGAGAACGGCGGCGTGCTACACTACGTGCTGCGCAACCTCGCGCGGGAAGACGCGCCCATGGCGGCTGAGTAACGTCCAATACAGAACAGCGTGCGGGGCCCTTTGGGGCCCCGTTTGCGTTTCAGGAGAGCGCGGCCGGATCGTATTGCGTGCGCACCCAGTCTTCCATCGTTATGCCCGTTTCGGCATTTGCTAACGCGAAAGCATCGAGCAGTCGGTTTACAACCCGCGCCTTGCCCCATGGATTATGGATGAAGCGCAAAGACAATTGTTTGCGGGCTTCCTCCAATGGCACATCCTTGAAGGCATGCACGTAGATGGCCGATGCCAACCCGGTGCGGTCCGAGCCAGACTTGCAATGTACGACCATGGGTTTCGGCATGTCGCGAAAGGCATCGAACAGGGCAACGAGTTGATCGCGTGCGGGCAGGGCGAGGGCGCGGAGCGAGACGGTCTTGAATGGAAGGTCGAGCGCGGCGCAGGCCTCGGCCTCCATCTTGCTGACATCTCCATTGGCCCCCCGAAGCGACAAAACCGAGGCCGCGCCCATTGCCTTTAGCTGCGCGAGGCGTGCGGGGCTGGGATGGTTTTGCCGCCAAACCTGATCGTCGAGCTTCTCGAAATTCGTCCAGATCGTGCGCAAAAAGCCGTGATCTTTCAGCCAATACAGCTGTCGCACCTCAGCACGTGAGTAGATGGAAGAGGGGGCAGCAGGCTCCATGGCGGGGCGGTATCACGGGTCGCGCCGCGGCGTCCAGCGGACTTGCGCTATAGATGTTGTCCAGTGCAGATGGTCGACATGAAGGGTTTTCCTGATCTCCCGCCCCTGTGGCTGCTCCTGTTCATGGCCTTGGCTTGGGGCCTTGCTCGCTTCGCACCGCTTGCCGAAACGGTCGATCCGCTGCTGCAACGCTTTGGCATGATGATGGCCGGTCTGGGCGTCGCGTTCATTTTTTGGGCGGCGGCGTGGTTTTGGAAAAAGAAGACCACGATCGAGCCCCACCATGCCCCTGGCACATTGATCGTTGAGGGGCCCTACCGGCTAAGCCGCAATCCCATATACCTTGGGATGCTTTTGATATTGTTTGGGCAAATCATGTGGCTGTCGGCCCTGACGCCTGCGATCCTGCTGCCATTCTTCTACACGATTCTGACGATCCGTTTTGCGATCCCTGAGGAAATTGCGCTGGCAGACACCTTCGGCGACGAGGGCGTGGCCTATCTGGAGGCGACAAGACGCTGGATTTGAAGGGGCTTGTTACATCCCCTCGCAAAGGCTTGATTAGCAAATCTGCCCCCCATGGCCTACTTCAGGCGCGTAGGGACACCAGCAGTACAACAGGCATGAATATGCGACAGCTTACTTTGATGGCAGCACTGGGCGGCAGCATTGCCGCGGCACCGGCATTGGCCGACGGCCCAGTTGTCGTGGAATTGTTCACCTCACAAGGCTGCGCCTCGTGCCCGCCGGCGGATGAATTGCTGGCGGAATTGGCGACCCGTGATGATGTCATCGCGTTGGCCCTGCACGTCGACTACTGGGATTATATCGGGTGGGCTGATACGTTCGCCGACCCTGCGTTCACCGAGCGACAGCATCACTATGCCCACACCGCTGGGTCTACTGTCGTCTACACGCCTCAGATGGTGATCGGAGGCGTCGATCACGTTGTCGGCACCCGACCTATGGAGGTTGCCGATCAGATCGCGGCCCATCGCGCAGCCCCGAACCCGGTCATGGTTGAGGCCGTCGAGGCCGGAGACGGTTGGCAAGTGCGCGCTACTTGGACTGGTGCCAGCAGCGATATGCCAGAGATGATGGTGCAAGTTGTCAGCTATTTGCCCGCGCAGAATATCGAGATCACGCGTGGCGAAAATGCCGGGCTGACAACCGAATACCACAACATTGTACAATCGTGGCAGATGGTGGCGAACTGGGCGGGCAATGTGCCGTTCGAGGCCCAAGTCGCACCAGCGGGCGATTTGCCCCATGTGGTGATCGTGCAGGCCAGCGGCTACGGGGCCATCCTGGGCGCTGCTCGGCTCGACTAAGCTTCAGCCGTAAGTCGCCGCCCTCGTTTCGGCTTTTTCCTTGCGAGCTGGCTTCCAACGATCATGAACCCAAAACCATTGATCCGGTGATGAGAACACCCGTGCGGCCAGGCTATCGTTGAGTGCTTGGGTCATTGTGCGGGCGTCGGAATGGGGGATGGGTGCTTCAAGCTCAATCGTGAAGTCGAGGCCGTTTTCGCATCGCGTGGAGTAGATCGGGATCAGGAGCGCGTCGTATTTCAAGGCCATCTCGGCCGCTGCGGGCGAGGTCGGGGCAGGCTGGCCCATGAAATCGTGAATCGGGCCGCCGAAGAAATATTGGTCGATCAGGATCGCCCCCTGACCTCCGCCGCGCAGGTGTTTGACAAAGCCTGCCAAGCCGCGCCTGTCGCGTGAAAACGCGCCACCGCCGACGTTTTCGATTGTCGCGATGTAGTGGTCGTTCAGGAAATCGTTGTTGAGGGGACGGTAAAGCCCACCCATCTGATAGCCGCGCGCATTCAACGCTGCACGGCCTGCCTGATAATTTCCGAAATGCCCCGAGATGAAGAGGATAGGACGCCCGACAGCGCGCGCCTCCTCTGCTGCGGTCCAACCGGGGCCGGTGGGTTGCCAGGTTGCGGCGCGGGCCATTTGGTCCTCGGTCGCATAGTTCTCCATCACCACGCGGCCTACGTTATTGGTGACGGAACGGGCAATCTGGCGCCGATCATGCTCAGACAATTCCGGCAAGACCATCGCAAGGTTTCGACGCGCCAGCGCCGTCCGTCCGGTGAGGGGGCCAACGACGGTCGCAAAGAACCACCCCATGGATGCCACGCGCATACGGTGTGGCAGGCGCAATGCGCACCAGATGAGCCCGCGCCACAGGCGGTCGATCAGCCAATCCCCGGCTGAACGCCCTTGGCGCGGATCAGTGGGGGGGCTGGATTGCGCGATGGTTTCGGTTCCGGAATAGCGTCGATGGGGCAAGCGCAGACATAAAGCCCACCGTGGGGCTTCACAAGCGAGGGCCCGATGTCAGAATTATCCGGTGTTCTGGGCGGCTGCTGCTTCAAGGGCCGGACGCAATTGCTCAAAAGCATAGCCGTAGGACGTGGCCGTCTCGATAATCTGGTCCACCGGCACGTGGCCTGCAGCCCCAAAGGCCCAGACAATGGTGCAGCGGTTCCCCGACGCGCAATAGGCGACCACAGGTCCGTCCGAACCTGCGATGGCATCGGCCTGTTCATCCACATTATCCTGGGTCAGCGTGTGGCCCTGAAACGGGTTGAACACGTAAGCGATGCCGTGTGCTTCAGCCTCTGCCTGGATGGCAGCGGCCTGCAGTGGCGGCGGCACTTCTGTGTCGGGGCGGTTACATATCAGCGTTTTGACGCCCATTTCGGCCAGCGTTGCTACATCCGAGGGCTCGATCTGAGGGGTGACGGTGTATCCGTCGACAATCTGGCGCAAGTCCATGGATGGGGGCTCCGGCTGAGGCGTTTGGATTTCTGCGTGAACCTGCCCGAAACCTCGACGAAGGAAAAGGCCTTCAACCGCTTGGCAGCAGGTCGACACCCAGTTGTGATGCCATTCCGAGGATGTCGAAAGGCAACCAGTTTTCGATGATCAGACCGTCTTCATCGAAATGGTAGAAATCCATCACATCCATTCCGACGGATTTGCCGGTGGCTTCGATTCCCAAATAGGGGCCGGTATGAGTGGCATAAAGGCGTCCGCCCGTCAGTGCGAAAGGACCATCGGCGATGCGCACGAAGTGCCCCCGCGATTCGCGGTCGGGCACCGCGATGCGGAAAGGGATTTGGTGGTTTTGGCGGAAGCCTTCCACGCCGCGACAGATGCCGATCCCGGCGGCGGCATAATACATGAAATGGGGGTGCCAATGGTCCATGGACAGGTTGGAGACATCGGCGCCGGGGTTGTTGTTAAGGTTATCGTGCATATCCAGAACGCGGGCCATCGACGCCGCACCACCCGCCGGATCACCTGGCCCCATACGCACTCCTGCGCCGCCTTTCGGTCCCGGCCAAAGGCCACGTGCGCCAGGCATGGGTGGTAACGGATTGCAGCCCGCCTGATCCATCAGGTCAATCAGGTCTGGCAAGATCCAACTGCGTGCGATCTGGCCCGCATCGTTCAGATGATGCACCTCACAAATTCGCAAATGCACCACCCCGCCAGTGGGTTGGATGCCAAGAAGCGGATCCGAGAATGTGCCCTGCCAATGTCCGAAGGACCCCACAAGCGGCGAATACCGCACCATGTCGGTCCGTGAATCGGGATGATTTTCGCCCGCCAGAAAGATCTCCGGTCGCCAATCCGCATCGGGCAGGGCACGCGTGAGGGCGCTATAGAACTGGCTGATCTGTTCCGGGCCATGGCTGACTCCCCAGGGATGGGCGATTTGTGCCTCGGCATCCGGTGCGAAGATCCCCGCAATATCGGCGCCTTGCGCCAAATCCGTTAGATGTGCCCAAATCCGCGCTTTTTCCTGTTCCAAGTCCCGCATGCCTGCCCTCTGGCTTGTCTTTGCAATCCTATGCAAAAGCCTTGCGTCATGGGAAGTCGGCTGTCTAGATGGCTCAAGCGAATTCTCGGGTAAGGGGGGCACGACCCATGGCACAGATTCGATTGAAACATGTCTCGAAACGTTGGGGCAGTTTCGTGGGTGTGGATGATTTCCACCTCGATATCGCGGATCAGGAGTTCCTGGTGCTTCTTGGGCCGTCTGGGTGTGGCAAGACCACGACGATGCGGATGATCGCGGGACTTGAGGATCCGACGGAAGGTGAAATCTGGATAGGAGACCGAGAGGTCACGACGCTGGACCCCAAGGATCGCGACGTGGCGATGGTGTTCCAAAGCTACGGCCTCTACCCGAACATGAGCGTGTGGGAGAATATTCGCTTCCCCCTGAAAGTGCGTAAAGTGCCCGAAAGCGAGCACAACGACCGCGTCGCCCGCGCAGCGGCGATGGTTGAGCTTGAACAATTCCTTGATCGCAAACCCGCGGCCTTGTCCGGTGGTCAGCGCCAGCGTGTGGCGCTTGCGCGCGCGATTGTGCGGGAGCCGCAAGTGTTCCTGATGGATGAGCCGCTGTCGAACCTCGACGCCAAGTTGCGGGTGTCGACGCGGGCGCAGATCAAAAACCTTAGCCACGAGCTGAAAGTCACGACGATCTACGTGACCCACGACCAAATCGAAGCGATGACGCTGGCGGATCGTGTTGTGGTTATGAAAGCGGGCATCGTGCAGCAGGTCGGAACACCAACAGACATCTACGACAAGCCTGCGAATACCTTTGTAGCGGGTTTCATCGGCTCCCCTGCGATGAACCTTATGGGAGGCGACATCACCGATGGAACCTTCAAGGGCGAGAATGTCGAAGTGCCGGGCTTGAAAGGCGCGGGGAAGGTCACGCTCGGCTTCCGCGCAGAAGACGCAAGTGTGACTGCGGGCGGGCAGGGGGCGATCAACGCCAATGTCTATTCGATGGAGCTTCTGGGGGATGCAACGATGGTCACGGTCCGCGCAGGTGGCGCGCTGGTCGCCGTGAAGGCTGCCAAAGACTACCGCGCGCAGATCGGGGAGCCTGTTGGCATTGCCTTGCCTGACGGCATCACGCACCTGTTCGACGCCGAAACCGGCAGCCGCATCGACTGAGGATTACCGGACTTGCGAGGCCCGTGCTTTGGAGGCGACCATGGGGTGTCTTCTTTCGGGAGGTTACCCAGATGGTATCGCCGCGCTTCGACCCTCGCCCCCAACCAACACTCAACCGCGCCAAGGCGCTGTGCCTGTCCTGTCGAAGCTGTTTCAAGCGGGACCGCAGCAACGAGGGCTACGTTTGCCCGTCTTGTGGCGAAGAGGCCGTGGATATCGGATCCGCGTTCAAAGCGCCGCGCCGGGATGCGCAGAAGCAATGGGCGCTTGTCCTTTTCCTGGCGCGCAATGGATACCGCTACAGAAAACTGGGCGGTCCGGCCCCGAAAAACATGGCCGAGGCGCGCCGAAGGCTAGCGTTATCAGGACGGCCCATCATCGAGTGAACCACATCAAGAGGACATTGCCATGGTAGGCGCACGGCCCGAACAGGCGACACTGACCAAAGACACCGACATGACCAAGACCGAAGCTACCCGCGCGGTGATCGAGGGGATGGTCGATGGCCTTAACGATCATCGCATTGCGGATATCGGCGAGTTTTTCGCCGAACGGTTCCGGTGGATGGGCAATCGAGGCTGCGGCACGAAAGAGGGGCTTCGAGCGTTTCAGGACAATTGGCAAAAACCGTTTCAGGCGGCGTTCTCGGACAAGGTCTGCGTGGATGAAGCGCGGCTTTACATGGGCGAATGGGCGGCGGCCTTCGGACGGCAGGAAGCGACACATTCTGGAAAGTTCATGGGGGTGGAGCCCACGGGCAAACGCGTCAACATCCGCTACATGGATTTCTGGAAGGTGGTCGATGGCAAAATCGTCGACAATTACGTGATGGTCGATTTCCCGGATGTGCTGGCACAATTGGGTGTGGATGTGTTCAACGGAGAAGGCTGGGAAGCCTTTGATGAAGGACGAAAAACGCCGCCCGCGCCTTGATTTAAAGGAGCGGCTTGCGCCGCATTCTCCTTTTCTCGCTTGGCTGCTTGTGCAGCCGGCACGCGGGGTTGGGGGCGCTGTCCCCGCCCGCGCTCCTAGAGGACCGCATGCTCCCCCGGAGTTGTACGGGCCAAGATGAAGAAGATGGCGGTGTGCGGGGTTATTCGCCGAGTGCAATCCCCTCGCGACGCGGGTCGGCGCCGCCCATCAAACCATCGGGGGTGATGGCGATGGCATGCAGCCCTGAGTTGAGGCCGCGGATATTGACCTCATATCCCATGGCTTCAAGATCGGCGGCGAGGGCTTCGGCGTCGGTGCCTTCTTCAAGGTCATAGGTGCCGAAACGATTCACAGCGTGGGGCAGTGAAATCGCGTCCTGGATGTCTAACCCCCAGTCATAGTAGGCGATGATGGTAGTCGCGACATAGCCGATGATGCGGCTGCCGCCGGGGGAGCCGATGGCCATGATCGGCTCGCCGTCTTGCATCACGATCGTCGGCGACATGGAGGAGCGGGGGCGTTTGCCGGGCTCTAGCCGATTGGCGATCGGCACGCCGTCGCTATGGGTGCGGAAGCTGAAATCGGTGAGTTCGTTGTTGAGGAGGAACCCGCCCGGCGCCATCAGGCGCGATCCGAAGCCGTTCTCAATCGTGGTCGTCATGGACAGGACATTTCCGTAGCTGTCAACGATGGAAATGTGGGATGTGCTAGGGAATTCACGGCTTTGGTCGTCGGCCCAAAGCTGTGCGTGGTCCCAGGTAGGAGTGCCGGGGGCAACCTCCGGTAAGGCCATGCCGGGGTCGAGACGGTCGCCCTCGATCAATTGCGCGCGCTCTTCGAGGTAGGCCGGGTCGACGAGGCCTTCGGTTGGCATCGGCACGTAATCGCTGTCGGCCATGTAGCGGCCGCGGTCGGCGAAGGCGAGGCGGGAAGCATCGCCGATCAAGCGCCAATCGTTCGCATTGTCGGGGCCGTCGAGCGCGAAATTGTCCACCATTCCAAGGATTTGACCGACGGTCAAAGCGCCAGAGGATGGCGGGCCCATGCCACAGACGTCCATCCCACGATAGGCTGCACAAACGGCAGGACGCGCGATCACCTCATAGACCGCGAGATCGCGCAGGGACAGGACTCCGGGATTGCCCTCAGCCGAGCGGACCGTGTCGATGATGCCTTCGGCGATGGGACCCTCGTAGATCGCATCGGCACCATGGGCCTGCATGGCGCGCAGCGTATCGGCATAGGCGGGGTTCTGAAGCAGCGTGCCCTCCGCCAAAGGTGCGCCATCCGGTAGGAAGTATGCGGCGGTGGCCGGGAAAGTGGAGAGGCGCTCCGCATCACGTTCGATGGAGCCAGCCATGCGGGCGGAGACGCTAAAGCCCTCATCTGCAAGAGAAATCGCAGGATCGAGCAGGGATTGCCAGTTCGCCTGGCCCCAGCGGCGGTGCGCCTCTTCCATCAGCGCGGGCGTGCCGGGGGTGCCGACCGAGAGGCCACCTACGACGGCGTCGAAAAAGCCAAGGGGCTCGCCTTCGGCGTCCTGAAAGAGGGTCGGCGTGGCGGCCAATGGGGCGGTTTCGCGACCGTCGAGCGTGGTTAATTCTCCGCTCAATGCATCATACCAGACAAGGAAAGCGCCACCGCCAAGGCCGGAGCTTTGAGGCTCCACCAAACCCAGGACGGCTTGCACGGCGACCATGGCGTCAGCAGCGGTTCCACCGGAGGCAAGGACATCGGCGCCAGCCTCAACCGCTAAGGGGTTTGCGGCCACGACCATCCAGTCCTGTGCCACGACCGGATCGCCCGCATCGCGCGCGGCGAGGGCGGTCAGAGCCCGCTCGGACAGGTCGGAAGTGCCTGTTTCTGTTTGATTTTCCGGCGCAACCGCATCGGCGGCTTCTTGGGCGGAAAGCGGTGCGACAAGCATGAGTGTGACGAAAAAGGGCAGGGCAGCGCGCATGGGTCATCTCCGGGGCAGGGGGTGTCTGCCTCTAAGGATGACGCGGGGTCAGCCAATGTAAAGCGTGCTAAAATTCGTGGGCCAAATCCCGCCGGATCAGCCGAGGACTACGCCCAGAACCACGCACATCAGCCCCAGGACCGAAAGCAGAAGCGCGCCCATGTTGATCGCCACGATTTTTTGCAGGCGTTCGCGCATCACGGCGTCTTCCAGTTCTGCACGTTTGGCGGCGAAAGCTGAGTAAATACAATAGCCTAGAAGGCCGATGCCCACGACTGCCATCGCTGTTCCGAGCAAGACCAACCAACCCATTTGTGCCGCTCCTTTCAGCGCTTTTTGGGACATTAGCGTGCCTGCAGGCCATCGCAAGTCTTGCAGCCGACGAACGGCGCGCGTATCCCGTGCGTTCCAGTACCACATCACTCGAAAGGCCGCCTTGATGGATGACATGTCCGACGCCTCTGCCCGCCCCGACAGCTACCGCGTGACTGCTGACGAGCTGCGCCAATTCATTGAGCGTTTTGAACGCCTTGAGGCGGAAAAGAAGGATCTGGCCGACCAGCAGAAAGAGGTTATGGCCGAGGCGAAGGCACGCGGATACGACACAAAGGTGATCCGCAAGGTCGTGGCCCTGCGCAAGCGTGAGCCGGATGATATTGCCGAAGAAGAAGCGGTGTTGGAGATGTACAAGGAAGCGTTGGGGATGCGCTGAAACTGTGTCCAACTGGACGCATATGCGTTCATCTGGTCAGGGTTTTTCCGAAAAATGCGTCCAGATGGACACATATTCGAAGCGTTTGACGTGGTCCCGGTTTCGGGCGCGTGCCAACTCTATGGCGTCAGAAGGGTGACACCGGGGATACGCGCAATCACGTCCATATCGGCGTCGTAGCTTTCCGACATCTCGGCGATCAACGCCTCGCTCCACCCCGGAAGGTTGAGCGTTTCCTCGATCTCGGCGTCCAAAGCATAACGTTCTAGGAAAGCGGCAAGCACGCGGCGGCGCTGGGTCTCTGTCTCAGGCGGATTTTCCGAGAGCCATGCGGTCATCCGCGAATAGCCCTCCTCATCCATTATGGATTGGACAAGATCGTCGACGCCGTCGAGGGCTGCTTGCGGTGCGACGCCCGAGATCTCGCGCATGATCTGGCCCCAAAGAAGCGGCGTATCTTCATTGCACCAGACGGTGATGCGGGCATCGGGGTGGGCTGTGGAAAGACGCCGCAGCATTTCGGACCAGGCGACCGCGTGCGGCTGCATGTTTTCAGTGAATTCGCGGAAATCCGAGAAACGTGACGCTTTGAAAAGGGCCGGGATCAGCGTGGCCGGATCGCGCATCCCAATGAAGAATTCTGCTGGGGATTCAGGGAACAAAGCGCGCAACCCCATGGTCGCGCGTTCGATCATTGGCCAGATTTGCGGACCCTGCACGACAAGCCGGTTGATACAAACAAAGCGCGGGTCCGACAGGATCAGGCGGTCGACGGCGGCGTCATCAAGAATGGCCTCAAGCAAGGCATCTTGCACCTCATCCCCGGCGGCACGGCCTTTCAAAGCCCGCGCAGTGTCACGCACCACGGCGCGGTACCGACCCGGAGGCGGTACAGCGATACCGGCCTGTGCCAACCGGAGACGGTTTTTCAGAAGCGACAGGATAAGTTGGTCGCCATCGGTGCAGGGGGCGCCGAGGTGAAAGACAACCTGCATGGTGAATGTGTCGCCTGTAAGTTGAGGTGGAGCCTGTTTTGACGCTTGTATACCGGGCCAATGGTTGGGTGCAAACCCCGACGGGCGTAACAGGTGCGAGGGGTACGCATTGGCCATTGCCCGGCCCGCCCAAACTTGCTATCGCCCCCGCGTGACATCATTTGCGTGTCACATGTGCCCCTATAGCTCAGCTGGTAGAGCAACTGATTTGTAATCAGTAGGTCCGCGGTTCGAGTCCGTGTGGGGGCACCATTTCTTCCCAGCACGCACCCTAAAGGCCAAGTATCTTTGGCATCAGCAAGGTACCGCAACCTGCTTTGGTCGCAGCTATCGGCCTGATGGCCGACATCTGATCGGTAGCCTTAGATACCGAGGACCAAAGTCTCACGGTGGTGTGGTCCGTTTCTTGAGCTTTGACTAACCGCAATCGGTTGTCGCAATTGTCGAAAACAATAGTGACAATCGAAATAGCCATTCAACGAACGCGAATTGATTTGGTGTGCAGTACGCGCCCCGCGTCGTGATTATCCATCAACCTCAACGAGTTGACTTAATACCGGTGAGCGCGTCTGCTCAATGCAGTCACGGAGGGGGGCATGCAGCTGAATTACGGCAATACAATTGTGAAGGCGCTTGAGCAGGCAAGAAGCAAATTGCTGGATACAGGCACACGAAACCGAATGGTTCACGTACGGCGCGAGAACACGCGCGCGAACTGCCTGAATATCATTAACGAGCGCTCGGAAGACGTATTCTCCATCCTGAACGGCGGGACACGGAAGATGCGGTTCAAGGGGATGGGGAAGGATAGAACGGCGGTTGAGGACGGCGAGCTCCTGTTGGCGGCGCCGGACGAGACCCTTGAAGAAGGGTCAGACAGGTACACGGACCAAATCCTTGAGACGCCTTTGGGGCCGGAAGGTCTGGCACGCCGACTTTTGCGCCTTTCGATTGCTGCCAAGACAGCGGAAGAGGAGCAGGGGCTTAACATCCTCTACCTCGCGATGGGCTTTCTGAGGTGGAAGGAAAGTGAAGCGTCGGACATCGTGCGAGAAGCACCCCTTTTGCTGCTTCCTGTCGACCTTGTGCGGAACGAGCGAACCTCAGCCTTCGATATTCGGATGCGGGACGACGATTTGTCGGTCAACTTGCCGTTGCGGGAACGATTGATGCAGGACGAGGGGATTTCTCTTCCAGAGCTGCCAGATGGGGATGACCTGTCGCCGGAGGCATACTTCGATCAGGTTGCAGAGGCGATTGCGTCGAAACCATCGTGGGACATCGACCGCAATGGGATGCAGCTGGGCTTTTTCTCATTCGCCAAACTATTGATGCACCGGGATCTTGACCCCGAGGAATGGTCGGGCGCGTCTTTCGAAGACAACGCCTTGCTCACGGGGTTGCTCGAGGCCGGCTTTGAAGCGGAGGACCCGCTGTTCGGAGCGCAGGACCGGTTGGATCAACATCTTGATCCGGCGGAAATCATCCAAGTGGTCGATGCGGACGCCTCGCAGACAAAGGTGATCGAAGAGGTGCGGCGCGGGGCAAGCATGGTTGTGCAGGGCCCGCCGGGTACAGGAAAATCACAGACAATCGCGAACATGATTGCGGGGGCGGTTCACGACGGCAAGACGGTCTTGTTCGTGGCGGAGAAAATGGCGGCGCTGTCAGTTGTCCACGACCGTTTGGTCAAGGTCGGGCTGCGAGATGTGTGCCTGGAGTTGCATTCTAGGACGGCCAACAAGAAGGCGTTGGCCCGCGAGCTTGGCCGCACGTTGATGGCATCGGCCACACAACGCGATGGGCCAAGCGAAACGTCTCGGTTGCGGCAGGATCGCGATGAGTTGAACCGGATCGTCGACATGTTGCACCGCCCAAGCGGGCAAAGCGGCGACACGGCCTTTCAAACCATGTCCGATATCGTGGGCTTCATCGGTGCAGAGATTGCGCCGCCCCGGATCGATGCCACAGGGCTGGAGCGCATGGGCGCGGAGGAGCGGTCTGACTGTGTCGCGGCCATCGAGCGGTTTCTTGAAGCCTGCAAGGCGGTGCCATCCGCGGATCGACATCCGTTTCGCGCCACAACAAAGCTGGATTTGCAGCCGACAGATCTGACGCGATTGCAGCTGGACATCGGCGATGCACTGGATGCCATTGTGGAATGGCAGGCAGAGGCAGAGCGCTGCGGTGGTTCGGTGTCGTGTCCCGCCGCGCTGACGTTGGAGGCGGGCCGATCGATGGCGCAGGGCCTACGGATTCTGACCGAAGCGCCCTCGGATGCAGCTAGCACTGTGGGTGCCTTGTTCGCGGCGTCGGAAAATCCGCGCTTGGCCGATGGGTTGGATCGAGGGGCCGCATGGAGGCAGGCGCGCACGCGGGCTGAGGGCGACTTCGCACCGTCAGCGTTTGATACCTCGACTGGTCAGATGCGATCGGCGTTGGTGCAAGGGCAGGGCTCAATCTGGTCACGCGTGTTCGGGCCGTATCGGAAGGCTTCCAAGGCGCTGGCGGGCCTTTTGGTTCGACCATTGCCGAAAGCGCCGGGCGACCGGTTGGCGTTGATCGAGGCGTTGGAGGATGTGCAGGCGAAACGTCGGGCGCTGGCCGATGATGAGGGCTGGTTGCAGGCGAATCTGGTCGAGGCCTGGCGCGGCGAAAGCACGGATTTCGAAGGGTTGCAGGGGCAATGCCACTGGCTGCGCCGCTTGTTGAATCACCTGCCGTTTGAGACGGCGGAGCAGGTAATTGCCGTGTTAGGCTTGGGCGCTGTCGCGCGCGAGAACGCCGAGCGGTTTGACCAAGCGGCAGATAGTGTCGACGCAAAGGTCCGGATCGTAATGGATCGGTTGGGATTGGACCTGGCCCAAGACGGGCCGGCCGCGAGCATTTCAGGTGTGCCCGTTGCCAATCTACAGGACAGGCTGACCAGTATGCAGCGCAATCCGGGCGGATATGCCGATTGGGCCGGTTTCGAGCGCGCCAGCGCTGAGGCTGCCGGCAAGGGCGGCGGTGCGATCGTGGAGGCTGTGCACACTGGCAAACTGCCACCGGAACGCGCGGTTGCGGAGTTCCTCTACGCCTGTGCGGAGGCGCGGTGGGCCGATATTCGCGCCGCACAACCTGACCTTAACGGGCTTTCCACCAAGGACCGGAGTGCATTGGTTGCCTCCTTTCAGGCGCGAGACCGGGCGCGGCTTAAAGAAGGGCGCGATGCCGTTCTGACGCGGCACCTGGATCAGATGCCCAAAGGAGCCACCGGCGAGATGGGCATCTTGCGCGGCGAAATGGGGAAGAAAACGCGCCACAGGCCCATCCGCTGGCTGATGACACATGCCGGATCAATGCTTCAGCGGATCAAGCCGGTGATGTTGATGAGCCCCCTTTCGGTCGCGCAGTTCCTGCCGCCGGGCAAGGTTTCCTTCGATCTGCTGATTATTGATGAAGCCTCGCAGGTACGGCCAGAGGATGCATTGGGTGTGGTGGCCCGTGCCCGGCAAATCGTGGTTGTCGGTGATACTCAGCAATTGCCACCAACAAATTTCTTCAGCCGATTGGTCGAAGATGTGGAAGACGACGAAGAAGACGTCGCCTCGGCAGCTTCGGCAGCTGAGATGGAAAGCGTTTTGCGGCTGTGTGAGGCGCGGGGCCTGAAGCCGCGGATGCTGGAGTGGCACTATCGGTCCAGGGACCCCTCCCTCATCCGCGTTTCTAATGCAGAATTCTATGAGGATCGGTTGGTCTTGCCGCCGTCCCCTTTGGAAAAAGATGAAAACTACGGCCTGAAGTTCCGAAAAGTGCCCGGTGTCTATGCGTCGGCCAACAGTGGTCTTGGCCGGGCGGGCACGAACAGGATCGAGGCTGAGGCTATAGCGGCTGCCGTGGCGCAACATGCACGCGACTGGCCAAAGCTGTCGTTGGGGGTGGTCGCGTTTTCCAAGGCGCAAGCCACGATGATCACAGAAGTGCTTGAGATCGCGCGCCGCGCCGATCCGGTTCTGGACGGCTTCTTGCGCGCCGGAAAGACAGAGGATCTGTTCGTCAAAAACATCGAAAACGTCCAGGGGGACGAGCGCGATGTCATCTTTGTTTCGGTCGGTTACGGACCAGCAGAGCCGGGTGGACGTTTGCGCAGTATGAGCTTCGGCCCGATCAACAGCGATGGCGGAGAACGGCGTTTGAACGTGCTGTTTTCCCGATCCCGGGTGCGTTGCGAGATCTTTGCGTCATTCGGTCCGGGCGATATCGATCTTGGGCGAACGCAGAAGGAAGGGCCGCGCGTGCTGAAACGGTTCCTCGATTACGCCCGTTCGGGCGTCATGGAGGACAGCACGCCAACCGGTGAGGGGGCCGATAGCCCATTCGAAGAGGACGTGGCGCGTGAAATCCGCAAGCTCGGATATCTGGCGGATCATCAGGTTGGCTCGGCCGGTTTCCGCATCGACCTTGGTGTGCGGCACCCTGAGCGTCCGGGGCAGTACTTTTTGGCCGTGGAATGCGACGGCGCAACCTATCATTCGGCCCTGTGGGCACGGGAGAGGGACCGTTTGCGGCAGGAGGTGCTGGAACACCTTGGATGGAAATTTCACAGGATTTGGAGCACCGATTGGTTCCATCGGCGCGAGCAGGAAATCGCAAAGCTAGCGCGCGTGTTGGAAATGGCGCGCACAGCCGTGGGTGACGGGATCAAGGTAGAAGGTGCAAACGAATACGCCCCGGTGGATGAAGAAGCCCTGCCTGCTAGTGACCCGAACGAGATCGATATAGCGGATGTTCGTATCTCGGTGCCTGCTTATAAACGCGCCAATGTCCGGGTGAATTCATCGGTCGAGCCGCATCTGGTAGCCCTTCCGCGCATGGCGGAAATTGTGGCGCGGGTGATCGAAGAAGAAGGCCCCATTCACCTGGATGAGGTGGCGCGACGTGTCGCGACCGCTTTTGGCAGGGCAAAGGCCGGAAAGCGCATTGTCGACGCGACGCGACTGGCCGTTCGTCACGCGAACCCGTTTGGACCCGAGTTGCGCAGGGACGGGGATTTCGTGATGACCCGTGCGCAATATGAGGTGACGCCGGTTCGGGATCGATCCGATGAAAGCGACGGGGTCGTGAAGGCCGAGTATCTGCCGCCGCTGGAGATCGTGGCCGCAGCAACCTTGGTGCGTAAGGAAAGTGGCGGGATGGACCGCGATGAGTTGATAAGGACGGTTCGGCAAGTGCTTGGCTTCAAGCGCGCGGGCGCAAAGATGTATTCGTGCATCGACGAGGCCCTTTCTGACGCGGGCTTCGAAACGGATGCCACTGAAAAGGGCTAGGCTTTGCTTCCGTGACGCCCTACGGGGACACTTCTGATTTTTACAACGCGCAACGACATGCCGTCATCGATAGATTTGCCCATCAAATCTACGCAATCTTCAATCAGGGCGATAACTCTTCAAACTCCCAAATCCGTCGCACTGACAATGTCTGAGATTGCCTGCTGCGGCTCTGAGTTCGTCATTCGGTGACAGCCATCCCGGTCATGCGACTAAGTATCAGTGACAGGTCGCGCGTTTGCCCGCTTTCTGATCCACTGACGCCGACTGCTGCGCCCGGAATTCCCCTATCCTGCATAGACAGGCCAATATGATCGAAGTTGTGCGTGTTTCTTTCGAAGTGGTCGCCAATACCGGAAAAATGCGCACGATCTCTTCCTGTTTCAGGGTTTTCTGGCAATTGCTCCTGTCTCGTTCAGCGCCCCATTCCCATAACAAAAAATCCGTATGGTTGGCGCAGGGGGTCACCTTGATGGCCAATCCGACAATGCAACCTGCACGACGCGTTTTTGTGTAATTCGGTTCGTCCCAAAGAGCCGAAGGAATTCAATTGGCCGAAGCACTGACCTTTGGGTGTGGCGCGCTTGACACGGATCCGGTAGGCGGATTTTCGCGCGCCCTAGTCGAATGGATGTGACGACCTACAGTCCCCTCAACACCGCACAACGAAACAAAAATCCGAATCGTCGAGCATGTGACTTCGGAGAGGTGTCTGGGGGGACGCATATTGGGTGAACAGCGGTTCGGGCCCCTTCTAGCGCTGCATTACGATCGTAGCGCACGAAAAGTGTCGTCTTTTAATGCATTTGCCGTGGCTTCGGTCGTGGGCACTGCAACTTTGGCGATTGGCAGCGCTGCGAGCGCGCAATCCTGTGCCGGTGACGCAAGATTAGCCAATGGCGTATGTGTGCCCGCAATCGCGGCTCCGGGCCCTCGAATTGCCGATGCTCCGACGGGTTTTGTGATTGCAGTTGATGGCGACGTCCTGGAAGGCGACGACACGGTTCGAGATATCGTGCGCCGCACCGATGTGCGCTTGGCGGATGCGGATATCGAAGTGGTGTTCGACGGCCTTGGGGCTGAGCCCCGGCTTGACTTGGAAGTTGTGGGAGAACCGCGCGCACACCTGCCCGGTGATGTAGCGACCCTACAGTCGGCGACGAACTATCCTGCCTACATCGCCCGGTCCGAGGTCCGGCTTGTCGATCTTGGTGCCGTTGGCGGGCCACGTACCGTTCAGGTGATCCCGATCCAGGCCAATGGGACGGCGCAGATCATCGTGCCCGAGGGGGAGCGTCTGGCCGTGATCCACCGTGTCTACGATGCGGAGGGGCGGTATGACGAGACTTATCCAGTTCCGTTGAGTGAGGCTGATCGCAGGCTCTTGGCCGATGACGTGGAAGACGGCTCGGACCTGACGGCACGGTCGCGCATTCCGGTGCACGGGGGTGCTGTGACGGTTCGGGGGTCGTCCATCGTTCCTGGCGCGCGCGTGTCCGCGTTGGGCGAGGTTGTACGGCCCGATCCGTCCGGTGGCTTTGTGCTGCAACGCATCCTGCCGCCCGGTGAATACGGTGTGGATGTTAACGTGGTCGGGCCCGGCCAATCCGTCGACTTGGTGCGCGACATCGAAATCCCGCGCGCGGAATGGTTCACGACGGGGCTGGCGGACGTCTATCTTGGCTGGCGCGAGGTCGAAGGTGAGGGGAGCGAAACCTGGAACAGCGCGCGGCTTGCCTTTTACATCGATGGGCGGACGGCGAACGGCTACGAGATCACCGCGCAGGCCGATACCGGCGAAGGCGAGATTGAGGATATTTTCCGCCGCCTTGAGGAGCGTGACCCGCGATCCACGGTGCAGCGGATTGATCCGGATGATCTTTACCCGACCTATGGCGACGACTCGACGATTGTGGACAATACGCCAACCTCAGGGCGGCTCTACCTGCGGATCGAGCGGGACGGAAACCACTTCCTGTGGGGGGATTTCGAGGCCGATCTGGGAGACGGCACGCTGGTGCGCAATGACCGGTCGCTTTACGGGGCGCAGGGGTATTGGGCGACGGCAGACACAACGGCGCGCGGCGAGGCGCGGGTGGCGGCGACGGCCTATGCGGCAAGCCCGGACATGCTGGCGCAGAGGGACGTGTTCCTTGGCACCGGTGGCTCAGTCTACCTGCTGCAACGGCAAGACATTGGTGTTGCGACAGAAGTTCTGAGCGTCGAGGTCCGAGACCCGGTCACCAGTCGGGTGATCGATATCGTGCGGCTGGCGCCAGGTGTGGATTACTCCATCAACTACCTACAAGGCATCGTTACGCTATCGGAGCCATTGGCAAGCCGGGTGGGCGATGCGGGGATCGTCACTTCGCTCGGTGATACCTCGGAGCTGCGACTGGTCGCGCAGTACGAATACACACCGACGCTAGTGGACGTGGATGGCTATTCCGTTGGCGGGCGGGTCGAGGGCTGGATCACGGATGATGTGCGCGTCGGGGTCTCCGGCATGGTTGAGCAGACCGGCACGGCGGATCAGACGGTGATCGGTGCGGATGTGGAATGGCGCATCGGCGAGAACAGCCATGTGCGGCTGGAATATGCGGAAAGCGACGGGCCGGGATTTGGCTCCACCTTCTCTGCTGATGGTGGACTGGTGTTTGATACGGTCGGGCCCAACGGCGGATCGGGGCAGGCGGTGCGGGCCGATGTGCGGCTGGACTTCGCAGATATCGGCTTGCCGGGCGAGGGCGCGTTGGGCGGCTATTTCGAGGAGCGGGGCGAAGGGTTTTCCAGCCTCGACTATTCGATCACGGCGGCCACCGGGGATGAGACGCTTTGGGGAGTGTTCCTCGATGCGGAGCCGCGCGAGGGCCTGCGATATTCCCTGAGTTATGACGACTACTCCAATGGCGTCGGCGAGCATGACCGCCGCGCGGAGGGTGAGATCGAGTTTGCCCTGAACGAGCGCTATACGCTGGGCTTCGGACTTGAGCATCTGGATCGGGACCGGGCCGCATCGGTGGGTGAGCAGGGGCGGCGCACCGACATCGGCGCGCGGCTGACATATTCCTATGCGGAAGACGGCGACGTCTGGGTGTTCGGTCAGGCGACCGTCGACAATCAGGGTCTTGAGGACAATGACCGCGTCGGCATCGGTGCGTCATACGCGTTCGACAATGGCTGGGAAGTCGAGGGCGAGATTTCCGGCGGCGCGATGGGGCCGGGCGGGCTTTTGCGGTTTAGCTATGATGATGGGGCGGGATCTACATCGTACTTTGGGTATGAGTTGGATCCGGGCCGCACGATTTCAGGTGTGACGCTTGATGGCCGCGACAATGGCCGGTTCATCGCGGGGATGCGGCGGCAAGTGAACGACCAGCTGACCTACTTCGGCGAGAACACCTATGACATGTTTGGACGCTACAACTCTCTGACGACGGCCTATGGCCTGACCTACCAGAGGACCGAGTTCCTGAGCTACACGGCGGCGGTCGAGTTCGGATCTGTCGATGACCGGTTCGCCAATGATTTCGACCGCACGGCGATCAGCCTTGGTGTTCGCTATGAGGACGAGATGCTAACCGCAGCGGCACGGCTGGAATACCGGACGGAAACGGGCGAACGGTCGGGCCTGGCGCTCGACAGTGACACCGTCGCGCTGACGCTGGATGGGCGGTATCTGATCAGCGAGCATGAGCGGGTGGTTTTCACATTCGAGGGGATCGATACCGATACCGACGAAAGTTCCATTCTCGACGGCACCTTCGTGGATGCGAGCGTGGGCTATGCGTTCCGCCCCACAAATACCGATCGGCTGAACATGCTGGTGCGGTATCGCTATCTGTTTGATGACGTCGGCCAACGCCTTGACGATACAGATGAATTGGGCCCGCGCCAACGCAGCCATGTGTTCAGCGCAGACGCGAGTTATCTGTGGGATGAGCAATGGCGTATCGGCGCACGGGTTGGCTTCCGCCTGACCGAGGCTGCCGCGACAGCGACTGACCCGTACACCCAGAACGATGCAATCCTGTCGGTGGTCAACGCGCGCTATCACATGCTGCACAATTGGGACGCGCTGCTGGAATGGCGGGCGCTGCATACAGTTCAGGCGGGGGGCACGGACATGGGCGTGCTTGGCGCTGTTTCACGCCAGATGGGCAACGGTATCAGCCTGGGCGTGGGCTATAATTTCGGCACGTTCTCGGACGATCTGACGGATCTGACGCGAGACGATCAGGGGCTGTTCATAAATCTGACGGCAAGTTTCTAACGATTTGCCAATCGTGCGTCCCTGTCCGGGACGAGGCGACACAAGATGCGCAGCGGGCGGACATCAAAGCCCAAGCGCAGTGGGAGCAAGAAGGATATGACCATGACCGCAGGGTTCAGGGCATCCATTTTCGGTCTGGCGACGCTGGTTGGCGTCGCCTTCGGCAGCTTGGTTCAGGCGCAAACCGTTCCCGACCCCAATAATTCGACCTTGCCAACGTTCGGATGCACCGGAGACATCTATCAGGTGCAATCGGGTCAATTGCGTATTTTTGACCCGATCACTTCGACCTACACCAACATCGGCAGCAACCAGGGCAGCTACAACGCCACAGGGTTCAACGTAATCGATGGATACGCCTATGCTTCGCAGGGGCGCAATATCATCCGGATTGGCTCGGACGGTGATAGCGAAGTCGTCTACGACGTAGGCTTTGGCACGTACTCGGGTGATCTCGACCGATCCAACAACTTTTATCTTCGCCGCAACAACAACCGTTATGATCGGGTGGATCTTGCGACTGGCAATATCACCACGCTCAATTTCAATGGTGTGGGCGGTGGGCCGGCGGACGTCGCCTTCATTCCCGGCGGTGGTGACCGGTTGATCGGCTTCAGTAGCGGACAGATGTACACCTACAACCTGACCAGCCTGCAGAAGACGCGCACCAATGTGTCGGGCGGGATGCCGGGCGGTGGCTATGGGGCGACGTGGACGGACGCGGCGGGGCGGCTGTTCACCTTCAACAACAACACCGGACTTCTGTTCGAAATCTTCGATTACAACACCAATGCACCGCGTGCTGTGCAGGTGGGCGTAGGTGTGCCTTCGAGCAGTAATGACGGATTTTCCTGCTCGCTTGCGAACTTCCCAAATCTTGCCCCCGTCGCGCAGGATGATGACTTTTCCACCCCCGTTAACGTCGCCATCACGGGCGATGTCACAGAGGACAATGGAAACGGTTTAGACATTGATCCTGATGGCGGAACGCTGGTTGTCACCGGGCCGGACACGGGCCCGACGGATGGCACGTTGATGCTGAATTCTGATGGCACTTTCTCGTACACGCCGGATGTCTATTTCCTTGGGACGGACACGTTTACCTACACGGTAACGGATCCGGCGGGTATTACGGCGACGGCGACGGTGACCATAGACGTCACGGGCGATATTGGGTTCGAGGTCGACAAACGCCGCATTTCGGGCGTGGCCGTCGCGACGGCGGAGGGGCAGGTCGTCAACTACCAGATCGAGGTCGAGAACACCGGGGATATCCCGCTGACCGGGATTAACATTGCCGACACTCTGCCCAATGGGAATGCGGGCACGCTGACCGGCCCGGTTGAAGGCGGTGGCACCGATGGGCGCGACCAGACGGGACGCATCGATGTAGGCGAGACCTGGACTTACACGATTTCCTACACGCTCGCGCAGGACGATATTGATGGAGGCGGCCCGTTGGTAAACACGGTCGCCGTCACGACGGCTGAGACGGGCACGGATGTGGAAAGCGACACGGCCTCGATCCCGGTGGATCAGGACGACAGTTTCACCTTCGCAAAGACCGCAGATGTGACCAGCTTTGCAGGCTTGAATGATCCGGTGGTGTTCACGTTCACGGTCGAGAATACGGGCAATGTGACGCTGACCGATGTGGTCGTGACTGACCCGTTCTTTGACCCCGATTACAGCTGCACAATCGCCACGCTTGCGCCGGGTATCACTGACAACACAACCTGCACCTTTACCTATAACGTGACTCAGGCCGATATCGACCGGGGCGAAATCGTCAACACCGCCGCCACCAACGCCAATGGAGCCGGGGGTGCGGCGCTGCCCGAGCAGATGAGTACTGTCACCTTGACCGGTCCGCCCGAGGTCGCAGCCGTGCGGATCGTGAAAACTGATGAGGGCAACGATCTCGCATTTGGGGCCGTAAACGATGTCGAGACTTTCACGTTCCAGGTCTTCAACGACGGCGATGTGACACTGACCAACCTTGTGGTGAGCGATCCGTCCCTTGGCTTCACCTGTGCGCTGGCTGACCTCGCGCCGGGCGGCAACACCACGACTTGCGCCAACGGTGATCCGTTGAGCGCGGACCTGACAATCACCCAGGCGCTGATCGATGCCGCGACCTATACGAATACAGTCTCCGTTGTAGGAGAGACAACGCTGGGCACAGATGTCAGCGACGACGACACGCTGGTTCTGACTGGTCCCGCACAGGACGTGCAATTGGTGATGGTGAAGACGGTCACGGGCGGAGACAATTTCGCAGCCGTTGGGGACGAGATCACGTACGACTATGTCGTTACAAACGATGGCAATATCACGATCACCAGCCCAATCACGGTCGCCGACAACCGCACGACCGTGTCCTGTCCGGTCTTGCCTGCCGGTGGTCTGGCACCGAATGCGTCAATCACCTGCACTGCAAGCTATTCCGTTGACCAGCTTGATCTGAACGCGGGCAGCGTCGTGAACCTTGCCTCTGCGAGTGTGACGCAAACCCTCGCCAACGGGTCGACCGTGACAGAAACGTCGCCACAGGTCTCTGCCACGGCGACGGCGGATCGTAATCCTGCAATCACCATCGCAAAAGAGCTGACGTCGATCACCGACGAGGATGGCACCGCGCAGACGGCACTGACCTATGACGAGGTCGATGATCTGCTGAATTACACGTTCACCGTGACCAATGCGGGCAACGTGACACTCACCGATCAGATTGTCGTCACCGACACGGATATCGGCGCGACCGTGAACTGCGGCCCGGCGGCGCCGAACCTGGCACCGGGTGCCAGCGTGACCTGTACGGCCAGCTATCCAGTTACGCAGCCGGATCTCAATGCCGGCAGTTTTGTAAACACCGCCACAGCCGCGACGAGTTTCAACGGCAACCCGGTCACAACACCGACGCCCGCAAGCGAGACCGCCTTCGCGCACCAGACACCGGCCCTGAGCCTGGCGAAGACGGAAGATGCGCCTGCCGTCATGGTTCTGACTGTAGGAGGCACGATCGATTACACTTACGTGGCCACGAACACAGGCAATGTGACGCTGACCGACCCGATCACCATCAGCGATGATCGGTTTCTGAGCGGTGGCATCACTTGTCCGACCTTCCCAGCCGCGGGCATCGCGCCCGGGGGCACATATACCTGTACCGCGACCTACACGATCACAGCCAACGACGTGTTCATCGGTACGGTCCTGAACAACGCGACTGCAACGTCCGGCACGACCACATCCCCGCCTGCCAGCGTTACGGTGCCATCGGGTGCGTTGCCCGCGCTGGATGTGACGAAGGACATCATCTTGGTCACGGATCCGACGGGTGGCACACCAAGTGGTCTGCAGTTCAACGAGGTGGACGACGTCCTCACGTTTGAGTTCGAGATTGAGAATACAGGAAGCGTGGCCTTCGTGCGTCCCATCACGGTCACCGACCCGATGCTGACGCCGAATCCGATCACCTGTTACACGCCAACCGTCACAGACCCAGATTTCCAGCCCGGTGAGACGGCTACTTGCACTGGTCAATACACGATCGATCAAGGCGATCTGGACGACGGGGAGGTGATCAACACCGCCTTCGCGTCCGTCGAATACAATGCGCCGGGGCAGGGGCCGAGCATCTACAACTCTCCCACCGCGACCGAAACGGTTCCAGCCGCTGCCAACCCGGCCCTGACCGTGGCTAAGGACGTCACCGCGGGGCCTGATCCAGCGGATGCAGGTGATATTCTGACCTATACGCTTACCGCGACCAACTCGGGCAACCAGACGCTGAGCAATGTCAGCCTAAGCGACCCGCTGATCCCTAGTCTGACCTGCACCGTGGGCGGTGTTGCCGCCCCGGCAAACGTGACGTTGGATCCGGGGGAGGTTTTGTCCTGCACCGGCGATTACACCGTCACGCAGCAGAACGTGGATACACAAACGCTGTCGAACACGGCCACGGCCTCGGGTCTTTCGCCAAATGGCAGCCCGGTGACGGGCACGGGGATGGATATGCATCCGTTGGTCACGCCGGTACCGAATATTGAGATTATCAAGACCCTGACGGCTGGCACGCCGACGCCCGCTTACAACGTTGAAGGCGACACGGTGAGCTTCACGGTGGAAGTGCGCAACACTGGCAACGTGACGCTAAGCACTATCGATGTGACTGACAGCATCGTGGCGGGCACCTGCACGGTTGGCCCGCTTGCACCCGGCGACAGCGATGATAGCTGCCGGTTCGTCTACTCCGTTCAACAAGGGGATGTTGACGACGGGCAGATCGACAATATCGCCACGGGCTTGGCCACTCCGATTGCGTCCTCGGGCGCGGGTCCGATCACCCGGACTGGCAATCTGACGACCCCTGGTCCGACGCGGACACCGGGTATCACGTTGACCAAGACGGCGGACGTGGCGAACTTCAATGCCGCTCTGCAGACGATCACCTACACGTTTGAGATTGAGAATACGGGCAACATCACGTTGACCGGCACACCATCGATCAACGATCCGGGTGCGACCGGTATCACCTGTAATCCCCCGCCTGCTGGCGGGTTGCTGCCGGGTGGAATAGTAACCTGCTCCGGCACGTATGATACGGATCAGGGCGATGTGGATGCGGGCCAAGTGGTCAATACCGCCACGGCCTGGCTTCCCAATCCACTGGATCCGTCCACGCCGCTGACCTCGACCGGGTCGGTGACGGTGCCGGCGGTTCAAACGCCCTCGATCACGTTGACCAAAACGCCGGACGTTACGAATTTCACCGGGGCAAATCAGACGATCACCTATACCTACGTCATCGAGAATACCGGCAACGTCACGCTGACCGCCGCCCCAGTGCTGACAGACAACCGCATCCCTGCCGCCGACCTCAGCTGTGATCCTGTGCCAGCAGGTGGGCTGCTGCCTTTGGGGACGCTGAATTGCACC
The DNA here is from genome assembly GCA_947500415.1 of uncultured Roseicyclus sp. Classification (GTDB taxonomy): domain Bacteria; phylum Pseudomonadota; class Alphaproteobacteria; order Rhodobacterales; family Rhodobacteraceae; genus Gymnodinialimonas. The sequence continues at coordinate 1,537,058 of CANMRT010000001.1, forward strand.
GGCACCTACGAGACGACCCAGCTGGACGTGAACACGGGTGCCGTGACAAACATAGCAGGCGTCGAGATCGACGATCCCACCAACCCTGGAACGCCGCTTTCCGCAAGCGCAACTGCTACGGTTCCAGCCGTCCGCAACGCAGTGATCGAAGTGGTTAAAACGCCATCTGTCACCTCTGGCGCGGCGGTAGGCGACACGATCACCTATACTTATGTGGTCACCAACCGGGGCAACGTGACGCTGACCAACATCGTGCTGGATGACCAACATGTTTCGGCCTCCGGCACCGCTCCGCTAGCGATCAGCGATGGGGGCGTTCTCCTTTCGCTCGAGCCGCTGGCGAGTGCCACGCTGACAGCGCAATACGTGGTGACGCAAGATGACGTGGACGCCGGCGCCGCGCTCACCAATACCGCAACCGTAAACGCGACCCCGCCCAGTGGCGTGACGCCGCCAAACGACAGCGATCCGGCATCGGTCAGCCTTTCTCCAGCGGTGCCGGAATTAACCGTGATCAAGGATGTCCCGAACCTGCCTGCATCGCTGGTGGCCGGTACGGACGTGACCTTCCGCATCCGAGTGCAAAACACCGGCAACGTGACGCTCGACAACGTGGTTCTGACGGACACGCTTGGGCGGCTCGACGGCTCCGTCATCTCGATGCCGCCGCCGGTTGGTCCGGTGCAGGATGTGGGAACCATTGGCGAATTGGACGTGGGCGAGACGTGGGAATACGCGCTGACCTACACGCTGACGCAGGCCGACGTGGACGCGGGCGGGATCTCAAACTCCGTTCTGGCAGAGGCGACGGACCCCTCGGGCACCCCTGTCGACGATCTCTCGGACGGCAGCTCGCCCACGGGCGATGCGCCGACACTGGTGCAAATCCCCGCAGCGCCAGCGATCCAGGCGATCAAGACAATCACCACGCCAGCGACGACCGTTGGCGGACAGGTCGTGTTCCAGATCGCGGTGGAGAATACCGGCAATGTGACGCTGACGAATGTCGGCATTGCGTCGGACACGGTCACGCGGCTGGATGGCGCTGCCGTCACCGGTGCGATCAGCGGGCCGACATTTGCCAGCGCCAGCGCGGGTTCCCCCTCCGGGACACTGACACCAGGCGAGCGGGCGTTCTACACGCTCACCTATACGCTGACGCAGGAAGACATCGACGCGGGCGGCATTCAGAACACCGCAACAGCGACGGGCACGCCGCCAAGTGGCCCGCCAGTCACGGATATCTCGGATGATGATGGCATTGGCGACAGCAACCCGACTGTGCAAGAGATCCTTCCGGTCCTTGGCCTGACGCTCGACAAGCAATTGGCCAGCGGCGGTCCGACCTTCGATGACACCACGGACGTGCTCGTCTTCAATTTCGTGGTCACCAACACCAGCAACGTGACGCTGACCGAGCCTATCGTGATCGACGATCCGCTGATCATCGGGGCAAGCGGGTCGGTTGTTTGTCCGCCGGGCGACGTGGCACCGAATGGTGTGGTCACTTGCACAGGGAGCTACACGGTCACGCAGCCTAATCTGGATGATGGGTTTGTCACCAACAGTGCAACGGCCTCATCCGCGTTCAACGGGACGCCAATTGTCAGCCCCGCCGATGATGTGACCGTTCCTGCCGCGCAGGATCCGGCCCTCGCGCTGCTCAAAGAAGCGGCTCCGCTAAACCCGGCAGACTTCGTTGTCGGTGCGGTTGTGAACTACACATACACGATCACCAATACTGGCAATGTGACTTTGACCGATCCGGTCACAATCACCGATGACCGCATTGCAGCGGCGGATATAGATTGTCCGACGTTCCCCGCAGCCGGTCTTGGCCCGACTGAGGTCTACGTCTGCACCGCCGACTACACGGTGACCGACGATGATGTGGACGTGGGATCGGTAGTCAACAACGCCACGGCAACGTCTGGCACGACCGTCTCGCCGCCAGACAGTGAAACGACACCTACCGGTGCGGTGCCTGCGCTTGAGGTTGTCAAAAGCCTTGCCTCGGTCACGGACGCCGGCGGCACCGTGCGGCCAGGCGGCGAATTCCTCGCCGTGGGCGATATCCTGAACTACAGCTTCACGGTGACAAACACCGGAACACGCGCTTTTGTGGGGGATATTGAGGTTGTCGATCCTCTCATCCCCGGAGGCTCCGTCACCTGTTGGACGCGCATCCCCGGCACGGACGAGGATTTCCGCAGCGGTGAGACGGCCACCTGTACGGGTGCCTACCCGATAACGCAGGTCGATCTTGATGCCGGAGAGGTGGTGAATACGGCGTTTGCGTCAACGTCTTTCGGCTCGATCCCGACGACCTACAATTCGCCGACCGATAGCGTCACGACCCCGGGCGATGCCAACCCATCGATCACGTTGGACAAGCGGGTTATCAGCCCGGCGATCACGGCCGTTGGCCAGACGATCACCTACGAGTTTGAAGTTCAGAACACCGGCAATCAGACCTTGACGAATATCACCGTCACGGACCCGCTATTGCCCGGCCTGTCGTGCACCGTGGCCACGCTTGATCCGGGCGACAATCTGATCTGTACCGAGGATTACATCGTCGATCAGGATGATGTGGATGCAGGTTCGGTGGTCAATACGGCGTCCGTATCGGGTACCACACCGGCCGGGACCAGCGTTTCCGACACGGATGGTGAAACCACGCCAATGCCTGCGGCAATGCCGATGATGACGCTGGGAAAATCCGCCTCACCGGACCCGTTCGGACCTGTTGGCAGCGACGTGATCTACACCTTTACGGTTGAGAATATGGGCAATGTGACCCTGCGTAATATCGTGGTCACAGATCCGCTCGACCCGACCTACAGTTGCGCCGTTCCCGACCTTGCGCCGGGCGACAGCAATTCTAGCTGCACCTTGGCCTATACGGTCACCCAAGGTGATGTGGACGCGGCCCAGATCACAAACTCGGCCACTGTTGCCGCGACACCGGAACGTGGCATGCTGACCCCTGTCACCACCACGATCACCACGCCGGGTCCCACACCCGCGCCAGCGCTGGAGCTGACCAAGACCAGCAGCGTCGATTTCCTGGATGATGGGGGCACCGTCACCTACACCTTCACCGTGGTGAACACTGGGACGGTCACGCTTCTGCCGCCGACGATCATCGATACGATGACCCGCCTGGACGCAGTCAACACGCCCACTGGCCCAATCGGGGCGCTATCTGCCCCGGCGGAGAGCGGCGTTGCGAACAACCTGCTCGATGTTGGTGAGACCTGGACCTACACCGCGACCTACACGATCACGCAGCCAGACGTGGATGCCGGTGGCTTCCAGAATACCGCGACGGCCACGGCGCTCGATCAACTCGGCAATTCCGCGTCGGACGTGTCGGATGATGGCGATGATGGGGATGGCAACACCACTGACGATCTGACCCGTATCGAGATCACCAGCACGCCATCGCTGGAAGTCGAGAAGATCGTGACCACGCCGGGGCTGGTGGCCACCGATGAAGTCGTCTTCACGATCACTGCACGCAACACCGGTAACGTCACGCTCACCGCACCGGACATTGCAGATACGCTGACCCAGATCGATGGGACGCCAGTTGGTGGGACCATTCCGGCGCCGGTTTTGACCTCTGGCAACGCCGCCGGGATCCTGCCCGGTGAAGCCTGGGTTTGGGAGCTGCGTTATGTCCTGACCCAGGACGATGTGGACGCGGGCGGATTGTCTAACACGGCAACCGTCACGGCCGATCCGCCGCTTGGCGCGCCTTCCATCTCGGACGTCTCGCGCGATGGAGATCCTGCTGACGGCAATGTCACTGATGATCCGACGGAGATGGAGATCGTCCGAAACCCCGCCATTGAAGTCATCAAGACCTTGGTCTCCGCCGGGGATGCGGTGGGCGAGACCGTGATCTACGACATCGAGGTGCGCAATGCGGGCAATGTAACGCTGACTGGCCTGGCGTTGACGGCTGAGGATCTGACCAACTTCGATGGTTCTGGCCTAACGCCTGACAGCATCAATCAGACGGGCGGTGACACCACCGGCCTCTTGCCGGTGAACGGATCGTCCGTGTTCCGCGTGATCTACACGATCCAGCAAAACGACATCAACGCGGGCGGTGTGCTGAACTCCGCCACGTTCCAGGCGACCTCGCCAACCGGATCACCGGTCGTCGATATTTCGGACACCGGCACGGGTACCGGCAGCACGCCGACGCCCGCGCCAATCACGCAAATTGACGCGATCACGGTCGGAAAGGCGGCAGGCGTGCCAACGCGGATCAACGGAACGCTGACGCAAGTCGAGTTCCAGATCGAGATCGAGAATACCGGCAACGTGACGCAAACGGGCGTTGAAGTGATCGACGATCTGACGGGCTTCGTTGCGCCGGCCACTTTGATCGACGTGGACACACCCGCACCGACCGGTTTGAACGGGGCGGCAGGTAACACGGGTTATGATGGAGTGACGAACACGTTGGTCCTTGATGGGGCCGTAGATCTGGATCCGGGGCAGGGCGGAACGATCACGCTGACGGTGCGCTACGACATCGCAGGCGGAAACCCGGCTTCGCCCAACACGGTCGCCGTTACATCTGACCGGATCACGGTGCCCGTCACGGCGACGGCGTTGGTCGCTGGTATCACGGCTGAGCCTGACCTCTTCGCGACCAAGACGGCCTCGCCGCAATCGGCCATCCTTGGCGATACGATCACCTACACCATGACGTTCGAGAACCGCCTGACGACTGCGGAAGGCGCGCTGACGTTGATAGACGAATTGCCGCCAGGCCTCGAATACACGCCGGGAACCGCCACCTACAACGGAGGGACAACGCCTGCGCCGATAGTGGTCGGACGGCAATTGCAATGGCAAGGCGTGACCATCGGCCCGAGCGAGACCATCACGATTGCTTTGCAGGCCCGCATTACCGGCGGGGAAAGTGGCGAGTTGACTAATCGTGCCTTTATCGTGGCGGCGGACGGATCGATCTTGTCCAATATCGCGTCGGCCACCGTCACGCGACGCGCGGAAGCGTTGTTCGACTGCGCTGACATCATTGGCCGCGTTTTCGATGACCGTGACTTCGACGGTGTCTTCGATGAAGGCACGGAAGAGGGGCTGCCGCGCGTTCGTTTGGTCACGGTTGACGGCACCCTGATTACAACAGATGAGCACGGACGTTTTTCCGTGCCGTGTGCTGCGTTGCCACGTGCCGACATTGGATCGAACTTCCAGCTGGAGCTTGATGATCGGACCTTGCCCACGGGTTTCTTCGTCACGACTGAAAACCCACGCATTCTCCGCGTGACACCTGGCACAATGACCGTTTTCAACTTCGGCGCGACATTTGGCCAGTTGATCGAGATCGATCTGACCGCTGCCGCTTTCGAGGTCGATGGCAGGCCGTCTGAGGCCTTGGTACAAGGCGTCGGTCGGTTGATGCAGGTGCTAGGTGAACGGCCGTCGGTGTTGGAACTTGATTACTATCGGGGCGATGAAAGCGCGGAAGTGGCGCGACGCAATTTGGACGCCATCGAAGCACTCATCCAGGACCGATGGACCGCTTCGGCAACGTATGACTTGCGGATAGTGACCAGCATTTCGCGCATTCGATAGTCTGCTCGGAAAAACCAGAAGCCCTGAAGAGAAGACGGATTGGACCCTGTTCTGAGGAAAAGCCCTCGATCTAAATCTACACTGCTTGAGCGTTGTGGTGCAGTGCGGGGAAATATACGGGCCGTGCCCTCATGGCAGCAACGCCAAAAGCTCGGCGATCCGCGCCCGTGTCAGAGCGACATGGCACGCGCCTTCGGCAATCCCTGCGCCGGAACCGCCGCCAAATAGCGAGCTGCTGTAGCTGCATTGCGCGTCTCGATAGGTCTCCCACGCTGTTTGCGCCACGGCCAAAGCAGGCACAGCATCGTCACGCTCGGTCACGCCGTCCAATTCAGCCGCGGCTTCTTGGGCAAAGCCTACTGTTTCATCCAGTGCTTGATTGGCGATGTCGACTTGCGCCGCGACGCAAGACGCGATCTTTACCTGACTGGATACTTGCACACCGCATTCCAAGGCGGCATCGGCAGCAGCAGGTGTGGCCGAGACCACATACGGCATGGCGAACAGGGTCAGAAATCTCGGCATTGGTCTCTCCGGCCTTTGTGCCTTGGGCATCCAGTTAGTGCCTCACAGAGTTTTACCCAACGATACGCTAAGTGAGGCACGCGCCTGACATCGGCTTGTCTAACCCGCATGCCGTGCGGTGGACCGCTTCCACCAATAGTACCCCAACAACACGATCAGCCCGTAGAGCGGCTCAAAATACTGCACGACAAAGGCGATGCCCTCGGCGACGGGATCGCCATCAAGACTGACCGCTTCGTCGACCGCAACGGGCGGGCGAAGGGCGGAAATCCGACCGTTGAGCGTGACCATCGCATCCCAAAGGCAATGCAGAATGGCGCCGGGCCAGATCGAGCCCGTTCGCAGGGCGAGTGCGCCGTAGAGGATACCGGACAGACCCGCCGCGATCGCTTGGTTTGTGGTCTCCGAAAAGTCCTGCCCGCCGATCCAATTGACATAGTGCATCGCCCCGAAAAGAACGGAAGATGCGGCGATAGCGATCAGCGGACCCCACCTCGCTTCGAAGCCGTAAAGGACCAAACCACGGAAAAGACCCTCTTCAAATGTCCCGACAAGAAATGTCAGTGCAAGAAGAGCTGCGAGATAGGATGCCGGGAAGGACACGGAGACCGATTGCGCGTCTGCGCCAACGATCCCGATTAGCAGCAAGCCACCCATGAAAACGATGGGCGGGATCATATACCAAAGCCCGCTCCAAGCCGGTCGTGTGGTCAAACGCGTCTGCTTAGTCCAGCCGAGCCAAACGATGATAGCGATCAAGGTTCCAGCAAGCACAAGCTCGAGCGGGGTTTGCGACAAATCCACGGAATTTGCATGGCGGTCTGCATCGTGGCCAAGCGATGCCTCGGACAAAAGCGCCGGAACAACGAAGGACAGGAAGTATCCGAACACCACTAGCATTGCCGTGGTGAGAGGCCGTGCGCAAAGCCAACTGCGAAGTGATTTCCCCATGGATTGTCCTCAGCGAAACAGTGATCCGCATTCCATGTCTATGATCGCATGGCTGAGTGAGTCTCAGAAGTACTTTGCCACAAAATCGCTTGCGGCCATTGATGAGCTTGTTTGGCGAAGAGCTGCCGCCTTGGGCATCGGGCAATGGGTGACCTTGTGCTCGTTGAACGAACGCATGCTGCAAATGGCGAAGTGCCAATTCGTCCACAGTGGACACTCGCCTGCTTTTGACAAATCCAGTGTTTGTTCGAAATCGCCCTGAAAGCTGACATCGCCCTGACCTAAACTAAAGGCCGAAACGCCAGGCAGTTTCCTTGCTCGCTGCCGGCAAGGAGCGGGCTATTGCACCAAGATGTCGGCGGAGTTTTTGGTTGTGAGGGCGTCCACGCGGTTGCCCGTTCGATAGACCGATAGCAACGACTGTCGATCTTCCGACACGTGCAGCACATCGGCTGGTGCGCCGGGTTTGAGGCGACCGATTTGCCCAAAGCCCTCGTGCAACGCTGCCGGAACTGAGGTGGCAATGCTCAGCGCGTGATCCTCGGTTGCCACGCCCCAGCGCACGATATTGTTTACGGCTGTCAGAAGATCGAGGTCCGCGCCAGCCAGTGTTCCGTTTTCGAGGGTCAGTCGCCCGTCCTGGCGTATCACACGCCGTCCACCGATTGAGAACTCCGATTGGTTCGATCCGGCGACCGCCATGGAGTCACTCACCAAAAATATCTGTCCGGGACCGCGTTTGGCGGCGATGGCGGTTCTTATCGCCTCCGGGTGAACGTGCACGCCGTCCGCAATCAGTCCGGCGGACAACGAGCCAATCGAAAGTGCCGCGCCCACAAGGCCCGGTTCGCGATTGCCAAGCTGGCTCATCGCGTTGAACAGATGCGTGACGCATCGCGCGCCCGCCTCCGCAGCGCTCTGGCACGCGTCAAAATCTGCATCGCTGTGGCCAAGTGAGACGAGAACACCCTCGGCGCACAGGCGTTCAATTTGTGCAGGTGTCACTGTCTCAGGGGCAACCGTGATCTTCAGGACGGGAATCCGCCGCGCTGCATCAATCAAAAGGGAAAGGTCGGCCTCGCCCATGGCGCGGATCAGGTCAGCATCATGGGCACCCTTACGACCGCGCGACAGGTGGGGGCCCTCTAAGTGCAGGCCGACGATGCCCGGCACGCCGGCCGCGATCGCGGCCACGACCGCCTCAATGGCGCGGCGCGTTTTGTCGGGTGTGTCTGTGATCAGCGTCGGCAAGATCGACGTGGCGCCCAAGTTGGCATGGGCGTCCGCCATCACGCGCAACGCCCGGACGCTCTGATCGTCGTTGAACATGATCCCGCCGCCGCCGTTCACCTGCAGGTCAACAAACCCGGGGCACAGCAGCCCGCCCTCTATCGCCACAATCTTGGAGCCAGTGGGCACCTCAGCCACGGGCAGAACGCTGGACACCGTCGCGCCATCCAACAGCAGCGCGCGGCCCACATGGCGGGTCGTTCCATCAAAGATGTCGGCGCCAGTCAGAGCCGTCAGTGGCCCAGTCATACGGTTTCCGTGACCTTGTTGAGGTGCCGGGGTGCGTCGGGGTTCACGCCACGTTCACCAGCGACCTTTTCGATCATGCTGTAGAAAGACACGATGAGACTAAGCGGGTCGGTCAGCCGGTGGCCTGTCCGTACATGTGGAAGCGCGCGCGCGTTTTGCGCCAGATCTGACGTGACAAACACATTGGCACCTTTCTCGGCGAGCGTATCCGCGACGTCCGCGACAGAGGTTTCAGCCGCATCGCCACTGGCAAACGCCAGCACCGGAAAACCGCCACCGACGATGGACACCGGTCCATGCAGGACCTCGGCCGAGGAGTAGCTTTCAGCGTGGATCTGGCAGGTTTCCTTGAATTTCAACGCCGCCTCATTGGAGATTGCCCAGGCCGGTCCCCGCCCCAGAGTGAATAGCGATTGTGTTGTCTGGATCGCGGCACGCAACTCGGGCCAATCAAGCGCTGCCGCATCCGCCAACCGTTTGGGCAGCCCGAACAGCGCGCGGCGCAAGTCATCGTCGTCGTTCCATTCCGCCAAAAGGATCAGACCAGCCAGCGCGGACGTAACAAAGGTCTTGGTCGCCGCAACACTGCGTTCGGGACCGGCGCAAATGTCGATGGCATATTGGCTGGCGTCGGCCAGTGGGGATGCCGCATCGTTGGTGATCGCGACGGTAAAGCTGTCACCCTGTGTGGCGGCCTTGCTCATCGCGACGATGTCGGGGCTTTTGCCCGATTGCGAGACGGACAGGGTGAGCGAGCGGGCCAAGTTCAGCTGCGCGCCATAGATCGACGCTATCGACGGACCGACGGAGGCGACCGGCAAACCCATCTCCAACTCCAGCGCATACTTGAGGAACGTGCAGGCGTGATCGGACGATCCGCGTGCGACCGTGACAGCGAACAGCGGGTTCGCTTCTGCCACCGCTTTGGCAATTTTGGCGATACGCGGTGTGCCATGCGTCAAAAGTCTTTCGACCGCATCGGGGATTTCAAGCACCTCCCGACGCATCTGCGTGTCTTGCGTCGTCATGTTCTGGCAGCCTTTCTTACAGCCGCAGTTCCGCCACGAAGTCGTAGGCGTCCCCGCGATAGATGGATTTTGTGAATTCCGCGACCCGGCCCGTCGCGAGGTAGGACAGGCGTTCAATCCGCAGGCCCGCCGCGGCATGCGGCACACCCAGCAGGTCGGCGTCTGCCTCGCCCAGATTGATCGCCGAGATCTTCTGCACCGCGCGCACCGGGCGCAGGTCAGAGCGTTCCAGAACCTCATAAAGCGATGCCGTTACCTCCATAGGGTTCGGCAGAATGTCAGTCGGAAGCGAGGCTCGCTCAATCGCCAATGGCTTGCCATCGGCCATCCTGAGGCGTGCAAGGCGCGACACAGATGCGCCCTCATCAAGGGCCAGTGCGGCGATTTCGTCAGCGGATGGAAGGCAGACGCTCTGCTCCAGCATGCGCACGTTCGTGGCCATGCCGCGCAGGGCCATATCCTCGGAGAACGATGTCAGATGCGACAGGGATTGTTGCAGCCGTTCGGCCCGCTCGGTCACGAACGAACCCGATCCCTGCTTCTGGATCACGTCGCCGCTTTCAACGAGGGATTGGATCGCCTTGCGCACTGTCACGCGTGACAGGTCGGTTAGATTTCCGATCTCGCGTTCTGACGGCAAGGCACTGCCGGGTGCAAGGATGCCCGCGCCAATGGCGTCGCTAAGGCGTTCACGCAATTGCATGTACCGCGGGCCGTTTCCGGATTCGATTGGAGGGGCATCGCGGAGATACTTGGTGATGCTCATGCCATCTCTCCCATCGGTGTCATCTGCGCGGCAAGGGCCAACGCCCCATCAAGAGCCGTGCCTTCGGGTGCAGTCAGCTGGTCTGCAATGTCAGGTGGCAAAAACGGGGCGTAATGCGGGGCCAATCCACCGATGGGGCAGATCCGCTCCCCCGGCTGCCACCCGAGGCCGCGCAGCATGCTTTTGATGTAATCAGCGCCGCGCGTCATCAGGTCGATACAGATCACGTCGCCGTCCTGCGCGCTCTGCACGACGCGCGGTGCCAGTTCTGCAAATTCTCCGGGTTTGGCTTTGGAGGCGAATGCCACGATAGCGGCGGCCGAGCCGAACCGGGCAAAGACGCCCTCGGTCGCGGGCGATGGCGCGTGCAATCCGTCATGAACGTCCAGAGCGCTGCGCAATAGGTGTCGACCAAGGATCGCGCCAGAGGCATCATCGGCCAGAACAGGGCCCCAACCGCCGATCAGCCGATCCCGCCCGTCGTGTCGACGCCCAAAGAACGATCCCGTTCCGATGCCAATGACGCATCCATCGAACCCGCCCAAGGCACCGACCATTGCGGTGCGGCGATCATCTTCAACACGAAGATGGACAAGCGGCAGCCTGTTGGCGATGTCGTTGGCAGTGGTGTCATTCATCATGCCCGCCAAGCCCATGAATGCTGGGATTTGCGCCAGCTCAGCTTTGGTCAGCCTCGCAGCCTCAGCGAGCTTGGTCAGGCCAAGCTTTAGCGTCGCATAAGTGCCTTCGAGGTCGGTCGACGCATTGGCTGCATCAAGCCGCACGTCAAACCGGTTGCCGCCGTGCAGCAGGGCAAAGCGGCAGTTGGTGCCGCCCCCGTCTACGCCAATCGCGGATCTGTCGAGTCGCTTGCTCATGGAGGACCAATACAATACCAATCACGCAATAGCTAGCCTATTCTTACCAGTATAAGACCAAAATATCGCCGAAAATCAACCAATGAAGAAAGTTCTTGGCGTATAGGTATTAAAAAGGTATTAGTTAGCGAATCCTTGGGGGGAATCGAATGCTGAACCGTCGCACAGAGCAATTGCACGAGGCCGCCAACGGCCTTGATGTGCTGCCGTTGCGTCGCGCGGCTGAGCTGCTGATCCAATCACACCAAGACGCCTTACAATCCGTGCCGCCAATGGCTCAGGCGCTGTCGGAGGCCGGAACGCTTATGGCATCGGCCATTCGCGCAGGTGGACGCCTTCACTACCTTGCAGCGGGATCTTCCGGTCTGATGGCCATGGCCGACGCTTGTGAGTTGGCCGGCACGTTCGGCACCGACCCGGATCAGATCGTCATTCACATGGCAGGCGGCATTCCTGTCGACGCCACAATGCCCGGTGATACCGAAGATGACGACAGTGCGGCGCGAAATATCGGGGATGCGATCCAGCCTAATGATGTCGCCATTTTGCTGAGCGCATCCGGATCGACACCTTACGCCGTGCACGCGGTCCGAAGAGCGCGCGCATCGGGCGCTGCAACGATCTGTATCGCAAACACACCCAAAACGCCGCTGTTGGCAGAGGCTGATGTTCCGATCTGCCTAGCTACGCCGCCCGAGGTCCTTGCGGGTTCCACCCGCATGGGGGCGGGGACGGCGCAGAAGGTCGCGCTTAACACCATGTCGACCGTGATGGGGATCGCCTTGGGCCACGTGCATGACGGTATGATGGTCAACGTCCGCGCCGACAATGCAAAGCTGCGCGCCCGCGCCGTGGGGATAATCGCCACCATCGCTGGAGTTAACGAAACCTCAGCATTGGCTTGCCTGGACCGCGCGGAGGGCGATGTAAAATCGGCTGTCTTGATAGCGGCCGGTGCCCCCGATCTGAACGACGCCACCACGCGCCTTGCCAAGGCCGATGGTGTGCTCCGCTCCGCCTTGGCGGATCTCACGCCGCGCCCATCCGGGCGGCAAAAATAACCAAGACCTAAGGGAGAACCTAAATGTCCATGAAGAAACTTACTGCCGGCCTGCTGGCCACGACCATGCTCGTCAGCACTGCCGCCTCGGCGCAGGATGTGACGCTGACCATCGAGAGCTGGCGCAACGACGATCTGACCTTGTGGCAGGACGTGATTATCCCCGCGTTTGAGGCCGAAAATCCCGGCATCACCGTGCAGTTCACGCCGTCTGCGCCTGCGGAATACAACGCCGTTCTGAACTCCAAGCTGGACGCAGGCTCTGCCGGTGATCTGATCACCTGCCGTCCGTTTGATGCGTCGCTTGCGCTTTACGAGGCGGGTCACTTGACCGACCTCAGCGATCTGGACGCAATGTCCAACTTCTCCCCCGTCGCACAATCGGCGTGGCAGACGGACGATGGTTCCGCCACGTTCTGCATGCCGATGGCCTCGGTCATCCATGGCTTCATCTACAACGCTGAGGCCTTCGCAGAGCTTGGCTTGGAAGAGCCCACAACCGTTGACGAATTCTTCGCCGTTCTCGATGCGATTGAAGAAGATGGCAATTACATCCCGATGGCCATGGGCACCGCCGACCAGTGGGAAGCGGCAACCATGGGCTACAACAACATCGGCCCCAACTACTGGCGTGGCGAGGAAGGCCGTCTGGCCCTGATCGCAGGCGAGCAACGGCTGACCGATCCAGAGTGGGTTGGCCCGCTGGAGCAACTGGCCCGTTGGGGCGACTACCTTGGCCGCGGGTTTGAGGCGCAAACCTATCCCGACAGCCAGAACCTGTTCACGCTGGGTCGTGCCGCGATATATCCTGCAGGCTCGTGGGAGATCACCGGTTTCAACGCCCAAGCCGATTTCGCGATGGGCGCCTTCGCCCCTCCGGTGCCGAATGCTGGGGACGAGTGCTACATCTCGGATCACACCGACATCGCCATCGGCCTGAACGCCGCATCGCCCAATGCCGAGGCCGCGCGCACCTTCCTCAACTGGGTTGGCTCGCCTGAATTTGCCTCGATCTACGCAAACGCGCTTCCGGGCTTCTTCCCGCTCAGCGATGCTGAGGTCACGCTGGAAGATCCGCTGGCGCAGGAAATGATCTCCTGGCGCGGGGACTGCAACAGCTCGATCCGGTCGACCTACCAAATCCTGTCCCGCGGCACGCCGAACCTTGAGAATGAGACATGGAACGCCTCCACCCAGGTGATCCGTGGTGCCGAGACGCCTGCTGACGCCGCCGCGCGTCTGCAGGAAGGCCTCGCCTCCTGGTACGAGCCGCAGCAGTAAACGGCCCTCGCTCCGGGCGGGACCGACCTGCCCGGAGCCACCTTCCCCCCATCAAACCCCCTCGGAGGCTGTCATGCGCACATCGCGTATCAAGTGGCATATCATCGTGTTCCTCGCACCTGCCGTGCTTGTCTACACCGCGATCATGATCGTGCCCCTGTTCAACACTTTGCGACTGTCTCTGTTCACCGAGGTGGATCAGGAACGGGTCTTCGTTGGGCTTGAAAATTTCCGAACCCTTTTCGGTGATCCGCGCTGGTCCGAGAGCTTTTGGAATGCGCTTGGCAACAACTTCTGGTTCTTCTTCATTCATATGCTGGTGCAAAACCCCATCGGCATCCTGCTGGCCGCCCTTCTCAGCAACCCCCGCCTGCGCTTCAGTGCGCTTTATCGCACCGCCATTTTTGTGCCCACAATCCTCAGCTTCGTGATCGTCGGTTTTGCATGGAAACTGATCCTGTCACCGATTTGGGGCATCGCGCCCGAGATGCTGGATGCCGTGGGCCTCGGGTTCCTCTACCAACCCTGGCTGGGGCTGGAAGAGACCTCGCTGACAACCCTCGCGCTCATTTCTGTCTGGCAGTTTGTCGGCATCCCGATGATGCTGATTTACGCAGCCCTTTTGTCGATCCCCGACGAGATCCTTGAGGCCGGAGAGTGTGACGGCATCACGGGCATGAGCGCATTCTGGAAAATCAAGCTTCCGCTGATCCTGCCGTCAATCGGCATTATCTCGATCCTGACATTCGTGGGTAACTTCAATGCCTTTGACCTGATCTATGCCGCCCAAGGCGCGCTGGCAGGGCCGAACTATGCCACCGATATTCTGGGCACTTTCATGTATCGCACCTTCTTCGGCTTCCAGCTGCAACTGGGCGATCCGCATATGGGAAGCGCCATCGCCTCGGCCATGTTCGTGATCATCCTGATAGGTGTGTGTCTCTACCTCTTTGGCATCCAGACGCGCATGCGTCGGTATCAGTTCTGAGGAGTGGGACGATGAACAAAGCACGCCGCAACCCGTTCAACCTGTTTGCCGCCCATGGCATCCTGATCGTCTATACTGTCATCGCCCTGTTCCCGGTGTTCGTGATCCTGATCAACAGCTTCAAGGAACGCCGCTCGATCTTTCGGGAACCCCTCGCCCTGCCAGACGGTGAAAGCTTCTCGACCGTGGGGTATGAGACCGTCTTCAATCAGGGCGACTTCTTCCTCTATTTTCAGAACTCGCTGATCGTCACCGTCGCGTCTCTGTTCTTCGTGCTGCTCTTCGGCGCTATGGCCGCTTTCGCGCTGGCCGAATACAAGTTCAAGGGTAACACGCTGATGGGTCTTTACCTGGCGCTTGGCATCATGATCCCGATCCGGATCGGCACTGTGGCGATCCTTGAAATGATGGTTTCCACCGGCCTCGTGAATACGCTTTGGGCGCTGATTTTGGTTTATACCGCGCAGGGCCTGCCGCTGGCGGTGTTCATTCTGTCAGAGTTCATGCGACAGGTGAGCGATGACCTGAAGAATGCAGGCCGCATCGACGGCCTCAGCGAATACACGATCTTCTTCCGTCTCGTCCTGCCGCTGGTCCGCCCGGCCATGGCCACGGTTGCGGTCTTCAACATGATCCCGATCTGGAACGACCTGTGGTTTCCCCTGATCCTGGCCCCGGCGGAAGAGACCAAGACCCTCACCCTCGGCTCCCAGGTCTTCATCGGCCAGTTCGTGACCGACTGGAACGCGGTGCTGTCCGCGCTGTCCATGGCGATCCTGCCGGTTATGGTCCTCTACGTCATCTTCTCTCGCCAGCTTATACGCGGCATCACCTCCGGCGCCGTGAAATGAACCGCCCCTATCGGAGTATTCCCCAATGACTGCTTTGACCCTGAAGAACGTCAACAAATCCTTCGGCAAGGTGCAGGTGCTGCATGACATCAACCTGGAAGTTGAGGACGGCGAATTCGTCGTTTTCATCGGCCCCTCGGGCTGCGGGAAATCTACGCTCCTCCGCGTGATTTCGGGCCTTGAGGATGCGACCTCGGGCGAGATCACCATCGGCGGAGATGTCGTCAACATGGTCCCGCCTGCCAAACGCGGCATAGCCATGGTCTTCCAAAGCTACGCGCTTTATCCGCACCTGAGCGTGAAGGCGAACATGGCCCTTGGTCTGAAGCAGGAAAAGCAACCCAAGGATGAGATTGAGGCCCGCGTGGCCGAGGCCGCGCGCATGCTGTCGTTGGGGGATTACCTCGATCGTCGCCCGTCCGAGCTATCTGGCGGTCAACGCCAGCGTGTCGCCATCGGGCGCGCCGTCGTCCGCAAACCGAAACTGTTCCTGTTTGATGAGCCGCTGTCCAACCTCGACGCGGCCCTGCGCATGAACACTCGCATCGAGATCGCGCGCCTGCACCGCACGCTGGATGCCTCCATGGTTTATGTGACGCACGACCAGACCGAGGCGATGACGCTGGCCGACAAGATCGTCGTGTTGCGCGATGGACGGGTGGAGCAGGTGGGTTCACCGATGGAGCTCTACAACAACCCTGCCAACCAATTCGTAGCAGGCTTCCTGGGCGCACCGTCGATGAATTTCCTGCCCGCAGGACTTGTTGGTGGGGCCTCTGACACGACCATCGGTATCCGCCCCGAACATATCCGACTGTCCGACACTGGCCGCCTGAAGGCAGCTGTCAGCCACGTCGAAAACCTGGGCGGTGACACCAACGTACTGGTGGAACTGGCGGATGGGACGCAGATGACCGTCAGACTGTTTGGCCAACACAACGTCGCGCCGGATGAGGCGGTTTCAGTCGACTTCGACGACGCCGACACGTTCCATTTCGGCGCGTCCGGCGAACGATTGCGCGACGCTACGGTCTTGGCGACCGATGCGCTCCAATCTTGATGCAACTCTGCTGGTGGCGTGTCCGCTACATGGTTAACGTCGCCTAAATCGCACATAGAAAAAGAACCGCGCGGCGATGTCCAGCTAACCGAAAACGGGGGACTGGCCGATGCCATTGCCACCGTGTGCAATTGTGGCCCGCTAGATCAGGCACTAGCCGCGATCTGCAAACCGCGCCCACCATTGATCAAGGGTCTCCGTACGAAGCTGGGACCTAAGGCCAATCGCCACCAAACCGGGCGGAGCCTCTCCGCTGTATCGCATCACGTCGACGTTTTGACCCACGACCTGCACACGCCAGCTTTGGGCGGCTTGATCCTGCACGATGCCCTTCATGCGAAACGCCCCGTTGGGCCGCGCCCGCAAGGCCGCCCGCAGATCTTCGATGCTTCCCCGAAAGCGCCCGTCACATGACCAGGACACATGATCGGCATGCCCCGTATCTGAGTGCGACGTCAGAGAGGGAGGCTGCGTTGCGACGAGTTGCAGGAGTGCGGCAGGCGTCGTGTCCGCCATGACCGGAGCAGATGCAAACGCTCTCAACCGTGCCAATTGTGCTTCATCAGGCTCCTTGCTCGCCCAGACAAGATCGGCCTTTGCCACCTGTGATGAGACCTGAGGCCCGATAAGCGGGTCTTGGCAAAGATCGTCGAATGACCGGCCATCCACCACCGTGACAATCCCGGCGTAGCGTAGGTCAGGCTCCGCACTGGCGACGTTTGCAATGCGCGCGGGATCAGACACACCACTGGCCTCGACAATCAGGTGATCGGGGCGTGGCTGGCGGTCCAGCACATCGCCGACGGCCATGAAAAGATCCGCCCCCATCGTGCAGCATACGCAGCCATTGGTCAGGGCAATCGTGTCCTCATCGCGCGACATCAAAATCCGCTCATCGATGTTGATCGCCCCGAAATCGTTGACCATTACAAGCAGCCGCAACCCATGCGGCTCTGCCAGTATGCGATTGATCAGGGTGGTCTTTCCGGCCCCCAGATAGCCCGCGATCACGGTCATCGGCAGGGCCGTCACAGTAGATGCACCCGTCCGTCCACGACCGTCCCCAACACCTCGATGTCCTTCAGCGCCTCGGGCAGGGTCGTCGTCGGATCGGCGCCGAGTACGGCAAAATCGGCGCGCTTGCCCACTTCGATGGAGCCGATTTCGCTGTCCATGTGCAGGGTCTGCGCGGCACCAAGGGTGATCGCATGCAAGGCCTCCGCCACAGTGATCTTCTGCGCTTCCCCAAGGGTGCGGCCGGTCATCGTTTTGCGATTGACCGCGCAC
This sequence comes from uncultured Roseicyclus sp., assembly GCA_947500415.1. GTDB lineage: Bacteria > Pseudomonadota > Alphaproteobacteria > Rhodobacterales > Rhodobacteraceae > Gymnodinialimonas. The sequence goes on from CANMRT010000001.1 coordinate 1,554,894, forward strand.
CACGCAGTAAAGAGCGGCCCCATGGGCGTGACGGGCGCGTCGGAATGAATGGCCGTGATCAGGCCCGCATCAAGGGCCGAGCGGACCGCATCCATGCGGTTTGCACGATCGACACCTACAGTAAGCGCCACATGCTGATCGCCGAAATACCACAGGTGATTGGCGAAAAGGTTCACCGCAATCCCAAGCTCCGCGCAGCGTCGGAACTGCGCGTCGTCCATCAATTGCCCGTGCTGCAACACGTGGCGAAGGGCGCGTGGCGGCACTTGCGCCATCGCGGCTTCGAGGGCGTCGATCACGACCTCGGACGCCTCATCGCCATTGACGTGGATGTGCATCTGCACACCCGCCGCATGAAGCGCGGCACAGGTCTTAAAAATCTGTTCGGGCGCCATGTTCCACAGGCCGTTGGGTTGCCCGCCCACATAGCCAGGTGATTTCACCCGAGCGGTCCAGCCCTGAATCGACCCGTCCGTCATCAGCTTGACCGCGCCGAGGCGCAGCTTGCCCGTCGATTGCGCCCTCAGCGCCAGGGCGCGGTCGGCCAAAGCCTCGGGATCACCCGCCGCTGCCAACGCGGGCACGATCCGCAGGGGAAAATCATCCTCTCCGGTGATCGACAACATCAGGGCGAGATCCTCATCCTCCAGCTGCGAAAACAGGTCTGTCACCGTGGTCACACCCGCCCGGCGGGCGACCTGCGCGTAGGATCGGATCGCGCTGTCGCGCTGTGACAGGGCCCTGAAATCAATGCCCAAGCGCCGCATGATCGGGAACATCGCCGCCATTTCCTGCAACTCGCCCGTCGGCTTACCGTTGTCGCTCTTCAACACGCCTTCGACGTTGGTTCCATCCCAGTATCCCGCCATCTCCAGGGCGGGCGAATTCACGCACATCAGGTGGAAGTTCGAGAAGATGATCGCAATCGGGCGAGTTGTTGAAACGCGGTCCAGATGCACCGCGCCAAGGCGTTCGCCGGGCAGGAAAATTGGATCGAATCCCCACCCGATCAGCGGCTGGCCTTCGGGCAAGCTCGCCTCGATGTTCTGCAATCGCGACACCACGGCATCAAGGCTATCCATGCCCTCCCAAAGCTTGCCGTCGGGATCGGTGCGGTCATGATACCCCATATAGGCATAGTCCCAGATCGCGCCCGCCATCATGTGGGCGTGGCCCTCCACGAAGCCGGGCATCAGGGTTGTGTCAGACAGGGTTTCGTCATGGGTCACAGGTCCCCAAGCGTCGGCACAATCGCGCCCGCCGACCGCCAGAATAAGACCATCCCGCACGGCCACATGGGTGGCGGCGGGTCGATTGGGATCCATTGTAACGATAGTTTTTGCTTTGAAAACAGTGATATCGGACATAGCGATCCCCTTGGCGTTGCCTCAAGGGGTACCGTAGATCACCGCGATGGCAAGTGTTTATCTAGCGCGCTGGCGGCAAGTCTTGCAGGTAGTCCACAAAGTGCCGGGCCGGTCCGATCAGGTGATCCACGCGCCAAACGGCTGAGGTCACCAGGCGTTCGTCCACATCCAAAAGCGGCAAGGTCACCAGCCCGGGCGCAAGGGCAGAGCATACCCGTTCGGTCAGCACCGTGACCCCCATGCCGCAGGACACGAGGCCAAGGATGCCGGCCGTATTGAACGCCTCCTGCCTGATACGCGGCGCAAATCCCGCGCGGCGGCAGATCGGCAGCAGGTAGTCGTAGAAATGCTGCCAGTCAGTGGAGCTTCCATGGACAAAATCCTCCTTTGCGAGCTCTGCGATCTGGAGGCCGTCGCGCCGGGCAAAGGGGTGGCTGTCGGCCACGACGCAACGGAACGCCTCGGACTGAACCACCCGCTGATCGAAGCCGTCGCGGGTGATCGGGCCGGTCACGAAGCCAAGGTCCAGTTGCCCTTCCTCCAGCCGCTTGATCTGGGTGAGCGTCACGCCGTGCTGAGGTTTGAGCGTCACGCGGGCATGGCGTTCCTGAAAGCCTTTCAAAAGGTTTGGCAACGCGCCAGCGATGGCAAAGTCCGTATAACCGATGCGCAACTCGCCCATCCGCCCGTCGTGGGCGGTGCGCGCCTCTTCCATCGTGCGGTCGGTTAACGCGATGATCTCTCGCGCGCCATCCAGAAACACGCGCCCCGCCGTCGTGATCTGGACCGAGCGGTTGGTACGCACGAACAGCGCCACGTCCAGGTCCGCCTCCAGCGCCTGAATGGCCCGGCTTAACGCCGGTTGCGCGATGCCAAGCCGTTCGGCAGCCCGGCGAAAGTGCAGCTCCTCCGCCGTCGCCACAAAATAGCGGATGTGCCGAAGGTCAGATCGCATGATGCCGATTGGGTATCAATATTACCATTATTGATATTATACGCAGCGATTTTCCTATGCAAAGCTGAAAGAAAAACAATCACCAACAAGGAGAATGATTATGGGACGACCCATCAAAACACTTACCGCGGGCCTTATGGCATTGGCGATGACCGCCCCTTTGGCCCAAGCGCAAGACGTCACGATGAACGTCGGTTTCGGCGCGCCCGAGGAATCGCTTTACGGCCGCTTCGGCGCGATTTTTGAACGTCTGGCCGAGGAATATACCGGTGGATCCGTCGATGTGCGCCTGCGCTGCTGCAACCAGATTGCCACGGAAGACGAAGGTTTCCGCGCCATGCAGCTTGGCACGGTGGATGGCTTCTTTATCACCGCCACCAACGTTTCTCCGCATTGGCCACTGATGGATGCCACGGCGCTGCCTTACATCTTCCAGAACGAAGATCACTTGGCCCGCGTGGTCGACGGCGAGGTCGGTGACTTCATCCGTTCGCAACTGCTGGCGGACACCGGCGTTCAGCTTCTGTCCTTCGGCCCTGCGCTTTACCGTGATTTCTACAACTCGGTCCGGCCCATCAACACGATGGCCGATATGGAGGGTCTGCGCGTGCGCACGCCCAACAACGCAGTGATGCTTGCGACTTTCGAGGCCTTCGGCGCCAACCCCGTTCCGCTCGCCTGGTCCGAGACGCCGACGGCCCTGCAAACCGGTACCGTGGATGGCGGCGACAACGGCACGTCTTTCATCCGCGACATGTCCTTCTATGAGTTCATGCCGAACCTTGTGATCATGGAACACTTCGTTTCCATGGCGCCACTTTTCGCATCAGGCTCCTTCATGGAAAGCCTCACCGAAGAGCAGCGCGAGCAGATCATGCGCGCCGCCGTGGACGCGGGCAATGAGTTCTCCGCTCAGGTCGCGACCGAGACCGAGGAAGTGCGCCAGTGGCTCGTGGAAGAGGGTGGCATGACCCGCACCGACCCCGACCGCACCGATTTCGTGGCGGCCGCCCTTGAGGTGCAGAACGCCGTCGCGGAAGAGCGAGGGGAAGAGTTCGTGGCCCTGGTTGAAATGATTCAAGCCGCCGCTGAATGAGACCAATCCGGGGGGCGCAATCTGCGCCCTCCGATCCCTACCATCGTCCCCCTAAATCAAAGGTAGCGCGCCCCATGCCCGTGATCCGGTGGCTAGAGCGGCATTTTGAAGAGGCGTTGTGCTGCATCGCCCTCGTCATTATCGCCTGTAGCGTCTTCACGCAGGTCATGGCCCGCTACGTCTTTGACATTCCCCTGCATTGGACGGAGGAAGTCGCGGCCATATCGATGGTCTGGGCGGTCTACATGGGCGCGTCGCTTTGCGTGCGTGAACGCTTCCACATCCGTATTCTTGTCGCCGTGCATTCGCTGCCAAACCTGGCCGGCAAGATCACCATCATCGCCGCCGACGTTTGTTGGGCGGCCTTCTCCATCATCATGATCCGGGTCAGCTGGCAGTATCTTGTTGTGCTCTGGGAATTCCCGTCACGTTCCCCCAGCCTCGGGATCAACGAATTCTATCCGCAGTCGATCCTCGTCATCGGCTATGGCTTGATGCTGGCACGCCTGCTGCAGACCTACGTACTGTGGATGCGCGACGGGGCGGAGGGCCTGCCGGGCATGCTGGTGGAAGACGGCGATGCGGAGACGCACGTATGAACGAGCTTCTCCTTCTATCGCTGTGCTTTGTCATACTGACGGTCATGGGCGTGCCACTATTTGCAGCGGTCGGTTTGACGACGGCGCTGGCCCTGTTCCTGATCGACATTCCCTACACTCTACTGGCGCAAACTGGCTACTCCAGCCTCACGCCGTTCCCGCTTCTGACCATCCCACTCTTTGTGCTTGCCGGACGCCTGATGGAAGTCGGCGGCATGGCGCAGCGGATGATCGGGATCGCGACGAAGCTTGTCGGCGCGTACCGAGGCTCCATGGGGCTTGTCACCGTCTTCGCCTGCATGCTCTTCGGCGCGTTATCCGGCTCTGGCCCCGCGACGACGGCGGCCATCGGCTCCGCCACAGTGCCCGCGATGAAGAAGGACGGCTACGATGTGCCGTTCGCGGCGGCGATCACAGCGTCGGCGGGGGCTTTGGGGTCTCTCATTCCGCCGTCGAACTTGATGATCATCTACGGCCTTGTGTCTGAGACCTCGATCCCACGGCTCTTCCTGGCGGGCGTGATCCCTGGTTTCCTCGTGACCTTCCTTTTGATGGCCACCACCTACATCATCGCGCGGAGGCGCGGCTATGGCGGCGGCGGTGATCCTTTCACATGGGGTCCGTTCCTAAGTGCGGCTTGGGAGGGGAAATGGTCCATCGGCGCGCCGGTCCTGATCCTCGGCGGTATCTACGGCGGTATCTTCACACCGACCGAGGCCGCGGGCGTAGCTGTCTTCTACGCGCTCTTTGTGGGCCTGTTTATCTACCGCGAACTCACCCTTCGCAAACTGCTGGAGGCGTTGCGCTTCACTGCTCTCCTCACCGGCATCCTGATCCTTCTCACCCCCACGCTGGCGTTTGGCCAGCTCACCGCCTTCTACGATGTGCCCACCGCGGTCCAGGCTGGCATCACCGCCATCACCACCAGTCCGTTCCTCGTGCTGATGCTGATTGCGGTCTTCTACATCTTCATCGGCACCTTCATGGAAAGCCTCGCACAGATCGTGCTCTTCACGGCCGTCTTCTTGCCGCTGGTGACGTCACTCGGCATTGATCCGGTGTTGTTCGGCATCTTCACCGTCATCACCTGCGAGATTGGTTTCCTGACCCCACCGCTCGGCGCGAACCTGACGATTGCATCTCGTATTTCCGGCATCTCGCTGGAGCGGATATCCGTCGCCGTCCTTCCCTTCATCGGGGCCTATATCATCGGCCTTATCATCCTGATCCTTGTCCCCGACCTCACCCTGTTCCTGCCCAATTGGGTCTATGGCCCCACACTCGCCAGATAGGAGGCGCGCATGTTCGATCTGGTCCTGAAAGGCGGCGAGGTTTTCGACGGTACAGGCAGCCCCGGAAAGATCGCCGACGTGGGCATCGCGGACGGCATGATCGTGGAAGTGGGCGATCTACCCGTCGATGACGCGGCAGAGGTGATCGATGTCTCCAGCCTCGCCGTTAGTCCCGGTTTCATCGACATGCACACCCATTCGGATTTCACCCTGATCGCGGACGGTCGTGCGGAAAGTCAGGTCCACCAAGGGGTGACGACCGAAGTGATCGGCCAATGTGGCATTTCCTGCGCGCCAGTGTGTTCCCACGCGGCCATTCGGCAGGTGGCACCATGGTTCACGGAGAAGGCAAAGCATCGCAAGTGGCTGGGGTTTGGCGAATACCTCGACGTGCTCGAGGAAACGGATCTGGGCGTGAACGTGGTAGCCTTCGTGGGCCACGGCACCATCCACCGCGCCGTTTTGGGGGATGAGATGCACGCGGGCGAACCCGATGACGTCGCCAAAATGGCAAAGCTGGTCGATCAGTGTATGGAGGAAGGGGCAGGGGGCTTTTCATCGGGGCTGGAGTATTTCCCGGGTAGCCTCGCCGCCCCCGATCATCTCGTGCCGATGGTCGAAGTGGCCGCCAAATACGGACGCCTATATGCCACCCATGTCCGCAACCGCGACACCGAATATGACCTTGGCTTTACAGAAGCGATGAGTACCGCGCGCCAGGCCGGAGCGCGCCTGCAAATCAGCCATATCCAGCCCAAGTTCGGCGCGCCGGGGCATGCGATGGAACACACGCTGGAAATGATCGACATCGCGCGGGGCCATGACGGCGACATCGCCTTTGACGTCATCCCCCATGACTGGAATCACACGCTGATGGCCGCGATCCTGCCCAAATGGGCGCAAGCCGGAAGCTTGGATGACATTTTGAAGCGTCTTGCCAACCCAGAGGACCGCGAACGGATCAAGGCCAACCCGAAACCCATGTGGCTGATCGTAAAGGCGCGCCAGTGGAAGGATATTGTCCTGCTCAATGCGACCGAGAACAAGGATCTGGTCGGCGCAGATTTTGAGGAGATCGGGCGCATGCGCGGTGTCGACCCCTACGATGCCGTCTTGGACATTCTTCTTGAAGAGGGCGAAAATCTGATGGCCACAATGTGGTCGTCCAAAAGCTTCCGCAACTCTGATGTTGAGTTGTGCCTGTCGCAACCCGAATGCGCCGTCATCTCCGACACGGTCGCCATCGCAAACGATGGTGTGCTGAGTGACCACGTCGGCTCGCTCAGCGGCTACGGATGGGCCGCGCGGTTCCTGCAATTCTATGTGCGGGACCGGGGCATCATGAGCTTATCTGAAGGTTTGGCCAAGATAACCTCCGTGCCAGCAAAGCGCTTGGGCCTTCGCGCGCGCGGCCAGCTCAAGGCCGGCTACCACGCCGATATTTGCGTGTTTGATCCTGCAGCAATCTCCAGCAATGCAACCGCCCGAAACCCACGCCGCTACGCCTCCGGCATCGCACATGTCCTGGTAAACGGAGCACTTTCGATGCGGAACGGGAAGCGTACGTCCGTAAATCAAGGGCAGGTTGTGCGAGATTTTCAACGGGCGGGCTGAGCGACGAAACGCTACCCCCTGAGTGCGGTGCGATCGGTATTGGGATCAGTTAAAACGGGTGCAAACCAGGCGCTGATGCAAGCTGTATTGACTGACCGCTCGAACCCGTACCTGCCGGGCAACCCCATGCTCGCGCAGCAGCTACGCGCCAGCCGCCCGATCAGGTTGTTTGAAGCACCGGGCCCAAAGCCGACATTCACGGCACCAAAAAACGCCGCGACATAGTTTCCGAAGACAGGCGAGGCGAGCGTGCTGTAGCAATCATAGCAAGAAGTTGCGCCAGCGTTTCTGTGGGGCGCATCGCTAGATCTAGCTAGACAGGACCCGTTTTCTCCTGAGAAACAATGACCACGTCAGGTTCAATTTCAATTAGGAAATCGGTTGACGCTAGAGCTGGAACACCGATCCATGTTGCACAGGGAAGGTCATCCGCGAACACATCGATCAAGGCTCGAGTGATCTCGGCGCTGTTCGGAATCTGGCTTTCCAAAATGTATAATCGAAACGCAGAAACGTCTTTTAAGCCTGCGCCGACGCTGACAAGTGCTGCCTCAACATTTCGTAGGCTGGTGACAACTTGTAAATAGAGATCGTCCCGCCCAATCACTTCCCGGTTCTCGTTCCAGGATACCTGCCCAGAAATGGAAATGAATTTCAGGCCACCCGCTTCTCGGACAGAGATTTGGGAAAAACCAATCTCGCGGCTGTCAAACAGAAAAGGCGGGTTGTCTCTACGAATATTCTTCATGTTTGCGGTCCTGGGTTCGAAGAATTGGACGGATGCTTCGCTCTATAGAAATCGGCAAGCTGCAAAATGACTCAGTCTGCAATACTGTCATTCCGAACGCGTCACGCCACGTTCAGGCGCGATGCCGCGCGAACAGTAACTTCAAGTAGGTTCTAAGCAACATGATTTGCTCTGCGGCATTGTCATGCTCCCCCAAGGCTCGTTGAAGAACCAAACCACCCTCAACAACACTAGAGACCATGTCGCCAAGCGCATCCATATTAACAGGTTCGGCGGGTTCATAGACGGTTGCGATTTCCTCAAACATGCTGCGAAAGCGCGTGCGCCATCCCAGAATGGCCCGCCTGTTCAGCTCGCGGACCCCTTTGTCAAACAACCGATCTTGGTAGGCGGTTGCGGCGATGACACAACCCGGGTGGCCTTCGGGCATGTCTGTCAACATCTCGGCAAGAAGCTTCAGACCAATTAGCATACAATGCAGTGGATCATCGTTCAGTTCACGCGCTCGGGCGAATAAATCGTCATAGAGGGCGTCTTCAGCTTCGATGTAGCGCTCTAGCATGGCGCGCGCGAGGGCGTTCTTGTCCTTGAAGTGGTAGAAGAACCCTCCTCGCGAAATTGCGGCTCCTGCCACGATCTCTTCAATGGAGGTCGCTTCAAAGCCCTTCTCGAGCACGGCCGCTTCCGCAATATTGAGGATTCGGGAACGGGTGTCGGTTTTTTCGGGCATGTCGTCCGTTCTGACTGTACTGTGGGTCCAGTCTGCGCCTGCGATACTCAGCGACAGCGTTCGCGAAACCGACTTTCCCTATAGTTTTATGGTCAAAAGCCAAGCCGCGCAACTGCACCACTGGATCACTATCTGGGCGGTGCCCGGTCAGCCTAGTCCTTTGCCATCAAACAAAAGGATTAGTGCGATGCGAATTCAACACCTGATGAGTGCCAGACGTTTCTTCCTGTCGGACGGCGGGCTTGAGACATTCATGATCTTCGACAAGGGGTATGATCTTCCTTGTTTCTCGGCTGCAGTCCTTCTTGACATTGAACCGGGTCGCCGCGACCTGACGGCATATTTTGAGCGCTATATCGACATCGCTCGTCAATCTGGTCGTGGCTACGTTATTGACGCCCCGACGTGGCGCGCGGGCGTGGCGTGGTCTGGAGCTCTCGGCCAATCGGTGTCCGAGGTGATTGAGATCAATGACCGCGCCGTAAAGTTCGTCTCAGATATTCGTGCAGAGCATGAGACCGCGGACTTTCCGATCATTGTGAATGGCTTGGTGGGTCCTTCCGGCGATGCCTATGCGCCCGACACCATGTTGGCCCCGCAAGATGCTTTGCTGGTCCATGCTCCGCAGGTTCACGCCCTTGGTCGTGCTGGTGTCGATATGATCAGCGCAATGACCTTAACCCATACGGGCGAAGCGATTGGGATCGTTCAGGCGGCCAAAGAGATCGACATTCCGGTCGTAATTGCCTTCACGCTGGAGACCAACGGATGTCTGCCGTCCGGCCAATCTTTGGGTGCGGCTATTGCCGAAGTGGATGCCGCAACCGATACCGGACCGATCTATTACATGATCAACTGCGCGCACCCAGATCACTTCAGGGATGTGCTCGATACCGAAGCCGCGTGGACACAGCGGATCGGTGGCATTCGCGCCAATGCCTCCCGCATGAGTCATGAAGAGCTTGATGCCGCGGAGGTGCTCGATGATGGCGATCCGGTTGAGCTTGCACACCTAAATATGGGGCTCCTGCAGCTCCTCCCGAACATCCGCGTGATCGGGGGCTGTTGCGGTACCGATCATCGGCATGTGGGCTGCATTGCGGGGCAAGACCCTGCTCGCAAAGTCGCCTGAAATTACCCCTCAAAACCCAACCGAAAAGGATACTCCGATGTTGAAATCTATTCTGGCGATCTCCGCCCTCGTTCTATCGCTCGCGACGATGGCGCAGGCAGACGCGCTTACGGCCTTTGACGTGGCCGAAGATCACACGCGCATCTTCATGGCCGATGCTCCGTTGCATGAAAATGGCATGCCCGCCCATGGAAACGCGTTCATCAGCCAAGGCTACATTTACCCCGCTGGCACGCTTGAGGCGGACACTACCGGCGTCCTTGAGGATGGCAGTCCGGCCTTTCCGGACCTCGTGTTAGGCACTTGGACCTGTGATGGCTATTTCGTCGGCGAAGGGGCCAATGCCACGGCAGGTGTCTGGATCATCAGCCGGCAAGTTTTTGCCTTCGATGACGGGGATACGATCATCACGCAGGGCACCGAAATCGTCGATACCGGCGTCGAAAACCTGCGCCCGATCACCGGCGGCACCGGGGACTATGGCGATATCGACAGCGGCGTTGTGCAAACGCTTCTGGGCTTCAATGAACATATGGCCATCAACGCTACGTTCCGCATCGCAGACGAAGACTATGATCGGGCTTCCCTTTTGCACGGACATGATCGATCGACCAGTGCCGCTTCCTACATGGAATGGGCTTCAGGCGTTCCGGTCGGTTCGGCAAACCTTTCGCCCGCAAGCTGACCCAAAGCCCGCCTGGTTCCACCAGGCGGGCCAAGCGCACCAGCCTCAGAAACGATGAACACCCCGGAGCTTTCGCAATGAACATCGAGCCCACCGAAACCATACGAAATGCGACAAGGTCGGATGCATTGCCTCTTGCCAAACTGATCGACATCGCTGGCGAAGGGATCCCCACATGGCTGTGGCGGCAAAGCTGCACCGCAGGGCAATCCCCACTTGAGGTCGGCACCCAACGGGCGCAACGGTCTGAAGGTGGGTTTTCATTCCGCAATGCTATGGTTGCGAAAAAGCGCAAAAATGTCATCGGAATGATACTTGGATATCCGATCGATGTGGCACCCACCGATGACCTTAACGCGTTACCGGCGGCGATCGCACCATTCGTGGATCTCGAAAAACAGTCTGTTGGAACTTGGTACGTCAACGCTTTGGCGGTATTTGCCGGACAGCAAGGTCAGGGTGTCGGGTCCGGCCTTCTGCGCGCTGCAGAAGCGCGCGCAGCGCAGGCTGGTTATCGTCGAACCAGCATTCAGGTATTCGCGCAAAATCGCGGTGCAGTGCGCCTTTATGAACGTAACGGATACCGCACAATTGCCCATTCAACGGTCCAAGACCATCCATGCCACCCGTACTACACGGGCGACGTTCTGCTTCTGGTAAAGGACGTTGAACGCTGATCTGCGCAGCTGGGGTTTCCCGAGTATCACAGACCGCTTCGCACGATGCTGCAATTTCGATTGCTCGGTCCCGGGCCTCGAGAGAATGTCTGAACTGGTTCAGTCCTTCCTTACCGAAAAACTGAAGGCGAATGACTTTGTCCTGACGATTGAGGTCGCAAACCTGAGCGGCAATCCGAAACGGGTTAGCTGTGACACAAGACAAATTGCCACTTTTACCCCCTGGATTTGTGGTTGGAATTGCCATCACTCGAGCAAAAAAATTTGCTGCTATTCTGGTGTGGCGACGCGGCGTTGCTCGGAAGTTGCGTGCGGAGACCCCAAACTATGTCACTGGTCAAGCCATTCGGCCTTGGCCGCGCATGTGGCAGCAGCAAGGATCATGTGAGGGCCAGCCGTCACGGCGCGCAAAGCCGGCCGCGCTGACAAGCATAACTCTTTGGATATCCTTCGTTGAGATGTCCTTGTTGAGCTCTACCAGTCTCGTTGACTGGCTTGCACAACACATGAATACCCCCCTGCGATTTCTATTGATGTTTCTCCTGTGCGGCATTGGGCAGGACAAAGCGATCCTTTGGTATTTCCGCAATGCCCGTGATCTCGACCAGCAACCTGGGATCGTAAAGTGACGAGACTTCTAGCGTGGTTGTGACCGGAAAGGGCACCGCGAAAAAACGTGTTCGTACGTCGCCACACTGCATGAATGCTTGTATGTCTGTTGTGAACTGTTGAAGCGATACAATGTCGCTCATCTGTCCTCCCATCGTGGCAAGTATATCCGAAATGTTCTGCAATACCTGCTGCACCTGGATGCCCATATCTCCATCACCGACAACCTGGCCGTCGCTTCCAAGTGCCATTTGTCCCTTGAGATAAACAGTTTGTCCGCCTCCTGAGATCACTGACTGTGAGAAGGCTCCAAATGGGCTCCAGACACTTGGTGGGTCAAAACTCTTTGCCATTTCAGGTGTCCTTTTCTGTTTCGGTTGAGAGTGTGCCAGCCATGTTTGCAGCCTGCTGGTTTATGGCCGCATTATCATTCCGAATTTTGTCAGCGAAGTACCCAACCGCCCGTATATCGTTTCGGAATCTTCTCTCGGGTCCGCATTGGCTTGAATGTGTGCAGCCGGGCAAAGACCAGTAAACCGCAAGAAATTTGATTTGGCCAAAGCACAACGCGACCAAGAAAAATGAGGGCACTGAACTGCCGAACATTTGATATTCAAACGATAGCCATGTCGCCACATTCATACTCAGGCCTCCGTTAGCCTGAACACAGTTACGGCTTTCTCCCTGCAAGGATTGATCGCCCCTCTACAATCAAGTCGGCCATCCTTTGCTCAGCGATGTTTGAGCCGCATGCGACGAGCCCAACCCGCTGACCCGCCAATCGGGATCGAAGCGGCCCACAAATTGCAGCAGTTGCGGCCGCGCAGGCTGGCTCCGCTGCCAATTTGAGGGCGTCATATAGCAACACCATGGATGTGAGCATTTCGTCGTCAGCCACGCAGACTATCTCGTCAACGTTGGCCTTAGCGACCGAAAATGAATAGGGGAGCGATACCGGCGATCCAAGGCTGTCAGCAATCGTGCTGACGTGATCCAATGTGGTTGGCTTACCTTCCTGAAGGCTACGGGAGAGCACGTCTGCGCCAACAGGCTCCACGCCATATACGGTGCAATCCGGTGACACTTGCTTGACCGCAGACGAGATGCCGCTCAGCAACCCGCCGCCACCGACCGGGACAACGATAGCGTCGAGGGCAGGAACTTGACGAATAAACTCAAGGCCACAGGTCGCGGCACCAAGCGTCATCATTTTTCCTTCGAAGGGATGGATGGCGACGCGGCCTTCGCGTTCCCTAATTCGATCCATCTCTGCAAAGGCGGCATGAATATCCTCGACCGTTACCACCGTCGCCCCCAAGGCCTCACATCCCTGGACACGAATTGGATCTGCCGTTCTTGGCATGACGACCTTTGCGCTTAGACCTTCCTTGGCCGCAGCCCAGGAAACGGCAAGTGCGTGGTTGCCTGCACTAACTGCAACGACCCCATTTTCTTTCTCGGCATCCTCTAAGCGATCGATACTCAGCAATGCACCCCGCGCCTTGAAGGACCCAACCTGCTGAAACAACTCCAGTTTCATGGTCACCGTGGCCCCCTCAGGAAGCGCCGCGCATATTCTGTCACTCCTCAATGAAACGACAGGCGTCTTGATGATCCGATGAGCCAGCGCACGTTCGGCACCTTCAATTTCATCGAGATCTGGCCCGATCAGAGTATCATCCATAGGTCTCATCGTGCTTACCCCGGGATTGATCATTCCAGGACGCTAAACAGTTCAGATTGGTAGGTATTGAACGATATTATTGAGATGCCACGGAATATTGCCCAGGCGTTACCCCCAAGACGGCTTTGAAGTTTCGGCTCAAATGACTTTGATCGGCAAAACCAGTCGCAGCTGACGCTTCAGCCAAGCCACACCCGGCCCGAAGCAAGTCACGAGCTTTCATGACTCGAACAGTTTGGAGATATTGAAAAGGCGTCATGCCAAAGCGACGCTTGAAGTTGGCAATGACCACCTGCTTGGAGCAGCACGACAAGCTACATAGTTGATCTAACGATATGCGTTGCGAGTGATTGTCATGCAAATAGTCTCGAACGCGGTCGTCCGCGTCCGACCCGGAGTTGCCATCGCTAAGGGTGAGTGACCCGAAAGCCGCGAAGACAGTTCTGAGTATGTCCTGAAGCAGCTCCTCAGCCCGCAATGGATCAACGTTCGCTCCTAAGACGTCTCGCAACAAACACAGTTTCGCGTAGACCGATGAGCATTCATGAAATGGGCTGTCGAACGCTATGCCTGAACGGACGTTCTTGTCGTCTTCATCCAAAACGTCGCAAACAGATTCTTCTGGTATGTAGAACATCGTCTGGGACCACCCGAGTTCCGATCCAGCCCCGCCAAAATGCGGTTCGTCTGGTGAAAGCGTCGCGATCGCATTGCGGCCCGCTTTCCACCAACTGCCACGGCACCAAACATCATGTTTGCCGCTCTCAATAATTCCGATGACATATTCACTATGCGAATGGCGGGAAAAGTCTTGGCGTTTGTAATTGGCAACAAGCCAATCCAGACCCTTGGATATCCCACAGTGGTTCATCGAAGCGTTGTTTTTAGGGGGGCGCCCTCCAACGTTTCCTTTGCCCGTCATCCTGTTGTCGCCTCATTCTCCACGTGCTTGTGCTTCATCATTCGCTGCTTCATGCACGAACTGGTGAGATGCGCGACAGGCCCGACTTTCGCTATCAAATGCTCGCAACGCGTCTGAACCGTAGGGTCGGCGAGGCCAATTTTGCGCTATCTTCCAGGGCTGGTGTTCGAAAGGTCGTTCAAAAGCTTCCTTAGGCAAGCATCTAACAGCACCCCGTTTGGTTTGTAGAACACCCAATTTTTGATGGACCGTGCCTGCACAAGCCCGGCTGCTTCTAGGACTTTCATATGCGATGTCACTGTGGGTTGGGACAGGCCGATTTTTTGCGTGATAAACCCAACGCAAACTCCATCATCTACCAAGTCACCGTCGCGTTGCTGGGGAAAATGATCTCTTGGCGATGAAATCCACTTCATGATTTGAAGGCGATTTTCGTTGGACAGTGCCTTTAGAACTTCAAGTTCGGATGGGTTAGCCATCTATATTTGCACTTATCTATATTTAGGATCTTCTATATTGTAACATGGTGATTGTGCGTGTTCAACCCGGGAGGAAAACCGATGCATATTGGTCTGGTCGGCGGCATTGGGCCTGCCGCGACTGTCGCATATTATAGTCAACTCGTTGCGGGATTTAGGGCTGCTGATCTTCCACTTGAATTGACGATCACGCATGCGGACATCGGAACACTCGCACACAACGCAACTAACGATAAACGGCAGGCACAGGCGGAGGTATTTGCCGGCCACTTGAAACAGCTTGCAGCCGCAGGTTGCGATATCGGTATGATCACTGCTCTGACCGGTCACTTTTGTTTTGAGCAAACCCGTCAACTGTCGCCGATCCAATTGGTCAACGGTGTAGAAGTGATCGACCGGCACTGTTTGGAGCAGGGCATCAAAACCTTAGGGCTTCTCGGTAGCCCGCCAGTACTGAATACCAAACTGTTCGGCCTATTGAGCGCATCGGAGGTTGTTGTGCCGCAGACCGGACTAGATGAACTTGGCAAAGCCTACATGGAAGTCGCAAATGCTGGTTTCTGCACTGAAGACAATAGGTTGAAGTTCTTTCAGGCAGGCTCATCCATGATCGAAAATCAGGGAGCTGAGGCAGTGCTGCTGGCCGGAACTGATTTGGGTTTGGCGTTCAACGACCATACGCCTGATTTCAGAGTAATTGATGCCTTGGAGCTCCACGTAATTGAGTTGGTTTCTTTGGCGTCCAATTCAGATAGCTAGATCATTCTTGACTCTAGAACGCACGTTCGTGCGTGACGCGTCACTTGCTAAAGCCGGCTCTAGCTAACCTCTGCGTTCCCGTATTCCGCAAAATGCTTAGCCGCTAAGCAGTAACTTGAACGGATCAAACCTGCTTTCGTTAGAAGCGACAGTTCGGCGTGATGGGAACCGGTAAACTAAAGGAATTAGTGCAGCTCCAGAAATAGAAGGGGCGGCTAAGCAGGACTGTATCAGACCTACGGCCATGTGGAGAGGTTTTTGCGACAGGAGAGGCGGTAGGTGCTTGCAAAGCACGTGAGGAAGGAGCGGCTTTGGTTGAACGACGGATCGTGAATAAGGTTGAGGCCAGAGTCTCGCAACCACGTCTGGAATTACGACTTAGTTCCCTACCGGACCGACGATGGCAAGGCGTTCTGGCACCTGAAAATCCGAGACGAATTCAGCCGCGAATGGCTGATCATCCGAGTGACGCGAAAGCTGAACTCGACCGATATCATCAGATACTCTGAGCGATCTGTTCATCCTGCGCGGTGTGACTGCCTTCGTCCGCTCCGACATTGACCCGAAGTTCGTGGCCCAGACTGTCAGAGACTGTATCTCCGCTGTCAGCGCCGCCGCCCAAGTAGAACCAGGTTCCCCAAGGAGAAAGGCTACCGCGAGGGCTTCAATGGACACATGCAGGACGAACTGCTGGACGGCGAGATCTTCTAGACCCTCCGAGAAGCCCAGATCATCATCGAAGGCTGGCGCAGACGCCACAACGGCAAACGGCCCCAAAGCGCACTCAGTTACAGGCCCCCGACACTAGAAACCATCATCCCGATAGCCCATAGGCTGACCATCAAAACGGACCAGTCAGATCGGGCTGCTAAGTTTGTGTCAGAAAAGGAAGTCATCCTCGTTGATTAGGCTTGTGATGCCAGACAGCAAGATGGAGTTTCCTGTTCCGGTTACCTCAATGAGCGTGGAGTTTGTGCCTTGGGTGATTGTCAGGTCGGTAAATACGTAGCCCGATCCGCGCAGGTCCAAAAGCTCAGTCCCGTTATCGAAGGTCTGGACCGTGTCCCGACCAAAATTCGCCGTGTCGAAGATGAACTGATCGATACCGCCGGACCCCGTAATGATGTCGTCGCCAAGGCCGCCATTGAGCACGTCGTCGCCGACCCCGCCAACAAGCGCGTCATCGCCTTCGCCGCCATCAATGGTGTCATCGCCACTGCGTCCGTTAAGGTTGTTTGCCTCCCCGTCGCCGGTGATGATGTCGTCGAATCTAGAGCCCAGAATGTTCTCGATGTTTACAAGCGTGTCGCCGGCTCCATGGCCTGACCCGGTTGCCGTGCCAGCCACTAGATCGACGATGATTCTGAGGTCGGAATTTGTATAGCTGGCTACATCGATCCCGCCCTCACCATCAATAAAGTCCGCCCCGCGTGAACCCAGCAACGTATCGTTGCCTTCGCCGCCTCGGAGGGTGTCGTTGTTGGACGAAGCGTTCAGGAAATCGTTTCCGTTTCCGCCAATCAGTTCATTGCGAAGCGTGTTGCCGGTGAGACTGTCGTCAAAGGCCGACCCAATCAAATCTTCGGTGCTCGCAGAGATCGTGTCACCGGTCGCGTATCCGCCCGTGACGGTGCCCCCGTTGTTGATCCCGATTGTGACGGCGGCGTCGGAATTGCTGTAGTCAGCCGTGTCGCCAACACTGCCGCCGCCATTGATCAGGTCCAGGCCTTCGCCAGCGATTATCGTATCAGCGCCAATTCCGCCGGAGAGTGTGTTATTTCCAAGTCCGCCTGTTAGTAGGTCGTCGCCGGAGAAGCCGTTAATTTCATTGTCTTCATCGTCGCCGGTCAATGTGTCGTTGTGAACAGAGCCAAGGAGGTTTTCGATGTTGTTCAGCGTATCGCCAGCCGCGTCACCGCCCGAGGTCATACCGGTGGCAAGGTTGACCGAAACAGCTGCGCCTGAGTTCGAGTAACTTGCAGTGTCGCTATCGTCGCCCCCGTCTATGGAATCCGCCCCTCCGTCACCAACGATCAAGTCTTCGCCCGCACCGCCGATAATGGTATTGGCCAAAGCGCTGCCGATAATCGTGTCATCGCCTTCGCCGCCGGTAACGTTCTCAATATCAATCAGCGTGTCAGTCCCGAGCTCACCTGCCGCAGCAACGCCTGAGGCCAGCGAGATCTTCAGAGCGCCGGTCGCCGCCGAATAATCCGCCACATCTGTGCCATCGCCCCCGTCCAACGTGTCATTCCCAAAACTCCCAATCAGCGTGTCAGAACCGCCGCCTGCGAGGATTTCCAAATTGAAGTCTGACCCGGTGAGGACCTGGTCGGTGTCATCACCTGTGACCCGAAGCGAAAATTCGATGATTTGCCCCTGAATAGACGACCCATTTCCGTCACTTAGTTCGTCACTCCAAGACGAAACCAGCCGTCCATCGGACAAAACGGCCAGACTGCTTTCATCAGCATCGGTCACAGCGCTGGATAGCATCGCTGCGTCGGTTTGCGGGACGCCCGCTTCGTCAAATATTCGATACAAAACTCGAAAGTTGCCGGAAGAATCTTCTTCTGTCCAACTCACAATCACCCAATTATTTGCCAAGACCGAGAGATTCACATTTGTCTCGGTCGCCAAAACGTCTGAATCAACGCGAATAATCCCGGTGCCACCCGGATTATTTTGCAAGTCTTCGAATATGTTCAGCGCGATGCCCGGCCCATCGGGAAAATCGGCAGCATATGCGTAGGCAAAGCCGCCGCCTGTTGGCAACGCGACAAGCTTGATCGACGTGTCTCGGTCAGACGGACCAACCGGGTCTATAACAATGGTCGAAGACGCAGAACCAACTGCTGGACCATCCGGCGTTCTAAAGCTCAGGTGAACTGGGTTGGTCGTTGCCGTTCCAATCTCGACCGCTGCAACAAGAATATCGCCATTGGATAGCGTTACTATATCCACATCAGTGAAATCATCGAACACACTTCCGACACCATAAATCGCCTTAAACGATCCATCCGCGAATCTGACATTGAGATCCAATGTCTTGGTCGGTTCGTTGACTGAAATCGTGAATTGGTACCCGTTCTGACCGACCGTAAGTGCATTTCCTGCCAATTCGCCGGAATTGGCGATCAAAGTTCCGGGCGATAGTACAGCGCCATCCGCCGCATCCACATTTGCCGTAAAGAGATCTCCGCCTGGCGTCGAAGATCCACCCACATTGGCCCAGCGAAACAATATCGACCCGTCGGACGCCTCCGCTATTTCTGGTTCTTCGATCATTTGAACCGACAAACTGGACCCAGTGAAAGGGAGGGTGTGAAACCCGCTTGCTGTCGGAACCGGCGTGCCATCCGCGTCGAAGATTGAAACAGCTGGCGTAGCAGTTGTGGTAAAGTCGTTCCCGTAAGAAACGGCAAATCCACCACTAGAGAGCGCAATAACGGACGAGCCGAATTGGCTGCCGCTAGTGTAGCCGTTTAGTTGAAAAACACCCGAAACACTGGTGGCGATTAACTCTTCTGTAACAGACACTTTTCAACAGCTCCGAATTAAAACTTCCAGATTTCTTTAGCGATCACTGTATTTTACGCCAACCGAACCGGCTCGCAAGGCGAAAGAGTGGTTGCGCCACGAACACGTAACCAACCACGTCCGCCAGGCAGGCCTCGCCCGCCGTTGGAAGTATTTTGGAATGACGCGAACCGAACTGGCTCGGCAGAAGGGTCTCAAGGGAGCAAGCGGCAGACAGGTAGGATGTGAACGTCCAGTTTCGAGTTAGGCGCCAGGTTTGATAGCACCTGCAGCGAACTTCTTCTGCTCGTCCGTAGTGATGAGACCAGCCTCCGGCCAATGGGGTGCAAATTGATGAGTCTGTAACGAACGACGGAGTTGCTCTGCGCATCGGGAATGTGATTTCGGGAGGCGGAATTGGGGGCAGACCAAAGGGGCCGCAAAAAGCGTCTTATTGGGTATGTATGTTCGATCTCCCAATCATAGTCAGTGTGGGACACCACTCATTGCGCTCTTGGCCGCCGATACCTCGGCGTACGTGTGACAGGTTCAGCGAGACCGTTTTCTGTCTGTCGCTAGGCAGGTCCGACCAGTTTCATTACTTCAATTTTGATACGCCGTTCAGCAGCACAAACGCACCCGGCTTTGGCGCCCGCAAAAGCAGTGTCCAAGCGGCGCGCCCGACAGTGCATTGAATTGACGTTTTTCGATATGCCGCCCGAGTTAGGGCAGGGCCACAGATTGGGACGACAAGGACACGGTAAAGCTGAGCGATCCTTCGTTGACCAGCCATTTGCGTACCTCGTAGCTGCGTGCGCCGGCGTGGTGCATCGGATCAGCGTCGGCGATGGCGCGGGCGGCGTCGAGATCGGCCGCGCGGTAGATGATCATGCCTTCCGCCTCCATCATCTCACCGCTGGCGTCCGAGACTGGCCCGGCCATGACAAGGGCGCCTGCGGCCTCCATTTCCTTTTGATAGGCGAGGTGGGCGGGCAGGGTGGCTTTGAAGAGGTCCTTATCGCCTGTCGGGGTGGACCTTACGACAAACAGCTCCATGGCCAGCGCGCCACGGGATTTCGCTTCGGATTTGTAGTCTTCCCATTTCGGCACGTCGCGACTCCCTTTTCGGATGCGCCAGCTTAGCCTCGATATTTTTTGACTTGAAAGACAAAAATCGATTTTATTAGACACGAGGCAAAAATCGCGACAGTTTTGCGGGACGATTCTGGGAGGGGTTGATGGCGGACGGTGCGTCACAGGAAGATCTGCGGGCCGCGGCCCAAGCCGATGTGCGCGACATGCGCGCCACCCTTCAAAGGCTAAGTCAGGCCGAAATCGAGCTGATCCTGACCAAAGCGCGCTCCCACTATGCCTGGACAGACCGACCCGTCACTGACGACTTGCTGCACCGTATCTTCGACATCACCAAGATGGGCCCGACCAGCATGAACACGTGCCCCGCGCGGTTCATCTTCGTGCGCTCGGATGAGGGGAAGGCGCGGATCGCGAAATCGCTGAAGCCCGCGAACGTCCCGAAGGTCATGGGCGCGCCGGTGACGGCCATCATCGCCTATGATCTGGATTTCTGGACGGAATTGCCCCGCCTGTTCCCCCACGAAGACCGCCGCCCGCATTTTGAAGGCAAGCCGCAACATGCCGAGAATACGGCGTTTCGAAATGGTACGCTGCAGGGCGCGTATTTCATGATAGCGGCCCGGGCCCTTGGCCTCGATGTTGGTGCAATATCGGGCTTCGACAATGCGGTGGTGGATGCGGAGTTCTTCGAGGGCACCACGCTGAAATCCAACTTCCTTTGCAACCTTGGCTACGCCGATGAGACCGCGCTGTTCCAACGGCTGCCGCGGTTCGACTTCGACGATGTTTGCGAAATTCTCTGACGTAAGGACGGCCGCCACATGGCGATAAAGATGAAAACATCCGCGACGCTGTCCATCGACGCAACCTGTCACGGGCATTCCGTGGCACAGGTGCGCACACGAGATTTGGCGCAGATCATCGATGAACCGGTGGAGCGGCACGGCACGAACTTGGGCTTCACGCCCACCGACACGGCGCTGAGTGCGCTGGCGGGGTGTACCAACACCATCGGCCACAAATGTGCGGCCAAGCTGGGTGTGGACATCGGTAACCTGAACATCTCGGTCAAATGCCGGTTCAACCGGTTGGGCGTGACCCTGGCGGAAGAGATCGAGGTGCCGTTTGAAGAGATCGACCTTGTCGTCGTGGCGGATGGAAGCGCCACCGATGACGAGTTGCAGGCGGTTGCCGCCGAAGTCGCGAAATATTGCCCTTTGGCAAAGCTTTTTCGCGGGTCAGGCACCGTCATAAACGAAACCTGGCGCACAGCCGGGTGAGGATTTTCTGGGAGGAGAAGACCATGAAACTTACACGACGTTTTGCTTTGGCGACTTCGGTCGCCCTTGGACTGACGGGGGCCTTGGGAGGGGCCGCTTCGGCCCAAGAAGTCATCGAATTGACGGCGATTGATGGATATCCGGAGCGCTCAATGTGGGTCGCAGAATTCTCGGGCTTTTTCATCCCGCGCGTGGATGAACTGCTGGCCGAGCAGGGCAATTACCAGATCAACTGGATGGAAGCCTATGGCGGCCAGATTGTGCGCCCGCGCGGTGTGCTGGAAGGGATCAACCTTGGTTTGGGCGACATCGGAATCGTGACGACCATTTTCCACAACTCCGCGCTGCCCTCGCAGGGGATCTCGGCCGTGACGCCCTTTGTGGCCGCAGACGCTCGCGTCGTGGCACAGGCCGTCGATGAGATCGCGCGCGAATTCCCGCAAATGAGTGCGGAGCTTGCAGCCGAAAACCAGGTCTATCTGGCCACTGGCGTCGTGCTGGACACTTATCAGGTGTTCTCGACCGAGCCGATCAGCTCGCTGTCGGACCTTGAAGGTCTGCGGATTGCAGGCGCAGGCTACAACCTGCGCTATCTGGAAGGCATTCCGGGCGCAGCCGGCGTGCGCGGCGGTCTGCCGGACTTCTACAACATGCTGCAAACCGGCGTGGTCGAGGCCGCGATGCTTTGGCCGGAAGCGGCCGGCACGTTCAACATCGCCGAAGTGGCACCTTACATGCTGCAGGCTGATCTGGGCGCGGTGAACTCCAAGACCGTGACCGTGAATGCCGACGTCTGGGCAAGCCTGCCTGAGGAGGTTCAAGGCGTGCTGCAGCAAGTCGCCATCGAGTACCGCGATCATGTGGCCGGCATCGCCATGGACCGGGCCGAGGCCGCCCGCCAAGCCTATATCGACGGCGGCGGCACCATCGTTGAGATGAGCGCGGAAGAGCGTCAGGCCTGGGCCGACAGCATGCCCAATATTGCCCAGGAATGGGCGGCCAACCTTGATGCCACCGGCGCGCCGGGCACCGAAATGCTTGTCGCCTACATGGACAAGCTGCGCGACGCGGGCTTCACGCCGCTGCGCGACTGGGCGGCTGAGTAAAGCCGGGACTGGACCATAAACATGATCGTCACGGGTCTGAAAAAGATTGAACGCCTCGTCGTGGCGATCGCCATCATTGCCAATGTCAGCGGTGCCTTTGTGCTGCTGACATTGGTGGCGATCATGAATGTTGATGTGGTCTCGCGGAACTTGTTCAGCGCGCCGTTCCGTGGGGTCGTCGAAGTCGTCATCTTTTCATTGGCGCTGATCGTATTCTTACAGCTGCCAGATGTTGTCCGCACCGGGCGGCTGACCCGCTCGGACGGGTTCCTGGGCCTGATGCGCAGCCGCGCGCCGCGTTTTGGGGCGACGCTGACCCGTGTGTTGGATGCAACCGCCTGCGTGTTCATGTGCCTGATCGTCTGGACGGTCTGGCCGGAATTCGTGGAAAGCTTTGAAAGCTGCCATTTTTTCACGCCGCCGGACTTCGGCCCGGAGCCCACCGGCAACCTGTGGGTGGACTTCAAAGCAGGTCTGGCGCGCTGCGATTACTTCGGAACACCCGGCATCTTGCAGGCGCCATGGTGGCCGGTGCGCCTTGCCATCGCCTTTGGCTGTGCCTGGGCCGCCGTGCTGTTTTTCTTCAAGGCCGTGTTGGGCGACACGCAGGCCCCGCGCCACGTCACCGCGCAATCCAGTGGCGAGGTCTAGGGGATGGATCCGCTTACAATTGGCATGCTGTCGGTGGCGGCGATCGTCGTCCTCGTCTATCTCGGCCTCTATATTCCCGTCGCCCTTGGCCTTGTATCGTTCGTGTCGATCTGGCTGATGTCTGGGCGGCCCATTCTGGCGTTTAACTTTCTGAAAGTGGCGGTCGGGGATGGGGTCACGGAATACAACTTCGCGACCATTCCGCTTTTCACCTTAATGGGCTTGCTGGTTTCAAAGGCCCGATTGGGCCGAGATATCTATGATGTGATGAATTCAGCCTTTCGCCGCGTGCTGGCGGGCATCGGGATGGCGACAGTCGGGGCCAATGCGATTTTTGCTGCGGTGACGGGATCTTCCATCGCCTCCGCCTCGGTCTTCACCAAAATCGCCGTGCCGCAGATGCTGCGCTACAACTACAACAAGCGTTTTGCCGTGGGCGTTGTCGCCGGATCGTCCGTTCTGGGCATGATAATCCCGCCGTCCGCGATGCTGATCATCTACTCCTTCGTGGCCGAAGTGTCCGTGGGCGACATGTTCCTGGCCGGCATCATCCCGGGCTTGTTGCTGACGGCCGTCTATATCGCCGCCATCTTTCTGATGGCGCGGTTCTGGCCTTCGTTCATCGGTACGGACATCAAGGCCGACACTCTGCCTGCCATGCCGCCCGCCGAGATGTTTCGAAAAGCCTGGCCGGTCGTGGCGCTGATCCTGTTGGTTCTGGGCGGCATCTACACCGGCTGGCTGACACCGGTGGAGGCCGGGGCGGCGGGCGCGGCCCTTGCTTTGATCGTGGCGCTTGCGCGCCGGTCCATGTCGCGTCGCGAGTTCTGGGAAACGTTGGTGGAAACCGGCCATATCAGCGCCGCGATCCTTTTGCTGATCGCCATGGCGTCCTTCTACAGCCGGATGCTGGGATATGCCGGCCTGCCCAACCAGCTCGACGCGCTGTTGCAGGGATGGGATCTGTCGTTCTTTCAGATCATGCTGCTTTACGTGATCCTGATGCTGGTCCTTGGCACGTTGCTGGATACGGCCTCCATCATTCTGATCGTGGTTCCACTGTTCATCACCTTGATCGAAGGCATGGGTTTCAGCCTGATCTGGTTTGGCATTGTCACGGTCATCGGTGCTGAAATCGGGCTGCTGACGCCACCGCTCGGGATCTCGTGTTTTGTGATCAAGAGCACGCTCAATGACCCCAATATCTCGCTCAAGGATGTATTCCTGGGCTCACTTCCCTTCGCTTTCCTCATGCTGCTGGTGCTGATCGTGATCATCCAGTTCCCGATCCTGTCCACCGCGCTGCTGTAACCCTGACGGAGCCTTTGCCCGATGAAGAACGTCACAATGGACACCATCACGCAGGCCTTCGTGGACTACTGCGCCGATGACACCGACCCGCGGACAATGTTCGTGCTGACCAAGCTGGTTGAGCATCTGCACGCCTTCGCAAAGGAAACGCAGCTGACCCATGCGGAATGGAGCCGGGCGCTGAAATTCGCGACCGATGCCGGCAAGATAACTGACGATGAACGCAACGAGTTTGTGCTGATCTCGGATGTCACGGGTCTGTCGTCGCTGGTGGACATGATCGGCTCACAGCATGAGGGCACGTCTTCAAGCGTGCTTGGCCCGTTTCACTCCGTTGGTGCGCCCTTGCTGCCAGTGGGAGGTGACCTGAAAAAGGACAATGACGGCGCTACTGTCGTGATCGAAGGCCATGTGCGTGACCTAGACGGCAACCCAGTCGAAGGCGCAATGATCGAGCTATGGCAGACCGCCGAGAACGGATTGTATTACTCTCAAGACGGCGGGCAGGGCGACTTTAACCTGACCTGTTCGATGAAGACCGGCGCCGATGGTCGCTATGCCATGACCACGGTCAAACCCGCGCCCTACAAAGTGCCCGATGACGGCCCGGTGGGGGAGCTTTTCCGCGCCACCGGTCGCACGCCGTGGCGCCCCTCACACCTGCATTTCATCGTCCAGACGGACGGGCTGAAGTCGCTTGTCACCGAAGTCTTCGCGAACGGCGATCCCTATCTCGACCAAGACGCGGTCTTCGGCGTGCGCACCGATCTGATCATGGATTACGTCGAATGCCACGATCTCGACGCGCTGCCGGGTGATCTGGAAATCGGACGCAACGCCACCATTCCCTATTTCAAGGTCGATTTTGACTTCGTCCTTGTCCCTGAATCCTGAGAAATTCTGACCTGTAGAAGGAACGCACAGATGCGCGAAACACATCTTGAAGACGGCAAATGGTGGGTCAGCCCCTATAACTTCGAAAGCGATGTGCGCGGTGGTTTGAACCTGCCCGAAAAGGTGGAAATCCACGACGCCACCTTGCGTGACGGGGAACAGACACCGGGCGTGGTTTTCTCGGTGGACGATAAGATCGAAATTGCGACTAAGCTAGACGAATTGGGCGTAGACCGGATTGAGGCGGGGATGCCCGCAGTGTCGCCCGATGACCAGACGGCGATCAAGGAAATCTCCAAACTTGGCCTGAAATCCAAGATCTTCACCTTCGCCCGGGCAATGCAGAAAGACATCGATCTGGCCCTGGAATGCGGCGCGGATGGTGTCGTGATCGAGGTGCCGATTGGATACCCGAAACTGGTCACACAGTTTGGTTGGACCTGGGAAGATGTGGCCAAGAAGACCGCGCCGGTGATCAACTATGCCCGCGAAAACGGGCTTCACGCGTTGTTCTTTCCCTATGACACGACCCGCGCGCGCAAGGACGATCTGACCAACCTGTGCAACTACATCATGGACAACGCGCCGCCTGACAGCATCGGCATTGTCGACACGATGGGTTGCGCCACGCCCGAGGCGATCAAGCATATGGTGCGCTGGGTCAATGACATGACCGGCCTGCCGATCGAAATCCACACTCACAACGATTTCGGTATGGGCGTCGCCACCGAATTGGCCGCAGTAACGGCGGGCGCGGTCTGCGTCCACTCCTGCGCCAATGGGTTGGGAGAGCGTACAGGCAACGCCGCATTGGAAGAGCTGATGATGGGCCTGCACCTGCTTTACGGCTACGACACGCAGTACAAGCTGTACAAAATTCCCGAACTGGCCGAGATGATTTCCGCCAAATCCAACATCCCGATTGCGCGGAATAAACCCGTGCTGGGCCACGGAAATTTCATCCGCGAGAGTGGCATCGGCATCAATTATGTGATGAACGATCCACTGGTGATGTTTGCCACGCACCCGTCCTTGACGGGCAAGGAAGGGGAGGTCGTCTTGGGCAAGAAATCCGGCAAGGCCTCTATCATCTACAAGATGGGCGAATTGGGCATGGGCGAGCTTGAGGACGAAAAGATCGGCGCTATTCTTGATGAGGTCAAAAAGGCCGGGATCGCCAAGCGTGACGTGCTGACCAACGAAGAATTTGCCAACATCGTCTCAGCCGTCAAAGCGGCCTGAGCGGAGGACCACACGATCCCTTTCCAGTCCCTTCCAACGCAATCGGAATCCTCGACCAAGCTGGCCTACCGCCAGCTGCGCGAGATGCTTTTGACCGGCGGGCTTGCGCCGGGTGAAAAGCTGAAGATCGACCGATTGCGGAAGGTTCTGGATGTCGGTGCGTCGCCCATTCGTGAGGCGTTGAGTTTGCTTGTGTCGGATCAGCTTGTGGTCCGGCATGAACAACGCGGGTTTCAGGCCGCCAAGACCAGCCGTGAGAATTTCGATGAGATCCTCAGTTTGCGGAGCACGCTCGAAGGCAAAGCACTGCGCCAAAGTATGGATCTGGCGACCCCGGAATGGATTGAAGGCCTCGTCCTCGTCCACCATCGGATGACGCGGATGAAGTCGGTCGGATCACAGGAATTCGAAGTCGAACACAAGAATTTCCATATGGGCCTGATCGGGAATTGCAATTCGCCGCTGATGCTACGGATTTGCGACCAGCTCTATGATCTCAACATCCGGTATCGGAATATTGCCGGGCGCTCGAAAGACTACAAAGGGCGCAAAGTGGATGACGAGCATCAGGATATTCTGAATGCCGTCATCGCCGAAAAGCCGGACGATGCGGTCCGGCTCCTGTTGCTGCATTACGAAAAAACGGGCGACTTCCTGAAGGCTTTCATCGAATAGGCGGTGCCACCTGCGTTGGCGATGTGCCCATCCACCAATGCCGGAGTTCTGCAGCGAACGGCTCGCTACCGACCGCGGTATTCTTTACGAATGCCGAAGCTCGCCACTGGCGAACTTGCTACTCAGGGATGCCCAATTGCCGTCGCATGAGGCGCACGTATTTAGTGTGCGTTCGCTCGCGCATCGCATTTAACCAAAAGGTGACCACAGACATCCGCGCAGGTGCCATGGCCGACGGCACCGGAACCCTGAATGCCGCGTCCAGCGCGACAGGTAGCTTAGCGCCGGCAGAAGTCACCGAAACGCTTACCCGGGATTTCATGGCGGCCCTGATTGCCAGCCAACCGCGCCTTGGCGGTTGCTGAACAGCGAGGGCCCAAGCGGCCTCCAGCGAAAGCGCGTCCGAGATTGACGGCACCGGTTTTCTGATCGGACCATACTACGCGGCGCATCTTGGCGACATCATCGTGGATGCACGTGTGTTTCGGGGCGAGACCGAGAACCGTGTGCTTCCGACCGGGCTCTACACCGATACGTTCTCAACGGAGCTGGTGCTCGCGATGTTCAACCAGTCCGGTGCGATCGAGCAGGACCGTGCAACGCTGCGCCCGACGGTTGACTGGGCCTATTTCAAAGAACGCTCAAAGGCCTATGTCGACGCGCTTTCAAACCCGGTCGGCGCGCAGCGCTACCAGTTGAATGAACTAGATGCCGGGATTGATTGGGTCATGCCCCTCGGATCCGGAGCCGTGGACTTCACTGGAGGGGCGAGCGCGATCTTCACTGCTGAAGAGGGCGGTAACGACACACTTCAAGGTGGTGGCGCGCGCATTGATCTTGGCCTGCGGACAACGGGAGAGGGCCGGTATCATTTGACGTCGGCGTTCATGTGGATGGGCTGTTTCAGGAAAATCAGGAGCGGATTGGCGCAAATGCGAACGTGGAATGGCGGTTCTGAACCGGTAACTATTAAAGACGGCGAAGCCGAAAAGCGCGTGTGTTTGATTGCCTGAATTGCAGGCATTATCTCGGATTTCGCCTAAACCTTAGGCGTTCCAAAAAGACGCCCGCTTCTCCAGACGCTTAGGGCTGGTTTCAATGCGCAGAACCTTCGACAAAAGCTGTCGGAGGGGATGCCGCCAAATGCTGGAAAACGCTGAGACAATTGCGCCGGGCGCGACACCCGTTGCGCCGCTGCCGAAACCACCGCGCGCGCGCGGGGCGGTCACTGTATCAGGCGTTTCCAGCCCGCGTGGCACCGAAATCGGCGCGCTGCGGCAAGCCGGGTCGCTGAAGGCGATGTTCCCGCGCCGGACAGGTGCAGAGTTGCCCGTTGTCCTGGTCAACACGGCAGGCGGACTAACCGGCGGCGATCGCTTCGATGTCGATCTGAAAGTTGGCCCCAACGCGCAAACCTCTGTCACCACACAAGCCGCAGAACGCGCCTATCGCGCCACCAAAGGCCAGCGCGCCTCCATGATCAGCAAGGTGTACGTGGCGTCGGGCGGTCGGCTCAACTGGTTGCCACAGGAGACCATCCTTTTTGACGGCTGTGCCTATGACCGTCGCTTGCGGGTGGACCTTGAAGACGACGCGGAGCTCCTTCTCGTTGAGCCCATTGTCTTCGGGCGCACGGCGATGGGCGAGGTTCTGCATGACGCGAGTTTCTCCGACATCATCGACATCCGCCGCGCGGGCAAACCTCTTTACCTCGACCAAATGCGCCTAAATGGCGATATCGCGGCCCAGATGGCGCGGCGCGGCACCGGCAATGGAGCCGGTGCCATGGCTTGCCTGGTTTACGCATCGCCCGATGCAGAGGCCCAACTCGATACTATCCGCGCCATGCTGCCCCCCACCGCTGGCGCATCCTTGATCCAAGGCGACCTTCTGGCGATGCGATTGCTTGCCCCCGACAGCCACCTTCTACGCCAATCGCTGATCCCCGTTCTCAACCACCTGACAAACAACGCCCTCCCAAGACCCTGGATGATCTGACATGCAACTTACCCCCCGTGAAAAGGACAAGCTTCTGATCGCCATGGCCGCCGAAGTTGCGCGCAAGCGGCTGGCCCGTGGCGTGAAGCTGAACCACCCCGAAGCCATTGCGCTGATCACCGATGCGGTACTGGAGGGCGCGCGCGACGGACGTTCGGTCGCCGACATGATGGAGGCCGGTGCGCAGGTTATCACGCGCGATCAATGCATGGAAGGCGTGCCCGAGATGATCCACGACGTGCAGGTCGAGGCGACGTTTCCCGACGGCACCAAGCTTGTCACCGTCCATAACCCGATCCGCTGAAGGAGGTGCCCATGATCCCCGGAGAACTCTTCCCCGCCGATGGCGACCTACAGCTGAACACCCACAGCGCTGCGATTACGCTAATGGTCGCCAACACCGGCGACCGGCCCGTTCAGGTCGGCTCGCATTACCATTTCGCCGAGGCCAACAGCGCGCTGAACTTTGACCGCGACGCCGCGCGGGGACGCAGGCTCGACATCGCAGCTGGCACTGCCGTGCGGTTTGAGCCGGGCCAAAGGCGCGAGGTGCAATTGATCGAGATTGCGGGTGCGCGCCACATCTACGGGTTCAATCAGAAAATCATGGGGGCGCTCTGACATGCCGGCATCCATTTCACGCGCCGACTACGCCGCCATGTTCGGCCCCACCGTGGGCGACAAGCTGCGGCTGGCCGATACCGACCTGATCGTCGAAGTTGAACGCGACCTGACCGCCGAGGCGGCGGGGCAAGCGCTGACCGGTGGCTCGGGCGAAAATGCGCTGGCCTATGGTGAAGAGGTCAAATTCGGCGGCGGCAAGGTGATCCGCGACGGGATGGGTCAATCGCAAGTGACGCGCGCCGATGGGGTCGTGGACACCGTCATCACCAACGCGCTCATCATCGACCATTCCGGCATCTACAAAGCCGACGTGGGCCTGCGTGACGGGCGCATCCACAAGGTGGGCAAGGCCGGCAACCCCGATACGCAACCGGGCGTCGACATCATCGTCGGGCCGGGAACCGAGGCCATCGCAGGCGAGGGACGCATCCTTACGGCGGGCGGTTTCGACAGCCACATCCACTTCATTTGTCCGCAACAGATCGAGGATGCGCTGCACTCGGGCCTCACCACCATGCTCGGCGGCGGCACGGGCCCCGCCCACGGCACACTGGCCACAACCTGCACCCCCGGCCCGTGGCACATTGGGCGCATGTTGCAGGCCGCCGATGCCTTCCCCATGAACCTCGCCTTTGCGGGCAAGGGCAACGCCTCGCTGCCTGCTGCACTGGAAGAACAAGTGCTCGGCGGCGCCTGCGCCATGAAACTGCATGAGGATTGGGGCACCACACCCGGCGCCATCGATTGCTGCCTCACTGTCGCCGACGCCATGGACGTTCAGGTGATGATCCACACCGACACGCTCAACGAAAGCGGCTTCGTCGAGAACACGGTCGCCGCCATGAAGGGCCGCACGATCCACGCCTTCCATACCGAGGGGGCAGGGGGCGGCCACGCGCCGGACATCATCAAGATTTGTGGGGAGGAGCATGTGTTGCCCTCCTCCACCAACCCCACGCGACCCTTCACGGTAAACACGCTGGAAGAGCATCTGGATATGCTGATGGTCTGCCACCACCTCGACAAATCGATCCCCGAGGACGTGGCCTTCGCCGAAAGCCGCATCCGCCGCGAAACCATCGCCGCCGAAGATATCCTGCACGACATGGGCGCGTTTTCGATCATCGCCTCCGACAGTCAGGCCATGGGCCGCGTGGGCGAGGTTCTGATCCGCACCTGGCAGACCGCCGACAAAATGAAGAAACAACGCGGGCGGCTGGCGGAGGAGACCGGCGATAACGATAACCTGCGCGTGCGACGCTACATCGCGAAATACACCATCAATCCGGCCATCGCCCATGGGATTAGCCATGAGATTGGCAGCATCGCCGAGGGCAAGCGCGCCGATCTAGTGCTGTGGAACCCGGCCTTCTTTAGCGTAAAGCCCGAGATGGTCTTGATGGGCGGCACGATCGTATGCGCGCAGATGGGAGATCCCAACGCCTCCATCCCCACGCCGCAACCGGTCTATACGCGGCCCATGTTCGGGGCCTACGGGCGGTCGGTCGAAAACTCCGCCGTCACCTTTGTCAGTGCCGCGGCGCAGGACGCCGGCATCGGCGAGCGCCTCGGCCTCGCCAAACAAACGCTCGCCGTGCGCAACACGCGCGACATCGGCAAGAAGGACCTGATCCTCAACAACGCCACGCCAGAAGTTGAAGTGAACCCTGAAACCTACGAAGTGCGCGCCGATGGCGAATTGCTCACCTGCCAACCCGCCGAGGTTCTGCCGATGGCCCAAAGGTATTTCCTGTTCTGATGACCGACCTTCCCCTTGCCCAAACTGTCACCCATGACCACCACACGCCCGATTGCGTGACGCTGACCTATGAGGATCGCTTCCTCCGCCGCCGTGTCCTGACCAGCGACGCAGGCGCGCGCTTTCTGGTCGATCTGGAACAGACCACCAGCGTCAACAACGGCGACGCTTTTGTGCTGTCCGATGGCCGCAAGGTCGGCGTGAAACCCGCGCCCGAGGCCCTTCTGGAGGTGCGCGGTGATCTGACCCGCCTCGCCTGGCACATCGGCAACCGCCACACGCCCTGCCAAATCGAAGAGGACCGCCTGCTGATCCAGCAAAACCACGTGATGGCCGATATGCTCGCACGGTTGGGCGCCGAGGTGACGGAAGTGATCGAGCCCTTCACGCCGGAGGGTGGGGCCTACGGGCATGGGCGCACCCACGGACATGCCCATCACGACCATGAACACTGACCTTCTGACCCTCGCCCAGTGGTTCTCGCCCGCCTATCCGGTGGGCTCGTTCGCCTATTCTCATGGGCTCGAAGCCGCAGTTGCTGGTGGCGATGTCACCGTCGATACCCTGCAGGACTGGCTGGAAGACGTGCTGCAATACGGGGCAGGGCACGCAGACGCGCTTTTCCTTGCCGCCGCCTACCACGCGCCCGATGCGGGTGCCGTCGACGCCACTGCGCGCGCCTTCGCCCCAAGTCGGGAGCGCCTAAGCGAAGCTGACCTGCAAGGGGATGCCTTCTGCAAAACCACCAGTGCTGCGTGGGACATGGACCTCGAAGGCCTCGTCTTTCCTGTCGCCGCAGGACGCGCCGCTAAACTGTCAAACCTGCCCCTCGACCAGACCGCCACGCTTTACCTGCAAGGCTTCGCCAGCAACCTCGTCGCCGCCGCCCAACGCCTCATGCCCCTTGGCCAAACCCGCGCGCAGATGATCCTGCGCAGCCTCGCGCCACTAATAGCGGAGATCGTAAGAGAGACCGCCGACGGCGACCTCGACGCCCTTTCCGGCACGGCCTTCCTCGCCGATATCGCCTCTATGCGCCACGAAACCCAAGAACCAAGGATTTTTCGAACATGACCCGCATGAACGGGCCTTTGCGCATCGGAATTGGTGGCCCGGTTGGGGCTGGAAAAACCACACTGACTGCGCGGCTGAGCGAGGCGCTTCGCGATCATCACTCCATCGGTGTCATCACCAACGACATCTACACACAGGAAGATGCCGAGGCGCTGATGCGGATGCAGGTGCTGCCGCTGGACCGGATCATCGGTGTTGAGACCGGCGGCTGCCCCCACACCGCGATCCGCGAAGATGCCTCCATCAACCTGGGCGCGGTTTCGGAAATGGTGGACCGGCACCCGGATGTCGAAGTGATCCTGATTGAGAGCGGTGGTGACAACCTGTCGGCCACGTTCAGCCCGGAACTTGCGGACCTGACGATCTATGTCATCGATGTTGCCGCAGGCGAAGAGATCCCCCGCAAGGGCGGTCCCGCGATCACACGCTCGGATATTCTGGTCATCAACAAGACCGACCTCGCTCCGTACGTAGGCGCGGACCTGTCAGTGATGGAGCGGGATGCCACGCGAATGCGCGCGAACCGTCCTTTTGTGTTCACCAACCTGCGCGCAGGCGAGGGGGTGGGGGCTGTGCAAACGCTAATCGAGCAACTGGGCGGCCTACGCGCCGCGGCACCGGCGGCCGACTAGCGGGTAAAGGCGCACTGTAAAGTTCTTCACAACTCCCTTCACCGATCCGCACGAAATTTTACCGGATGAAATTTCCGCTCGCCCCGATGTTCCCTCCACCGGGCCTTGTTGTATAGCTTCGCAGCAAATTGGGATAACGGGGAACACACCCGCCCAAGACGGAAGCGAAGGAGGACGCGCCATGACCAACACGATCGCCACGCCATCGGATGGAAAAACGCCCCATGTGGATGCCGCAGGCTACGCCCGCATGTACGATCAATCGGTCAGCGACCCGGATGCCTTCTGGGGTGAACATGGCAAGCGCATCGACTGGATGACGCCCTTCACCAAGGTCAAGAACACCAGCTTCGCACCGGGCAACATCGACATCCGCTGGTTTGAAGACGGTACCCTGAACGTCGCCGCAAATTGCATCGACCGTCACCTTGAGACACGTGGCGACCAGACCGCGATCATTTGGGAGCCTGACAGCCCCGATGATGAGGCGATGCACATCACCTATCGCCAGCTGCACGCCAGCGTCTCCAAAATGGCCAACGTTCTCAAAGAGATGGGCGTAGGCAAAGGCGACCGCGTCGTCCTCTACCTGCCCATGATCCCTGAGGCTGCCTACGCCATGCTGGCTTGCGCGCGCATCGGCGCAATCCACTCCATCGTATTCGCAGGCTTCTCCGCCGACGCCCTCGGCGCGCGGGTGAGTGCCTGTGGCGCAAAGGTTGTCATCACCGCCGACGGCGCACCTCGCGGCGGGCGCGTGACCAAGCTGAAAGACAACGTCAACCAAGCGCTCCTGAACGATTTTGATGAGGTCAAATGCCTCGTCGTCCAGCGCACAGGCCAACAAATCGCATGGCGTGACGGGCTGGATTACTGGCTGCACGAGATGTCCGAAAAGGTAGCCGATGATTGCCCGCCGACCGAGATGGGCGCCGAAGACCCGTTGTTCATCCTCTACACCAGCGGCTCCACCGGGCAGCCCAAGGGCGTTGTCCACACCACAGGCGGCTACATCGTCTACGCATCCATGACGCACCAATACACCTTCGACTATCAGGAAGGCGACGTCTTTTGGTGCACGGCGGATGTCGGCTGGGTCACGGGTCACAGCTACATCGTCTACGGACCGCTTGCGAATGGCGGCACCACGATCATGTTCGAAGGCGTGCCGACCTTCCCCGATGCCGGGCGCTTCTGGGCGGTCTGCGAAAAGCACAAGGTGAACCAGTTCTACACCGCCCCCACAGCCATCCGTGCGCTGATGGGCCTGGGCAACGAATGGGTCGAGAAATACGACCTGTCGGACCTGCGGGTGCTGGGATCTGTGGGGGAGCCGATCAACCCAGAGGCCTGGAATTGGTACAACGACGTCGTGGGCCAGGGCCGCGTGCCGATCGTCGACACTTTCTGGCAGACCGAAACCGGCGGACACATGCTGACCCCGCTGCCCTTCGCCACCAAGCTCAAGCCCGGTGCAGCACAACAGCCGTTCTTTGGCGTGCAACCCATCGTGCTGGAGCCTCAAAGCGGCGCGGTCGTTGAGGGCAATGGCGTGGAGGGCGTGCTTTGCATCGCCGACAGCTGGCCCGGCCAGATGCGCACGGTCTGGGGCGACCATGAACGCTTCGAGAAGACCTATTTCAGCGACTATAAGGGTTACTATTTCTCCGGCGACGGTTGCCGTCGGGATGAGGATGGCGACTACTGGATCACGGGCCGCGTCGATGATGTCATCAACGTCTCGGGCCACCGGATGGGCACGGCAGAGGTGGAAAGCGCGCTGGTCGCACATTCCAAGGTCGCCGAGGCCGCCGTGGTGGGCTACCCCCATGACGTGAAGGGGCAGGGCATCTACGCCTATGTCACCCTGATGAAGGGCGAAGACCCAACGGAAGAGCTGCGAAAAGAGCTTGAAGGTTGGGTGCGCTCCGAAATCGGACCGATTGCCAAGCCCGATCTGATCCAATGGGCGCCGGGCCTGCCCAAGACCCGCTCGGGCAAGATCATGCGCCGCATCCTGCGCAAGATTGCAGAGGATGATTTCGGCGCACTTGGCGATACGTCCACGCTTGCAGAGCCGGAAGTTGTCGATGATCTGATCGGCAACCGCATGAACCGCAAGGACTGACGATCTTAGGGCGCGGTCCGCTTGAAGGCCACGCCTTAACCTTTTTCGCGTGAGAATGACGGGCCAATTGCGCCCCGCTGACGATGGCCTGCCATGAAGAAGCCGTGGCCGGACCCCTTCAATCGCGCGCGCATTTCATCAAAATCGGAAAAATCGGGTGCCCCGACGTCGCGGGAGAGGATCGCACGGGGCACCCGTATCCTGAAACGAGGCGGGCCTCGTCGCAAGCTCAGCGGCATTGGTGGGTGGGCAAAGGGTTCACTCAATACCCTAGGCCCTAGGAAACGGATCATGCCGCCGCTTTCAAAGCAATTTTGCCCCCCACGGAAGGGTCGTGGTTTTGGCTAAAGGTTTCGCTATTGAATAAACCAACTCTGCCATGTGCCCGTTAACGCACCGCCAATCCTGCGTTTACGTAGCGTAAGAAATGTCCCGATGCCCAAAACTGTTAGTTTTTCGTGAAAAGCCCGCCCTTTGCATGCGTTTGGTTGATTGGGCCACGCCAGCGATTGCAAACTAACGTGACACAATCTGCTCGGGGGCCGGATCATGCACGATACAACCGCTTGGAACGGCTATGCCGATTGGACGCTTGAACTTGCGGGCCTGAACCGCGGGTCCAGCAAAGACGCCACCATGTGGGAACCGATTTGCCTGCGCATCCTGACGGCCAAGGGCGCGCCCGCAATGGGCGCGGACTGTGATGCGTTCTTCAAGCAAGCCGCGTCGATCGGACGTGAGGGCGGCTTCATCGTTCCTCCAATGGAGCGACAGTTTCACTACACTCTAAGTGCCCCAAAAGAAGCGGTGGAGATCATCGCCTACCGCCGCCTGGATCGCCGCGCGGTTTTCACTGGTGATCATGGAGCGAAGGGCGCGGACACTGGCCTTCGCTTCGAAGTGCTGGCCACCGGCGCCGTCATCCGCGACGACACTCTGCCGACACTCGAAAAGGTCAACGCCCGCGACCCTTTCCTGCCCCCAAAACTCGTCTTCGGCATCATCGATGACGGGATAGGCGTTCTGCATGGACGCAGCCGCCGGAATGCAACCGCCAGCCGGATTGAGAAGGTGCTTTGGCTGGCCGCGCACCCCGGATCTGCGTCCGTGCAGACTTTGGCGGAGCTCAATGATGAGCTTTCCCGCCCAATCCAACGCTCCGAACAGGACGCCTATAAAGAGTTGGCCGATGCGGCCTATGCACCGCGGACACGCCACAGCCTCGGGCGCGCGCAAACCCACGGTGCCCACATGCTCGACCTTGCCATTGGGGCCAGCGACAGTTCGGACCCCCTGTCGCGCGTGCCGATCCTTGGCGTTCAGGTCGCCCCGGAAAGCTTCGACGATACCTCTGGCACGCGATTGAACTTCGATATTTTGATCGGCCTGAGGTGGATGATCCTGGAAACCGCCTTGCTGGCAGGCCGGGGCACGCCGGTCGACCTCGTGGTTAACATTAGCCTTGGTTACACCGCAGGCCCGAAAAACGGCCGCTCCTTCATCGAACAGGCCATCGCACGGCTGATCGAACTTGCCGAAATGGCACTGCATGTGAACGTCTACGTCTTGGTTCCGTACGGAAACGCCTATGCCGACAACGTTATCGCGCGTACGAATATCCGAGGTGGTGAAGCCGAGACCTTCAACCTCCGTGTTCAGCCTGATGATAGGACCCCCTCCTTCCTTGAAATGCGATTGACCGACCAAAGCCCAGAACAGGACCCGGGCCTGATCGAAGTCACAATAGCAGCGCCCCGTGGCGGCATGCAGCAGTCGGTCTTCACTTTGCCCGCCGGACAATACGCGGACCTCAACGATGATGCGGGCCGCTTGGTCGGGCGGCTCTACCACATTCCCGCGCGCACGCTTTTTGCGGGCCAGGTTGAACCCGCCTATCTGATGCTGGCTCTGGCACCCACGGTCACATCCCGCTCAGACGCGGACCTCACATGCCCAAGCGGCCAATGGCAGATCACCCTGCGAAATTGCGCCGAACAGGCGATGGATCTGACAGCACAAGTGCAGCGCGACGATGATCCCTCAGGCCGCAACACCGGCGCGCGTCAGGCCCGCCTGGAAGGGGAGGAAACCCGCGTCTGGGATGCGCTCGGTCGAGATTTCGAGGGTGTGGATGAGGGCGCGAACCGCGTGACCCGGCGCGGCACGAACTCGGCGCTTTCCACGATCGCCCACTCCCGCGTGCATTCGGTCGGCGGGGCATTGGTGCGCCGTGATCCTGCTGTGCCTGCCCACATGACGGTGGAGGCGGCCGAATACTACGGCGCAGAAGGCGCGGATTGGTCGGGTGATGCACCTGATCTCAGCGCAATCAGCGAGGTCGAGCGCGGCGCACCTGGCGTGACGGCGGCTGGTCTGACCTCAGCCGGAAATGCGCGGCTCTCGGGCAGCAGCACCGCTTGCGCCACCGCGGCGCGTGATTTGGTGAACCGTCTGCTGACAGAGCCGCCCTTGCCGGATATGCCACATCCCGCTGCCGATTCCCGGCTAGGTGGGCGGACAATTCTGGACACACCGGCAATCCGGCGGCGGCCCTAAAGCCGCCACCGAACCTTACCTTTCCGGCATCTGCCTCAGCGCCTTCATCCACAGGTAGGCGCTGATGTCATCGACTGGCGCGTTCAATGTCACGACATCCGGCGGCGGCGGTTGGTTCGGATGGGCATCGCCCAATAGCTGACGAACCGAATCCTCCGTCAGATCATGGATCGGGTTCGCAGGCCCAGGCAGCTCCAGGGTGCGCACCGCCGTCTCACCGGCACCCGACAGCCAATTCACCAAAGCCTCACCCAACGTCACGCCAAGGACCAACCCGCACAGGCTGTCGTGCGGATAGTGAACCCCGGCAACGGTGCGATTGTCCGATATCCGCATGGCGCTGCGCATCAGCATCCGGGCTGATCCATTCACGTCACGGGTGGCCGCATTCATGTCAAACCGCCCCACGCCGCCTGCTTTGCGATTAACCAGACCCGCCAACACCGTCGCCAATGCAAACGACTCCGTGGCGTGGCCCGACGGCCACGCGCCGTGCGTTGGCGTATCGATGATCGGCATCACCTTGGACGACAACAGCGAAGGGCGCGGCACGTCGAAGACGAATTTGAACGGAAATTCGATGTAGCCGCACAGGCGCACGACCGCTTCCAGCAGCTCGTAAACCCAATCGCTGCGCGACCAGTCCAACAGCAACACCGCACTGAAGAACGAGGTGATATCTTCCGTCTGCATTAGGATCTCGTCGATCCGATCCGCCCTAAGGTCGGCAGCATCGCGCACCATCGGCAATTGGATATCGGCGAAGTACGCGTTGTCGGGCCGGTTCAACGTGACAAGCGGGTTGGCCGGATCGATCAGGCTGCTGTGCAACTCATTGTTCGAGACGGCAAATCGCGCAAAGAACTGATCGTCGATGACGACTTCACGCGGAATGTCCGACAGCGCCTCCAGCTTTTCACCAGCAGTCCGATTGTCGAGCAGATTGGCCGGTGTCGTGCCGGGATCAGTGTCGCCTGTCCAATATGGGGCAACCCCTTCACGGTGGCTCAGCAGGGCGGAGGACTCGAGTCCATCAACCTCGCCGCCATCCTCACGTCCGGCCCGACCTGCGCGACCCGCCCGTCCAGCTCTGCCAGCGCGTCCCGCACGCCCGGCCCGCCCTGCACGTCCCGCGCGGCCCGCCCGTCCTGCATATGTTGCCATGATCTCCCCCGCCCAATTCGTTCAATTTGCAAATGTCACAGTGCTTTCCGTTGCGTTAATGCGTCAACGCATGGGCCCGTGCTGATGATTTTTTCACGAAAAATTTGCGATTTAACGCAGTTTCTGGCTCCATAGCCCTGCAAGAGGGGGCAGCTCTGGAAACACCTTTGAAAAACCGCCTGAAAATCCGGTTCTTTGGAACCTTCTCAGTCGTGGACAACAGCGGCGCTAACCTGACCCCAAAGGGCAAAAAGGCCCGCGGTATCGTCGCACTTCTGGCTGAGACCACCACCATGCGGCGCGGGCGGCGCTGGCTTGAGGCTATGTTGTGGAGCGACCGCGCCCCAAGCCAGGCCAGCGGCTCTCTTCGCCAAAGCCTCAGCGAGATCCGCGCGGCGCTTGGGAAACACGCAGATGCCCTGCGCTCTGATCGCAGTGATGTCTGGCTTGAAGCAAGCCTGATCGAGACCGATATCGACCCGGCCAGCCCTTTGCGCGAAGAGGGTCGCGGCTTTCTGGAAGGTTTCGATGTCCGCGATGAGGCGTTCGAGCAATGGTTGACCGAGGCGCGCAGCCGCTATGACCATGCCGCCGCGCCGGCCTCCGTCGCCGCTCAACCTTTGCGCAATGTCGTCACGATCCGCTCCGCGGTGTCAGAGATTGGGTCGGTGACCGAAAATGTCGTCGGTCGCGTGCTGGCTGACACCGTCGCACGCGGGATCGAGCAGAATTTCACCGCCGCCCGTTATATCAGCGCATCGCGCGACACGCCTAACCTAATCCCTGATCTGGAAATCCGCTGCGACGCCGCAAATGATGGCGGTCGTGCGGTGGCCTTCATCCGGATCGAAGAAGGCGCCAGTGGCCGCGTCCTCTTCTCAGAACACCTCACCGTGCCCGGCACCTCCGCCGATCTTCTTCAATCCGACGCGATCCACGCCATCGTGAATGCGGCCGCCGCCCAAGTGCCCGCGAAGCTGGCCAACCAAATCGACCTGACCCGCCCCGAGGCCGCGGCGATGGGCTTTTCCAGCCTTGCGCGTCGGCAGTTGCAACGCCTCGACAGCACCGGACTTTCCGACGCGAACGAAAACTTCCAACGGGCCTATGAGGTTGACAACAATGGTGTTTTCCTTGCCTGGCGCGCCTTCGTAAGAATGGCGCAGCTGGTCGAAGCCGTGGAAGGGGACGCCGCCGGCTGGCGCGATGAGGTTGATCAATTGGCCTCCGACGCGCTCAACCAATCCGGTAGCAACAGCCTCGCCGTGGCGCTTGTGGCGCTCACCCGTTTCATGCTCGACGACGATCTGCGTCCGGCGGCTGAACTGGCGAACACGGCCATGACCCTGAATTCCGACAGCCTTTTTGCGCGGCAGACTCTTGCGCTTGCGCACTCTGCAGTGGGGGACGCCGATCAAGCCTACGCGATGTCCTCCAGCTGCCGCGTCGCGGCCTCCCGCGATGAACTCAGCCACCTGTGGGACCTCTACCATTCGCTCGTCTGCATTGGGGCAGGGCGGCTGGATGAGGCGCGCCAAACCTCGATGAACTCCGCCGCCAAATCGCCCACCTTCATCGCCCCGCGCCGCCAATTGGTGGCCCTTTGCGCCCAATCCGGTGATTTCGAGAACGCCAAGGCGCATCTTACGGCGCTCGAAAAACTGGAAGGCGGCTTCACCCTCGACCGCTACCTCGACGATCCGGAATACCCGAACCTGACCGTGCGCAACGCAGGGCTGCTCGACCCCGTGCGCAAGATCAAGGACTGACGCTTGCCGGGGCCAACTCCATGACATTCGACCAGATCCGTACCTTCCTTTGGGTTGCCCGTTTGGGTGGCTTTCGCAAGGCGTCCGAACGTCTGCACCTGTCGCAACCCGCCGTTTCTACCCGCATCGCCAACCTTGAGGCCGAGCTTCAGGTCTCGCTCTTTGAACGCGGCCCCGGCCACCTGATCCTGAC
Organism: uncultured Roseicyclus sp.; assembly: GCA_947500415.1. GTDB lineage: Bacteria > Pseudomonadota > Alphaproteobacteria > Rhodobacterales > Rhodobacteraceae > Gymnodinialimonas. The sequence continues at coordinate 1,595,912 of CANMRT010000001.1, forward strand.
CAAACAGGGCCAGCAATTGCTGACCTATGCCGAGCAGATGTTGTTTGTAGAGGAAGAGATCAAACACCGCGTAGGCTCCGCGGCGCAGGTCGAAGGCCTTTTCCGCATCGGCGCGTCCGAGACCATTGCACAAGCCTGGCTGCCGGACTTTCTGCAAGCCTTCTCAACCGCTTACCCCAGCGTGAACGTGGACCTGACTGTCGACATCTCCGGCGCCCTGCGCGATGGTTTGGTCGAAAGACGCCTCGACCTCGCTTTCCTCATGGGCCCAGTCAGCGAGTTTTCCGTCAAAAACGTGGCCCTGCCGCGTTTCGATCTGCATTGGTATCGCGCGGCGCACTTGGGCGAAGTCGATCTCGCCCAGACCCCGGTGATCTCCTACGCCAGCCGCACGCGCCCCCACCGGGAGCTGACCAGCGCGCTCGCCCAACGAGTCGGGCCAAAAATGCGTGTCTTCACGTCCGCCTCCCTATCGGCCAGCCTGCGCATGATCGCGGCGGGCATTGCCGTTGGGCCGTATCCCAAAGTCCTCGCCGCTCCCTTCATCGATGCGGGCGACGTGACAGAGTTCGACCCCGACCTGCCGCTCTCACCGTTGGAATTCACGGCCTCCTACCTGGCCGAGCCGCGCAGTGTGCTGGTTGAGACTTCCGCCGAAATGGCGCGCGACGTGGCCGCCAAATGGCATCAGTCCCATCCCGAGTGACTTCCAGAAAATCTATCACCTTTAATCAATAATGATAATTTGAACAGATGGGCGGTCCCGTGCAACCCTACGAGGTAGCCAAGGGGAAATTGAATGGCCGCGCCATCCGCTGCAAGCGACACACATCCAAGCGCCGCTGAGATCCGGCACCGCATCCGCGCGGGCGCCCATACGGGCCACACCGCAGGCCTCGCCCCCGGCAAACTCCAATGTAACTTGGCGATCCTTCCGGAAGCCCACGCCCTTGATTTCCTGCGCTTTTGTCAGCGTAACCCCAAGCCATGTCCAGTCGTCGGTGTCAGCGAAACCGGCGACCCGATGTTGCCGACGCTTGGCCATGACATCGACATCCGCACTGACGTTCCAAAATATCGGGTGTTCCGCGAAGGCGTTCTGACGGGCGAGGCCACGGATATCAGCGACCTTTGGTCGGACGATCTGGTCACGGTCGCCCTGGGCTGTTCCTTCACCTTCGAGAATGCGCTGATGCGTGCGGGCATTCCGGTCCGCCATATCGAACAAGGCCGCAACGTGCCCATGTTCCGCTCGAACATCCCGCTGCAACCGGCGGGCCCCTTCGGCGGCGAGATGGTCATCACCATGCGCCCGATCCCTGCGGACCGCGTCAAGGACGCCCACACCATCAGCGCCCGCTTCCCGCAGGCCCACGGCGCACCCATTGCCACAGGTGATCCGCGCGCGCTTGGCATCCAATCGCTCGATATGCCTGACTACGGCGATCCGGTCGAGGTCCGCGCGGGCGAGGTGCCCGTCTACTGGGCGTGTGGCGTGACCCCGCAAAACGTGCTGCTGGAGGCGAAACTGCCGCTCTGCATCACCCATTCGCCCGGTCACATGCTGATCGCGGATGTCGCCGAAGACGCAGAAACCACAATCTATTCAAAACGATAAACGATCCAACAAGGAGAAGACCCATGAAAAAGACCCTAAGCATTCTGGCGGCCACAACCGCCCTCGCGGGTGCCGCCCAGGCCGAGGATTTCAACGTCGTCGGCAGCTGGTCGTCGCTGCCCCTCCACAACGCCTATGAGGCGCCATTCTGGACCGAGGTTCTGCCCGCCGCCGGTGATTTCAATGTCGAGCTGACCACCCACAATCAGATGGGCCTTGGCCTGTCGGAAATCTATCCGCTTCTGGGGCAGGGCGTTTATGACGTCGCCATGACCGTCGGCGACTATGCCGTGGGTGACGCGCCTGAGCTGGAAGGCCTCGACGTGCCACTGCTGGCGCTGACCGCTGATGAGGCACGTGCCATGGTCGATGCGGCCCGGCCCATGGTCGAGGAAATCTTCCGCACTCGTTTCAACGCCGAAGTCCTCGCCATCGCGCCCTATCCGCCACAGGTCGTCTTCTGCAACGCCGAAATCTCCAGCCTCGATGACCTCGAAGGCCTGCAAGTCCGCGCTTCGGGCCGGATGACCGCGATCTTCCTCGAAGCGCTTGGTGCGGAAGGCGTGAACGTGTCCTTCTCCGAAGTGCCGGGTGCACTTCAGAACGGCGTAGTCGATTGCGCCGTGACGGGTGCCGGGTCCGGCTATTCCGCAGGCTGGTGGGAAGTCTCCACCCACCTTTTGCCGATCCCCCTTGGCGGCTGGGACAGCGTTGTGACCGCAATGAACGCCGACCGTTGGGATGGCCTTTCCGCTGAAACACAGGCCACCATCGAGGCCGAGATTGCCTCTGGTTTTGAGGACCCCGCCTGGGGCTCCGCGCAGGATGCCTTGGTCAACGACATCGCGTGCCTGACCGGTATTGGCGAATGCCCCGCTGGTGACGCACGTGGCATGACGCTGGTCGAAGTCTCCGACGCGGATTTCGAGCGCGCGCGTGGCATCTTGATCAGCGAAGTGCTGCCCGATTGGGCCGAGCGCGCTGGCGGCGACTGGGCCGAGCGCTGGAACGCTTCAGTAGGTGAAGTTGTTGGCGTAACCATCGAATAAGCCAAGAAAAAGCTGAAGGACGCATCCCATGGAATTGCGCTTGATAAACGCTCTACGAAGGATCAACCGCGTTGTTGCGCTGTTGGTTGGCTTTGGCCTTCTGGGCATGGCCGCCTTCGTGGTGATCGACATCATCCTGCGCCAATTCCACGCGTCCTTCGGCGGCTCGGAAGAACTTGCGGGCTACGCCATGGCGCTGGCCACAAGCTGGGGCATGGCCTACGCGCTGCTTGAACTGGGCCACATCCGCATCGACCTTCTGCGGTCCCGCACGAGGCCGCAGGCCAAGGCGCTTTTTGACGTCTTCTCCCTGATCGTCATGTCCGGCGTCGTCGTCACCATCGCCATCAAATGCTGGCCCGTGATGGAACGCGCCATCACCAACGGCTCTCGCGCCAACACGCCGCTGGCCACGCCGCTGGCGTGGGTACAGGTGCCTTGGTTCGCGGGTTGGGTCTGGTTCGCGCTCATGTCCTGCCTCGTCACCCTCTGCGCCATCGCGCTCGTCGCCAAGGGTCGCGGACCTGAGACCGAGCCTTTCGCGGGCGCCTTCGCCGAACAGGACAGCTTGCAATGATTACTTACGTCTCCGCAGGCCTCCTTGCGCTCCTCGCCCTGTCGATCCCGGTGGGCATCGTTCTGTTCCTTCTGGGCTTCGGCGTGGATCAGTTTTTCTCGTCCTTCCCGCTCACACGCGGCCTCGGCAACATGGTTTGGTCCTCCTCCAATTCCGCCACCCTCATCGCCATTCCCTTCTTCGTGCTACTGGGGGAGGTCCTCGTCCGCTCCGGTGTCGCCACCCGCACCTATGCGGCGTTGGACCGTTGGGTCAGCTGGCTGCCCGGCGGCCTTGTCCACGCCAATGTCGCGACTGCCACGATGTTCTCCGCCACCTCCGGCTCCTCCGTTGCTACCGCCGCGACCGTGGCCACCGTTGCCATGCCGCAGGCCGAAAAGCTGGGTTACGACCCCAAGCTCTTCTCCGGGGCCATCGCCGCGGGCGGTACGCTTGGCATCATGATTCCGCCCTCGATCAACCTGATCGTTTATGGCTTCCTCACGCAATCCAGCATCCCGCAACTCTTCCTTGCGGGCCTTATCCCCGGCCTTGCCCTTGCTTTCGCCTTCCTGATCGTGACCGCCATCATCTGCCTGATCCGCCCTGACCTCGGCGGCCAACGGCGCCTCTTTCCCTTCCCGGAAATGCTCCGCGCGCTTCTGGACCTGATTCCGATCATCATCCTCTTCGGCCTGATCGTCGGCTCAATCTACCGTGGATGGGCCACGCCGACGGAGGCCGCAGCGGTCGGCGTGGCCGGTGCCTTCCTCATCGCCCTAGCCTTTGGTGGCGTCAGCTGGACCATGCTGCGCGACAGTCTGCTCGGCACCGTCAAGATCACCTCCATGATCATGCTCATCATCATCGGCGCGTCGTTCCTGAACTTCACCCTCTCCTCCGCCGGTCTGGGTCGCGAACTCACCGCCTTTATGGAGGGGCTCGGCCTCGGCCCCTTCGGCTTCATCATGGTCGTCGTCGTCCTCTACATCGTGCTCGGCTTCTTCATCGAAACCCTGTCGCTCATGGTCGTCACCATCCCGATCATCGTGCCGATGGTCATCGCGCAGGGCTACGACGTCATCTGGTTCGGCATCCTGATGATTGTGCTGATCGAAATGGCGCTGATCACCCCGCCCGTTGGCCTCAACCTCTACGTCGTGCAGGGGGCCCGAAAATCCGGCTCGCTGAACGAGGTTATGCTCGGCGCGGTGCCTTACGTCTTGGTCATGCTGGCCATGGCTTTCGCCCTGATCGCACTGCCTGATATCGCGCTTTGGCTGCCATCAGCCCTCGAATAACGCGCACCCCCCTTGTGAACACCGAACCAATGCGGTCCAAACGGCTCGCAAACGAAGAGGAACCATCTGATGAGCTGGCAATTCTGGGTCGACCGTGGCGGCACCTTCACCGATATCGTGGCCAAGGACCCCTCCGGCGCGTTGCACACGCATAAGCTGCTTTCCGAGAACCCGGAAGCCTACCGCGATGCCGCCGTCCACGGCGTGCGTACTCTGCTTGGCCTGTCCAAGACGGACCCGATCCCCGAAGGCGCGGTGGATGCGGTGAAGATGGGCACAACTGTCGCCACCAACGCGCTGCTCGAACGGAAGGGCGAGCGCACGCTGCTGCTCATCACCCAAGGCCTCGGCGACCTGCTGCGCATTGGATATCAGAACCGCCCGCGCCTGTTTGATCTGAATATTGAACTGCCGGAATTGCTCTACGAAGACGTGGTGGAAGTTACTGAACGCCTCGACGCTGATGGCGCGGTCCTCACCCCGCTCGATGCCGATGCCGCCCGCGCCGCTTTGCAAAAGGCCTATGCCGACGGCTACCGCTCCGTCGCCATCGCGCTCATGCATTCCTACCGTTTCCCGGGCCATGAACAGACCCTCGGCGACATCGCGGCGGAGGTTGGCTTCACGCAAATCTCGCTCAGCCACGAGGCCTCGCCGCTCATCAAATTGGTGGGCCGGGGCGACACCGCCGTGGTCGACGCCTACCTCTCCCCCATCCTGCGCCGCTACGTGGATCAGGTCTCCTCAGCCCTCGGCGCGGACACGCGCCTGATGTTCATGCAATCCAACGGCGGGCTGACCGACGCGAGCCTTTTCCAGGGACGCGATGCGATCCTCTCCGGCCCCGCAGGCGGCGTCGTCGGCATGGTCCGCACCGCCGAGGCGCTGGGTCACAGCAAGCTTATCGGCTTCGACATGGGCGGCACCTCCACCGATGTCTGCCATTACGCGGGCGAGTATGAACGCTCGTTCGAGACCGAAGTCGCAGGCGTTCGCATGCGCGCGCCAATGATGTCGATCCATACCGTGGCCGCTGGCGGCGGCTCGATCCTCAGCTACCGCGATGGCCGGATGCAGGTGGGCCCCGAATCCGCAGGCGCCAACCCCGGACCTGCCGCTTACCGCCGTGGTGGCCCGCTCACCGTGACCGACTGCAACGTGCTTCTGGGAAAACTCCAGCCCGCCCATTTCCCCGCCGTCTTCGGCCCAAATGGCGATGAGCTTCTGGACGCCGACGTTGTGCGCGAGAAATTCGAAGCGCTCCGGTCCGAGATCGGGGCAGACAAATCGGTCGAGGAACTGGCCGAGGGCTTCCTGCGCATCGCCGTCGAAAACATGGCCAACGCGATCAAGAAAATCTCCGTCCAGCGTGGCTATGACGTCACCACCTACACGATGAACTGCTTTGGTGGGGCAGGAGGGCAGCACGCCTGTCTGGTGGCCGACGCGCTTGGCATGGAAAGCATTTTTATCCATCCCTTCGCCGGTGTCCTGTCGGCCTTCGGCATGGGCCTTGCTGATATCCGCGCCATGAAGGAACGCCAGATCGGCGCATCCATCACGGCCGACGCATCCGACGACATGGCCGCACTCTCCGACCTCGCCCGCGCGGAAGTCGCAGGGCAGGGCATGGACGACGACCAAATCCAGATCATCGCCACCGCCCACATCCGCCCCCGCGGCGCGCAGCAAACGCTAGAGGTTCCCTTCGGCGACGCGGCCCAGATGACCGCCGATTTCGTCGAGGCCCACAAACAACGCTTCGGGTTCGCGCCCGACACCTCCGACCTCCTGCTCGACGTGCTGGTTGCCGAGGCCGTGGGCCAGACCGGCGAAGGCGTCTCCATGCCTGACCCCGACGGCGCAGGCAAAGCCCCCGTCGATGTTCGCCTCTACACCGGCGGTGCCTTCCGGGAGGTCGCTTTGGTCGACCGCGCCACCCTGAAACTTGGCGCCCACGTCGATGGCCCCGCCATCCTGACCGAACCCACCGGCACCAACATGATCGAAGAAGGTTGGCGCGCGACCTGTGTGGCGGGCGGCAATCTTCTACTGGAACGTGTTGTGCCGCTGGAACGGGCCGAGGCGATCGGCACCGCCGTGGACCCGGTGATGCTCGAGGTTTTCAACAACCTCTTCATGTCCATCGCAGAACAGATGGGTGCGACCCTCCAAAACACCGCCTATTCCGTGAACATCAAAGAGCGTCTGGATTTCTCCTGCGCGATATTCGACCAGCACGGTGATCTGGTCGCCAACGCCCCCCATGTGCCCGTCCACCTGGGCTCAATGTCTGAATCCGTCCGCACCATCCTGCGCACGAACGAAGGCCAGATCCGCCCCGGCGACGTATTCATGATGAACAACCCCTTTAACGGCGGCACGCACCTGCCGGATGTCACGGTCATCACCCCGGTCTTCGACGCGAACGGCAAAGACATCATCTACACCGTCGCCTCCCGCGGCCACCACGCCGACATCGGCGGCAAAACCCCCGGCTCCGCGCCTCCCGACAGCCGTCACATTGATGAGGAAGGCGTCTGCATCACCAATTTCCTTTTGGTAAAACAGGGCGTTATGCGGGATGCGGAGACGCGCGCGCTGCTCGCCTCCGGCATCTATCCATGCCGCAATATCGAAGAGAATATGGCCGACCTCGCAGCGCAGATCGCCGCCAATGCCACCGGTGTGGCGGAGCTGACCAAGATCACCAAACAGTTCGGCCTCGACACGATCCACGCCTATATGGGCCACGTGCAGGACAATGCCGAAGAAAGCGTCCGCCGTGTCCTCGACGTCCTCAAAGACAGCGCTTTCACCTATCCGCTGGACGATGGCGCGCAGATCAAGGTCTCGATCACCGTCGACAAAACCGCGCGTGAAGCCACGCTCGATTTCACCGGCACGAGCCCGCAATCTGAGTTCAACTACAACGCCCCGCTGGCGATCTGCCGCGCGGTGGTCCTCTACGTCTTCCGCACGCTTGTGGGCTCCGACATCCCGATGAACGAGGGCTGCCTGAAACCGATCAAGATGATCGTCCCCGAAGGTTCCATGATCAACCCGGCCTATCCCGCCGCCGTGATCTCCGGCAACACCGAGGTCAGCCAAGCCATCGCTGACACGCTTTACGGCGCGCTCGGCGTGATCGCGGGCAGCCAGGGGACGATGAACAACTTCGTCTACGGCAACGACACCTTCCAAAACTACGAGACGATTTGCGGCGGCACCGGCGCTGGCGACGGCTTTCATGGCACCTCCGCCGTGCATTCCCACATGACCAACACCCGCATGACCGACCCCGAAGTGCTAGAGACGCGGTTTCCGGTGATGGTTGAGGAATTCTCCATCCGCTCCGGCTCCGGCGGGGCGGGGCGCTGGCGGGGCGGCGAAGGGATCACGCGCCGGTTGCGGTTCAATGAGGCGATGACGGTCACAACCCTTTCATCGCATCGCGTAGTGCAGCCCCATGGCGCGGCGGGCGGATCACCGGGCGGTGTCGGGATCAATGCCGTAGAACGGGCCAACGGCACGCAAGAGCCCCTGACCGGCAATGATCAGGCCGATCTCGCACCGGGCGATGTTTTCGTGATGCACACACCGGGCGGCGGGGGCTTTGGCGCCCCCTAATCTTCCATGTTTCGCAAGGCTTTGACCGTGCGAAACTCTTCCTGTTCCGGCTCGGCGGCCAGCAACGGCTGGTTGTCGAGCTGCTTGGAATAGGCCCGTGTCTCCAGCCGGCTCAATTCCCGTTTCACCAGTTCAACCTGGAACAACAGCCGTTCTTTGGAGCTACGCAATTTGTCCATCGCGGCCTCCAACTGGCTTTCGTCGCCTTCGGTGAAGACCGACATCTCATCCAGCGCGACGATGTTGATCGCAGGCATCAACACCCAATCCAACGCGTCGCGGTAAACCTGGCTTGTCAGCGCCTCCAACGGATAGCTGAACCCATCCTCGCTTTTCAGCGCCCTGTGCGGGTTGCCGACAATGGCCGCGAAACGCACCAACGCCCGGGCCGGTTGGTCGCCATGGTGGGAATAGATGACCCGAAGTTGCCGCAGCGCAAGGCCCGGAAGCTGGATTTCCTCGTCAGGATTGGAGAACACACCGTCCGACGTGGACAGGCGAAATTCGTTCAAGACCTGCGCCAAACGGTCAGCGACCTGCGGGCAGAAGACATCTTCCAGCGCCCGTTCCGTGGTGAAGGTGATCCGGTGGCGGTGTTCCGGTTTCGAAATAACCACGGCAACGGGGACCCATGGCGCATCTTCGGATGCGTGGGACAACGTAATTGAAAACCCGTCAGGGGGTTGCACGTCGGTCACGCCAGACGCCTCCGATCCTACCGCTGATCATGATAATTATCCTGATCTGCTTAAGAAACCGTTAATTCTTTTCGACCGAAACGAAAAAATGACGGAAAAACAAGCACCGTGGCGGCTGAATTCATGGCTTTTGCACAGGCTTCAGGCCTGTGCATCTGCCTTGGTTTTGGGGTTTTCGTCCACCAATGTGGCCACCACACCCAACACATCATCGCGTTGATTGCGGAACGGCGTAACCGAAAGCTTCTTTTCGACCCCGTCCGCTTCGAACCACAACTCCCGCTCCTCGCGCATACGGAAGACCTCGTTGCAGATATTGGCAAGGTGCGACGCATTTTCCGGCATATCGCATTGCGAAAGATGCACTCCGGTCTGGGGTAGATCGGGAATGTTGAATTGATCCATGGCGGCTTGCGAGGCACGGCGCACAATCAAGGCCTGATCGATCACCAGCACCGGGAAAGGCACAACCTCCAGCGTAGCGGCCAGATCGGTCGACACACGTTGCAATTCGGCGGAATTGACCTGCAATTCCTCGTTCACCGTGATCAGTTCTTCGTTGGTGGACTGAAGTTCTTCGTTCGAGGTCTCAAGCTCCTCATTCGTCGCCTGAAGCTCTTCATTGGTAGATTGCATCTCTTCGTTGATGCTTTGCAGTTCCTCGTTGGAGGTCTGCAACTCCTCAACCGTTTGCTGCAACGCCTCGCGGGTCTGGCTGACCTCCAGCTCCATCTGGCGAATGTAGTTGCGCTGTTCGTCTTCGCTCAGCGCTTCCAGCGCGTCGAACTGCGTTTCCTTCAAACGCGTCTCGATGCCCACCAGCACATGGTCTTCGCCATGATCGACACTGGGCAGCGGATAGCACATGCAACGCGCTTCGTTGAAACCATCCCCTTCCAACTGATGCCAACGCCCGGCGCGCAATTGCTTGTTCTTCAGGGCCGTGGCGCACAGGCCAGTGATCTCGTCCCGCAAGGGTTTGCGCAGGTTTCGCACACCGATCCAAAGGGGCGCATTCTCGGTCATCTGCGTGAATGGAGAGATGTCGCCAAACACCCGAACCATCTCGCCGCCGCGCGTGATGATGAAACCATTCTGGGCGACGACACGCGCAAGCGCATCAAATGTCCCGTGGGCCGAGGCATGTTTGTCCACCGCAACGGTGGCGCGCGGCAGATTGGGTGTGGGCGACCACCGGCCAAAGGCCCGATTGCCCATCTCGAACCGGGGTGGCGCCTGGGTCATTCCCATACGGCGCTTGGAGTAGATCTTTTCGCCACCCGCGCGGGTTTCAAACAGCGTCTCCATATTGCCAACGGTTTCGGATGTTCCAAGAAACAGCAGGCCGTCGGGGTTCAACGCATAGTGGATGCGGTGCAGAACCCGGTTCTGAAGCGCCGTGTTGAAGTAGATCAAGACGTTGCGCAGGCTGACGAAGTCGACATTCAGGAATGGCGGGTCGTGGAAGATATTGTGCAATGAAAATAGAGTGATAGCGCGGAGCTCTGGCACCACTTCAATGCGCCCGTCATGGACGTTGAAGTAGGTCTCCAAAATGTGTTCCGGCACGTCAGAGGCCGCCGTGATCGGATAGCTGCCGCGCCGCGCCACTTCGAGGGCACGATCATCAATATCCGTGGCGAAAATCTGGATCCGCGCCTTCTTCATCTCTTCCAGGCCGCCCATGGCCTCGGACAGCATAATGGCGATGGAATAGGCTTCTTCACCCGTCGCACAGCCGCCCACCCACAGGCGCAGGTGTCCCACTTCCTTGCCCTTCACCATCCGCTCAAACTCGCCGCGTAGCTGCTCAAACTGGCTTTGGTCGCGGAAGAAGCGGGTGACCGAGATCAACAGATCCCGGAACAAAGCGTCGACCTCGTCGGTAGTGGTCCGGCAGAAGGCCACGTATTCGTCGTAATCGCCGATATCGAGGGCCGCCATGCGTCGGTTGATGCGCCGCGTAACGGTGTTGTCCTTGTAGTCGCGGAAATCGACATTGGTGCGCGCCAGCAGGATCTGGAAAATGTCCGATAGCTTGCTGGGGCGCTCATTCAACTTGCGCAGCTGATCAAAATCGCGCGGCTGCGCGAGGATTTTGGTCAGGTGTTGCCCGATCTGTTCCGGTGACAGCGTCAGGTCGATGCACCCGGTTTCTGCCGCGGACGCAGGCATGCCGTCGTATTTCGCGGTCGCCACATCTTGCGCGATCGTTATGCCCCCGGCTTCCCGGATCGCCTGCACGCCGTAGCTGCCGTCGCTGCCCGTGCCCGACAAGACCACGCCCACGGTCCGCTCGCCCACCTCTTCAGCCATGGATTTGAACAACCGGTCCGCCGACGGCTTGGGAGAGGCCGGATGACCGCTCGGCTCAACCAGTTGCAACATGCCATCCTGCAAGATGACGTCTGAGTTCGGCGGCGTGATGAAAATGGTATTGGCTACAGGTTGGGTCGCGCCATCAAGCTCCACCACCGGCAACGGCGTTTCGACGGAAATCAAAGACGTCAGAAGGCTCTTGTGCGTGGGCGACATGTGCTGCGCCAGAACGTAGACTGCGTTCGCATCGGGCGGCAGGTTCTGTACTAGGGATGACGCCGCTTCCAAGCCGCCGGCAGAGGCACCGATACCTACAAAAAACAGCTTGTCGTCCAACTTGGGGTCGTCATCCTTTGGCATCCAAATACTCCGAGAGCCGCGAGGGGAGGGGCGTGAACCTCCCTCTCAGGCTAGAGCGCTGGACACCGTCCTTCAACAGGCCCAAAGGCAGGAAATCGTGTCAGATGGGTCGCAGGACACCTACAGGTCTAGGGCATTTTGGCCACAGGTCAGCGCGACTCAAAAGTTAACGCCCCGGTGAGGCGTTGGGGCCCAAGCGCACCCATCTCAACCACAAGCGCGCCATCCGCTCCCGGGGTGAAAGCCACCGACTGTCCATCGTCCGAAATTAACTCGATCCGTGTGTCGCTGGCCGCGCCGCTGACGGTGACAGTTGCATCCTCAGTCCCGGAAAACACCACGTCCCCCGACGCCGTGCCCCCCGTGATGGAAACTTGCCAATCCCCCTGAAATCGCCCCTGAACGGTTGCGCATCCCAGGGTGCCGGTCCAATCGGTTTCGGACGTTGCACTGGCATCCAGCGTGCAACGGATACGCAGTCGTGCCCCATCCGGCGCCGTCAGACGCGCATTGGTGCGCCATTCGCCAGACAGCCACGCGGGCACCTCCGCCAAAGCGGGCAGGGGCAGGGCGATCAACGCGACGGACAGGATAAGTGGCTTCATCGTTTCACCATTCGGATCAGGGACGGAAGGAAACCTAGATCGGCAATCAACGCCATCCAGAGTGAGAAGATCACGAAAACGCCAAATATGGGCAAGCTTGCCGTTGCACTGAACAACGTCGCCAGGAATCCAAGCGTCATGATAAGGGTTGAAGCGACCATCGGCGGCCCCGCATGGGTCAACGCTTCCGCCAGTCGCGCGTCGCGGTCACCCTCAGCCAAACGCCAGCGATTGAAGAAGTGGATCGTGTCATCGACCGCAATCCCGAAGGCCACGGTCAGCGCGAATGCCACACTCATCGTCATGCCCTGTCCGGTCACAACCAAAGCCGCCTCAATCGCCATCATCGGCAGCGCCGAGATCAATGTGGCCAACAAGGCCAGCACGATGGATCGTTGCGAGACGGCCACCACCAACGCAATCGCACAGAGCGCCACGTAAAAGCTCATCCGCATGCTCGCGACGGTCTCAGGCACCACCTCGTGTGACAGCAGCGATTGCCCGGCAAGGGTGGTCACATCTGTCAGCTCCGCCTCTGCCAAAGCGCCGTTCAAAGCATCCAGTTCCGCGCCAAACCGATCCGGGGCCGCTCCAAGTGGCAGAAGAACCGGAACCGCCACGGCCAAACCATCCTCGGCCCTGAATCGCTCTGGCACCTGCGGTGCGCCGTCCTGGGTCTCGCCCGTGCCACTGAATGCAATCTCGGCCACCTGCGCCAAACGGGGCGCATCTGCCTCCGACAGGCCGGGTTCCCCGTCAGTGTCGTCGACCACCACGAATAGCGAGGCCGAGCCAAGGCCCTCCGCCTCCATGAACGCCAGATCCTGCCCCAATGGCGTGGCATCGCGGATGTGCTCAGACAGCGAGAATGATGGTTCCGCGCGGTTCATCGAAGGCAGCAGAGCGACGGTTGCCACAATTGCCAAAACGACCGCCATTGTCGGGCGCGCCAAACCGGCACGCGCAGGCGCAAGGACCAGGCCAAAGCCTGCAGGTGCCCGCAATTCGCCCGGTGTCAAAACCCGCGCAAGCATCGGGAACAACAGGCAGACCGACGCAAACCCGCACGCCATGGCCACGGGCCCCCAAAGTGCCAATCCGGCCAAGGCGTCGGTGCCAACAATGCCAAAACTCGCCAACGCCAAGGCAGACGTCAGCGACGTCATAAAGGCGGCGGGCAATACTTCGCGGATCGCCCGCTCCAACCCCATGCCCTTCTCACGGCTCGCGTAAAACAGATGCAGCGAGTCTGCGAAGGCCAACACCATCACCAGCGTTGGCAGGGTGGCAAGCCACGGGTCCAGATCGCGCCCGGACCAGCCAAGCAGGCCCATGAACCATAAAACCCCAACGGTCGAGGGCACAGCGCAAACCACAATCGCACGCGCCGAGCGCACGATCATCCACCCGACCACAATGCAGATCAGTACGGCCAAGGGTGTCACGGTCGCCTGGTCGCGGATCAAGCTGGAGGAGATCTGCCGCTCCACCGCTTGCTGCCCCACGGCACGGACCTCTAGCGGCGTGGCAGCCTCAACCAGCGGCGGCAACAGCTCAGCAATCGCGCCGGGCGACACGCCTTCATCGGCAATGACATGCAAGAGCGCGGCCGACCTGTCGGCGCTGGCCAGCGCTTCCGCTGCCGGTCCAGCCGCGAAGAATGTTTCAAACCGATCCTCCAGTGGGGACTCCGGATCGGCCAGGATCAGCGGCGTAGTGACCCCCTCAGCAGGGATCGAGAACAGGCTGACGACCTCGGCCACGCCTTCGGTGAATTGCAGATCAAGGATCAGGTTTTCCAACGCCTCAAACGCGTCCGCATCGGCCAGATCGTCGGCCCGGACCAGCAACGCCTCATCGGCTATGCCCAACCCAAACCGATCGCGGAACCGCGCGTAATTCTGAAAGCCGGCGCTTTCACCTTCCATCGCTTGCGTCATGTCGGCCTTCACACTCAGGTTGAAGGTTCCGATGACGGCCACCGCGCTCAGTAGCACGGCGATGCCTGCAGCCAGCCAGGGTCGCAAATGACCCGCTGGCGCCTCCCTCTTTTCGCTCATCAAGTCGGCCTGTTGTTTCTTCTGTGCATCACGCGCCGGACCCGTCGCAGAGCGCGGGTTATTCTCCGTTGACGGAACACCGGACGCAATGCCCAATTAGGGCGTTCTTTGACCTACGGATAGATATGACCGATTTGACACACCGCTTGGCCCCATTGCGCCTGGGTCGAAGCATGGGCCTGCTGCAGCAAGTGGCCGAGGATGAGGCGCTGTCTGGCCGGGAATTGACCCTTGGCGGACGCAACATGCTCAGCTTCGCCTCTTGTAGCTATCTTGGGTTGGAGATGGAGCCTGCCTTGAAGGACGCGGCCATTGCCGCGACGCAGGCCTATGGTACCCAATTCTCCGCCTCCCGCGCGTTTATCTCTGCACCGCCCTATGCAGAGGCTGAGGCGCTGTTGTCCCAAATCACCGGACGCCCCTCGCTACTGGTGCCGTCCACGTCGCTTGGCCATCAGGCGGCACTACCGTTGCTGGTCGGACCGGACGATCTGGTCCTGATCGACGTGCAGGCCCACGCCAGCCTTCATGTCGCCGCCCAACTTCTCAAAGCGCAGGGCATTCGCGTGCAAACCGTGGGCCATTCCGCCCCCGATCACGTCGCCCGCAAACTGCGCGCCAGTGATGCGCCGCGCGTTTGGCTGCTGATCGACGGCGTCTATTCCATGATCGGCGACGTCGCGCCTTTTGCGGCCTACGACCGCCTTCTGGCCGAGGATGAGCGCCTAACGCTTTACATCGACGATGCCCATGCAACCGGTTGGTGCGGCGACCGAGGGCAGGGGATGGCGCTGGACCGCTGGCCGGATCATCCGCGCGTCCTCGTGGCCCTGTCGCTCAACAAGAGTTTCGCCTGCGCGGGCGGGTGCCTTGCCTTGGCCAGCGACGAACAGGCAGAGGCCGTGCGCGCCTTTGGCCCTGCGATGACCTTTTCCGGCCCGGTGCAGCCGCCTATGCTCGGGGCAATCCTCGCCTCCGCGCGGCTGCATTTGTCCAATGACTTGGCCGAACGCCAAAGCGCCCTGCGCCAACGCGTCGCCCACTTCAATGCAGGTGCCAAAGCCCTCGATATGCCGCTCGCCTGCGAAGACGAGACACCCATGCGTTACATCCGCATCGGCGATGTCGGCCGCACAGTGGCCGCCGCCACAGCCCTGCAAACCGCGGGCTATTTCATGGCCTCCGTGGCACCACCCGCCGTCTCTGCCCGTGACGTCGGCCTTCGGATGACCATCACGGCCCACCACACCATGTCCGACATCGACGCCCTTCTGACCGCACTGTCCGACGCCCTCGCCGCGTCGCTTCAGGCGGCAGCAGAGTGACCCTGCGCCTGACACCCGCCGAAACGATCCTGTATCGTACCGGCCCCAACAACATCTCGATCCTGTTTGAGGCCCGGGACGGCTTCGATCCGGCCCGCGCGCTCTTCGGCCTGAACCAGATGATTGAAGAGGCGGAGCGCTTTCACCGCCGTCCAACGGGCCGCATTTTCCCCTGCTTCGGGGGTCGCCAGCCGATCCATTGGCCCGACCATGTCTGCGTGTTGAACGCCCCAGACCTTAGCGCCCCGCACATGATGTCCCAGATCCGGCAACTCGCCCTGCCATCCGACCGACCTCTCTGGCGCGCCGTTCTGGTGAACCCCGACGGCGGGGCAGGGTGGAGCGGTCTTGCACTGCACTTCGACCACGCAATTGCCGACGGCACCCGCATCTCACGCCACATCACCACCCGCGCGTTGCCAAAGCCGGACCAGCGGATGCCGGTGGATGAACTGCCGCACGTCTCCCTGCCGCAGCTAAAGGCACAGGGCGATCCGCGCCTCATACCAGCCCTTCCCGGCCTTGCTCGGTTGTCCTTTGAGGGCCTCGCCCGCGCCGTGCCACAGGCCAACGGCCATTCAGATGCCTTGCTACGTCTGGGCCACAGAATGCTCTCCCAGGATCCCGCTTTCGCGGACTTGGACCCCAAACGACGTGACCATGCCGAAGTGGCCCGGATCGAGGCTCTGCGCAGTAAAAGCGGCGTGTTGGGCAACCGCGCCCGAATGGAAACCGTCGATCTTTCCACCTCGTCCACCGCCGGAACAGCCCTTTTTGAAAGCGTCCAAACGCCCGCCGTCGGGCATTTTCGCATGGCGGTGGCGCGGATCATCCCGGCCCCGCTCCTGCGTCGTATCATCCAACGTGAATTTTCCGCTCCGGGCGTCGTGCTGACCGTGGTGCCTGTGGGCCGCAAGTTGCGCCCCCTCTTTGGCATCGACCTCGCCGCGATCCACCCCGCAGCCCCCGCCATGGGGCGCCCACCGATCGGGATAACGGCGGTGCGCACAGGCGATGGCTTTGATGTCTCCGTCTCTGCCCGCAACCCAACTGGGGAGGCCATAGAGGGCCTGTCGGAGCGCGTGGCCGCAGCCATGGTCGAGGCCACTCAATAGAAATATTCAATTGATCGATGTGGCTTTGATCGGCAATAAGCCCGTATGATCAACAAGCTCGAAATGTTCATCGCCGTCGCCCGCGAAGGCCACTTTGGCCGCGCCGCGGAAAGCCTGGGCCTGACCCAACCGACGCTGTCCACCGGCATTAAACAGCTTGAAGAAAACCTCGGCGTGCAGCTGATCTTCCGCGGCTCCCGCTACGGTGGCCTGACCCCGGAAGGGCAACGCGCGCTGGTCTGGGCGCGCCAACTTGTCAGCGACGCCCGCACCTTCCGCCAGGAAATGCGCACGGCCCGCCACGGGCTCAGTGGCATCGTCCGCCTCGCTGTAATCCCCACCGCGTTGACCAAAGCCGCGCAGCTCTCCGCGCGTTTCACCGAGGTTCACCCAAATGTCCGCTTCACGATTCTCAGCCGAAACTCCGCCGAGATCCTGAAAATGCTGGAGAATCTTGAGATCGACGCAGGCCTTTCCTACCTCGACAACGAACCCCTTGGCCGTGTCACGACCGAGCCGCTCTATCGTGAGCGCTACACTCTCGTAACCCACCGCGAAAGCGATTTGGCCCTTCAAGACAAGGTCGAATGGCAGGATCTCGCGGGCGAACGCATCTGCCTTTTGACCCCCGACATGCAAAACCGCCGCATCATCAACGAAGCCTTCATGGAGGCGGGCGTCACGCCCGAAGCGCAGGTGGAAAGCAACTCCACGGTGGTGCTGGCGGCCCACGTGGAGGCCGGCGGTTGGGTCACGGTGCTGCCCCACGACATGGCGCAATTCCTTTGTGCCGGGAAATCCGATCTGGTGATCCGCCCTATTGAAGGCGGCGGCATGGACCATTCCGTGGGCCTCGTCGCGCCCTACCGCGAACCCCATACGCCGGTCATCGCAGCCCTCATCGCGCAGACCCGCCGGCTGCGTGAAGCGGACCAGTGAAACAGTCGGATTTGAAACGCGAAATGCCGCCTTGCGTTCATTGGAATTTTCAATCGACCAACGGGACATCGATATTGAAATTCGAATAATGGCGATGCATCTTTAACGCGAACGTTCCGGAGCATGCCATGTCGTCCACAGCCGCGCCGCACGATCCCGCCGGGATCGCGTCGATCATCACGCAATATCTGCATCTCGAAGGCCCGCTTTTGCCAATGCTGCATGGCATTCAGGAGGCCTATGGCTGCGTCCCTGACGATGCGCGCCCACTGATCGCCGACGCGCTGAACATCACCGAGGCCGAGTTGCACGGTGTGATCTCTTTCTACCACGATTTCCGTCGCGAACCCGCTGGCCACCACGTGCTCAAGATCTGCCGGGCCGAGGCCTGCCAGGCCGTCGGTGCCAACGCGCTCTCCGACAAGGTGCTCTCCATGCTGGGTCTCGATTGGCACGGCACCTCCGCCGACGGGCGGATCACGGTGGAGCCTGTTTATTGCCTGGGCCTCTGCGCTTGCGGTCCCGCCGCAATGGTGGACGGGCAGGTTAGGGGTCGCGTGACGGCTGAGGCGTTGGTGCAGGAGTTGGCACAATGAAGGTTTGGGTTCCCCGCGACGCCGCCGCCAAGGCGCTCGGCGCAGATGCCGTTGCCGCCGCCTTTGAGGCCGCAGGTGCTGAAGTCATCCGCAACGGCTCCCGCGGCATGATCTGGCTGGAGCCGCTGGTTGAGGTTGAACGCGATGGCACGCGCGTGGGCTTTGGCGCGGCAACGCCCGCAGACGTGGCCGCCATCCTCGACGGCTCCGCCGAAAGCCTCGGCCCCGTTGAAGAGATCCCCTTCTATGCCAAACAAAACCGCCTGACCTTCCAGCGTTGCGGCGTCATCGACCCGCTGAACCTCGCCGAATACGAGGCTCACGGCGGCCTCGCAGGTCTCCGCCGCGCCGTCGAAATGTCAGACGCCGACATCGTGGCGGAAGTCACCGAATCCGGCCTGCGCGGTCGTGGCGGCGCGGGCTTCCCGACCGGCATCAAGTGGGAGACGGTCCGCAAGGCCGACGGCCCGCAGAAATACATCGTATGCAATGCCGATGAAGGCGACAGCGGCACATTCGCTGACCGCATGATCATGGAGGGCGACCCCTTCTGCCTGATCGAAGGCATGGTGATCGCGGGCCTCGCCGTTGGCGCAACGCAAGGCTATGTCTACCTCCGCTCCGAATACCCCGAAGCTATCGAGGTGATGAACGCCGTGATTGCAATTGCGCGCCAAAACAACGTGCTCGGAACCGTTCTTAATTCATCACATGAATTCGATATGGAGGTCCGTGTCGGCGCGGGCGCCTATGTCTGCGGCGAAGAAACCTCGCTTCTGAACTCCCTAGAAGGCAAACGCGGCGTCGTCCGCGCCAAACCGCCGCTTCCCGCGCTCGAAGGCTTCCTGGGTCGCCCCACCGTGGTCAACAACGTCATCTCGCTCGCCACCGTCCCGGTGATTTTCGAGAAGGGTGCCGCGCACTACGCAAGCTTCGGTCTTGGCCGCTCCAAAGGCACAATGCCGATCCAGATCGCGGGCAACGTCAAACATGGCGGCCTGTTCGAAACGGCCTTCGGTATGCCCCTCGGCGACCTCGTCAACGACATTGCGGGCGGCACAGCCTCGGGCAAACCTGTGAAGGCCGTGCAGGTCGGCGGTCCGCTTGGCGCCTATTTCGCGCCCGAGAAATTCGACACGCCCTTCGCTTATGAACCCTTCGACGGGGCAGGCGGGCTGATCGGCCACGCAGGCGTGGTGATCTTTGATGACACTGCAGACATGCTTGGAATGGCCCGCTTCGCCATGGAGTTCTGCGCCATCGAAAGCTGCGGCAAGTGCACGCCCTGTCGCATTGGCGCGGTGCGCGGGGTCGAGACGATCGACCGGATCGCGCAGGGCGACGCCACCGCCATCCCGCTGCTGGTCGATCTTTGTGAAACCATGAAAGACGGCTCGCTCTGCGCACTTGGGGGCTTCACGCCCTACCCGGTGATGAGCGCGCTGGAACAATTCCCGGAAGAATTCGCGGTCGCTCAGGAGGCAGCAGAATGAAAGACTTCATCATCCCTTGGGACGACGACCGCGACATGGGCACCAAGGCCGTGCAAGGCGCGCCCGTCACCTTGACCGTCGACGGCTTCGAAGTGACCGTACCTGAAGGCACCTCAGTGATGCGCGCGGCCTCTGAGATTGGAATGCAAATCCCCAAACTCTGCGCCTCCGACAACCTTGAAGCCTTCGGCTCCTGCCGCCTCTGCGTCGTGGAAATCGAGGGCCGTCGCGGCACCCCCGCGTCCTGCACCACACCGGTGGCCGAGGGCATGGTTGTCCGCACGCAATCCAGCAAAGTGAAGAAAATCCGCAAGGGCGTGATGGAGCTCTACATCTCCGACCACCCCCTCGACTGCCTGACCTGTGCGGCCAACGGCGATTGCGAATTGCAGGACATGGCCGGGGCCGTGGGCTTGCGCGATGTCCGCTACGAGGCGCCCGAAGACGGCAGCCTGATCAACCATTTCGAACAGCGCCAAGGCGACCAGCCCAATCCCGAATGGATCGCGAAAGACGACAGCAACCCGTATTTCACCTACGACCCCTCGAAATGCATCGTCTGCAACCGCTGCGTCCGTGCGTGTGAGGAAGTCCAAGGCACCTTCGCGCTCACCATCGAAGGCCGGGGCTTTGACAGCCGCGTCTCCGCCGGTGGCCCCGCCAACGATTTCCTGACCTCCGATTGCGTCTCTTGCGGCGCCTGCGTGCAGGCTTGCCCGACGGCCACGCTTCAGGAAAAATCCGTGATCGAGCTTGGCACCCCCGAACGCTCGGTCGTCACCACCTGCGCCTATTGCGGCGTCGGTTGCTCGTTCAAGGCCGAACTCAACGGCGACGAACTCGTCCGCATGACACCCTACAAACACGGCGAGGCCAACCGTGGCCATTCCTGCGTCAAAGGCCGCTTCGCCTGGGGCTACGCCAACCATCAAGACCGCATCATGAACCCGATGATCCGCGATTCGATTGATGAGCCGTGGAAAGAGGTCTCGTGGGATGAGGCGATGACTTTCACCGCCAACCGGATGCGCGGCCTACAAGAGAAATATGGCCGCAAGTCCATCGGCGTGATCACCTCATCCCGCTGCACGAATGAGGAAACCTACCTCGTCCAGAAGCTCGCCCGGGGCGTCTTCATGAACAACAACACTGACACCTGCGCCCGCGTATGCCATTCGCCCACCGGGTACGGCCTGGGCCAGACCTTCGGCACCTCCGCCGGCACGCAGAACTTCGACAGCGTTGAACACGTGGACGTCGCCGTCATCATTGGCGCCAACCCCACCGACGCACACCCCGTCTTCGCCAGCCGCCTGAAAAAGCGGGTCCGCGCAGGCGCCAAACTGATCGTGGTCGACCCCCGCAAAACCGATGTCGTCCGCTCGGCCCATATCGAGGCCGCGCATCACTTGCCCCTGCGCCCCGGCACCAACGTGGCCGTCGTCACGGCGCTTGCCCACGTCATCGTCACCGAGAAAATCTACGACGAAGACTTCATCCGTGAACGCTGCGATTGGGATGAATTCCAGGATTACGCCGCCTTCGTCTCCGACCCGCGCCATTCCCCGGAAATGACCGAAGTCCTCACCGGTGTTCCAGCCGAAGAGCTTCGCAAAGCCGCGCGCCTCTACGCGCAAGGCGGCAACGGTGCCATCTACTACGGCCTTGGCGTCACCGAGCACTCCCAAGGCTCCACCACTGTCATGGGCATCGCCAACCTTGCCATGATGACCGGCAACATCGGGCGCGAAGGCGTCGGTGTGAACCCGCTGCGGGGCCAGAACAACGTGCAGGGCTCCTGCGACATGGGTTCCTTCCCGCACGAACTCCCCGGCTACCGCCACGTGAAGGGTGACGAGGTCCGCGCGCTGTTCGAGAGCAAGTGGAACGTCAAAATCGACCCCGAACCGGGCCTACGCATCCCCAACATGCTCGATGCCGCCGTCTCCGGCAGCTTCAAGGGCCTCTACTGCCAGGGTGAAGACATCCTGCAATCCGACCCGGACACGCACCACGTCCAGGCGGGCCTCGCGGCCATGGAATGCGTCATCGTCCACGACCTCTTCTTGAACGAGACGGCGAACTACGCCCACGTCTTCCTGCCGGGCTCCACCTTCCTCGAAAAGGATGGCACCTTCACCAACGCCGAGCGCCGCATCAACCGCGTGCGTGAGGTGATGAAGCCCAAAAACGGATACGCCGATTGGGAAGTCACGCAGCTCCTGGCGCAAGCCATGGGTGCCGATTGGAACTACAGTCATCCCTCGGAAATCATGGATGAAATCGCTGAAACCACGCCCGGTTTCGCCAACGTCAATTACGAGATGCTCGACGCGCGTGGCTCGGTTCAATGGCCTTGCAACGACGCGGCCCCCGATGGCTCGCCCATCATGCATATCGACGGCTTCGTGCGCGGCAAGGGGCGCTTCATCAACACCGAATACGTGGCCACCGATGAACGCACCGGCCCGCGGTTCCCGCTTCTGCTGACCACCGGTCGCATCCTGTCGCAATACAACGTTGGCGCGCAGACCCGGCGGACCGAAAACTCGATCTGGCATTCTGAGGACGTGTTGGAAATCCACCCCCACGACGCCGAAGTGCGCGGCATCAAGGAAGGCGATTGGATCAAACTCGCCTCCCGCGCGGGAGAGACCGCACTCCGCGCCACGCTCACCGACAAGGTTGTGCCGGGGGTCGTCTACACGACCTTCCACCACCCCGACACGCAGGCCAATGTCATCACCACCGACTTCTCCGACTGGGCCACAAACTGCCCTGAATACAAGGTGACGGCGGTGCAGGTGGGTCTCTCGAACGGTCCGACCGAATGGCAGCGCGAGTACAACGAGCAAGCCGCGCGCTCCCGCCGGATCCAAACGGCGGCGGAGTGACAGTGAGGCACGCCCCCAGCCCGGTTAACAGCCACGAAGTGGCCCGGGCTATCGCCTGCCCGTCCCGGCGGGCTGGCGATTTGGTTGGTCTTGGCGCATCCAATGAATGGAAGATGTACGTGGCCAACATAAAGTGCCCCGAACAAGCGTTGCATCGCCACCCCACGGGCAGGCGCTCGCCCTCTGGTGCATTCCAATGACCCCTACCCGATCCATCCCCGCGCAGGCCCTCGGACCCAAACATGCAAGCGACGTCGCCCGCTCGCTCCCCGAGGAAACGCCTGTGGCCATTACCGTCAACGGCACCACCCAAGCCGTCATGATGTGCAGCCCTGCCGACCTCGAAGATTTCGCTACCGGCTTCGCCTTCACCGAGGGCTTCGCGACCCCCGACCAAATCGACTCCATCGAGATCATCGAAACCAAAGCAGGTATCGAAGCCCGCCTCTGGGTCCCCGATGCCATCGCCGACGCCCTTGGCGACCGCCGACGCGCCATGATGGGTCCCGTCGGCTGCGGCCTCTGCGGGATCGATTCCCTCGAACAGGCGCTCCGCGATCTGCCGGTCCTGGGGCAGGGCGGCTCCATCGGTCTGGCCGCGGCCGCAAAAGCTCCAGAAGCCCTCCGCGCCCACCAACCGCTCCACGACCTCACCCACGCCGTCCACGCCGCAGGCTTCCTTTCGCCAGACGGCGAGATCGTGCTGGCCCGCGAAGACGTGGGCCGCCACAACGCCCTCGACAAGCTGATCGGCGCCGCCTTGCGCACGGGCCAGGACCTGAGCCAGGGTGCAATCGTGCTGACTTCCCGCATCTCGGTCGAGATGGTCCAGAAAACCGTCCTCGCTAGAAGCCCCATCCTCATCGCCGTCTCCGCGCCGACCGCCCACGCCGTGCGTCTGGCCGAACCCGCAAACCTCACAATCGCCGCCTTCGCCCGCGATGGCCGGCTCGAGACCTTCACCCATTCCAACCGCATCGACCGGAGCAAAACCCATGCCGCATGAAAAACTCACTCGCATGGCCAACCAGATCGCCACCTTCTTCGCCACCCAACCCGGCACCGATCAGGCCGAGCGTGTCGCGATGCACCTGAACGATTTCTGGGGCCCTGAAATGCGCGCCGAGCTAAAGGCCCAGGCCGCCGAGGATGACAGCGATCTATCGCCTCTGGTGAAGGAAGCGATCCCTCTGATCTGAGCAGACATGCGTTCGTCTGAACGCCGTTTTGCGCCTACGCGAAAATCCGTTCACCTGAACGCTTTTTCCGCAAATAACCCGTTCACCTGAACGCATATCTGCTCAGGTGAACGCAGTTTGCCACCCGCTCCGCACTTGCGACGGAATCCGTTCATCTGAACGCAGTTTCCGCAAAATACCTGCTCACTTGAACGCATCCCCGTTCACGTGAACGCATTTTAGACATGCTTGAGGCTGGGAGTCTTGGGCGATAGTGTTCCAATATTCGAATTTCGGTGTCACTATCTGGAACCAGCCCTATGTCCAACACCCGCGCCAATCGCCGTTACCGGTCTCAGGAATGGTTCGACAATCCCAACAACCCGGGCATGACCGCGCTCTACTTGGAGCGCTACCAGAACCAGGCCTTCACCCAGGCTGAGTTGCAGGCGGAAAAGCCGATCATCGGTGTGGCGCAGACTGGCTCCGACCTCGTGCCGTGCAATAAAATCCATGTATTTCTGATGGATAGGATCAAGGCGGGCATCCGCGATGCGGGTGGCATCCCGCTGGAATTTCCCGTCCATCCGATCCAGGAAACCGGCAAACGCCCCACCGCCGCGCTCGACCGGAACCTGCAATACCTGTCGCTTGTGGAGGTCCTGCACGGCTACCCCATCGACGGCGTCGTGCTGACCACCGGCTGCGACAAGACCACCCCCGCCATGCTCATGGGCGCGGCCACCGTGGACCTCCCCGCCATCGCCCTGAACGGCGGCCCCATGCTCGACGGCTGGTTCCGCGGCAAGCGCGCAGGCTCCGGAACCAGCATCTGGGAAGGCCGCCGTCTGCTCGCCAAAGGTGAGATAGATTACAATGAATTCATGGAGTTAGCTTGCGCCTCCTCCCCCTCACTCGGCCACTGCAACACCATGGGCACGGCCTCCACAATGAACGCTTTGGCCGAAGCGCTCGGCATGACGCTCCCCGGCGCGGCAGCCATCCCCGCGCCCTTTCGCGAGCGGATGGAGATGGCCTACCTCACCGGTCGCCGCGCCGTTGAAATGGTCGAAGAAGATCTCAAACCTTCCGACATCCTCACCCGCCAAGCCTTTGAAAACGCGATCAAAGTCAACACAGCCATCGGCGGCTCCACAAACGCGCCACCCCATCTGCAAGCCCTCGCGCGCCATGCAGGCGTCGAGCTTCATGTCACAGATTGGGAAAAGATCGGTCACGCCTTGCCGCTTCTCGTCAACATGCAACCCGCCGGCGAATACCTCGGCGAGAGCTTCTTCCGCGCCGGCGGCGTCCCGGCCGTGATGGGTGAGTTGATGGCTGAAGGCCTACTGGACGGCACGGTGATGACCGCTTCTGGCAAACCGCTCGGCGAAGCACTTGGCGAAATTCGCTCATTAGATCAGGATGTTATCCGCCCTGTCGCAAACCCCATGCGGGATCACGCGGGCTTCGCGGTTCTGTCGGGCAATCTCTTCGACAGTGCCCTGATGAAGACCTCCGTCATCTCCGAAGACTTTCGCACACGGTTCCTGAAAGACAACCGCTACGAGGGCCGCGCCGTCGTATTCGAGGGACCCGAGGACTACCACGACCGCGTGAACGACCCCGAATTGGCCGTCGACGAAGAATGCATCCTCTTCATCCGCGGCGTCGGTTGCGTCGGATACCCCGGCTCGGCTGAGGTTGTGAACATGCAACCCCCTGATATGCTTATCAAAGAAGGCATCAAGCATCTGCCAACTGTCGGAGATGGGCGCCAGTCTGGCACGTCTGAGAGCCCGTCAATCCTGAACGCGTCACCCGAATCCGTCGTCGGCGGCGGCCTCGCCTACCTTCAGACCGGAGACCGGGTCCTGCTGGACCTCAACGAAGGCACGCTGAACGCGCTGGTTCCAGAGGACGAATGGGAAGCCCGCAAAGCTGCCTGGACGCCGCCAGAGATCCACCACCAAACCCCATGGCAGGAACTTTATCGCAAGCACGTCGGGCAACTTGCAGACGGCGGCTGCCTTGAGCTTGCTACAGCCTATCAAAGGATCGCGAAGGACCTTCCTCGCGATAACCACTAGTCAAATCTCACCAAGGGTGACGGTGTAACATTATGTAAACAAAGGAAATTGATCTCTCCCGTTGCCCTAGGCTGCAGGCCCGAGCCGCGTTGATGCGCGAAGCAAAGCGCAATTCCCTTAAAGCCGCGCCAGCGCGACCTCCAGATCGCCGTATCCCGTAAACCGCCGCTCGAACGCCAAGCCCAAAGCCTCTGCATGACCGCGCGCCTTTTCGGTTAAGGCCGGGTCATCTACCTGTGCTTGATAGACCAACGTCGTGTATTTGCCGAAGTACATGTCGCGCAATTCAGGGAACCGGTCCAAGCCCAACGGTTTCGTCACGAAGGCATCGAATTGCTTCACTAGGAAGTCCGTCAGGTAGAAACACGTCATCTCTCCACGGGACTCAAACGCCTGATTCCCCTCGAAAAACGAGTAGCAATGCGGGCCTTCCAGCATCTCGACCCCCAACTCCGCGCACTTGGACTGTAACAATCCGCCGGTTCCACAGTCGGCGTAGAGCACAAAGATATCGTCATAGTCTGCGCGTCTGCGCACCACAGCCTCTTCCACGGCGGCAGGGATCAGGTCCGGTGTGTTGTGGAGTTTCGCGGGCAAGCAATGAAGATCCAAATGTTCCCAATGGTTTAGCTGCTTTAGGGCGAGAACCTCATGGGCCAGCGCGCCGCAAGCGAGCAACAGGATGCGCCCTGATTTCTGTGCATTCATGCCGAGTTCAACAAGATTTTTATCATCGACGTGCATTGAAACACCTTTTCACGAGGCCGTGCGCTCACGCCTCCGTCAATTGAGCGGAGCGGTTGACAATGGTGAGTGTGGCCGCAGCAAGGGGCACCACTCAGCCTCTCAACCGACACGATACACTGTCAAATCGACAAAGGGACCACATACAATGGCAATCGCATCCACTAACCCGACCTCCGGCGCACTTCCTCGCGTGAACCTCGACACCATCGTCTTGATCCTGCTGGCCGGTGCTGCAGGGACCATGGCCTTCGACCTCTGGGGCAAAACAATCGCCCCGCTTTTGGGCCTTGGCGGCCTTGCCCCCGTTGGGCTTGCACGCGGCTTTTTGGGCGCGCTTGGCCTGCCTAATGGCGCGCCTTACGGCAACCTGATGCACCTGTTTTTGGTGGGTGTGATCGCCTATCCGGTCGGCTGGCTGTTCATCGCGCGGCCGATCTTCAACAAGGTCCTGCCGGGCCTGCACTGGACCATCGCCTCGGCCCTTTACGGTGCAGCACTTTGGGTCTTCGCCATCGGCTTCATCGCTTGGTTCGCTGGCAACCCGGCATTCTTGGGGTTCGCCCGGATCACCTGGGTCGCGCTGGCCGGTCACGTGCTCTACGGCGTCGTCGCTGCGGCCACCGTGGTTTACATGGAAAAGCGGACAGCCTGAGCCACGCTAGCGTCAAAAATCGAGCGGGTCGCAGACATGCGGCCCGCTCGGTTCGTTTTGGGCGCCTCAGAGTTTGCGCATGAAGTTGTAGGCCACGATTGAAAGGAACGCGCCTACGCCCAAAGGGGCGGCCATAGCCCAAAATCCATTGCCGAAGGCCAGGATGAGCCAGATCAGAAGGCCGGATCCGGCCAACATGAAGGCGAATAAGCCAAATAGGATGCGTGCTTGAATGCTCAGCATAAGTCGTTCTCCTCTCGTTGTTTTTTTCTGAAATGGAGTGACTGGAACATCTGCCAAGCGCGGCGGATTAACGCGGTGAGCGCAGGCGTGGTCCAAGCACAGCAAGTGCAATGCCGGACAGGATGATCGCACCCGCGAAGGCTTCGCCAGCCGTAATCCTTTCACCGAGTACGATGGCCGCGACGATGATGCCCACAACCGGAATACCAAGCGCAAAGGGCGTGACCTGAGCCGCAGGGTGACGCGACAATAGAGCGCCCCAGATCGAGTATCCCACGACGGTTGAGGCGATTGCGACATAGAGCACCGCGCCCCAGCCGCTGGCATCCATAGCGGCGATGGCGGCGAAGGGCGAAGGGCCCTCCAACCCGTAGGACATCGCCAGCATAGGCAGCGGCGGGATCAGGCTCGCCCAGATGAAAAGCGCCAGCATGTTGACGTCCGGCAGGCGGCGCAGGATCAGGTTGCCACAGGCCCAGGACAGGGCCCCGCACATCACGAGGGTCAGCCCCCAAAGCGTGATGTTGCCCCCGCCGATCAGGGCAAAGCCTGCCACACCAAGGCATGCGAGGGAGATGCCTGCGGCTTGGATCAAACTGACACGCTCCTTATAGACCAGTGCGGCCAGAAGGATCGTTAGCGGGGCCTGGCTTTGCAAAAGGAGGGAGGCGAGGCCCGCCGAGGCATCCGCGCGCATCGCGGAGAAGAGGAAGGCGAATTGGCCCATATTCAGGAGCGCGCCGACGCCAAAGATTGCAAGCCAAGAGGCCGGGCGTCGAAAGAACACGATCAACGGCACGAGGATCGCGAACCGTAGCCCCACGAAGAGGAGCGGCGGCAGTTGGTCCAGCGCCAGCTTCATGGCGGTAAAGTTCGACCCCCAGGCCAGGATCACCAGCAAGACCAGCGCAAGGTCGCGGGGCGGCATGGAATGGGACGTGGTGGCCATGGCGGCACCTAACCCTGCGCAGCCTCGTCGTGCAATGTGTGGCTGAACATCGCCAGACGTTCACCGGTGCGCTCCCATTGTAGGCTGGCGTAGAACCCTTCGGCCATATCCGTGGGGTCCGCAACAACCCAGATCTCCTTGCAATCAAGGCCGCGGGCGTGTTGGGACAGCGCCTGCATCAGCGCCGTCGCAATGCCCCGGCGGCGGAAGGGTTCAGCCACGCCAAGCTCATTGATCCACATCTGAGGCGGCTTGTCGGGGTGGTGATAGTGCATCCCGGTGATCATCCCAACGATCTGCGTGCCCACAATGGCCACCGCCATATGCAGGCGCGGGTCGGCGAGGTAGCTGGCGAGAAGATCGGGCTGCGGTGGGGCATCGAAAACGTCGTCGTGCAGGTTTTCGAAGAGGTCGGCATCGTCGGGACCGGTCAAAATGATCTGCATCGTGCCCTCCAAAGAAAAAGCCCGCCCCGGGGCGACCGGAACGGGCTTCGATTGTAGAATGTGGGTGGCTCAGGCGCCAGCGGCCATCTGGTTGTGCTTGCGGGCCACAAAGGTCTTGGCAGTTTCCACAGCGACGGCGGCGTCACGGCAATAGGCGTCCGCCCCGATGGCTTTGCCGAACTCTTCGTTCAGAGGCGCGCCGCCGACCAGAACGATGTAGTCGTCGCGGATGCCTTGTTCGACCATCGTGTCGATGACGACCTTCATGTAGGGCATCGTCGTTGTCAAAAGCGCGGACATGCCGAGAATGTCGGGTTTCTCGGTTTCCATCGCTTCGAGGTAGGACTCGACCGCATTGTTGATGCCCAGATCCACAACCTCAAAGCCCGCACCTTCCATCATCATCGACACAAGGTTCTTGCCGATGTCGTGGATGTCACCCTTCACGGTGCCGATCACCATCTTGCCGACCCGGGGCGCGCCGGTTTCGATCAGGAGCGGCTTAAGGATCGCCATGCCGCCTTTCATGGCGTTGGCGGCCATGAGAACTTCAGGCACAAACAGGATGCCATCGCGGAAGTCGTTGCCGACGATGGTCATGCCGCCCACCAGCGCTTCGGTCAGGATGCGGTAGGGCTCCCACTTGCGTTCCAGCAGGATATTAACGCCTTCTTCGATCTCTTCCTTGAGGCCGTCGTAGAGGTCGTCGAACATCTGGGCGACGAGATCCTCGTCATTGAGTTCGGACAGGATGATGTCGTCTTCTTCAGACATGGGATCGTCTCCATGGAACGGCCGCGTGGCCTCTTGGATGGTAGCCTTTTCAGAATTGGTAGTCTTTTCCAAGACCTGCACATGGCGAATTGCGACATAGGGCGTCAGGCGGGCGACCTGCCTTGCATGTGTTCCTATTTTGTTCCATCCTGCATGGATGAGCGTGCAGCATGATCCATCGCGACGGCCTGCGGGCCGCGCGGCACTCACCAACGACGTAGGTCGGTTCGAGTCGCTCGTGCGCGAGGCGGTCGATGATGGCTGGGATCTTGCAGAAGAAGTGCCGCCGCTGCGCACCGAAGTGACGGAGGAGGTGCCGAGGTCTGTCATTACGCGAAACCAGTCGCCCGACGTGCCGTTTGATCGCTCGATCAACCCGTACCGGGGGTGCGAACATGGCTGTATCTACTGCTTCGCACGCCCGACGCACGCTTATCTGGGTCTCTCGCCGGGCCTCGATTTTGAAACGAAACTGGTTGCACGCCCCGATGCGCCGCGCGTGCTGGAGGTGGAGTTGCGGCGCAAATCCTACCGCTGTGACGTGATCGCTATCGGAACCAACACCGACGCCTACCAACCGATCGAGAAAGAGCGTCGCGTGATGCGGGGCATTCTGGAAGTCTTACAGCGGTTTCGACATCCTGTTGGCATCGCCACCAAAGGCGTATTGGTAGAGCGTGACATCGATATTCTGGGGGAAATGGGGCAGGCGGGCCTGACGCGCGTGGGCCTGAGCATCACGACATTGCAGGACGATATTTCGCGCCGGATGGAGCCGCGCGTGCCATCGCCCAAGCGCCGCCTGCAAGCGATTGAACGATTGGCGAAGGTCGGTATTCCGGTCCGCGTGATGATCTCGCCCATCGTGCCGGGGCTGACCGACCATGAGATTGAAGGGATCGTTTCCGCCGCCCGTGATGCAGGCGCTGTGGCGGCGAGTATGATCCCATTGCGGCTGCCTGCTGAAGTGTCTCAGCTTTGGCAAGACTGGCTGGCTGAACATTACCCGGAGCGGATGGGCCGCGTCATGTCCAAGCTGCGCGATATGCATGGCGGGAAAGACTACGATTCCGAATGGGGCAAACGGATGCGAGGGCAGGGGATTTGGGCGGACCTGTTGCAGCATCGGTTTGCGCGCGCGGTGAAAGAGGCTGGCTTGCATGGAGAGCTGCCACCGCTGCGCACGGATTTGTTCGAAGTGCCGTTGGCGCGGGGCGATCAGTTAGCGCTGTTCTAGGCGTATACTTTGCGCCTTATTCGTCGGTGTTTCTCGGTTTGGCCGCCAAGGCGATCACGAAGAATGCGAGTGTTATGCCACCCGGGATCAAAACCATGAACGAAAAATCTTCGTTGTTGAGGTCCCAGGGTGCGCGCATCGTGCAATTGCCAGAAACACTTCCGAAGGCGCAGGCCATACTGGACACGAATTGATACCAGAGAAACCAGGCGACCAGAGAAATGCAGCCGAGGATGATGAAAACGACTCGCATGATGCGGTCAGCTTAGATCAAGCGCGTGCGCGTCGGCGACCCCTGCGTTCGCGAACCGGTCCGCCGCCTGCCTCGGTGCCATCCGCATCCGAGGAGAAGCCGCCAAGTTCTGCAGCGATTTGTTCAAGGCTCGGGCAGGCCCCGCGCGGCGTTTCTTCCAAGGCGCGGCGCATCTGACGCAGGTGGTCGGGCGTGGTCCCACAACACCCACCAATGATCGTTGCACCTACGTCGCGGGCGAGCACGGCGTAGCGCGCCATCAGTTCGGGCGTGCCGTCGTAGTGAATGTGTCCGTCGACATACTTCGGAATGCCAGCGTTACCTTTGGCGATGACCGGGCGTTCGGTGCCAGCGGCGCGAAAACCCAGAACCGTACGCAAAAGGTCCGACGCGCCGACGCCACAGTTGGCCCCGAAGGCGATCGGCTTGTGGTCCAGCCGTTCGACTAGCGTGGCCATCGCGGCGGAGGTCACGCCCATCATGGTGCGGCCAGCTGTATCAAAGCTCATCGTGCCGCAAAATGGCATGTCCGCCAGCTTTGCCGCTTCGGCTGCGGCTTTGTATTCCTCGGGCGCTGAGATCGTCTCAACCCACAATACATCCGCGCCGCCCGCTTTCAGGCCCTCTGCCTGTTCGTGAAACATCTCGACCGCAATCTCGTGGGTGAGGGCACCCATGGGGGCCATGATCTCGCCTGTTGGGCCAACGGAACCGGCGACGATGACGGGCCGGTTGGTGGAATCAGCAAGCTCTCGCCCAATGGCTGCACCCGCCTTGTTCAACTCAAAGACGCGGGTTTGGGCATCGTGCAGCTTAAGGCGTGCAGCGGTGCCGCCGAAAGTGTTGGTCAGAAACAGGTCCGAGCCCGCGTCGACAGCACCTTTGTAAAGCTGCGTGATGCGGTCGGGGTGGTCGACATTCCAAAGCTCAGGCGCGTCACCGGACTGAAGGCCCATGTTGAACAGGGTCGTCCCGGTTGCGCCATCGGCCAAAAGCCAATCGCGAGTCGCCAGAAGGCTGGAGAGGGGGTCTGACATGGGGAAGCCTTGTTCTTCGCGCGTGTGGGGGCGGTGTGCCCCCGTGGGGCATTATGAACAAGGTGGAAAATATGCATGATTTACATGAGGTGCATTCATGAAAAAGCGGCGCCGGTGTTCAGCGCCGCCTTTTGAGGTTTTTGCGAGATGCAAACGGACGATGCGTCACGAAAATGGACGAGGCCTCAGACCTCGTCCATCAACTGCGCTTTCGCGACGGGCATCAGGCTCTCGTATTTCGCGCGAACTTCATCTTCTGGCAGTTTGCCGTCCAGATCACCAAGCACCTTGCGCATGACATCTTCGTGGCCGGCTTCCTCAAAATCAGCCTTCACGACCTCGGATGCATAGGCATTGGCGTCGTCGCCGGATTTGCCAAGGGCTTCCGCCACCCAAAGACCCATCAGCTTGTTGCGGCGGGCTTCGGCCTTGAATTGCATTTCGGCATCATGGGCGAACTTGTTTTCAAAGGCATTTTCGCGTTCGTCGAAGCTGGACATGGAGGCTCTCCATTCAGGGGTTAACAGTTTTGCGGCGACCTTATCCCCCCGCGCCAGAGCGCCGCAAGCCGAAGCCTGCGCACGCGCTTGCGACACAACGCGCGATAACCTATAGGCTGGCCCTATTCGCGTGGGGCGATTGAGCCTTGCGCCACCTGATGGGACAGCATCCATGGCACGCCGCAAGAAGGTCTACGAGGGCAAGGCCAAAATCCTCTATGAAGGCCCCGAACCCGGCACGCTTGTGCAGTATTTCAAAGACGACGCGACGGCGTTCAACGCCGAAAAGCGCGACGTGATCGACGGCAAGGGCGTGCTAAACAACCGCCTGAGCGAGTTTTTCATGACCGGCTTGACGTCGATCGGGGTGCCGAACCACTTCATCAAACGTATCAACATGCGGGAACAGTTGATCCGCGCGGTTGAGATCATCCCGCTGGAAGTCGTCGTGCGCAATGTCGCTGCGGGCTCCATCTGTTCGCGCCTGGGGATCGAGGAAGGCACACCGATGCCGCGCCCGATCGTGGAGTTCTATTTCAAGAATGACGATCTGGGCGATCCGATTGTCAGCGAAGAGCATATCATCGCGTTCCAATGGGCCGCACAGCAGGACCTGGACGATATGGTGTCGCTAGCCTTGCGGGTGAATGATTTCCTGAGCGGCCTCATGCTGGGTGTCGGCATCAAGCTGGTCGACTTCAAGATCGAGATCGGGCGCGTCTGGGACGGTGATTTTATGCGGTTGATCGTGGCCGATGAGATCAGCCCCGATAGCTGCCGCCTGTGGGATATCGAGACCAACCGGAAGCTCGACAAGGACGTGTTCCGCCGCGATCTGGGCGATCTGGCGGATGCATACACGGAAGTCGCCCGCCGCCTTGGCGTCATGCCACAAGGCCCGTCGGGCGTGTCGAAGCCGACGTTGATTAACTGAGAAAGGGCCACCGCCGATGAAAGCTACCGTGACCGTCATGCTGAAACAGGGCGTATTGGATCCGCAGGGCGAGGCGGTGAAATCCGCGCTCGGCTCGATGGGGTTCGAAGGCGTGGGCGGCGTGCGTCAGGGCAAGGTGATCGAGCTGGACCTGGCTGATGGCACCTCTGAGGCGCAGGTGACCGAGATGTGCGAAAAGCTGCTCGCGAATACGGTGATTGAAAGCTACCGGGTGGAGATGGGCGCTTGAAGGCGGCGGTTGTTCAGTTTCCTGGATCCAATTGCGACCGGGATATGGCCGTGGGATTTCGTCACGCCGGATTTGACGCGTCGCTCGTTTGGCACAAGGAAACTGCGCTGCCTGAGGGCGTGGATGTAGTGGGCGTTCCCGGCGGGTTCTCCTACGGCGACTACCTGCGTTGCGGTGCTATCGCGGCTCAATCGCCGATCATGCGCGCTGTGAAGGACTTCGCTGCAAAAGGCGGGCATGTTCTGGGTGTGTGCAACGGATTTCAGGTGTTGTGCGAAACGCAGATGTTGCCGGGTGTCTTGATGCGTAACGCGGGGCTGAAATTCGTGTGTCGGAGCGAACCGCTTGAGGTTGCGACCGCCGACAGCCCCTTCACCAATGACTACAGCGCAGGGCAGGGGATCGACGTTCCGATTGCCCACCACGATGGCAATTACCAGATTGATGATGAGGGCCTTACCGCGCTGCGGTCCGAGGACCGGATTGCTTTCACCTATCGTGACAATCCCAACGGCTCGCGCGCCGATATCGCGGGCGTTCTCAGCGCCAACCGGCGTGTCTTGGGAATGATGCCCCACCCGGAACGGGCTATTGAAGATGCGCAGGGCGGAGCCGATGGCGCGTCCTTGTTCGCGGCACTCGCCGGAGCATTAGTCGCCGCGTAGCGCGTATCGGCCTTGAGCGCATGGGCCGCGCGCCCTACGCTTGACCCATGAGTGTGACGGACCCGAGTTTGCGACGCCAGAGGTGGGAGCATTGGCGGCCATGGCTGTTGCGTGGCGGACTGGTCGCGTTTCTTATCGGTGCGGTCTCGGTCATCTGGATCTCGAACATTTGGCTAACGGAGCGCTTTACGGAGACCACACGCAACCGCGCGGAACTCCGGTTGGCGATCTATTCCGGTTCCGTGATTTCCGAAATTCAGCGCCATCAGGTTGTGCCGCTTCTACTTAGCCGCGACCCAGTGTTGATCCGCTCACTTGAAGCCAATGACTAC
This sequence comes from uncultured Roseicyclus sp., assembly GCA_947500415.1. Taxonomy (GTDB): domain Bacteria; phylum Pseudomonadota; class Alphaproteobacteria; order Rhodobacterales; family Rhodobacteraceae; genus Gymnodinialimonas. Next base: position 1,630,757 of record CANMRT010000001.1, read on the forward strand.
ACGGCCACGTCGCAATATCTGATTTCATACGTCGAAGATATCGGGGCGGCCTCGATCCTGTTGCTGGACCGTGAGGGTCGGGTTGTGGCCGCCACGGACCGAGCACGCATATCCGAGCGGCGCAACGCGGACCCTTTTTTCGTTGAGGCTACGCGCAGCCCCGACACGGTTTTCACGTCAAATGAGCCTGAGACCGGTCGCTTCGATTTCACGTTCTCGCGCCAGATCGAAAATGGCGACGGATTGTTGGGTGTGATCCTTGTGGAGATTGACCTTGGCCGTCTGGTCGACCGTTGGCGTGGCACGTCCGAGGCGGTGTTTCTGACCAACAGCACCGGCGAGATTATCCTGTCGACCGAACCGCGCTGGCGCGGGCGGACAGAGACTGAGGCAATGTCGTTGCGCACGCCGCCCAATGCGATCCAAAGGGCATTGGAGGCCACGGGGGATTGGGCCTTCGGTGATCCGGGGCCGAACTTCTTCGGCTCCACCACCATCCGGCTGGAGACGCGCATTCCGTTCCGCGGATGGCGCATTGTCAGCTACACGGCCTACACCTCAGTCCGGGAGCGGGTGAACGGGGTTCTGGCACTCCAGATCATGGGATTCGCGCTGCTACTGGCGGGCGGCTTTTATGTTTTGAGCCGACGCGCCCGGATGCAAAGCGCTGTTTTGGCACGGGAATCGGCGGAACTGCGCCGCCTGAACGGACGGCTACAGCGGGAAATTGCCGAGCGTCAAAAGGTCGAACGCAACCTTGAGGAGGCCGAACAGAGCCTTCAGCAGAGCCAAAAATTGGCGGCCTTGGGAGAGATGTCTGCCGCCGTCAGTCATGAGCTGAACCAACCGCTTGCCGCGATGAAAACGTACCTCGCAGGCGCAAGGCTTTTGTTGCAGCGCAAACGCACAGAAGAAGCGGCCAGTTCTTTCCAGCGGATCGATGACCTGATCGAACGGATGGGTGCAATCACACGGCAGCTGAAAAGCTATGCTAGAAAGGGCGGAGACGCGCTTGAGCCAGTTGATATGCGCGAAGCGCTGAAGGGCGCCTTGACCATGATGGAGCCGCAATTGCGCACCGACACGGTCGAGATCACGCAATCGCTACCGCGCAAACCCGCGATGGTGCTGGCGGATCGCTTGCGGCTGGAACAGGTGATCATCAACCTGCTGCGCAATGGGTTGGACGCGATGAAAGGGGCCGAGCGACGGGAATTGGACCTGATGATCGTGGAAGGAGAAGAGGTTGTTCTGACCGTTCGCGACACCGGAGACGGGATTGACGATCTGGAGGCTTTGTTCGAGCCATTCTACACGACGAAGAAACCCGGAGAGGGAGTGGGCCTTGGCCTCGCCATCTCATCGGGGATTGTGAAGGACCTTGGCGGACGCCTGTCAGCGCGCAATTCAGAGCGCGCGGGCGCCGTGTTCGAAGTACGCCTGCCGGCTTTGGCCGAAGGGCAGGGCGGCCAATCGGCCGCGGAGTGAGATGAAGATGCCTGTGCCCCGGACGCCTCGGGACGCGGAACACCACCCAGGCCCGCTTTGCGCAGCCCGGACCCAATAAAAGGATCTGCGACATGAAGATCGCGATTGTGGATGATGAGCAGGATATGCGGCAGTCGATCAGCCAATGGCTGGCGCTGTCGGGATTTGAGACGGAAACTTATGCCAGCGCCGAAGACGCGTTGAAGGGGATCGGCGCCGATTTTCCGGGCGTCGTGGTGACGGACGTCAAGATGCCGGGCATGGACGGCATGGCGTTTCTGAAGCGTCTGATGGGCGTCGATAGCGGCATTCCGGTGATCCTGATCACGGGCCATGGCGACGTGCCGATGGCTGTGGAGGCGATGCGGATCGGGGCCTATGACTTCCTCGAGAAGCCGTTCAACCCGGACCGGATGACGGACTTGGCCAAGCGCGCGGGTCAACAACGCCGCCTGACGTTGGACAACCGGGCGCTTCGCAAGGAGCTGTCGGACGGAACGGTTTTGATGCGTAAGCTGATTGGGTCAAGCCCAGTCATGGAGCGGCTGCGTGAAGACATCCTCGACCTCGGACAAGCTGATGGGCATGTGCTCATCACCGGCGAGACGGGAACAGGCAAAACGCTCGTGGCCCATGCTTTGCATGCAGTTGGGCCCCGTGCGGGCAAGCATTTTGTCGTGCTAAGTTGTGCGGCCCACGAAGAAGAAGACCTTGCCGCGAAACTCTTCGGCCCTGTGGGCGAGGATCAGGACAAGCCGCTGGTCGAACAGGCCCGGGGTGGGACATTGGTATTGGAGGATATCGAAAGCCTTAGCCAAGCCCTACAAGCCCGGCTTCTGACGTTTATCAACGATCAAGGCACGCCTGCGGAGACGCGGATCGTGGCGATCTGCAACGCGCCGGAGCCGGATCAATGCGAAGGCGCTCTTCGGCCCGATCTGTTCTACCGACTTGCGGCCATGCGCATCGACCTACCGCCACTGCGTCAACGCGGTGAAGATATTCTGACACTCTTTACCCGATTTGGGGAGCAATTCAGCGAGGAATACGGCACGGACGCCCCACAGGTGACCGCACAAGAAGCGGCGCAATTGTTGCAAGCGCCTTGGCCCGGCAACGTGCGGCAGCTGATCAACATTGCAGAACGCGCAATCTTGCAGCAGCGGCGTGGATCGGGGTCGATTGCATCGCTTTTGATGTCCGATAACGCTCAAATCGCGCCTCAGGCAATTGGAGAGGGCAAGCCGCTGAAGGAATATGTGGAAGCCTTTGAGCGGATGCTGATCGACAATACGATGCGGCGCCATCGCGGCTCGATCGCCAGTGTCATGGAAGAGCTGTGCCTGCCCCGCCGGACGCTGAACGAGAAGATGGCGAAGTACGGGTTGAGCCGGTCGGACTACTTGTAGAAACATTCGCGAATGACATCACAACAACTATCCGTGGCTATCTGGCTGGGTGGCAGTGTGGCACTCACCCTGCTTGGTGGGCTCATTTTCGGACTTTTGTTTTTCTTGCTGTTCAGCGCGTGGGTGGTTTCAAAATGGAACGTCCTTGCAGGCGTCGCACTTGGCGTCGTGATCGTGGCCCTTTTCTTTGGTCCTGGGTTCTTTGATCGCCAGGTGTTTGAACGGCAATTGGCCCAAATTCGGGCGCAGGAGGTGACTGGCGAGCCATTGGATCTGACTGGTGCCAACGTGATGTTCATGGGTATGTCGGGCCGTTACCATCCTGAGGATTGCACGGACCTTTGCCGCAACATCGCAGCGTTCGGGGCGGCCGAAAATGTATATTTCGGCTTCAATCGAAGCCTCGATCTAAACGTTGTTTCGGGGCCCATTGATTTGCTTGATCGCGATATCCTCCAATTCGAAGGGCCGCTGGAGGATTGGCCGCGACAAGGCACGCCCATGGTCTCAGCCAGCCCGGAGCGGATCGACTATGTTGTCTACCAAGGTGGATACTTGGATCCGGATCTGCGCAGAGAACTTTTGCCGGAAGTGTCGAGCTTTGGTGGCTTCTTCCCGTTCTCGACCATCTACAACGAATATTTGGTTTATCCGGTTGATGATGCGAGGGCCTTCGACGCCTCGGTTACAGAGCCGATCTTCACGCGGTTCGAAGTGACCCGTAATTCCGCAACGTTGCCGGGACTTCCGTTTGTCTTACTGGGAGATCTGATCTTTGATCACCGCCATGGAGCGGGCCAAAGCCAGTGGAATAGCTTGAATACGCGTGACGCCGCAACGTTTCTTTGTGGGGCGATAGACCGTCCAGACAATCTGATTTGTCGGCGAATTCCCTAATGGAGCGGCTGTGCGCAATCCAATCATCTATTAACTGAGCTACCTTCGATAGATCAAAGCTGCGATAGTCCGCAGGTTTGGACATTCGTGCGGCAAGCGCACGTTTCCCCATTGTCATTCCGTCGCGCCCTCCCTTAATGTGAATAGGCTGGCTACACGCTGGCGATCAGTTTCTCTGCACCTTCGACCCGGTGACGCGCTAAGGACGCGACGGGACGTTGGAGGCAGGTCACTTGGTCCGAGACGCGCGTTTTTTTGTGTGCGCCCCTCGGATCGCACGGAACCGCGCCCGCTTGGCGCATGAATGGGTGACGCGACCCTCAAAAGGCGCAGTCACCGGAGACAGACGCGATGCACCGCCACGGAGCAATAACGGATACGATGTCAGGGCCCTTGGCCCTGTCCGTCCGGCCCGGGCAAATCGCGCCATCAGCACAACGTGATCTACCACTTGCAACACTGCAGGGGCTTGCCCCGGACAGGCGTGCGGGGCGATCACGAGCAAGGATAAAATGGCAAAGAAAATGCTCATCGATGCCACCCACGCGGAAGAGACCCGCGTTGTGGTGGCAGACGGCAATCGGGTTGAAGAGTTCGACTTTGAGTCGCTGAACAAGCGGCAACTCGCAGGAAATATCTATCTGGCAAAGGTCACGCGGGTCGAACCCTCGTTGCAAGCCGCCTTCATTGACTACGGCGGAAACCGCCATGGTTTTCTCGCGTTTTCCGAAATCCACCCGGATTACTATCAAATCCCTGTCGCGGATCGTGAGGCCCTTCTGGCCGAAGAGCGCGCCTATGCCGAACAGCAGGCGCGCGAAGACGAAGAAGAGACACCAAAGCCCAAGCGCCGCAGGCGTCGTCGTCGCGGCAGTGAGACGAAGGCTGAGGAAACCGGCACCGATGCGGTGACCTCCGGCAATCCGTCCGGCATGGACGTCGTCGATCTGGAGGCGACGGAAGGCGATGGCGAGGCATCGGAGTCTGTTGACCCCGAAGAGGGCATGTCGCCGATGGAGCGCGTGGAAGAGACGCCCGTGGCCGAGCCTGAGGATGATGCGGAGGACGAGGGCGATACTGCTGATGATGCAGCCCCCGACGCTGAGGCTGAAGCAGAGGGCGAAGCAGAAGCCGACAGTGACGCTGAGACAGTGGCTGACGACGACGATCAGGACGAAATCCGCCCGGTCCGTAAACCACGCCCGCGCCGGTATAAGATCCAGGAAGTCGTCAAAGTTCGCCAAATCCTGTTGGTGCAGGTCGTCAAGGAAGAGCGTGGCAACAAGGGCGCGGCTCTCACCACCTACCTCTCGCTGGCTGGCCGTTATTGCGTTTTGATGCCCAACACCGCGCGCGGTGGCGGGATCAGCCGCAAGATTACCAATGCCTCGGACCGGAAAAAGCTGAAGGAAATCGCCACGGCTCTCGACGTGCCGCAGGGCGCAGGTCTGATTGTTCGGACGGCTGGCGCTCAGCGCACCAAGACCGAGATCAAGCGCGACTACGAATACCTGCAACGCCAATGGGAACAGATCCGCGAGTTGACGCTGAAGTCCATCGCGCCTGCGCCGATCTATCAGGAAGGCGATCTGATCCACCGGACGATCCGCGACCTCTACAACCGCGATATCGGTGAGGTCCTTGTGGAGGGCGAGGGCGGCTACAAGCACGCCAAGAACTTCATGAAGATGATCATGCCAAGCCACGCGAAAAACGTGAAGCATTACACCGATCCGATGCCGCTTTTCGCAAAGCACAAGGTCGAGTCGTATCTGGGCGACATGTTCAATCCGACCGTTCAACTGAAGTCCGGCGGCTACATCGTAATTGGCGTGACCGAGGCACTGGTTGCGATTGACGTGAACTCTGGCCGGGCCACGAAAGAAGGCTCGATCGAGGAAACGGCGCTGAAGACCAACCTGGAGGCCGCCGAAGAGGTGGCGCGGCAGTTGCGTCTGCGTGACCTCGCGGGCCTGATCGTGATCGATTTCATCGACATGGATGAGCGGCGCAACAACAACGCTGTCGAGAAGCGCATCAAGGATAAGCTGAAGACGGATCGCGCGCGCATTCAGGTGGGCCGGATTTCTTCGTTCGGCCTGATGGAAATGTCGCGCCAACGCCTGCGTCCCGGCATGTTGGAGGCCACAACGCAGGCCTGTCACCATTGCCACGGCACGGGCCTTGTGCGGTCCGACGACAGTCTCGCGCTATCGATCCTTCGCCAATTGGAAGAGGAGGGCACTCGTGGCCGCTCCAAGGAAGTGTTGCTGACCGCGCCCGTAGGCATCGTGAACTTCCTGATCAACTTCAAGCGCGAAAGCCTGGATGCCATCGAGGCACGCTCGGGTATGGCGATCCGGATTGAGGCAGACGCGAGCCTTGTGGTGCCGGACTTCAAGATTGAGAAGTTCAAGACGGCGACCCGCAAGATCACGGCCGTCGCGCCCGTGATTTCGATGGACGCCTCGCTGATGGATGACATCGACGATGATGCGGAGGCTGAAGAGGCCGTTGAAGCAGTCGTCGAGACGCCCGAAGATGATGATCAGCCCAAGAAGAAGCGCCGCCGTCGTCGCGGTGGGCGTGGCCGTCGCCGGAGTGGCGAAGGCGGTGATGAGGCGCAGAATTCTGAGGATGGGGGCGAAAGCCCGTCTGAAGAGGCGCAAGGTGATGAGGCTTCTGAAGCTACTGAGGCTGCGCCCGAAGCGGCTGAAGGGGAAGAAGAGCAACCCAAGAAGCGTCGTCGTTCGCGGCGCGGTGGTCGGGGTCGTAAGTCTGCGGATGCTGTGGAAGAGACTGCTGAGACCGGGTCTGAAGAGGTGCAGACTGATGCGCCAGCGGAAGAGCCAGTCGCGGAGATGGAACCTGAGGTTGCGGCGGAACCCGAACCAGTTGCGGAAGTCGAACCTGCGCCGGAGCCGGAACCTGAACCCGAGCCAGAAGTGGCACCTGAGCCGGAGCCCGAGCCGGTTGCCGCGGAAGCAGCTCCGGAACCAGCTCCGGATGAGCCTACCAAACCAAAACGGCGTGGCTGGTGGTCACGCGGATAGAATAGCAAAAGGGCGCCCATTGAGGCGCTCTTTTCATGGCAGTGAATGATTGGCTTTTTACTCAGCGGTTTCCCGAAGGATCGCCACGATCTCCTGCATGTTTGGCAGTGGCACATAGCCCTGCACCAACTGATCGCCGAACACGAAGGACGGCGTTCCAGTGATGCCCATACGGCTCGCCAGATCACGGTTGTAATTGATGGTCGCCTCGACCAACGGATCGTCAATTGCCGCGAAGATCGCTTCGCTGTCGAGGCCTAGATCGGTTGCCAGACGGGCCAGCGACAGCTCGGTCACATCGGCACGCATAGTGATAAGCGCGTCGTTCATCAGCTCATAGGCCTGCCCGCCGAGGGCAATGCGCGTGGCGATAGCAAAGCGGCTGGCCAGCTCAGATTGCTCGCCCAGGATCGGGAATTCCTTGGTGATGATGCGTATGTTTCCGTCGGACTCCACCAACTCGCTCACCTCAGGATGTGCGCGGCGACAGAAGGAGCAACGGTAATCCAGGAATTCGACGATCACGATGTCACCGTCCGGGTTTCCGCTGACATGGTCGAAAGCAGAGTTGAAGAGGGCGTCTTCGTTCTCAACCACTGCAAGCGCCTGCGCCTGCGCTTCCAATTCGGCTTGCCGTTCTTCCAGAACGCCGATGGCTTCCATCAAAACTTCAGGGTTCTCAAGAAGATAGGCGCGGACTTCGGCCCGGAAGGCGTCGCGTTCTGCCTCGGTCAGATCATCTAGATCCGTTGCGGCAGCTTGGCCCGCAAGAAGGGCACCTACTGCAGCGCCGAGCAAATACTTCATCATTCGAATTCTCCGTCATTCGGAATTCTCTGTTCCTACCACATCGCGCAGCGCCCGCCACCATTGACGAGGCCCCATTTGACTGCTTTCACCGCGCACAATTCAGTGAGGTGAAAAATGCGCCATTCGTCCCGTGCCCTTGTCGACCCGTTCATCGTGATGGACGTGATGGAAGCGGCTCGCGCGGCGGAAGAGGCCGGTCGTCACATCATCCATATGGAGGTTGGGCAACCGGGGACGGGCGCGCCCCTGGCCGCGCGGAAGCGTCTCGCCGATGAGATGGAGGCTGGACCGTTAGGCTATACTGTAGCGTTGGGGCGGCCTGATCTAAGGGCAGGGATCGCGGCGCTTTACGATGAATGGTACGGCCTCGATGTTGACCCCGGCCGCATTGTGCTGACGGCGGGTGCTTCGGGTGCGTTCCTTCTAGCGTTCACCGCGCTCTTTGATGCCGGGGCCAAAGTGGCACTCGGGGAACCTTGCTATCCATCTTACCGGCAAATCCTCTCGGCTCTGTCGTTGGAGCCTGTAGGCCTGCAAACCCATGCGGAAACGCGGTACCAGCCGACGCCGGACCATTTGTCGGAGGAGTTGGATGGATTGATCGTGGCAAGCCCGGCCAATCCAACGGGAACGATGCTCTTTGAGTCAGAGTTACGCGCCTTGAGCGGCGCCTGTAAGTCGCGTGATATCTCCCTGATTTCGGACGAAATTTACCACGGTTTGCAGTATGAGGGGCGTGCCGTTTCGGCACTGGAGGTGACCGACGATGTCTATGTCATCAACTCCTTCTCAAAATATTTCTCGATGACAGGATGGCGGCTCGGTTGGATGGTCGTTCCACCCGATCATGTCCGCATTATCGAGCGGTTGGCGCAGAACATGTTCATCTGCCCGTCCCATGCCGCTCAGGTGGCCGCGTTAGGTGCACTGAGCCCAGATGGACGCGCTGAATTGGATCAACATCGCGAGGTTTACGCTCGCAATCGTGACTTGCTTTCCAAGGGCTTGGCCGAGGCAGGGCTCACGAAAACCGCGCCTGCGGATGGGGCCTTCTACGTCTATGTGGATGTGTCGGAATTTACCGATGATGCACGCGCCTTTGCGACAGAAATACTTGATCAGGCAGGCATTGCGGTGACGCCCGGCCTCGATTTCGATAAGGCGCGTGGCGCGGGAACGCTCAGGTTTTCCTACGCGCGCGCGACGGCAGATATCGAAGAAGGTGTCTCGCGCCTCATTGCCTTCATGCACGCGCGTAAGGGCTAGGAGTGCGCGCTGCCTTTTGGTAAGCAGGGGCCAACCAAGAGGGATTATCCCCGTGATCCGAGCAGTTCTGATTTTCGCCCTTCTGTGCTGTCCTTTGCCAGCGTTTTCGCAAGGCTTTGGAGCGCTGGCCCGCGTTCTGCCAGAGGACTCTTCTCTTTCTGACAACAGGCGTGGGACCGAGTTGGAGTTGGCGCTGAGCCAAGCGGTGCCATTCCGGGTCTTCACACTCGACGAACCGATGCGTGTTGTGCTCGATTTTCGCGAAGTCGATTTCACGGGCCTGCCCGAGGGCTTCAACCGGGCGCGTGAGGTAGACCAAATCGCCTTTGGCGGGGCCTCCACGCCGGGATGGTCGCGCATGGTCCTGACGCTAAACACCCCGATGCTGCCTGAGATCGCGGCGATGGAGATTGATGACATAAGCGGTGAGGCAGTGGTGAACCTGTCGCTGGCCCCGGCTGAAGCCGATGCCTTTGCGGCAGCAGCAGGCGCACCGCCGGGACTAAGCGGCGTGTTGTTGCCCGTTGTAACGCAGGCCGCCCCACCCTCTGATGACGGGACTTTGTTGGTTGTGTTGGACCCGGGACACGGCGGCATTGACCCCGGCGCGGTGCGCAACGGCCATGATGAGGCCACGCTCATGCTGGCCTTCGCGCGCGAGTTACGGGAAATCATGCGGCGCACGGGAGACATAGAAGTTGTCATGACCCGCGATGCGGATGTCTTCGTGCCATTGCCGACGCGGGTAACCATTGCGCGGGCCGCAGGGGCGGACATCTTCATCTCCCTCCACGCCGATGCGATTGCGGAGGGGCGGGCGCAGGGGGCCACGGTTTATACACTGGCCGATGAGGCCTCGGACGCGGCCACTGCCGCCTTGGCCGAGCAGCATGATCGGGCAGATTTGCTGCAAGGCATCGACCTGTCGGGCAGCGATGATGAGGTTGTGAGCGTTTTGCTAGACTTGGCCCGGATTGAAAACGCGCCCCGCAGTCGGGCATTTGCTGACATTCTTGTGCAAGCTATTGATACCACTGGCCTTGATCTGCATGGCCGCCCACGCGGCGAAGGGGCTTTTTCTGTTTTGAAGGCGGCCGATTTCCCAGCCGTTTTGCTGGAGGTCGGGTTCCTTAGCGAAGGGGGCGATCTGGAGAACATTCTTGATCCTGGCTGGCGGTCGCGGATGCAGGCGGCGATCACCGGCGCGGTGATTGCCTGGGCGCAGGCCGATGCAGCAGCGGATGCCCTCAGACGCCAGTGAATTCGGCGAGCCAGACTGAGTGCCCCATCAATTCGGCGTCATCAGGTCGAAACCAGACTTCAGCAAAACCGTTCTGGTTTAACAGGGCCCGATAAACGTTGGGCGCGAGGCTCATGTGATAAACCTCAGATTTTCCCACTGTGCCCCAGGCTTCGCCGTGGGACGGGCCGGAGGTGAAGAGAAGCCGCGCGCCCGGGGCCGCATGGGCGGCGAACACGGGGAACATGGCGCGTTGATCCGCCTCGTTGAGATGGAAAAAGCTGTTGAACGCCAGAATGATATTGAATGATTCTTCCATGGCGAGGCTTCGCATGTCGGCGTTGATCGCGCGTACTTCCGGCACCCGCTCACGGATTTCTGAGATCATCGCCGCCGCGCCATCCACGCCGATTACAAAATCGCCACGCTCCACGAACCATCGCGCAATCGGCTCGCCAGATCCACAGCCCAGATCCAGCACGTGCAATCCGGGCGCGCGACCGGCGACGCAAGCCTCAAGCGCCGGGCGTTCCCACAGGCTGCGATTGCGCTGCTTCGCCCAATCGGCCGCCTCGCGCTCATAAGTCGCCAAAATTTGATCCGGTCGGGCCCTCATTTCCCCGTAATAACACGGCAATAACCCGCCGTCGTGTTTTGACCGCTCTCGCGCGCGCGCGTATAGAGGGACAAGCTTTGGGGACCACGAGCACAACATGCGATTCATTATTGGTATCTTCGGCGCGATTTTCAGCGCCATAACCCTTTCGCTTGTCTTTGCCGCAGTTGGCATTGGCGGGCTGATCTTCATGTATTCGCGCGGCCTGCCGGATCATGAGACTCTGTCGAGCTATGCGCCCCCGACGATCAGCCGGATATATTCGCGTCAGGGCATGATTGTGGATGAATTCGCGTCCGAACGGAGGCTGTTTACGCCTGCCGATGAAATCCCCGAATTGGTCGCATATGCGTTCGTCTCTGCTGAAGACCGCAACTTCTACAACCACGCAGGCTACGATCCCCGCGCCATCGCCGCCGCCTTTGTAGAGGCCATTCGGTCCCGTGGGCGGGACGTGCGCGGCGCCTCGACGATCACGCAGCAGGTGATGAAGAACTTCCTGCTCGACGGCTCGCGAACCGTTGAACGTAAGGTGCGAGAGATCATCCTTGCCGCCCGTATTGAGCGCACGTTGAGCAAGGATCGCATCCTTGAGCTCTACCTGAACGAGATTTTCCTGGGCCAGAACTCCTATGGTGTGACGGCGGCCGCGCAGACCTATTTCAACGCAACGCTTGAAGACCTGACTTTGGAGCAGGTGGCCTACTTAGCGGCCCTTCCGCAGGCGCCATCGCGGTTTCACCCTGTCGAAGACTATGAGCGCGCGATCAATCGCCGAAACTACGTGCTGCGCGAGATGTTCGAGAACGGCTATATCACCGAGACCGAACTGGAGGAGGCGCAAGCCACAGCACTGGAAACCGTGCAGGGCGGCCACATAGAGGCGTTCCGTCTGACCCGTCCGCCGCGCAATTACTTCACCGATGAAATCCGTCGTCAGTTGAGCGCCGAATACGGTGCGGACGAGTTCTTCTCCGGCGGGTATGCCGTGCGTTCGACCATGGATGAGAGTCTGCAGGAGGTCGCGGAATCTGCGCTGCGCCGCGCGCTTGAGCGCTACGACCGCAACCTCGGAACGTGGCGCGGGGCATATACAACAATCGACCCTGCCGACCTTGGCGATGGAGATGAAGCCACTTGGCGCGCCGCTTTGGCTGACGCGGACATCCCACGCGACATCGACGGTTGGTTCGCTGCCGTGGTCTTGGAAGTTGGCGAAAGCTCGGCCCGTATTGGTATTGAAGGGGTGGATGAAGACGAAGACGGTCACTTTATCCCCGCAGAAGATGTGACCTGGGCACGCCCCTTGCGCGAAGACGGATCGCGTGGAAACACGGCGCGTGTTGCGGGTGATCTTCTGAGTGTCGGTGACGTGGTGCACGTGCGCCGAATGACCCGCGACAGCGACGGCTCGTTCTTGCGCTGGACCTTGCGACAAGTGCCCGAAGTGCAGGGCGGCTTTATGGCGATGGACGTGCACACGGGCCGGGTTCTGGCGATGCAGGGCGGCTTTTCGTACCAACACAGCTCGTTCAATCGCGCCACGCAGGCCACGCGCCAACCGGGTTCGAGCTTCAAGCCCTTCGTCTACGCCGCCGCACTGGATTCCGGCTACAGCCCGAACACCATCGTGATCGACGCCCCGATTGAGGTGCAAACGGGAGAAGGGATTTGGCGGCCGCAGAACGCGTCGAACCAGTTCTACGGCCCATCGCCTTTGCGGACGGGCATTGAACGGTCGCGGAACCTGATGACAGTGCGTCTGGCGCAGGAAGTCGGCATGGATACGATCGCGCGTTACGCCGAGCGTTTCGGGGTATACGATGAGATGCAGCCATTCCTTGCGAATTCGCTCGGCTCTCAGGAAACCACGTTGTTCCGTATGGTTGCAGCCTATGCGATGTTCGCAAATGGCGGCGAGCGGGTGGAACCGACCCTCGTGGACCGCATTCAGAACCGCTATGGCGAAACCGTCTATCGTCACGACCAGCGGCTTTGCCCTGACTGTGAACTGGCATCGTTAGAAGAGGGGCTTGCGCCTCGGATAGTGTCGACGCGTGAGCGCGTGATGGACCCGATCACAGCCTATCAGCTGACTTCCATGATGCGTGGCGTTGTGCAACGCGGCACGGCCTCGGGCTCGGTCAACTTGCCGGTGCCAACAGCGGGTAAGACGGGAACGACCAATGAAGCGCGTGATGTTTGGTTCGTGGGCTTCACTTCGAACATCGCGGCTGGTTGCTACATCGGCTACGATCAACCTGAACCGCTGGGGCGCGGTGCTTCGGGCGGCGGCATGTGTGGCCCGGTGTTCCAACGCTTCATGTTGGAAGCGATCGAGGAATACGGCGGCGGCGATTTCCCTGTGCCAGAAGGCGGCCAGTTCTTCCCCATCGACCGTTTCTCGGGCGCGCGTCTTCCTGCCGGGTCATCCGGTGATCACGTGGTCTATGAGTTGTTCCGCGAAGGCGAAGAACCCTATCAGGGCTTGCTGTCAGTCATCGACGGCGGTTGGGCGATGTCGTCGGACATTCCAATGTTCACCCGCGGGGGCGAGACTGGCGGCGGCGGCGGGCAGGGGGTTCTAGTGGAAACCTCCGACGGGGATACTGCACGGGTGCCAACGGCGACTGGCTTCGGAACGCTAAGTTCCGGCGGATTGTATTAAGTCATTTCAACGCTGCGGCCATCTCCCAAGTAGGAACGACCAGAGCCTGGAAAGGCTCTGGGGTTGCGCTTGAGGGCCGACGATAGTTCCACTACATCTCGCACAGCATATTCCCCGAAAGGCCCAGACCATGCGCGCCGAGACGCAAGCCAACATCGAGAAAATCCGTAATTCCCTGACCCTTCTGGGCCAGCGGATGGATATCGAGACGGCGCCCCACCGGCTTGAGGAATTCAACGCCATGGTCGAGAATCCAAATCTCTGGAACGATCCGGACAAAGCACAAAAACTGATGCGCGACCGGCAAATGCTGGTCGACAAGCTCAAGACCTATGAGACGATCAGACAAGGCGTGGATGACAACGCTGAACTGATCGAACTGGGCGAGATGGAGGATGACCAGGAGGTTGTAGCAGAGGCTGAAGCGGCCTTGGCGTCGCTGGTTGATATGGCTGCGGCGAAGGAGCTTGAGGCGCTTCTGGATGGAGAGGCTGACAGCAACGATACGTTCCTTGAGATTAACTCAGGCGCGGGCGGCACGGAAAGCTGCGACTGGGCTTCGATGCTGGCGCGGATGTACACGCGGTGGGCCGAAAAACAGGGCTATGAAGTGGACCTGCAAAGCTTCAGTGCGGGCGAAGAGGCGGGCATCAAATCCGCCGTCTACAAGATTAGCGGCCCTAATGCTTACGGCTGGATGAAGTCGGAGTCGGGCGTGCATCGTCTGGTGCGGATTTCGCCTTTCGACAGCGCCGCAAAGCGCCACACATCCTTCACCTCCGTGAAGGTCTATCCGGTCGTGGACGACAATATCGAGATTGAAGTGAATCCTTCCGACATCCGGATCGACACCTATCGTTCGTCCGGTGCGGGCGGGCAGCACGTCAACACGACCGACTCTGCCGTGCGGATCACACACAACCCAACTGGTATCGTCGTGACCTCTTCGGAAAAGTCGCAGCACCAGAACCGGGACATCGCCATGAAGGCGCTGAAATCGCGGCTCTATCAGATGGAATTGGACAAGCGATCCGCGCTGGTCAACGAAGCCCATGAAAACGCCGGCGATGCTGGTTGGGGCAATCAGATCCGGTCTTACGTTTTGCAGCCCTATCAGATGGTGAAAGATCTACGCACGGGGTTTGAGACCTCGGACACGCAAGGGGTCTTGGACGGCGATCTGGACGGTGTCATGGCCAGTGTTCTGGCCCATGGTGTGTCTGGCAAGGGCCGCGCTGAGGCGCAGGGCGAAGACTAACTGCTAGGCGCAGCTTTAGGTGGCGCGCTCAGCCCTTTTGCATTCTCATGGAACAACGATGGGTGGGAGGGCCTGAAATGGCGGAGCTATGGAGGCTTGGCGCGGTTGCGCTGTCTGACGCGATCGCCGCGCGGGAGGTTTCCCCCGTTGATCTGATGCGATCAGTTTTGTCGCGGATTGATGCGGTCAATGGGTCGGTTAACGCGGTGATCTCGCTCAAAGACCGCGAAGTGTTGATGGGCGAGGCGCGGCTGGCTGAGGCAATGGACCCAGTTGGTTGGCTGCACGGCATTCCCGTGGCGATCAAAGACTTGGTTGCAGTCAAGGGGTTGCGCTCGACCAACGGGTCGCCCCTGTTCGCGGATTTTTGCCCTGAGGTGGATGACGGGCTGGCGCGGCGCTTGAAGGCGGCAGGTGCCATTGTGATCGGCAAGACCAACGTGCCGCAATTTGGACTGGGGTCGCATTCGACCAATCCCGTCTTTGGTGTCACGCGCAATCCGTTCGATCTGTCGCGCACGGCTGGTGGCTCCTCGGGTGGGGCAGCGGCGGCGCTGGCCACGGGCATGGTGCCGATTGCCGATGGCTCGGACATGATGGGCAGCTTGAGAAACCCCGCAGCGTGGTGCGATGTTTACGGATTTCGGCCCAGTGTGGGGCTCGTGCCAGGCGAGATTTCGGAGAAGGCCTTGTTGCATCGGCTCTCCACCCATGGACCAATGGCGCGCTCCGTAGACGATCTTGAACGTTTTTTGGGCACCCTGTCGGATGGGGCCTACGAGCCGCAAGAAAGGTTGCTCGAAACACCTAAGGTTGGATGGCTCGGCGATTGGGGTGGGGCCTATCCCATGGAGGAGGAGTTGCTGGAGGCGAACCGGGCCAGCCTGGAACGGGTCGCGGGCGATCTGGGGTGGCAAGTCGAGGAGGTCTCGCCGCCGGTGTCGTCAGAGCTACTATGGGACAGCTGGACAACGTTACGGTCCTTTGCGGTGGCTATGGAATTGGGCGTGCATTGGCGCAAACCGGAAGAGCGCACGAAGCTGAATGCACAGGCTTTGTGGGAAGTTGAGCGCGGGCTCGCGTTGACAGGTGATGCCGTGCAGCGCGCGTTGGAGCAGCGCCAGACCTGGCTTTCCGCGTTGGCGCAGACGTTCTCGCGCTTCGATGCGCTCGTGTTGTCATCAACGCAGTGCTGGCCTTTTCCGGCGGAGTGGGATTGGCCCAAGGACATCGCGGGGCAGGGGATGGACACCTATCACCGCTGGATGGAGGTTGTTGTTCCGGCAAGCCTCGCGGGGGTGCCAGCGCTAGCCTTGCCCGGTGGATTGGGCGCACACGGATTGCCCCATGGTTTGCAGCTCATCGGACCGCACGGAACGGATGCGAAGATACTGGCGATGGGGCGGCAATGGGAGGCCGCGATTGGCCCCCGCACAATCGTCACGCCTACGGTCTTGGCGGGATAGGGGCTAAAGGGGTAGGCTCGTGCCACACGGGAGGACTACGCCATGTCCGACACAACAATTCATCCGGTTGGGGAAGGCGCGCCCGATATCCGAGATATGCGTATTGGCGATCTGGCCACGGCGCTTCGCAACGGTTGGGCGGACTTTCGAAATAAGCCAGCTTTCGGTCTGTTTTTCGCAGCGGTCTATGTGGTCGGAGGTTGGGCGATCTACCTGCTTCTGTTTCAGGCGCATCTTGAATGGTTGGCGATCCCGCTGACCTTCGGATTTCCGCTTATTGGACCGTTCCTCGCTGTCGGTCTTTACGAGGTGTCCCGTCGTTTGGAAGCGAAGGACAGCGATTGGTCGGCACGAGATATCTTCGCCGTCATCTGGCGTCAGCGGTTGCGGCAACTGCCATCCATGGCCTGGGTCATCATCATCTATTTCCTGTTCTGGTCATTCTTCGCGCACATGCTGTTTGCTCTCTTCCTTGGGCCATCGGCGTTGACCAACGTGACGAGTTCCTACGTCTACCTGCTGGAGCCTGAAGGGCTGAGCATGATGTTGGCCGGGAGCGCTTTCGGCGCAGTCTTCGCCTTCGTCCTGTTCGCTTTGACGGTTGTGTCACTGCCATTGTTGCTGGACCGCGAGGTGGACTTTGTGACGGCAATCATCACGTCCATCGCAGTGATCCGACAGAATCCGAAAGTCATGCTTGCTTGGGCCGCAACGATTTCGGGGCTCACATTTTTGGCGATGGTGCCGGGGCTGTTGGGATTGCTCTTCGTACTGCCGATCCTCGGTCATGCGTCTTGGCACATCTACCGTTTGGCGACGGTATCGAGCCCGGCGGCTCCATAGAAAAAGCCGGGCGCAGGTCCCGGCTCTTCAAAACTTCTGAGTAGTGCCGCTGAAGCCGCTTAGCTGTCGGACTTCGAAGACGGCTGTGGTGCCGGACCTGCCGCGGCGGGGCGGGGGATCGATGGCGCGGAAGGTGCTTCTGGCGCAGAGGGTGCGCTACTGCCGCCAGTGGTGATCGGTGTACGCGGAGCTGCATTATTGGCGCCAGTGGACAGCGGATCTTCTGCACGCTGAACCGAGCCTTCGAAATGCGCACCGGATTCGATGGCGATGGTCTTGTGGATGATGTCGCCTTCGACACGTGCGGTCGAGGTGAGGCGCACCTTCAAGCCACGAACACGGCCAACAACGCGGCCTGTCACGACGATGTCGTCGGCAACGATCTCACCCTCGATATTGGCGCTTTCGCCAACCGTAAGAAGGTGGGCGCGGATGTCGCCCTGCACGGTGCCTTCGACCTGGATGTCACCGGTCGTGCGCAGGTTGCCCACGATGGTCAGGTCCGTAGACAGCATCGACGGCTGCGGCTTGGTCTTGTTGCCCGAAGCTGCGGTTGCGGTAGTGGATTTGTTCATGGTGTCTCCAGAATTCGTGCCCGAGGTCGGGCTGTCACCGCTGGACCCGTCGGACGCGCCGCCCTGCTTGGGTCCGGGTTCGTTGATCTTGGATTTAGAAAACATTGCGTCCTGCCCTTATGAACGTCATCGGATTAACGGGTGTCCCATTGCGATGCACTTCGTAGTGCAAATGCACGCCCGTGCTCCGACCGGTGGTTCCCATATCACCGATAAGTTCCCCGCGCGAGACCCTTTCCCCTTCGCTCACACGGATGCGGCTGAGGTGGGCGTAGCGCGTCATGAAACCGTTGTTGTGCCTAATTTCGACTGTAAGTCCGTAGCCACTTTGACGGCCAGCGAATTCGACAACGCCCGCGCCACCGGCAACAATCGGCGTACCGCGTGAGCCCGCGAAATCGAGGCCGTTGTGCATCCGGCTGCCGCCGTTGATTGGATCGCGGCGCGGACCGAAGCCCGAAGTCTGGCGATAGCTGCCGTTCACGGGGTTGCCGAAGGGAAGCCGCTCGGCCGCGATGCGCCACAGGTTAATCTCATCCAATTCGCGCAGAAGGCGATTGGCACGGTTCGAAAGTGGGTCGGGCCCGCTGCCGGACGTTGAGATGATTGGCGTGAGCGGCCCACCCTGGCCGGAGTAGCCCTGGCGAACGCTTTCGATTAGATCATCGGTGGACAGGCCCGCAGCGCTAAACATCTCATCCAGCGGTTCCATGGAAACGGCAACGGCCTCTTCCAGCTGACGGAACACGCGGTTCTGGCGTTCTTCGGTGAGGGCAGCCTCAAAGTTGAGGCGGTTGATCTCATCCGCAGCGGCGGCCATCAGCGAATGGCCTTCATCCCGTTCGCCTGCGGTCAGCGCAAGTGCTTCGTTCAGAAACGCGAGAGTTTGTTGAAGTTCCCACTCCCGCTCGGCTGCGGTCTGCACGGTGCCAGTATCGGCCTGAAGTTCGTTTTGCAGGGCAGCGGCTGCAACGCGCGCCTCGTCGCGTTCGTCGATCGTGCGGCGCAAGGTGGCTTGGATCACGTCAACGGCAGTCTCAAGCTCGCGCCGACGTTCTTCTGAGTCCAACAGGCGGGTCTGCATTTCCGAGACCTGATCCATCGCCAGCGCAAAACGGTCCTGCGCGGCAGAGGCAGCAGCAGCACGCGCGTCACGCTCATGCGCCATGGCATTAAGGCGTTCCTGGTACATCGCCTGCTCGCGCTGCTCCAAATCACGCACGTTGCCGGCTGCAATGGTGTCGATCAGAAAGATGGAAGTTACGATCACGGTCCAGCCGACGAAAACCGCCGACCCCATAATCATGCTGGCCTGGGTAACGGGGCGCAGGCGAATAAACCGCGTGCCTTCTTCCGATTTCAGGAAGAGCCGTTGCTCAGGCAAATGCCGTTCAAGCGTCGCATTCACGCGACTTAAAAGCCGAGATGTCACTGTCCTTGCGCCTCGCTTCCCCTTGTGTTTTTCCGCGCCACCGTCTTGTCCCCAGTGGCGGCTGCGGCGTGCTTGGGGAATAAGCTACACCGCCTTGTGTGCCAACATAGTAATCTTAAACTCTGGAAAAGGCACCAAAAAAGCGCGCAAATCTGGCGGAAATCCGCCGATCGTTCCGCGTGATCTTATAGCAGATCGCGGGGTTATCCCGCCAAAGGCCAGTAGAAGTCAGGCGGAATGCCCGCTTCGGCCCTTTTTTCTTCGTTAAACGGCGGCTTCAGGGAGCCGTGAAAATAGCGCTGCACTAGAGTATGAAAGGCCTCTTTCGGGTCGGTGTCATGGCGGCCGCAGAGGAAATGGAACCATTTGGAGCCATAGGCGACATGGTGGACCTCTTCCGCGTAGATGACGTGCAGGGCGTCGACCGCCTGCCGTGCCGCCGGGTCATCCTTGGCCTTCTCGAACGTTGCAATCATCGACGGCGTCACATCCAGCCCGCGCGCCTCCAGCACCATCGGCACAACGGCCAACCGGCCCATCAAATCATCCGCCGTATCCTCTGCCGCGCGCCACATGCCCGCATGAGCGGGCAAGGCACCGTAGTGACTTCCCATCACTTCAAGACAGTCGGCCATCAAGTTGAAATGCTTGGATTCTTCATCGGCGGCTTTCACCCAATCGTCGAAGAATCCGATTGGCAATCGGGTCTCGGAAAACCTGGCGATGATGTCCCAATGCAGGTCGACTGCATTCAACTCGATATGCGCCACGGCATGCAGGATCGCCATACGCCCCGCTGGCGTGCCGGGCTTGCGGCGCGGCACATTGCGAGGGTCTAGCAATTCCGGCGTTTCGGGTCGGGCAGGCTGATCGGGAGGCGAGGCTTTACCGATTTCTGGCACATCACCCGCTGCCCGCGCTGCTTGCCAATCGGCGGCGTAACGACGCGACAGAGCGGTTTTGCCGCGCGCATTAGCGGTGCGCAGGACCTCATCGGCCATTTCAGCGAGCGGTTTCATGAAGCCTGTGTTCCCTTACTGGCAGAGCATGGCACCACGATTACAGTTCTTGCGCCGATTCCAATACCGCCTCCGCATGACCCGGCACTTTCACCTTGCGCCAGACCTGAGCCACTTTCCCGGTACCGTCGATCAGAAATGTCGCCCGCTCAATCCCCATGTATTTCTTGCCATACATGTTTTTCTCAACCCACACACCATATTGCTCGCACACATCACTTTCGGCATCCGAAACGAGCGCGACCCCAAGCTCATGCTTGGCGATGAACTTGTCATGTTTGGCAGCGGTGTCTTTAGAGATACCGATCACTTGCGTGTTAGCCGCATCAAACGCCTTGCCCAAACCTGTGAAAGCAATTGCCTCCTTCGTGCAGCCGGGCGTGTCGTCCTTGGGATAGAAGTAAAGCACGACGTTTTTGGGCTGAAGCGACGATAGTGTCAGCGTCTCACCCCCATCGCGGGGCAGAGTGAAGTCCGGGGCTTTGTCTCCGATATCGGGCATTTGAAGAATTTCCTTTGCAAGCGGAAGGCACTGGCGCCGTTCCGGTTTGCAAGCTAGGCGATTTGCGGAGAGATTAAAGGGCACGATCACAACGGATGGCAGAGCCGCTGAAGCGGATGGAGCAGACAGAGACCGATCCGAACAAGACACCAAGACCCCGGCGGCGGATCTGGATCCGCGCGCTGGCTATTGTGCTGTTCATCCTGCTGGTCCCGGTGGCTGCGATCTGGGTCCGGCTTTACGCGGCGCCGATGGCTTTGCCTGCTGGGGTTCAAGACCGGATCGAGGCGCGGATCAACGATGCCATGGCAACGGGCGATGTCGCCATCGGTGAAATGGTTTTGGCACTGCCCCAAGGCGGCCGGGCGCCTGCCTTTGAGTTTCGCGATGTCTCGGTGACCACGCCCGAGGGCGAGGTTCGTGCCGCGTTCCCGGGTCTGCGCATCCGCGTGGCCCCCGGGCCGTTGGTCAGCGGGCAAATGCGTGTACGACGGATAGTTGTGTCAGACGCTGGTCTGAACATGCGCCGGGGCACCGATGGTCAACTGGATCTCGACTTCGGTGGCGAGGCAGATACCGAAGCCGACACCGAAGCGCTGAGCCTGATTGATACCCTGTCGCGGCTGGACCAGATGTTTTCCGCCCCCGTCTTCTCGCAATTGCAGGAGGTGGTCGGCGAGGGGATGGAGGTGCGCCTATCTGATGAGCTAACAGGCCGGGACATGCGCCTGCATGATGCCGTGATGCGGCTCGACCGTCGTGGTGGGCAGCTCGCGCTTGAGGTTGGCGGACGTCTTGCAGGCAGTCGCGACGCGACGCTCGACATTTCCTTGACGCGCAATGCGCGGGAAGGAGAGACGGAAGTTTCCATGGTCTTCGACACCCTGGCTGCGCGCGATCTTGCAGCCAGCAGCCCGGCTTTGGCATGGCTCGACCTGATGCGCGCACCCATTGATGGGGAATTGACCGCTACGATGGCCGACGACGGAACGCTTGGGGCCGTGGACGGCCAGCTACGGGTCGGGGCCGGGGTGCTGAACCTTCCGGGACAAGACGATCCCGTGTCCTTCAATGCGATGGCCGCAGGCTTGGCCTATGACCCCGACACGCGTCGCGCGGTACTCAGTGAAGTGATGCTGCGATCTGATCAATTGTCATTCGACGGTGCGGGCCATGCGGATGTTGCGCCGGATGGCTCCCACTACACCGCGCAGTTTTCGCTCAGCGATATTTCCGCCGACCCTGAGGGCCTCTTTGAAGCTCCGTTGGCGATTGACGGCGCTGCGGTGGACCTAAGGCTTGCGCTTGGGGAGACAGTCGTCGCCGAAGTCGGCAACGCGGTGATTTATGACGCCGATCTGAGGGCCATGGTTAATGGGACGCTGACTGCGGCGCCTGAGGGTTTGAGCCTTGCTTTGAACGCGCATCTGCCCAGTGCGGAGCTTTCAACAGTGATGGCCTACTGGCCAAGATCCGCGATCCCAAACACGCGTTGGTGGGTGCAGGAACGTGTGCTTGCGGGCCGGGTCGACGGCGTGGATTTTGCGTACCGCGGCGCGCCTGAAGCTGAAGATCAAGTCGAACTGTCCTTAGACTTCGCTGAAGCAGATATTCTGGCGCTGCCTGCGGCCCCGCCAATCAGAGCAGCCTCAGGCTTTCTTAGCCTGCAAGACACGCGCCTCGTTGTCGGATTGGACGGTGGCGGCGTCGGCGTTGATGGGCAAGGTAGTGCGGGCTTGGCGGGCTCTCACATGGTGATCGGCGACGTTTCCGTGCCCGGGCCATTGGCGGAATTCGATCTGTCGATTGCCGGTGAAGTGCCTGATATCATGCATGTATTGGCCGGGCCGCCCTTCGCGGTTTTGGAGGCCAGCGGCTACGCGCCTGAAGAGATCGGTTCTGGTCAGGTCAGTGCGCGCGCGCAGCTCGCGACGCATCTTGTAGAACGCGCGCCGGATGCGGGTTTTGACGGGTTGGAAATTGAAGTCGACGGCATCGTCACCAACTTTCGCGCAACAGAGCTTGTGCCCGATCGCACTCTTTTGGCGGAGCGTGTCACCCTGCGCATGAACCCGCAGGAGCTTGCTGTCGGCGGGCGCGCTTCGCTGGACGGTGTGCCAGTTAGTGGCCAATGGTCCGTGCAATTGGCCGCGGATGCCGACCCCGGTAGCCTTGTTCAGGCACGCGCGACTTTGGATCGGCAGGCACTGGCGACATTCGGGGTGGAATTGCCGGATTGGCTGATGTCGGGGCAAGGACCTGCAGATCTGTCGATCTTTTTACGCGCCAATGGCCCGGCAACCATGCAAGTGCGCTCCGACCTTGACGGGATCGCTTTGGCTATCCCGCCGCTGGCTTGGCGTTTAAGCGAAGGCACACGGGGCCAGTTCAGTGCCGACATCAGGCTGGGGCAACAACCGGAGGTCCGCCAAATCGCGCTTCAGGGGGCGGGTATGACCCTTGAGGGAGCTGTTAGTTTCACGGCTGACGGCTGGCTTGACCGTTTCTCTGCGGGGCAATTTCGATTGGGCAACTGGCTCGACGTGCGGGGCGGGTTGATCGGGCGTAGAAATCAAGCCCCAGCAATTGAAATCTCAGGCGGCACGCTTGATTTCCGCACAATGCCGTCACTGGCCAGCACCGGCGGCTCGTCAGGCGGTACCATTGGTCCGCTCGACATCTCTCTGGACAGAATGCAAATCACGGCAGGCATAGCGCTGACAGGTCTGCGCGCGGATCTGAACGGGGCCACCATGAGCGGTGATTTCCGGGGACAGGTCAATAATATCGTGGCGGTAAACGGACAGCTCGTTCCAAGCGCCAATGGCCCTTCGGTGCGCATGCAATCAGATGACGGCGGCGCGGTTCTTCGGGCGGCCAATATCATCACCAATATCCACGGCGGGCCGTTCGACCTGATCCTCGCCGCCCGGCCGGAATCGGGCCAGTATGACGGGCAACTGACCATCGACAGCCCGCGCCTGCGTGACGCGCCTGTCATGGCCGAGATCTTGAACCTTGTCTCAGTTGTGGGACTTCTGGAACAACTCGGCGGCACTGGCATCAACATGGGTGAAGTGAACGCCCGCTTCCGCATGACACCGGATCGCATCACAGTGTTGGAAGGCGCGGCGGTTGGGCCGTCGATGGGGATATCCATGGACGGGGTATATGATGTGGCCTCGGAACGCTACGAGATGCAGGGCGTCGTCTCACCCTTTTACCTTGTGAACGGCCTTTTCGGCGCGCTTTTTGCGACCCGGCGGGAGGGCTTGTTCGGGTTCAACTACCGTGTCATCGGCGACGCGGAGGATACGCGTGTATCGGTCAATCCGCTGTCGATCCTGACGCCCGGCATTTTCCGTGAGATTTTCCGCGCCCCGCCGCCTGATTTCAGTGAGTAACCGCCGCCCATGAAACTCGATGATTTCGACTTCGATCTGCCAGAGCGGTTGATTGCAACCCGTCCTGCGCGGCCCCGGTCTTCGGCACGACTGCTGTTGGCAGAAGGCGATGCGATTGCGAACAAGACGGTTGCCGATCTGCCAAATCTGCTACAACCCGGCGACCGCCTGATCCTGAACGACACGCGCGTAATCCCGGCGCGCCTGACGGGATACCGCCCACGGGAAAGCGCGCAGGGACCGGTTGAGGCGAAGATCGAGGTTACGCTGCTTGAACCCCAGGCAGACGGCACCTGGCAGGCCCTGGCCAAGCCGATGCGCAAGCTTGCGCAAAACGACAAGATATTGTTCTCAAATGATTTGTCCGCCGACGTTAACCTGAATGAAGGCACGTTGCGATTGCGGTTCAACCTTAGCGGGGATGACTTCGATGCGGCCCTCAACGCCGCCGGTGCCATGCCTTTGCCGCCCTATATCGCGAGCAAACGCGCACCTGATGAGCGGGATAAGGACGACTACCAAACCGTCTGGGCCAAACGCACAGGCGCTGTCGCTGCCCCCACCGCAAGCCTGCACTTTGATGAGGCCTTCATGGCGGCCCTGACCGCGCGCGGCGTTGATGTCACCTTCGTCACCCTGCACGTCGGCGCAGGTACGTTCCTTCCGGTGAAAGTTGACGACGTCACCACGCACAAAATGCACGCCGAATGGGGGGAGGTCCGCGAAAAGGCAGCCGCCGAGATGAATGCCACACGCGAAGCAGGCGGTCGGATCATTCCGGTCGGCACAACGGCCCTGCGTCTGATCGAAAGTGCGGCTGCACCCGATGGCACCATGAAAGCTTTCGAGGGCACCACGGATATCTTCATCTACCCGGGCTATCAATGGAAAATCACCGACGCCCTGATGACCAACTTTCACCTGCCAAAATCGACCTTGTTAATGCTTGTTTCAGCTCTGATGGGGCATGATCAAATCCGGTCCATTTACGACCACGCTGTCGCAAACGACTATCGCTTTTTTTCCTATGGTGACGCGTCCTTGCTAATCCCGTCGCGAATCTGACAGACGACGGCCTTTCCGGGTGAGACACCGGGAAGGACACCGGCCAGCACGGGAGGCCATCATGCTTACAGTCATCCGCACCACTTGGGCCCTGCTTCTGGGCATGTTCCTTTTGCAGGTCGGCAATGGCCTTCAAGGCTCCCTCATGGGTGTTCGGGGCGCGATTGAGGGGTTTTCGACCTTCGAATTGTCACTGATCGGCTCGGCCTATTTCGTGGGCTTTCTGGGCGGATCCAGCATGGCGCCGAAGTTCATTTCGAGCGTGGGGCACGTCCGCGTCTTTGCGGCGCTTGGGTCCTTCATCTCTGCAATCGTCATCACCTACCCAATCGTCACCGAGCCTTGGGCCTGGATGCTTTTGCGCGTCGCCTTGGGGTTCTGCCTGTCAGGCGTTTACGTGACCGCCGAGTCCTGGCTGAACAATTCCGCGACGAATGCCACACGCGGCCAGTCGCTTTCCGCTTACATGCTGATGCAGATGATGGGCCTTGTGGCCGGGCAGGGTATTCTGGCCGCCGGGGATCCGTCGGGTTGGATTTTGTTCATCATTCCCTCGATCCTGGTCTCGCTTAGCTTCGCGCCCATCCTTCTGTCCGCCGTGCCAACCCCGGCGATTGAGGCCACGCGGCCTATGACCTTGCGCAAGCTCTATGACACCTCACCCTTCGGCATGATCGGCATGCTGTTCATGGGCGGCGTCTTCGCGGGTCAATTCGCCATGGCTCCGGTTTATGCGACCGAATTGGGTCTGAGCCTTGGGCAATTGTCCGGCTTCATCTCATCGTTTTTCGTGGGCGCCATCGTGCTGCAATACCCCATTGGCTGGATGTCGGACCGGATGGATCGTCGTGTTTTGATTATAGGGGCGGCTGTTGCCGGCGCTGTCGTGGCTATCGGCGGCGTGTTTCTGGCGGACAGTTTCAGCGTTCTCTTGGCGATTGCGGCCCTCTCAGGCGGCCTGGCGCAACCGCTTTACGCGCTGCTTCTGGCCTATACGAATGACTATCTGGAGGTTGAGGATATGCCTGCGGCTTCGGGCGGGATGATCTTTGTGAACGGAATCGGAGCCATCTCTGGTCCGCCAGTTATGGGTCTGCTGATGGGGGTCATGGGGCCAAGCGGCTTTTGGATGTTCTTGGCCATCGTATTGCTCTTGGTCGCCGCCTACGGCCTCTACCGGATGACTCAACGTATGTCTGCCTATGTCGAAGAAGATGATTACGACGCCGTACCCTACGCCAACATTATGCCCGGCACCGCATCGCCTGTTGCGATTGAAACCGCGCAGGAGTTGTATGTTGAGGCCGCCGAAGAAATGGCCGACGACAGCGAAGGGGATACCTAGAGATGAGCAATGCCGCAGACGTAGTCGCCTTCTGGGAGGGGGCGGGACCCGAGAAATGGTACGTGCAAGACGACGCCTTCGATCAGGAGATCCGGGATAAGTTCGGTGCCGATTGGCGAACGGCCCACGATGGCGGACTGCGGCATTGGGCAGTGGACGCAGTGGGGGCGCTTGGGCTTGTGATCTTGCTCGATCAGTTCCCCCGGAACATGTTCCGCGACGATCCGCGGGCCTTCGCAACCGATGCCATCGCATTGGAGGTCTCGGGCCAGATGATCGCAAACGGCTGGGATCGAGAGATCGAGGGCGATATGCGGCAATTCGTTTACATGCCCTTCATGCACTCCGAGGATATGGCCCATCAGGATATCTGCGTCGATCTGATGGAAAGCCGGATGGACGAAGGCAACAACGACGTCCACGCTCGCGCGCACCGTGAGATCATCAAGCGGTTCGGACGGTTTCCCTATCGCAATGGCCCTCTGGATCGGGGCATGACGGCAGAAGAGCAGGCCTTCATCGACGAAGGCGGCTACCGTGCGATTCTTCAGGAAGTCGAGGGCACAAACGGCTAAAGTGACAGTCGGGTTTCAACGCCTTTTTGCCATGCGCCCCCACGCCTGAGCCTTGCGTTCTGTGCAACCCGGACTGCGACCTAGCGTCAATTGTCGCGCCTTTCTGGATAGTTTAACGTTGAACAAACGCTTCAAACAGACACGGCCGGAAGGAACACCCCCATGGCAGCACAGAACTTCGACGTCATCGTAATCGGCGCAGGACCGGGTGGCTACGTGGCCGCGATCCGCGCGAGCCAGCTTGGCCTGAAGACGGCGATTGTGGAACGCGAGCACATGGGCGGCATCTGCCTGAATTGGGGCTGTATCCCGACGAAGGCCATGCTGCGCTCGTCCGAGGTGTTCCACCTGATGCACCGCGCCAAGGAATTTGGCCTTTCGGCGGATGGGATTGGCTACGATCTGGACAAGGTCGTCGACCGTTCGCGCAAGGTAGCCAAACAGCTGTCTGGGGGTGTCGCGCATCTGATGAAGAAGAACAAAGTCACGACGATCATGGGCGAGGCGACGATCCCTGCGAAGGGCAAGGTCTCGGTCAAGACCGATAAAGGGACCGAAGAGCTGACGGCGAAGAACATCATCCTCGCCACCGGCGCGCGGGCTCGCGAATTACCGGGGCTTGAGGCCGATGGCAAGCGCGTGTGGACCTACAAGGCCGCGCTGACGCCACCGCATATGCCGAAAAAGTTGCTGGTCATTGGCTCCGGCGCAATCGGGATCGAATTTGCCAGCTTCTATAACACGCTTGGCGCGGACACGACTGTGGTCGAGGTCATGGACCGGGTTTTGCCGGTGGAAGACGAGGAAATCTCGGCCTTTGCGAAGAAGTCGTTCGAAAAGCAGGGGATGAAGATCCTGCAGAAGGCGATGGTCAAGCAGTTGGATCGGTCTGCCGACAAAGTTACGGCGCATATTGAGATTGGCGGGAAGGTTGAGAAGCACTACTTCGATACTGTCATTTCCGCCGTTGGTATTGTCGGGAATGTCGAGAACCTCGGGCTGGAAGCGCTGGGTGTGAAGATCGACCGGACCCATGTGGTGACGGATGAGTTCTGTCGCACGGGTGTGGATGGGCTTTACGCCATCGGTGACATCGCGGGAGCGCCTTGGTTGGCGCATAAGGCGAGCCATGAAGGTGTGATGGTTGCTGAGCTGATTTCGGGCAAGAACAACGTCCATGCGATCAAGCCGGAGAGCATTGCGGGCTGCACCTATTGCCATCCGCAGGTCGCGAGCGTGGGTCTGACCGAAGCGAAGGCCAAAGAGCGGGGCTACAAGGTCAAGGTTGGACGCTTCCCGTTCATTGGGAACGGCAAGGCAATCGCGCTTGGTGAGCCTGAGGGCATGATCAAGACCGTGTTCGACGAGAAAACCGGCGAGCTTTTGGGCGCGCATATGATCGGTGCTGAGGTCACAGAACTGATACAGGGCTATGTCGTGGGCCAGAAGCTGGAGACCACGGAAGAGGACCTGATGGAGACGGTCTTCCCGCACCCGACGCTCAGCGAAATGATGCACGAAAGCGTGCTCGACGCCTATGATCGGGTGATCCATATCTGAGTGAGTGCCCCTCTGGTTGCAAGGTTGCAACCAGGGGTTAACTCGCAGACAAGAAACGAAAATCGTATTCTAGTATAATAATTAAACGGGCGCCGCAGAGGTGCGACGCCCGTTTTCGTTTGACCCATTCGGCGCTATTGCAGCGTGATCGGCATCTCACCAATAGCCGTGCGGTCCTGATCCACGAAGTAGCGGATTATATAGGAGCCGGGCGTATCCGGCAGAGCCAGCGTTGCGGGATTTCCGCTGCTGGTGCGCACGTAGCTTTGCCATTGTCCGCCACCCGTTGCGCCGACCTGACCGATGCCAATGAAGTCGCGCGGGTAGTCGGGGCCGGTCCAGCCGATCTCGATGCTGGAACCCGCAGCGGCCGTGGCGGGGCCGGTCAACGTGGCGGCAACCGCTGTCACTTCGATGGGAACCTCAGCGATCGCCAAGCGATCCTGATCAATGAAATAGCGGATCAGGTAGCTGCCGGGAGTGGTCGGAACCAGCAATTGCATCGGGCTACCTTCGGAGGTGCGGGTATAGTTTTCCCACTGTCCGCCGCCTGTCGCGCCGGCGATGCCAATGCCAATGAAGTCGCGGGGATAATCCGGTCCCGTCCACCCCAATTCGATGGTTGAGCCTGCCGGTGCGCTGGTGGGCGCGGTCAGGCTCGCCTCGGCGGCGGTGACGGTAATCGTGGCACTGGCAAGACTGACGCGATCCTGGTCGAGGAAATATTGGATCAAATAGGTGCCAGGCGTTGTTGGCACCAATAGACGCAAGGGGCTGCCATCGCTGGTACGCGTGTAATTTTCCCAACGCCCGCCGCCTTCCGCGCCATCCAGACCGATGGCGATGAAATCACGAGTTGCGTCTGGACCCGTCCAGCTCACCTCGATGGTCGAACCCGCGACCGCCGTTGCAGGGGCCGTGATGCTGGCTTCGCTTTCGGCGACCACAAGCTCGGACACCGCGAGGGCCGTGCGATCCTGACCTTCGACATATTCGATCAGGTAGGTGCCGGGTTCAGACGGGACGGTCAGCTGAGATGGGTTGCCGCGATTGGTGCGGACCGAGGTTTCAAACCGATGATAGCCCTCGCTGTCCGGCGCCCGGATCGCGATGAAGTCGCTTCCGTAATCCGGGCCGGTCCAACCAATCTCAATCGTGTCGCCAACATTGGCACTCGACGGCGCGGTCAGCGTGGCGGCCACGGCGGTAACCGTAATCTCAGACACCGCCAGGGCCGTGCGATCCTGCGCCTCGATATATTCGATGACGTAAGTGCCGGGCTCGGATGGCATCAGAAGCTGTGCGGGATTTCCGCGATCCGCGGCGACCGTGTTGGCGAAGCGGTGGTAGCCTTCGCTGTCGGGCGAACGGATGGCGATGAAGTCGTTGTTATAGCCGGGGCCGGTGAAGCCGACTTCGATGGTATCGCCAGCCGTGGCACTTGCCGGTGCCGTTATGGTGGCGGAGACGGCGCTAACCACGATTTCAACGGCGGCAATTGCCGTGCGATCCTGCGCTTCGATGTACTCGATCAGGTACGTGCCGGGCTCCGATGGCATCGCAAGCCTTGCCGGGTTGCCGCGGTCTACTGCGACGGTGTTGGCAAAGCGGTGGTAGCCTTCGCTTTCCGGCGTGCGGATTGCGATGAAGTCGTTGCGATACTCCGGTCCCGTGAAGCCAACTTCGATGGTTTCCCCCGCAGCGGCCGTTGTGGGCGCTGTCAGAGTTGCAGACACGGCACTGACGACGATTTCGACCGCGGCCAGGGCCGTGCGATCCTGCGCTTCTATGTATTCAATCAGATACGTGCCGGGTTCAGACGGCATCGGAAGCCGCGCCGGGTTGCCGCGATCGACGGCGACGGTATTGGCGAAGCGATGGTAGCCTGAACTTTCGGGCGTACGGATTGCGATGAAGTCGTTGCGATACTCCGGACCGGTGAAGCCAACTTCGATGGTTTCACCGGCAGCTGCGGTGGTGGGCGCCGTCAGAGTGGCCGATGCGGCGCTGACGACGATTTCCACTGCGGCGAGGCCTGTGCGATCCTGAGCCTCGATATATTCGATGACATAGGTGCCAGGCTCACTGGGCAGGACAAGGCGCGCGGGGTTTCCACGATCAACGGCCACGGTATTCGCGAAGCGGTGGTAGCCTTCTGCCCCCGGAGCGGTAATGGCGATGAAATCATTACGATATTCCGGGCCTTCCCAGCCCACGTCGATTGTGTCGCCTGCCACGCCGGTGGTGGGTGCGGTCAGGGACGCCTCGGCCGGCGTAACAGTGATTGGAACGGTAACAAGCCGGGTGCGACCTTCACCGAGCACGTATTCCAGCACATATTCGCCCGGCCGTGATGGCATCAGCAGGTCAAGCGGGTTGCCTTCATCAGTTCCGGTTGTGTTGGCGAACCGGTGGTAGCCTTCGGCACCTACAGCGGTGACGCCAATGAAGTCGTTGTCGCCAGCGGGGCCAGTCCAGCCAATCTCGATCGTGTCACCTGCAATGGCGCTGGCAGGCGCGGTGATGGTGGCCAAAACATCGGCAACTTCGATGGGGCGCGTGCCAATGACACGGGCCTCCTCGCGTAGGATGTAGTGGAGCTCATACAGGCCCGGCTCGGTCGGGGCGGTCATATCCAAGGGGTTGCCGAACATGATGGCGCGACCGTTAGAGGGATGCGCCGATTCACCGACAGGGACCAAGGCGATGCGGTCTTGCTGGTAGCCGGGGCCTTCCCAAGCGACCTGGAATTCCTCACCGATCTGCACGACCTCGGGCGCCTGCAATGTGGCCGAAACCTCAGTCACCTCGATGGAGGTGGTGCCGATGGCGGGCGTTGTGCCGCCGTTCTGGCGGTAGGTGATGTCGTAGCGGCCCGGGAACGCCGGAAGGCGGAGGACCTCTGGGTTTTCGCGGACGTTGACGACGCTGATGAGGCTGTCGGTGTCCGGGTGGCGGATCATGATCATGTCGCCTGTCTCACCCGGGCCTTGCCATGTGACCTCAATCTCAGAGGCTGCGGGGGCCGAGGCAGGGGCGGTCAGCGTCGCGGTCACGGCGGGTTCGTCGAACACGACCACAACGTCGCGGGGCTGATCGACGATGACGAAATCGGTCGAGGCCTCCACTTCCTGCACGGTCCAATAGCCGGTGACGCGGTAGGCACCGCGGCTGAGCGTGACGGTGGCGGGGTTGGTCATTGCGATTTCGGGGGAGGGGTCCAGAGGGGTGACTTCCCAGATGACCGGGTCGGTGACGGGCAGTCCGCCGACATGGCCAATGCGCGCGATGAAGTTCACGTCGACCAGCAATGCGGGCAGGGGGATGATGACCTCTTGCGGGGTGTTGGGTTCAACAGTGAAGCGGACGGGATGGGTGGTGCCTTGGGCCACACGTTCCACGGTCAGCGTATAGGTGCCCGGCAGGAGGGCGACATTGCCGCCGGGGGCCGAGACGGGGCCAAGCAGGGTCGTGCCTGAGGCGTCCTGGAGGGTCCAGTTCAGGGGCGAGGCCGGGACGGACATGTCGGGTTCAACACGGGCTGTGAAGGTGACCGGGCTGGTCTCCGCGATCGGAGGCATACGGACGACGATCAGATCGGACTGATCCTGCACGACGATTGTGTTGGTCTGGTAGGTGGCTGGGCCAGAGGGTTCCTGGCGTGTGGCCTGGATGGTGTAGAGGCCTGCGTCGAAGGCGAAGTCCACGCTGGCACCGGTTAGACCATCGGCGATGATCGTGTTGCCCTCGCCGATGATGCGCCAGGTGATCGGGCGGGTGGCGAGTTCACCGTTTGGCTCAAGCTGCGCTTCAAGGCGCATGGGGGTGGGTTGGGCCGCAACGACGACCTGTTCCAAAGCAGCACTAAGCTCGGCGGCGTTGTCGGCGGTCAGGAATTGGCCACCGGTGTTGTCGGCGATGCACTGCATCTGCGCGCGGGCCTCAGGCTCGGAGGCGACGTCGAAGCCAATCACATGGGCTGTGAAGGCGACGCCTGCGGCCTCAAGCTCGGAGGCGATGGCGCAGGGATCGGGGTTACAGTTCTCGATGCCGTCGGACACGAGGATAACTGTCGCGGCCTCTTCCGTGTGGCGCAGGGATTGCGCGGCGGCGATCACGGCGTCGGTCATAGGCGTGCGTCCGCGGGGGTTGATTGAGTTCACAGCCTCAAGGATGCGGTCCTGCGTAAAGGGCGCAGGCTCAACAATCGTCTCGATATCGCCGCAGCTGCCCCGCTGCCGATGGCCATAGACGGTGAGGCCAAGCGAGACGTCGTCGGCCATATTCTCAAGCAGATCGGCGATCACGTTGCGTGCGATGACGATTTTGTTCACGCCGTCGATCTGCCCCCACATCGAGCCTGATCCGTCGAGCACCAGAATCGTGTTCGGGCGATCCGCGGCCTGTGCAAAGGCCATGGCGGGAGTCAGGAAAATCATCAGAAAAGCGAGGAAAAAAGCGCGCATTATCAACATCCGTGTGGGTCAAAAGGGGCAGCGGGACGGGCAGAATCCGTCCGTTCACCCTCACGCTAACGTGTTCCGCACGATCCGCAAAGGGCCGGATTTCCCGCCTTTTTCCGGCGCAATGCCCGACCATTGACGGCGTGAATGAAACAGACCATGGCTTTGCCCATGCCTCAAACGCGCACCCCTTGGCCGCTAATCGCGGCGCTTTATCTGGCTGGCCTGTTGGCAGGCGCGCAATTCTCTAAAGTATCGCTGACCTTGGGCGGTTTGGCTGAGGTCTATCCCGGCTGGCCCGTGGCCTTTGCAGTCTCTGGCGTGGCGGTTGTGGGCATCCTGTTCGGCGTAATGGCGGGCGGGATTACTGCGACGGTCGGGCCACGCCGCGCGATCCTTTGGGCGCTTGCGGCATCTGCCATAATGGGCGGGCTGGGCGCATTGCTGCCGCCATTCCCCATTTATATGGCGCTGCGCGTGCTGGAGGGGGCAGGCCATTTGATCCTCGTGGTCGCCGTGCCAACCCTGATGGCAGCATTGGCGGCTGACAAAGACCGGGCGATGGTCATGGGGCTTTGGGCCACGTTCTTCGGCGTGGGGTTCGCGGTGACGGCTCTGCTCGTCGGCGAGAACATCCAAGTGGTCTATCTGTCCCATGCCGGTCTCGCCGCCGCGTTGTTCGCCACGCTTGCTGTCATGTTGCCCAAAGGCGTTGTGGCCGCGCGGCGCCCGTTGCCGCGCCTGTCGGATCATTTGCTGATCTACACCACGCCCCGCCTCTTCGCGCCCGGGTTGGGGCATGGCATTTACGCGGGGCTATTCCTTGCGCTGATTACCTTCCTGCCGGACGTGCTGGAGGCGCCCTGGCTTGGACCGGTTCTGCCGCTGGCGGGTATAGTTGGATCTTTCGCAGCCGGAGTGTTGGCGCGTTGGATTGCGCCGGGCACATTGGTCTGGTCGCTGTTTCTGACGATGTCGGTCCTGTTCCTTGCCACCTTCTTCTCGGACGAATGGGCGCCCTATGTGTTGATCCTGACCATGGGGGTCAGCGGCGGCGTTGCGGGTGCCGGGTTCGCCGCGGTGCCCTGGTTGAATGCGGCCGACGATGACCGTGCGCTGGCCAATGGCACCTTGGCGCAGCTTGGCAATATCGGCACCTTCAGCGGCACACCGATCTTTGCCGCCACAGCCGTTGGGGCCTACCTGCCGGTGGCCATGGTCGTGTGCATTTTGGCAGCCCTTGTCACCGGTCTGGCCTATCGCGCCGCCCGTTCTTGAAATGTTCTTCTTTTTTGGTTGGAGACTCGGGGCCGCTCCCCTATGTCTTAAGCGTTGGTGAATGGGGGCCCTGATGCCAGAGCTGAAGCATATCGAAGTGCGCGGTGCGCGTGAGCACAATCTGAAGAATATCGATCTGGATATTCCGCGCGATCAGCTTGTTGTTGTGACGGGGCTATCGGGGTCTGGTAAATCGTCTTTGGCGTTCGACACTGTCTATGCTGAAGGGCAGCGGCGTTATGTCGAAAGCCTGAGCGCCTATGCCCGCCAATTCCTTGATATGATGGAGAAACCGGACGTCGATCACATTGCGGGCCTGTCACCTGCGATCTCGATTGAGCAAAAGACGACGTCGAAAAACCCGCGCTCAACGGTTGGGACCGTTACGGAAATCTACGACTACCTGCGCCTTCTGTATGCCCGCGTCGGTACGCCTTATTCACCTGCAACTGGCAAGCCTATCGAGGCGCAACAGGTGCAGGACATGGTCGACCGTGTCATGGCGAAGGAGGAGGGGACGCGTGCCTATCTGCTGGCCCCCATCGTGCGCGACCGGAAGGGCGAGTACCGCAAGGAATTCCTTGAGCTGCGCAAGCAGGGCTTTCAGCGGGTGAAGGTCGATGGAGAGTTCCACGATCTGGATAACCCACCGACATTGGACAAGAAATTCCGCCACGACATTGATGTGGTCGTGGACCGCATTGTGGTGCGCGAGGGGACGGAGACGCGGTTGGCGGATTCGTTTCGGACCGCGCTGGATTTGGCCGATGGCATTGCGATTTTGGAAACGGCGCCGAAAGAGGGTGATCCCGAGCGGTCCACGTTTTCCGAGAACTTCGCTTGCCCTGAGAGTGGATTTACCATCCCCGAGATCGAGCCGCGTCTGTTCTCGTTCAACGCACCGTTTGGGGCGTGTCCGTCCTGCGACGGGCTTGGCCATGAGTTGTATTTCGATCCAGGCCTGATGGTGCCGGATGTGACCTTGTCGCTGGAAGACGGGGCGATTGCGCCGTGGCGGAAGGGGAAGTCGCCATACTTTGTGCAGACGATCGAGGCGATTGCGAAGCATTACAGGTTTGACGCGAAGACGCCGTGGAAAAAGCTGCCGGAGAATATCCAGCAGATGTTCCTGCGCGGCTCTGGCGACGAAGAGATCAAGTTTCGCTATGACGAGGGCGGGCGCGTTTACCAAGTTGAGCGTACGTTCGAGGGAGTGATCCCGAACATGGAGCGCCGGTATCGCGAGACGGATTCGGCGTGGATTAGGGAAGAGTTCGAGCGGTTCCAAAACAACCGCCCCTGTGGCGCGTGCGGCGGCTATCGCCTGCGAGCTGAGGCGCTGGCGGTGAAGATCGGCAAGCCCGACGCGTTGCAGCATGTGGGGCAGGTTGTGCAGATGTCGATTGCCGAGGCTTTGGCCTGGTGTGAGACGGTGCCGGATGCGCTGACGGCGCAAAGGAACGAGATTGCGCGGGCGATTTTGAAGGAGATCCGGGAGCGGTTGGGGTTCCTGAATAACGTGGGGCTTCAATATCTTACGCTGTCGCGGAATGCCGGGACGCTGTCGGGTGGCGAGAGTCAGCGGATCAGATTGGCCTCGCAGATCGGCTCGGGGCTGACTGGGGTGCTTTATGTGCTGGATGAGCCATCGATTGGCTTGCATCAGCGGGATAACGACCGGCTTCTAACGACGCTGAAGAACCTGCGCGACCAGGGGAACACGGTGATTGTGGTGGAGCATGATGAAGAGGCGATCCGCGAGGCAGATTACGTGTTCGACATCGGCCCCGGCGCGGGTGTGCACGGTGGTGATATCGTGGCGCAGGGGACGGTGGAGCAAATCATCGCCACCAAAGGCTCTGTCACCGGCGATTACCTCGCCGGACGGCGCGAGATTGCGGTGCCTGCCGAACGCCGCAAGGGCAATAAGAAGAAGGTGAGCGTGGTCAAGGCGACGGGAAACAACCTGCAAGGTGTGACCGCCGATTTTCCTTTGGGAAAATTCGTCTGCGTGACCGGCGTGTCCGGGGGCGGCAAGTCGACGCTGACGATTGAGACGCTTTTCAAGACGGCCTCCATGAAGCTGAACGGGGCACGCCAAACGCCTGCGCCTTGTGAGACGATCAAAGGGTTGGAGCACCTCGACAAGGTGATCGACATCGACCAGCGGCCCATCGGGCGCACGCCGCGCTCGAACCCGGCGACGTATACAGGAGCCTTCACGCCGATCCGCGATTGGTTCGCAGGCCTGCCCGAGGCGAAAGCGCGCGGCTACAAGCCGGGGCGGTTCAGCTTCAACGTGAAGGGCGGGCGGTGCGAGGCCTGTCAGGGTGACGGTGTCATCAAGATCGAGATGCACTTTTTGCCCGATGTCTATGTCACCTGTGAGACATGCAAAGGTGCGCGGTACAACCGTGAGACTTTAGAAATTCAGTTTAAAGGCAAGAGCATAGCGGACGTTCTTGATATGACGGTTGAAGATGCGCAGACGTTCTTCAAGGCGGTTCCGAGCATCCGCGAGAAGATGGACGCGCTGGTGCGTGTGGGCTTGGGCTACATCAAGGTCGGCCAGCAGGCGACAACGCTTTCGGGCGGTGAAGCGCAGCGGGTGAAACTGTCGAAGGAGCTGGCGAAACGCTCGACTGGGCGGACGCTTTACATCCTCGACGAGCCGACGACGGGCCTGCATTTTGAGGACGTGCGCAAGCTGTTGGAGGTGCTGCACGAGCTGGTGGATCAGGGCAACACGGTGGTGGTGATCGAACACAACCTCGACGTGGTGAAAACTGCTGACCACATCATCGACATCGGGCCTGAGGGCGGTGATGGGGGCGGCATGATTGTGGCGAAAGGCACGCCCGAGCAAGTTGCGGAAGTGGCCGAAAGTCATACCGGCCAGTACCTCGCCCCTATGCTGAAGCCCCGGAAGCACGCGGCGGAGTAGGCGCGCGTTGGCCATGTTGCGCGCATTTGGGTGTGCTTGTCTCTCGCCGTTTCGCCATCCGGGTAGTGCTTTGCTGGTCACCTTTGTGATGATCGGGCTTCCCATGGCCATGCTGATTGCCATGGCAGCCATTGAGTATTTCAGCCTCACGGGCACTGCGTTCTTCTCGCCTGACGGTACCGGAGACCCTGTCCTTTTCCAGCATCTGCTTTGGATCACGGGGCATCCGGAAACGATGCGATTGGTGTTGGCGGTGTCGCTGTTGTTCTTTGGCCCGTTGGCTTATGCGATTTGGTGGCGGGCGTTGGAGGGCGCGAAGGAGCGGTTGCGCCTAGCGTCCTTAGGCCGCGTCGCTGTTTGGGTTTGGGCCGCGATGTCGGCGCTGCTATTGGCTGGGTTCTACTTCGCGTTGGTTCCCGGATCTGCGCCTTCGGTCGACGGAATCGTGCTTTTCCTTGCGGTTTTGCTTGCCTGGATCCTTCTCGCGCGGTTCCAGCCGCGTATCGCGGCGGCCTTGGGGGCCGAGCAGACGCAAGCTCTGGGATGGGGCATCGCAGTGGGGGCCGCAGCTTTAATCGTTGTATTGGGGGTGGTGGCCCAAACTTCGGGCCTCTTCGCCTGGATGGGACTCACCGGGCTGGGAAGCCAGGCGTTTTACAATCCGGAATCGGCGTGGGCACGGTTGATGGTGCAGGCTCTGCTGTTGGATTGGCAATCCATCACCATGCTGCTGGCGTTTGCTTACACGGCATTGGTGGCGCTGGCTTTCCTGCGCGATCTGCCAGGAACGGAGCGCTGACGCGGCACGCAACTGACAATGTCAGCGGTCCGTACCGTATTGCATCAGACGCCAGTGATGACGCAAGGCGGGCAGAAAGATCAGTACAAATCCGAAGGTGAAATAGGCCGCAAAGAGGATTGGAATCCAAAGGACCGAAAGGACCACTCCGACGGCACCAGAGACCTTGTTGGAAGTAATTCCGTTCATGAAGCGATGTAGCCACGAGTTAAGCAAGCGCCCGCCGTCCAGTGGTAGGACGGGGATGAGGTTGAACAGCGCGAGGAACAGGTTGAGGCGGGCGAACATCTCGACCGTCAGTTGCGCCTGCGACGGGAGGATTGGGGGTGTGATTGAGAAGCCGTTGACCTCGACCGGATCGGGAGGGGCGGCGGCGAGGACGGGGATCAGGAGAGTCGCCAAAGCCCAAAGGACAAGGTTTACGAGCGGTCCGGCTATGGCAATCAGCTCTTCCTGCCGGGGTGTGACGGAGCCAGTGAATTCGCAAAACCCGCCGCCGCCAAACAACACCACACGGGTGACTGACACACCTTGGACGACGCAGGCCGCCGCATGGCCAAGTTCGTGCAGCAGGATGGCGACCACGATCATGCCAAAAGCCATAGCTGCTGCGCCGATGCCACGGTCGAGGTAGAGCATCCCGAAAAGGACCGCCAGGATGATCAGGCTGACATCGAACTGGATTGGGATGCGCCAGGGGCCGGGTAGCGTGAAAAGTGGTGTGTCGCCCAAGCCCTTGGCCTTTTGTGGTTAAATCGGGCGCAGCCCCTCCTCGGCGAAGATGCCATTGGCATAGGGGCGCGGCAAGTCGAGGGCCGGGACCAGCGCGTGAAGCTCGGCCACTTCGCTGTCGTCGACATGGCCGTCCGCTTTTGCGACCGCGATGGCGGAGCGCATGACAAGCTCCTTGCCAGTGTCGTTGAGACCGGGGGCCACTGCGCGGAGGTAATCGGCGATCGAAGAGGTGTCGGCGCGCGCAGCCTCAAGCTCTGCCGCAATGTCGCCTGCGTCGATCTCGCGCTTGGTGATGTTGGAGAAGGCCTGCGTGATCTGGGCTACTTCTGCGTCGTCGATATCGCCATCGGCCAATGCCATCTTGAACATTACCCGCTTGGCGGCGACGGAGAACGCGGCCTCAAACTCGGCGCGTGCACGGTCTGGGTCCATTTGCAGAACGCGCTCATTGTAGGTCGCTTTGCAGGTGCCGCATTCGACGTATTCGCCAAGCTTCCCCATCGGGAAGATCGGGATGAAGAAGAAGGTGAACCAACGTTTGACCTCTTGCAGGGTGTAGTTGTGCCGCGCGTTGCAATCGGGGCAGTAGAACTCCCCTTCGCCAGCGGCGGATGTCCGGCCTTTGGTGCCCCAGATCAAGATCATATGGATACTCCTGCGTGATGTGTCCGATCGTTGGGGTATCGTTGCAGGCGCAAAGTCAATTGGGAAGGTCAGGTTAACCGGTGGTGACAGGCAGCGCGTCGAGGCCGTGGAAGTGGTAGATGTCGGCGTAGCGCGCGGGCGTTGTCGCGCGGATATTTGGGCAACGGGCGAAAAGCGCAGGTAGGGCGATGCCAAGCTCAAGGCGGGCCAGCGGTGCGCCGACGCAGAAGTGGAGGCCCGCACCGAAGGCGAGGTTGGCGGGTCCTGGGCGATCTGGTCGGAAGGTTGCAGGGTCCGGGTAGGTCGCAGGGTCATGGTTGGCGGCGGCCAGCAGCAGGCCCACCTGATCGCCGCGCTGGAAGGTGTGGCCTTCTAGGGCGACCTCTTCGTAGGCATAACGCGTGAACATGTGCAAAGGTGGGTCGATACGCAGCATTTCTTCGCAGAAAGTGGAGGCATCTTCGGGCGGGCGGTGGCCGTCGGTCAGGCAAAGCTTGATGGCATTGCCGAGGGAGTGAACCGTGGCTTCGTGGCCTGCGTTCAGGAGAAGGATGCAGGTGGTGATAAGTTCGTCCGTGGAGAGGGTTTCGCCATCATCTTCGGCAGCTATGAGGGCTGAGATCAGATCGTCGGCGGGAGTGCTGCGTTTTTCGGTGACGTAGCCGCGCAGGAAGGCCACAAATTCCTCGGTCGCGCGGACGGCGGCGTCTTCATCGGCGTGGGTGCGACCGGCCTGATACATCATCACCATGGCGTTGGACCAGCGCAGCAGATCATCGGCCATGGCTTCGGGCACGCCAAGGAGACGGGCGATGATGATGACGGGGATGGGACGGCAGAAGCTGTCGAGGAGGTCGTGTTCGCCAGATGGGAAGCCGTCGATCAGATCGTGGGTGAGTTGTGTGATTTCAGGGGCCAGGGCCTTGATCCGGCGTGACGTGAAGGCGTGCAGAACGAGGCGGCGCAGGCGGGTGTGGCGGGGCGGCTCAAGCTCCAGCATCGAGTGGGCTTCAACCGCGTAGAAGGGTTTGAGGTGGTCGGGGACAGGGAGCGCTTCGACCGGTTCGCGGCCAAAGCGGCGGTCGCGGAGGATGGCGTTGGTAAGCGCGTGGGTGGTGGTGCAGGTTAGATCGTAGTCAGCCCAATGGAACAGCGGCCCGGCGGTGCGGGCGCGGTCGTAGAACGGGTAGGGGTTCTGGACGAAAGCTGGCTCCGTCGGGGATTGGTGGAGGGTCTGCATTTTGGCCTGACTGAATGATCCTGTGGATCATGCCTACGGCGTGAGAATTTCCGAAACAAGGAAGGACGCGTTGTGCGTGTCACGGCAACGGCGCGCCAGCGGAAAGCGGGCGCGCGTTAACCTTGATGAGCGGTAAAAAGGGTGCGGTCAATCCGCGCCCCGCACTGGGATCGTGGCGTCTGGGGCGGGTGGCGCGATGCGTTGGATCAGGAAGATCGCAACCGCCGTGCCGACGCCGATCAGGTCAGTGATCAGGCCGCCTTCGATCATCAGGAGGGCCGCGATGATCAGGGCCGCGCGCAGGAACCATGCGGGCCGTGTTCCCAGGAACCATCCTTGGATGCCTGAAGAAAGCAGGAAGATCCCGAAGATTGCCGTGATGCCTGCACGGACCAGATTGTACCAAGCCGGGGCTTCGTGGATCATTTCGCCCGCCACTTCCACGATCGGGCCCTGCATCAGCAGGTTGCCGTTGTAGAAGAACATGAAGGGCACGATGAAGGCGGCGATGCCGATTTTGAAGGAGGCGACGGAGGTCTCCATCGGGTTGGCGCCGGATATGCCTGCGGCAGCGTAACTGGCCAGCGCCACGGGGGGCGTGATGGCCGAGACCACGGCGAAGTAGAAGACGAAGAAGTGGGCCGTGAGCGTCGGGATGCCGAGCTGGACGAGGCCCGGTGCCACGACTGAGGCGGCGACCGCGTAGGCGGCTGTTGTCGGCATTCCCATGCCAAGCAGGATTGCGATGCACATGGCGAAGAAGAGGGCGAGCAACTGGCTAACGCCTGCAAGATCAAGCAGCACCGCCGAGAAGCGCGCGCCGACGCCGGTCAGGCTGATGACGCCCACGATGATACCCGCACAGGCGCAAACCGAAATGATCTGGATCGACATTGTACCAGCCAACTCGAAGGCCTTGATGATGCTCTTCACGCCCATTCGGTAGGGCGTGAACCAGCTGACAACGGCGGCAGCGGCGGTGGCCAATGTGCCTGCTCGGATCACGGAATATCCCATGAAGAGCGCGGCAATCAGGATGATGATCGGCAGGAAAAGGAAGACGCGGCGCGCCATTTCACGGAGCTTTGGCAGCTCATCCTCCCGCATTCCGCGCATGCCAAGTTTGGCGGCCTCGAAATCGACCATGAAGTAAATGGACGCAAAGTAGAGGATGGCGGGAATGATCGCGGCAATGGCGATGTCTTGGTAGGGGATGCCGGTGATCTCGGCCATGATGAAGGCGCCTGCGCCCATGATCGGTGGCATGATCTGGCCGCCAGTGGAGGCGGCCGCCT
Source organism: uncultured Roseicyclus sp. (assembly GCA_947500415.1). GTDB lineage: Bacteria > Pseudomonadota > Alphaproteobacteria > Rhodobacterales > Rhodobacteraceae > Gymnodinialimonas. The sequence goes on from CANMRT010000001.1 coordinate 1,672,647, forward strand.
CAATCGCGCCTGCGGTTTTCTTCTGGTATCCGACCTTCTTCATCAGCGGGATGGTGAGCGAGCCTGTGGCCACGACGTTGCCCGCAGATGTGCCGTTGATCATACCCATGAGGCCGGAGGCGAAGATGGCGACCTTGGCGGGGCCACCGCGTGCGCGACCGGCGGCGGCGAAGGCGAAGTTCACGAAGTAATCGCCAACTTTCGAGGCCTGAAGGAAGGCCGCGAAGATGATGAAGAGGATGATGTAGGTGGAGGACACCGCCGTGGTTGGCCCAAGGATGCCGGCGTCGGTGTAGAGGAAGCCGAAGAAGCGTTGCCAGCTGTAGGCGCTCTCGATTGCGAGGATGCCGGGCAGAAGGTGCGCTGTGAAGGTGTAGACCAGGAAGATACCGGTGATGATGACCAGCGCCAGGCCCGCGACCCGGCGCGTGAGTTCCATGATCATCGCGGCGCCCGCAGTGGCAGCGAAGGCCACACCGATGGGCACGTTTGGCGTACCGACAGAGTTGCGCGCGGCGGTGTCGTAGATCGGGATCAGGTAGAAGGCGATCACGGCGGCACAAAGGCCCAGAACCAGATCGGAGGTGGCAATCTTGCCGCGCTCGCGCCGTTCAACCCAGCCAAGGATCAGCGCGCCAAAGGTCGAGATCATCAAGGGCAGGCCAAAGTGCCAGATTTCGCGGGAATATATGCCCAGATAGGCCGTGTAGAGGTCGTTTGAGAACGCCTCACTTTCGGGCGGGGCGGAGACCCAGACGATGCGCCCGCCGATCTCGACGGCCGCGTCTGATTGGATCAGGCCGATGAAGCCCGTGACGGTATAGGCGGCGTAGAGGGCGGGCAGGGCCAGAAGGGCTGCGACAAGCGTGACCGCGCGGGTTTCGCGCACTGTGGCAGGGCCATGGGCGAAGGTGTGGGCGGAGAAGAGCGCAAAGCCCAAGGCCAAAGCGCCCGCGATGTGGATAATGCGGAAGTTCCACGTTTCAAGCGGGAACGTCGGCAGGAAAAACAGGCGGTCGGACCATGTGCGCTGGATGTCGCGTACGGAACGACTGGCCTCGGACGCAGCGTCATTCGCGACCTCGAGTGCCGCCAGGTTGGCGGCGATCTCATCGGCATTGTCCGCGGTCGCAGAGACTTCTTCCGCGAGGGCCAGAAGGCGGCGGTTGGATGTGCCCTCAAAGCTCTCTCCGGCGGGTCCGAGAGAGGTGAGGACGGTCTGGAAGGCCGTGTCGGCTTCGCGCTCGGCCAAGGTCGTCTGGATGCTGGCGGGTGTCGCAATGATGCCGCTGATCGACCAGCCGTTCAGGGCGGCCATGTGGAAGGCGGCGTAGAAGAACGCGAGCCCCGCCATGGTGATGAAGAGCCAGCCCGAAAACAGGCGGCGGTTGGTTTCGATGGGTTCCTCATCCACGCCTTCGGCCAAAACGGGGCCGTCGAGTTGATCGTCGGCTGCGGTGTTTGCGGTCTGGTCGGTCATGGGGGGCATCCATCAAGGAGAAGGGGCCATGCGAAACGGCATGGGAAAAGGGCGGGCCCGATGTGTCAGGCCCGCCCAGAAATCAACGGCTTAGCCGCCGTGGATTTCGTCAGCAGAGATCTCTGCACCAGCGTTCTCTATGAACCACTGGGCCGCGCCCGGGTGCCAGGCAAGAACGCCGTTCTTGTCCCAGTTCTCAGGCAGCGTGGAGCGTGCCGCACCGTGGATCGCCAGCATCCGGTCGTGGTCGGACATGATAACGTCAACCACAGCGTAGACGAAGCTGTCGGGCAGGTCGCAGTTGGCGATGGCGAAGTTCCACATGGACACGGAGTCCGCATCTTCGGTCAGCGTCTCATAGGTGCCGGCTGGGATGACGAAGGGCGACACGGGGAAGCTCTCCATGATCTGGGCCTGCTCTTCTTCGGTGAAGGCGATGAAGTTGATGTCAGTCTGCACTTCAAGCTGGCTCACGGCAGGTGTAGGCACACCGGCTGCGAAGGCGATCACGTCCAGAAGGCCGTCCTGCACCTGACCACCAAGGTCGGTCCAGTTGCCGTTGCGACGCTCAAAGTTGATGCCGAGCTCTTCCATCATGCGCGGGAAGTAGGTGTCCGAGGTGGAGCCTGCAGGGCCGAAGCCGATGCGCGCGCCGTCCGGGATGTCGGAGATTGTCTCAATGCCCGAGGACTCAAGCACCGTGATCGCGAAAGGCGTCTGGTACATCGGGAACATCGCGCAGGCGCCAGTCATCTGGACGCCGGGGGCAACAGGGTTGGTGCCTTGCAGCGATTCCGCCGCCGGGCCCATCGTGGTCATGCCGAACTGTGCTTCGCCGGTGTGGACCAACGCCATGTTCTGCATCGGACCGCCGGTGATCTCACCCGCGCCGGAAATGCCAAGCTCTTCCGCCACAAGGTTGGCCCAACCGGAGCCATAGGCGAAGTAGGTGCCGCCCTGGCCAGCCGTGCCAAGCGTGAAGCTTTCGGGCCAACCGGTGCGGTCGATGTGGCCGTCAGCGAACGCCGTGGTGGACACAAGGGCAGTCGAGAGCGCGAGTGCGCCCAGTTTCGTGAAAGTCATTGAAGTCTCCCTAGGTAACGCGCGCCGGCTCCCCACCGGGCGCTTGCGGCGTTCATGCGGGGCGGTTGTTGGGAGCTACAACAGGTGCGTCCCGGTGTTTGCGCTAACAGTTTTGGGGATTGGGGCGGAATGGGTGGAATTCGACACAAATGCGGTGTGGCGTGGGTGGAAGGTGACACATCGGTGCGGATTATGGTTTGCTTAGGTGAGTCTGGAACCAGAAGTTCAACGGTAGTCCAAACGCTCCAACCCGTGCTTTTGCATCTTCTCGTAGAGCGCCTTGCGGCTGATACCGAGCGCCTCGTAGGTGGCCTTGAGGGAGCCGCTGTGGGCGCTGAGGGCAGCGGCAATCAGGTCACGCTCATGGGCGGCCATCTGATCGGCAAGCTTGCCTGTCGCAGTAGGGGAGGTATCGGCGCCTAGCCCTAGGATAGCGCGTTCGGCCTCGTTACGAAGCTCTCGCACGTTGCCGGGCCAGGCACGGGCGGCCAGATCAGCAAGTGCTTCGGGCGACACAACCGGGACAGGTCGGCCATGGCGGGCGGAGGCTTGGCTGAGCAGGATTTGGTAGAGGCCCGGAATATCCTCTCGCCGCTCTGCGAGCGTTGGCATTCGCAGGGTCACGATGTTGAGGCGATAGAAAAGGTCGTCCCGGAAGGTGCCTGCCGAAACCGCTTCGGACAGCACGTTCTTGGAGGCAGCGATGACGCGCAGGTCGAGTGATACGGGCTCATTCGAGCCGAGTGGTGTGATGGCGCGGTCCTGCAGGGCCGTCAGCAATTTACCTTGGACGGGCAGGGGCAGGCTGTCGATCTGATCAAGAAACAGCGTGCCGCCGCGGGCGTGTTCGAACTTGCCGTAGCGCTCACGCGTGGCACCGGGGAAGGCCCCGGGCGCGTGGCCGAACAGCTCGCTGTCGATGATGGCTTCGGGCAAGGCGGCGCAATTGATGGCCACGAACGGCCGCGCCGCGCGGGACGAGGCGGCATGGAGCGCGCGCGCTGCGATCTCCTTACCTGTTCCAGTCGCCCCTTCGATTAGAGCGTCGGTGTCCGAATCCGCCACGGCACGCAGGCGGGTGCGAAGCTCAGTCATCACCGAGGAACGCCCGTTGAGACGGCTGGTGATCGGGTCGTTTGCAGGGGCCTCGGCGCGCAGGGCGCGGATTTCCATGGTCAGAGCCCGCTTTTCGAGAGCACGTCGCATGATGTCGACCAGACGCGCAGGATCGTAGGGCTTTTCGATGAAGTCGTAGGCCCCCGTCTGAAGGGAGGATACAGCCAGTTCCACGTCCCCGTGGCCGGTAACCAGGATCACGGGGAGGTCCGGGTCGATCTCCAGTGCCGCCTTCATGAGCGCCGTGCCGTCCATCCCGGGCATGCGGATGTCAGTCACAAGTATCCCGGGGAATGTGTCCGAGATCTGATCGAGTGCATCCTGCGCGGTCTCACACAGCGTTGCCGGTATGTCGGCCAGCGCAAGCGTTTGACCGGCGGCGAGGCGCAGGTCTTCTTCGTCATCGACGAACAGAACGGGGGCAGTGATCATTGCGCCGCGACCTCTGTGGGGGCGGGCGTCGCAGGCTCTAGCGTGATGCGGAACACCGCGCCGCCTTCGGGATGGTTGGACGCCGACAGCTGCCCGCCGAAATCGCGCACGATGTTGTAGGAGATAGACAGCCCAAGACCGAGGCCTTGTCCGGGGTCTTTGGTCGTGAAGAAGGGATCGAACGCTTGATCAAGGGCCGCGTCAGATAAGCCCGGCCCCACATCGCGCACGGCGATTTCCGGAGCATCGCCCCCCTTCAAGTTGATTTCGATGCGGGCGGCCTCATGTCGTTCCATCGCGTCCAGGGCATTGCCCAGAAGGTTCACAACCACCTGTTGCAGGCGCACTGGTCCGCCGCGCGCCCAGACCTCTTCAACGGGACTGTCAAACGTTACTTCGACCTGTTTCAAACGTGGCTGCATCAGGTCCAATGCGTCCGAGATCACAGATTTCAGCGGCACAGGCCCGGTCTTGTCCTGTGGTCGGCGCGCGAAATTGCGCAGGTGTTTGGAGATGCTGGCCATGCGATCCGCAAGTCCCGAGATTCGCGTTATATTGGCACGCGCCTCTTCCGGGTTATTGCGATCGAGGAAAGTACCCGCGTTTTCGGCGTAGGATTTCACGGCGGCCAGCGGTTGGTTGAATTCATGGCTGAGGGCTGCCGACATAGAGCCAAGGGCTGCGAGTTTGCCCGCTTGAACCAGTTCTTTCTGCGTGGTGCGCAGGCGTTCTTCTGTGGCGCGACGCTCCTCCACCTCGGATTTCAGCGCGGCTGTTCGCTCCGTCACACGTGCTTCCAGAAGCGCTGCCAACGATTGCTCAGCAGCCAACCGTTCGATCAATCGCGCGCGTCGCCCGAGGATGGCGGCAACAACCAAACCCGCCATGACCACCACAAGTGACAACAAAAGGGCCGTGGTCCAGGCCTGCTGCGTGGAGGGGCCGGTGGGCGTGAGGATCGACACGCGCCACCCCGCAGCGGCGATCAGCGCGGTCTGGCTAACGAAACTTTCGCCGCCAACATCCGCTAGGTCGAGGCCGAAGCCGAGATCCGGATCGAGCACCTCGTTACGCATCGACAAGGGCCGCAGGCGGTCAGTCGGATATTGCCGGGTGGTGGCAATCTGCTCCAACGCGGCTTCGGGAAGGGGGGCCACAGTGCGGAAATGCCAATCGGCGCGGTCGGACAGGAACACCACATTGTTGACGTCCGTCACCATGATGTTGGCGACACTTTCGGCCCAAGCCTCCTCAAACCCATCAAGGTTCAGCTTTACGGCCACGACACCTACGATCTGCGTGTTGTCGATCACCGGGGCCGCAAAGAAATAACCCCGCTGGCCGGATGTCGTGCCAAGAGCGTGGAACCTGCCCAGACCCGCGCCGAGCGCGTCGGTGAAATACGGGCGGAAGTCGAACACGCGCCCCATGAAGGACGTGTCGGAGCGGTAGTTGGAGGAGGCCACTGTGCGGCCATCGACGTCCATCACGTAAATGTCCGAGACTTCCAACGACAGCGCCGCTTGACGCAGCATTTCATTGGTAAAGGGGACGAGCCCATCATTTTCCGGATCAGCCAGCAGTTGATGCAGGATCGGGCGTTCGGCGATAAGCGCGGGCAGCGCCTCGGTCCGTTCCAACGCGCCGCGCAGGACCTGCGTGGCCAGGCGAAGGGTCGCGGCGTCTTCCGCACCAGCCTGCCGCAGATAGAGTCGTTCGATCCTTGGGACGGACGCCAGAATTCCTACAAGTGTTACGGCGACGACCAGCACCACAACCCAAATGGCCCGGCGGGGCCGTGTGGCCCGGGTGCGCAGCGGCGAAAGCCCGTCTGATAATCGTGTATCAGTCACGCCCTAGGTTATGACAGGGCCTTTGCAAGTCAGTAAATCCGGAAAATTCCCCGGATGGTTTTTACCGCCATTCCACTGGAACGTTGCGGCAGGGCATGCATAAATATGGGCTGAGCCGGAGCGCGACAGGACGCCCGGACTATTGGAGGAATATTCATGAAGTTTACGCTTTCTGCCCTAGCGACCACGGCCACTCTGGCCCTGACGGCGGGTGCGGCGCAGGCACAGGCTGTGTCTTGCGGCGGCATCGGTGACGTCGGCCAGTGGATCGGCGGAAACCCAACGACGTCCGATATTTCCACGTCTGAAGGCCCGTTGACGCTGACCAATCAGCCGATCCCGCTGGATGGCAACGTCGTCTCTTTGTTCACGCTTAGCGCCGATGGGGATGTTCGGATCGAGGCGCAGCCCGTCGGCAACGGCGATAGCGTGATCGAGCTTTATGACGAAAGCGGCACGCTGGTCATCACCGACGATGACAGTGGTGGCGGTTGGGCCTCACGCGCGGAAACGCAGCTTGCGGCGGGCAACTACTGCATGCTGACGCGCGGTTTTGCGGGTGGCGGGCTGAGCTCTGACATCCGTGTGGGCCGTCTTGAGCATGAGACGATCACCACCGGCCTGACAGGTGGCTTCTTCGGTGGCGGCGGAGGGTCGCTGTTTGTGGGCGTTGATCCCTGCACGAACGAGACGGCAGCCGCGCCGCTTGGCTCTGGTCCCCTGGACGATCTTCTTGCCAATGGCGGTGCCACGGCGGTGAATACGATCACCGGCACGCCATACTACCGGTTCACTTTGAACAGCCCGCAGACGATTTCGGTCCGTGCCGACAACCCCAATGCCGATCCCTACATCTATTTCTTTGACGGCAATGGCGAACTGCTGGCCGAGAATGACGACTCGCAGGTTGGCGGTAGCTACTCTCTCAACAGCCGGATCGATTTCACGTCGCCCCTGCAGCCCGGCACCTATTGCATCGGGATGCGCGCCCTGTCGAACCCGGATCTGCCGGTGACAGTGTCCGTCGTTGCCTACAGCCAGGCTGATGCGTTGGCTGAGCTTTATGCGACTGGGGAAGCTGCCCCGCCAATGGACGGCTCCTACCCGATCGTCGATATGGGCGTTTTGCCGGGCCGTTCGGTGCGTGACGCACAGATCTCGGGCACCATGGCCACTTGGTTCTCAATGGAGGTGCCGGAGGCTGGTGCGCTTGTCATCAACGCGGTCGAAGTCACGGATAGTGACCCGCTCATCATTCTTTACAACGATCTGGGCCAGGAAATCGCGTACAACGACGATGCCAACGGCACTCTGAATTCGGAACTTGTGGCCCGCGTCGCGGCTGGCCGCTACCTGCTGGCTGTGCGTCAGTATTCCGACAACTATCAGGGCATCATCCGGATCGCGACCGAACGCTACGTTCCCGCGCCGAACTGATGTGATCTGAATGCGAAGGCCGCCCGGATCAAGTCTGGGCGGCCTTTTTCATGGGCTTAAGCTGCCGACAGGGTCGAAACGATGCCGCTGAAATCTGCGGCCTTTAGCGACGCGCCACCCACCAGCGCGCCATCTACATTCGACACCGCAAAGATCTCAGCCGCATTGGAGGGTTTCACCGACCCACCGTAGAGCAGGGGAATGTCATGGGCACCGTTACCAAACCGCTCCGCCAGATCCGCGCGCATATGGTCGTGGACTTCTGCGATCTGTTCCAGTGTGGGCGTGCGCCCGGTGCCGATGGCCCAAACCGGCTCATAGGCGATGACGACGTGCGACAAGTCCGTGCCTTCAGGGACGGAGCCCGCCAGTTGCGAAGAGACGACGTTCAGCGTGACATCTGCGTCGCGCTCTGCCTCGGTCTCCCCAACGCAGATGACAGCGATCAGGCCCGCCTCGATGGCGGCACCGGCCTGTGCCGCGACCGCTTCGTCGGTTTCCCCGTGGTCAGCCCGCCGCTCGGAATGGCCAAGGATCACGTGGGTTGCGCCCGCGTCGGCCAACATCGCCGCCGAGATGTCGCCGGTATGCGCACCCGAACCGTTCGGGTGGCAGGTTTGGCCGCCAACCATCAAATGGCTCCCCTGCGCCATGTCGGCCATCCGCGAGATCAGCGTCGCGGGTGGGCACAACAACACCTCGCAGGTGGCGTCCCCAATGGCTGCGGTCAGTGCAGCTACCTCAGCCAAAGCTGCGGTTGTTCCGTTCATCTTCCAGTTGCCTGCCGCCAATTTCCGTGCCATCGCCGCCTCCGAGGTTTTTCGTGTGGGCCGAGCGTTGGCAAACCCACGCCCTATGGTCAACCCGAGAGGTGCCCGCCATGTCCAGCAACATGATCCCCCACATTGATGCCAAGGCCCTTGCAGCCCGCGACCCCGAGGCGCTGACCGCCACCAAGCACGGCGCTGAGGAAGTAGGCTTTCTGACGCTGCACAACACGGCGCTTTCGACTTCTGAGGTTGAGGCGGCCATTGCCGCCTACCGCGCGTTTTTCAAAGGCCCGCGCGAGGTGAAAGAGGCGGTCAATATGAATGTCACAGGCTCTAATCGCGGCTGGGGCGGACCGGGATCCGAGCAGGTCGATCCTGAGGCGAACCCTGACTATAAAGAGGTCTTTGATTGCGGGGTCGAGCTGCCCAAGGGCGATCCCTTTGCCCGTCTGCCAGTCTATGCGCCAAACCAATGGCCCGCCGCGCCTGAGGGGTTTCAGGACGCGATCGAAGGCTATTTCACGCAGGCGCGCGCCATCGCACTGAGCCTGTTGGCAGGCATTTCTGTTGCGATTGGGAAGGACGAGACCTTCTTCGACGACAAATTCGCCAAACCTATGGCCCTGCTGCGCGGCAACTTTTACCCGGAACGGCCCTCTTGGGCGGGGGACAAGGATTTCGGCATCGCGGCCCATACGGACTACGGTTGCCTGACCCTATTGGCGACGGATGGGCAACCGGGGTTGGAGGTGCAGCTGCGCGATGGAACCTGGGTACCGGTCGAAGCGCAGCCCGGCACGTTCATCATAAACTTCGGCGAGATGCTGGAGATGTGGACCGCAGGCCAAGTCCGCGCCACGCCACACCGTGTGATCGGCGGCGCGCAGGAGCGGATCTCCATCCCGCTATTCTTCAATCCGGTTTTTGACACCGACGTATCCGCAGAAGGTCAGGCGACGATCACGGCAGGCGAGCACCTGTCGAAGCGATACATGGAAACCTACACGCACCTGCAGTCGGCGACCGAATAGAGCTCAACCGCTCCTCGGTCCGTCGGACCTCCTCGCAGCGCCCCCTCTGCTGACCCCTGCGGGCGGCGCAATCAGGTCTTAAAGGTGCTCCAGCGCCCGCCGGGCCCAGGAAACGGCTTCCTCGGGATCATCCAACGCGGCATCGGGCATGGTCCAATACGGCATGAACGTCGGCTTGTCGCGCCCCTCGCGTTGGTACTGCCAGCGGGTGCAGCCCTCATCTTCCAGCACCTGCTGAAAATCGCCCGCGCCTTTGAGGTACATCTGCCCATCTGACATCAAGAGCGCGAAGATCGTGCCCTCATTGTAAAGGCACAGCCCGCCCATCATTTTTCGTGTGGTGATGTCGCCTAGGCCCGAGAACAGCTCGACCGCATGTTCAATCTCCTCGGCGGAGACGCTCATGCCTCGGCGCTCAGCTCATCGATGTCTTTGAACTTGATCGACTCGCCGCAGCCGCACGCATCGGAGACGTTGGGATTTTGGAACTTGAAGCTCGCTTCCAACAGGCTGACTTCATAGTCAATTTCAGTGCCGAACAGGAACATCTGCGCCATGGGCGCAATCATCACCCGCGCGCCATCCTGTTCGACGACCTCATCGTTAGGGTCGATCTCGGACACGTAGTCCATCGTATATTCCATACCCGCACAGCCGCCTTTCTTGACGCCGATGCGCAAGCCTTGCGTGCCACCCTGCGCCATTAGTTTGGCGATTTGGGCGGAGGCTTTGTCGGTGAGCGTTACGGCTTGCTTGCCGGGGATGCCGAACATTTCGGTCGGTCCTTATGCGGTGCGTGTCTGAGGGTAATGTAAGGGCAGGGCGGCTATGCCTCAAGGCACGACATTGCGATGGTGGATTTACTGCATCATCGGCATCACAAGCGCCAGCGGGATTGCCACGGCCAAGCCCCAACCCAGGCTGATACCAGAGCCGAGCAAGAGCCGGTTTCGGGCCGTCGTATCGCGGCCCGGCAGCTTTGCGCCCATGTAGATCGCCTTTGCCGCTAGAACAGCGCCTGCGAAGATCGGCCAGCCGCCGATCAAGACGACGCAAAGGGCGGCACGTTCCAACCAGCCCAGAAGTACGCCACGGCTTTCGCCGAGGCCTTGACGGTTGAGGATCGTGGCCACTGCATATTGACCTCCGCGCGCAGCGAAGAGAACGCCGCCGACGATCATGTAGTAGACAGGTAGGTTCGCAACATCGGCCAGCGGGCTTGCGGGCCATATACCGGGGGCGAGAAGGGCGATCCCGGCGATGGAGGCGACGTGAAGAAGTTGATCGAAGACATAGGCGAAAAGACCTTCGGGCATCGCATAGGTCTTCACGATATCGATCCAGAGGTGCGCGACAGCCAGGCCCAAAAACCAGGGGTTGAACGTGAGTGTCGTCAGGCACATCGTTCCCAGCACCGGCCCGATATGGGCGGCCATGGCGATGGCGCGGCGCTTGTTGATGACCATCCAGCGGGTCTGCAGCACGTAGTCCGCCAGGACATGAGCCAGAAACAGCGCAGCGAATGTATATGCGGCCATATGGCGGTCCTGTTTCCTTCGCCCGCTTGTAGCGGACCCGTCGCGCGCCGTTGGTCGCCACGCGATTTCTGTCTTAGCCCCATGGCACGATGGCAGGCACGACACAGCACTGCAAGGCGACGCGCGCGTCACATGGCGTAAGGAAAGCCGGACTTTACAGGAAGCAGGTTACATGAAGCCCAGTTCAAGCCGGGCCTCATCGCTCATCATGTCCATGCCCCAGGGCGGATCCCATGTGATCTCGACATTGACGGTCTTCACACCGTCCAATGGCTCAACCGCATCGGCGAGCCAACCGGGCATTTCGCCCGCCACCGGGCAGCCGGGTGCGGTCAGGGTCATGATGATGGAAACATCATTCTCTGCCCCGATCTCAATCGTATAGACGAGGCCCAGGTCATAGATATTCACCGGTATTTCCGGATCGAACACCGACCGGCACGCCTCAACGACATTGTCGTACAGCGGATGATCCGTGCTCGACGGCGCAATAAGCGGTGCGCCTTCCATCTGTGGGGATTGCTCGGTCATGTTTGGGTCCGTTCGAATACCTGAGTGAAGATATAGGGAACAGGAGGGGCGGCGTAAAGGCGGGCCGGACAGGGCGGCGTGGCGTTAAGTGGAAGACCATGCCAGTGTGCCGTCTAAGGCGGAAAAAAGGATGCGGCACATGGATTGGAATGCGATGGCGGCCCCGTGGCTCGCGTTGGAGGCTGAGACCGATGTCAAACACGCCCCTGTGCGCCATGAATTGATGCAACGCGCGAATCTTCGGGCGGGTCAGCATGTTCTGGATATTGGGCCGGGGGCGGGGATCACCTTGCTGGATGCGGCGACGGCCGTGGGGCCGCAAGGCCGCGTGACAGGCATCGAGATCGCGCCGCCCTTTGCGGATAGAGCGCGGGAGCGGAGCCCGGAGACGGTGGACGTGATCGTGGCCGATGCACAGGACCATGATTTCGAACCGGCCTCCTTCGATGCCGCGATATCTCTGTTTGGAGTGATGTTCTTTCGCGACAGCGTGGCCGCATTCCGCAATATGCGCCCGGCGTTGAAGCCCGGCGGCGCGATGTATTTCGCGTGTTGGGGGCCGCCTGCGCGCAATCCTTACTTTACCATGCCCGCGCAGATCGCGGCTGAGGTATTGGGGCCCGGCGTGGCCTTCGATCCAACCGGGCCGGGGCCGATGCGTTTTGGTGATGCGGATATGCTGGCCGACTTGCTGGAGACAGCCGGATGGGTCGCAGAGATCGAAACGATGGATCTGCACCTCACACCAGCCGGCACGCCTGCGGATGTCGCCGAGGCGCTCATGCGCATTGGGGCGGCTGCCATGCGGATGAAGCAGGCGAAGGATGAGGGCACCCTTACGGAAGCCCAACGCCACGCGATTTTCGACGGAACGAAGGGCTGGCTTGAAGAGATGGAATCCGACGGCGAAGTCCGCATCCCGGCCTGTGTGCATTTCGTGCGGGCGAGGGCCTAGGCCGCAGCCGGTCGGTTTTCTGACCTGAGAAACCGCGCCAGTGCGGTAAGCGCTTGCCTTATGGCGGGGTCATGTCGGCCTTCGTGATGGCACACCAGCCATTGCTCTGAATTCAGGTCCTCAATTGGATCGCTCAGCCGGATCAGGTCAGACGCCTTTTCCCCAATGAACGTGGGCAAAACGATCCTACCTACACCCGCCTGCGCCATGGCCATGCCAAGTTGCGCTTCATTGGCGCGGGTCACGATGTCGTCGCTATAGTGCGCCTCAATCCAACGTGCTGACGGCGTCGCCGCACGGTCGCCTGCGGCCCCGATCCAGCCAGGAACATCAGCGCTGCGCCCATAGACGGCGAAGTGGACCTGTGCCGTCTGTCGCCCGGCGAGCCAGGGTTGGTCCGGTCGCCTGTTGCGGATGCCGATGTCGATTTCGCGCCGGGCGATGTCCATGTCCAGCTCGCATTGCAGAAACTCGGGCACCCAGTCGCACTCCGGCTTCCAGAAGTCGTCCAAGTGCTGTGCCAGCATCATCGCGGTCCACGTGCCTGCCGAAATGCGCACGCGGTGCTTTCCTTTCGGGCGGTCTCGCCATTCGGTGATGTCGGCAGCCGCCGCCTCCATCCGTTCCGTGCGGCGCAGCAATTCGCGCCCCTCAGTGGTCAACGCGTATCCATGGCGACCGTGCAAAAACAGTGGCCGCCCGATTGAGGCCTCTAACGCCTTCATCCGCCGGCTGAGCGTCGCGACCGAGCTTCCACCTTGCTCGGCCGCTGCCGTCAGGCTGCCTTTCCGTGCCACTTCCGCAAACAGGGCGAGATCATCCCACATCGGCCACACCTTTTCATTTTTGCAAATTAACTGCTGATCCTGGCGGTCGCGCGTAACGCCAATCTTGGAGCAAATAGACAAAGGAAGCAAAAGGATTTGACCAATGCGTGAGATTATCCGGAAGATCGAAATTCCCCAACAGCCAAGAACAGGTATCATGGAAGAGCGGCAGTTGTTTGCAAAAATGATAGAAACGGAGCGCCGACAGGCCCGAGCGGCCCGGTATAGGAAGGTCATGGAAGTCTTGAGGTTGCGCTGGGTACAGCGGCTTGGGCGGCCACGGCCAAAAGACACCGGCAACCACCGCACCCATATGCCTCTCAACTACGCCTACGAGGAGGGCTGAAAGACCGAAGAGAAGCGCGGCACGGGCACATCTACCAGGCGTGCCGCGCCCCGGCCCTTGGCAAACACCAATTCTCGGTGCATGGACCCGTCCATGACAAAACGCTTTGAATTCACTCTCAACGCAACCTCAGGCAGGGCGCGCGCTGGCGTGATCCAGACCCCGCGCGGCGACATTCGCACACCTGCCTTTATGCCTGTCGGCACCGCTGCAACCGTCAAGGCGATGATGCCTGAAAGCGTAACGGCGACGGGCGCCGATATCCTTCTGGGTAACACCTACCACCTTATGCTGCGCCCAACGGCGGAACGGATCGCAAACCTGGGCGGGCTGCATAGATTCATGAACTGGGACAAGCCGATCCTGACGGACTCGGGCGGCTTTCAGGTCATGTCGTTGGCGGATTTGCGCAAGCTGACGGAAGAGGGGGTGACGTTCCGCTCCCACATCGATGGCTCCAAGCATCTGCTCAGCCCTGAACGGTCGATGGAAATCCAGAAACTGCTCGGCTCTGACGTCGTGATGTGTTTCGACGAATGCCCGGCCCTGCCTGCGGATCGCAAGGCGCTTGAGGACTCCATGCGCCTGTCGATGCGGTGGGCGCAGCGCTCGAAGGACGCTTTCGGGGACAGGCCAGGATATGCGCTTTTCGGCATTCAACAGGGTGGGCTTGAGCAAGACCTGCGCGAGGAATCTGCCAAGGCGCTGCGCGAGATAGAATTTGACGGCTACGCCGTGGGCGGTCTGGCCGTGGGAGAGGGGCAGGAGGCGATGTTCGGCTGCCTTGACTTCGCGCCGGAGCAGCTGCCCGTGGACAAGCCGCGCTACCTGATGGGCGTGGGAAAGCCAGACGACATCGTGGGCGCCGTGAAGCGGGGCATTGATATGATGGATTGCGTGCTACCCTCGCGCTCGGGCCGCACGGGCCAGGCTTGGACGCGGCGGGGGCAGGTCAACATCAAGAACGCCCGCCATGCCGATGATCCGAGGCCATTGGATGAGCATTGCACCTGTCCTGCCTGCACCAATTATTCGCGCGCCTATCTGCACCACGTCTTCCGGGCGCAGGAGATGATCTCAGGTATGCTGCTGACGTGGCATAACCTGCACTACTATCAGGAGCTGATGGCGGGGATGCGGGCGGCGATTGCTGAGGGTCGGTTCGAGGGTTTTGAGGCCGACTTCCACGCCCTGCGCGCCGAGGGCGATATTGAGCCAATTTAGGTGTTATCACGCGTGATAAGGCGGGTTAAAATGCTGATAATAAAAGATAAATAGAATCCTGTTTACGTTTCGTTGACCAACAATTTCCGACCCTGAGCCTAATGGCACCGGCCATGCAATTGGTCGAACAGCGCCCATCTTTTGCCCATCTTTCCCGCCATTCGTGACCGCACGTTGGCGCGCAAAGAAAGGCTGGCCCATGCTTCGACGCCTCTACCGTCAAAGACGGCGTATCGTGTTCTTGATCGTCTGCGTGCTCTGCGCACTGGCGCTTTCTGGCGTTGAGTCCGACAGCCTGCGTTACACCATCAAACATCAGGCGGGCGGGCAGGCGGGCCTCTACATCGGCGTCTTCGTTGCCGTCTTTGTGGTTTTCGCAATTGCCGTGGCAGCCGCCTTGATCGTTCTTTTGCCGGGCTTGCGGCGCACGCTTGAATGCGGGGGGATCGCCGCGGTTCTTCTCCAATTGATCCAGCTCTTCGGACCCAGCGTCCTTCCCGACGGCGCATTGGCCGCCTCTGCCCTGCCGTTTTGGTACATGGGGGTCTACTTCGTTGTCGCCACCGTGGTTGAGCGTGACATGTTCTACCGCCAAGGGTTGCGCTTGCGGTTCAAGTCAACAGGTCAGCGCCGGATCCAGGCAACGCAAGCTCAGGTCTGGGCCGCAACGGCCCCGGAGCTCGCCCATGTGGAAACCTATTTCTCTGGCCTCCTGATGCGCGTTGTACCGCGCCCTGATCTGGGGCCGGACATGCAGGAGGCGCATTACAGCGTCGGGTCTTCAACGTCGCTTGTGCAGATACAAGAGCGCCTAGATTGGAACGCACCGCACCGCCTTCACTACCGGTTTGAACCCGAAAACCGCCCCGAAAAGGCGCCCGCCATCCGCGGCACCTATGAGATGGTGAGCACCGCACGCGATGATGGGGCGACGGACGTGACCGTAACCCACGACTATCCGGCTATTGGAATGGGCACGTGGCTCCTGATTTGGCTCGATGATCTGGTGGGCAGCGAGGTCGATGGCTTGCAAGCGCATCTGGAAGGACGTCGGGATTTCTCGACGGTCGGGTGGGCCAAGCGCAAGATTGCCGCCAGCTGAACGGGAAGGGGGAACGGGCATATCCTGTTCCCCTCCTTTCAAGGGAATTCCCGACTGTCGATTGACGATTTCGCGACCTAAATCCTGGATCGATAGCGTTTTCCACTTGAAAGGATTTTGAAATGACAGCCAACGCACGCCTTTTGGCCATCGCTTTCGCCGCAGTTTGCGCGGCCTCTTCCAGCCACGCCCAGGATGAAACTGCGCCATGGTCGATTTGTGATATCAATCCCGACACTTACATCGCCGACATCTCGGAAAGCCTGGTTGGAAATTGGTCCGCCGCAAACCTTGAGGGCCTGGGTGTCATGTCCGGCGGAGGGATGACCATTCCGGTGCCGATCCCCGCCGAGGCCGCCGCATCCGTCGATTTCATCCTGAGCGGTGACGATCTTCAGGTCACGTCCTGGACGGAACCCGATGCGCCGATGCTGGATGTTGCAATCATCCCCAGCTCGCCCCTGTTCGAACAGGTCGCCGAAGCCGTCGATGCGGCCCTGACACAAGAAGAAGTCTCCGTCGTCGTTGGCTGCGACGTGACAGCCTATCCGCTGCTCAGCGCCCAGTACACGCTTAGCGAAGACGGCGTCACCCTAAACTATCAGGCAGTCTTCCGTGTTCTGAATGACCGCACCATTACTGGCGCCATCTACGGCACGGTCTTGGGAGAAGAGGGGTCGATCCAAGTCTACCGCCCGGTGACGATGTCGCGCTAATGGGTCGATAGAAAAGCCTTCAGGAATGGTGTCGGATCGCGCCGGTGTCGGGTGCGATCCGCGCAGCAATTGCGTGATAGAGGGCCTCGATCATGTATTCCGCGTCGAAATCGTTCGCTTGTGTGTGGTCGGAGGAACGAAAGGATGCAATCCGGATTTCACTGTGTTGAAGGCGCAAGGGTAGACCGGTTTTCCACAGCATTTTGCGGCAGGCCTGCCCGATACCCCTAACCGTGGGTTGTGCCGCCGGGACAAGCCGTGCATCGTGCGCCGCAAGAAGGTCGGCGCGTTGGCTTGAAAGCGCCATACGCGCGCCCCAAGTTAAGACATCCGAGAGAGGAAGGGGGCTAGGCTGCCGCAAAGCGGGGCCCCGCACCCTGGCCTGAACAAAAGGAAGGCATGAGGCTTATGCCAGAGCAAACCATCTATCCTGTCCTGCCGCTGCGCGACATCGTCGTATTCCCGCACATGGTCGTGCCGCTGTTTGTCGGTCGGGAAAAGTCCGTGCGCGCCTTGGAAGAGGTGATGCAGGACGACAAGCAAATCCTGCTTTCCAGTCAGCGCGATCCGGCGGATGACGACCCGACCGCTGATGGCATTTACGACAACGGCGTGCTGGCCAATGTGTTGCAGTTGCTGAAGCTGCCCGATGGCACCGTGAAGGTGCTGGTCGAGGGCCGCCGCCGCGTGCACATCGATGAATTCACAATGGTTGAGCCGTTCTTTGAGGCTGCTGCCACGGAGCTATCCGAGAGCACTGGCGATCTGGATGCGATCGCCGCGCTGACCCGCTCGGTCGCCGAAGAATTCGAGAAATATGCCAAGGTCAAAAAGAACATTCCCGAAGAGGCGCTGACCTCGGTGTCGGAAGCCGGTGATCCGGCCAAGCTGGCGGATCTCGTGTCGGGGCATCTGGGCATTGAAGTGGACCAGAAGCAGGAGCTTTTGGAGACACTAGAAGTCGCGGCCCGGCTTGAGAAGGTCTATGGCCTGATGCAGGGCGAGATGAGCGTGCTGCAGGTCGAGAAGAAGATCAAAACGCGCGTGAAGTCCCAGATGGAGCGCACGCAGCGCGAATATTACCTTAACGAACAGATGAAGGCGATCCAGCGCGAGTTGGGCGATGGCGAAGACGGCGCGGGCGAAGTGGCCGAGCTGGAAGAGCGGATCGAAGCCACCAAGCTGTCGAAAGAGGCGCGTGAAAAGGCCGATGCGGAGCTGAAGAAGCTCAAGAACATGTCGCCGATGTCCGCGGAAGCGACCGTGGTGCGCAATTACCTCGACTGGATGCTGTCGATCCCGTGGGGCGTGAAGTCTCGCGTGAAGAAGGATCTCGGCCGCGCGGAAGAGATCCTAGACAACGACCATTACGGGCTTGAGAAGGTCAAGGAACGGATCGTTGAATATCTGGCCGTTCAGAAACGCTCGAAAAAGCTGAAGGGGCCGATCATGTGCCTTGTCGGCCCTCCGGGTGTGGGTAAGACTTCGCTCGGGAAATCGGTCGCCAAGGCAACGGGTCGTGAGTTCATCCGGATTTCTCTGGGTGGTGTGCGCGACGAGTCCGAGATCCGCGGTCACCGGCGGACGTATATTGGCTCCATGCCAGGCAAGATCATCCAGGCGCTGAAAAAGGCGAAAACGACGAACCCGCTGATCCTGCTGGATGAAATCGACAAGATGGGGCAGGATTTCCGGGGCGACCCGGCGTCGGCCATGCTTGAGGTCCTCGATCCGGAACAGAACTCCACCTTTGTGGATCACTACTTGGAGGTCGAATATGACCTCTCGAACGTGATGTTCCTGACCACAGCGAACTCCTACAACATGCCGGGTCCGCTTCTGGACCGGATGGAGATCATTCCGCTGGCAGGCTACACCGAGGATGAAAAGGCGGAGATCGCGCATCGCCACCTGATCCCCAAACAGGTCAAGAACCACGGTCTGAAAGCCAACGAATTCACGCTGGAGCCCGAAGCCCTGCAAGAGATGATCCGCACCTATACCCGTGAAGCGGGCGTGCGGAACCTTGAGCGGGAAATCGGCAAACTGGCGCGGAAAGCAGTGACGCGGATCGTGCGCAAAAAGGATGAAGAAGTTGTCGTAACCACCGACAATCTCGATGATTTCCTTGGCGTGAAGAAATTTCGTTACGGCTTGGCCGAAGATGCCGATGCGATTGGTGTTGTCACGGGCCTGGCCTATACAAGTGTTGGCGGTGACCTGCTGCATATCGAGGCGTTGAGCCTGCCCGGTAAGGGGCGGATGAAAACGACCGGCAAGCTGGGCGACGTTATGAAGGAGTCGATTGATGCGGCTTCGTCCTACGTCCGCTCCATCGCGCCGCAGATCGGGGTGAAGCCGCCGAAGTTCGACCGTATGGATATCCACGTCCACGTGCCCGACGGCGCGACACCCAAAGATGGGCCAAGCGCGGGTTTGGCAATGGTGACGTCCATCGTATCCGTTCTCACGGGCATTCCGGTGAAGCGCGACATCGCCATGACCGGTGAAGTCAGCCTGCGCGGCAACGCTATGCCCATCGGCGGCTTGAAGGAGAAACTACTCGCAGCCCTGCGCGGGGGGATCACCACGGTCCTCATCCCGCAGGAAAACGAGAAGGATCTGGCCGAGATCCCGGACAACGTGAAAGAGGGGCTGAATATCATCCCCGTCTCCCACGTGTCGGAGGTTCTGGAACACGCCCTGACGGGCAAGCCGGAAGCCATCGAATGGGATGAAGCGGCGGAGGAAGCTGCGGCCGCGCAGAAAGCACTGGAGCGCGGCGGCGAGGGCAGCGCAGCCCACCACTGATAGTCACCGATCAGAAAAACAAACGCCTCCGCACCTGCGGAGGCGTTTTCATTTCAGCCGACCAAAAGAAAACGGCGGCCCGAATGGACCGCCGTTAATCGGTTTTCGTCGAAGCGACCTTCAGCCGTGGTGCAGCATGACCAGCAGCAGCAGTGCGAAGATCGGCACGAAGATGGCGCCGTTGGACGCTGCGGTGTCTTCGACAACCACAACCTCAGGCACCACGGTTACGATACCACCGGCTTGCGCGGCGGTGGCGAAGGCGGCGATGGCCAGTGCGGCGATCAGAACTTTTTTCATTGGAATTCCCCAAGGGTTAAGCAGAATGGCAGACGCGGCGTTGCAGCCCCGCGTTAAGCTCACAATGGCAATATCCGCCCACCACGATCAATCCGACTCGTCCAAAAAAGCGTGTCGTCAGCCCAAAAAGTGGCGCAGCCGCAACGATTTGCCCCCGGAATTCAGGCCATAACGGCGAAAAACGTGTCCAATCGACAACGCGAACCGTTTGATTCGAACGCCACGTAAACCGATTCGTTGCGTCAGCGGCGGTCTTCCGCCCATGCTCTCCGGCGGGGGCGTTGTGAGTGTGAGGGTTCACGCAACATGTACCGGTTCAAACGACGCGCCCTGTTGGTTGGGGCCGCTTTTGGCTTGACCGCGCCCTTCGTAACACGGCCCGCGTCAGCCCAAACACTGCCCCAGAGCTTTGCCGGACGCGGTGAGATCAGACACGGCGTGGATGCGACGGTTACGCGCATCCCAACCGCACAGCCTTACGTCGCGATGACCTTCGACGATGGTCCGCATCCCCGCCTTACCCCTCAACTTCTCGACATGCTGAGGGCGCGTGGCATTCGCGCGACATTCTACGTGATTGGACGCAATGCCGCGCGCTATCCCCAGATCCTGCAGCGCATGGTCGAGGAAGGGCATGAAATCGGCAATCACACCTGGTCGCATCCCAGCCTCCACGGCCATTCCGATGGCTCGGTCCTGAACCAGATCGATTGTACCAACCGCGCGGTTTACGAGGCTGTGGGCCGTCCGCCCGTCACGATGCGTCCGCCCTATGGGAACCTTTATGATCGCCAGCGCCTGATGCTGCACCAAGCACGCGCCATGCCGACAGTGTTGTGGTCGGTAGATACGCTGGATTGGCAGCGCCCCGGATCGTCCGTGGTATCGCAACGCGTGGTGAACGGGTCGCATCCCGGCGGCGTGATTCTGGCCCACGACATCCATACGGCCACAGTTCGTGCCATGCCCGCGGCATTGGATGGCGTGACCGGGCGCGGTTTTCGCTTTGTGACCGTGTCGGAACTGATCGGCTGGCCTCGCTGGGATCGGCGCCGCCTGCGACTCGTAGAAGCCGCTGGTTAACCGCATTTTTTCAGCGCACTAGCCCAATGGCCCCCGATGGGGTAGGTTGTTTTCGAAATGGAAACAATCGGCGGCCGCATTGAGGCACGTCGGGAAAAGGGCAAATCGAGATGGCGACGAAAACCACATCCAAGGCGAAGTCTACGACAGCCAAAGCGACCTCTGCGGGGCGTCGGAAATCCACGACCACCAACGCCAGTGGCACGACCCGTGCGGCGAGCACACCGATTGAGCCGGTGTCCACGCCCGCGCCGACGCCGGAGCCCACGGGCGCATCGGATGCAAATGCCGAAGCGTTGCGCCGCCCCGACCTGATCCAGGCGGTTGCCGATCGAGTGTCGTTGAAGCGGTCCGAAGCGAAGATGGTGTTCGACGTCGTGCTGGATGAAATCGGCAAAGCACTTGATGCAAATGAAGAGGTCATCGTGCCGCCGCTTGGCAAGCTGATGGTCAAAAAGCGCCTCGACAAGCCCAACGGCCAGATGCTGACCATGAAACTGAAACGCGCGCAGGCGGACCCGACAGCTGGTGATGTCGCCCCCCTTGCGAAGGCCGACGAAGAGGGCTAAATCCCGCCCCACGGCGGGTGATTAGCTCAGTGGTAGAGCGCTTCGTTCACATCGAAGATGTCGGGAGTTCAAATCTCTCATCACCCACCAACTGACCTTTTGCATAGCTTAAGTTAAGGGCCTGGCAGCGGATCTTTTCGCAGGCAACGTCCGCGTAGGCCGTCCCGAGAGCCCAACCGACGCGCGCAGCTTTCACTTTCGCCCCTTCATCAACCGCTCGACATCAGCGGCATGGGACAGGCTGCTCAACTCCTCTCTCAAGGCCGCATCGATGCAAGTGGTGCAGAGATTGGCAGTTGAGCGCGCGCCGTGACGCGTGAAGGCCAAAAGGCGGTTCAAGATCTCGGTCATTGATGGTCTCCTTCACCACAAATCGGTTCTGATGATCGGACGTTCCGTGACCGGCAAGCCCAAATCGCGGGCCAGATGCGGGTCCGATAGAACGCGCGTTAACCGTTGGCGTTGCTGCGCCTTCGTTGCGCGCAACCACCATGAGCGCCACAGGCGAGCAAAAGTGATCCGGGCGGGGCGTGCGTGAGGCCGGCGGACAAGAATTTCATCTGACATGGGATTTCCTCTTGGCGAATCGTTTTGATTTCATAACGCTACAACCTCAAGTTCACTTAAGGTAAAGCCCTAATGTCCTCGCGTATCGCAAAAGACCTAAGCGTCGGTCAGATGGCCGACCGTGCCGGCGTCGCCGTCTCGACCCTGCATTACTATGAGGCGGAGGGGCTGATCTCATCCTGGCGCACAAGCGCGAACCACCGCCGGTATGACCGGCGAGAGCTGCGGCGTGTCGCGATCATCCGAACCGCGCAGGCCGTGGGCGTACCGCTGTCCGAGATCAAGGTGATGCTCGACGGCTTACCGGACGGACGCATCAAGGCAGAGGATTGGCGCCAGGCGGCGGAGGTTTGGGCCGATCGGCTCGACCAACAGATCGAGACGTTGCAACAGCTGCGTTCCCAAATGGGGGCCTGCATTGGCTGCGGCTGCCTGTCGATGGACCACTGCCCGCTCTATAATAAAGACGACCGCATGGCCGGGCGCGGGGCAGGGCCAAGGTATTGGGTTGGCGGACCTGAGGAGCGGGACGAAATGGAACGGAAAGCTGATGATGCAGAGGCGTGACCTTCCCCCGATTTACGTGCTGCGCCATGGCGAGACGGATTGGAACCTGGCGGACCGGATGCAGGGCTGGCTGGATTCGCCGCTGACGCCAAAGGGCCGTACCCAAGCCGAGGCGCAGGGGCGCTTGTTGCGTGGCGCTTTGCCGGATGGGGTCGACATCCGTTTCAGCCCTTCGGGTCGTGCAATTGAAACGGCGCGCATTGCCTTGGGTGACTTGGCAAGCCACGCGATGGAAGACACGCGCCTGCGCGAGGTGAACGTTGGCGATTGGGTCGGTCGCACACCGCAAGACATCGCGGCGGAACATGCGTTCGTGCAGCCGGACGAAGACCGTCACCTATGGAAGTTTCAAGCCCCCAACGGCGAAAGCCTTGAGGAGATGACGGCGCGGTGTGCAGGCGTTTTAAACGACCTGCGCAGACCCACGGTTCTGGTCACGCACGGCGTCACATCGCGGCTGCTTCGATGCCTTGCACTGGGCCTTGCGCCTGAGGATTTGGGCAGCCTTCCGGGCGGGCAAGGCGTGGTCCACATCATTGAAAATGGAAAAGCACGAATTTTGAGTGAGTAACCGCTTGCCGGACGGGCAGGGGATTTGCTATGGCCCGCTTCGGATCGGGTCGTTAGCTCAGTTGGTAGAGCGCTTCGTTTACACCGAAGATGTCGGGAGTTCGAGCCTCTCACGACCCACCAACCAAGCTCTTTTGCGAAGCAAAAAGCTTGGGGCCTGACAGCGGATCTTGCCGCAGGCAATGTCCGCGTAGGCCTCCCTAACCCACAACAAGCGTAGCAATTCTTGGCCAGACCCGAGTTCCTCTGTCAGCCCGACCGGCGCGCACCGCTTTCAGCGGTACTCTGGCTCGGGAGTTCGAGCCTCTCACGACCCACCAACCCACTCCATACCATTGGCAGAAGTGGACGCCTTGCAGCGGCCCTGCCGCAGGAAGTGTCCGCGAAGACCATCCCGCAGATCATCAAGCACGCGTTGACCACCCCACCGGTAGCGCCCACACTCGCACCAACCACTCCCAACCCGGAATCGCGCGCACATGTCCGACCAGAACCCAGCCCCCATTTACCCGCCCGGCCAAGGCAACCCGCTGCAACCTGCAATCATCATCTACGTTCTTTTTGGTGCAGGCATCTTTGTGCCGTTCGCAGCACTTGCGGGCGTAATCTACGCCTACGTCGAACGTGGCAAGGATCCGGTTCTGGACACGCATCTGACCTTTCAGATCCGAACCTTCTGGTGGGGCCTGTTATGGTCTGTGGTGGGCTTCATCCTTGCCTTTGTCCTGGTCGGGTTCGCTATCCTTCTGGCTTGGGTCATCTGGCTTATCGTCCGGATCATCACGGGCATCCAACTTGCTGACAAACGACAACCCGTTCAGGGCACAGAAAGCTTCGGTATGAAGGCGATCTGAGCGTCAGCGCACAGAAGTGGTTCGAATTCCACGAATTGGCGCGGGGCAGGCGGCGGGACTATCTCAAAGGGCAGACCAAAAGGAGTGTCATCATGAGCTGGAACCCCGCCCTCGACCCCGATTGCCCCACCGGCGACGATGTAGACGCTATTGAGACGGTGATCGTGCCGCGCGCCCGCGACCTTGGTGATTTCGAGGTGCGCCGCGCGCTTCCTGCGCCCAAACGTCAGATGGTCGGCCCCTTCATCTTCTTCGACCAAATGGGCCCGGCGGAGTTCATCACCGGTCAGGGCGTCGACATCCGCCCACACCCGCACATCGGGCTGTCCACCGTCACTTATCTTTATGAGGGCAAGTTTCATCACCGCGACAGCCTTGGGACCGATCAATGGATCGAACCCGGCGCCGTAAACCTCATGACGGCGGGCCATGGCATCACCCATTCCGAGCGGATTGATGGCGAAATGTTGAAGCAGCCATATCGCCTGTCCGGCATCCAGACGTGGATCGCGCTGCCCAAGGATGCGGAAGACGGCGCGCCCGATTTCGTGCATGCCGCCAAGACCGAGCTGCCGTTCCTAGAAGGCGAGGGCAAAGAAGTCCGCCTGATCCTCGGCACCGCCTATGGGGAGGCCGCCCCTGTCGCGACCCCGTCCGAGATGTTCTACGCCGACGCGCTGCTGCAACCCGGCGCGCAACTGCCCATGCCAGACGACCATGAAGACCGCGGCGCCTATGTGCTCGACGGCGACGTCACCATTGCGGGGCAGACGTTTGAGAAAGGGCAGATGATGGTCTTCCGCCCTGGCGACCGCGTCTCGATGAAGGCCGGTCCGCAGGGCGCGCGCGTGATGATCCTGGGCGGCGAAACGCTGGAAGGGCCGCGCCACATCTGGTGGAACTTCGTGGCCTCCTCCAAAGAGCGCATTGAAGAGGCGAAAGAGGCCTGGCGTCAGGGCGATTGGCAACATGGCCGCTTCCAACTGCCGCCCACCGACAATGGCGAACATATCCCTCTGCCGGGCAGGTGACAGGCGCGGGGATCATCCCTAAGGTCAGGAGCGTCTGAACGGTCAACCGCCAGGGGCTGCCTTGATTTTCCACCGCTTTCTTCTCGCTTATGGCTTGATCCTGGGCCTCGCAGCACCGCTCGCGGCCTTCTCGCCAAGTGACTGCGCCGAGAACTACATCGCCGATGATCTGCCCCCGGATGCCAGGGCCACCACGTTGCCGGGCTACTTCGTCGAACCGGGACAGATCGGCAGCGATCTGATCTGCACGCTGGTGCCAAGCGAGGTCTACGGCCCGGTCATTCAAGTGTCCGAGGCGATCCCCGACAGCCCGAACGCGGCCTTCGTCCAATACTTCCCGGACACCATTCAAATCCTGCGCACGGACGGTGACGGCGCCGGTCTGTCCCTGACCGCCTGCGGCCCGATACGCGACGACCTGCCGCCGGATCAAAACCCCGGCGGGTTCTGGTGCCGCATCGACATCTCAGTCGGCCTCGGCGTGGTGTTTGATCTGGAATACGACATCGAAGGCTCGCTCTCCTGGCTGAATTTCGAAGTTGGGGCAGGCGAGAACAGCATCCTCGCTGGCTCCACCCTTGCTCCCGTTCTGCCAGATACTGTCCCCGGAGAGCTGCGTGCAGGTGTGATCCTGACCACGGACAACACCACACATCTATTGCGTTACGTGCCCGCGCCAGATGTGTTCCGAACGGTTGAGCCGGGCGCGATGCTTGACCTCTATTTCACCCAAGTTGAGTCGCCCCAAGACATGACCATCGTTATCGAGACTGGCGACCCAGAAACCGGCCCCTTCGCGCAGGCGGATTTCCCAGCCTACATTCTGGAAGACATCCTTGCCGAGCTTGCATTGGTGGAGGGTTTGATCCGCACCCATCGCGGGTTGTAACAGGCCCCTTGCGCTTGGCCCGGGCCGGGTTCACCGTCGCCTCATGTCTACGTCTCGCGCCATGCATATTCGGCCTGCCACTCGGCTTGATCTGCCCGAGATCGCGCAGTTGCACGAATCCAATTGGCAACGCGACTACGCGGGCATCCTGCCTGAATACGCGCTCGGCACGCAGCTAAGCGACTACATGGCTGCCACTTGGCATGACGGCGCGCTGCGGGACCGCCGCTGTTTGGTCGCGCGGGATGGGGCGGGGGTACTATTGGGCTTTGCGGCAATGCTGGATGAGGGGCCCGATGGCTGTGCCTTTCTCGACAATCTGCACGTTGCCCCCGTTGCACGCGCCAAGGGCGTCGGGCGGGCGTTGATGTCTTCGGTCGCGGTCCTCGCGATCCCCGGCGCGCTGACGTTAGAGGTGCTGAGTGCCAACTCCGCCGCCCGCGCGATTTACAAGGCCTGGGGCGGCGTGGAAAGCGCGGAGTTCCCCGACACCGTGATGGGCGTGCCAGTCCCTGCCGTGACCGTCCGTTGGGAGGATACGGTCTGGCTCGCCGACCGCCTCAGCGGGGCCGATGTATGAGCGCGGGCACCCCAACACGCGCGGTCGTACTGATCCTGATCGGGATGGCCTGCATTTCGGTCAACGACACGCTCATCAAACTCCTGTCGGGTGGCTACCCGTTGCATCAGATGGTGTTCATACGCTCCATTATCGGGGCGTGTTTCACTGCGGTGATATTGGCGAGTGAGGGCGGGATTCGGTTGCTCAAAACCGACCAACCGGGCCTGCACCTGATCCGCGCCCTTCTGATCGTCGTCGCCAATATGACCTTCTTTGCGGCCCTGGCGGTCATGCCCCTTGGCGTGGCGACAGCGCTGTTTTTTGTGGCGCCCTTGTTCATCACGCTGCTTGCGATCCCCGTTTTGGGCGAAAAGGTTGGGGTTCACAGGCTGACCGCATTGCTGGTCGGGTTTGTGGGTGTGGGTGTGATCATGGTGCCTGCGTCCGACTTTGGGGACGTGCCACGCGGGGCGCTTCTTTTGCCGGTGGCAGCGGCCGCCTGTTATGCGGGTATGCAGGTGATGACCCGCAAACTGGGGGCAAAGTCGGCGGCCTCGGCCATGGCGATATACATCCAATTCGCATTCATCGTTGTGTCCGTCGGGTTCTGGATCACGGTAGGCGATGGCCGCATGGCGGAACGGGTGGAAGACGAAAGCCTTATCTTCCTGCTGCGCGCCTGGATCTGGCCCGCCTCAGAAGACTATTGGAAGTTCGCCGTTCTGGGCCTGATGTCGGGCATGATCGGCTATTGTTTGAGCCAGGCATACCGGCTGGGGAATGCCGCGACCGTGGCGTCCTACGAATATGCGGCCCTGCCGATGGCGATTGTCCTGGGATGGATCATTTTTGCGGAGCGTCCCACCTGGGTGATGCTGGTTGGCACCGGACTTATCGCGGGCGCCGGCCTTTACGTTTTTGCCCGTGAGCGGCGGCGTTCGGGCGTGGGTCCGGCGGCAGAACGGCCCATCCGGCGGGGCTGACCATGGCGCGCGCGCCGCGGCCCGTTTGAAAAGCCGCAAATCCGCGCGATGGACCGCTTGACGGGGCAGGCGGGGGTGCGTAAACCGCCCCTCACGCCGGGACGCCCCGGTGCAAAGGGTGAGCGGTTGTAGCTCAGTTGGTTAGAGTACCGGCCTGTCACGCCGGGGGTCGCGGGTTCGAGCCCCGTCAACCGCGCCA